>JBCCWO010000009.1:0-154954 GCA_039193455.1 Pseudomonadota bacterium
AGGGCAGGGCACGTTTACCGAGGACGCGCTGACGCCCGAGGAAGAAGAGGACCTTGGCGCCGCAGCCTAAGCTGAAACTGCGTATCCGGTGCTGAAACCCATTGCACCGGGGACCGCCTTCGGCTCTGTGTCACGCATGAGACATCACTTGAATGAAATCGGCATCGCGCCCCGTCCGAAAGGTCGGGGCGCATGAGCGTGGGCCGCGGTACGGCGCTGGTCACCGGGGCGGCGGGCTTTGTCGGTCACGCGCTGTCACTTCGCCTGATTGACGAAGGCTGGACCGTGATCGGCTTTGACGCGGTCACTGATTACTACGACCCGGCGCTGAAGCGGGCTCGGCTTGCGCGGTTGCACAACCGTTCTGAATTTTCGCTTGTGGAAGAGCGGCTTGAAACACCCGAAGCTTTGGCCGCCCTGTTCGAAGAGCATAAGCCCGAGCTGGTTGTGCACCTGGCGGCCCAAGCCGGTGTCCGGTACTCGATTGATGCGCCGGAGAGCTATGTTGAGGCGAACCTCATCGGCACCTTCCGCCTGTTGGAAGCCGCACGTGCGCACCCGCCCGAGCACATGATGATGGCGTCCACGTCATCAGTGTACGGCGCCAACACCGAGATGCCCTATGCCGAGACGCACAAGGCGGACAGCCAGATGTCGTTTTATGCGGCCACCAAGAAGGCGAACGAGGCGATGGCGCATTCCTATGCCCATCTCTATCACCTACCGGTCACCATGTTCCGCTTCTTTACCGTTTATGGCCCCTGGGGCCGCCCGGACATGGCGCTGTTCAAGTTCACCAAAGCCGCGCTCTCGGATGCGCCCATCGACGTCTACAACGAAGGCAAGATGCGGCGGGACTTCACCTATATCGATGACCTTGTGCATGGGCTCACAAAGCTCGCCGATGTGCCGCCCGCGCGACCTGAATGTGCGGTGCCCGATGGCGATAGCCTGTCGTCCGTGGCGCCCTTCCGGGTGATCAACCTCGGCAACGCTGAGCCGGTGGGCCTGATGACCTTCATCGAAGCGATCGAGGCGGCGACCGGTCGCCAGATCGAAAAGCGCATGATGCCGATGCAGCCGGGCGATGTGCCCGCAACCTGGGCGGACACCGCGCTGGCCGAACAGCTGATTGGGCCCTTGCCGACCACGCCGATCGCAGAAGGCGTTCAGCGTTTCGTCGATTGGTACCGCGACCACTACGCGGTTTGAAAACCGCTACTCGGCGGGTTGTGGCGCGGCTGCGGGTGAGTGGCTGCGCCCGCTGAGTGCTAGCCGCAACAGCGGTGGCACCGTCAGCAGCGTCAGGAAGGCCGACATCGACAAGCCGCCAACCACCACGGCGCCCAGCCCGCGATAAAGCTCGGACCCTTCGCCCGGTACGACGACCAGGGGTAACATCCCCATGATGCTTGTGAGCGTGGACATAAAGATCGGTCGTATCCGGTTGCGCGTCGCCTCTTCAATCGCATCGATTGGCGCCATCCCCTCTTCCCGCAGGTGGAAAAGGCTTTGGTGCACGATCAGGATCGCATTGTTCACAACGATCCCCACCAAGATGATGAAACCCAGCAAGGTCAGCATATCAAGCGGTTGAACTTGGTACGTGTTCAGCAAGGCCAACCCGCCGACGCCGCCGGCCGCCGCAACGGGAACGGAAACCAGGATCACCAGCGGCAGGACAAAGCTCTCAAACAGGATCGCCATGACCAGAAAGACGATGATCAACGCAACAAGCAGGTTGATCTGGATGGCGTCCCAGGTCTGGCTCAACTGATCTGCCGTGCCCGAAACGCTGAGCCGGACACCGTTTGGCAGGCCGCGCTCCTCCAGCGGGGCAACAACCTCGGTTTCCAGCAGGTCAACGGCCGCTTCCAGCGCCAGCGCGTCGGATGGTCGGATCTCGAGCGTGACGGTGCGCAGCCGGTCACGGTGGCGGATCTCCGTCGGGCCGGCGGTGACGGCCACCTCGGCAAGCGCAGAGACCGGTAGGATTTCGCCCGATGGCGTGACAACCGGAAAACGGGAGACGTCTTGCGTGCGTTGGTCACCGCGCAAATCCGGGTCGCCCTTCAGAACCAGGTTCAACCGCTCGGCGCCCACGGTGATCTCGGCAACGCGCAGACCGTCATTGAACGCATCCACCGTTGAGGCGAGCCCTGAGCTGTCGAGCCCGGCATCGGCCAGACGCAGCCGGTTCGGCACCAGTCGCACCTCTGGCGCGCCCAGTTCCAGCCCGGGGATCGGGCGGAACTGATGTCCTTCCGTGCGTGGCAAAAGCTGGCTGATCATCCCGGCCGCCTGACCCGCCACGCCAAGGATCGCTTCAAGGTTCTGACCGGAGATGTTTAGCTCAATCGTGCGCCCGCCACCGACGCCACGCCCAAAGAGTGAGGGCTGGGTCATAAAGCCGAAGGTGCCGGGTTCTGCAAAGATCGGGCGCGAAAGGATGGGGATCAACTCGGCTGCGCGGGTGCCATCGACGGTGTTTGCGCCGACAAAGCTGTTGCCCGGGGTTGCCACGAAGAAAAAGTGCTCAATCGCGGGCGTGCCATCCTCCATTTGCGGCTCCGGGGCGGTTTCCCACATCGGCTGTGCCACGCGTTCAATGCGCTGGGCGATCGTTTCGGTCGTTCCAAGGTTGTATCCCGGTGGCGGGATCAGCAGCCCGAAGACCAGGTTCCGATTGCCTTCAGGCAGGTACTCAAGGCGCGGAAGGAACGCCCATGCCGCGACCGCGGCGCCCCCTGCGATGGCCGCCACCAGCATGATCCCGATGGCGCGAAACCGTACGGTGAGGCGAACATAGGCCATGACGCTCGCATGAAATCCGCGGGCGAGGTGGTCGAGGCCCCAGATCCGCATGGTCTTTTGCTCGCCTGTCGTGAATAGGCGGTTGGAAAGTGCCGGGATCACGGTCACGGCGACCACGAGCGAGAGCATGACCGAAACCGAGATTGCCACCGCGATGTCGCGGAAAAGCTGGCCCGCCTCAAGTTCCATGATGAGGATCGGCACAAAGACCAAGACGGTCGTCAACGCCGAGACAAGGATGGCGCCCCAGACCTGTCGCGCCCCGTGATAGGCCGCCTCGCGTCGGGCCATGCCTTTTTCGCGTAATCGATAGATGTTCTCCAACACCACGATGGCGGCGTCGACGATCATGCCAACGGCAAAGGCGATACCGGCCAGCGAGATGACGTTCAGCGTCCGGCCCGTCGCGGCCATCGCCACGAATGTGGCAACGATCGAGACCGGGATCGCCAGCGAGACGATCAACGTGGCCCGCGGGCTGCGCAGGAACAACAGCAGCACGAAGGCGGCCAGTGCCCCGCCGATCCAGATGTTCTGGGTCACCAGATCGATAGCGCCTTCGATATAGATCGTCTCATCGTAGACCTGCTGCATCACCAGGCCTTGATCGGCGACGGGCCCTTCCGCCAGTTGGGCCAGTTCGAGACGCACTGCTTCCATCGTCTCGATGACATTGGCGCCGGGCTCGCGCACGATGTTGAAGGCCAGGCCCGGCTCGCCCTTGAAGCGAAGGCGCGCCGTCGGTTCCTGGAAGGCAAAGGCGACCTGAGCGACATCGCCCACGCGCACGCGACCCGCGGCGCCTGAAAGGGCGTCTGAACGCAGAACAACGCTTTCTATCGCTTCCACAGTGTTGAGGTTGCCTTCGGCACGCACGATGTAACGGCGCTTGCCTTCTTCGATATCGCCCGCCGAGAGTGAGATGTTTTCGGAGCGCAGCGTGCTGACGATCTGCGGCACGGTCAGCCGGTACTGTGAGAGCTGTCTGGGGTCGACGACGATCTGCAACTCGCGTGTGACGCCGCCGAAGACGTTGACTGCCGAAACCCCCTCGATCCGCTCGATCTGTTCTTTGATGATATCCTCGACGAAGTCGCCGTAGGTTGGCAGGGGGCGCGTGTTGCCTTCCGCGGCCGTCAAAAGCACCCAGGCAATCGGGCTGTCGTCGGCCCCCGATGTATCAAGCGATGGCTCCCCCGCCTCGTCGGGGTAGTCGCCCACGCGATCCAGCCGGTTTGACACCAGCAAGAGCGACTGGCTCATATCGGTGCCGACACTGAACTCAAGCGTGACCTCAGCTTCGCCGCTGCGCGACCGCGACGTCATGATCTCAAGCCCGTCGAGCCCCCGCATCGCCTCTTCCTGCGGGTTCACGATCTCCCGTTCCACCTCGGCCGGCGCAGCACCGGGCCATGATGTGGTGATCACGATGATCGGCTTGCGCACATCCGGGGCAAGCTGGATTGGGATGCGTGTTACGGCGATCAGTCCAAACAGGACGGCCATAATCACAATTGCCAGGATCGCGATAGGCCGTTCGATAGCGAGGCGAATAGGGTTCATCGCACGGGCCCTCAGTTGCTCTCAGCGGCTTGCGGGGCTTCACCGCCCGCTTCCGCGACCGCAGGCATGGGCGCGATCGGTTGCCCCGGTCGCAACCGTTCATTGCCGCGGATAACAACCGTTTCCCCGGGTTCAAGGCCGCTTAGTACCTCAAACCAGGTGTCCATGGCCGCGCCGATCTGCACCGGGCGCGGTTGTGCGGTCTCGTCAACGGCCACAAAAACGGTCCAGCCGCCCGGGCCCTGGACAAGTGCATCTTTCGGGACGGCCACGACTTCGCGTGCGGTGGTGATCGGGATATCAACGGTGATCGACTGACCCACCGCCGCGCGGGCCAAGGCACCGTCGCTTGCGGCTGTAAAGCGGACCGGGCGCGTTCGGGTCATGATCTCTTCAAGCGGGAGAATCGCACGCACCTCAAGGTCCATCGTCGCGCCGTCATCGCTGGACGCGCGCACCTTTTGACCCTCAGTCAGAGCGCTGATGAAGCGCGAGGGTACGCTGGCCTCAACTTCGAGCGCTCCCGCATCGAGCAGGCGAACGACCGGCGCGCCAGAGGCAATAAACTCCCCCGCATTGGTCTCAACGCTCAGAACAACACCGCTGTATGGCGCGACTATTTCGGCTTGAGCGATCCGGTAGCGCACTTCGGCGATTGCCGCCTCGGCACTAAGAACGCGCGCCTCGGCTTCCGCTATCTGGCCATTGGCCTGAAAAAACTCACCCTGCGCTTCGTCAAACCGCCCTGCCGAGAATGCGTTTGTTCCGCGCAGGCGCTCAACCCGCTCAAGTGCGTTCTGCAACCGGTCGCGCCGCGCTTGCGCCACGGTGATCCCGGCATTGGCCTCGGACAAACGAGCCTCGGCCTGACGAAGTTCGATTTCCGCCAGCTCGGTGTCGAGTGATGCCAAAGGGTCGCCGGCGTTCACACTGCGCCCGGCCAGAACATGAACGGTGTCCACCGTTCCCGAGACGCGGGCGGCGATGTTGCCCTCGCGTACCGTGACGACTTCGGCGAATACTGGCACTGTTTCAGTCAGTTGGCGCAACTCAACATCGGCAACGCCGACACCGGCGGGACGACCCTGAGCCTCGACAGATGCCGCAAGCGCAGCGGTAAGCAGGAAAGCGGCTGCCGGAAGAATTGTGCTTGCGCGCACCATGATGGACCCCGTTTTGAACTATTCGGTGTAGTTAGGCTGATTCTGCCAAGGGAAAAGCAGCCTTTGTGATTTTCAACGCGTTACACGATCAGCAACGCCCCAAAGCGCCGAACTGAGCAATTGCACCCATGCTGTAAAGATGGCAGCACAGCGCAATAGTCGGCAAAGCGGGCAGTTCCATGAAAACCGCACTTATTACAGGCATTACGGGGCAAGATGGCTCTTATCTGGCCGAGCATCTTTTGGCCCTTGGGTATGAGGTGCACGGCATAAAACGCCGCGCCTCGGCATTCAACACCCAGCGCATTGACCACATCTATCAGGATCCGCATACGCCCGACCCGCGCATGCACCTGCACTATGGCGATCTGACCGATACCTCCAACCTCACGCGGATCATGGCAGAGGTTAAGCCCGATGAGGTCTATAATCTTGGCGCGCAAAGCCACGTCGCCGTAAGCTTTGAAGCGCCGGAATACACAGCGGATGTGGATGGGATCGGAACGCTGCGCCTGCTGGAAGCCATTCGGTTCTTGGGGCTGCAGGACAAGACCCGTTTTTATCAGGCGTCAACGTCAGAACTCTATGGTCTCGTTCAGGAAACGCCCCAACGCGAAACGACGCCGTTCCACCCACGCTCGCCCTATGCCGTTGCCAAGCTTTATTCCTATTGGATTACGGTGAATTACCGTGAGGCCTACGGGATGTATGCCTGTAACGGGATCCTCTTCAATCATGAAAGCCCGCGGCGCGGCGAGACCTTTGTGACCCGCAAAATCACCCGCGGCCTGGCCAACATTGCGATGGGTCTCGAAGAGTGCCTTTATATGGGTAACATAGATGCTTTGCGCGACTGGGGGCACGCGAAGGACTATGTTCGCATGCAATGGATGATGTTGCAGCAGGATGCAGCCGAGGACTTTGTGATCGCGACGGGCCAGCAGCATTCGGTGCGGGAATTTATCCGATGGTCGGCCCGCGAACTGGGGCTGGAACTGGAGTTTTCGGGCACAGGTGTCGAGGAAACAGCGACGGTCGTACGTGTTCTCTCCGATGCCGCACCGAAGGTGAAAGCAGGCGACGTGATCGTCCGTATCGACCCACGGTACTTCCGCCCGGCGGAGGTGGAGACCCTGCTCGGCGATCCCACCAAAGCGCGCGAGCGCCTCGGATGGGAGCCCGAGATTACAGCACAAGAGATGTGTGCGGAAATGGTATCCGTTGATCTCGAGGCGGCGCGCCGTCACGCGTTCCTGAAAGAGCATGGCTATGATTTGCCCGTTTCGGTCGAGGATCAGGGCTAGCCATGCGCGTTTTCGTTGCCGGTCATCGCGGAATGGTTGGGGGCGCGATCCTGCGGCAGCTCAAGGCGCAGGGTGTCGAAACGATCACCCGCGCCCGGGATGAACTGAATTTGCTCGATCAGACTGACGTGGCGGCCTTCATGCGCGCGGAAAAGCCCGATGCGGTGATCCTGGCGGCGGCCAAGGTGGGCGGTATTCTGGCGAATAACACCTATCCTGCCGAGTTTCTTTACGAAAACCTGATGATCGAAGCCAATGTGATCCATCAGGCGCACGCAGCGGATGTCCAGCAATTGCTGTTTCTGGGCTCTTCCTGCATCTATCCGCGCGATGCGGATCAACCGATGTCCGAAGACGCGCTTCTCACCGGGACGCTTGAGGCCACGAATGAGCCCTATGCCATCGCCAAGATTGCCGGGATAAAACTCTGCGAAAGCTACAATCGCCAGTATGGGCGCGACTATCGCAGTGTCATGCCCACGAACCTCTATGGACCGGGCGACAACTTTCACCCCGACAATAGCCATGTCTTGCCCGCCCTGATGCGCAGGTTCCATGAGGCGAAGCGGGACGATGTCGAAACCGTCACGATCTGGGGCACCGGCACCCCGCGCCGAGAGTTTCTGCATGTCGACGATATGGCAGAGGCCTCGCTTTTCGTGATGACGCTGGCCCAGGACACCTACGCCGCGAACACGTCCCCCATGCTGAGCCACATCAACGTGGGGACGGGCAGCGACATCTCGATTTCAGAGCTGGCCCATATGATTTCCGAGGTCGTTGGCTATGGCGGCACCATTGCAAATGACACAACAAAGCCCGACGGAACCCCACGCAAGCAAATGAATGTTTCGCGATTGGACGCAATGGGCTGGTCCGCCCGGATCGGTCTTCGCGACGGGATCGAAGACACCTATCGGTGGTATCTCGACCATGTCGGGGATATTCGGGAAGCGTGACGTTGCGCATTGGCAAGACAAGGAAAGCCGGACCATGACGACCCTGCCCTTGATCCATCCGGTTATCCTTTGCGGCGGGTCCGGGACGCGCCTGTGGCCGCTGTCGCGCAAGAGCTATCCAAAACAGTTTGCCCGCCTGACCGGGGATACGAGCCTTTTTCAGGCAACCGTGTCCCGGTTGTCGGGCGAGGGCTTTGCGCCGCCTCTTGTCGTTACAGGCGATCCGTTTCGGTTCATTGTAACGGAGCAAACCGCAGCGGCAGAAACCGCCCCGGCTGCGATCCTCATCGAACCAAAGCCGCGCAACACGGCGCCTGCGGTCTTGGCCGCCGCGCTCTGGCTGGCCGAGCGTGACCCCGATGCCCTGATGCTCGTCGCGCCATCCGACCATGCGATTGCCGACAGCGCGGCGTTCCGTGAGACGGTGTTTGCCGCCGCGCCGCGCGCCGTTGCAGGCGATCTTGTTCTCTTTGGTATCACACCGACGCGCCCTGAAACCGGATACGGCTATCTTGAGGTTGGCGGCGGGCAGGGATCAGCGGGGCCGCAACCGCTGGCACGTTTTGTGGAAAAACCGAATGCGGCCAGCGCAGAGGCGATGATTGCGGCTGGGAACTGCCTTTGGAATGCGGGGCTGTTTCTGTTCAGCGCCAAGGCGATTGTCGCAGCATTCGATCTGCATGCGCCCGAGTTGTCAGGACACGTGCGGGCCTCGGTCGCGGATGCGGAAACCGATCTTGGGTTCACACGGCTTGCACCCGCGCCGTGGGACGCGGTCGAAGACATATCGATCGACTACGCGATCATGGAAAAAGCCTCTGGCCTTTTGGCGATGCCCTTTTCGGGGGGCTGGTCGGATCTTGGTGGCTGGGACGCGGTCTGGCAGGAAATAGGCCCTGACGATACCGGCACTGTGTGCGCCGGGCAGGCGACCGCTATTGAGTGCCGCGATACGCTGCTTCGGTCTGAAGCCGAAGGGCTTGAGCTAGTAGGCATCGGCCTTGACGATATCATTGCCGTGGCTATGCCCGATGCGGTCCTCGTTGCCAAGAAGTCTCAGGGCCAGCGGGTGAAAGAAGCGGTTGCGGTGCTAAAGGCGAAGGGCGCCAGTCAGGCCGTCCAATCCCAGCGCGACCATCGCCCTTGGGGGTGGTTTGAAAGCTTGGCCATCGGCGGGCGGTTTCAGGTCAAACGCATTGTCGTAAACCCAGGCGCTGCGCTTAGCCTACAAAGTCATGTGCATCGGGCGGAACACTGGATTGTGGTCGAGGGCACTGCCAAGGTCACCATTGACGACACGGTCAAGTTGGTTGCCGAGAACGAGTCTGTGTTCATCCCGCTCGGCGCCGTCCATCGCATGGAAAACCCGGGCAAAGTTCCGATGACGCTGATCGAGGTTCAGACCGGCAGCTACTTTGGCGAAGACGACATCATCCGCTACGAAGACGTCTATTCCCGCAGCTCGTCCGAGTGATGTTACTGTTACCTATTCGCCGCAGGTTAAGGGTCGCAGCCTAAACACTCTAGGTAGAACGATTCTTTTTCGGGTAATGAGACCCTTGAGGCCGTGTATCAAACGCGGTGAGCAGATAAAAACGGTGAACCTATGCGCAAAGCAATTGCAGGTGTGGCGCTCTGCGCCTTGGCGTCTTGCGGTGACGTCGGCATTGGCGAATTCTCAGCCTTCAGCGACAGCTCGGAAAGTGTGGCGGACACGTCAAACCGAGACTACTACCCCAATGACCAGTTGATCGTTTCCGGCAAATCGCAGTTTGCCGAGGGCAACTATGGATTGGCCTATCGGTCCTTCAAGAAAGCGATTGATGTCGCACCTGAAGATCCGCAGGCATGGCTCGGGTACGCCGCTGCAGCCGACATGACGCGCCGTTTCGACAAGGCCGATTTTGCCTATCGCAAGATCCAGCCGATCGTCGGAAACCGCATCGAGTTTCTGAATAACTTCGGCTACTCGCAGCTGCTGCGTGGCAACCTGCAAAGCGCACGCTCTTATTTCCTGCGGGCGTATGAGCTTGATCCCTCGAACGAGACGACCGCAAACAACCTTGAGCTTCTCCGGAACTCGGTCTCGTTCCAACGTCGCGCCCCGGGGGACGTACGCGGCATCTAACAGCGTTCGCGCGTCCAGGTTCTTGGGCGCGCGCCACAAGGGCCGTGCGCGATGATGCCAGGCGATATCTTCCTTATCGCGGCCATCGCGTGCTTGCTCTACATCGGCTGGCGCGACTTCGTCACTCTCAAGATTTCCAACAAAATCGTCGGTGTTCTGCTGGCGATATACGTCTGCTACACGGCCCTGCGTTTCTTTGGCGGCACGCTGGATCGCGGGGCGGTCGTCGACGAATTGCTGGCGGGTGCAATTCTCTTCGGCCTGACCTTCGTCTTCTGGCTGCTTGGTAAGATCGGGGCCGGCGATGTGAAGCTTTACCTTCCCGTTGGCTTGTTCATCGGCCTGAACGGCTTGCTGCCCTACGCCGTCTTTCTCGCCGTTTTTTCGATACTGGCCCTGCTGGTGATCAAGGTGGGCGGGCGGTTTTTGCCCGGTAGAACCTTCTTCGGGGCGCGTCTCAAGGAACTGCGGGGGCTTGGGAAGGTGCCTTACGGCGTGCCCATGGGCCTTGCGGCGGTGGCTGTCATGATCGGCGAGCGCGCGGCGACACTCTGAGTCCGCGAATCGCGCACGCCAACCGGGGGTTGTCGTTCGGTCCGTGCAATGATCCGAAACTGGTACCGTCGCTCATGGGGTTATCCACAGCGGATCAACCACAAGATGTGGTGATCGCCGCGTTGCGCATCCGTCAGATGATGATCTTTTTCAGCAAAATCGTTTGACATAGGCGGAAATCCGCCGGAACAATCATCACGCAACCGGGCGATTGTTTCGCGCCTCGGGGGTGCCGGTGGGTGAGAGATGGAGGGCAATAGACCTGTCCGCTCTTGGCACATCGGCGGGACGTGTAAGGGAAAGTGGTATGCTGGGGACGATCCGCAGCGTGGCGATGCGATTTCGTCACGACAGGGCAGGTGTGGCCTTGCCAGAGTTCGTTGTGCTCTTTGGCCTGCTACTTGCGGGTGTGCTCATTGCGTCGATCTTGTTCAGCAACGGCGGGGACACCGGGCTGAGCCTTTGGGGGAAGTGGATCAATGACGTGCGAGCGGGCTTTTCCGTGACCCATTCCGAGTAACTGGGCGGTCCGGCGACCAGAGAGCCGTTTGGGTCAACACGTGACGAGACCCGGCCAAGGATGCAGCGCTTTGGCCGGGTCTTCGTTTCTCTGGGGCGTTGGCGTGGCATGCAGCGGAAGACCGCGCCGGCAATTTTGATCGGCAACTGAGTGATTTTCGCAACGACTCCTGCGGGTTCTCGGGCGAAGTGCACATAAAAATATCGCCTCCTCGTTGAACCATGTACCAAGAAACCAACGCGCGGGGTCCGTTTCGGGCCGTGCGTGAAGCATGTGCCGGTTGTGTAGCGCCAGCGTTCGTTAAGACTGGCATGTGATAATAATAAACGAGCAGTTGGGTGTCGGCGGACAATGCCAAGCCCAGGAAAAATTGAGGCGACAGCAATGAGACACACAAAGGCAGTCGGGGTGCGTCCGTCCGTTGGCGGGATAGCGTATCACCTTTTCGCTTTTGCCGTCGTTGCCCTGACCGCAAGTTTCTTTGCGGTGTCCGGGCAGGCGCAGACCAGAAGCATCACTATCGGGGACGGGGACGTCGATGAATTCGTGATTGCCCCCGGCTTTACCGTAACCGTCGATACGAACATCCCGTTTGCGGATATCGTTGTCGGTAACTCGAACGTTGCCGATGTTTTCCCGCTGACGGAATCGTCGCTCTACATCCAGGGCCGTGCGTCGGGTTTCACGAACGTGGCGCTTTATGATGAAGCGCGGGGCCTCTTGGGCGTGATTGATGTTCGGGTGCGCCGCAACTTTGACGAACTGCGCGACGCGATCGACCGTGCGGTGCCCAGCGCCAATGTGGCCGTGGACAACGTGAATGATCGTATCCGCCTGAGCGGTGAGGTGCGCGACGGTGTTGATCTTCAGCGCGTGATTTCACTCGCTCAGCAATACACCGAAGAACCGGTGATCAATGCGATGCGCCTGCGCGACGCCCAGCAGGTTCAACTGGACGTGCGCATCATCGAAGTTGAGCGCAACTCGGCCCGTGAGCTGGGTGTCGGTCTGTCGAATGGCGAAGGGTCGAGCACGTTCAACACGGGCGTTGCAACGGACCAGGGCACCTTCGGGAACTTCGTCGGAAACCTGCTGCAATTTGCGGGCAGTGATGTCGATGTGGTGATCAACGCCCTTGAAGAAAAAGGTGTCGCCCGGCGGCTTGCCAACCCAACCTTGATCACGACAAGCGGTGTCGAAGCCAACTTTGTGGTTGGTGGTGAGGTGCCGATTGAATCGACGACCACCGGTGACAACGGCAACGTGGCAACCGAGACGAGCTATCGTGAATACGGTGTGCGGCTGAATTTCCGCCCCGTGGTTCTCGACGAGGGGCTGATCAGCCTGCGCGTCCAGCCTGAGGTCAGCGACATCGATCCGGGTCTTGAGGTCAACGGCCAGCCAGCATTCATCTCGCGTAAGGCGGACACAACGGTGTCGCTGCGGGACGGGCAAAGCTTTGCGATTGCCGGGCTATTGCAGGCGAACAACTCGCGCAACATCGATCAGGTGCCGTGGCTGGGCCAGGTGCCGGTCCTGGGCGCCTTGTTCCGCTCGACCGAGTTCCAAAAGCGTGAATCCGACCTCGTGATCCTGGTGACACCGCGCGTGGTGCGCCCTGCGGCCCCCGATGAGCCGCTGGCAACCCCGTTCGATGACACCCGGTCGTCCAACGATGTCGAGCTTTTCCTTCTGGGCATGCTCGAGGTTGACCGCGAGTTGCTTCGCGCCTTCCGTGATGGCGAAGGCATTGCCGGCCCGTACGGCCACCTCATTGAACTGGAGTTTGAAGATGGCCTTGTCGTCGAAAAGTAAGATCGCAGCCGCGCTGCTGTTGGCGGCTGGCCTCAGCGCCTGCGCCGAGCACATGAACAACTGGGACACGGTGTCGGGCCGTGCGGGCGATGCGCCTGCGGCCAACACGGCGATCCACACGATTTCGCCCTGGCCGCCGAACGTTGAAAATACAAACGTCTCGGCCGGCGGTTAAGCCCAGCGAAGGATTGATACCCCGTCCCGGGTGAACCGGGGCGGGGTCTTTTTTTGTGTTGGTCCAGCCCGTCACGCATTTGTGTGCTGTGCGCCCGTACACCAACACGCTTTTGCCCCAGTGGCTTGGTATCAAACGCATGAAAGTGGCACGTGCAGGACAATCGACGCATGACCCGAAGAACTGGCAAGGACCTGACGCGCCGCAAGGCCCTCGGCATTGCGCTCGCTGGTGGCCTAGCCGGGCTCGCACCCAGCGCGGCCCCGGCAACGACCGTCAAATCCTTGCCCCGCTCCATGGGCCCGGTCACGCGCCGGGTCGTGCGCTATGCCTCGGCGGAGGTGCCCGGATCGATTGAGGTCTCAAACACCGATCGTCTGCTGCACCTCGTTCTAGGGGACGGCATGGCCGCCGAGTACGATATCAGCGTCGGGCGCGAAGGGTTCTTGTGGACCGGAACCACCTATGTCGGCCGTAAAGCCAAGTGGCCGGACTGGCGCCCCCCGGCAGAGATGCGCGCGCGCGAGCCCGATCTTCCGACACATGTTCCGCCCGGGCCCTACAACCCGCTGGGCGCACGGGCGATCTATCTGTTCGTTGGCGGGCGCGACACGCTCTATCGGATCCACGGCACCAACAGCGCCGCAACCATTGGCGGCTTTGAGACGGCGGGCTGCTTTCGTCTGTCCAATGCCGATGTGCTGGAACTTTATGAGCGTGTCGAAACCGGTGCGAAGGTCATCGTGCGCTAAGCCATGTGATCGTGCATCATCCTGTGGGCGACGTCGCGCAGGACATGTTCAATGTCGATCGGGGTTTCGATTTTGCTGAGCTTGCCATCGATCTGCAGGAACGACAGGCCATGCACGAAGCTCCACAAGAGGAACGCACGTCCTTCATCCACGGGCTCTATGGTCTCGCTGCCCCGGCACAGCGCAACCTCGTGTTGCACAAGCCCAAAGGTATTTGAGCCCATGTTCACCATCGCCTCATCGTCATCGTGATCCTTTGACAGCCCGAACATAAGCCGGAAGACGCCAGGCTCAGCCAAAGCAAAGCGTATGTAAACGCGGCCCAGCGCCACGATCCGATCCAGCGTTCCGGGCGGGTGCGGCGCCAACTCGGCGACCATCTGTTCGTACTGACGCTGCATGCCGCCCAGGGCGACCGCCCGCAACATCTCGGTCTTATCCTTGAAGTGCTTGTAGGGGGCCGCAGTCGACACACCCGCGGCCCGGCACGCCTCGGAGACCGAGAAGTGATCTGGCCCACGTTCTTCCACAAGCTGACGGGTCGCTTCGGTCAATTGCGCGCGCAGATCCCCGTGATGATATGTTGTGCGTTTTGTCGTGGTGGCCTGCATTTTGGCATTTTTTTCGGCGCTGCTCATGATCCGATGTGTTTCAGACAACGTAGCTCTTGTCAAAGTAAGAAGCTCTCACTTATAAAGTTAACCACGCTAACATTCCCTGTAAGCGTCGCAGTCCAAGGATGAAGCCGATGTCGGAAACCGAACGCCCTAGTCTTTTGCGCCGGATCGCAATCAGGATCGTGACCGTGATTTTTACGGTCCTCGTCGTTGCCGGGGCGGGTGCCGCGGTGATGTTTGGATCGAACACCTTGGCGGGGCGCGCCGACGCCGTGCCGCCGCCGCCCGAGGCAGCGCGGACAAAAGTGTCGGTGACGCCACTTTCGCTTGAGGATGGCTACGCACTCACGCGCCGGTTCGTGGGCCAGATCGAAGCGGGTGCAACCGTGGATTTGTCGTTTGAGTTGGGTGGGCGCTTGGTCGACATCACGGTTGATGAGGGCACCGAGGTGACCGAGGGGCAAGAGGTTGCCCGCCTCGACATTGCGCTTCTCGATGCCGAAGCGACGCGTCTGACATCCGCGCGGGCGTCGATTGAGGCGCGCATGGCGTTCGCAAAGTCGCAACTGACCCGGACAGAGCGCCTGCGCGACATGGGCCATGTCAGCCAAGCTGTTCTGGATGAGGCGCAATCGCTCTACGACGAGCTTGAGAACGCCATCGCGGAAACGGATGCAGCGCTCGCCTCCGTTCGGATCAACCTCGATAAATCCGTGATTTATGCGCCGTTTGACGGGCGCGTTGGCAATCGGCGCGTGGATGCGGGCGCCACGCTCGCAGCGGGCCAGCCCATCGTGACCGTCATTGAAACCTCGGCGCCACAGGTGCGGGTCGGATTGCCGCTTACGCTTGATGCGGATGCGGTTCAAACGGCGCAGATCGACATCAACGGAACATTGCTGCCCGCCGAGCTGATCCAGATGCGGCCCGATATCGATCCCTTGACCCGCACGCGCACGGCGCTCTTTACGGTCGAGGCGGATGAGATGCCCCCGTTCGGGGCGACCGCCGCGCTGGTCGTGGACGTACCGGTTGAGATGGCCGGGACATGGGTCCCTGTGGATGCCCTGCAAGAAGGGTCGCGCGGGGTCTGGACGCTGTTGGTCGTGGATGAGGGCGTTGTGCGGAAGGCATCTGTCGAACTGCTCCACGCGGAAGCCACACGCGCCTATGTGCGGGGCAGCTTTGAAGCGGGTGCACAGATGATCGACGCTGGCGCGCACCGCGTGGTGCCGGGCCAAAAGGTCGACGTGCTCGTAGGCGAGGGCTAGGGCGATGGAAACGCTTACTTTCCGCCAACCGCGCCTTGTCGCGCTGATCCTGCTGGTGCTGATTTCGGCCGGGCTGTCCTCTTTCCTGTCGCTCGGGCGCCAGGAAGATCCGACGATCACCAATCTTTTTGCCAACATCACCACGCAGTTTCCGGGGGCCGACCCGGGACGGGTGGAAGCGCTGGTCACCGCCGAAATCGAAGAGGTGCTGCTTGAGATAGCCGAGGTCGACACCGTTGATTCGGTGTCGCGCACGGGTGTCTCGGTGGTCGCTGTCGAGCTGATTGAGACACTGGATGAGGCCACGATCGAACAGGTCTGGTCCGAGGCGCGCGATGCCGTTGAAGGCGCACGGAGCGAGTTTCCGGCAGGCGTTTTGGCCCCCGACTTTGATTCCGAAGGGATCAGTGCGTACTCCGCCGTTATCGCCGTGACCGCCGACCATGATGGCCTGCCGATCACCTTGGCCCACGCCCATGCCGAGGCTCTTGCGGATCGCTTGCGCGCCATTCCCGACACGCGCGCGGTGGACCTGTTCGGTGAACCGGAAAACGAGGTTCTTGTCACTGTCGACCCGGAAGCGGCCGCTGCGCTTGGACTGACGGCTGCGGAAATCTCAACGCGGATCACCGCCGCTGATGGCAAGGTGCAGGCGGGTCGCTTGCAGGCGCCAAGCTCGGACATTGCGATCAACGTCTCGGGGGAAATCGACGCGCTCGATCGCTTGGGCCGTGTCGTTTTGCGTGAGAACCGCGAAGGCGCAACCGTCCTTTTGTCTGACATCGCGACCATCACACGTGGCGCCAAGACACCGGCCAGCGAACTGGCCATTGCCGAGGGGCGCCCGGCGGTACTTGTCGGCGTGCTGGCCCGTGACGGTGTGCAGATCGACCGCTGGATGGGATTTCTGCGCGCTGAACTGGAGGAGGGCGCGGCGGCAATCCCCGTGGGGCTGTCCGAACGGCTGATGTTCGACCAAAGCCAGTACACCGCCGACCGCTTGACCGAGGTGGGGACGAATATGGCGATCGGTGTGTCGCTCGTCGTCGGGGTGCTGCTGATTACCCTTGGGGTACGCGCGGCGGCGATTGTCGCACTGGTGCTGCCGGTTGTGTCGCTGGCCACGTTGGCGAGTATGAATTTCATCGGCTTGCCGATCCACCAAATGTCGGTGACGGGCCTGATCGTGGCGCTTGGTCTTTTGGTCGACGCGGCCATCGTGATGACCGACGAGGTGCGCCAGCGGCTGGCACGTGGTCTCAGCCGCATGGACGCTGCCGGCGACGCCACCCGCCGTTTGGCCGCACCGCTTTTTGCCTCGACGGTGACAACCGCGCTGAGCTTTACGCCGATGATCCTGTTGCCGGGACCTGCGGGCGACTTCGTCGGCTCCATTGCGATTGCAGTGGTGCTGATGCTGGTGTGGTCCTTCCTGATCGCCATCACGGTCACGCCAGCTTTGGCGGGATACTTCCTGCGCGCCGAAAAGCCGGGTGGACTGAACCTTCCGATCATGACCCGCGTGTTTCGGGCCAGCATCAGCTGGTCGGTCCGCAATCCGCTAAAGTCGATCGCTCTGGCACTGATCCTGCCGGTGACCGGCTTTGCCGCGTTCCCGACCCTGACGGCACAGTTCTTTCCGGGGGTAGAGCGCGACCAGCTGTATCTGGAAATCGATATGCCGCCGGGCACGGCGATAACCCAGACCGCGGAGATTGCGCGCGAGATCGATGATCTCTTGAACGCGGATGACGGTGTCGACCGGGTGTACTGGTCAATTGGCCGGTCGGGCCCGGCCTTTTACTACAATATCACCAGCGGTCGATCGCAAGAGCCGAGCTATGCGCAGGCGATGATCAAGACGGTCACGCCGGAAGACGCAGCGCGGTTGGTGCCAGAGCTGCAGGCGCGGCTTGATACCGGCTATCCGCAGGCGCGCATCATTGTGCGCGGGCTCGTGCAGGGCCCTCCCGTGGAGGCCCCCGTCGAAGTGCGCTTTGTTGGCCCGGATATGGCCACGCTGCGGCAACTGGGCGATACCGCGCGGGCGATCATGGTCGAGCAACCGTTCATCACCCACGTTCAGGCCGGGGTGAATGGCGGGGCGCCGCAACTGCGCTATGAGATTGACGAGACGGCGGCACGTCTGGTCGGGCTGAATGTCACGGATATCGCGGCACAGCTTGACGCAGCTTTGGTCGGTCGCACCGGCGGCAGCCTTGTGGAGGGCACCGAACAGCTGCCCGTCCGGGTGCGGTTCGGCGATACCGTGCGCTCGGACCTGTCCGCGATCTCGGACCTGCCGATCCTGCTGCCCGGTGCGGCGAGCCAGTCGGCTGCGGGCGTCTTCCCCGCAGTGCCATTGTCGCAACTGGCGACGCCGGTGCTGGAACCCGCCGAAAGCGTGGTGACACGCCGCAATGCAGAGCGGGTGAACACGGTGCAGGCGTTTATCGTCCCTGACGTCCTGCCGGAAGAGGCCCTGCAATCGGCGCTGACAGCCCTTGATGAGGCGGGCTTTACCCTGCCGCTCGGTTACCGGATGGAGCTCGGCGGGGATTCCGACGCGCGCTCGAACACCGTTGGCAACCTCTTGGCCTCGGTCGGTCTGATCGTGACTTTGACGATTGCCACCATCGCGATGACCTTCAACTCGTTCCGGCTGACAGCGGTTGCTCTGGTGGTGTGCGTTCTGTCCGCGGGGCTTTCCATGCTGTCGCTGGCGGTGATGCAGTATCCCTTCGGCATCAACGCGATCATCGGGGTGATTGGCTCGATCGGTGTGTCGATCAATGCCGCCATCATTATCCTGAGCGGGCTGAAGGCGAACGATGCGGCGGCGGCGGGTGATCATGCGGCGATGACGGATGTCGTTGTGGGATCAAGCCGTCACATCGTTTCGACCACGATCACCACCTTCGGGGGCTTCTTGCCGTTGATCCTGGAAGGCGGCGGCTTTTGGCCACCCTTTGCGGTGGCGATTGCTGGCGGCGTTTTGTTGTCTGCGGTCGTGTCGTTCTACTTCACGCCGGCAATGTTCTCGCTGCTGTACAGGCGCAAGCTGGCAGCACCCGTGGTGGTCGAGGCATCGGAAACAGAGGCGCCAGCCCCCGCCTTGTCGCAACCGCGCCTGGCGGCCGAGTGATCTGGCGATGGTGCGGGGCTACCCCGCACCCGCCGATCCGTCAGTAACACCGCTGATCATTTGATGAGACAGCAGATCGCGCATCTTTCGCGGATCACGCACCAAGGGCACGACCCTTTGGGATAGCGTGCCGCGTAGCGCGCGGGCCGCTCGTTCGATCGCGACGGCATCCTCCAAGTCGACGAACGAAAACCGCAGCGTCGCGCCCGCAGGTGCCTGCGCGACGCACCCAAGATCTGAGGGCAGGACAGATCCGATCCGCGGGTAGCCGCCCGTGGTCTGGGATTCCGACAGCAGGACAAAGGGTGTTCCGTCACCGGTGATCTGGATGTCGCCGGGGACAATCGCTTCGGACAGGATGGTCAGGCCCTCTGCGGCGGCGAAACCCGCGCCGTCGGTCAACAGCCGCACGCCCATGCGGTTGGCGCGCGTGTCCCGTTTGAAGCTCGTCTCCGCGAAACGGGTGCGCTCAGCGGGCGAAAACAGATCGGTCTGCGCACTGGCGACGATGCGGATCGTACCCCCATCGAACCGGGGCTCAACAGGCAGGGTTTGATTGACCTCTGTCCTGGGATCGGGGCCCACGGGCAGCTCTGTGCCCGCAGCCACCGCGCCGTGCAACCCGCCTGCAAGATGCGCGCTGCGCGAGCCGAGCGTGGAGACCGTTGCAAACCCTCCGCCCACGCTGAGATAGCCATAGACCCCTTCCAGCGCAGGGCCGATAGAAAGCTCGGTTCCCGCAGGCAACAGATGGCTCGCGTTCCAGGCCAAAGGCGCGCCCGCAAGCGTCGCCCGCATCGGCGCGCCCGTCAGCGCGATGCGCATGTCCGCGGCGGCTTCAAAGGTCCCGCCCATCGACGCCATCTCCAAGACAGCGCAGGCCAGATCTTGGCCGAGCAAGGCGGCCCCTTCTGCGACGGCCTGCATGTCTGCCGCGCCGCTCCGCGACAGGCCATAGGTCAGGTAGCCAGGGCGTCCGGTGTCTTGGACGGTCAGGCCCGGCCCGGCCGATTTGACAATCAGGGCGCGGCTCATGCCAAAGGCTCCGCCGTGGCGCCACCGTCTGGGTCGTCCGCCATCGCGTCGAGGGTGTCTTGCGCCACAGGTTGAAACAGCACCTCGTCGCCAGGGCGCAGCAGGAAGGGTGTGTCCGTCTCGGGGCGGAACAGGCGCAGTTTGGTTTGCGCGATGTGGCGCCAACCCGTTGGCGTCTTACCCGGGAACAGAACGAGTTGCCGGATCGCGACGCAAACCCCAGCGGCGGGGACTTCGGCGGTCAATGTCGTTTGTCTCGGGATGTTCCAGCGTTCCGGCAGCGCGCCCAGGTAGGGCATGCCGGGCGCAAAGCCAATCGTCTGCACCCGCACCGGCGTGCTGGTGATCTCTGCAATGGCCTCTTCCACGGACAAACCCGCAAGGTCTGCGGCCTCTTTCAGTTGAGGGCCAGCCGCGCCGCCAAACACCGCAGGTACGCGCCACAACCGGCGCCCGGCTGGCAAGGGCGCCGCCTGCCAGTCACGGCTTGCCAGCAGCGTCTCCAATTGTTGGCGCATGTCGTCATGGGCGACCTCAAGCGGATCGAAACGCAGGTAGGCCGACACCAGAGACGTTGAGGTTTCTTCCAGTCCAGCGATCCCTGCGGTTTCCAACGCGCCACGAAAGGCCAGGGCGGCGCGGTTCCCTGCTTCGCTCAACCGATCGCCAAAGCTGACGAGAAACCCGTCAAACCCGGCATGCCGAATGATTGGAAAATTGCTGTCGCTCACGTAGACACGCGCCTTTTTGGTTTCGCGGCGACACTGAATGTTGTGATTGTTCGTTTGGACACCGGTCCGTTCCCCTTCGATCCCTCAACAGTGCCGCCAACCAGCACGCTGCGCAAACCGGTTTTGGTCTGCGAAAGTCGTGGGCACCGATCGCCGAAAATGCGTGGCACCCTTCGCCCGAACCGCATTCCTCTGGCCAAGCGCCGGTTTTTTGTTTTTGCTGGCGGGATCACGGGCATAGCGCGGAAGGCGGGGCTCCGATGGCGGAAGAGCAAATCAAAGGATGGAACCACCTGCCGCAGGTTCCCATCGAGGTGTCTCCATTCTTTCAGTGGCCGTTGCGCCCCATGGCCATGCTCAAATGGGTCTGGGGCACCTGGTTTCTGATCACTGAAAAGCTGATCATCCTCGGCATTTCGATCCTCTGCTACCTGGTCCTGACGCCACCGATCGAGGCTATGGCTGAACTTCAGCTTGGCTGGATCGCGCAGATTTACGTGCGCAACCTTGTTCTGATCTTCTGTGTCGCCGGGGCGCTGCATCTTTGGTTTTACACGTTCTCCAAGCAGGGCAAGCAGCTCAAGTACGACCCGCGGCCGTTGATGGTGAAGGGCCGCCAATTCGCGCTGGGCGGTCAGATCCGGGACAACATGTTTTGGACCCTGGGGTCGGGCGTTTTCTTTTGGACGCTCTATGAAGTGATCTTGCTTTGGGCGCTCGCCAACGGACATGTTCCGATGCTGAGCTGGGCGGCAAATCCGGTCTGGTTCGTCGCGATCTTCCTTTTGATCCCGCTATGGGAGAGCTTCTATTTCTACTGGATACACCGCCTGATCCACATTCCGTTTCTCTATAAGCACATTCACTCGGTCCATCACCGGAACATCAATGTCGGGCCCTGGTCGGGGCTTTCGATGCACCCGGCGGAACACGCGATCTACCTGGGTTCGGTGTTTGTGCATTTCCTGGTCGGGGCGCACCCGCTGCACATCATCTTTCACCTGCAGTATTACACGCTTACGGCGGTCACGACGCATACGGGCTATCAGGGCCTGCTGGTCAAGGATCAAAATCGCTTGGCGCTTGGCACCTTTCACCATCAGATGCACCACCGCTATTTTGAGTGTAACTATGGCAGTCTGGAGATGCCGTGGGACAAGTGGTTTGGGTCTTTCCACGATGGAACGGTTGAAGCGAATGAGCGGATGCAGGAGCGGCGCAAGCGTATCATGGGTCAGTAGCGGCCCTGCCGTTTGGTCCAAGGCCACGCGTCCCCGATGGTGAAGAAGGACCTTAGCCTAAAGTCGCTTGAGCTGTTCCAGGTCTGTGCGCGGCACGGATCGTTGCAGGCGGCGGCGCGCGATGCGGGGCTGTCGGTCAGCACGGTGTCCCACCATTTGCGCGGTCTTGAGGATCATCTGGGCGTGCCCCTCTTCAACCACAGCACGCGGCCCATGGTGCTCACTGCCAAGGGCGAGGCCTTCCTACACAACATTGACGCGGCACTTTATGCGATCCGGCGCGCCAAGGCCGAAGCCTCGGCGGGCGATGTCACCGAGGCCAGCCACCTGCGGCTTGGGACGATTGAGGATTTCGACAGCGACATCATCCCCGAGCTCGCGGTGTTCCTGTCAGGCGCGATGCCGCGCTGTGCCCTGAGCTTTCACACAGATTCCAGTCACACAATTCTAGAGATGCTGCGCAGTCGGCAGCTTGATCTTGGCATCACCACACGCCCAAGCGAGCGGAACCGCGATCTTTTGGAGCGGCCGCTTCTGCGCGATCCGTTTGTGATCGTGCTGCCTGTTGGAATGGAAGACACGTTGGAAGATGTGATCGGGGGCCACACCAAGCTGCCGCTTTTGCGGTTCTCGTCCAACCTGATCATCGCGCGCCAAATCGAGGCACAGCTTCGGCGCTCTGGCCCATCAGTGCCGCGCGGTTTTGAGTGCAGCAACAACCAGACTCTCATGGCCATGGTCGCGTCGGGTGCCGGTTGGGCGATATCGACGCCTTTGCTTTATGCGCGGGCACGACGGTTTCATGGCAAGGTTCGGATGCATGCGTTCCCGAGCAAGGGGTTTGCGCGTGAGTTGGCCATCCTCGCCACGCCTGATTGCGCGCGGTCGGTGGTGGACCTGATCGATCAACGGTTGCGTCGCTTGATCAAATCGCACGCGCTGGGCCCGGTCCACAAAGCTGCGCCATGGCTGGCGGACAGTTTCGCGCTGGTGACGTGAGCGACGGCGCCTGCGTCAGAGGATGTTGAACCGCCTACGGATCGCGTCGTCCTGGGCTGTGCTGAGATACGCGGGGTGATGGTTTTCCAGGATTTCGCGAACACGGTTGCGGGCATATCTCCAGGCATCGGGCGCGCCCTTGTCGGACCAACTACGCGGGTCGTCGCGATCCGCAAGCGACGGGTAGAAGTAGTCGCGCTCCATCGCTTCGATTGTCTGCTGGCCACCAAGGAAATGCCCCTCGCCAAGCACCGCATCCCGGATCGACGATACGCCTAGGGTGTCGTCCGACACTTCGATGCCGCGCAACACGCGATAGGTGTGCGAATGCATCTCATCGTCCAGCACAAACCCCTCAAAACTCGCCCCCAGCAGCGAGGCAGTCATGCCCGAGCTTTCGTAGATAAGATTGCCACCCGCCAAAGCCGCCGCCAGCGAGGTAATCCCCTTTTCCATCCCGTATTGCGCATCAATCGCCTTGGCATCGGTCATGGAGGACGCGACGCCCGAGGGGAGGCCGAGCCAATTGGAGATCTGGGCAGAGGCGGCATTCAGCACCGCGGTTTCCCCGCTGCCGCCCGAGAACGCCCCTGTGCGAAGATCTATGACGAGGGGCCAGTTCGAGAACACCATGGGATAGCCCGGCCGGATCGCATGAACCATGACAAGGCTCGCCAAGGTTTCGGCCAGTGACTGTACCAGAAACCCCGCTAGTGTGGCCGGTGCTGTCGCCCCCGCCTGTGCCGCTGTGATGCATGAGATCGGGATGTTGTGGCGGACGCACGCGTAAACGACATCCACAGCATCCTCGCCATAGCGCAGGGGGGAGATCACCGGGCTGATATGCGCTTTCATGAACGGACGTTTCGCGAATGCGCTTGGACCGCCGGCGACCAGATCGAGCATCTCCACAATCGGCTCCACATGCTCGGCGAGTGTGAAGGAGGTGGCCGTGGGCTTGGTCGTGTTCTTGACCAGCGCGTAGGCTGTGTTGACGTCCAGATCGAAGTTGTTCGGCACATCCGTCGCCACACAGCAGCGCGTGAACCAGCTGACATTGGCGAGCGTGTCCTGCAATCGTGTGAAGTCGTGCAGGTCCTGCAAGGTCGACGGGCGGTAGGTGCCTGTGTCCAGGTCGAGCGTCTGGACCGCCGCGCCGCCCGTCCCGAAATAGACCCGGTCGCCCCCAACCTCGATGGATCGATCTTCATCCCGACCGTGAAGCACAAAGGTCTTTGCGGCTTGGTCGATGGCGTCCTCGACCAGGGCAGGGGGAAAGGCGATCCGATCCGCATCTCGCGCCACCGCACCGGCGCGCAGCAAGTCGCTGCGCAAGCGGGCCGGTACCTCGCCCATTCCAAGCTCGGCCAGGATGTTCAGGGCTGCAGCGTAGATGCGAGTGATGTCGGCCTCGGACAGGGGCCGGTAGAGCCCGCCGGATTGCCCTGGCGCGCACGGGTTCACGACAGGTTTTGCGGCCCGCTGGGCGATCCGTTGTTGCCTGCCGCCTCTTTTGCCGCGTTTCGCGCCCACAAAGTCCCCTGCAATTGGCCTGATCGCACGAACGCCCATTCGCCGGGCAAAAGCAATGCGCCACATCTTTTATCCGATTATTTCGGATTACATATTCGAATTAATAGAAATTATGGTTGAGTGCATTGCGGTGCCCCAGGACTCGTCCTTCTATCGGCCAACAAGCGAGGAGGACCCATGAAGTCACGGACCAAAGTGGTTGTCATCGGCGGCGGCATCGCGGGGTGTTCGACGCTCTACCACCTGACGAAGGAAGGGTGGAGCGATGTCGTTCTGGTCGAGCGCAATGAATTGACCAGCGGCACCACCTGGCACTCGGCGGCGCAAGTCACGAACTTTGGGATGAACCAGACAATGGTGGGGCTGAAGTCCCATTCTATCGCGCTTTACAAAGAGCTCGCGGACGATCCCGACTATCCCATCAACTACCACCATGGCGACGGCGGCATTCGGCTGGCCAATACCGAGGCACAGATGCAGGGCTATCGCCACTTCGCGTCTATGGCGCGCGGCATGGATGTGCATTTCGAGGTGATCGATGCCGAAGAGTGCGCGCGGCGGCACCCGCTGATCTCGACCGACAATCTGGTTGGCGGCCTGTGGGACCCGCTTGATGGCGATATCGATCCCGCACAACTGTGCCAGGCGCTGGCCCGCCGCGCCCGCGCCGCAGGGGCCGAGGTCTATCGCAACACGCCGGTCGCGGGGCTGGTCCAGCACAGCGACGATACTTGGACGGTACAGACCGAGTATGGCGACATTGATTGCGACATCGTCGTCAATGCAGGCGGCTACCGTGTGAATGAAGTGGGCGCGATGATGGGGGTGCATCACCCCGTCGCCTCGATGGAGCATCAGTACTTTCTGACCGAGGACATTCCCGCGATCAAAGAGGCCGGGCACAGGATGCCGCTCTTGCGCTGTCCGATCAGCGACTACTACTGCCGCCAGGAAAAGAATGGGCTGCTGCTCGGGTTCTACGAACAGGACTGCAAGACCTGGGGCATGGATGGGATCGACCCGAACTTTGTGAACGCCCTGTGCCCCGACGATCTGGACCGCGTGACCGACGTGTTAGAGGGGGCCTTCGCGCGGATGCCCGCGCTGATGGAGGCGGGTATTCACACTGTCGTCAACGGTCCGATCACCTACACGATCGATGGCGCTCCGCTGGTCGGTCCGATCCCCGGCAAGCGCAACGCCTACTGCATCATCGGCTTGCGCGCCGGGTTGGGCGAAGGCGGTGGGCATGGCTGGCTCTTGGCGCAGCAGATCATCCATGGCGAGGCATGCTACGACACCTGGATGTTGGACCCCCGCCGCTTCACCGGTCATGCGAACGCGGAACTCACGGCGCGCAAGGCCGTCGAAGACTATCAGAACGAATTCCGCTTTCACTTCCCGCACGAACACCGCCCCGCGGGACGCCCGGCCAAAACCACGCCGCTCACGCCGGTTCTGGCGGCGGAGGGTGCGGAGTTCACAGTGGTGAACGGCTGGGAAAGGGTGGACTACTTTAAGCCCACGCCGGATTTCCACCCAACCCTCAGCTTCGATTTCGATGAGGCGTTCGATATCGTCGCGGCAGAGGTGCGCAATGTTGAGGCCAATGTTGGCCTGGCCGAGGTGAACGGTTTCAACCGGATCGAGATTACCGGGCAGGATCGGCACCGTTTTCTGGACCGCCTCTTTTGTGGCTCGGTCGCCAAGCGCATGGGCCGTGTCGGGCTGGGCTATCTTCTGAACCACAAGGGCATGGTCAAATCAGAAGCCACGGTGGCCAACCTACCAGCCAGCGACCGCGGGCCGGACCGTGTCTGGTATGGTTCCGCCGCGGCGTCAGAGTTCCACGATATGGATTGGCTGTCGGACCACCTGGACCCCAGCGAGGATGTGCAGATCCGCAGCCTGACGAACGATCAGACGATCCTCGTGCTGGCCGGGCCGAAATCGCGTGACGTACTGTCAAACTGTGCTCGAGGGGACTGGTCGCGCGAGGCCTTCCCCTGGCTGAGCGTGCGCGAGTGCTTCATCGGCTTTGCCCCCGCGACCGTGATGGGCGTCAGCTTCTCGGGTGAACTGGCCTATGAAATCCACGTGCCCAACGCATCGCTTTATGCCGCGTACCTTGCCTTGCGCGAGGCGGGTGAAGCCTTTGGTATACAGCTCTTTGGGGCCCGGGCTGTCGAGTCCATGCGTATGGAGAAGGGCTTTCTTCACTGGAAGGCCGATCTAATCACCGAGTTCGATCCATTCGAAACAGGGCTGGGGCGGTTCGTGAAGCCTGACAAAGGGGCGTTTGTCGGACGGGACGCCTTGATGCGCAGGCATGCGGACGGGCCGCACAAGCAGCTCGTGACGCTGACCGTTGGTGCGAACCGGGCGCCAGCACCCGGCGGTGCGTCGTTGATGAATCGTGACCGCGTTGTTGGAACCGTGACCTCGGGTGATTGGGGGCATCGTGTCGGGATGAACCTGGCCTACGCCTTTGTCGAGCCGGACTGGGCGGCGACAGGGAGCGGCATGGAGCTTGATCTGTGCGGAACGCGTGTCCCGGCGACCGTCATTCCACCCTCGCCGTACGATCCCGAATTCGCCCGGATGCGCGCATGAGGCGCACCACTGATTTGTCAGCGCGTTGCGCTTCGAAAAGCATCGATGATGCCCACTTGCGCGCCGATCTCCTTTTTTTTGGGCAATTAGGCTTGATCGCAAGGTGCATGTGTGGATGCTTGGTCGGTGTCGAACCGAAAACAACGAGATAGCGGGTCGCGAACCCGCACAGAAATGCCGGAGCAATCACCGGCGAAGTGGCGATCACATCGCCATTATGCCCAAGAAGAAGTGGCGTTTGCTGTCACCCGGGGCACCAACAAGGAGAGATAAATGAAACGAAACACTTCAGTTTTTGCGGGTTCAATTTTGATGCTCGCAACGCCCGCCATGGCTGCCGACGTGGTGATCGGTGTCCCGAACTGGGCATCGGTGAATGCAACGGCGCATGTGCTTGAGGTCGTGATCGAGGAAAACCTCGGCCTCGACGTCGAGTTGCAGAACGGCACGAATCCCATCGTTTTCGAAGCGATGGACAAGGGGTCGATGCATGTGCACCCCGAGGTGTGGATGCCGAACCAGCAGAACCTGCATGACACCTATGTCAAAGAGAACGGCACGGTCGTCATGAACGAGAACCCGGTTCAGGCGAGCCAGGGCATGTGTGTGCCAACCTATATCGCCGAGCAGAATGACATCACGTCGATCGACGACCTGAGCGATCCTGACAAGATGGCGATCTTTGACACTGACGGCAACGGTACGCCCGAGGTGTGGATCGGTGCGCCGGGCTGGGCCTCGACCGTGGTCGAAAAGATTCGGGCCAAGTCCTATGGCTATGATCAGCTTTTTGAACTGACCGAGTACGAAGAGACGATCGCCTATGCCAACCTCGCCAATGCGACCACAGCGGGCGAGCCGTGGATCGGGTTCTGCTACAGCCCGCACTACATCTTCGTCACGCAGGACCTGACCGTGCTCGAAGAGCCGGCGCATGATCCGGCCACGTGGACGATTGTGCAGCCGACAGACGATCCCGATTGGCTTGAAAAGTCCGAGGCATCGACTGCGTGGAACGGTGCTACACTGCACCTGCACTATGCCAAGGAGTTGGAAGAAACCTTCCCTGAAGTGGCCCAGCTCTTTGCCAACTTCCAGATGGACGGTGACTCGTTGAGCGCCATGGGCAAGGCCCTGGCCGTGGACGGTCAGGAAGCCGCCGACTTCGCCAAGGAGTGGGTGGCCGCCAACGAAGACAAGGTCTTGGACTGGCTGACCAACTAAGCCCCAAATAACCGGCCGCCGCGAAACTCTCGCGGCGGCCTTTTCAAATCACAGGGGGCGGGGGATGACGGAAGCTGTCGTCAAGCTGACGGACGTCTGGAAGATCTTTGGCGCGCGCGCCGCCGATGCAATGGCGGCGGTCAAGGGCGAAGGGATCGGAAAGCCAGAGGTTCTTGAGCGGTTTCAATGCGTTGTAGGTGTTCAGAACGCGAACTTTGAGGTTCCGCGCGGCGAAATCTTTTGCATCATGGGTCTTTCGGGATCCGGCAAGTCCACGCTTGTGCGCCACATCAACCGGCTGATCGAACCAACGGCCGGTAAGATAGAAATCCTGGGCAAGGATATCTCCACCATCAGCGACTCTGAACTGCGCCGCATACGGGCGCAGCAGATCGGGATGGTCTTTCAACACATGGCCCTGATGCCCCACCGGTCGGTGCGCGACAACGTCGCCTACCCGCTGGAAATTCGGAAAGTCTCAAAATCCAAGCGCTGGGCTGTATCCGATCACGCGCTCGGCCTCGTGGATTTGACGGGGTATGAAGACCGCCTGCCGAAAGAGCTGTCGGGCGGGATGCAACAGCGCGTGGGTATCGCACGCGCGCTAGCCTCGGACCCTGAGATCTTGCTGATGGACGAACCGTTCTCGGCGCTCGACCCGCTGATCCGCCTGCAGCTGCAGGATCAGTTCAAGGCGCTGGTGGCACAGCTCAAGAAGACCACGCTGTTCATCACCCACGACCTGGATGAAGCGATCCGCATCGGCCATCGCATCGCTATCATGAAGGACGGCGTCATCGTTCAGATAGGAACGCCCGAAGACATCGTGATGAACCCGGCCGACGACTACGTGCGCGAATTTGTGCAAGGCATTTCCAAGCTCAAGCTGGTGAAGGCCCATTCGATCATGGAACCGATGGAGCGCTACCAGCAACCGATCAACGGGGCACCGACCGCCGATCACGAGGCGGACCTTGACCAGTTGATCGACCTTGCGGTTGGCACCGACCACCCGGTGATCATCACCGATGGCGGCACGCCTGTGGGCTTCGTGACGAAACCCCGGCTTCTGCGCGGCATTCAGGGAGGCAAGGATGAGTGATCAAACTGCAGAGCTGAAGGTTACGGCCGCGTCGGACATTCAGGTTGATCGCGATGCGCTCGATGCGTCGATCAACGAATTTGCCGAGGTCAATGGCGATTACTACGCCAACGCATTCCACACGATCCACGACAACACCACGGCCATCCCGAGGACCTTCAATCTTTGGGCCGCCGTGCTCGGCCCGATCTGGGCCGCGTCGCGGGCGGTCTGGGGCATGTACTGGGCGTTCCTGATCCTCGAAATCATTGCCTGGGTACAAATCGGGCGCGGGGCGTGGGGCAATCCCGGGGCCGAGTTTTTTGAGCGCGCGGCAGGCCAGCAAGATCGCGCGGACTCGTTCCTTCAGCGCGCCCAAGATGCAACCGAGCAATCGGATGTCGATCGGTTCACGCAGCTTGCAGAGAACATGCAACGAGCCGCGAACAACACGATGGAACAGGCCGTTGCAGCGCAGTCCGAGGCGTCGGGTATTCTGATCACCGGGCTTGTTTTGCTGGCGGTCATCAAGCTTGTCCAAGGGCTCTACGCCAACCAGATCTATGAAAAGCAATACGGTCGCTGGCGGATTGACCCCGAACAAACCGAAAGCGGCCGCAAGACTGCAAACACGGTGCTTGGCGCCGTCCTGGCGGCAGCAATCGGCCCGCTGATCGTTTACAAGTTCACCGTGAACTCCTCTCTCGCCTGGTTGGAAGAGTTCCCGGAAGACTGGGTGTCGGCCCTGTTTCTTGGCGAAGGCGGCGGAACGCTCTTTGCCGCCCTGGCAAGCTGGATGGAGGACGGAATAGACTCTGCCGCCACAGCGGGCGGTGATGTGTTTGACGGCATCGTCAGCGGCGTTCGCTCGGTTTTGGATGCTCTGACCATTGCTCTGAATGGCTCACCATGGCCGGTGGTCATGCTGGTGATTGTTGTGACGGCCTGGCGTGCAGCCGGGCCGCGTGTGGCGATCTTCACCGCGGCGGCGCTGGCCTATATTGCCATGCTGGGCTACTGGGCCATCGCGATGGAGACGGTCGCACTGGTTGGCGCCGCAGTGATCCTCTGCGTCGTGATCGGCATTCCGCTCGGCATCTGGTTCGGCAAGTCGCGCCGGGCCTATAACTTTGCCGAGCCGGTGCTCGACTTGATGCAAACGTTGCCCGCCTTCGTCTATCTGATCCCGATCATCGCCTTCTTCGGCACAGGCAACCCGCCCGGCATCCTCGCCACGATCATCTTCGGTATGCCACCGGTGATCCGCCTGACGGCACTGGGCATGCGCGGCGTGCCCGAAAGCATCAAGGAGGCGGCCGTCGCCTTTGGTGCCTCGCGCTGGCAGCTTTTGAAGGACGTCGAAATCCCGCTCGCGCTGCCCTCGATCATGACCGGCGTAAACCAGACCATCCTGATGTGTCTGTCCATGGTGGTGATCATCTCGCTCATCGGTGGCGGTGGTCTTGGCAAGGAGATCCTCGAAGCGTTGCAGTTTGCGGCCAAGGGGCCGGGGCTGCTTGGAGGCTTTGCAATCCTCTTTGTCGCCATGGTGCTGGACCGGATCGTGCAGGGGGCCTTCCGCCGCGAAGATCAAAAGATCTAGGCGCACGACCCAAAGGCCATTCGCATGAGCGACCGCTATCAGACGTCCATGATGGACAACCTCTATTGGTGGGGCATTCCTACTCTATTCCGCTGTCCGCACAGCGGGCCAGAGGGGCAGGACATCGCGCTTGTGGGCGTGCCGCACTCGACCGGCAACGGCACGACCGAGCGCGATCAGCATCTGGGCCCGCGTGCCTTGCGCAATGTCTCAGCCGTCGGGCGGCGCATGCATAGCGGGTTTCAGCTGGATCCTTGGACAGCTGCACGCGTCGCCGATATCGGCGATGTGCCGTTCCCGCGTGCCAACGATAACGAGGCCTGCATCGAACAGATCACCGCGTTTTTTTCCGACGTCGATGCGGCGGGCGCACGGCCCATCTCGGTCGGCGGGGATCACTCGATCACGGGTGGGATATTGCAGGCGGTGGGCCGTGGCCGGCTGGCTGCGGGGCAGCCGGTCAGCCTGTTGCATCTGGATGCGCACACGGACGTGTTCACGAAGGTCGATCACTTTCTGGGGGCCAAGAAATCCGCGGCGCATTGGGGCGCCTATCTCGCCGACCAGGGTCAGGTTGACCCGACGCGATCCATGCAGATCGGATTGCGGGGCCACGCGCGAACGCTGGATTGGCTGCAACCGTCCTATGACTACGGCTACAACGTCGTCACGATGAAAGAGTTTCGCAGCCGTGGTCTGGCCGACGTTGTGGCCCAGACGCGCACCGTTATCGGGGATCGCCCGGTCTACATCACCTTTGATCTTGATTGCCTCGACCCCACCATCGCGCCGGGTGTGTCGAATATCGAACCGGGGGAGAAGGGCTTTGACATCGATAAGGCGGTCGGTCTGTTGCATGCGGTGCGGGGCCTCAACATCGTCGGTGGGGATATCGTCTGCATGATGCCGACCAAGGACAATCCGAACCAGATCACTGCGCTGACCGCGATGGCAGTGATGTTCGAAATTATCTCGATGGTGGCGGAAAACGTGGCAGGTGAGGCGGCACAAAATGGCGCCTGATCCGTTCTTTCAGCCCGTCTCTGGCATGGAACTCCCACGTTTTGCAGGGATGCCGACCTTCATGCGGTTGCCCGGCGTCCCGCCAGGCCATGCGCGCCATACCGATGTGCAGATCGGTCTGGCGGGTGTTCCGTGGGACGGGGGAACCACCAACCGACCTGGCGCACGCCACGGCCCCCGGCATCTGCGCGATGCCTCGACGATGATCCGTGCGATGAACCCCGCAACCGGCGTTTCACCCTTTGCCCTGGCCAGCTGTGCCGATGTGGGGGATGTGTCGGCAAATCCCGTGGACATCGAGGATAGCCTGGACCGGATCACCTCGTTCTATCGCGCACTATCGGCATCAAACATTACGCCGATGACCGCCGGTGGCGACCACCTGATCTCGCTCCCGATCCTGCGCGCGCTGGCGACGGATGCCCCTGTGGGACTGATCCAGTTCGACAGCCACACCGATCTGTTCGACAGCTACTTTGGCGGCCACCGCTATACCCACGGAACCCCGTTCCGCCGGGCAGTGGAAGAGGGTCTGGTCGACCCGAAGCGCTTTGTTCAGGTCGGTATACGCGGCACGGCCTACAACCTCGAAGATATCGAATGGGGTGAGGCGCAGGGCGTGCGCATCATCCGGATCGAAGAGCTGTTCGACCGGGGCATTCCTGACGTTATGGCCGAAGTGCGCGCTATCGTCGGAACGGCGCCAACCTATTGCACCTACGACATCGACTTTGTGGACCCGGCCTTTGCGCCCGGAACCGGGACGCCCGAGGTCGGTGGACCGACGGCCTTTCAAGCGCAGCAGGTTGTCCGCGAGATGCGCGGGGTGTCCCTGATCGGTGCGGATTTGGTTGAGGTTTCGCCCCCGTTCGACCCCAGCGGAGGGACGGCCTGGCTGGGCGCGTCGCTGATGTTTGAGCTGCTTTGTGTGCTGGCCGAGGCGCGGGTGCACCGTCAGGGCTAGCCACGCTTCTCAGCTGCGCAACCAACTGATTGGCACTTGGACGTCAGTGCCCGACGGCGGATTGATGCCCTACTGAGCCATCTTCCGATCGACACCTGTCTCAGTGTCGTCTGTCGTCAAAAGCCGTGTCTGAACCCGCGGCTTCTTTGGAACGACGGGCGATGTCGCGGCGATGGCTTTGTCCTGTCGGCTTGGGCGTGCGCTCTGCTTGGTCTTTTCGGTCGGGTGGGACTTGAACACGCCCGATGCGCGCTTCACCGGCCCAACCTTGAGCTTCAGCTTGTTCAGCATCAATTGGGTCGAGTGATCTGCAAGCGTGCTTGCCTGCTGCACGGCCTTTACAAGCTTTTCGGCTGAGAAATCCGAATGATCGGAAAAGGCGCAGAGGAACACTCCTTCACCATTGTAGGTGAACCTCGAGGTGGAGTCCCCAAAATAGTCGCTGACGCCACGGGCAACGAATTTGAGCATTTCAAGAAAGTCGTCGGGCGTGACCTTGGGGAAAATGGTCGCTGCGTTCAAGATCTCGAGCACGACAACGCGGGTCTTGAAAAGTTCGGGCTTCGACATCTTCGAAAAGTAGCTGTCGAATTTTCTGCGGCTCAGGCAATTGCGAACCCCGCTGATCCGGACCTTTTCCGAATAGGCGCGCTTGTTGGAACCTGTGTTCTCGGAGGCGGTGTCGGTTTCGTCAGGGTCGTCGTTTGCACCCTCGCTGCCAACGCGCCCGATTTGGGAATCCGGGTGCACCGTTTCTTTTGTGATTTCGCTGGCGTTGAATGTTTTCTCTGCCCCAAGCTGAGCAGCAATGCGAGCAAGCCCTGCGTTTTTGCCCGCGTCGATCGCCCAAAGTTTCAGGCCAGCGAACTCGCGGGACTTGCCGACTGTATCGCACACGATCAAGCCGGAAGAGCCCGGGAGCCCGAGGTCGACGATGATGTGCGTGAACGCGGCCTCCGGCTCGGACAGCGCCGTTAAGGCAACGCTCGCATCCGGCACCACGACCAGCTCTTCCACGGTATCGAGATCGAATGCCGCCCAACAGCGGCGAATAATGTCTTGGTTAGAGCTGACAAGAAGCGGTTTCATGACCTTGGACCTCATAATCGCACATCTACGTAGGTTGCTTTGAAAATGTCCTGATTGTGGCAGCGACCAAGAAAACCGGGCGCGTGCGGCTGGAGGAGACTGTTTTCATCAAACATTGGACGGCCTTGGGCATGACCAGGGAAAAGTGCCGCCGGTTGATGGGGGACAACCGGCGGCGGCTGAGTGGTGGGTAACTGCAGGCCTGGGGGGAATTCATACAGACAGCTCTTACTTACAAATATCAACCCAGGATTTGAACACGATGTGATTCCTACAATCTAAAGTTGGTGCAAATATGCCCGGGGCGGTCATGCAATGGCCATCATTGATCAGGCTGACTGCGGTGCGCCATCGGCAGGGGCGAGGGTGCCTGGCGCACCGCAGCGGAGACAGAACAGAGAAAATGAATCGTTACTTGCAGCTAGGTCTGCAGCACATGCGCAGCGCCCGGCATCGGTCCTCTGTTGCGCCTGGCTGGCAGCAAACAAGAACCGTTGAGGCGGGGCCACGGGCCCGGCGCGCATAGACTAGTTTGCAGTGAGTGGGCCGGACGTGCGGCGGCAAGCAGGCAGGAGTTTGGCAGCGTGCCAAAGATTTTCTTATGGGCGAATTTGCGCAGGAAAGGCTGCCGCGCCCTCTGCATCACTTGCGCGTCCATATAAATTCAACTTATTTAGATGCAGCGATACTGCGACTGCCCGAGCCAAAGCAGGCACATGTTGTGCTTGGGTGCGATACAGATCAATCAAACTAATGGAGCGCAGTGGGCAGTGCTACAATATGACTATGATGCGTTGGTTTCCTTGGCCGCGGTTGTGCGCGAGGGCAGGTTCGATCTGGCGGCAAAGGCGTTGAACGTCACACAGTCCGCCGTCAGCCAACGGATCAAGGCGCTGGAAGAGCGGGTCGGCGCCGTGCTGATCGTGCGTGGGCGACCCTGTGTTCCGACCGAAGCGGGCCTTGAGCTCTGCCGCCATGTTGAGCAGGTGGGCCTGCTGCAACATGAACTCAACGAAAAGCTCGGGGCTTTGGTCGGCCGAACCGATGACTCAGCCGCCACCGTTCGGATTTCGGTGAACAACGATAGCCTCGCCAGCTGGTTTCCCAGTGTGATCAAACGCGCCAAAGAAGAGCTTGGGATACGCTTCGATATCTTGGCGGACGATCAGGAGCATACTGAGCAGAACCTGAAATCCGGCGATGCGCTCGCCGTTGTGACAACGCTGGAAACGCCTGTTCAGGGCTGCCGGCGGGTGTCGCTTGGCGCGATGGATTATATTGCGGTCGCCTCGAAGGACTTCTTCGAAGAGCATTTTCCGGATGGCGTGGCGTCGATCGAGGTCTTGCGCGATACGTCGTGCCTGGTGTTTGACCGAAAGGACACCATCCAGGATCAGTGGATGATGATCAGCTTTGGCGAAACGGTTCCCGTCTCAACCCACATGGTGCCGTCGTATGAGGGTTACCTGGCCTGCTGTCTGAACGGTACGGCCTGGGGGCTGGTGCCAAGTGTTGCGGCAACCGAGGAACTGAAGAGCGGCGAGTTGATTGAGTTGACGCCTGGCAAGGCCGTGCGCGTGTCGCTTCACTGGCAGGCCAGCGCGCAGTCGAGCGAGATCCTGCGGCGCTTGGGCGACCTTGTGCTGGAGCAGGCCAAGATCTTTCTCGCCCCCGACAACTTCCGACCGGAGTAGGGCGCGAAAGCCGTCGCGGCGATCTGTCCAGATGTTCGCCGCAGGTTAACGCCTCGGAGACTACTTTGTTCAAAGCGCCACATGAGCGCCGGACAATCACCAAACTGTTTCGAGATAGGAAACGACGTGGCGGCATTGCATGGGTGTCGCTGCTGCCTCCGGATCATAGCGCAGGCCTAAACACTGGAAACTGGGACGAAAAGCCGATGCTGGATGCCTCCGACACTGCCGACCAAGATGAGCCCGGCTTTGTGGCGCTGGCCGTCGCCTGGGCGCTAGCCTTTGGCTGGATGGTTGCGCTGGGGTGCTTCTATCTTTGGCTCTCGTCGCTGATCGGCGATGTCTGGGCCGCACTGTGTGTTGCAATTCTCATTGCGGGATCGACCGAAGCACTCGCATCCCGGCTCGCGGCACTGACGCAGTGGATTGACCGGATCATCAGCGACCGACGCACCTAGCTGAGCCCGCTTGCCAACGAAAAAAGGGCCCACGCATGCGGGCCCTCTTCTCAGATCTTGATCGCTACCCGTCGCTAGCGGGTCTTCAGGCCATCCGCGCGGATACCCCGATTGGGCGCAACGGCGTGGGCGAGCTGGGTGCCAAGGCCCTTATGGGTCGGCCAAGAGGCAAGCGGCTGGTTGCCATATTCCGGGTCATTGCACAGCTCTTCATGTGCCTCCCGAAGATGCCGCGCCGGGATCTGGGGGAAGAGGTGGTGCACCATGTGGTAGCAGTCGTGGCGCGGGAAGAAGATGAAGCGCACGAGAGCTGGTGCCAGCACATTGCGAGAGGCCTCCAACTCGTCTTCCTTACCGACGAGGCCGGCGTGATCCAGGCAATCGGTCCAGAAATTCAATGTCGGAAAGACAAAGAACAGCGGCAGGACGACGAAGAGAAGCGTCGTGACGGGCGCTAGGATTGCGAAGAACGCGATCAGCACCAGAACGCCCATCTTCAACCCGTAGAACAGCATGCCATCGTCTCGCGACATGTTGATGCCCGAGTACTCGCGCAGATGGCGACCGGTCAGTGGCGTGATGAAGTGCCGGAAAATCGTGCGCGGCGTCAACGGTTCGTGCAGGCCGAACTGCTGAATCGCGCCGAGCTCCCGATCATGCTCATAGTCGCCCAGATGCGCGTGATGCGACAGGTGATCGGCTTTGTATTCGCGATAACACCCCGTCAGGATCGCCGAACAGAACCGGCCGATCCGCGTGTTTTCTTCGCGATCTTCGGCGAAGGACGAATGCGTGCATTCGTGCACGATGTTGTTGAGACCCCGCAGCCGCGTTCCGATAAACAGCGCCGTCAGAATCATCAGCAGCACGGTGCCTACGGATAGGTCGAGCGACAGCAGATAGCTCCCCAACCAGACGCCCGCCAACGCTTGCACAATAAATGCACTAACAACCAACCAAGCGGTCACGCGTGAGTAACGCGACAAACCGACAAAGCGGCGCACGAAGCGCTGCCGTAAACCTTGTCCAGACATGATCCCACCCATTCAGTTATCCACAGCAGATTTAGACGATTAAGAAGCTGCGAACAGACTGTTTCTAAAACAGAAATTCGGGGTGGATCAGCGGGATTAGCCAATACAAACTGTATACAGTTATCCCGAGGTTATCCCCAAGATGTCGGGGTGGGCAGGGCACGCATCAACAATTTTGAATGAGTGCAACTAATGCGCGAAAACACCCTGTGTTGCGGGGGGACAACGTGATGCAGGCGGTATGCGGGTGGTCGACCTCGGAATGCTCGACATTTTCGGCTGACACTTCGCGTCCCGGGCGAATCGCGGGATCGGGGCCTAAATGCAGATCTGAGCGAAGGCTGCGGCTGTGATTGCCGTGCGCCAGTTCTGGTTTAGGCTAGGACTCGCGAAGGCGGCGCATCCGCGAGGGATGCGCCGCCGGCTGGTACGTTTTGCGACCCAGTCGTCTTAGGCAGCGTCGGCTGCCTTCTCGGCGCGGTCTTCAGCTTTGTCGGCTTTTTCCTCTGCCTTCTCGGCACGGTCTTCCGCCTTCTCAGCCCGCTCTTCAGCTTTCTCGGCCTTGTCTGCGGCCTTCTCGGCGCGCTCTTCAGCCTTTTCAGCTTTGTCAGCAGCGTTTGAAGCCTGCTCTTCGGCCTTGTCGGCACGGTTGTCGGCCTTGTCAGCCTTGGCTGCGGCTTTCTCGGCACGCTCGGCGTGCTTGTCCTTGCCGGTCTTCTCGGCCTTCTCTGCTTTGGCTTCGGCGTTGGCGCGTGCCTTTTCGGCCTTAGCAGCGGTCTTCTCAGCGCGTGCTTCTTTCTTGGCGGCCTTTTCGGCGGCCTTGGCAGCGCGCTTGGCAGCCTTCTCGGCACGCGCCTTGGCCTTTTCTGCCCGCTTGGCTGCCTTCTCGGCGCGCTTTGCGGCTTTCTCGGCCCGCTTGGAAGCCTTCTCAGCGCGGTTATCGTCACGCTCGGCCTTGTCGCGGCCCTTGTCAGCTTTCGCTTCCGACTTGCTGCTGCGCTCGGCGTTGCCGCCGCGCTCGCGACCGCGGTTATCGCGGTCGTCCGAGAAGAAGCGCGCTTGGAAGTCACGCAGTTCTTCACCGGACATGGCGGATTGACCCGAAGCAGCCTGGGCTGCCGACACATTGAAACTCGCAAAAGCTGCGCTCAACGCGACAAGGGCGATGATGTTCTTAAGAGTTGTGCGCATAATCGTTACCATTTCGTTTTGGTGTGGATTTTCTTCAGTGGCCTTCTGCTCATACCTAGGAATTAACCAACCTAATGCGCCTTTAGTAAGATTGATTGTGGCGCGTTGGTGATTTGTTAAGGTTAATTTCGGGGCCGCGCGTGCCGTTTGGCGCGCATATCTCCGCCCTTGCGGATGAGGCGCCTCTATATGTTGTTTTTTGGTAAGTGGGCGTGCGCTCGGCTGGATTGCAAAGTGGCCGAGGGGACGAGCGGCCCAAGGGCCCCGAGCGTGCTTTGTAGAAGCGGTTGCTACGGGCACACAGTTGTCTCGCCAGCCCGGATCGATACCGAGATAGACAGGGTATCTCAGCCAACCGCGGGCCAGTTGTAGATGGGGGCAGTACGTGGCGAGACGATCGGCACAATCGCTGGCGAGCGCAAGGTGGCCGTCGATCTTGTCGTTGTGGAGGTCCAAGTGGACGGGCGCGGTGGCCGTGTCAGAGACCTGCTGGGCGGCGTCTTTCTAACCACCGCCCCGAGCAGCGTCTGAACTACTCATTCACTCGTTACTGACGGGAACATCGGCACAGGAGAACCGCCGTCTAGTCCGTCACTCGTTACTACTGTGCTTCACTAACTACTGAACAACTCGTTAAGCACAGGAAGATATTAAATCGACTTATGCGGCTTAAGTGTGTCTGATCGTGAAGAGATCGGGGCCATTTCGAGAAATCAATGCGGCAGTGTTTAACGGTTTCTAAGTAAGGCGCCCGGACAGCCCAAAGGACCGATTCTGCCCATCTGCTTTAGTGCCACTCACCTGGCCTGCCAGCACGGGGCATCCCTATGGCCTTCTCCTTGGCCGCAAGGATAAGGTCGATTGCAAAGCAAACTGGCGCGGCTTCGGGTGCCGCGACTCGAAAGAGAGCAGACTGATGAAATTGCTGATCCTGTTCGCCACGATCGAGGGGCAGACACGCAAGATTGCCGACCATCTAGCCCAAGCTGCCGAAGAGATGGGGCACACCGTCGTGATGCACGATGCCGACACTGACGATGTGGGGCTCGCGCTCGGCGGCGTGGATAGGGTGGTTCTGGCGGCATCCGTGCATCGGAGACGTCATCCGCAGAGCTTTGAGAAATTGGTTCAGTCTCAAGCCGATGCGCTAAAAGGACTGCCAACATTGCTCTATTCGGTCAGCCTGTGTGCCGCGTTCGACGAAGGCTTGAAAGAGGCGCAGACCTACGTCGATGAGATGTGCGACCGTACCGGGTTCGTGCCCAGCGAGACGGTTCTGGTCGGTGGCGCCCTGCAGTTCGATAAGTATCAGGACTATGAGGCGTGGATTGTGCGCTACATCGCGCTTGGGTTGCGCAACTACGATAAGGCTGAGGGCGATCGCGAGTTTACGGACTGGGATGCGCTGACACAAAGCCTGTCCGCCTACGTGTCGTCGTAGGTGGCACGATTGGCTGGCGTGCGGTTTTTTCTGTTGGGAGAGTTCAGCGCCAGACGCGGCCGCATTTGCCTGGCTGCCGAAAGGCGGACACACACGTATCCTTAGCGATCAGGCCCGTTCGCAGGGCCTGCGCGGGCTTAGTAAACGATGTCGTACCCTGAATAGTGCGCACTCAATGGAGTGCCGGTGGAATAAACCAAAACACCAGTCAACATACATGCAAGCGCGATAATCGCGATTGTTTGGGAGAGCGAATAGTTGCCGCGTCTCATATTTCTTACCTCAGTTCCTTGGCAGGTGGGTTACCTGCAACGATCGATACCATGTTACGTAAGTATTAGCACCCTTACTAGATCATTAAGCGCGTTAATGCAGGCAGAAATTGGGCGAGATTGGGGTAGGATCCGTTCATTGTTTATTTTGCCTTTCCGCCTCGAAAACCGTGGCAATATTGGCGGATAACGCTGCAAAATAAGGGCCACCACGGCACGTCCACACGAGCGACAGCTGCTGGCCCCGGTATCCAGACCGCGACGCAAAAAGGCGTCGCCACTGCCCAGCGCCCAATCCGAAGTCACTTGCTCAATTATCGGACGCGACTCGATTGCGCTGCCTCGCGTTCTTGTTACTGTCGCTCAGTACCATCGGCGATAGGGGGATGAATGATGAAACGCAGCAAATTGCTCCGGCCCGGGGTCGGCCGTCGTGGCCTGCTTATGGGCGCTGGCGCCGCCGCCGGTCTTGCGGCCTTTCCGAGACAGGTCTTTGCGCAAGAACCACTAAGTGTTGCGGGCATCTATACAGTCCCGGTTGAACAGCAGTGGGTCAGTCGCATCCATATTGCCGCCGAGGCCGCGAAAGCCGCGGGTCAGATCACCTATGCCTTCACAGAGAACACGGCGAACACCGACTATACGCGCGTCATGCGCGAATATGCCGAAGGGGGCGCCAAGTTGATCGTGGGTGAGATTTTCGGTGTCGAGGCAGAGGCGCGCGAGGTGGTGTTGGATTATCCCGATACCGCGTTCCTCTTGGGATCGTCATTCCTCGATGATCCCGCCTATCCAAACCTGGCCGTCTTCGACAACTACATCCAGGACGCAGCATATCTGACCGGTATCATCGCGGGTGCCATGAGTGAGGCGGGAAATGTCGGTATGGTGGGTGGTTTCCCCATTCCAGAGGTCAACCGCCTGATGCATGCATTTATGGCTGGGGTGCGCGAGATGAAGCCCGACGCGACCTTCCAGGTGTCCTTCATCGGGTCGTGGTTCGATCCGCCGAAGGCCAAGGAAACCGCTTTTGCGATGATCGAGAACGGTGCCGACATGATGTATGCAGAGCGTTTCGGCGTGTCCGATGCCGCGCAGGAGCGGGGCGTTTTGGCAATCGGCAACGTGATCGACACCCAGGCCGATTATCCCGAAACGGTCGTCGCCTCGGCGCTGTGGCACTTTGAACCGACAATGCAAGCGGCACTGGCCGCCGTAGCCGATGGCAGTTTTGCCGCCGCCAACTACGGGCTCTACTCGTACATGAAAGAGGGCGGCTGTTCGCTTGCCCCGCTGGGCACGTTCGAGGGCAAAGTCCCGGCCGAAGCGATGGCGCTGGTGGCCGAGCGCGAGGCTGCGATCCGGGCAGGCACCTATGTTGTCGAGGTGGATGACACCGAGCCTGTGTCCTCCTAATGACCAACACGGCAGAGGCGCGGGAGGTTGTCCTGCGCCTCGACGGCATCACCAAACGCTTTGGCAGCCTGACGGCCAACGATGCGATCAGCCTTGCCTTGCATCGGGGTGAGGTTATTGCGCTGCTCGGAGAGAACGGGGCCGGCAAGACGACCCTGATGAACATTCTCTTTGGCCATTACACAGCCGACGAGGGCGAGGTTGAGGTCTTTGGTCAGACGCTGCCGCCCGGCGCGACGGGGGCGGCGTTGAAAGCCGGGGTAGGCATGGTGCACCAGCACTTTACCCTGGCCAACAACCTGACCGTTCTCGACAACATCCTTTTGGGTACAGCGCCGCTCTGGTCCTTGGGCCGTGGCCGCCAAAAGGCGCACGCGCGCGTGATGCAGCTTTCGCAGGACTTCGGATTGGCCGTTGATCCCGGCGCGAAAGTCGGTGCCCTGTCGGTTGGCGAACGCCAGCGCGTCGAAATCCTGAAGGCGCTGTACCGCGACGCGCGCATTCTTATTCTGGACGAACCCACCGCTGTGCTCACGCCCCAGGAAGCCGATGCGCTCTTTGAGACGCTGCGCAAGGCTGTCGCGCGGGGGCTGTCGGTGATCTTCATTTCCCACAAGCTGCATGAGGTCATGGCCATCTCAAACCGTGTTCTGGTCTTGCGCCATGGCAAGCTTGTCGGCGAAACACCGACCAAAGACACAACGCCCCACGCGCTCGCGGAACTCATGGTCGGTGCAGAGATCGCCAAACCCGTGCCGTCCGAGGCAAAGCCGGGGGCCACGCTTCTGAGCTTGCGTGGGGTTTCCGCCCATCCGCCGGGCCACCGAACCGGTCTCAGGAGCGTCGATCTGGATTTGCGGGCTGGGCAGATCCTCGGCCTTGCCGGTGTTTCAGGGAACGGGCAGGGCGCCCTAGCCGAACTGCTCTCGGGCGAAGCGCGACCGGAAAGGGGTGAAATTCGTCTGGGCAATCGGGAGGCGCCGCCATGGTCGCCGCGCGCCGCGCTGGCAGCCGAGATCGGACGGATCCCCGAGGATCGCCATAGCACGGGCAGCATTGCTGATTTCTCTCTCACCGAAAACGCGATCCTTGAGACCTATCGCGACCCGTCGCTGAGCCGGGCCGGATGGATGCGGTGGCACGCGGCAGAGGCCTTTGCGCAGCAAGTGATCGAGCGCTACGATGTGCGCTGCCCGGGCCCTGAGACGCGGATCCGCTTGCTCTCGGGTGGCAATATGCAAAAGCTCATCTTGGGGCGCGCTCTCGAATCCAACCCCCGCATTATCTTGGCGAACCAACCGGTGCGCGGCCTCGATATCGGGGCGGTCACATATGTGCAAAAGCGCCTTATCGCGGCCCGCGACGCCGGCGCGGCCATCCTGCTGATCTCGGAAGACCTGGACGAAATCCTTGGGCTTGCAGATGTGATCCGCGTCATCTCGGACGGTCGGCTTTCGCCGGAGTTTCCCAAGGGAACCGTTACCGCGTCCGAGCTTGGGCGTTGGATGGCTGGGGAAGGGTTCGACCGTGCGGCTTGAACCGGTTGCCAACCCCACGATCGCCCGCTCGCTGGGGTTTCCTGCGGTGGCGCTGGGCCTGTCGGTGGTTGTCGCGTCGCTTCTTGCGCTTTTGGCGGGCGCAAACCCGTTTGCGACGCTGGGCCTGATCCTCAAGGGCGCTGCCGGGTCACAATTCGCCGCGCTCGAAACGCTGAACCGTGCGACGCCTCTGATCTTTACGGGTCTGGCGGTCGCCGTGGCCTTTCGTGCAAAGCTTTGGAACATCGGTGCCGAGGCACAGCTCTATATGGGCGCGCTTCTGACAGTGGTTTTTGGTACATCCGCCCTGGGGCTTCCCGGGCCGCAACCGCTGATCCTGATCGCGATTGCGGCGATGATCGGGGGGGCCTTGATGCTCTTGGGTCCCGTGATCCTAAAAACCCGGTTTGGCGTTGATGAGGTTGTCACGACGCTGCTGTTGAACTTCATCATGCTGCTTTTCATCTCGCTCTTGTTGGAGGGTCCGCTGAAAGATCCGATGGGGATGGGATGGCCCAAGTCGCCCCGGCTGGATCCCGACGCGCGCCTGCCCCGGATCGTCGAGGGGTTGCGCTTGCACTGGGGTTTTGCGCTGGCGCTGATCTGTGCGCTCTTTGTGTGGGTGATCGAGACGCGGACGACACTCGGCTACGAAATTCGCGCGGTGGGGCAAAACCCGCGGGCCGCGCGGTTTGCGGGCATCCGTGTGAACCTCGTCCTTCTGAAGACCGCGCTTTTGTCGGGAGGATTGGCGGCCCTCGCCGGGTTCTCTGAAGTTGCGGGGCTCAAGGGCTCTCTCACGCTCGATCTCAGCCCGGGCTTTGGATACAGCGGGATCATCGTCGCCATGCTGGCGCTGCTGCATCCGCTTGGGGTTGTTGTTTCGGCGATCTTCGTGGCCGGGGTCTTTGTTGGGGCCGACAGCATGAGCCGCGCGGCCGACGTGCCCACGTATATCGCCGACATCCTCCTGGCGACGGCGCTTTTGTTCATGGTGCTTGCGATCCTGCTCACGCGTTTTCGGCTTGTCAGGGGCTGATGGACGTTTTCGATATCCTCCTCTCTGCCAGCTTTTGGGCGGCTGCGGTGCGCATCGCCTCGCCCCTGATCTTTGCGACCATGGGTGAGTTGATCTGCGAACGCGCAGGTGTGCTGAACCTTGGGATTGAGGGGATTATGGTGGTCGGCGCCTTCGCGGGCTGGATGGCGGTGTACGCGGGCACCGGGCTTTGGGCTGGGGTGGGCGTCGCTATGGCCGCGGGGATGCTGTTCGGGCTGCTTCACGCAACGCTCACCGTGCCCTTCGGGTTGTCGCAGCATGTGGTGGGTTTGGGGATTACCCTCTTGGCCACGTCTGCGGCCTACTATGCTTATCGCCTGGCGTTGCCAGAGGTCACAAGCCCGCCGCGGATTACCCCGTTTCAACCTTATGAGGTGCCGCTGCTGGCCGAGATCCCGATTGTGGGTGAGGCGCTCTTCAGCCAGACGCCGCTGACATACCTTGCCTTTGGCGTTGTCGGGCTCACGGCCTTCGTCCTCTATCGCACGCCGCTCGGGCTGGCCCTTCGCGCGGCGGGTGAAAACCCCTCAGCCGTCGAGGCACAGGGCCTGTCGGTGACAGCGCTACGGATGGGGGCGGTTATTGTCGGGTCTGGTTTGATGGCGGTGGGTGGTGCGTTTCTCACCATGTCCGCGTTCGACAGCTTTTTCTTCGAGATGGTCAATGGGCGCGGCTGGATCTGCATCGCGCTGGTTGTCTTCGGCGCCTGGCGACCCGGCAAAGCCCTTTTGGGCGCGCTGCTCTTTGCTGCGTTTGACGCGTTGCAGATCCGTTTGCAGCAAACCGGGCTTGGGGCGCTCGTCCCCTACCAAATCTTCTTGATGATCCCTTACATCCTATCGATCCTGGCGCTGATCCTGATGTCGCGGCGGGCCGAGGTACCGGCTGCGCTTATGGTGCCGTACAACCGCGGGGAGCGTTGATGTCGAGTTTTGATATCCTGGTGAAGGGCGGCACGCTCCCGGATGGGACAATCGCCGATATTGGCATCAACGGTGATCGCATCACTGCGCTGGGGGACCTGGGCGGTGCCGAGGCGGGCACGACAGTAGATGCGACCAGCGATCTGGTCTCACCCCCATTTGTTGACCCCCATTTCCACATGGACGCCACGCTCAGCTACGGCACCCCCCGGATCAATGCCTCGGGGACGTTGTTGGAAGGGATCGGGCTCTGGGGAGAGCTTAAGCAGGTGGCAACGGTCGATGAGATGGTTGCCCGCGCGCTGACCTATTGCGATTGGGCCGTGTCGATGGGTTTGCTTGCGATCCGCAGCCACGTCGATACCTGCGACGACACCCTCAAAGGCGTCGAAGCCATGCTGCATGTGCGCGAGGTTGTGCGCCCCTACATTGACCTGCAACTTGTTGCCTTCCCGCAGGACGGATTGCTGCGCGATCCGACCGCGCATGCGAACACGGTGCGGGCGTTGGACATGGGCGTCGATGTGGTGGGCGGTATCCCGCATTTCGAGCGGACGATGGCCGACGGTGCCGAGAGCGTGCGCATCCTTTGCGAGATTGCGGCCGAGCGCGGTTTGCCCGTGGACATGCATTGCGATGAAACGGACGATCCGCACTCGCGCCACATTGAAAGCCTTGCCTACGAAACGCAGCGATTGGGGCTGCAGGGGCGCGTGGCAGGATCGCATCTGACGTCGATGCATTCGATGGACAACTACTATGTGTCCAAGCTGATCCCGCTGATCGCAGAGGCCGGGATAAGCGCCATTCCCAATCCGCTGATCAACATCATGCTGCAGGGGCGTCACGATACCTACCCCAAGCGCCGCGGCCTAACGCGGGTGAAAGAGATGCAAGCCGCCGGCATCCGTGTCGGCTGGGGACAGGATTGCGCGCGCGATCCGTGGTATTCGCTTGGCACCGCCGACATGTTGGACGTCGCCTTCATGGGTCTGCACGTGGCACAGATGTCCTCACCGGAAGAGATGCGGCGGTGCTTCGACATGGTGACGACCGAAAATGCCGCGATCCTTGGGCTGCAGGATTATGGGCTTTACGAGGGGGCCATGGCGTCGCTTGTGGTTCTGGATGCCGGAGACCCAATTGAGGCGGTGCGGCTCCGACCGGATCGGCTTGCAGTGATCTCGAAGGGCAAGGTTGTGTCTGTGAAGGATCGCAATGACAGTCGCCTGACGCTTACGGATCGTCCCGGTACTGTGCGTCGGCGGCATAAGGTTTTGTCCGGCTAAAGCGGGCTGCCGCGCCCTTGACCGTTCGAGGGGGCGATTGGAAGCCAACGCTTGCGTCTGGTACGTATGGCCGACTGGCCGATGCGAAGAAGGGACGACACATGTCTTTTGAAAGGCGCTTGGGAACATCAAGACGATTTCTGGGACTGATCACCGTGTTGTTCGTCCTTGTATTGCCCGGCTACCGGGCCGAAGCGCTTTCGCCGGAAACACTCGAGTCTGTTGTATCCGTTTTGCCGGTTTGGCCGGGCCGGGCGCAGGGCGGGGCAGGGGCGCCGCCGGGCGTCGCACCGGAAGGCACCGGGATCGCGTTGCGAAACGGTGTGATCGCAACAGCGTGGCATGTGGTCGAGCAGGCGCAGCGTATAGATGTTCGGCTGTCGGACGGTCGAATTCTGCCAGCGCAGCTGATCGGGCAGGATGCCCAAACCGATATCGCGCTGCTGGAGGTCGCTGCAGACCTGCCGCCGTTCGACATGGCGCCGCGTCCCGATCTCGCCGACCCGGTCTGCACCATCGGAAATGCCTGGGGGCTTGGCCTTTCTGTGACCTGCGGCGTGGTCTCCGCGCTTGATGTGACGGATGCCGGGTTCAACGAGGTTGAGCACTTCGTTCAGACGGATGCAGCCGCCAATCCCGGCGCGTCGGGCGGCGCGCTTGTGGATGGCGAGGGGCGGCTTGTCGGGATGGTGTCGGCGATCTTTGCCTCAGACGGTGACGGCAACATCGGCGTCAACTTCGCGGTTTCATCCGCGTTGCTGATGCGCGTGGTCGATGCGTTGATCGAAACCGGGACGGTGACTTATCCGGATCCGGGTTGGCGGCTTGCAATGGCTGATCGGGCGCAGTTGGCGATCCGTGCGGCCCCCGTTGTGCGCGCGACGGATCCGGACGGGGCAGCGGCGGAAGCTGGGGTGCGTCCCCAGGATCTGGTTGTTGCCGTGGGTGAGCAGCGCGTGAGAACGCCGCGCGATGTCGTTGCCGCGCTTGCCTTGCTGCCGGAAGGGACGCCGGCGGTCGATGTGACGGTCGAGCGGGGCGGGCAGGAGATGACGGTGGCCTTGGCTCTTGAGGCGCCTGCGCCGTCCGCTAATGCGGAGCCGGAAGTCCTTGGCGATTGCCCCCACCCGGAAGCGGTCTGCCGCATGCGCCAGGCGGTGTTTCCGGTCTCGAGCTTTGATCCCGTGGGCAGCGCGACGCGGATCGGGCCAAACCTTTTGGTCACCAATCGTCACGTCGTCGGCGACCGGCCCGATGCGGTGGTGTATGCGCCGACCGGCCCGCTCGGCGGGCGGGTCGTTTCGTCAGGCTATCAAGGCGATCTTGCATTGATCGAGGTTGAGGGGCTGCTTGCGGACGGTTTGGTGGCCGGGCTCGACGGAAGTTTCCTGGACGCGGACGAGACCTTTGCCATCGGCGCCGACGTTGCGCGCCAAGAGGTGCGCGTGTTCGACCCCGGGGTCGTCATTGCGCCCCCGGCGGAGGACGCCGCGTTTGGACGCATCCATGTGACGGCCTTCATGCAGCCCGGCGTCAGCGGCGGCGCTTTGGTCGACAGCGCCGGACGCCTGATCGGGATCAGCGTCGGCGGCGGCGAAGGACGCTACGAGGCGATCCCGCTGCAGGATGTTCGCGCGTTGCTGGACGGGCGCGCCGATCAGGATGCAGATGCAACTTCTGAGCGCCTGGGTTCTGCCTTCGCCGAATGTGCGACGCTTATGGAGGCAACCCAGCCACGGGCCGCCAGTCCGAGCGACTTGGAAACCCTTTCTGACATCTGCTCAGAGACGATGAACCAGGGCCAGTTTTTGGCGGCGGGCCGTCTTCTGGCGATGGGGGGTGACTTTGACCGGGCCATCGCCCTGCACCGTCAGGCGGTCGAGCAGGTTCCAAATTCCGTCAATGCCCGTGTGTCGCTGTTGGTGTCATTGCAACTCGCCGCGCGTTTCGAAGACATGACCGAGCATGCGCGCAAGGTGATGGACATGGCGCCCGACGATCCGCAGGTCCTGCGGTTTGCCATCCAGTCAGGCGTCTGGGGCAATCAGCCGGACCTCGCTGAGGCGGGGTATCAGGCGCTTCTGTCCGCAGACCCGATGCAGGCGCAGGCGGCACGGCGGTTCATCGACAATGCCCCACCCGCGCCCGCGCGCCGGTAGTCAGTCGTCAAGCGGATTGGGGAGCCATCCGGCAGCCACAACCCCGTCGCGCTCGAAAGGGGACGGTGTCGCGCTTGCAAGGATGCGATCCTTGAGCGCGGCAGCCGTGAGGTCCGGGTGTCGTTCGAGAATGCGCGCGGCCATCGCCGCGATCCTGGGCACTGCATAGCTCGACCCCGACGCAACACCGGTAGCACCGCGGAAGTCCACGATTTCAAGGTTCTCAGCGGGCAACATGATATCCACACTCTCGCCGCCCCAGTTTGACCCTTGGGCCAACCGGCCAAACTCATCTGCGGACGTGACCACAAGGAATTGGTCCAGTGGTAGGGCGGCGGGATAGACAGGCTCGGCATCGATGTCACGCCCGTCATTTCCAGCCGAGACGATGGCAAGGATATCGTGCTTGACGATCGCCGCGGCAAAGCTCTCCCAATCCTCTTTGCGACGGCTCCCAAGCGGCATCGCAAGAACCCGCACGCCCGCTTCGGCGGCATGGGCCACAAGATCGGCCATCCGCGCCATGTCTGGGCGGGGATAGCGGTAGGGTACGAGATCTGCGGAAGGTGCCTCGCGCGCGAGGACCGAGGCAACGGCAGTGCCGTGCCGGATGGGCAGAAACGCGCCGCGCGACACATCTCCGTCATAGGGCCAGGGGTCAAGGTCCCAGAAATCATAGCCGAGCGGCGTGCCGCTCGCGTCGCGGGCCAGCCGGTCCCGGAAAATGGGAAGGTCATAGGCGAGGCCAGAGTCCACCAGACCAACGCGGACGCCAGCGCGATCCTTGGCCTCGGGCCACGGTGCTTGGAGCGTCTCGGTCCAGCGCAAGGTGGTCAAGTCGCCCTCAAGTTGGTCGAGAAAGCGCCAAACGGGCCCGTCAGATCGCAGCTCCCGACCGGATTGCACGGTGCAGCTTCCGTCTGCGATGGCCAGAAGGCTCGGCTCTGGCCCCGTCTCCCGGCTTTCCGCGTAGGACACCCGGAACTGGCGCAAGAACCCCCCGGCTTGCCGTCGCTCCACAAGCAACTCGTCGGCGCCGGACAGCAGCAACGTGACGGCGATCCTGCGCGCTTCGCCGCTGGGCGGTTGGCGGGTCTCCTCGATCAGCCAGCTTCCCGGAATAAGGTTTTGCGCCTCAAGTCCTGTAAGGTCCGGCAAGTTACACAACGTCTCAACTGCGTCGAGAACCATGCTAACTCGCGCTTCCCTGCGATCTTCCGCGATGCAAAGGCTTGCCGCCAGCATCGCCACGGGGGCCAGTACAAATGCGCGTTTGACCATACGCAAACGTCCCATGCCAGTCACTGCGCCGCAAGGGCAGCACTGCCCGAAGGACAGGCACAGCGCCATTGGCGCAGGGCAGACCACTCGTCATTAACCATAAATGGTTTACCTTCCCGGCCAGACTTGGGAAATTCCGCAGAGGAACGCTGCATAAGGGAACACTGTGCCGACCAAGGATGTACTTCGAACAGTGGATGATGGCACGCGACGCGATGCGAAAACGTTCCTGCGCACTGCGCGTCATGGGGCACTTGCCACGCTGGACCCGAAGGCGGGAACACCGATGGCAAGCCGCGTTTCAGTGGCAAGCGACAGTGCGGGCTGTCCCGTCTTTCTGATCTCGCAGTTGTCCGGGCATTTTGGGGCGCTGGAACAAGATCCCCGCGCCTCCCTGCTTTTAGGCGACCCCGGAAAAGGGGATCCGTTGGCGCATCCCCGGATCACCGTTTTCGGCCGTGCACGGCGCGTTGCGGATGCCGAGCGTGAGCGGGTGCGGGCCAGGTTTCTGTCGCGCCATCCAAAGGCCGCGCTCTATGCCGATTTCGCCGACTTCGCGTTCTGGCGGCTTGAGCTGGAGGGCGCATCTTACAACGGCGGCTTCGGGAAAGCCTATGAGATGACGCGCGATGATCTGATCGCCCGCGTTGATCCGGACTTCGACGCGATGGAGGCTGATGCGGTGGCGCATATGAACGACGATCACCTCGACGCAATCGCGCTTTATGCCCAGGTTTTCGCGGGGCGCCCCGACGGGCAGTGGCAGCTTGCGACGATGGATCTTGAGGGCCTCGATCTCACATCGGGTGACGACGTGGCCCGTGTCTGGTTCGATCCACCGCTTGCCTCGGCAAATGAACTTCGCCCGTGCCTTGTTGCCCTGGCCAAGCGCGCCCGCGCCCAGTCCTCCAGCTAGAAGACCGTCCCATGTTTCACTCATTCTTCCCGAACCCCAAGCGCTTCCTGTTCTCAGCGATTGCCTGGGCCGTCGTCTGCATCGCGTTCTGGCACGTTGAGTTTAAGGACTGGCAAGATCCCCTTGGCATCGCCGAGACGTTCGGGTGGGACCCGGGCCGGGTCTGGACCTATGAATACAACGCGATTTGCTATGCCGCCTTTGCCCTGTTCTGGCTGAGGCAGTCATCCCACAAATGGGCGAGATGGTCGGTGGGTGGTTCCGCGGTGATCGTGTTCGCCACCTGGTTCCAGGTGCAGCTCGACGTGATGATCAACGAATGGTTCGGCAGTTTTTACGATCTGGTGCAACAGGCGCTGGCCGAGCCGAATTCGGTCAGTTCCAGCGACTATTACGGGCAGCTCGCGACCTTTCTGAAGATTGCGATGGTGTCGATCTTCAGCGCCGTGCTGATCGCGTTCTTCACCTCGCACTACGTGTTTCGGTGGCGGACGGCGATGAACGACCATTACGTGTCGCTCTGGCCCAAGATCCGGCACATCGAAGGCGCGTCTCAGCGGATCCAGGAAGACACCATGGCGTTTGCGCGGATCATGGAGGGGCTTGGATCGCGCTTCATTGATGCGATCATGACGCTTCTGGCATTCCTGCCGATCCTCTGGGGCCTGTCGTCGTTTGTCACCGAACTCCCCGTCGTCGGGGAAGTGCCGCAGGCCTTGGTCTTCGTCGCAATCCTTTGGTCGATCATTGGTACTGCGCTTCTCGGTCTAGCCGGGTGGCGCCTGCCGGGGCTTGAGTTTCGAAATCAGAGGGTCGAAGCGGCGTTTCGGAAAGAGCTGGTCCTTGGTGAAGACAATGAGGAGCGGGCCCGCCCGCCGACTTTGAGTGAGCTTTTCACGAATGTACGCAGGAACTATTTCCGCCTCTACCTCAACTATCTCTACTTCAACGTGGTGCGGTACTCGTATCTCCAGGCCGGCGTTATCCTGCCCTACATCGCGCTTGGCCCGACCATCATCAGCGCCGGTGTCACGCTGGGCGTCATGCAACAGATCTTGCGGGCATTTCAACGCGTGGAGAACTCTTTCCAGTTTCTGGTCATGTCCTGGACGACCATTGTGGAACTGATGTCGATCTACAAACGCCTCGCTGCATTTGAGCGCGCGATTGCCGGGGACGAGCAGGCGGCGATCGAGTTTGAGGCGGAACGGCCGGAGGCAGTGTAACGCCCTACCACTGCCGCGTTGCGCGCACTGCGACGTGCGCGCGGCGCAGCCGTTCAGCCGAACATTGAGTTCGGAATGATCAGGGCAATTCCCGGGAACAGAATGATCAGCACAAGGGTCACGATCATGGCCAGCAAAAACGGGATCACACCCGCAAAGATGGTTGCGAGCGGCACATCCCCCGCCACGCCGCGAACGACAAAGACGTTCAGACCGACAGGGGGAGTGATCATCCCCATCTCGATGACGATAACGGCGACCACGCCGAACCAGATCGGATCGAAACCCAACCCCACGACCACCGGAAAATAGATCGGGATCGTCACGACCAGCATGGCCAACCCGTCAAGAAACATACCGAGGACTACATAACTCAGCAGGATGACCAGCAGCGTGCCGTAGGCCCCCAGGCCGAAAGCCGTCAGCATCTCGCTCAGCGCGAGGGGAATGTCGGTGATGGCGAGGAACGGGTTCAGGACGTTTGCCCCGATCACGATCATATAGAGCATTGCCGAGGTTCGCACCGTATCGCGGACGGCGTTAATGAACCCTTGGCGCGTTATCTTGCGGGACACCACCGCGAGCAAGATGACCAGACCCGCGCCGATGCCCGAGGCTTCGACGGGCGTAAAGACGCCCAGGTAAATCCCGCCGATTGAGATCAGGATAACCCCCAGCAAAGGCGCGGCACGTCCGAACTGCCGGATGCGTTCTCGAAACGCTGTTGCATCGCCCGGGGGACCTGCATCCGGGTCGCGCAGCGTCACCAGCCATATGGCGCAGATGAACAGCACGGACATCAGGATGCCCGGAAGGATTCCCGCCATGAAAAGGCGGCCGATCGATTCCTCGGTCAGGATGGCGTAGATGACAAAGCCCGTTGACGGCGGGATGAGAAAGCCCAACGTCCCGCCCGCAGCGATGGCGCCGGTCGAGAGCCCGGGGGCGTAGCCAAAGCGTTTCATCTCGGGCAGGGCGACGCGGCCGATGGTGACGGCGGTTGCGACCGAGGATCCCGAAACGGCCGAAAACGCGGCACAGCCTATCACAGACGCCGATGCCAGCCCGCCGCGAAAACGACCGACCCAGGCGTGGGCCGCGTCGTAAAGGGCGCGGCTGAATCCGGCCTCAGATGCGATATTGCCGAGCAGGACAAACATCGGAACGACGATCAGGTTATAGTTCGAGACCGACGAATAGGTTTCGGTGAACATGATCGCGGTGGCCCGCCGTAGACCATCCAGCATCCACACGCCGAAAAACCCGGTCAGCAACATGGCAAACGCGACGGGCGTGCGCAGCATCATCAGCAGGAACAGACCGACGATGCCGCAAATGCCGACCATAAGGTCAGTCATCGGGGTTTCTCCACCCGACGATCAGGGCAAAGGCCTCGAACAGATAGACCAGCGCGCACAGTGCCATTCCGGCAAAGACAGCGCCGTAGAAGGGCCAGATCGGCAGTTGCAGCATATTGGTGACGTCGCCAAACTCGATCGCTTCAACCGCCTTGGTCCAAGCCCGGCGGCACAGGAAGAACAGCGCCACGATGGTCAGTATCCGAAATAGGAGGCTGCTGAGAAAGCGCCCGACGCGCCCCAGGGCACTGTCGAACAGATCGACGCGCACATGGCCGCCGGACTGCGTGCAATAGGGCAGGGCGAGCATGGCCAAGGCGACCGCAACAAGCTGGACGATCTCGTTCACGCCAAGAAGCGGGCGGCCCACGGCATAGCGCATCACCACCCCCGCCGTGACGACCACAACCATGGTGATCAGGCAGATGCCCGCCCCGACGGCCAACAACGTAGGAACCTGGTTGGCCCGCGCCAACCAGGCAGGTTTCGGCATCAACGCCAAGGCACTATCCGCCGCCGAGCGCGTCGATGTAGGCCTGTGCTGCAACACCGTCTGCTTCCGCGGCGGCAACGATTTCTTCGACCACTGCGGCGGAAGCAACGTTAAACCGGTCCGCTTCTTCCGGTGCCAGGGTGATCACCTCTTTGCCGTCCGTGGCGCCAAACTCGGTCAAGGCCTTGTCTGCGATGTCCAACCAGGCCGCATTGCCGTTTATCGACGCGTCGCGCCCGGCGGCCAGAACCGCTTGCTGTTCTGCATCGCTCAGGTCTGCAAACGTATCCCGGTTCATGATCAGGAAGAACAGTGAGATTGTGGTGTCCATGCCTTTGGTGACGTGGTTGGTCACCTCTGCCAACCGAAAGGCGCGCAGCGTCGTCGCGTCCGTCATCGCGCCGTCGATCACGCCCGTTTGCATGGCGTTTTAGATCCCGGGTGCGGGCATGGACACCGGATTGGCGCCCCAGGCCTGAACGACCAGCCCGGCGTTGCGCGACGGCACGCGGATGTTCAGGCCTTGCAGATCATCCAGGCTGGTGATCGGATCATCCGCCATCAAAAGAAGGTTCGGCGCGTTGTTCCAAAGTCCGACAAGCACGGCGCGGCGGTATTCGCCCGCCAGCATTTCGAAATTATCGACAATGGCCTGCGTCCCGGTTTCAGCCGTTATCACGCCCGGCAATTCGGCAAGCAGGGTCATCGGGAAGTTCGATGCTGTGTAACCCGGCAGACCAAAGGCGAGGTCAGCGACGCCGTCGACAACACGATTGTATTGTTCTGCCGGACCCGGACCAAGCTCTCCCCCCATGAAAGCCCGTACAGTCGTCTCTCCCCCCGACGCTGCGGCGACGGCTTCTGCGAAGGGCCCGTATACCTCATCTACGATGAAGTGCTGCGGTGGTTGAAAATCTGCCAGTGACAGTTCATCTGCTGCAACCGCAGTTGCCGACACTGCAACTGCAACAGCCCCCATGATCGATGTCAGGCGCATTATAGTTCCTCCTCTTTGACTCGCGCAGGTCATCCGTCGGAATCGACTGGCGCGATCTTCTTGCAATTGGCCGGGTCAGGCGAATTCGAAGAGATCAAGGTAGGATAAGCGGGCGCTATTCCGTATCGGGGCTGATGACGGTGAGGATGGATGTAAGTGTCTGCTTTGATTGAGATATCGTGTTCGAGCGCCGCGATACAACTTAAACAAGATGTCTTGGCGGACGGCGCGTTCTCTCAGGCGTCCAGAAGGAACCCGGCGAAGAACGCGGCGAGTTCGTCATGTGCATCCAGGGGGAGGATGTGGGCCACATGCTGGTCGGGGCGCACGATCACGATGCACCCCTTGGTCCGGTCGATGCCGCGCATCTCAAAGATATCATCACCGCGTTTCAGATCGGCGCAGAGCACTTTTTCATAGTCGCACAACCGCAAACGACCCTTAAGCGGACGCAGCAGCGATGGCATCGCCGTATAGTCGAGTTCGCGAAAGCCTTGCTGGAACACGGCCCGGACATCGATGACTGCGTCCATGTCTTCGCCGGGACGCGTGTGCCGCCGTAGCGGGGAGTTAGGCGCTTGGTCCAAAAACGCACAGAGCGTGTCGACCGGGGCGCCCTTTTGGCCTTCATCGCCCGCACCCGCGAATGCGAAGACGCGCCACCGCGCATCGGCTTCGACCGTATGCCCAAGTTCCATCGGTTTCGCGTCGGCCAGCCGGATAGCGGGCGCGGAATGGAAGCGCATGCCGATGTCAAAGCCGGTCGCCAGGGCTTGATGCGTGGCCGCGCCGGTGAGTTTCGACGGCTCGTAACAGATGGTCAGCCCGGAGGTGTAGCGCAGGTTCTTGATAAACTCGCGGGCAAACCGCGGCAGGTCTTCGTCTGTGTCCGCGTCCGACCGTGCACCGACGACGCGCGACCACTGATGGTCAAACTCGACCAGTGCCTTCGCCGCGGCCCAACGCTCTTGCGTGTAGCTGTGCAAGAGTGATGGATGCGCCCGGCCGGTGAGCACGGCAATCATCTTCCATCCCAGGTTAAAGGTGTCGCCCATTGAAACGTTCATTCCCTGACCGGCCTTGGGGCTGTGGGTATGGCAGGCATCTCCCGCCAGCAGGACGCAGGGGGTGCGCGTCGCGACCTCGTCTTCGGGCACATCGTCGAACTTGTCCGTCAACCGGTGCCCGATCTCGTAGATCGACCACCACACGACATCTTTCACATCGAACTTGTATGGCGCAAAGATTTGCTGGGCCTTGGCGATGATGTCGTCGATCGTCAGACCGCGATCTGCCGCGCGCTCTTCCTCTCCAAGGCTCTCCAGTTCCACGTAATGGCGTACCAGATAGCCGCCTTCGCGCGGCAGGATCAGCATCGTCCCGCCATTGCCGGACTGGATCAACGCCTTCATCCGATAATCGGGGAAATCTGTTACGGCCAGAACATCCATCACGCCCCAGGCCTGGTGGGCCGCATCGCCGTGCAGGGCGCCTCCGATTGATCGGCGCACGGTCGAACGCGCACCGTCGCACCCGACCACGTAGCGGGCCCGCACGGTTTCACGTTGCCCTTCACGGTCCGGATCAGTGCGCTCAAGTGTGACGGTCGCCGGATAGTCGGACGCTGTCGGGTCCACCACCACATCCACCACTTTGAGGCCGTAGTCGGGCTCGAGCCGCGAGGGGGCGTTGCGCATGATGTCGAGGTACAGTTCGTGTACCCGCGCCTGGTTGATCAGAACGTGGGGCATCTCGCTCATGCCGTCCTCAACGTCCTGCACCCGTCCGGCGCGATGAATGCGTGAGGTGTCGTCGGGATGCGGCGTCCAGAATGTCGATTCATTGATCCAAACCGACTCTCGCTTGACCTTTTCGGCGAACCCAAAGGCCTGAAACATCTCCATCGAGCGCACGCTGATACCATCGGCCTGACCCTTTTCCATCGGGCCGAGCTTGGGTTCCACGATCATCGTCCGTATCTCGGGGAACCCGGCCAATTGCGCCGCAAGACACAGGCCCGCGGGCCCGCATCCTGCGATCAGGACATCAACCGTTTTGGGGAGTTCAGCAGAAGACACGCGCCACGGTTCAGCAGGCGGATGGATATCCGGATCCCCGGGCCTAAAGCCGTTCAGGTGATATTGCATGGTCTTCCCCAAATACTGTGGTGCCTGCCCAATCCGTGCTTTCCGGCGTGGCCGCGGTCAGCTGTGCGCAAGGTGACCCGTTATTTGCGGTATCATGCCAATAAAACCAATTCGAACAGAACGGCACTGGATAAGCTGGCGCTATTGCGTTGTGATTTCTGCGGCCACCTCGCGTAGCTGCGCAAGCAACGTATCCTGTGCCTTGGTCGGCAGCCAACCGGTGCGGTAGGTCAACCCAATCTCTCGGCCAGGCCAGTCAATCCCCGTATTGAGTTCGACGAGCGTTCCGTTCCGGATCTCGCGCTGCGCCTGCTGGCCCGAGATACAGCCCAGAAGGTCCGATTTTAGCAGCAGCTCGCGGATAAGCAGGATCGAACCGCATTCAACGATGCTTTCCGGCATGGCCAGTCCCCGACGCTCAAAAAGCGTGTCAAACTGCTCGCGCGTTGGGGTGCCGGGACGGGGCACGGCCCAGGGATGCTGAACCAGTTCCTCCAAAGTCAGCCGGGCCTTGCGATCCAGCTCATGGTCTGGGCGGGCGAGGACAACAAGGTGATCGGTAAAGAGCGGTTCTTGCACGACGTCTTCAACCGGTGGCGGATCACGCAACGCGCCGATCATGAAATCAATGTCGCCTTTCCGCATGCCGGCGAGCATCTCTTTGAACGTGCCGTCGATGACGGTGATCGGTTGTTTTGGCCGTACGGCGCGAAACCGCGCCAGGGCCTCTGGCAACACCTGCGCGCGCGAAAGCGGCAATGCGCCGATGCGGATGCTGCCCACTTCGCGGCCATCGAAGTCGGCCAGATCGGCATCGGCTTGATCGAATTCGGCAAAGGCGAGGCGCGCGGCTTGCGCGATGTCGCGGCAGGGCCGGGTGGCCACCAGCCCAAAGGATGTGCGTTCGAACAGCGATCGGGCGGCCTCTTGCTCCAGTTGGGACACAGCTCTGTGGACGGTGGGCTGGGCCAATCCCAAAACACGGGCCGCAAGCATGTAGCTCTGTGCCTCTGACATCGCGATCAAGGACTGCAACTGCGCGAATGTGGCGGTGACGACGAGGCGGGGTGAGACGTTGGAGAGTGCGCGATCCAAACGGTTCATCGCGCGGCGCAAGCGGGCCTCCATGACCGCGCCACGTTTGCTCAGGAAGAAACCCTGCCGGGTTCGTTTAAACAGCGCACCCCCCGCCTCGCGCTCGAGTTTCGCAAGGGCTTGCGTGATTGCCGGCTGTGAGACGTTGCACCGTTCGGCCGCCGCGGTCGGTGTGCGCAGATCGACGACCGCAAGAAAAACCCGAAAGTGCCGCAGGTTACGAGAGATCATGTGACCTTTGCCGTGCGATCTGTTCAATTCGGAAGTGCACTGGCAACCTTCAGTTTGGCGAGGCGCTGACCTCGGTCACTCGAAGCGCGCAGCCTTGCGCGGCGTCCCGGGGCCAAGGCGCGGCTCGGTGCAGGTTAACGGGAAACTGGCGGCGCCGGAAAGACCCGCCCCTCAAAGAGTTTGCGCGCAGTGCGCAGGACACCGGCTCTTGTGACGATGCCGTCGTCTCCCATCTCGACGACCACATTTGCCGCGCCGGAAGGATGCTCGATGGCAAACGTCCGGTCATCGGGCAGGTGCGCTACGCCCGCGGCGGTTGTCCCCTTTAGACAGCAGGCCGTGGCAACGCTGACCGCCGCGAAGACACCGATTGACGTGTGACATCTGTGTGGAATGAAGCTGCGGGTCGAGATGGTGCCCCCTGCAGTTGGTTTGGACACGATGGTCATCTTCGGAACAGATTTCTGTGTGACATCGCCCAGGTTCATAAGCGGGCCACACTCCCTCCGAATGGACTCAAGCCGCGACTTGAGCGCGTCGTTCGCTTCCAGTTCTTCCCGCGTTTCTCGTCCGGTGATTTCGAGGTCTGTCGCCTGTAGAATGACGCAAGGCATGCCATTGTCGATCATGGTGCAGGGAAGGCCCTGTATCTGATCAACGGCCTTGCCGGTTGGAAGCAGCGCCCCACACATGGATCCGGCGATGTTGTCGAAGAGCAGGGGAATCGCCGCGTGCGCCCCAGGAACGCCGTCGATCCGCGACTGTCCATCATATCTAACGCGTCCCCCCGGAGTTCGCACGGCTGCCGTCGCAATCTCGCCGGTGTTCAGCATGTGAATCCGCACCGCTGTCTCGTCGGCTTGGGCCGAGACCAGGCCAAGCTCAATCGCCGCGGGACCGACGGCTGCAAGGATGTTGCCGCAGCCTTGAGCGTCTGACACGGTTGCCTGATCCACGAAGACCTGAAGAAAAAGATAGTCGACATCCGCGCCCTCGCGCGTCGGTAGCGCCAGTATGGCGACCTTGGACGTCAAAGGGTCCGCGCCCCCGATTCCGTCGATCTGGCGGGGATCTGGCGATCCCATGATGCGGAGAAGAAGGGCGTTGCGGTCCTGCGGATCTGCTGGCAGGTCTGCGGCGAGAAAACAGGCGGCTTTCGACGTGCCGCCGCGCATCCAAAGACAGGGTATGCCATCGGTCATCTGCGGCGCCCCTCAGACGTACCTGAGGCCTTTTTCGGCCAGTCGTGGTCGCATGTTGTAGATATCGAGACCAAGTTCGCCGTTGGCCAATCGTTTGCGCTTGGCGTCTTCGGCGGCCAAACGCGTTTCGGCTGCCGCGAGCGTGCTCTCGGCATCGGCGCGCGGCACAACGACCACGCCGTCATCATCCGCCACGATCACGTCGCCCGCCCCAATGGTCTGACCTGCACAGACGACGGGCACATTCACCGAGCCCAGCGTTTCCTTAACCGTTCCCTGCGCACTGATCGCTTTCGACCAGACGGGGAACCGCATGTTCGTCAGATCCCGCACATCGCGCACACCGGCATCGATGATCAGGCCAGCACATCCGCGTGCCATGGCCGAGGTGGCCAGCAAGTCGCCAAAATATCCGTTGTCGCAGGGGGAGGTCGGCGCAAGGACAAGAATATCACCTGGCTGCAACTGTTCGATTGCGACGTGCAGCATCCAGTTGTCACCTGGGGGTGCGCTGATCGTTACCGCGGACCCCGCCACCTGAGCGCCGGAATAGATGGGACGCATGTATGCGTGCAGGCAGCCCGTGCGCCCTTGCGCTTCGTGCACCGTTGCGACGCCCGCGTCGCCAAGCTTTTGGATCGTGCCTTCATCCGCGCGGTCGATGTTTTGCACAACAACGTTCATCAGATTACTCCGGCTGCTTGATGGGCGGCGTTCCGTGACTGTGAAATGTCTCGATCGTCTTAAGGCCCCAGGCCTGGCCCTTCTTTCTTTCAGCCTCGGTCCAGACCACGGGTTCCCAATCCGGTGCCAGGATCAAACGCGCGCCTGCATTGGCAAGCTCGACACGGTTGCCCGCCGGTTCCCAGACATAAAGAAAGAAGGTGCCCTGAATTGCGTGTTTGTGCGGGCCGGTTTCGATGTGCACGCCGTTCTGCAAAAAGATATCCGCAGCCCGCAGAATATCCTCTCGCTGATCGGTGGCGTAGGTGATGTGGTGAAACCTGCCACTGCCGCCGCCATGTTCTTCGGTACAGGCAAGATCGTAGGTCTTGTTGTTGACGGTGAACCAACAGCCTCCAAGCCGCCCGTTGTCGAGTTGGATCATTTCCGTGACACGCGCGCCGAGGCAGATCTCCATAAATTGGCGAAATTCGCTGACATCCTCGGACAAGAGGTTGAGGTGGTCGATCCGACGTGGGGGCGCGCCCGTGAACGCAGAGGCCGTATTCTTCAGCGCCGGGATCTCGTTGCCTGACGCCGCGTGGCGCACCGTGTCGTAGTAGATTTCAAAGACATGGCCGGACGGATCTTCAAATCGGAAGGCACGCCCATGGGACGGGTCGCCTTCGGTCCAGCCGTGGCTCGTATAGTCCGACGCCTCGATCACCGCGACGCGCCGTTCCAGCGCTTCCGGTGACGCGGCGCGATAGCCGATATGCCCAACACCCGTTGTGTCAGACCGCGTGAGTTTCAGCGTGGCAAATTCGTAATCGTCCCAGGCCCGCAAGTAGGCCGATGTCGTATCTGCCCCAGAAAGCTTCAGCCCATAGACACGCGTGAAGAAATCCAGACTTTCCTCGTACTTATCGGTCAATACCTCGACATGCCCGAGATGCGCGATGTCGAAGGATGGGTTCGTCGGCGCGGTCATGTCGGCGTTCCTCGGTCTGTGCCTCGGCAAAGGGTCAAAGCGCGTCGACTGTGCGCGGAAAGACCGACTCAAAGCCCTCCGCATACTGGCAATCGCGCCCGCCGGACATGCCACCGGAATTGCGTTTGAAGTGATTGGCCCGTTGCTGGGCAACGCGGGTGTAATAGTCCCACAGATGCACCTGGCCGTTCATGCATTCCATTGCGGCGCGTTTCTTGTCCCACACCGATGTGATGTCGAGAAAGGTGTCCGGCTTCCATCCCATCTGCTCGGTCTGGTGCGGCTCAAACAGATAGAGTTGGGGCGCGCCCAGGACCTGTTCGCCGGGGTTATGTCCCCAGGCTTGCGCGATCATACGACACTCCAACGCGATTTGGGTCGTGTACATGTGATCCGTATTGTACGGGTCAAACCGGCTGTGGCTCATCATGAATTCTGGCTGCACTTTGCGAATAAGATCGACGAGTTTCAGCTTGTCTGCTTTTTCAAGGTCAAGCGGGTAGTCGCCCAGGTCAAAACACTCCAACTGCGCAACCCCGAGTGCCTTTGCCGCCGCCTCTGCCTCGGCGCGCCGGATGTCCTTGACCTCATCAAGTGATTTCCCCTCTTTCCAAAGGCGCGCACTTTCCCCGCGTTCGCCAAAAGACAGGCAGGCTACGGTGACGTCGTAACCGAGATCGGCATGCAACGCGATCGCCCCACCGCAGCGCCAGACAAAGTCTGCTGCGTGAGCCGATATGACCAATGCTGTTTTGTTTACCGTCACCGCGCGCGCTCCTTCCCGGGTGGGATAGACGTCTCACGGGCCGCGCGTCCGCTACAAATTCGAAGGCTCTCTTCTTCGATAATTTTTAGCTATAGACGCCGGTTCCGGATGTGCCAGCGGTCGGGGCGTGCAGGTTTGCGTCAGAGCGTCGAGAGCGCTCTTGCCGCCTCCACGATACCATCGCAGGACGGCATGGTGGCCGCGTAGGCCGGGCCCGTTGCGATGAAACTATCTTCCGCGGCCAGACGGGCAACCGGCAGATCGGTCCGCGTCGCCAAAAGGGTCACCAGCGCCTCGGACACGTTGCCGGACTTTCGGCATTCATCCACAACCAACACTTTCTCGGCGCCGTGGAGCGCGGCGAGCAGGCTTTCTTCGGGCAAGGGGGCGAGCCAGCGCAGGTCGATAATCCGGGTCTTGATGCCCTGCTGTTCAAGCAAGGGCGCGGCTTGCTGAGCCAGGTAGTGACCGTTCCCGTAGGTCACAACCGCCAGCGGCCCGTCCCCGGTCACCCCGACCTCACCCAGGGCAATACGTTCGTCTGGCGCGGGATACGGGCGCATCCATTCGCCATCTTTCTCAGCATGCAGGTCACGCATCGGGTAGAGAGCGATGGGTTCCACAAAGACCACCACCCGCTGCTCCTCGCGCGCGAGCCTGACGCATTCGCGGAGCATTCTCGCGGCATCCGCCCCGTGGGATGGGACAGCCAGGATCAGACCTGGAATGTCGCGCAACACCCCCAGAGAATTGTCATTGTGGAAATGTCCGCCAAAGCCCTTTTGATATCCAAGCCCGGCGATGCGAATGACCATCGGATTGGTGAATTGACCGTTTGAAAAGAACGGAAGTGTCGCCGCCTCGCCGCGCACCTGATCCTCGGCGTTGTGCAGATAGGCCAGGAACTGGATTTCGGGGATCGGAACAAAGCCGTTATGCGCCATGCCGATGGCCAGACCGAGGATGGATTGCTCGTCCAGCAGCGTGTCGATCACCCGGTCTTCGCCAAAGCGTGCCTGAAGTTTCTGGGTCACGCCGTAGACCCCGCCCTTGCGCCCGACATCCTCGCCCATGCAGGCGATTTCGCGATGTTCCAGCATGAGATCGGTCAATGCCCAGTTCAGCAGCCGAGACATCGGCTGCGGGGTGGCCATCGCTTGGAGATCGCTGCCAAACGCGGCGGCGCGGTCTTCTGCTGAGGGGCCGTTGGTCGGCGCGCAAGCGCGTTTGGGTGGGACAAGCGCGGCCATCACCTCTTGTGCTGACTTAAGGCGCGGGCGTTTGGCGACCTCTTCCGCTGTCTCTTTGCAATCCGCCTCGTACCCCTCGTAGATGGCGAGCACGTCCTCTGCGGTCAACGCGCCCGTCTCGGTCAGCAGGCGCGCGGAATGCAAAAGGGGATCGTTCGCCTCCCAGTCTTCGAACGTGTGTTTGGCCAGATAGGTTTGCTGCATGTCCGAACCCGCATGCCCAAAAAGGCGCACCAGCGACAAATGAAGAAAGGCTGGTTTTCTTCGGATGCGGACGTAGTCGGCCGCCGCGCGCGCCACGCGGTAAGTGTCAAAGACGTTTAAACCATCGGCGTGGAAGTACTTTAGGCCGGGTTTGCCCGCAAAGTTCGCCGCGATCCAACCCTTTGGTGTCCGGACGGAAATGCCGATGCCGTTGTCTTCGCAGACGAAGAGCAGGGGCAGGGGGATGGCTTGATACGATGTCCAGCACGCTGTGTTGATTGCGCCCTGCGCCGTGGAGTGGTTGGACGACGCATCGCCAAACGAGCACATGACCAGCCCATCATCCTGCAGCACCGCATGCTCGGGGCGGTGACGCTTGGCCAGCCCGATGGAGTAGCTGGCCCCCACCGCCTTTGGCAGGTGGCTCGCAATCGTGGAGGTTTGGGGCGGGATGAACATCGCTTTCGACCCCAAAACCTTGTGGCGCCCGCCCGAGATCGGATCCTCGGTGGATGTGGCAAAGCTCAGAAGCATGTCTCTGGTCGGGTTGACGCCGGGCACCTGACTAGACCGCATGGTCTGAAACGCCCCGTCGCGATAGTGCAAAAACGCCATATCGTCGGGCCGCAAGGCGGCGGCGACGGCGGCCATACCCTCATGCCCGGACGAGCCAATCGTGTAGTAACCCTCGCCCTCGGCCTGCATCTTGCGCGCGCGGCGATCCAGATTGCGGCTCAGGCACTGCGCATGAAAGATCGCGACCGCGTCTTCATGCGAGAGTGGGCCCGAGGGGGCGGGACCGGTGGGATAGTCCCCGGCAGCCACCTTCTTGCGGAAGGCCGCGTCAACGATATCAGCGCGATCCATCGTCAGTAAGTCACCTGCTGTCCAAGGTGCCCGAGGCCCAGGATGAACGGGTGAAAGCTGTGCGTGCTGGCCCAGTTTTGGCCTGTTTCGGGCTCCATCATATCGCTCCTCGCTCGACACCCCATGAGATCTGCATGTCGCCAAAACAGTGCAAGCGGTATTTGCTGATCCTGACCCCGGTCGCAAGAGAGACAGTCTCTGCAAGACTGACTACCGACACGCCTGCTACCTGTGACGCCGGGTGCAGGGAAGTCAATAAACTGATGTCCTGGCTGTTTCGTCCGGCGCGGCTCTGCCCCTGTGCGCCCTTATCGCCCTAATAGTGCCCGCGGCTGCGCATGAGGGCATCCGCCCGGTTTTGCGCGTTTTGCAGGGCCTGGGGCACATTGGTTGCGCCCTGAAGCATATCGTGGATCTCGGTTCCCAGGATCTCAATGAGATCGGTGATTTCCGGCACGGGCGGGCGCGGCCAGTACTGCAGCGTTCCCGATCTCGCCATCCCGTCCACAATCGAAATCACCTGTGATTTGCCCCGCACACTTGGATCCATGCTCACACTGAAGCGCGGCGTCACAAGGCTGCCGTTATCGATGTAGAGCTTGCTGATTTCCGGCGATGTGAGCGCGACGATGGCATCGCAGACAGCATCGATCCGCTCCGGCGTGATGTTGGAGGGAATGGCCAGTGCATATCCGCCAACCGGGGCAATCGGCTTGCTGTTGGGCCCATAGGGATGCGGCAGGAAATCGGTCACCCCGTTCGCCGGTGACTCAGCGTTCATCTCGAAAAGCGGCGCCAAAAGCGTTGCGCAATAGGCCATGCCAACGGCGCCATCGGCATAGGCGCGCGCGCGTTCGTACCAGGACATGGACAGGATCGATACGGGTGAGAAATCAAGAAGTTCCCGAAGGTATTCGGCGGTGGCAATCGCTTCGTCGGATTGCAGCATCGGCCGCATGTTCTCACCCTGCGGCCATTCGGCATCGTAATCATCGCCCACTTTCGAGAGGTTCAGAAAGGGCCGCCCCATGGCGCCCATGACGAACATGAATGTGTGCCCCAGAGGCGTGCCGCGTGCCGCGTTCCATGCGATCCCGGAGCGGCCCTGCGCGCGATCATGCAAGGCGCGGGCGGTATCCAGCGTATCCGCAATAGTGAACGGCGCGCCGATCCCCGCTGCTTCGCAAAGATCGCGGCGCACGCAGAGCAGTTCGGGTGTTGTTTGCACGGGCAGCCCGTATTGCACCCCGCGATAGCGGGCGGAAGCCAGGGCCACCCTGTGAAAATCCGAAAGGTCCACCTGCCGTTCGGCCAGAAAATCATCGATGGGAAGCAGAACCTTTTTTTCGGCCAACTCCCCGAACCAGGGCAGATCGCAGGCAAGAATGTCATATTGCGAGGTCTTGCGCTCTGCATTCAGCAGGATTTCCTGGCGCAGACGGTCAATCGAAAGCGCGCGGCTGTGAACGCCGGCGCCGAAGATCCCCTCAAACTGCCGCTTGAGCACACTCATCGCCATGAAGGTTGGATCGGCATGGACGAGCAGGCGCAGCCGGCTTTGAAGATTGAGCTTGGTTTGAAGCGGGGTAGGGGGTGGGATCGTAAGGCTATCGCCGTAAGAGGCGCCGAAGAAGTAATCGCTGATCCCCGCCTGGCCGGAGGTTCCAAGGCCGAGGGTGGAGCCGATGGTGCCCCGAACGCGGCGCGCGAACTCCTGCCATTCCTCGATCAGCTTGTTGGTGGGGTGGAGCGAGAAGCTCTTGCCCGTTTTCGTGCGCGGTCGGCGGATTAGAAGGCCGCGCTCTTCGATGGAGTTGATGGCGCGAATGGCCGTGCCGTAGCCCATGCCGCTGGAATTGGCCAAGTGGCTCGTGGTTGTGAGCTTGCCCGCAAGATGGTTGCGCAGAAGCGTGGTGATCAGGCGGGTTTCGTCATAGCCGCGCTTGAGGCTGAGCGCCTGGCTCGCCTCCACGCCCACCGCATCTATAAAATCGAGAAACAGCGAAAACTCTTCCCCGGTGATATCCTTGGCGCGTGCGGCGCTGCGCTCGGCGGCGCGGACCGGTTGCCTGGCCCGCCCAAGCGCGCCCCGTTGATCCACGGCGTCCCCCGAGGCTGGCCATTCATCGATGTCTTTCTGGCCGGGCATCATCTCAACGATATGTCCATTCTGGACATTCTGCCAGTGCGCGTTGATCTAGCCCGACTGTCCCCGGATCTCGGCGATCTTGTCGGACCAGATACTTCGTCGTCGATCAACATCGTCGAGAAGAAGCTTCCGCCTTTGCCGTTCGTCAAATACCCGGCTGCCGGTTTGGAACATGATCACGACCAGCAGGAGAATCCCGAGATAGAGCTGAACCATGAAGGCCGGGGTGACGTTGAAGACGAGCCCGGTGTTGAGGAAGTTCACCGTAAGCGTGCCGATGGCCGCGCCAATCACCCCGCCCTTGCCGCCGAGGATCGAAACGCCGCCGATAAAGGCCGCCACCGTTCCGGCAAGAAGCAGATACTGAAGGCCCAGCGCCTGCGCCGTGCCCGAGCGCAACCCGATGATCACGCCGCCAAGTCCCGCGCAGAAGCCCGAGATCGCGAAGACGATGATCATTGGGCGCTGGAGCGGGATGCCGGAGGCGAGCGCCTCTTTCCGCGCGCCGCCAATGGCGTAAATCTCGCGGCCATAGCGCGTATAGGTCATGAACAGGCCCACGAGAACGAACATCGCGATCACCAGAAGCGATGCCGGGGAGAAGTAGCCGAGCATCTTGGTAGAGATGAAATCGGGGATGCGGAAATCAGTCAGCATCACCGTTTTCTCCTCTGCCGCGAAAAGGGCGACCCCGCGAAGCAACATCAGGGTGCCGACGGTTAAAACAATCGCACGGATCCGCAGATACGCGATGAAATACCCTTGTATCGCGCCGATTGAGGTAGATACGGCAAGCGCCACAAGAAGCGCGTTGATGGCCCCCCAATCATCGGTGAAGCGGACGGTGATCACCGCGGCAAGCGCGGCGTTCGAGCCAATGGAAAGATCAATTTCGCCCGCAATGATGCAAAGCGTCAGGGCCAGCCCGACGAGGCCCAGAACGGCAAAGCGTTCAAAGATCGCAAAGCCCGTTCGATGGGTGAAGAACAACGGCTCGGTGATCGCAAAGAACGTGTAGACGGTGATCGCCAGAAGGATGGCGAAGCTCAGATCGGGGTTGTCTGTGACCCACTGCTTGATGCGCTGCATTGGGTTCTCCTATTCTACCGAGCGGCTGCCGCGCCGGACAAGCGCGAAGACGACGATTGAGAAGACGATCATCAGGCCCACGGCAAGCACGCGTGCGCCCGAGTTGAAGCCGTTCAGCACCATCATATTGTCGATGCTTGAGATGAAAACGGCGGCCAGCGAGGTGCGCAGGGTGGAGCCATAACCCCCCATGATCGAATTTCCGCCAACCATGACGATGGCGATCACCATGATCGTCATATCCCCCGAGGAACCGAATTCGGAGGAGAAGTAGTTCACATGCGCTGAAGAGACCTGGCCGGAAAACGCCACCGCCACGAAGGCCGCACAGAGGCTGGCGATGATGCAGCATTTGATGGCCATGCCGAAGTTTTCGTGGCCCGTTGCCCGCCCGGCGGCGCGGTTCGCGCCCACCAGATAAACCTGGCGCCCAAAGGTGGTGTAGCGCAGCGTCAGCTCGGCCACGATGGCGATGATCACGAAGGCCACGGTGATATTCGGGATATCACCGATGAACGATCCCGTGCCAAGCCATTCGGCGCCGTGGGGGCGGCGGTAGCTGACCACCAGATTGTCTGACCACCAGGATCCGATCCCGAAGAAGAGGCCCGCCGCCCCAAGGGTCACAACGATCGGGTTGCCGCCAAGGCCGATAAGCGCCCCCTGCAGGGCGCCGGCGATTGTTGCGATAACCATGGTGGCCGCGAAGGCCACAAGGAACGTCATCGCCAGCGAATAGGTTGTGGGATCGGCACCGGGCGCTCCCCACTGGTTCCACTCTGCCCCCATGAGCGTTGCAAAGCAGATGATCGACAGGGCCGCGATTTCCTTCATCGACAGAAGGAAGAAGTTGCCGCTGAGCGTTACAAAGGTGAGCCCGATTGCCATGATGCCAACAAGCGCGGCATCCCGGATGATCGTTTTGACGTTGAACCAGGTCAGGAAATCATCCGTGAGCACGGCACCGGCCACGAAGACAATCAGGAACAGGCTGACCATCGCGATCACCAGCGGCGAATAATCCCGCGTGATGCGCTGGATGATGTTGAGGGCCTCTCCGGAGGGGGCGGTTGCGTCGGTCATGATGCTTTCCCCGAAACGGCGATGCCGGCTTCGTGGAACGGATCGGTGATCTGTTCGAGGATGTTGGCAGACGTCATCTCTTCCAGCGCCAGTTCGCCAACCCGGACGCCGCGGTAGAAACTGATGATCCGGTCTGGCAGGTTGGTGATTTCCTGAATGTCTGTCGACGCCACCACGATGGCGGCGCCCTGATCGGCAAGGCCGCGCAGGATCTGGTAAATCTCGGCACGCGCGCCGACATCGACGCCCCGCGTTGGCTCATTCACAAGGATCACCTCGGGCGAGATTGAAAGCCATTTGCCCAGGGCAACCTTCTGCTGGTTGCCGCCCGATAGCACGCCCGCCTCTTGCGGAAGCCGCTTGGGATCGACGGTGAATTTCACCGCATTCTCGGTGGTTGACGCGCGTTCCTTGGACCCGCTCAGAAACCCGCGGTTCGAGATCGTCTCGAGCGCCGGGGCCGAAAGGTTCTCCATGATCGGGCGGCCCAGAAAGAGCCCGTCATATTTCCGGTCCTCAGAGCAATAGGCGATGCCGTGCTCGATTGCTTCCTTGGGCCGCGATGGCAGGAAATCCTTTCCCTTGTAGTTCAGCGCTCCGCCCCGGGTGCGGGTGGATCCGGCGATGGCGCCGAGGATTTCCGATGTACCGGAGCCAAGCTGCCCGGCAAGGCCCAGAATCTCACCGGGGTACACATCGAAGCTTATCGGTTCGAGGATGCCATCCGGCCAGAGTTTGCGCACTTTCAGAGCGGGCGCGGTGCGGGTGACGGGCTTGCGCTTGGGATACATGTCGCCCAGTTCAAAGCCGAGCATCAGCTCGACAAGCGAATTTACATCCATATCGGCGGCGGCGCGCGGGGCCTGGCTTTCGCCATCGCGCAACACGGTGATCCGATCGCAGATCTTGAAGATCTCGTCCATGCGATGGCTCACGTAGATCACGGATTTTCCACGCTCTTTCAGCCGGTTGACCATATCGAGAATGCGGATCGAATCCGTTTCGCCCAGCGCGGCGGTGGGTTCATCGAGGATCAGCACCTGCGGGTTGTGGGCGATCAGGCGCGCAACTTCGACAAGGTGCTGTTCGCCCACCGAAAGGCGCGCGGTATTGCGCAGCGGATCGACATGGCCAAGCCCGACTTCTTCGAGAAACGGCTTGGCCTTTTTTGCAAGGTAGCCGCGAGAGGCAAAAACCGGCACCCCATCGCCCGCCAGAAAGATGTTCTCGGCCACGCTGAGGGTGGGGATCAGGCTCAGCTCTTGCTGCGCGATGGAGATGCCGACCTGCTCGGCAACCGTGGGCGATTTGAATTGGCGCACTTCGCCATCGTAGAAATACTCGCCGGTAAAGCCGTGATCGAAGCCCCCGATGATTTTGACCATGGTGGATTTTCCGGCGCCGTTTTCGCCGACCAGCCCCATGACCTCACCGCGCCCGATCTCAAAACTTGCGCCGCGCAGCGCCTGGATCGCGCCGTAATGCCGGCTGATGTTGGTAAGCCGCAAGAGCGGTTGAGCCGCCATGGTCCCCTCCCGGATCCAATATGGGCAAACGTCTCTTATTGCAGACGGGCGCCCCTGTGCCGGGACGCCCGCCTGAAAGATCTTGGATTAGCCGCCCCAGGCGCCCGAGCAGAGCTCGTCGATGCCATAGAGCTTCCCGTCGAAGCCGCGCAGCGCAACCGTTTCGATATTCGTGGCGGTCACGGCCGGGTTCGGCGTGAAGTTGATGTAGTTCGCAAGTGCGCCCGTCTCGAGGTACTCTTCCACCATCGCGATGGCGAGCTGGCCTTCATGCAGCGGCGATTGCAGCGTTGTGCCGAACTGCTTGCCCTCTTCGATCAACTGCTTGTCGCCGTTGCAGACGGTGCCGACGGCAATGACGTCTTCGCCCATAACATATCCTGCTTCCTCAAGGGCCTTGATACCGCCCGTCAGGATGGCGTCGTCCATGCCATAGACAAAGTGGATGCCCTCATCCCGCAGCGCCGCGATCGCCTTGGCCGCGCCGGAATAGCCGTTGGCCTGGCCGAAGCCCTCGTCCACATCCCCGATGATGTTCAGGTCCGATCCGGCAATCGCTTCCTTGAACGCGTTGATCGAAAGGCCGTAGCCGCCGTAGCTGTGCGGGTAGGAGAGAACGAGCACGTTGAAGCCTTCGCCGCCCGCCGCCTTTTTGGCCGCAGCCGCTTCGCGCATCATGTAGCCGGCATTGCGCGCGCGCAGCCGGTCATCGGGGCCGGCATAGCCGAAGATGTATTCCTGATCCTGCTCGTTCGGCAGCTGGTTGATCTTCAGCACCGGAACGCCCGTCCGCGCCAGCGAGCGAAGTGAACCGAGGCCCGCGACCGCATCTGACGGCCACCAGATGAAGACATCGGGCAGAATGCCCGCGGCCAGAACCTGCTGCACCTGCTGATCCTGTTCGGCCTGGTTGAACTGGTTTTCAAAGACCTGAATGTCAAAGCCCTTGAGTTCCGCGGTATCCTTGATGCCCGTGATGAAGCGCCCGATATAGGCCTCACCGGCAGGGCCGTTGAATGAGATGATGGACGGCTTGTCTTGCGCGATCGATGCGGTCGCCATAGCGCCGAGCGCCACGGCCCCAGCCAGCATCGCACGCATCATCTTTCCGAAGTACGACATTTGTTCCTCCCTGGTATCAGATGGACGATTTCATTTCGTCTTCGTCAACATCTCAAACTTCCAAAACCGCATCTCCGGCAATTCAGTCCATTTTGGACAAATTTCATCCGGATTGGACGCAATCCCGCTGTGGCCGGTTCCGCGCATGGGGCAGGCTTTTCCGAAACGGCATGATCCGTGTCTTGGGAGGAACAATTATGGATACGCAACGGCTTACCGGTAAAAACATTATGATCACCGGCGCCGCCCAGGGCATGGGCGCGGCAAATGCCAAGTACTTTGCGGCGCAAGGCGCGAATGTGTGCATCGGCGATGTTAATCTGGACGGCGTGACAGCGGTTGCGGATGAGATCAACGCGGCAGGCGGTGGCAAGGCCGTTGCGGTGAAGATGGATGTCACAAGCCGCGCCGACAATGCCGCCGCCGTTGCCGCAACCGTCGATGCGTTCGGTTCCATTAACGTGGCTCTTCTGAATGCCGGGGTGAACAAGCCCCGGATGTTCATGGATATCGATGAAGACAACTGGGATATGATCATGAACATCAACGCCAAGGGGGTGTTGCTGGGCATGCAGGAGGCCGCGCGCGCGATGATCGCGCAAGGCCCCATGGAAGATCACCCCTACAAGATCATTCCCGTGGGTTCGATCGTTTCGCGAACCGCATTTCTGGATGTGATTCCCTATAGCTGTTCGAAATATGCCGTGCTTGCGATGATCATCGGCGGGGCCAAGGCGCTATGGGAACATAAGATCACCGTCAATGGCTATGGCCCCGGCGTTGTGCATACCGAGCTTTGGAAGCAGCTCGACAAGGATCTCGTCGATATCGGCATGTTTGAGAAAGAGGGCCAGTCGCTTGAGACGCTCCGCGAGAACATGATCCTGATGAAGAAGCTCTCGACCCCCGAAGACGTTATGGGAACGGCGGCGTTCCTCTGCTCGGACGAGAGCGATTACATGACCGGCCAGCTTCTGATGATCGACGGCGGCATCGTCATGCAGTGATCCGGGGCCAACCAGGCCCTCCCATCCATCCCGGCGGCCGCCCGCGCCGCCAACAGACCGAACCGATGCGGGCCGGCAGCGCCCGTGCCCCGCCGGTTCATCGAAAGGACGATTAACATGGGTGCGCTTACGCCAAACGTACTGACCCCGCAGGATCTTGAGCCGAATTGGCGGTGGGAAAACCGGCTGCCGGCCTGGGGGCACACCTCGGTGGATTTCGAACGCCGGGTCGATCATGACCGCCTGCGCCGCTATCGCCTGAGCCGCACGCGCGAGGCGTTGAAAGCCTCCGACGCCGGAACGCTTTTGCTCTTTGATGTCAATAACATCCGATACGTGTCGGCAACGAAGATCGGAGAGTGGGAACGGGACAAGATGTGCCGTTTCTGCCTGCTCACGGGCGATGATAGCCCGTATGTTTGGGATTTTGGCTCTGCCGCCGTTCATCACCAGAAGTATTCCGATTGGCTGGAACCCGATCATTGCCTGGCCGGCGTTGTGGGCATGCGCGGGACCATCCCGCCCGAATTCGGGCTGATGCGGAAATACGCGAAGCGGATCGCCGAGCTGATCAAAGATGCGGGCATGTCTGATATGCCCGTGGGCGTTGATTACGCCGAGACAGCGATGTTCCACGCGCTGCAGGAAGAGGGGATCAACGTGGTGGACGGCCAGCAGATCATGCTGGCCGCGCGCGAGATCAAGAACTGGGATGAGATCCAGCTGCTGACACAGGCGGCCAGCATGGTCGATGGCGTTTACCACATGATCTACGAAGAGCTGAAACCCGGCGTGCGCGAAAACGATATCGTCGCGCTCTCCAACAAGATGCTCTACGAGATGGGGTCAGACGATGTCGAGGCGATCAACGCGATATCGGGCGAGCGCTGCAATCCGCACCCGCACAACTTCACCGACCGCTACTTCCGCCCGGGCGATCAGGCGTTCTTCGATATCCTGCAAAGCTATCAGGGCTATCGCACCTGCTACTACCGAACGTTCAACATCGGGCGCGCCACGCCAGAGCAGAACGACGCCTACGTGAAATGCCGCGAATGGCTGGATGCGGCGATCCAGATGATCAAGCCGGGCGTTTCCACCGATCGGGTGGCCGCGGTCTGGCCAACGGCGGAAAGCCTGGGCTTTCCGAATGAAGATGCGGCCTTCGGGCTTCAGTTCGGCCACGGGCTGGGCCTTGCGCTGCATGAGCGGCCGATCATCAGCCGTGCCGTCAGCCTGGATCACCCGATGGAGATCCAGACAGGCATGGTGTTCGCGCTCGAAACCTACTGCCCCGCGGCAGATGGGTATTCCGCGGCGCGTATCGAGGAGGAGGTGGTGGTGACCGATACCGGTTGCGAAGTGATCAGCCTTTTCCCCGCCGAAGAGCTGCCCATTGCGAACCGTTACTGAGACCTCTCGCCAGAGAGGATCGGAGAGAAGATGACCGCCGAGCCGAAGCAAAACGCCGAAAATTACCTGCGGATGTACCGCCAGATGGTGAAGATTCGCACCTTCGAGGATAACGCCAACCAGCTTTACCTCGACGCCAAGATGCCTGGCCTGACGCACATGTATTCCGGCGAAGAGGCGGTGGCCGTGGGGATCTGCGAGGCTTTGGAGGTGACCGACAAGATCACCTCCACCCACCGCGGCCACGGCCACTGCGTGGCCAAGGGCGCGGCGTTCAAGGAGATGTTCTGCGAGCTTTTGGGCAAGGAAGAGGGCTATTGCCGCGGCAAGGGCGGTTCGATGCATATCGCCGATCAGCTCAACGGCAATCTTGGCGCCAACGCGATCGTCGGCGGCTCCATGGGCATCGCAACGGGATCTGCGCTGCGGGCAAAGATGCTGGGGCAATCGGATGTGACCGTTTGCTTCTTCGGGGATGGCGCAACCGCGCAGGGGCTGATGTACGAGGTCATGAACATGGCCGCGCTCTGGAAGCTGCCAGTGATCTATGCCTGTGAAAACAATGGGTATTCCGAATACACGCGCACAGATGAGATTGCCGCGGGGGAGATTACCGCGCGGGCGGACGCTTTTGGGATCGAGTCATTCCGGGTGGATGGGCAGGATGTTCTGGCCGTCAACGCGTTGACCCGCGATCTTGTGGGGCGCTGCCGCAAGGGCGATGGCCCGTTCTTCGTGGAATTGGAGACCTATCGCTACCATGGCCACCATGTGGGCGACATCAGCCGAACCTATTACCGATCGAAGGAAGAAGAGGCCGATTGGAAGGCAAACCGCGATCCGATCACGCTATTCGCGGATTGGCTGGTAAACGAGGGCGTCGCGACCAAGGCCGAACTTGAGGCGCTTTCAGAAGCGATCAGGGCGGAAGCGGCCGAGGCCGTGGCCTATGCGCTGGAGGCGCCGTACCCGGACGGATCCGAGGTTTCCATGCACGTCTATCTCGAGGCGTCGTGATGCGGAGCATTACCCTCAGCCAGGCCGTGAACGAGGCCATCGCCGAAGAGATGCGGCGCGATGAGACCGTTTTCCTGATCGGCGAAGATGTGGCCGAGGCGGGCACGCCGTTTAAGGTAACCTCGGGGCTTGTTGAGGAGTTCGGCACGGGGCGCGTGATCGACACACCGATTGCAGAGCCGGGCTTTACAGGGCTGGCGGTGGGCGCGGCGATGACGGGCGCGCGCCCGATCGTTGATCTGATGTTCGGCGATTTTCTCTTCCTCGTCATGGATCAGCTCTGCAATCAGGCCGCCAAGGCGCATTACATGTCAGGCGGAAAGCTGAATGTGCCGATGGTGCTGCGCACCAATCTTGGGGCGACCCGCCGGTCTGCCGCCCAGCACAGCCAATCGCTTCACGCACTTGTCGCCCATATTCCGGGCCTGAAGGTTGCGATGCCGTCTTCGGCCTATGAGGCGAAGGGGCTGATGAAAACGGCGATCCGCGATAACAACCCGGTCGTCATCTTCGAAGACAAGCTGATGTATCAGGATAAGGCGCCGGTGCCGGAGGAGGAATTCCTGATCCCCTTCGGCGAGGCGAATATCCTGCTCGAAGGCCGCGATGTAACGCTGATCGGAACCTCCTCCATGCGGCAGGTCTGCGAGGCAGCCGCTGAGATGCTGGCAAGGGATGGGATCAGCGCCGAGGTTATCGATCCGCGCACGATTGTGCCGCTTGATGAAGCCACGATCCTCGAAAGCGTTAAGAAGACGTCACGCGCCATCGTTGTTGATGAAGGGCACCAGAATTTCGGGACAACGGCGGAGATCGCCGCGCGGATCAGCGAGAAGGCGTTCTACCATCTCGACGCGCCGGTCATCCGCATGGGGGCGATGGATGTGCCCGTGCCCTTCAGCCCCGCCTTGGAGGACCTGACGGTTCCGACCCCGGAAAAGGTGGCCGAGACCGCGCACAGGATCGTGGCCGGGGAGCTGATTCATGCCCTTTGAAGTGAAGATGCCGCAGCTGGGGATGAACCAGGACAGCGCCGTGATCGTCAGCTGGCTCAAGGCCGCGGGCGAGAAGGTTGCGGCAGGCGAAGCGATCTTCGAGGTGGAGACCGATAAGGCAACGGTTGAAGTTGAGGCGGCGGCGGATGGGTTTCTGGCGGGCATCCGGGCGCCGGAAGGCGCGGATGTGCCAGTTGGCGATGTGATCGCGATGATCGTAGATCGCGAGGCCGAGGTGGGGGAGCATGAGAGCGCAGCGACCGCGCCCGACGGGCCTGCGGAGGCGCCACCGACCCCGCCAGCGCCCGTGCCGAGCCCGGCGCCTGAACCGAATGAGGCCGAGGTCGCAGCCCCGCCCAAGACCGTTCCTCCCGCGATTGCGGCGGGCAGGATCTTGGCCTCAGCCCTGGCAAAGCGCGTTGCCTCCGAGCAGGGCATCGATCTTGCGGCCCTTCGGGCCAGCGGCGTTTCGGAGCCGATCCATGCCCGCGATCTGGCGCAGGCGCCTGCGGGCGGGCATTCCGTTCTTTCCACAAGGGTGGAGGGCGGCGCCTTGGCCGCGCTTTTGGAGCGTTCCGAGGGCGCGAACCGCACGGCGCTTTTTGCCGCCTTCGCCACCTCTGCCTGGCGCGCGGCGGTCGAGGACGCCGCGGTCAGCATTGCTATCCGGGGCCTTGACGGATCGATCACCCCTTACCCCGCGGATGCCGGGGCCGATGCCGCGCTCTCTCTCATCGATCTGTGCGACACGCGCCTGGGATCTTTCGCCCCGGCGGGCGGTACGCCCGCCCTGGCCGCCGCCCGGGAGGGCGATGCCTTCCTGCTGACGCTCTCTTTCAACGAGGGCCGCCTGCCGTTTCCAACCGCAGCCGCCCTTCTCGATGCCATTGCGGCCCGGGTTGAAGACCCGATCCGCCAGCTTCTTTGAGGCCCCGATGACCCGCTTCAAAACCCAGCTTTATATTAATGGCCAGTGGCGGGATGCATCGGATGGCGGCACGTTTGACGTGCTGAACCCCGCCGACGAAACGGTGCTGGCCACCGTGGCCTCTGGAACCGTTGAAGATGCTATGGCCTGCCTCGATGCCGCCGAAGCCGCATTCGGGCCCTGGGCCGCGCGGAGCCCGCGGGAACGTGGGGAGGTGCTGCGCCGGGCCTACGATCTTTTCATGGATCGGATCGATGAAATCGCCCGCCTCATCACGCTGGAAAACGGCAAGGCAGGCGGCGATGCCATGGGCGAGGCGAAGTACGCCGCCGAATTCTTCCGCTGGTATGCCGAAGAGGCCGTGCGCTCGGACGGGTATCTTGGCATGGCCCCGGCCTCTGGCGCGCGCCTCATGGTGCATCAGAAACCAGCCGGGATCGCGGTGCTGGTAACGCCCTGGAACTACCCTGCCGCCATGGGCACGCGAAAGATCGGCCCGGCGCTGGCCGCCGGCTGCCCGGTGGTGATCAAGCCTGCGTCGGAAACCCCGCTAACCATGCTGGCCCTGATGCCGATCCTCGAAGAAGCGGGGGTTCCGCCGGGGCTGGTGAACGTTTTGCCCTCGCGCGCCTCGGGCGCCGTCGTGGGCGCCATGCTGGCCGATGCGCGAACCCGCGTTGTCAGCTTCACCGGCTCTACCGAAGTAGGGCGCAAGCTGCTGCACGCGGCGGCGGATAATGTGATCAAACCGGCGATGGAACTCGGCGGCAACGCGCCCTTCATCGTGTGCAAGGATGCAGATATCGAGGCTGCGGCAGAGGGGCTCATGGTTGCCAAGATGCGCAATCTTGGCGAGGCCTGCACCGCCGCGAACCGGATCTACGTGCATCAAGAGGTTGAGAAGCCCTTCGTGGCTAAGATGGCCACGCTCAAGATGGGCAATGGCATCGAGGACGGGATCGATGTTGGCCCCCTGGTCAACGCCGAAACCCGCGACAAGGTTGAATTTTTCGTCCGTGACGCCGTTGACAAGGGGGCCACGCTGGAGCTTGGCGGCGTGCGCCCGAATGGGGCGGGTTATTTCTTCCCGCCCACCGTGCTCACCCATGTGCCCGACACGGCGGAGTGCCTGCGCGACGAAATCTTTGGCCCCGTCGCGGCCATCCAAACCTTCTTGGATGAAGAGGATGTGATCCGCCGCGCCAATGATACCGAATATGGGCTGGTGGCCTATGTCTATTGCGGTGACATGCGCCGCGGCATGGCCCTCGCAGAACGCCTGGAGTTTGGCATGATCGGCCTGAACCGTGGCTTGGTGTCCGACCCGGCAGCGCCCTTTGGCGGCGTCAAGCAATCGGGGCTTGGCCGCGAGGGTGGGAAGGAGGGCCTGCTGGAGTTTCAGGAAACACAGTACATCTCCGCCGAGTGGTGAGATGGGTGCCATAGCCAGTCCCTCCGTCCGAAAGCTGGCAGCCGCGCGCGGCATCGATATCGATGCGCTGGCAGTGAGGCTCGGGCGCGAAACGATTGCGCGCGAAGATCTGGTTGACCCGCCGGGGCAAAGCGGCATCCCGGCCGGCCAGGGCACAGCCTACTGGAATGTTGATCACGCCGAGTGGGGGCCGATCCGAACCGAACCGCTGAACCGCATCGCCACGGTAGCATCGGCCAATCTGACCGCTGCGCAGCAGATGATCCCCGCTGTCACACACCATGACAGCGCCGATCTGACCCGGATCGAGGCGACGCGGCGGGCACTGAAAGCCGACGGCATGCGTATAACGGCGCTGGCCTTTCACGCGGCTGTCTTGGCGCGATGCCTCAGGGAGTTTCCGCGTTTCAACGCCTCGCTCTCTGCCGATGGTAACGCGCTGATCCTGAAGGACTACGTGCATATCGGGATTGCGGTGGATACGCCCCATGGCCTTGCTGTGCCCGTTGTGCGGAATGCCGATCGGATGCGCGTTGCCGCGTTGGGCGATGCAATCGGCGATCTTGCAGCGCGTGCCCGGGCACGAAAGCTGCGGCCAGCGGAGATGGGCGGGGCATCGATGACGATCACCAATCTCGGTGGCATCGGCGGCGAGGGCTTCACCCCCATCGTCAACCCGCCGGAAGTTGCGATTCTGGGAATATCCTCGCAGGAGGTTCGCCCGGTCTGGGATGGTGCCGCGTTCGAGCCAAGGCCAATGGTTCCGCTTGACCTTTCCTATGATCATCGCTTGGTCAATGGCGCGGATGCGGCACGGTTTCTGCGGCGCTATTGCGCGCTAATCCGTGATCCGGACGCGCTGTTGATCGAGGGCGGGTAGAGCAGTCGGGCTTGGGTAAATGGCGCAGGCTAACTGGCCAAGGCGTTGGCCCGAACAGCCGCGGCTTCTCCCGTCACAGCCTGCCGCAAAAAGCCGCTGATCCAAGCGAGGCTCGTCTCTGTGTCGTCGGGTCCCGACAATGACTCCAGCGCAGGCCGTGCGGCATCGCCGATCCGCTCGATCCGCCGATTGATCAGGTCCACGTTTAGTTCTGGCGTGAAATCGGGATGCTGTTGAATCGCCAGAAAGTGATCGCCGATCGTGAAGCCGCTATAGGGACAAAACGCACTGGCCAGAAAGACCTCGGCACCGTCGGGAAGGCTGCTGACCTGATCCTGATGCATCGCGTGCAGCAAAACGCCCTTTGAGATCTGCGCCCATCCGGTATCGCGGACCACATCGACGGGCATCAGACCCACGCCCCACCCCTTGTCGGAGCGTGTCACCGCCCCGCCAAGCGCATGGGCGATGGCTTGGTGTCCATAACAAATCCCGACAAGCGGGATGGCCTGCTCATGCAGGGCGCGGATGAAATCAAAGAGCCGATCTTGCCAGTCCAGCGGATCAAACACCGAATATTTGCCACCGGTGATTAGGTAGGCATCGAAAGAGTTCGGATCGGGCAGGGTGCCGGTTACGGCGCTGATCACCGTCCACGTCGCCTCCGGCATCCGTGGGGCAAGACCTGTCTGAAACCGCTGCGGAGAGGGCGGATGCTTCGACTTTTCGTTCGGGTCGCTGTGGCCAATATGGAGGATACAGATCTTCATGTGCTTCATCCTGATGCGGGTTGCTAAGCCTCCTAACAGCCGGTGCGGGTTTCAGGAACGTTATAGCCCTGATTGATAGGGTCATAAGCAATCAGGGCATAACGCAATCTTATGCCATAAGTTGACCAATGAATAAGGTTTCAGTTCTCTGGAATGCGGATAGGCTTGATTCCAGTGAAATTCTGATGGAAGGCCGCAATGGGCATTATGCAACCCGATGAATTCCCTATAAGTAAACCACAGCTCTCAGACGTGATCTCAGTAACGGACGGATCGTCGCCGCTGATGCTGTCCTTCCCGCATTCGGGCGATGTCTATCCCCGCGATTTTGGGTATGACCCCAAGCTCAGCTATGCCGAGATCGATCACCCGTCTGACAAGTATGTGGACGAGCTCTTCGGCGCTGCCGCGACGCTTGAGCTCGGAACGATCAAGGCAGAGTTTCCCCGCGCTTATGTGGATGTGAACCGCCATCAGCACGACATTGATGCTGAAATGCTGGATGAGCCCGACGCCTGGCCCGGGCGTTTCCTGCCCAGCGGTTCGGTCAAGGTGGGCGCGACGCTCTTTTGGTCAAAGGCGTATGGCACACCGATCTACGACCGAAAACTGACCGTCAAAGAAGCGCATCACAGGCTGTCGTGCTACTTCATCCCGTACCACCAGACGATGACGCGGATGGTCGAAGATCTGCGCGCCCGCCACGGCGAGGTTTACATCGTCGATTGCCACTCGATGACGCGGTTCGATCACAAGCTGCGCGGTGGCAAAGAGCGACCCGAGATTGATATCGGCACCCGTAACGGTGCGAGCTGCGCCCCCGATTTGGCCGAGAAGATGGCCGAACTTTTCGCTGCGCGCGGCTATGACGTGGGGATGAACAAGCGCTTTATCGGGGGCGAGATCACCTTGCGCTACGGCTGGCCCGAGATCGGGCAGCACATCCTGCAGGTCGAGCTGCGCCGCGACCTTTACATGGACGAAGCCACCCGCGCGAAAACCGACAATTTCCAAAAGGTCCAGGCCGACTGCGCCTGGGTTCTCGAACAGTTCAAAGCCTACACCGAAAACCGCACGACAGTGGCGCAGCCCGCCCCCGTCGCGGCACCATGACAAGGGAGTCTACGATGAAGAACGCACTTATCACCCTCGGCCTCGCGGCGGCGCTGGCCCTGCCGACGACGGTGGGCGCTGAGACGCTGCGCATGGCCTTCTCTTCGGCGCCGCGCTCAATCGACCCGTACCCCTTTGGCGGAACGCCCACTGCGTCGCTGAAAGAGCATGTATTCGAGGCACTGGTTGCCGCCGACGACAGCCCGCTACTGGCGGAAAGCTGGGAATGGACCAGCCCCACGTCGCTCACGGTCACCCTGCGTCAGGGCATCAGCTTCCATGACGGCGGTGCGTTCACCGCGCGTGACGTGGTCTATTCGGCCTGCCGGATGATGTTCCTGATCGACGGGCGCCGGAACCTTCTGACCAGTTCGATGGGCCCCATCGCCGATGTCGTTGCCGTCGATGATCACACCGTCCGCTTCGACATGAAGGCGCCTTATCCGTTGTGGGTGCAAAAGATGAAGTTCCTCTCGATCCTGCCGGCCTCCGGCGGCGACGTGCCCGAGGGGCCGATTGCCTATGACGATCAGGGCGATTGCGGGATCACGGCCTATCCGACACTTGAGCAGTTCGAGGCGGGTGAAGCGGCCATCGGCACCGGGCCCTACAAATTCTCGCGCTTCGACAAATCGGGCGAGGCGGATCTGGTCAGGAATGACGCTTATTGGGGCGGCGCGCCCGAATGGGACGCGGTCGAAATTCGCACCATCGGCAATGCCGGCGCGCGTCTGGCCGGGCTCTTGGCCGGAGACTTTGACCTGATCGAAAATCCGACGACCGAGGATTTGCCCGGTCTCGATGCCAATGAGGATCTGACCTATACGGCGATCCCCTCCTGGCGCTCGATCTTCATGGTGCTGGACGTCAATCCCGAGGGCGCCCCGGGTGTGACGGCGGCGGACGGCAGCGCGCCCCTGTCCGATCTGCGCGTGCGCCAGGCCATGTCGATGGCAATCAACCGCAACGCCATCGCCGACAGGCTCTTTGGGGGTGAGGCCACGGTGGCCAATCAGTTTGCGCCCAAGTATCGCGCCGGCGCACCGGACCTGCCCGATCTGGATTATGATCCGGAACAGGCCAAGGCGCTTTTGGCCGAGGCGGGGTATCCCGATGGCTTCACGATCGACTTCTACGCCCCGTCCGACCGCTATGCCAATGGCTCGCGCGTGGCGCAGGCCGTGACGCAATACCTGTCGCGCATCGGTGTTCAGGTGAACCTCAAGACCGAACCCTGGTCGGTCTTTGCCGGCAAGCGGCGCGAACGCGAATTGGGCGTCTTCCTCTATGGCTGGGGCCACCCGCAAGGTCCGGCGCAGATGATCTCGTTCGCCTTCGCCTCGCGGGATGCCGAACTGGGCCTTGGGGCGTCGAATTACTCGAACTATCAAAGCGATGCGTTCGATGCGGCGATGCAGGCCTGGGCGGTGGAAACCGATGATGCCAAGGCCAATGAATTCCTCGCCGACGCAATGAAGGTTGCGGTGGCCGATCTTCCGGGCATCCCGCTCTACTACCAGCATACGATCTGGGCGCACCGGGCCGATCTGGAAGTGAACGGTCGCCAGGACGAACGCACCAGCGCCACCACCGTGACCCGCAAGTAAGCCGGTCCATGCGCCGGGCTGCAGAGACCGGCCCGGTGCGTACCTTCACACCTGACAGGGGGCATCCATGTTGAATTTCGTCGCCAGACGGTTGGGGCAGAGCGCGGTGCTTGTCCTGATCATGTCGGCCCTGGTTTTCATCGGCATGTACGTGGTCTCGGACCCGGTCGCCGTTCTTGCCGGAGAGGACTTCACAGAAGAAGACCGCGCCGCACTGGCCGCCGAACTGGGTGTCGACCGTCCTCTTCTGATCCAATACGCCTCGTTTCTGGGCAACGTCGCGCGCGGCGATTTCGGAACCTCCTTTGTCTACAACCGCCCGGTGCTCGAACTGATCCTCGAACGTCTGCCCGCGACGCTGGAGGTTGCCTTCTTCGCGATGTTCATCGGTCTGGTCGTCGGCATTCCGTTGGGCGTCTATTCGGGCCTGAACCAAAAGAAGGGCAGCACCAAGGCCATCAGCTTTTTCACGACCGTGGGATACTCGATCCCCAATTTCTGGCAGGGCGTGTTGCTGATCATGCTGTTTGCGGTTTGGTTCAAGGTGCTGCCCGCGTCGGGCCGCGGCGACACGGTGCAGATCTTGGGCGTTGGCTGGTCGGTCTTCAGCCTTGATGGCCTCAGCCACATGATCCTGCCCGCGCTGAACCTCGCGATTTACACGATCTGTTTGCAGGCGCGGCTGGCCCGGTCGGGCACCCAAGAGGTGATGTATCAGGACTACATGACCTTTGCCCGCGCCAAGGGTATCAGCCGCGACCGCATCGTGCGCCGCCACCTTGTGCGCAATATCCTGATCCCGATTGTCACGATCACGGGGCTGCAGCTGGGCGGGCTGATCGCCTTTGCCACGGTGACCGAAACGGTCTTTTCCTGGCCCGGCATCGGCAAGCTGCTATTGGACAGCATCCACAATTCGGACCGTCCGGTGGTGGTGGCCTACCTGATCCTGATCACGCTGATGTTCGTGACCATCAACTTCGTTGTCGACGTGCTTTACGCGCTGCTCGACCCGCGCATCCGCTATACGTGAGGAGGGACCGACATGCCAACTGACGCAACAACAACCGATGTCGAAACCCTCGCCAAGGCCGAACAGCCAGAACCGACGCTGACCGAAAAGTTCTGGAAGGTCTTTCGCGGCCATCCGGCGGCGCTGGCCGGGCTTGTCGGCATCGTGATCTTCGTTCTGCTGGCCATCTTCGCGCCGCTGATCGCGCCGCAGGACCCCTATGACCAGACCCAGCTTGATATTCTCGACGGTCTTTTGCCCCCCGGCTCACAGCTTTGGGATGGCACGCCCAGCCTTCTGGGCACCGATGCGCTGGGCCGCGATATCCTAAGCGCCGTTCTTTATGGCCTGCGCATCTCGCTTTTCGTGGCGCTGGTCGCGGTGATTGTCGGCTCGGCCATCGGCGTGTTCATGGGCCTGCTTGCAGCGATGAAGGGCGGCTGGGTCGAAACCGTGATCATGCGCACCGTCGACCTCAAGATGAGCTTTCCGGGCATCCTTCTGGCGCTCATGGTACTGGCCGTCTTCGGGACCGGGATCGACAAAGTAATCATCGCGCTGATCATCGGCGCCTGGGCGTCCGAGGCGCGGCTTGTCCGGGCCGTGGCGCTGTCCGAGCTCAAAAAGGAATACATCGACGCCGCCCGTCTGGCCGGTCTGTCGGACTGGCGCATCATGGGGCGGTTCCTCTTCCCCAACTCGATCTCACCGGTGCTCGTGGTTCTGCCCATGTCGATCTCGGGCGCCATCGGGGCTGAGGCAACCCTGTCCTTCCTGGGCGTGGGCGTCCCGATCACCGAACCCTCGCTTGGCCTGCTGATCGCCAATGGCAACGATTACATCTTGTCGGGCAAGTGGTGGATTTCGATCTTTCCCGGCCTTGTCCTTGTGGGCCTTGTGCTGTGCATCAACGTCGTGGCCGACCGGCTGCGCGACCACGCCAACCCCTATCTGCGCGGAAAGGACTGAGCCATGTCAGACCATCTGATCGAAGTCGAAGATCTGACCATCGCCTACCCCATGGCGGATGGAGAGGTTTTCCGCGCCATCGACAAATTCTCGATGACGGTCAACCGGGGCCAGATCGTCGGGGTCGTGGGCGAGAGCGGCGCCGGCAAATCAACCATCGGCAAAGCGACACTCGGCCTCTTGGACGAAAACGCGGTGATCGACACCGGTGGTGTGTCGCTGGACGAGGTCATGGTCACCAAGCTGGAAGAACACGCCTTCACCGATATTCGCGGCAACAAGGTGGGCTATATCTACCAGAACCCGATGACTGCGTTGAACCCGGTTCTGACCATCGGCGAACAGATCGTTGAAGCAATCGAAGCCAATACCGACAAGCGTGGATCCGAAGCGCGCGCCTATGCGATCGAGCTCTTGGATCAGGCCGAAGTGCCGATGCCCGAAGACCGTTTGTCAAAGTACCCGCATCAGCTGTCTGGGGGTCTGTGCCAGCGCATCGTCTTCGCCATTGCGATCAGCGCAAAGCCCGATCTGATCATCGCGGATGAGCCTACGACCGCGCTGGATGTCACCGTGCAAAAGGCCGTGCTCGACACGCTGGTGAAGCTGACCCGCCAGGAAAACATCGCCATCATCCTGATCACCCATGACATGGGCGTGGTCGCTGAGATGTGCGACTACGTCTATGTGCTGCGCCACGGTAAGCTGGTGGAAGAAGGGCCCACGGCCCAGGTCCTGCGCCATCCCACCAAGCCTTACAGTCGCGAGCTGATGGCCGCGATCCCGCGCATCGACAACAAGGTCGAAAGGTTCGCGGTGCCCGGCGGCCTCGGCAATGCAGAAGATCGTAAGCGCGCCATCGATTACCTGATGTCGCGCAAGGCCGATGCAGGGGAAGAGGGCGCGCCGCTTCTGAGCGTGCGAAACCTGTCGAAGACCTTCACCACCAAGTCGACCGCGCTCAAGGCCGCCTCGGAGTTCAAGGCGGTCTCGGACGTCAGTTTCGATGTCTATCCGGGCGAGACGATGGGGATCGTGGGCGAAAGCGGCTCGGGCAAGTCCACCGTCGGGCGGATGATCCTGGGCCTGCACACGCCGGACCCGGGCTATGCAATCACCTACCGCGGGCGCAATATCGATGACCTCAAATCGCAGGCGGAAAAGCTGGCGCATCGGCAATCGCTGCAATGCATCTTTCAGGATCCGTATTCGTCGCTCAACCCGCGGATGACGGCGGGCGACAACATCACCTATGCGCTGCGCGCGCATGGTACGCTTGGCCGCGAAGAGGCGCGGAACCTTGCGGGCGACCTGATGGAACTTGTCGGCCTGCCGCGCGCCTCGGCCCGCAAGATGCCCCATGCCTTCTCCGGCGGCGAACGCCAGCGGATCGGCATCGCCCGCGCACTGTCCTTCCGGCCCGACTTCATCTTCTGCGATGAACCGACCTCGGCACTGGATGTGACGGTGCAGGCCGAGCTTTTGAACCTGATGAAGGACCTTCAGGATCAGCTTGGATTGACGCTGTTGTTTGTCAGCCATGACCTCGCCGTTGTGCGTCAAATGTGCGACCGGGTAATGGTGATGAAGGCGGGCGAAGTGGTCGAAGCGGGCGCCTGCGACAAGGTGCTGGTCGATCCCGATCACGAATACACTCAGGGCCTTCTGGCCGCGATGCCGCGGTTCCGCCCCGAGGATGCGGCATAAGAAAACCTTTGAGGCTTGGCGGAATTCGCGCTCAAGTAACGCAAAGCGCCACGCCTCCATAAGGAAGCCAAATGGCTTACGGCACCAAGTCCAATCGGATCCGACGCCTCAAACATATCGAGGCGTTCTCGGCCGTGATCTCGACGGGGTCGTTTTCCGCGGCCGCGCGCCAGCTTGGCGTATCGCAACCCGCGATCAGCCAACTGATCAAGGTGCTGGAAGAGGCGATCGGCGCGCCGCTGTTCATCCGCCGCAACGGGGCGATCTTTCCGACAAACCGCGCCGAAAGCCTGCGCGAAGATGCGGTGAGCCTTTTGGCACATCTCGACCGGTTTCAGGCACAGCTGAGCTATGGGCGCACCGGGCTTTTGTCGACCATTCGCCTTTCGGCCTCGATGAGCATCATTGGAGAGCTCTTGCCCGATGTCGTGACGGAAATCACGCGCCAGCACCCCGAGGCCATGTTTTATGTCAGCTCGGTCCCGCTGTCGGCGATGGTCCAGTCGCTGGTGCAGGGCCATATCGACTTTGCCTTCCACACCCGCCCGTTGGAGCATCCCGGATTGCACAACGATTGCGTCTTCCGGGCGCCGCAGGTCGCCGTGATGACCGCCGATCATCCGCTGGCTTCGGCAAAAGATCTATCCATCGGGGATTTCGATGGGCACCGGATCATCACCTCTACGCGCAGCGATCCGGCGTTTCACTACTTCGCCGAGCTTTGGCAAAGAAACAACGTCTCGGTGAAAACGGTGCTTCAATCGCCGTTTGCCGGGTTCTCGATCAACATGGTCAGCGCGATGTCGGCGGTGACGTTCAACAACGAACTTGTGGCCCGAAAAATCTGTGACCGCAGTCCTGATCTCGTGATGCGTGCGGTCGAGGGCGTGGATTTCAAAACACCGTTCTACCTGGCCTGCGCCGATTGGCAGACGCAATCCGCCACGCGGCAAATCCTGGAAGACGGGTTCCGGCGACAAGCGATGGTGCAGGGGCAAGGGGGCTCTGACCGCTCTCATTCCTGAGCCGGTCCGCGCCGCCCTGCTGTCCAGCCCATGCGCGAAAGTACGGCGTCAGTAGCCCATGTTTATCTGATTGTACCGTTCGAGGTTCACCACCATCGAAAGCGTCAAACGGTCCTGGCTCCAGTCACCTGGATTGCGCACCGAGGCTGCCGAGGTCGTGATCCCAAACGCAAAGACCAAGGCGAGGGCCCAGAACACGGCTTTGCTGCTATGTTTGGCCTGCGTTTCACGCAGCGCCAGGAACCGTTCCTCCAGCGCCATCCGCGCGGATCGCGACCCTGTGCGAATGAAGGCCACATTGAGGATCTCGATGGGACGGGAAGATGGCTGACGCCCGCAAAACCCGAGCAGGCAGCGCGCATATTCTTTGGGAGAGATCCGCATCGAGGCCAGAACAGTTTGGTCACAATTCAGTTCGCGAAGTCTGTTGAAGGCCCGCTTCCAAAGCAGAAACGCCGGGTTCAGATACAGGACCGGGCGCAAGAACTCGAAGGCGAGTTCCCAGTCCACGTCTCTTTGACGGATGTGTTCGAACTCGTGCGCCAGCACGATCCGCAGGCTGGTTGGTTGGGTCAGTAGGTGCGATGGCAAGACGACGTGATACCGAAAGAGGCTGCGGGCCACAAAAGGGATGCTGACCGTATCTGACAGCCGAATGGCAGTGAAGCGTGTGCGCCGCCAAACGTAGCTTTGCGACACAACCTGGTTGACCCGGAACATCGCGCCGACCGTTTGAAGAAGAAGGTAGATCGATCCGCAGATGGCGGCCGCCAATGCCGCCGTCAGCCAAGGAAGTTCACCAGTCAGGATCATCTCGAACACGCGATTGCGGGTGTTGAGAAGCTCTTCAAACTGGATCGCGGGCATCGCGATTTCGCCGCGCAGATAGGACGCGACCGCAAGATCGCTGACCGTGATCGGGGCCTTGGGCCAAAACGCCTGACCGATTGATACCGCGGCGAACGACAGAAGCGGGCTCAGGACAACAAACAGCAGAACGCATCTGAGCAGGCGGAGTTGCAAGCGGAAATCTGTGCGTAACGGGCTTCGAACAAGGGCCGCTTGCGCGAGCCGCCAGATACAGAATGCCAAAATCAGTACGACGTTTGCGTCTACGACAAGGTCAAGTACCGGTTTCATCGCTGTCATCCTGGAGCCTCCTCTCCACCAGCGCCCGAATGTCCTCGAGGTCTTCCTCCGTCAGCCCAGCATCGTCGACGAGCCGCGCCACAAGGGATGCGGGCGTGTCGTCAAAGAGTGTGCGCGACAAGTTTTGCAGGGAACGGATTTGGTACGCGTCTTTCGCCAAAAGGGGCGTGTAGATCAGCGACTTTCCGTTCTTCCGGCTTTTGACGAAGCCCTTATCTTCCAGGATGCGCAGGATCGTTGCACCCGAGGTGTAGGCCAGGTTCCGCTCTGCTGGCAGTTGCGCCAGAACATCGCGAACCGTCCCCTCGCCGATGGCCCAAAGCTCATTCATGAACTCAAGCTCAACCTCGGTCAGAAGATTGCGGCTTTTCTTTTTTCGCATCGATTGATGATGTTTCATTTTTCTTCGTATCTTTTAGTACACAGCAATGAACGGCGCGGGCGCAAGCTAAACTTTCCAGAAAACAAAGACGCCCCACCCGACCGCGATGAACAGCGGCGTCCAGATCGGTTGTCCCATAAGCCCCAGCCAGGCCAGAAAGATGAAGGCCGACCCGAGAAGTGTAATGAACAGGCGGTCCCCAAGGGTGGTGGTAAGCCCCAGGATGCCTTTGCGCTCGATCCCGTCCTTGAACCAGATGGCTTCGAGAAGTCCGATGACGGCAATTGCCGAAAAGATGCCGACAAACACCGCAAGCGTTGCCGGAGTCCACGCCATCCAAAAGCTGGGCCAGAGGGGATCGGTCCAGGAGAACCCGGTTTCCTCGGCTTGCCCGACATTACCCCACCCGGCCTGTTGGGCGAACGCGGGTGTCGACAGGAAGAAAACACCAAGAAGGTAGCGCATCACACCCTCCCAAGCGCGAAGCCGCGCGCGATGTAGTTGCGGACCCAATAGATGACGATGGCCCCGGGAATGATCGTGAGCGTACCGGCGGCAGCCAAGAGGCCCAGTTCATATCCGGCACTCGATGCGGTGCGGGTCATCACGGCAGCGATGGGTTTGGCCTCGACCGCCGTCAATGTCTTGGCCAAGAGCATCTCTACCCAAGAGAACATGAAGCAGAAAAACGCCGCCACGCCGACACCCGCCTTGATGTTCGGCAAGAAGATCTTGGTGAAAAAGCGCGGGAAAGAGTAGCCGTCGACATAGGCGGTCTCGTCAAGCTCTTTGGGAACGCCGCGCATGAAACCTTCCAAGATCCACACCGCAAGCGGCACGTTGAACAACGTATGGGCCAAGGCGACCGCAAGATGCGTGTCAAAGAGCTGGATCGACGAATAGAGCTGAAAGAAGGGCAGGGCAAAGACGGCCGCCGGTGCCATGCGGTTCGTGAGCAGCCAAAAGAACAACTGCTTGTCGCCCAGAAAGCGGTATCGCGAGAATGCGTAGGCCGCCGGAAGTGCGACCGCGACCGACAGCACCGTGTTGAGCGACACGTAGATGATCGAATTTATGTAACCCCAGTACCACGTCGGGTCGGTCAGGATCTCGACATAGGCCGCCACGGTAAAGGTTTGCGGGAAGAGCGAGAACCCGGAAAGGATCTCGTTCGTTGTCTTAAAGCTCATTGAGACGAGCCAGTAGATCGGCAGCATCAGGAAGATGATGTAGACGATCGGGATGATGTAGCGCGGTTTCATTCGGCCCCCTCGAACATCGCAAGACTGTCGCGCGCAAAGAGCGCGATGATGATGACAAAGCCCAGTCCCACGCCAAGCTTGTAAAGAATGCCCCGGGTCTTGAACCGGTCCTCAATCCATTGGCCGATGACCGTCAAAAGATCGCCCATCACTGGTCATCCTTTGTCATGGTCACGTAGAAGACCCAGCTCACCAAAAGCGTGATCGCAAAGTAGATCAGGCTCATCGCGGCCGCCGGGCCGAGATCGAATTGCCCGAGCGCGATTTTCACGAGATCGATTGACAGAAGCGTGGTCGAGTTGCCAGGCCCGCCGCCCGTCAGCACGAAGGGCTCGGTGTAGATGTTGAAGCTGTCCATGAACCGCAACAGGATCGCGATGGTCAGCACCGTCTTCATCTTTGGCAATTGGATGTATCGAAAGATCGACCAGTTCGAGGCACCGTCGATCTTTGCGGCCTGGTAGTAGGCGTCCGGGATCGAGACGAGCCCCGCGTAGCACAAGAGAACGACAAGCGATGTCCAGTGCCAGACATCCATGACGATGATCGTGATCCAGGCGGCCAGCGGATCTTGCGTCATGTCATAGGCGACGCCCAGCACGTCGTTCATAAAGTACCCAAGCATCCCGATCTTCGGCAGCGCAAAGATGTTCCACATCGCGCCGACGACGTTCCAGGGGATCAGCATCGGAAGGGCCATCAAAACAAGGCAGACGGGCACCCAAAAACCCTGCCGTGGCATGGACAAGGCGATGATGATGCCCAGAGGAATCTCAATGGCCAGGATGATCCCCGTAAACATGAATTGACGACCCAAAGCGGCCTGAAACCGTTCTGATCGGAGGATCTGTTCGAACCAGCTGAGCCCTTCCCAGAAGAACTGATTGTTCCCAAAGGTTTCCTGGACCGAATAATTGACGACGGTCATCATCGGCACGAGTGCATTGAATGCGACGAGTATCAGGACCGGCAGGACAAAGAACCAAGCCTTTTGATTTTCCGTTCTCATGATCGTGTCTCCGTCGCGATCCATCCATCGCGATAAACGCGGGCCTGTTCCTGTTTGAACGCAAGGTGCACCTGTGTTCCCGGCGCGGGGGGCTGATGCTCGGCCACCGCTTTGAGTTTCGCCTCGCCCACGACGGCATCGAGCACGAAGTGGCGGCCGACATCCGAAACTTTGGTGATGGTGGCGGGTAGTCCGGTGTCCGCGACCGAGACGTATTCGGGCCGGATGCCCAGCATCGTCGTCCCGCCCGCGCCGCTGACCGGCCCTTCGAGCGGGACATGGTGGCCCTGAAACAGCGCTTGATCGCCTGCCACATCGCACGGAAGCACGTTCATACCGGGGGAGCCGATAAAGTGGCCGACAAACGTGTGTTGGGGCCGCTCAAACAGCTCGACCGGTGTCCCGATTTGGACAACCACGCCCTCTTGCATGACGACGACCTCATCCGCAAAGGTCAGCGCCTCGGTTTGGTCATGCGTCACGTAGATCATGGTGGCCTGTACCCGCTGGTGCAGTTCCTTGAGTTTCGAGCGCAGCTTCCATTTGAGATGCGGGTCGATCACGGTGAGCGGTTCATCGAACATCACCACGTTCACGTCATCGCGCACGAGGCCGCGGCCCATCGAGATCTTTTGCTTGTTGTCCGGCGAAAGCCCGGCGGCGCGGGTGTCCAGCATCTCGGTCAGTTCCAGCATCTCGGCAATGGCCGTGACGCGCTGGTCAATCTTCGCCGGATCAACCCCCCGATTCTTCAAAGGGAACGCAAAATTCTGGCGCACCGTCATGGTGTCGTAGATCACCGGGAACTGGAACACCTGCGCGATATTGCGTTGGTCTGGCGGCAGGTGGGTGACGTCGTTTCCGCCAAACAGCACCTTGCCCTCGGACGGGGTTAGCAGGCCCGAGATGATGTTCAGAAGCGTTGATTTTCCGCAGCCGGATGGACCCAGCAACGCATAGGCGCCGCTGTCGCGCCAGGTCACGTCGATCTCTTTGAGCGCATAGTCCTCAGGCGTGCTGGGGGTGGGCAAGTAGCTGTGTTTGAGATGCGACAGGGTGATTTCGGCCATGTCAGGCGACCCTTTGGCCGTCGGCGCCGAAGTATCGGCAATGGGACGGGTCCATAAAGAACGTGTGTTCTTCACCAACTTCGTAGGGATGGACGCCCGCGGCAAGCGACACCCAATCTGTCGCCCCAAGCCGGAAGTGGGCGCTCGATTCCGAGCCCGAAAGCTCGGTGACAAGAACCTCGCCTTTCAGTTCGACGGTGCGCGCCGCCCCGGGTTCGGGTGATACCCTGTGCGGCCGGACCGCAACGGTGTAGGGGCCGTCGGGCAGGTTCGCCGCATCGCCATGAAGTGCCCAGCTTGCGCGACCGTCCAGCGTGGCCGTCGCCCCCGATTTGGTAATTTCTGCGGCGTTGATCGGCGGGTCCGAGAAAACGCGCGCAGCGGTCAGATTCGCAGGATCGCGGTAAATCCTGGCTGTCGGCCCGAATTGCGAGACGCGTCCGTCGTCCATGAGCGCGGTATATCCGCCAAGCAGCAGCGCCTCTTCCGGCTCGGACGTGGCATAGACCACAACCGCCCCGCGCCCCGCAAAAAGCTCGGGCAACTGCTCACGCAGCTCTTCACGCAGTTTGTAGTCCAGATTGGCCAGCGGTTCGTCCAGAAACACCGCGCGGCTGTCTTTTGCGATTGCGCGTGCAAGCGCGGTGCGCTGCTGCTGGCCGCCCGAAAGCTCTTGCGGGCGTCTTTTGAGCATTGGCCCGAGTTGCAGAAGGTTTGCGGCTTCTTCGACACGTCCATCAATCTCGCTTTGCGCCATGCCGGCCACGCGCAGGGGCGATGCGATATTCTCAAAAACCGTCATATGCGGGTAATTGACAAAGAACTGATGGACGAGGCTGATCTGCCGTTTCTGCGTGTTCAGGCGGCTGACATCGCGACCGTCGATGAAAATCTGGCCACTGGCCATGGGATCAAGCCCTGCCATCAGCTTGATCAGCGACGTCTTTCCCGATCCGGTCGCGCCCAACAGGACGTTGAAGTGCCCGGTTTCGAGCGTAAGGCTCGTGGGCTTGATGTGGGTCACCGTGCCCACACGCTTGGTCACGTCTTTAAGTTCGATCATGCCGTCGGCTTCCCCGTCCCAAAATACACCCGTCCGGGCATGGGTCGGGGCTGCCGCTTGGGCGGCAACCCCGTTTGGTTTTCGGTCAGCCTACTGCTGCCAACGTGCGACGAGTTCGTCGTAGTTGACGGTCTCACCCTGTGGCTTCTCGTTGTCGAGCTTGGCCTTGGGCGACCCCGGCTGATCGAGCCAGAAGCTTGCGTCCTGCGGCTCGTTCAACCGCGGGCCACAGCCGCCGTAGACATTGGCCGCTTCGTCTGCCTGCTGCATCCGCGCCATGGTAATGTCCATCTCTTCGGCAAGACGGTCCATGGCTTCCTGCGGGGTGAAGGCGCCCGAGTTGACGTCACCGATCTGCTGCCACCAGATCTGGGCGAGCTTCGGATAGTCCGGCACGTTGATGCCGGTGGGCGACCACGCCACGCGATCTGGCGAGCGATAAAACTCGACGAGACCACCCAGCTTAGGTGCGCGTTCGGTGAAGGACTCGTGGTTGATCGAGCTGTCGCGGATGAACGTGAGCCCCACATGAGACTTCTTCACATCCACGGTCTTCGACGTCACGAACTGAGCATAAAGCCAGGCGGCCTGCGCCCGATCCGACGGGGTGGACTTGAGGAATGTCCAGGATCCCACGTCCTGATAGCCAACCTTCTGACCTTCTTCCCAATAGGGGCCATGGGGCGACGGCGCCATCCGCCACAGCGGATTGCCATCGGCATCCACGGTGTTGTTGCCTTCGGATTGCGGCTTGACCATGTCGGCGGTAAAGGCCGTGTACCAGAAGATCTGCTGGGCCACGTTGCCTTGGCTCAGTGCCGGAAGCGACTGGTAGAAGTCGTAAGACGCCGAACCCGGAGGCGCGTAGGCGCGCAGCCACTCATCCCATTTCCGGATCGCGTAGACCGCGGCTGGCCCGTTCGCGGCACCGCCGCGCGACACCGATGCGCCAACAGGGTTACAGGTGCCCGCTTCCATGCGGATGCCCCATTCGTCAACCGGTACACCGTTGGGTTCACCGACCGAGCCTGCGCCTGCCATCGAAAGCCACGCATCGGTCATCCGCCACCCAAGGTCGGGTGCGCGCTTGCCGTAATCCATGTGGCCATAGATGCGGGTGCCGTCGATTTCCTGCACATCGTTTGTGAAGTACTCTGCGATGTCCTCATAGGCCGACCAGTTGACCGGAACGCCGAGGTCGTAGCCGTACTTTTCCTTGAACCCGGCCTGAATCTCGGGATCGTCAAACCAGTCCTTGCGGAACCAGTAGAGGTTGGCGAACTGCTGATCGGGCAGCTGATAGAGCTTGCCGTCTGGGCCCGTCGTGAACTGGATGCCCATGAAGTCGTCAAGATCCAGCGTCGGCGACGTGGTGGCGGCCCATTCGCCCGCCATCATATCCGTCAGCGGATAGGCCAGCTGAAGACGCGCATGTGTCCCGATGAGGTCCGAGTCGTTGACGTAGCCATCGTACAGATTGCGGCCCGTCTGCATTTGCGTTTGCACGGCCTGAACGACCTCACCCTCACCGAGGATCTGGTGGTTGACCTTGATGCCGGTGATCTCTTCGAAGGCCTTCGTCAGCACCTCTGACTCATACGAGTGGGTCGGGATGCCTTCGGAGAGAACGTTGATCTCCATGCCCGAGAACGGCCCAGCGGCGTCGATGAACCACTGCATCTCGGCCATTTGTTCATCTTTGGTTAACGTGGATGGCTGGAACTCATCATCGATCCAGCGTTGCGCGGCGGCTTCATCAGCCCACGCAGCATTGTTACCCGCAATGACGGCGGCCGCCGCCACTGCGGAAAGCAGATACTTCCGCATTGGTTTCCTCCCATGAAAACGCCGAATCCAGGTTCTGGTGGCGCAAGGTCGATCATGGCGGCCCGCATGAGATTTTGTCAAACTAAAAAATTAGTAATAATGGACTTCGCATGGCGAAAGCCGTGCCAGACCTCCCAGACAAGTCTTCCCGAGCAAGAGCGACGCACAGGTGCTAACTGGTTTTTCAGGATCGCCGATACGCGCACCTTCGCCACAAAAGACCCCTGTCTTTTGCCGTGACTTCAAGAGCTTAAATGCTCGGCAGCGTAGCGGCCTTGAGGTCGACACACCTAGCCAGGCAGGATCGCCTCAGCCTCGATCTCCACACGGTATCCCCCAATCAGGCCCGCGACGACGACCAAGGTGTTGGCTGGCTTGATCTCTCCGAAGACACGGCCATGCGCTTGCGAGACGGTGTCTACGTCCGCCTCGTCGACGATGTAGATGCGGGTGCGCACCACATCCTCGGCAGAGGCACCAAGGGCAGAGAGTGCCGCGAGTATCTTGTCGAGCACGAACACGGTTTGTGCCCTGGCATCAAATGGCGCCACCACGCGGTCGGCGCCCGCCGTTGCCGTTGTGCCCGAAACAAGGATGCGGTCACCGATCCGCTGCGCGCGGCAATAGCCGGCAATATCCTCCCACTTCGAGCCACTGAGCACCCGCAGTTTTCCGGATGGCGCGCGCTCGCTCGTATGCGGCAAGGGCATGGTGTCGAGGTGGTGGCTGAGGTCGCCCGATGCGGTCAGGAAGGGTGGGCGGCGGTATTCGTCCCCACAATCGCCAGGGATGGGGTCTGTCGCGGCAAAGGCGGCCTCAAGTTGCGCATGATCCTCTGCGTCGAGGGTGAAGGAAAAAAGCTTCTCGTTGTCATCGGTATGGACACGCTCGCCCAGACGCGCCCCGACAATGACGCCCGCCACCGCAGGGTGGCTGAGAACCCAGCGCGTCGCGACATTGGCGATCGAAACGCCGTGTCGGCGGGCAATCTCGTCTGCCGCCTGCAGAATGCCCTGAAACGGCGCCCATCCACCTGCAACGTCGATGAAGCGCTTGTACTTCATCTTCGACCAGTCGGTCAGATCCAGCGGTTCCGGTTGCCGTAGCCATCGCTCGGACAGGAAACCGCCGCAGAGCGTACCGTAGGCCAAGAGCTTCAAATCCGTTTCTGAAGACAAAGCCGACAATGCGTCTGCCGCCCGACGGTCCACAAGTGAGAAGGAGACCTGGTTCGTCAGAAGGGGGATCCCGTCAGACAGCGCCAATCCCGCATGCGCCGCATCGAAATTCGTCACCCCGATTTCGGCAATCAGCCCCTCTTCGCGCAACCTGGTGAGTTCGTGCAGCGCATCCAGCCACGCCGGGTGCAGAAAGCTCCACCAGTGAAATTGCAGCAGATCCACCCGCTCCACACCCAGCCGCTCAAGCCGGTCGGTCACCCCCTCACGCACCACCTGTGCGGTCATAGGCCCGGGCGCGGGGCACCATTTGGTGAAAGCCAGCGGGCGGGGCGATGTGCCTCTTGCAAGCAAGCAACCCGAGATCAGTTCGGCGGTTCCGTAGTGATCGGCCATGTCAAAGGTATCGAACCCGCGCGCGGCATAGGCCTCAAGCCAGTCCGCACCCTTATTGGGATCGATCACCGCACCGTCTTTTTCGATGTCGGCAACCTGCCAAAGCCCCGTCAGCACACGCGAAATTTCCAGCCTGTCAGACAGGCGCATGCGTTCAGGGGGCGCGGCCATGGGATCCTCCGGTGCGATCAGGGCGGCTGGGCATTTGGCCCTTGAGGGCCCTGTCACTTCCGCTAACCTGCGCAGGTTAAATCAGGGCGCCCGGTGAGGTCCAGTAGGCGCGGCAGTGGGGGAACATGGCATCAGACGACGGCAAGCCCGGCTTTTGGCTTTACGATCTGGAGGTTGAGACCGTGCTTGATGGCAGGACCCCGGTGTGCCGCCACGTGGAGGGCGAACGCTTCCGGGTGGAGGGCGAAACGCTGGTGTTCGAGCCCGGTGCGCGTGTGTCGATGTATGCGCTGGCCGCGCTTCTCCCGCTTCTGCCTGCCAAGCAGCGCGAAACAGCCGCCGCCGATTGGATGAGCACCGATGCAGAGATTGCCTGCCCCGATCCCCATTGCGGCGGGCGGTTTCGCATCACCCGCGGGCAGAAGCGCTGGTTCTCCCACGAAGGCACGACCGGCCTGCCCGATGCCCGCGGCACCCCGTACTGGCAGGACGATAGCGCATGACGGCAGAAACGGCGGCGCTTGCACCTGGCTACGCGATCTCGCGGGTGATCAAGGGGGGCTGGCAACTGGCCGGCGATCACGGCCCCGTGGACCGCGCCGATGCAGTGCGAGATATGGAAGCCTTTCTCGATGCGGGCATTGTGACCTTCGATTGTGCCGACATCTATACCGGCGTCGAGGAGATGATCGGGGATTTCATCGCGGATGTGCGCGCCCGCCGCGGGAGCGAGGTTGCAAACCGCGTTCAGGTTCACACCAAGCTCGTGCCCGATCTTGGGCTGCTGGAAACCATCCGGCCCGCCGATATCGAGGCGGTTATCGACCGCTCGCTGAAACGGCTTCAGATCGAGCGGCTGCATCTTGTCCAGTTCTACTGGTGGGATCTTTCGCGCGGCGATGCTATAGCGGCGCTCGAGGTTGCCAGACGCGCCCGCGACATGGGCAAGATCGCCCATTTGGGCGTGACAAACTGGGACGTGGCGGAAACCCGTACCTTTACCGAGGCCGGGATCGGCCTTGTTTCCAATCAGTTGCAGTATTCCTTGCTGGATCGGCGGGCGGAAAAGGATCTGGCCGGCTGGGGTGCGGCCAACGGCGTGCAGCTTCTCTGCTACGGCACACTCGCGGGCGGATTTCTCACCGAACGCTGGCTCGGAACCCCCGATCCCGGCTTTGCCTTCGAGAACCGAAGCCTCATCAAGTACCGGCTGATTATCGATGAGTTTGGGCCGTGGCACAGGTTCCAGACGCTATTGGAAACGCTCAAGGACATTGGCGACAAGCACGGCGCCTCTCTGTCGTCCGTCGCAACGCGCTGGGTGCTTGATCAACCGCAAGTCGCAGCGGCGATTGTTGGCGCGCGCTACGCACGGCACCTGCCGCAAACGCTGGAAGTGTTCGATCTGTCGCTCGACACAGAGGATCGTGCCCGGATCTCGGCCATTCTCGATACTGCGCCGGGGCCGCAGGGCCCGGTCTTCGGGCTTGAGCGCGACCGGGGCGGACGCCATGGCCGGATCATGAAATACAATCTCAACGCCAACCCCGACGATACGGTTTTGGGAGCGGCGGGTGACTGAGCCGATCCTCTCAACGAACGGGCTTTGCAAGAGTTTCGGCCAGCTAAGCGCGGTTGACGACGTATCGGTCGATATCCGCGCGGGCTCCATCACCGGGCTGATCGGGCCGAACGGCGCCGGAAAATCGACCTTCTTCAACCTTCTGACCGGGGCGCTGCCGCCAGATGCCGGATCCGTGCGGCTGGAAGGCCGGGATGTGACAGGCCTGTCGCCCGACAGGCTTTTTGCCCTCGGCCTTGGCCGCACGTTCCAGATCCCCCGGCCCTTTGCCCGCATGAGCGTTCTCGAAAACGTCATGCTGGCGCCCACCGGGCAGGCAGGCGAAACCGTGACCGGACCGTTTCTGCGCCGGGCGCGCATCGCGGCCCAGGAGCGCGAGATCCGCCAGAAGGCGCTCGATGTTCTGGATTTCGTCACGCTCGGGGCGCTCGCAGATCACCCGGCAGGCAAGATCTCGGGCGGGCAGATGAAGCTTCTGGAACTTGCCCGCGTTCTGATGGGCGAACCAAGGCTGATCCTTCTTGACGAACCCGCCGCGGGGGTGAACCCGGTTCTGACGGAAACGCTGATCGAGAAGATCGAAGCGCTGAACCGGAAGGGCACAAGCTTCGTCATCATCGAGCATGACATGGATTTCGTGATGCGCCATTGCGATCCGGTCATCGCCCTGGCGCAGGGCCGCGTGGTGTTCGAGGGCACCTCGGACGAAGCGCTGATGAACCCCGTCCTGCTGGACGCCTATCTTGGCGCGAAGGCGGAAGATGCCTGATCCGATCCTGACGGCAGAGGCCGTGACGGCCGGCTACGTGCCCGATCTTCCGATTCTGAAGAATGTCTCGCTTGCGGCGCGCGCGGGCCAGATCACGCTGATCATCGGGCCGAATGGGGCGGGCAAATCGACCCTGATCAAGGCGGTGGCAGGGCTGGTGCACGTCAATTCGGGCCGCATCCTCGTGGCGGGCCGGGAAATCACCGGGCAAAGCGCAGATCGGCTAGCTTCGAACGGCATCGCCTATGTGCCGCAGAACAACAACATCTTCCGAAGCCTGACGATTGAACAGAACCTCACCCTGGCCGCCCGCCGCGCCCCGGCGCAAACCTGGGTGCCGCTTGAGAGCCTTTACACCCAATTCCCTGCCCTGGCCGACAAACGTCGCGACAAGGCCGGAACGCTTTCGGGGGGTCAGCGGCAATTCCTTGCCATCGCCATGGCCCTGGCCGCAGCGCCGCGGCTCATCCTGATGGACGAACCCTCTGCCGGGCTTTCCCCCAAGGCCGCGCAAGAGGTGCTGGAACATGCCCGCACGCTGACGGAAGAGGGCGTTTCGATCCTTCTGGTGGAGCAGAATGTGAATCAGGCCATGCGGCTTGCAGACCATTGCTACATCTTTGCAGAAGGCCGGAACCAGTTGGACGGGCCGGCGGCGGAGCTTTTGAACGACCCCGTTGTGGGCGAGATCTATCTGGGCGGCCGCAGGGTCGGGGCAGCCTAATGCAGAACCTGATCGACGGCATTCTGACCGGCTCCTACATCTCGCTTGGCGCAATTGGGCTGACGCTCGTGATGCACATCCTGCGTTTCGCCAATTTCTCCCATGCCGAGCTGCTGTCGATCGGTGCCTATGCCGCGCTTGTCTGCGATGCGCTGGTCTCCGCGCTCACGCCCGCCTTCGCGGCAAAGCTTGGGCCCCTTTCGCTCACATGGTCGCTGATAGCCGCAATCGTGGTGTCGATGATCTTCACGGGCCTCTCGGCTGTGGTGCTTGACCGGCTCGTGTTCAAACGGGTGCGCGAGAAGGGGGCGGAACTGTCGATGGTTTTCGCCAGTTTCGGCATGGCGCTCGTGATCCGCAACGTGATCGGGCTGATTTTCGGGCTTTCGCCAGAGCTTTATTCGAAAGATATTGCCTTTGCCGTTGTGCTGAGCCGCGATCCGCTGCTTCTGGTCAAACCCGATCAGGTGTTTGTCCTGCTTGCCGCGCTGCTTCTGATGCTGATCCTGCATCTGATCCTGTCGCGCACGACCTTCGGGTTTTCCTTGCGTGCGGTGGCCGAGAACCCGGCGCTCGCGCAAGTCAACGGTGTGAATCTGAACCGGACGATCATGGCGGTGTGGCTGATCGGCGGGGCGCTCGCAGCGGCTGCCGGGGTGTTTTACGGGCTCAGCCACCAGATTATCCCCGTGATGGGGCGCGATCTGGTGCTGCCGATTTTCGCGGCCACCATCGTGGGCGGTATTGGCAGCGTTTATGGCGCGGTTCTGGGCGGGTTCATCGTTGGGATCGCGGCAAACATGTCGGTACTGGTGCTGCCCGCGGGCTACACGCCTTCGATCCCCTTCCTGCTGATCCTCGCCGTTCTCATCATGCGCCCACACGGGCTTTTCGGCGAGGCGCGGGCATGATCGGGGTGATTTCCTATCTGGTCTTCTTTGCGACGACCGCGTCGATCCTGGCAATCGCCGTTCTGGGGCTGAACCTGCAATGGGGCAATACGGGCCTCTTCAACGGGGGCGTCGTGGCCTTCTTCGGGGCGGGCGCCTATGGCACGCTGATCCTCGGGGGCACCCCGCAGGCGGGGCACCTCGGCGGGTTTGAACTGATCTATCCGCTGGCATTGCTCGGCGGCATGGTGCTGGCCGGGGCCATGGCATGGATCGTGGGGCTTCTAACGCTGAGGCTGCGCCACGATTACCTCGCCATCGCCACCTTTGGCGTGGCGGTGGCGTTCGAGAACCTGATGCGAAATGCCGAGTGGCTTGCGGGCGGCGCAAAGGGCGTGCGGGGTTTCGAGCGGCCGCTGCGCGATGCGTTGGGCGATGGCTTCACCTACAATCTTATGTTTTTCGCCGGGGTCCTCTGCGTTCTGATCTGCGTCTACTTCTTCCTCGAACGCCTCGTGGCCTCCCCCTTCGGGCGCCTCCTCCGCGCGATCCGCGAAGATGAGGAGGCCGCGCAATCGCTCGGCAAATCGCCCGCCCGCGTCCGGCTCACAGCCTTTGTCACCGGCTCGGTGATCCTGGGGCTTGCGGGGGGGCTTTATGGCACGTTCTACGCTTTCGTCAGCCCGCAAGACGTTCTCCCCACGCTCACCTTCCAGATCTGGGCGATGCTGATCGTGGGGGGCGCGGGCAACAATCGCGGCGCAATCCTTGGCGCCTTCCTTATCTGGGGCGCCTGGACGGCGTCAGGATGGGCGCTTTCGCGCTTTGCGCCCGTGGAGGCGCAGCTATACACCGGTTCGGTCCAGTTTGTTTTGATCGGGGCGGTCATTGTCGGCATGCTGCTTTGGCGGCCTCAGGGGCTTTTCCCGGAGCGGCTGGTCGTATCACAAACGGGGATAGCCCCACAAAAAGAACAGGGAGCTTGATGATGCCAAACCTAAAACTGATGCTCGCGGGCCTTGGCACCGCGCTTGTGCTGAGCACGCTTGGCAGCGCTGCGGCGGCGCAGGATTGCACAACGAAGATCGGGGCGGTTCTGCCCACATCCGTTGATTGGGGCCGCCCGATCGCCGAAACCGCGCAATTCGCCGTTGATCAGGTGAATGCCGCAGGCGGTGCGGCGGGCTGCGAGATCGAGATGGTGCTGCGCGACACGCAGGTTGATCCCAAGGTTGGGGTGGACGCCGCGAAGGCGCTTGTCGATCTTGAGGGCGTGAACGTGCTTCTGGGCGCGGTGTCTTCGGGCGTGTCGATGCCGATCCTGACCTCGGTCACCGTTCCGGGCGGCGTGCTGCAGATGTCGTGCTGTTCCTCCTCCACCGCGTTTACGGGGCTTGCCGAAGAGGGCAAGACGCAGGGCCTTTGGTTCCGCACCTTTGCCACCACCGGCGTGCAATCGGCGGTCGGCGCGAAGGTTGCGCAGGACAAGGGCTTCGGCTCGGTCGCGATCCTCTACAAGAACGATGATTGGGGGCAGGATATGGCCCGCCTGATCGCCGCCGATTTTGCCGCCGTGGGCGTTGACGTCACCGCATCGGTCGCCATCAACGATGCCCAGCCGTCCTACCGTGCGGAGGTAACCGAGGCGCTCAGCACGCAGCCGGAGGCGCTTTACCTGGCGCTCTATCCCGCCGAAGGCACCGCTGCGGTGCGCGAGTGGATCTCGCTTGGTGGCACCCAGAACATGATCCTGGCCAACTCGCTGAAATCAGACGAGTTCCGTGATAACGTGGGCATGCAGTATCTGGGCAATGCGCTGGGCACCGATACCGCCTCACCCCGTTCCGAAAGTGCCGATGCCTTCGTTGCGGCCTATCAGGAGCGGTTTGATGCAGAGCCGAACGGCCCGGGCCTTGCCAACAGCTATGACGCCGCCATGATCGCGCTTCTGGCCATGGAAGCCGCGGGCGAAGGCGCCGGCGGCGCCGATGTTGCCGCCGCCATTTCGCGGGTGACCGACCCTGCGGGCACGCCTGTCTCTGCCGATACGGCGGGTTTCGAAGCCGCCAAGGAAGTGCTCGCCGGTGGCGGAACCGTCATGTACCAGGGCGCAACCGGCAATGTGCGCTTTGACGCAAATGGCGATGTGTCGGCCCCCGCGGTTGTCTGGTCCTTCACCGATAGCGGAACGGAAGAGGTCGAATACATCTCGCTGGAAGATGTTGACGCCTTCATCGCGTCGCTGAACTAAACGACCCGCGTTTGAAGATGGTGCCGACCGCGCTTGCGCGGTCGGCACTTTCTTTGGGGCCAACATGCGCGCGGCAGAGCTAGTAATCCTCACCCGCATATCGATTTGGCTGGCCTTCCGCCGCCGGGCTGTCGATGAAACGTGCCCAGTCGTCTCCCGGTCTCCAGATACTCTCCATCCTGTCAAAGGCTTCGGCCTCGGACAGGTCGGGCCGGTTCTTTGCATAGCGATAGAAGAAGGCGCTGACCCTGGCGTTGTAGATGCAATGCACGTGGATCGTGGCATCCGGGTGTGCGGCCAACGCCTCTTCAAATGCCGCAAAATCTGCTTCCGTGGGATGTTCAAAGTCGACCGGGATGTAGATGTAGTCCATGCCGAGCTCTGTGACGGTGGCCGGTTCATCCGCAAGCGCACCGGTCCCCTGGTGGTGGACTCCAAGGTTCACGATATGGCTGACACCGAGCGCCTTGATCTCGGCCATCTGCGTCTCGTTGGGTTGTCCCGACGTCGTGATCCGTTCGTTGATCCGGCGCCAGTTCAGGATATGGGTGGGGTCGTTCATCATAGCCTCCGCGGTTCAGGCCGACACACCTGCGCACACCGCGTGCGCCTTGGTGAAGCGTTTCTCTGAGGCGGGGTGTTTCCTCAGTTTGTCGGCGGGCCGGATCGGACGGGGGACAAAGCTCCCGCCGCAATTCGGGCATCTGTTTTGAAACCTGGTCTCCACACATTCGGCGCAGAACGTACACTCGAAAGAGCATACGCGGGCTTCTGTCGAGGTCGGCGGCAAGTCCTTATCGCAGCATTCGCAGTTTGGCTTTAACGTCAGCATCTCGTCCTCATTGGTCCACGTACTGCTAGACTAGCAACCGCGGGGCTGGCAGAAATGCCAAGATGCCATCAAAAAATGCCAAAACGGGTTGCGTTGAAAAGGGACCGAGGCTGGTCGTCTTTGTCGTGTACCCCGACATCGTGCTGCTCGACCTCGTCGGGCCGCTTCAGGTCTTTTCCCATGCCCCCGATCCGGTGACGAAGGGGAACGGGTATGAATGCGCCGTGGTATCGGTTGCGGGCGATATGACCCCGACGAACACGATCGTTTCGATCCCAAGCCAGCCGGTGTCCAGCGTGGCGAACCGGTCCATTCATACGTTGATTGTCGTTGGCGGGGATGGCGCGATCCCGGGCATGCGGGATCAACCGCTGGTCGATGCGGTCAGATCACTGGCGCAGGGGGCGCATCGGGTGTGTTCGGTCTGTTCCGGCGCGTTGGTGTTGGCCGCGACGGGGCTGCTGGACGGGCGGCGCGCGGTGACGCATTGGGACGACTGCAAAATGCTGGCGGACGAGTATCCGCATGTCCAGGTCGAACTGGATCCGATCTACATCAAGGACGATGATGTGTGGACCTCGGCCGGGATCACGGCGGGTATCGACATGGCGCTTGCGATTGTCTCCGAGGATCTCGGGCGCGCCTCAGCGATGCAGGTTGCCCGGTCGATGGTGGCCCAAATGGTCCGCTCGGGCGGCCAGTCGCAGTTCAGCCCGGCTTTGGGTCGACAAGAGAGCGACGGGGCAGGGCGGTTCGATGCATTGCATGGCTGGATCGCGGAACACCTTAAGGACCCCTTACGTGTGGAGACGCTCGCCGAACGGGCCGGGATGAGCCCGCGCAACTTCGCCCGGGCTTACGCCAGGGCGGTCGGCACGACCCCCGCAAAGGCCGTGGAAGCGATGCGGATTGAACGGGCGCAGGACCTTCTGGAGACGTCATCCAAAAGCCTGAAAGAGATCGCCGTGCTGTGCGGGTTTGGCGAGGAAGATCGCATGCGTCGCGCATTCCTGAGGACGCTGAAGGTTTCGCCCTCGGAATATCGGCAGAACTTTCAACTCAGTTGAGTGGGCGGCTGGGCGACTGCCGCCTTGCGCGTGCAAAGCCCTAGTCAGTCTCCCGCCGAGGCCCAGTCTCGATAAGGCTGCACCAAAAGCTCTGTGAACGGGGCCGCAAGGCTGGCGTGCTCTGTTTCATAGTGCCCCGCAACATGGAGCATGTTCACCGTGCCGATCACACGCGGCCCGTCCGTCGCTTCGGGGTCAATAACCGGCACGTTGAGGCACGAGGCGCAGCCCAAAGACGCGATAAGTTCGTGATCGAAGAACGCACCGTGGATGTCTTCGGCGTTGTAAGCGATCCAGGGCTGGCGACCCTCAAGGACGATCTTGCCCCATGCGGTCATGGCGCCCAATGGTTTACGCCCCCCGACGGGATAGTCGTCCGGCATGTTGGTGTAGATCCGCGCCGCTTCGCCCCGCGGCCAGTCGATGGCCATCAGAGTAAATAGCTTGTGCCCGATCAGTTGACCCAAGGCCGCGTCCAACGCTGGATAGAGGTCGGGCGCGGTGCGGCAGGCATCAAGCAGGCCGTCTTGGGTCATCGTGACTTCCTTTCGATGAAGGGTCCCGGCGATTTCTCTGGCAAGAGGCCAAGGGGCCGAAGCTGCATGATGGCGATAAGCGCCACGCCGATGAAGATCTCGCGCAGCGCGGCCTTTTGCACGCCACCCAGGACCGAGGTCCAACCCTCCAAGAACCGGCTGCCCTCCAGCACCAGAACGACTGCAACGGCCCCGATGACGGCGCCGGTCGTGTTCCCGGTGCCACCCGCTGTGAGCGCAAGGAAGATGTAGATCGTGATCAGCGGTCTAAAGATGTCGGGAGCGATGTAGCTGGTGTAATGGGCATAGAACGCACCGGCGAGGCCAAGAATGGCCGCGCCAAGGGCAAAGGCCTGGATCTTGAATCGCCGGATCGGTTTGCCCGCCACCGCCGCCGCCGTGTCATCGTCGCGAATGGCGCGTAGCGCACGGCCCCACGGGGCGCGGCGCAGGCGTTCGGTCAGGGCCCAGACCAGCAGGACCGCCGTCGCCACAAGACCGAAAGACAACATGTTGAATTGAAACGGCGTCAGCTCGCTGCGCCAGGGTCCCGGCACGCCAGAGATCCCGTCCGACCCATTGGTCAGCCAAATCTCATTGGCGGCCACCAGGCGCACCAACTCGGAAAAGCCAAGGGTCACGATGGCCAGATAGTCGCCGCGCAGCCGCAGGGTAAGACGGCACAAAAGCCCCCCGGCCAGCGCCGCAAGCCCCGCCGCCAGGGCAAGTCCGATCGGGATGGGCAGCCCGCCCGACGCGGTCGCCAGTGCCGAGGCATAGGCCCCCAGCGCAAAGAACCCCGCCATGCCGAGGTTTATCATGCCGCCCATGCCCCAGATCACGTTGATCCCCAGGGCCAACAGCGCATAGATCCCGGCAAAGGTCGCGACAGAGAAGAGCCAGCTCAGCATCAATACGCCCTCTCGCCCAAAAGCCCGCGGGGTCGGAAGGTAAGCACGATCACAATGGCAAAGAAGCCGACAGCGGACTTGTAGGCTGGTTCCAGAACAAGGGCCGACATCTCTTCCCCGATGCCAACGATCATCGCCCCCAGAACCGCGCCCGGGATCGATCCCAGCCCGCCCACAACGGCAGCGGCGAAGATCGGCAGGATAAAGCGGAACCCGGTGAGCGGATCAATCGACGTCCCAAGACCAAACAGCATGCCGCCGATACCAACAAGGCCCATGCCCACAAAGGCCACGACGCGGCCGACCATGACGGCGTCGATTCCTTTGAGATCTGCAAGACCCGGATTGTCGGCGACCGCACGCATCGCCTTGCCCATGCGGGTGTATTTGAGCGCGACAAACACCAGAACCATGATCGCGACCGCCAGGGCGAGGTTTTCCAACTGCTGCGGGTTCACCCGAATATCGCCAAATCGGATATCGCGCACCAACGGCAGATCGTAGCCGCGCAAGTCATTGCCGAAGAAGAAGCGCACGATGTTTTCAAGCACGATCGTCAGCGCGATGGAGGCGATAGCGGTGGTCAGCGCGCCGTGTTTACGCAGCGGTTTCAGCGCGATCTCGTCGCTCACAAGACCGACGATACCGGCGATGAGAAAGGCGAAGGCCAGCGAGGGGATCGCCGGAAGACCCCAATAGACATTCGCCACCAGGCCCGCGAAGGCGCCCACAGTCGCATGGCTCGCCACCGCAAAGTTCGGAAACCGCAGAACGGCGAAGATCGCCGTGAACCCGATCGTCGGGATCGCAAGCAGCGCTCCGGTGATGATCCCGTTCACCAGGAACTGCGGAAGAAGGTCGAGCATAAAGGGAATGCGCCTTGGAAGGAGTCCGGCATCCCGGGGCGATCTGTTTGCCGCCCCGGGTCATTGATGGGGTGCTAGACCCGTTCAAACATTTCAGGCGCTGCGCCCGAGATCTGGTTGAACAGGAACTGCGTGCCCGTGATGTCGCCGATTTCGTCGAAATCGCAGGGACCGGAGGCACCGCTGTAGTTCACCGCACCACCAGAGGCCAGCGCCGCCATCCCGGCCAGCGCATCCGAAACCTCGTCACCGTCGCCCTGGCTGATCGACCGCAGCGCGTCCTTGATCGCTGCACCACTGGCGTCGCCCGCCGCCGCCGCCGACAGAACGGCAAGGTTGGCATGGTCGTAGGTCTGCGCCGAATACGGGTCGACCACATCGACGCCAAGCGCGGCCTGCACATTGGCGTAAGCCGTGCTGCCAATGGCCGGCGCGCCTTCCCAGGTGAACACGCCTTCGGTGACATCCGCTGGCAACGCTTCTAGCACAGTTGGGTTCACCGCATAGGCCGGGCCGATGATCTTGCCTTCGTAGCCTGCCTGCCAGATGTCGCGCAGTACCACTGTTGAGTCCGCCGCGTAGCCGCCCAACATGATGAAGTCCGGGTTGGCGCGCAGGATCGTGTCCACCTCGGAGCGATACGTGCTCTTGTCGGCCTCGTAGATCAGGCTTTCCATCCCGATCCCGGCCCCATCGGCCTGGCCCGCCAGAATGTCGATCGAGCTTTGCGCAAAAGGCGTCTGTGGCCCGATCCAGGCCATGCCGGTCGATCCCTGGCGCAGCATGAAGTCGCCCGCCACCTCGATCTGAAGGACCGAGTTCGGCTGGGTCCGCGCGATGTAGCCCATATGCGGCAGCTGTGTGATGCTGTCGGCCCCCGAGACGGTAAATAGCATCACACCGTTTTCCCAGCAGAGCGGCGCGACGGCGGTTGTGATCGATGAGGCCCACGTGCCGATCACCACCGACACACCGTCAACGTCGATAAGCTTGCGCACCGCACGCACCGCGGCTTCGGGGTTGGTCTGGGTGTCTTCGCTGACAAGGTCGATCTGACCGCCGAGCAACCCGCCCGCGTCGTTCACCGCGGTAAAGACGCTGGCCGCCGCGTCGCGCATCGACGGGCCGTAGGTGCCGCCCACGCCGGTCAGCGGGGTCAACGTCCCGAATTTCAGGGATGTCCCCTGCGCCCGCAGGATCGCTGGCGTGGCCAGCAACGCGGCCCCGCCCATCAGCACGGAACGGCGGTCGGGGTGCAGCGTGAGCTTTCGATCAGTCATGGTGTTTTTCCTTTTCCCTGTCAGTTCGGGGTTAGCCCCCGAGAAAGGCACGCCGGACATCTGCGTCCGCGGCCAATTCGTTTGCGTTGCCGTCAATGTGATTGCGGCCTGCGGTCAGGATATAGGCCCGCTCGGCCAGGTCCAGCGCATCCAGCGCGTTCTGTTCGACCAAGATGACCGCCACACCGGCATCGCGGATGCTGCGGATGGTTTCGAACAGCTCTTGCGTGGCCACCGGCGACAGCCCGGCCGATGGTTCATCCAGCAGCATCACCTGCGGCGCCACCATCAAAGCGATGGCGACCGCGAGAACCTGTCTTTGACCACCCGACAAGGTACGCGCGGCCTCTTTGCGTTTCTCTGCGAGCATGGGAAAGCGCCCGTAAATCTCGGACATCCGCGCCCGGCTGTCTTGTGGGGCAAGGTATCCACCGATTTCGAGGTTCTCGTGGATGCTCATGCTGGGAAACACGTTGGCCTCCTGCGGGACATAGGCGACACCGCGCTTTGCCACTTCGCGGGGTTTCAGCCCGGCAATCGTCTGGTCTTCGAGATGGATCGAGCCCTCGCGCGGGGTCAGCTGCCCGGCAATCGCCTTGAGCAGTGTCGACTTCCCCGCGCCGTTCGGACCGAGGATGGCGACGATTTCGCCCCCCTTGGCATGGACGCTGACGCCTTTCAGGATGGTGTCGGCGCTCGTGTAACCCGCCACGACGTTCTCTGCCTGCAACAGGGTCATCCGCGCTTGCCCAGATAGGCATCCTGTACCCGCCTGTCCGCGGCGATGTCCTCAAAACTGCCCTGCATCAGCGTGCGCCCCTCGGCCATGACGACAACCGGATTGCAGATCTGCGCCACGATATCCATGTCGTGCTCGACGATCAGGAAGGTCAGATCATCCTCTTCGTTAAGCTGCTGAATGCGTTCCGCGATTTCGCCACTCAGCGTCGGGTTGACCCCGGCGACGGGTTCATCAAGCAGGATCATGCGCGGCTGGGCCATCAAGGCGCGCCCTATTTCCAGAAGCTTCTTCTGCCCACCCGAAAGCGCATCGGTCAAATTGCCGATCACGTGGTCCAGCTTCAGCCGTTTGGCGACGCTGTGCGCCCGCTCCACAAGCTCGGTCTCGCGCCGCCGCGCCTCTGCGGGCGAGAAAAGGGCGGTGAGCATGCGCTCCCCTGGTTGATCGTCACCGTGCAGCAGCAGGGTTTCGAGGACCGTCAACGTCGGAAAGCCGCGGGCGATCTGGAACGTTCTGACAACCCCATGCGCATTGATCCGGTCCGGGGTCAGGCCGGTGATATCGGTGCCGGCAAAGTGGACGCTCCCTGCCTCCGGTGGGATGACACCGGAGATGCAGTTGAACGCTGTTGTCTTGCCCGCGCCGTTCGGGCCAATCAGCGCGGTAATCGTCCCTTGCGCGACATCGAAACTGGCGTCCGTCAACGCGCGAACGCCGTAAAAGCTTCGCTGAAGACCTTTGACCTGCATAAGGGGGGTGGTGTCGGGGATCGGCGTTGGATCCGCACCAAGGGTTTGCGCTTCCATTCCGCCATCAAGGCGCTAAGCGGCGGGACTGGCAAGGGAAATCGTGATTGCAATCCGAACTATCCCTGCCACGCTAGGGGGCGTACGGGTAAATCACCTGGCTTGGAATGAGAGGACGGCATGCGCATCAGATTTGAAAACTGCAATCTCTTTGACGGGATCGGTGATGCGGTCCAGCCGGGATGCCATGTTCTTGTCGCCGACGGTAAGATCGCCGAAGTCGCTGAAACTGCCATCAGTGGTGCGGCGGATCGCGTGATCGATGCAAGTGGTCATACGCTGATGCCCGGCTTGATCGATGCGCACGTGCATGTGGCCGCCGCCACGCCCAACCTCGCCGCGCTGGAGGCCATGCATCCGAGCTACGTGGCCCATTGGACGGCAGGATACATGTCGGCCATGCTGGATCGCGGGTTTACGACGGTTCGCGATGTGGGCGGGGGCGATGCCGGAACCAAACGCGCGCAGGCCGAGGGTTTGATCCGGGGGCCGCGTCTGTTCACCTCTGGCAAGGCGCTGGGCCAGACCGGGGGGCATACCGACTTTCGCGGAACCAGCCGCGCGGACATCGGGGATGTTCATCGCCGGCACCTGCCCGCGCTTGGGCGCATTGTCGATGGGGTGCCCGCCTGTTTGCAGGCCGCGCGCGATGAGCTGCGGCTGGGGGCCGACTTTATCAAGATCATGGCAAACGGCGGCGTGGCAACGCCAACAGATCCGATCGACTGGATCCAATTCACGCCGGAAGAGATCCAGGCCATTGTTGCCGTGGCAGAGGCCTCGTGCACCTACGTGGCCGCCCACACCTATACCGCGCGGGCCATCGAACATGCCTGTGTAAACGGCGTGCGCACGCTGGAACATTGCAACCTGATCGATGATCGCGTCGCCGCGATCCTGAAAGACCGCGGGGCCTTCGCTGTGCCGACCCTGGTCATCTATGATTGTCTTGAGCGGCACGCCGACGCCATCGGGCTGGGCGGCGACAATCGTGAGAAGAACAGGAAGGTGCGGGAAGCGGGCCTTCAATCGCTTGAGATCCTGTCCCGCGCCGGGGTGCCGATGGGCTATGGCACCGATCTTTTGGGCTGGATGCATCAAGACCAGTCAAAAGAGTTCACGCTGCGCGCGCAGGTGTTGCCCTCCGCCGATGTCCTGCGCTCCGCCACATCGGTGAACGCAGACCTGTTGCGCCGCCCGGATTTGGGGCGGATCGCGCCAGAGGCGACATCGGACCTGATCCTCGTTGCGGGCGATCCGATTGCCGAGATCTCTTGCCTGAGCGGGCAGGGCGAGCGGGTGCCCCTGGTTGTCCAAAACGGTGAGGTGGTTAAAGACCTTCTGTGACGCAGGCGGGTCCGGCGGTCTCGTTCGTGATGCTGCGAACGACGGACGTTCGAACGATATCCCGAAAAGCTTGGTCCGCGTGGGTCGCGCCTACTCCGCCGCCATGGAGACATCTTCGATCTCAAAGGTGCTGACCGCGCTCAGCAGACCCTTTGCTTCGCCGTCGAGCAACTGCACGGCGGCATTCGTCTCTTCGAACAAGGCGGCGTTTCTTTGGGTCGAGGTATCAAGCTCGGCCGTTGCGGTGGACACCTCTGTGATGCTTTGACGGGTTTCTTCGAAAGAGCCGGCGATCTGGTCGATCTGGCCGGTAACCTCCTGGACGTCCGAGGCGATGCTGCCCAATGCGCTTGCGGTCTGGTCGACCATCTGCACCCCGCGTTGGATGCTGTGGGTGGAGGTTTCGATCAACCGCGAAATCTCGCGCCCGGATTCGGACGAGCGTTGCGCCAGTGAGCGCACTTCCGAGGCGACCACTGCGAAACCGCGGCCTGCATCCCCGGCGCGTGCGGCCTCGACCCCGGCATTGAGCACGAGCAGGTTCGTCTGAAAGGCAATGTCGTCGATCACGGCGAGGATCTTGACGATCCCGTCCGACGACTCCCGGATTTCTTCCATGGCGGCGATGGTTTCCTTCGCGATATCGCTGCTGTCGCGGGTTTTGTCCGAGACTTCGCGGACGTAGCTGCGCGCGGATTGCGAGGCATCGGCGGCTTGTCCGATGGCCTGCGACATCTCGTCGATCGCGCCAGCGGTTGATTGCAACATGGCCGCGGTCCGTTCGGACCGACGGGCAAGATCGCCGGTGGCCGACGCGATTTCATTGGCCGAGGACGAGACAGAGTCCGCCGCCCGGGTCACGCTTGCCAGGGTACCCGACATCTTGTGGGTCGCGTCCGTCATTGCGTCTGCGATCTTTGCGAACACGCCCTTGTAGGTGCCCGACATCCGAAAGGTCATGTCGCCGCGCGCAAGGTGGTCGAGCGCCCGCTCGATCTCTTCAAGGCTGCTGGCAACCACGTCGCTGATCTGGTTCAGACCGGCAGAAATCTCTTTCAGGACACCCGACTGCCCCTGGGCGTCGAGACGCCGGGAAAAATCGCCTTCTGCGCAAGCGGCGACCACATCCGCCAGCTCCTGCGCATAGCGTTCTAGGCGCTGCTGCTCCTCCTTTGCCGCGCGCGCCTCATCCTCGGCCCGGGCCTTCGCGGTACGCTCGGCCTCGGCCTCGGTCTCGCGGGCTTGGGCTTCGGCCTTCTGACGTTCGGCCGTGATTTTTGCTTCGCGTTCCTGGCTTTCGACAACGCTTTGGCGGAAGTGATTGATCGACCAGACGATCCGCCCAAGCTCTGATGGGACCGCCGAGGGCATCTCGGCGTCCTTTTCCCCCCTCGCCAACTTGTCGCCAGCGCTCGAGATTTGGCGGACGGACACAAGCATGTGCTTGATGCTGAACCGTGTGGCGAGCGCGGCCAGGCCAAGGGCAAGCACGGTCCCCAGGGCAAGCACGGCGCTGACCCAGGCGGCCGCTGTGAACTGGCGATCTGCGACGGCCTTCAAATCGGCGATCAGCCAGTCTTCCATGGACTTCATCGCATCAATCCGTGCGGTTGTGGCCGCAAAAAAATCAGGCCCCGTCACACCCTGCAGATCGTCGGTCGACAGGCTTGCAAAAGCGATGCCTCGAAACCGCTCGACCTCGCTGGTTTCCGGCATCCGTGCGATATCGCTCAGTCGTTCACGCGCGGTGTCACCGGCAAGATCGGCAAAGCGTGCAAGATCCAGTTGTTGCCGGGCGATCAACTCACGCAGGAAAAGGGCGCGTGCCGGATTGAACCCGCCTTGTGCGAAGCCAGCCGATCCAACGGCGCGCTCGATTCCCGACGCTTCTTTGGCATTCAGAAAGGCCTTCAGCGCGATCACCTGCACGGCCGTCTCGGTGTCTTTGCTTGCCGATCCGATGCGCGCGATTGTGGCCAGCGAGGTTGTGTTGCTGGCGGTGTAGTGACCCAGGGCATCGGACGCTTCGATTTGAAGCGCATCGACCTGTCGCCGTATCGTGCCGCGTCGGGATAGCCCGTCGAGGACCTGTTGCAGATCCCGCTGCAAGACCGGCCCGAGCATCGCCGCGTCTGCCGTCTCCAACGTGGTGCGCAATGTGCTGGCCGCGGCATCGGTGCGCGCACGCTGTTGGCGCAGTTCGGTGCCAAAGGTTTCACCGCCGCTGGACAGGAAAATGCTGGTGGCGCCCCGCTCGCGTTGCTGTTCGTGGACGAGCCCCCCCAAGTTGTAGATGATGATCGTCTTGCTGCGCAGGTCCCCGGCCTCGTTCAGCACGCGCAGCTGCTGGGTCAGCAGAACCCCAGCCGTTACACAGCTCAGCGCCATCGGAAGCGCCATAGAACCCAAGAACGCGTTGAACAGGCTCTTCTTCAGGAGTCTTGTAATAAACATTGGATGACCCGGCCGCGAAACTCGCGCGGGGTCTAGCGCAGACTCATGAAGAAAGGCTTGCGCGCCGGGCGCGCAGGACGGCGTCGTTAGCGCACAAACTTCTTATGCTTCAAACGCTTCGGCTCAACCGCGTCGGCCCCAAGCCGCCGTTTTTTGTCTTCTTCATAGTCTTCAAAGTTGCCTTCGAACCACTCGACATGCGCTTCGCCCTCAAACGCCAAGATATGCGTGCAGATGCGGTCGAGGAAAAACCGGTCGTGGCTGATGACCACTGCGCAGCCTGCGAAGTCGACCAGCGCGTCTTCGAGCGCGCGCAACGTTTCGACGTCCAGATCGTTGGTGGGTTCGTCGAGCAGGAGGACGTTTCCGCCAGATTTCAACAGCTTCGCCATGTGGACGCGGTTGCGTTCACCGCCTGAGAGGAGGCCCACTTTCTTTTGCTGGTCGCCCCCCTTGAAGTTGAAGGCGCTGCAATAGGCGCGGGAATTCATCTGGGCGTCGCCCAGTTCGATGATCTCGGCGCCGCCGGAGATTTCTTCCCAGACCGTGGCCTCGGGCGCCAGAGCGTCACGGGATTGATCGACATAGGCCAGATCAACCGTGTCGCCGTAGCTCACATCACCCGCATCTGGAGCCTCTTGCCCGGTGAGCATCCGGAAGAGCGTGGTCTTGCCCGCGCCGTTCGGGCCGATCACACCGACGATCCCACCGGGCGGTAGCGAGAAGCTCAGGTCTTCGACCAAGAGCTTGTCGCCCATTGCTTTTTGCAGCCCCTCGACCTCAATCACCTTGGAGCCTAGGCGCGGGCCGTTGGGGATGATGATCTGCGCGCGGGAAAGCTTTTCGCGCTCGGACTGGTCGGCCAGTTCGTTATAGCGGTCGATCCGGGCCTTTTGCTTGGTCTGGCGGGCCTTTTGGCCCTGGCGCATCCATTCCAACTCGCGTTCAAGTGTCTTCTGGCGGGACTTGTCTTCGCGCGCTTCCTGCTCCAACCGTTTGGCCTTTTGTTCAAGCCAGGCCGAATAGTTGCCCTCGTAGGGGATGCCGCGACCCCGGTCGAGCTCCAGGATCCAGCCGGTGATGTCGTCCAGGAAATAGCGGTCGTGGGTGACGATCAGGCAGGTGCCTTTGTAGTCGATCAGGTGCTGTTGCAGCCAGGCGATGGTTTCGGCGTCGAGGTGGTTGGTGGGTTCGTCCAAAAGCAGCATATCGGGCGCTTCGAGGAGCAGCTTGCACAGCGCGACGCGGCGGCGTTCGCCGCCCGAAAGGGTGCCGACATCGGCGTCATCGGGCGGGCAGCGCAGCGCCTCCATCGCAACATCAATCTGGCTATCGAGATCCCAGAGGTTCTGGCTGTCAATCTCGTCCTGCAGGGCGGCCATCTCATCCGCCGTCTCGTCCGAGTAATTCATTGCCAACTCGTTGAACCGGTCGAGCTTGCCCTTCTTTTCCGCCACGCCCAGCATGACGTTGTCGCGGACGTTCAGGCCTTCGTCCAACTCGGGTTCCTGGGGAAGGTAGCCGACCTTCGCCCCTTCGGCAGCCCAGGCCTCACCCGTGAAATCCTTGTCCAGCCCTGCCATGATCCGCATCAGCGTGGATTTCCCGGCGCCGTTGACACCTACAACCCCGATCTTGACGCCGGGCAGGAAGCTTAGGCGTATGTTTTCAAAGCACTTCTTGCCGCCAGGATAGGTCTTGGACACACCGTCCATGTGATAGACATATTGGTAGCTGGCCATGGGGGGCTCCTGAATACGAGGTCGGGTCTGACTTAGCGGGTCAATGCGGGGTTCACAATGGGCGCGGCAGCTTCCATGGTCGGGCGAACAAAGGAGATCGGTGTGACCTGGCAGAGCTATCTGAATGACCATAGTGCGCAATATGTGGATGAGCTTTTGGAGTTTGTCGCGATCCCCTCGGTCTCGGCCAAGGATGATCATGCAGATGAGGTACGGCGCGCGGGGCAGTGGGTGGTCAATCGGCTGGAGAAGGCGGGACTTGAGCACATCCAGATGCTGGAAACCGGGGGACATCCGGTCGTCTACGCCGATTGGCTGCATGCGGGGGCCGACAAACCAACGGTCATGATCTACGGCCATTTCGACGTACAGCCCGGGGAGCCGTTCGATCTGTGGGAAAGCCCGGCCTTTGAGCCCGAGGTGCGGCACGGGTGCCTGTTTGGGCGCGGCGCGTCAGACGACAAGGGCGGTATGCTGATCCCGATCCTGTCAGCGGAGGCGATGCTGCAAACCGATGGGCGGCTGCCCGTCAATGTGAAGTTTTTCTTCGAGGGTCAGGAAGAAATCGGTTCGCCCCAACTGCCAGAGTTTGTGGCCAAGTACCGGGATCTTCTGACCTGCGACATGATCTTTTCCGCCGATGGCGGGCAGTGGAGCCCGGAGGAACCGCAAATGGTAACGGCCCTGCGGGGGATCGTTGCGCTTGAGATCACGGTAACCGGCGCCAAGGGGGATTTGCATTCGGGCATGCATGGCGGTGGTGTGGCCAACCCGCTGTTGGCGCTGGGACAGATGCTGGCAGGGATGAAGGGCCCGGATGGGCGGATCGCGGTGGATGGGTTCTACGACGCGGTGGTCGATCTGAGCGACGAGGATCGCGAGGCGATTGCACGCGTGCCGTTCGATGAGGAGGCGTACAAGGCGGATCTCGACATTCCCGAAACGCTGGGCGAGCCGGGGTACAGCACGCGCGAAAGCCTGTGGGCACGGCCGACGTTCGAAGTGAACGGGATGTGGGGCGGTTACCAGGGCGTGGGAACCAAGACGGTGCTGCCCTGTGAAGCGCATGCCAAGGTCACCTGCCGCCTAGTCGCGAACCAGACCCCGGAAGAGGTGTTTGCCAAGATCGCCGAACATGTCGACGCACACACCCCGCCTGGCGTGCGGGCCGAGGTTCGGCGGCTGGGTGCCAGCGGGGACCCGTTCCTTGTGCCCACCGGCCATAACGCGAGCCAGGCCGCGCGCGAGGTTTTGGCCGAGGTCTATGGCAAAGAACCCTACGTGACGCGGGTTGGCGGCTCGATCCCGGTAATGTCGATCTTTCTCAAAGAGTTAGGCGTGCATGGTGTGATGTTCGGCTTCGGCTGCCCCGACGAAAACATCCATGCGCCCAATGAATTCTACCGTCTGGCAAGTTTTGAGCGGGGCCGGGTGGCCTATTGCAAGCTGTTGGAGCGGTTAGGCGCATAGCCCGGCGCAGCCGCACAACGCGATACGGGCAATTGGAACACAGGTTTTTGCCCATTTTGCCCGATTCGCGCTGAACCATTCTTTTTTGGGACCGGTCTGGTAGACCCTGCACCAAGGGCAGGGACCAGGCGCAGACCTGATCGCAACAAAAAAAGGATGACGCGAATGAATTTGCGCACCATGACAAAGGCGGCTTCGGTTCTTGGGCTGGCGGCCGTTTTGACCTTCAATACCTATGCCGTAACCAAAGCGCAGGCCGAGATGCTGTCGACCGAGGCGGCGATTGCGGATTATGCAGCGCACGCAGATCGGCAGTTTTTGCTGAGCGAGATCCAGCGCGACGAGATCCGGCAAGAGATTATCGATATGGGCGTCGACCCGGCCGAGGCCGAGGCACGGCTCATGGCCTTGACCGACGAAGAAGTTGCGATGATGGTTGACCAGATGGATACGGGATCCGCCGGTGCCAGCGGGATCGTCGGAGCGCTGTTCACCGTGTTCGTCATCCTTCTTGTGACGGACATCCTGTGCCTGACGAAAGTGTTCAACTTCACACGCTGCGCCCGCTGATCCGGGCAACCCTCTTCGCGGGCAGCCTGTTTCTGGCGGCCTGCGCGGCACCGACGGATCCAGTTTCCTGGACCCAGGGCGACATCCCTGCGCGCGCGGCGGTGGCGGATGTGCCGCTGATCGTGCAGGACGATTTCTATTGCGGGCCCGCGTCGCTTGCCATGGTCTATCAGTGGGCCGGGCAGGATGTGACGCAGGCCGAGGTGGCGCAGCAATCCTTTACGCCCGGCGCACGGGGCACGTACCTGTCCGACATGATCGGCAATGCGCGGCGGCGGGGGCAACTGGCGGTCACGCTGTCGACACCCGAGGATCTGCTCGCGGAACTGGCCGCGGGTCATCCCGTCATCGTGTTTCAGAACCTGGGCGTGCGCTGGTTGCCGCGCTGGCACTACGGCGTGGTCGTGGCGTACGACACGTCGACAGGAGAAGTCGTGCTGCATTCGGGCGAGAATGAGCGGATGGTGATGCCCTTCGAACTCTTTGAGCGGACATGGGCGCGGGGCGACAACTGGGCGTTGGTGGTCTTGCCACCGGGGGACTTGCCGGCGCTCGACGATGAGATCGATCTGTTGCAGGCTGGCGCCGCGCTAGAGCGGGCAGGCCAGGCGGACGCTGCCGGGGCGCATTACGCGGCAGGCGCGGAACGCTATCCCGAAAACTGGTTGTGGCAGTTCGGGCTTGGGAATGCGGCCTTCGCCCAAGGCGACATCGATGCCGCGCGGGACGCGTGGGAAGCGGCGCTAGAGATAGATCCTGATGCGGCGGAGCCCCGCGAAAACCTGCGGCGGCTGGCGGGCAGCTAAACCGTCATGTGGCGGGCCCGGGCTCCGCGTTCGATGGCGGCTGCGTGCAGGCGGTCGATGTTGAGCTCGTACCGGATTTCTTCCAACAGCCGCAGCTCTGGCTCGCGCAGGGTGCCGTCTGCGGCGGCGACATCGCAGGCAATGGCATAGGCCGTCTCGAACAGCCGCTCCGGCAGGTTCTCGCGGACCAGACCAAAAAGCGCATCCAGCCCCTCTTCCTCAGAGAACAAGTCAAACACGGTCTGGGATACCGTCGCGATCCGGTCGAGATCGTATTGGGCAAAGATCGGCAGATGGTTGACGATGCGCTCAATCGCGACAAGCTCGGACGTGCGGATGGTCTCGTCCGAGGCCGAGACCGCGACCATGACGGCGACGAGACTGTCCTGCGGGGTGAGCGCGTGGGGAATGGAATTCACTAGAAGGTGTCCTTTGGCGTTTGCGTGCGCAGAATATTGACCACGCCAGCCCCCGGCAATAGGTAGCGAGGCCTGCCGGGCAGAGTGCCGCGGCCCCGAAGGACACGACCCATGTCAGATCTGCGCGACGCTGCGATGAATTCCAAAGCCTGGCCGTTTGAAGAGGCGCGCCGTATCGTCAAACGGTACGCCAAGGCGCCGCCGGACAAGGGGTTTGTGCTGTTTGAGACAGGCTATGGCCCCAGCGGATTGCCGCATATCGGAACCTTTGGCGAGGTGGCGCGGACCACGATGGTACGCCGCGCGTTCGAGGCAATCTCGGACATCCCGACCAAGCTGATCTGCTTTTCCGACGACATGGACGGTTTGCGGAAGGTGCCCGGCAACGTGCCGAACCAGGACGCAATGGCCGAAGACCTGCATCTGCCGCTGACCAAAGTGCGCGATCCGTTTGGAACGCATGACAGCTTTGGCGCGCACAACAACGCGCGGCTGAACGCGTTTCTCGACAGTTACGGGTTTGAGTACGAATTCGCGTCCTCGACCGAATACTATCGGACGGGCCGGTTCGACGAGATGCTGCTCACGGCGCTGGAGCGGTTCGACAAGATCATGGAGATCATGCTGCCGACGCTCGGGCCCGAGCGGCGGGCGACCTATTCGCCGTTCCTGCCGGTGTCCCCCAAGACCGGGCATGTTCTGCAGGTTCGCACGCTCGAGCGGAACCTGTCCGCCGGTACGATCGTCTACGAAGAACCCGATGGTGAGCGGGTCGAGGTGCCGGTGATCGGCGGCAACGTCAAGATGCAGTGGAAGCCTGATTGGGCGATGCGCTGGGCCGCGCTTGAGGTCGACTACGAGATGTCGGGCAAGGATCTGATCGACAGCGTAACGCAAGCCACCAAGATTTGTCGCGCGCTCGGTAAGGCGCCGCCAGAGACGCTGACCTATGAGCTCTTCAATGACGAGTTGGGCCAGAAGATCTCGAAGTCGAAAGGCAATGGCCTGTCGATGGAAGAGTGGTTGACCTACGCCGCGCCCGAAAGCCTGCAGTACTTTATGTACCAAAAGCCCAAGACGGCGAAGCGGTTGTACTTCGACGTGATCCCGAAGGCGGTGGATGAGTATCATCAGCAGTTGCGCGCATACCCGGAACAGGATGCAGCCAAGAAGCTGGCCAATCCCGTCTACCACATCCACGGCCACAACGTGCCCGCCTCGGACATGGTTGTGCCTTTTGCGATGCTCCTGAACCTGGCCAGCGTGTCGGGGGCGGAGGATCGCGAAACCATGTGGGGTTTCATCCGCCGCTATGCGCCGGAGACGGGCCCCGAGACACATCCGCACCTCGACGAGGCGGCGGGCTTTGCCGTGCGCTACTACAACGACTTTGTGAAGCCCGGTAAGGTGTATCGAGCACCCGATGAGCGGGAGCGTGCGGCCATGGACGACCTTCTTGCGCGGCTTAAGGCGTGGAAGGGGGGCACCGATGCAGAAGAGCTGCAGTCGATGGTCTTCGCCGTTGGAAAACAGCACGGTTTCGAGCCGCTGCGCGACTGGTTCAAGGCGCTTTACGAGGTGCTGTTGGGCGCCAGCCAGGGTCCGCGTTTCGGCGGCTTTATCGCGCTTTACGGTGTCGCCGAAAGCGTTGCGCTGATCGAGCGTGGGCTGGCGGGAGAACTGGCCTCGGATTGACGGGGCTTTCGGCGGGTCTACCTCAAGCCGATCAGGGTGGCATGAGGTAGGGATAATGCGCGCAGCTATTTTGTGGGTCGTTCTGGCGCTTGGCGTCTCTGCCGCAGTCGCGCAAGAGCGCAACGCCGACATCGAGGGCGTGATCCAAAGCCAGATCGACGCCTTTCTGCAGGACGACTTTGAAACCGCGTTCACCTACGCCTCACCTGCGATCAAACGCCTGTTCGGTACACCCGATCGCTTTGGATCGATGGTGCGGCAGGGATACCCCATGGTTTGGCGTCCGTCCTCGGTCGAATACCTGGAGCTCGAGCCGCAGGGTGCGTTTCAGTACCAAAGGGTTCTCGTGACGGACGGCGACGGCGTGCCTTACCTTCTGGAATATCAGATGATCGAAGGCGATACGGGCTGGCAGATCAACGGCGTGAGGTTCCTTGGGTCACCGCCGCTCGGCGCGTGACGCAAACCGCCCGAAGAACTCAGTTCGACACACGTTTGCACCTGACACTGCGCAATCTGATGCAGGTCAAGGGCGTCCTCCCCGCTCCGTCCTAGCATGGCGGAAACGGAGGACAGACATGTACAAAAAGGTTCTGGTGCCCATCGCTGTGGATCACAGCCCCAACACCGACACCCAGCTTCAAATCGCCAAGGCGCTGGCCGGTTCGGACGGCAAAATCACTGTTTTGACGGTGATGGAGGCCGTGCCGAGCTTTATCATGAGCGAGCTGCCCGAGGGCCAGCTTGAGCATAATCAGGCCGAGATGCGGAAGGTGTTGGAGGGTATCGTCGGCGATCCCGCGGTTGAGATCGCCGTGGTGATGGGACATGCCGGGCGCACGATCAATCAATATGCCGACGAAAACGGTACGGACTGTATCGTCATCGCCTCGCACCAGCCCGGGCTTCAGGACTACTTCCTGGGCTCGACCGCCGCCCGAGTTGTGCGGCACGCCCATTGTGCGGTGCACGTTCTGCGCTAATCCACAGCGCATGACGGCGCTCCCTCGCGAAAACGTCCAGGACTATCCGCGCCCGCCGGCCCTGCAACCGGCCGGGGCGCGGCTGCGCGTGGTGTTTGCGGGCGAGACTATTGCTGATACCGAACATGGCTGGCGGGTGCTCGAGACCCATCATGCGCCCAGCTACTACATCCCGCCCGGCGACGTGCGTGTTGACCTTTTGGCCGCCGCAGCAGGGGGCAGCTTTTGTGAGTGGAAAGGGCGCGCGCGCTACTGGTCCATTTCAGTCGGCGACAAGCGCGCGGACCGGGCCGCCTGGAGCTATGATGCGCCCAGCAGGGGCTTTGCGGATATCGCGGGCCACTATGCCTTCTACGCAGCCTTGGTCGACGCATGCTTTGTTGGCGACACACGCGTGCTGCCCCAACCCGGCAGCTTCTATGGTGGCTGGGTCACGCCAAATCTGGACGGTACGATTAAGGGTGGCCCCGGCACCGAGGGCTGGTAATCCGCCCAAAAGTGGAATGCCGATCAGGCGCTGAGAGCCTCTGCACAGGCTCGAAACTTCTGAACTTCCGGGGCTGCACCCTCAAGCGAGATGCTGACCACCGGGCCGCCGACGATGGCTGTGGCGGTGGTGTTGAACTCAATCCCGTTCAGAACATTGCCAAAACCGCTGTCCCGCACGGTAAGCGCCGTGCCATCGGCGCTCATCTCATGGCGCGAGGTTGAAATGGTGAGGCCACGGGGGCCGCTGAACTCAATCTCGAACACCGCGCCGCTGGGCCAGGTCGCGTCCGGACGCGTCAGTGTGATCGCATATTCACTGATGCGTGGGTCATAGGTGACCGAAACCTCGGCATCCGCCGTGGTGTGGCCAAGTGTGCAGATCGGGGTTGGGGCAAACTCCCAAGCATAAGCGGGAAGTGCGAAAAACGTCAGGGCGAGGATCAGAATACGCATGCTTGTGAACTAGCGCTCGGGCGGTCGCTGGCGAGCCCTAAAGCCTGTCTCGCAACCCGTACCAGACCATCCCCAGCACCAAGAGCGGCCAGCGCAGCGCGGCGCCCCCGGGAAAGCGTGGCGTTGGCACATTGGCCATGACGTCAAAGCGCTCGGCCTGACCGGCTATGGTGTCGGCGGCGATCTGGCCGCCAAGCGTCGCCATCGCCACGCCATGGCCGGAATAGCCAGAGAGGCTGAGCACGTTGGGCGCCAGGCGCGCAAAATGCGGCATACGGTTCATCGTGATCGCAACTGTCCCACCCCAAGCATGTGTGATGGCCGTGTCCTTCAGCTGTGGAAAGATCTGCAGCATCGGTCGCCGAACGGTGGCCGCGATGTCGCGAGGGAAGCGATAACCATAGCTTTCCGCCCCGCCAAAAAGCAGGCGATGATCCTCCGAGAAGCGAAAATAGTTCACGACGAACTTGCTGTCGGCCACGGCGTGGTTGCCGCGGATCAAGGTTTCCTGTGCCTGCGGATCCAACGTTTCCGTCGCAACAACGAAATTGTTGATCGGCATGACCCGGGCGGCGACCTGCGGCTCAAGCCCGCCGAGGTAGCCGTTGCAGGCAAGAAGTACGTGGTCGGCCGTAACCGTTGCAGCCTCGGTGAAGAGCTTCACCTTTGGCCCGTGGTCGATGCGCGTAACTTTTGAGCCTTCGTGGAGGCGGGCGCCAGCGCCAGCGGCCAGCCGAGCAAGCCCAAGCGCCAGCTCAAGCGGATCGATATGCCCTGCGCCCATGTCGATGGCTCCGCCATAATAGGCCGGGGAGTCCACAAGGTTTCGCAATGCGTCACGGTCGAGCGGGCGGATCCGGTCGTACCCGTAGGTGGTGTTCAACTTCTCGACGTAAGCATGCTCGTCCGGGACGTACCGCGCACGGTGCGCCGCATGGATGATCCCCGGATGAAATGTGGCGCTGACTTCGGGTCGATCGGCAAGGGAGCGTACAAGCTCCACCGCCTCGGTTGCGATCGTCCACAGCGCGCGGGCATGGTCTTGGCCGACCATCTGTTCAAGCTCGTCCTGATCGCGCCGCTGGCCCTGACCCACTTGGCCGCCGTTCCGGCCCGAGGCCCCAAAGCCCACCCGGGACGCTTCCAGCACAACAACGTCGTAGCCGCGCTGGGCAAGGTGCCAGGCCGCGGACAACCCGGTGAAGCCCGCGCCGACAATGGCGACGTCGCAGGTGGATGCGCCCGCCGCGGCCGGGAAGCGGGGTAGATGAGTGGCGCGGCTGGCATAGAAAGACGGGGGATATTCCCCCGGTCTGTCATTTGCCGTGAGAAGGTCCATCAGGCGGCGGTGAGCAGGCCGTCGCGTTTCAGGATGGCATAGGTCTCATCAAGTGCCTTGGTGGCCCGGTCGATCAGCGTGTCGATCTGATCGGGCGTGATCACCAGCGGGGGAGAGATGATCATCCGATCGCCCACATGGCGCATCACCAGATTATTGGCAAAGCATCGGTCGCGGGCAATCAGACCCACCGTTCCGCGGGGGGCCGCAAAGGCCGCGCGCGTGGCCTTGTCGGGGGTCATGGCGAGCGAGCCCATCATGCCGACGATCTTTGCCTCGCCGATCAGCGGGTGGTCGACCATCGCCTCCCACTTGTCCTTCAGGTACGGCGCCGCAACGTCGCGGACATGGCCGATGATGTTTTCTTCTTCGAGGATGCGGATGTTTTCCAGCGCCACGGCAGCGGCCACCGGGTGACCGGAATAGGTGTAGCCATGGTTGAACTCGTCCGAGGCGATGGTGTCCGCGATCTCATCGGAGAGGATCGACCCGCCGATGGGGGCATACCCGGAACTGATGCCTTTCGCGACCGTCATGATGTCGGGGCGGATGTTCAGCGTCTGCGACCCGAACCAGTTGCCGGTGCGGCCAAACCCGCAGATCACCTCATCCGCGATCAAAAGGATTTCGTATTTGTCGCAGATCCGCTGGATCTCGGGCCAGTAGGTGTCGGGGGCCACGATCACGCCACCGGCGCCCTGGACAGGCTCGGCAATGAACGCGGCGATGCGGCCTTCGCCGTAGTGTTCGATGGCGGCCTCTAACTCACGGGCGCGCGCAAGGCCGAACTCTTCGGGGCTCATATCGCCGCCCTCGGTCCACCAGTTGGGTTCGTTGATATGGTGGATGTCGGGGATCGGAATGCCGCCCTGGGCATGCATGGCGGCCATCCCACCCAAAGAGGCCGAGCCAACGGACGAGCCGTGATAGCCGTTCTTGCGGCTGATGATTACCGACTTTTCGGGTTTGCCCTTGAGCGCCCAGTAATGGCGCACAAGCCGGATGTTGGTGTCATTGGCCTCGGAACCACCAGCGGCAAAGAAGATGTGGTTCAGATCGCGCGGTGCGATTTCTGTAATTTTCTGTGCAAGGGCGATGGCCGGGACATGCGTCGTCTTGAAGAACGTGTTGTAGTACGGCAGTTCGCGCATTTGCCGTGCCGCCACCTCGGCCAACTCATCCCGGCCATAGCCGATGTTGACGCACCAAAGCCCCGCCATGGCATCAAGTATCCGGTTGCCGTCGCTGTCGATAAGTTCCACCCCTTCGGCGCGGGTGATCACCCGGGCGCCCTTGGTGCCGAACTCGTCGTTTTGCGAGAACGGATGCATGTGATGGGCGGCGTCGAGCGCCTGAAGCTCGGCCGTGGGCAGGTGGTTGGTGAGGATGTTCATCGGCGCGGCTCCTTGCGACGGTGTCCTGTGGCGGGACTACGGCGGAAAGCCCGGTCCTGTCAAACCGGTGTTCAAACTCAGGAAAACGGGCCGGTCCGGGGCGGGCTATTAGCGGTGTGCTGTGTCATCGGGCATTTGCCCGCATCGGCGGCATTTTCAAAGCTTTCGCGACCCTGCGCGCGCACCGATCCTATTTCAGCCGCCGGTCTTATGGGGCAATCTATCCACAAGACCCGCGCGAATCGCGGGCTTGATCGGACAAAACGACGACTACCGATGGGGAGTATCTGAACATGACACGAGGACTGGCCGCGCTTGCCGCGGGGGCATCGCTGATTGCGTTTGCTGCGTCTGCCGACGAAGTGCGCGTCTATAACTGGTCGGACTATATCGACGAAGACCTGCTGAGTAAGTTCGAGGAAGAGACCGGGATCGAGCTGATCTATGACGTCTTTGACTCAAACGAGGTGTTGGAAACCAAGATGCTGGCGGGATCGTCAGGATATGACATCGTGGTGCCCACCGGCGATTTTCTGCAACGGCAGATCCAGGCAGGGGCCTTTCAGCCGCTTGATTTCGACCAACTGCCGAATGCGGGCAACCTTTGGGATGTGATCAAGGATCGGACTGAGCAATACGATCCGGGCAACGCCTATTCGATTAATTACATGTGGGGCACGACGGGCCTTGGCGTGAATGTCGGCAAAGTGACCGAGATCCTGGGCGACGATGCCCCGATCGACTCGCTCGAGTTGATCTTCAACCCCGAGAACATGGAAAAGCTCGCCGATTGCGGCGTCTACTTCCTTGACGCCCCGACCGAGATGATCCCTGCGGCGCTGACCTATATCGGCGAGGATCCCAACAGCTTTGATCCCGATCTGATCGAAAGGGCCGGCGAAGTGTTGCTCGCCGTGAGGCCCCACGTGCTGAAGTTCCATTCCTCCGAATACATCAACGCGCTGGCCAACGGCGATATCTGCGTCGCGTTCGGCTGGTCGGGCGATGTGTTGCAGGCGCGGGACCGCGCAGACGAGGCCGATAACGGGGTCGAGATCGCCTATAACGCGCCGAGCGAGGGGGCGCTGATGTGGTTTGACCAGATGGCCATTCCTGCGGATGCACCAAACCCCGAAGCGGCGCACACCTTTTTGAACTTCATCATGGATGCCGAAAACATGGCGGCCGCGTCGAACTACGTCTACTACGCCAATGGCAATGAAGCGTCGAAGCCGTTCTTGCTGGAAGACGTGATTGGGGACCCGGCGATTTACCCGTCGGAGGAAACCATCGCCAACCTTTACACAGCCGTCCCGTATCCGCCTCGGGTGCAGCGGACGGTGACGCGGCTCTGGACCAAAGTGAAGTCCGGCACGTAAAACAAAAACGACGACGCCCGGGGGCACAGACCTTCCGGGCGTCTTTCTTTGGGCCGGGGGACAGAATGGCCGAAGAGATTTTCGAACCGTGGGCCGAACCGGACGCGGTACCGCTGATCCGTTTCGACGCGGTGACCAAGCGGTTTGGGGACTTTGTTGCAATCGACAACATCGACCTGTCGATCTATCGCAAAGAGTTCTTTGCGCTGCTCGGCCCCTCGGGCTGCGGCAAGACCACTTTGATGCGGATGCTCGCCGGGTTTGAGAGCACGAGCGCGGGCAAGATCACCATCGGCGGCCAGGATATGGAGGGCATCCCGCCGAACCGGCGCGAGGTGAACATGATGTTCCAATCCTACGCGCTGTTTCCGCACCTGTCCTTGTGGGACAACATCGCATTCGGGTTGAAGCGGTCGGCGATGCCGAAAGAGCAGATTCCCGATCGGGTGAAAGAAATGCTGCGGCTGACGCGGCTTGAAAAATTTGCACAGCGCAAACCACACCAAATCTCGGGCGGCCAGCGGCAAAGGGTGGCGCTGGCACGCGCCCTGGCGAAGGCACCGAAGCTTCTGCTTCTCGATGAGCCCCTTGGCGCGCTGGACAAGAAACTGCGGCAGGACACGCAGTTCGAGCTGATGGATATTCAGGAAAAGACCGAAACAACCTTTGTCATTGTCACCCACGATCAGGAAGAGGCGATGACCGTGGCCTCACGCGTGGCGGTGATGGACAATGGCAAGATCATCCAGGTCGACCCGCCGGACCGGATCTATGAAAGCCCGAACTCGTCCTACGTCGCCGACTTCATCGGGGATGTGAACCTGATTGAGGGGACGGCGACGGTGAACGGGGCCGAGGCCGCGACGCTAAGCTGGGCGGAGGGTCAGCCGCAAATCATTGGGACACCGGGCGCGGGGCTGAACGGTGGCAGCGCGATCTTTGCGATCCGGCCCGAAAAGGTCGCCATCTCGGCCGAGCGTCCCGCAGACCGCAATAACGTGGTGCAGGGGCGGGTGCATGACATCGCCTATCTCGGCAACATTTCAACGTACCATGTGCAACTGCCCGGCGGGCAGATCATCAAGGCGCAAACCGCCAACAATCGGCGCGTGTCGCGGCGCACGTTTACCTGGGAGGATGAGGTCTATCTGTCTTGGACAGACACCGCTGGCCTTATCCTGGCAAGCTAGATGAACGTCGCGCGCCGCACCCTGATCTGGGTTCCGTACCTGTGGCTTTTGCTGCTGTTTCTCGTGCCCTTCGGGATCATCTTCAAGATCTCGCTGTCCGACATCGCGCTTGCGATTCCGCCATACACGCCCACGCTGGATCTGTCCGAGGGATGGGACGGATTCACGGCGTTTCTGAGCCAGCTGGACTGGGAAAACTACATCTTCCTGACCGAAGATGATCTCTACTGGAAGGCCTATCTCAGCTCGCTGCAAATCGCGGTGATTTCGACATTCTTTGCCCTTTTGGTGGGTTATCCCATCGCCTATGGGATGGCGCGTGCCGCGCCCGAATGGCGGCCGATGCTGATGATGCTGGTGATCTTGCCGTTCTGGACCAGCTTTCTGATCCGCGTCTACGCCTGGATCGGGATCCTGAGCTCCGAGGGGTATCTGAACCAGTTCCTGCTGTGGACCGGGATCATTGCCGATCCTTTGCAGATCATGAACACCTCGACCGCGGTCTATATCGGGATCGTCTATACCTATCTGCCGTTCATGATCTTGCCGATCTACGCCTCGCTCGAGCGGATGGATGACTCGCTTCTGGAGGCGGCGGAAGATCTGGGGTGCAGCCGGATGTCGGCCTTTTGGCTGGTAACCATACCTTTGTCGCGGTCGGGCATCATCGCGGGGTGTTTCCTCGTGTTCATTCCTGCGATTGGCGAGTTTGTGATCCCCTCGCTTCTGGGCGGCTCGGGCACGCTGATGATCGGCAAGGTGCTTTGGGAAGAATTCTTCTCGAACCGTGATTGGCCCGTGGCCTCAGCCGTGGCGATCGTTCTGCTGCTGATCTTGGTGATCCCGATCATCCTGTTTCAGCGCAACCAGCAAAAGGAACAGGAGGCCGACGCATGAGGCGGTTTTCCTGGTTCAATGCGACCTCGCTCGCGCTGGGGTTCGCGTTTCTCTACATCCCGATGATCATCCTGATCACCTACAGCTTCAATGAAAGCCGCCTTGTCACCGTCTGGGCCGGGTTTTCGACCAAGTGGTATGGCGAGCTGATGCGGGACGAGTCGTTCCTCGATGCGGCCTGGGTCACGCTGCGGGTGGCGGTGGTATCCTCGACAATCGCAACGGTGCTGGGAACGATGGCGGCCTACGTGCTGGTGCGGGGCGGGCGGTTTTTCGGGCGAACGCTGTTTTCCGGGATGATATATGCGCCGTTGGTGATGCCCGAGGTGATTACCGGCCTCTCGCTGTTGCTGTTGTTCATTTCCATCGGGCTGGATCGGGGGATCTTCACGATCATCCTGGCCCATACCACGTTCTCTATGTGCTTTGTGTCGGTCGTGGTGTCGCCACGACTGGTGAGTTTCGACCGGTCGCTGGAGGAAGCGGCACTGGATCTCGGCTGCACGCCCTTTGATGCGTTTCGCTCGGTGACGCTGCCGCTGATTGCGCCCGCGGTCATCTCGGGCTGGCTCTTGGCGTTCACGCTGTCGCTCGATGATCTGGTGATCGCGTCGTTTACCGCCGGACCTTCGGCCACGACCTTGCCGATCAAGATCTTCTCCTCTGTCAGATTGGGCGTCAGTCCCGAGATCAATGCGCTGTCCACCATCCTGATCGCGCTTGTCACCATTGGCGTTATCTCGGCATCGCTGGCCAGCAAACACAGGATCACGCAGCAAAAACGCGATGAGAGGTTGGCGGAGCAGGCGGCATGAAAGACGAATACGCCGAATTCTGTGCTCGGCACGGCCAGCCGGAACGCATCGAGTTGATGCTGTGCGACATCAATGCGGTCTGGCGGGGCAAGTGGTTGCCAGGAGACGCGTTCGATAAACTCGACGCTGGGGCGGTGCGGCTGCCCTATTCCACTTATGCGCCTGCAATCATGGGCAACGAGGTCGAGGCCTCGGGGCTGGGAATTGTCGTGGGCGATCCTGACGGTGTGCTGGTGGGGGTGCCCGGGACACTGCGCCCCGTGCCGTGGATGCCCGGCAACGTTGCGCAGGTGCAGGTAGAGATTCTGACGCCCGAGGGGGCGCCCAGCCCGATTTCGACGCGCGAGATCCTGACGGGGATGCTCGGGCGTTACGCTGCGAAGGGTTGGCGACCTGTCGTGGCGACTGAGCTTGAGTTCTATATCCTCCGCCCGCGAGAGAAGGCTGATGATGCGCCGCGTCCGCCGAAGCGGACGCCGCCGGCGCAGAATTACGATCTTGAGGTTGTGTCGCGGCAAGAGGCGATCCTGACCGAGATCCTTGCGGCCTGTCGGGTACAGGGGCTCGAAACCGATACGCTGATCGCCGAGTACGGGCCCGGTCAGTTCGAGGTGAACTTTCACCACACCGACGACGTTCTCGTGGCGGCAGAGACGGCCATGCTGTTCCGGCGGTTGGTGCGGGGCGTGGTGGCGCGCCATGGGATGGAAGCCACGTTCATGGCCAAGCCCTATGCCGAGGCGCCGGGCAACGGGATGCACGCGCATTGTTCGGTGTTGGAGGAGAGCGGCGCAAACATCTTTACGCCCGAAGGCGGCGAGGTGTCGGACACCCTACGCCATGCGGTGGGCGGCGTGCTCGACACAATGGCCGATCTGCAGGCGGTCTTTGCGCCGCATATGAATTCCTACCGGCGGTTCCAGCCCAAAAGTTTTGCGCCTTCCAGCCCCGATTGGGGCATGGACAACCGGGCCGCAGGGATCCGGCTGCCGCAGATCACGGGGCCCGCCGCGCGGCTGGAGCATCGGATCAGCGGCGCGGATGTGAACCCCTATCTCGTGCTGACGGCGATCCTTGGGGGGATGCTCCATGGGCTAGAGACCGAGGCCGACGTGCCCTTGCCGCTTGACCACCCCGAGGCTGTGCCGGCCCAACCGCTCGGGCATGACTGGTTTGATGCCGTAGAGCGGTTCGTGGTGTCGGACGTGGCCGAAGACATTTTTGGAGCAGAATTCCGGCGCGTCTTTGCGGCGGTAAAGCAGGACGAGATCCAGACGTTGACAGGGATGATCACGCCTGTGGAGTATCGGTACTATCTGAGCCGGTTGTGACGGGGCGACGTCCTTATGTCGCCTGAACCGTCCACCGGGTGCCCAGATCGTCCAACCCGGCGCGGATCAGATCGCGCAGCGCGGTTTCGTCGGCATTCTCCAACCGGGTGAGATAAAGACAGGCCTGGCCCAGCTTATACTTGCCGAGACGGGCCATGATATCCGGAAAGGGCGTATAGCCCGGCATGATATAGACCGTGACGTTGCGCTTGCCGACGGCAAAACCAGTGGCGAGCCAGGTGCCCGAATGGCCGCTGTCATAGGTGTAGTCGTACTGGCCATAGCCGACCATGCGGCCCGACCAAAGCTTGGGCTGATAGCCCGTGACTTCGCGGAATATACGGTCGAGCGCTTCTGCCTCGGCCTTGCGGCGCGGGTTATCGATCGCGGTGATATGGGCCTCGGCCTCGGCTACTGCGTCCATTCCGGTTCCCGTTTCTCAAGGAAGGCCGCGATGCCTTCGCTGGTGTCGGTGTCCAGCATATTCGCAACCATCACCTCCCCTGTATAGCGGTAGGCTTGGTCGAGCGGCATCTGGATCTGATCATAGAACGCTCGCTTGCCGATGCGGACCGCCGAGCCGAGCTTGGCGGCCACGGTATTGGCGAGATGCATGGTTTCGTCGGTCAGGTGTTCGGCGCGCACCACGCGGTTCACAAGGCCCAGTTCCTGGGCGCGCTGGGCGTCAATGAAACTGCCGGTGGTCAGCATCTCGAACGCCTGCTTGCGGGGGATATTGCGCGAGAGGGCGACCATCGGTGTCGAGCAGAAGAGCCCGATATTCACGCCATTGACGCCAAACCGCGCCTCTTCGGTGGCCACGGCCATGTCGCACGAGGCCACAAGCTGGCACCCGGCGGCGGTGGCCAGCCCCCCGACCTCGGCGATGACCGGTTGGGGCAGGGTGGGGAGCGTCTGCATAAGGTTGGCACAGGCGTCAAAGAGCGTGGCGAACCGCGCCGCGCCCCCGTCAGCCTCGGCCCGCGCGGCCGTCATCTCGCGCAGGTCGTGGCCCGCGCAAAAGGCGCGGCCTTCGGCGGCGATGACGATCACGCGGATTGCCGGGTCGTCGGCCAGCCCATCGAAGGCGGCCTGCAGATCGGCCAGCATCGCCTCACTCAACGCGTTGAGCGCCTTGGGCCGGTTCAGCGTCAGCCGCGCGACGGGGCCCACATCTTCGCGGATCACGTTTGTCATCTTGTTCTCCCTGATCTCTCGCGCCAATCCTATGGCGCGGGGCAGAGCGGGGAAAGCCGATGGCACTGAAAATGGACGCAGAGGCGCTGCATGCCTTTTTGCAAAGCGATTTCCCGCAGGTGGGCGATCTTTTCACCGTCGAAGCGGTCGAAGAGATGGCCATACGCGTGCGGTGCCACGTCAAAGAGCGCCATTTGCGCCCCGGGGGGACGGTGTCGGGCCCGACCATGTTTTCGCTGGCGGATGTGAGCGTTTACCTGGCAGTTCTCGCGATGATCGGGCCGCAGGGACTAGCGGTGACCACGAGCTGCTCGATGGATTTCATGCGCAAACCGGTGGCGGGGCGCGATCTGATCGGAGAGTGCCGGCTTTTGAAATTGGGCCGTGTGCTGGCAGTGGGGGATGTGCTGATCCGATCAGACGGGTCGGACGATGTGGTGGCCCGCGCAAGCATGACCTATTCGATCCCGCCTGCGCGCTAGGTCCGGCCAGCGGCAAGGATGGCCTCTTGGCGGGACCTTACGCCGAGCTTTTCGAAGATGTTGGTGGCGTGGTTGCGCACGGTCTTTTCGCTGATGCCCAACTCATACGCGATGACCTTGTTGCTCTTGGCCTCGCAGATCAGGGCAAGGATTGCGTTTTCACGCTCGGTCAGCGCTGCGCTCGTTGCGGGCTTTGCGGTGCCGAGAAACGCTTCGATCCGGTCACGGAAAACCGCCCAGCCGGGTTCGGACGATTGCAATATGTGATTGTTGCCGGGCAGCGCGGTGAACTCGGCGCCGGGTATGCTGCGGGCCATCAGCTTGCCTTCGGCGATGGGGCAGGCCTGATCGCCTTCGACATGCATCACGAGAGTCGGGACAGTAACCTGCGGCAGCAGGTCGGTGACGTCGATCTGGCTGCGCGCGAGGAGGAGGTTGGCGCCACTCTCGGGGTCAGTGGTTTTCTGGCAAAGCTCATTGAACCATTGGCGCGCCTCGGCACTTGCATCTGGGATGAAACGGGCGGTGAAAACGTCCTGGAAGGTTGGGTTGGGGTTGTTGAGCCCGTGGCGAAACACCTCGACCACAGCGCGGTTAAGCGCCTCTGCCTCGGGGTCATTGCGGCGGGCGGTGCCGCGGGCGTAGCCGCCGAACAGGATCAGATGCGAGACGCGTTCAGGGTAGCGGATGGCGTAGGAAATGGCGGTGGGTGCGCCCTGCGAGATGCCCAGCAGGGCGAAGGGTTCGTCAATGCCAGCGGCGTCAATAACGCATTCGAGGTCCGACACCCATGTGTCGAGTTCGGGTGTCTCCGGCCCCTGCTCGGACAACCCGCAGCCGCGCTCATCATAGCGCAGGTAGTCGTATCGTTCCTCGAGATAGCTGATCCAATGCGCCCAGATCGGGCTCTCTTCATCGTATTCAAGATGGGTCAACCACGTGGCGGGTTTGACAAGCGGTGGACCAACTCCGCCCCGCGCCCAGGCCAGCGCAGTTCCGTCTTTTGCCTTGGCATAGCGCACCGTGCGCATGGTTTTCCCCCTGCCTCAGGACCAATGTCCCAGACCTATGGGACATTCCCCACGCAGGACCGGGACATATGCCCGATAGCGGTTGGCACGGGCTTTGGATGATCTTTGGTCATCATAGCCAAGGAGCCATCAGATGAAACGTCCCAAGACAACAGACACCGCGCGCGCAGGGTTTTGGGCGCGGTTGCGTCCGTTCCACGATCGCCGGCACCGCATGCGCAGTGTTCGGCCGACCGAGGATCCGGATTTCCTGAAGAAATACGCGGATGCCCGGATGGGGCAGCCGCGTATGTGGCTTTAGCCTTGGGCGGCGTCCTGCGCGCGGTTGCGCGTGGCCAGGGCGACGACGCCGAAGGTGAGGGCGCAAACGATGCCAAGACCGAGGATGAGGCCGGGGTTGGCGAAGATCAAATAGGACGTGGCCGCCAGACCCATGCCGAATGCGATCGAAAGAATAAAGAAAGTGCGGATCATGTGATACTCCCTGCACTGGTTAATAGTCGGCCTGAAACACGGCCGGCTCATGACGCGGTCCCTGCGGTGCTTCTGCACGCTGGAAACCTTAACGGTGGCCGAGAGCTAGCCTTCGAATGCGGCGGGTTGTAGGCGCAGGTCGGGACAGCGCGGGGAGATTTCGGGGCTGCCGTGGTGGGCATGCTTTGGGGTATTTAAATACCTTATTTATAAGTAATTGATTTACATAAATTAAATGACGATCATGCGTCTTGACTGCGTGTCGAAAATCCTTAGAACACCGCAATCCCGACGACGTGCCCCGGCGCGGAGCGGCACAAACCCACGAGGACACGCATGAAAACCTTTACCGCAACACCGGCGGATATCGACAAGAAGTGGATCCTGATCGACGCCGAGGGCGTGGTTCTGGGCCGCCTTGCCGCGATCGTCGCCACCCGTCTGCGCGGCAAGCACAAGCCGAGCTATACGCCTCATATGGATATGGGCGACAACGTCATCATCATCAACGCCGATAAGGTTCAGGTGACGGGCAACAAGCGCGACAAGCCCAACTACTGGCACACCGGCTACCCGGGCGGGATCAAGAGCCGGACGACGGGCCAGATCCTTGAAGGCGATCATCCTGAGCGCGTCGTGATGCAGGCGGTCAAGCGCATGTTGCCGGGCAACAAGCTGTCGCGGCGCCAGATGACCAACCTGCGGGTTTATGCCGGGGCGGAACATCCGCATGAGGCACAGTCGCCCGAAACGCTCGACGTGAAGTCGATAAATTCCAAGAATACGCGGAGCTGAGACAGATGGCTGAAGAAATCAAATCGCTGGACGAGCTGAATGCCGTCGCCGGTGGCGATGATGCGGCCGTGCTGGTCGACACCTCGACCCCGCGCGAACCCGTTCGGGACGAGCTGGGGCGGTCCTATGCCACGGGCAAGCGGAAGGATGCGGTGGCCCGCGTCTGGATCAAGCCCGGTTCGGGCAAAGTGACTGTCAACGGCAAGGACATGGATGCCTACTTCGCGCGGCCGGTGCTGCAGATGATCCTGCGCCAGCCGTTCAGCGTCGCAGGTGTCGAAGGTGAATTCGACGTGATGGCCACCGTGAAGGGTGGCGGTCTGTCGGGCCAGGCAGGTGCCGTGAAGCATGGCATCTCGAAAGCATTGCAGCTTTACGAACCGTCGCTGCGCGCGCCACTGAAGGCTGCGGGCTTCCTCACGCGCGACAGCCGCGTTGTCGAGCGTAAGAAGTACGGCAAGGCGAAAGCGCGGAAGAGCTTCCAGTTCTCCAAGCGCTGATCGTTGCGCCTTTTGGGTATGCAGGCGGTCGCATTCTTTCGGGATGCGACCGTTGCCTATCTACTCATCCAAGGGTGTTTGGGGGCTGGAAACCGCCTTGCATCCCGTCTGGCCCGCTCCTAAGAGAGCGCCTGATTTTCCCAATTGATGCCGCCCGCCGCGGCCGCTGCCGAGAGGACCACCATGCAGGTCACAGAGACGTTGAACGAAGGTTTGAAGCGCGCCTATCAGATCGTTGTCACCGCCGATGAGCTGGACGCAAAGGTCAACGAAAAGCTTACCGAAGCGCAGCCCGAGATCGAGATGAAGGGCTTCCGCAAAGGCAAAGTGCCGATGGCGCTGTTGAAGAAGCAGTTCGGCCAACGCCTGTTGGGTGAGGCGATGCAGGAAGCCGTCGATGGGGCGATGAGCCAGCATTTTGAAGATTCGGGCGACCGGCCTGCGCTTCAGCCCGAGGTCAAGATGACCAACGAGGATTGGAAAGCAGGCGACGATATCCACGTCGAGATGAACTACGAGGCACTGCCCGAGATCCCCGAAGTGGACCTGGCCGAGATCAAGCTTGAAAAGCTCGTGGTCAAGCCCGCCGATGAGGATATCGACGAGGCGCTGCAGAACCTTGCTGAGAGCGCGCAGAACTTTGAAGACCGCCGCAAGGGCAGCAAAGCCAAGGACGGCGATCAGGTGGTGATCGATTTCGTGGGCTCGGTCGACGGCGAAGAGTTCGAGGGTGGCTCTGCCGAGGATTATCCGCTGGTGCTGGGCTCAAACAGCTTCATCCCGGGCTTTGAAGAACAGCTTGTGGGTGCCAAGGCGGACGAAGAGGTCGAGGTCAACGTCGACTTCCCCGCGGATTACGGTGCCGAGAACCTGGCCGGGAAGGCCGCTCTTTTCAAATGCACGGTCAAGGCGGTCAAAGCGCCTGCGGCGGCTGAGATCGATGATGAGCTGGCCAAGAAATACGGCGCTGACGATCTGGATGCCCTGAAAGGCCAGATCTCAGAGCGTCTGGGGACAGAGTACGCCGGCGCCGCGCGGCAGGTTATGAAGCGTGGGCTGCTGGACGTGCTGGACGAGACGGTGCAGTTCGAACTGCCGCCCTCACTGGTGGAGGCGGAGGCCAAACAGATCGCGCATCAGCTGTGGCACGAGGAAAACCCCGATGTCGAAGGGCACGATCACCCCGATATCGAGGCGACCGACGAGCATACCAAGCTTGCCGAGCGCCGGGTTCGCCTTGGGCTGCTGCTGGCCGAGTTGGGGCGTACGAAAGAGATCGAAGTAACGGACGCCGAGGTGACGCAGGCTGTCATGAACCAGGCGCGCCAGTACCCCGGGCAAGAGCGCCAGTTCTTTGAGTTCGTGCAGCAGAACGCCCAGATGCGGCAGCAGATCCAGGCGCCGATTTTTGAGGATAAAGTTGTGGACTATATCTTTGAACTCGCCTCGGTGAGCGACAAGGACGTGTCCAAGGATGATCTGAAGGCGGCTGTTGAGGCGCTGGAAGAAGAGTAGCGCCAAGCGCGTTCGGGAAATAGAAAAGGCCGCGCAGTTCGCGCGGCCTTTTTTTGTTCCTGAGCAGCTGGATTAGCTGTCGTCTTCGATGATCTCGGGCTGTGGCTCGCCGGGGGCCTCACCTGCCGTCTCGAGCACCTCGTCGTCGATCTGGGCGGCGCCGATATCGTCGAAGAGTTCTGCGATCTCGAATTCAGCGGCAGCTTCTTCCTCGGCGGCCAGTTCCTGAATCGACTTGCCGGATGCCTGAAGCTCGGCCTCTTCGGTCGACCGGGCGACGTTCAGCACGATCGACACATCAACCTCGGGATGCAGCGAGACCTGAAGCGTGTGCAGCCCCAGTTCCTTGATCGGCCGTTCGAGCGAGATCTGCTTGCGATCCACGCTAAAGCCCGACTCGGTTGCAGCTTCGGCAGCATCACGGGTCGTTACCGAGCCATAAAGCGCACCGGCGTCCGATGCCGAGCGAATCACGACAAAGGTTTGACCGTCGAGCGTTTCGCCAAGCTTTTCAGCCTCGGCCCGGGTCTCAAGGTTGCGAGCCTCAAGCTGCGCCTTTTGATCTTCGAAGGCCTTGAGGTTTGCTTCCGACGCCCAAAGCGCCTTTTTCTGGGGCAGCAGGAAGTTGCGGGCGTAGCCGTCCTTGACGGTCACGACCTCGCCCATTTGGCCCAGCTTGGCCACGCGTTCAAGAAGGATGACTTGCATGGGTCTTCTCCTTATTTCACGGCGTAGGGCAGCAGGGCGAGGAAGCGGGCGCGCTTGATGGCGCGGGCCAGTTCACGCTGCTTTTTTGCCGAAACGGCGGTGATGCGCGAAGGTACGATCTTGCCACGCTCAGAGATGTAGCGTTGCAGCAGGCGCGTGTCCTTGTAGTCGATCTTGGGTGCATTGTCGCCCGAGAAGGGGCAGACCTTGCGGCGGCGGAAAAACGGTTTTGCAGCCATAACTTAGCCTCCCTCGACTTAGCGGCGCTCGCGGCGGTCGCCGCGGTCGTCACGCTTTTGCATCTGGATGGACGGGCCTTCCTGATGCTCATCAACCTTGATGGTCAAAACGCGCATGACGTCGTCATGCAGACGCATCAGACGTTCCATTTCCTGCACGGCCGGTGCGGGGGAATCGGTGCGCATGAAGGCGTAGTGGCCCTTGCGGTTCTTGTTGATCTTGTAGGCCATTGTCTTGACGCCCCAGTATTCCTGGTCGACGAGCTTGCCGCCGTTGTCAGACAAAACCGTTCCGAAATGTTCAATCAATCCCTCGGCCTGCGTGTTCGACAGGTCCTGACGGGAGATGAAGACATGCTCATAAAGCGGCATGCATTCTCCAGTTCTTTTCCGAGCGCACTTCAAAGACCGGGGATGACCTTCCGCGCCCGGTCACGAGAGGCTGCGCTGTTGCATGGTTCTGCGGAAGACCGCGTGCTTATACACGGTCGCGAAGTTGATGCAACCCGGTCCAAATCTGACCATCTTCCGCTCGCACAAATGTTCTCAAACAGAGTTAACAGAGGGTTAGTCATGTTATCTCTTGCCGAGACCGAGGAAGACGTCGTGCAACTTCGCGACGGCCTTCTGGAAACCGAGAAGACATCGTGGGGCTACATCGTCCGCGAAAAGGCCGATCGCTTCGATCACGAGACGGTCTTGGAAGCCTCGTGCCGGTTTCTGGGCTTTGTTCTGGTGCTGTGCGCCTACGCCCAATGGTTTCTGCCTGGCTTGATGTTCAACGGCGATGCAGTCGCGATGAAAGGCGCCTTGTCCTTCTTTCTTTGCGGCACCGGTGTTGCCGTCTACTGGTTTGCAAGCCGGGGCCTGCGCGGTGAGTTGGAAGTTGACCAGACCCGCCGTGAGCTGCGCCTGGTCAGCCTGAACAGCCGTGGCCACAAACGGCTGCGGGCCCGGATCTGCATGCGCGATATCGAAAGCGCGTTCCTGCGGCGCACCAAAGAGGCGGATGCGCCGGCCTTTCTGATGGTGCGGCTGCGGCGCGGCGGTGCGCCGATCAAGCTGGCGACGGGTATGGAAGACGAGCTGATGGAATTGCAGCAGCGTCTCAAGACCGACGTGAAACCCGTCAGCGAAAAGCTGGAAGAGCGGATGGCCCGCAGCGTCACCTTCTTGTCGAGCCGCATCGCGTCGTAACGTAGCCCTACCGTCCGTTAGCGTCTGCGCCGCGCCCCGGTGATCCCGGCGCGGCGCTTTGCCTTGTTTGGCCCGCGTGCGCGCGCTAGACGGGCTGAAACGCAAAGAAGGGGCGAGAGGGGCATATGCGGGCATTCGTGTTTCCGGGGCAGGGCGCGCAAACCATTGGCATGGGCAAGGCGCTGGCCGAGGCCTATCCCGCCGCGCAGGCGGTTTTCGAAGAAGTCGATGATGCGTTGGGAGAAACGCTGTCTGCGCTGATCTGGGACGGTGATATTGAGACACTGACCCTGACAGAGAACGCGCAGCCCGCTTTGATGGCCACCTCGATTGCAGCGATGCGTGCGCTTGAGGCGGAAGGGCTGGGGCTGGACACCGCCGCTTACGTTGCGGGGCATTCGCTGGGTGAGTATTCAGCGCTGTGCGCGGCGGGTGCCTTGAAGCTTGACGATACAGCGCGCCTGTTGCGGCGGCGCGGTCTTGCCATGCAGGCGGCGGTTCCTGTGGGTGAGGGGGCGATGGCGGCGGTGCTGGGGCTTGATCTGGCGGCTGTGACCGCGCTGGCCGCGGATGCGGCCGAGGGCGAGGTTTGCGTGGCGGCCAACGATAATGACCCCGCGCAGGTGGTGATTTCGGGACATGCGGGTGCCGTGGGCCGCGCGGTCGACATGGCAAAGGGGCGGGGCGCAAAGCGTGCATTGCCGCTGCCGGTGTCTGCGCCGTTTCATTCACCCCTGATGGCGCCTGCCGCGGAAGAGATGGCCGAGGCGCTGGCGAGCGTAGAGATCTCTGCGCCCAAGGTGCCGCTGGTCGCCAACGTGCTGGCGAGCGAGGTCAGCGACCCTGCAGAGATCCGGAAATTGCTGGTTGAGCAGGTGACCCATTCCGTGCGCTGGCGGGAAAGCGTGATGTGGATGGCCGATGCGGGCGTCACGGACATCTGGGAAATTGGCGCGGGCAAGGCGCTTTGCGGCATGGTTCGGCGGATTGCCAAGGATGTGGCGACGCGCGCCGTGGGCACGCCCGATGACGTTGCGGCCGCCGTCGCGGGCTAGGGCATAGGAACGGCAGGGGAGATGGGAATGTTTGATCTCAGCGGAAAGACGGCGCTGGTCACGGGGGCGTCCGGGGGTATTGGCGGGGCCATCGCGACGGCGCTGCACGGTGCGGGCGCAACGGTCGGGCTGTCGGGCACGCGGACAGAACCGCTTGAGGCGTTGGCGGCCCGTCTGGGCGAGCGCGCCCATGTGCTGCCCTGCAATCTGAGCGATTTGGACGCCGTTGAAGCGCTTCCCAAACAGGCCGTTGAGGCGATGGGCGGGCTGGACATCCTGGTGAACAACGCCGGGATCACGCGGGACAATCTGTTCATGCGGATGTCCGATGAGGAGTGGCAGAGCGTTCTGAACGTCAACCTCACCGCGACGATGAAGCTGTGCAAAGGCGTGATGCGCGGGATGATGAAGGCGCGTTGGGGACGGATTGTGAACATCTCGTCCGTTGTCGGCGCGACCGGGAACCCAGGCCAGGCAAACTATGCGGCATCGAAGGCGGGGATGGTGGGCATGTCGAAGTCGCTGGCCTACGAAGTTGCGTCGCGCGGGATCACGGTGAACTGCGTGGCACCCGGCTTTATCACCACCGCGATGACCGACAAGCTGACCGATGATCAGAAGTCTGCAATCCTGACGCAGGTCCCTGCGGGGCGGATGGGAGACGCGGATGAGATTGGCGCCGCGGTGCTGTATCTTGCCAGCCCGGAGGCGGGATATCTGACGGGGACGACCTTGCATGTGAACGGCGGCATGGCCATGTTCTGAGTGCCGCAGCGCAGCTTGGGAAAGCGTTTGCCTTCTTAGGCGCATGTGCTATAGGCGGCCCAGATTTTGGCCGGACGCGGGGCGAACTGGCCGCTTTTCCGGCACTTTACGGCGGACCACCATGGGCTGAAACGGCCCTCAAAACGAGACGGGCAAAGACCCCGAGGAACTGTGAGGAATTGATATGAGCGACATCGCAGATCGCGTTAAAAAGATCGTCGTCGAACATCTCGGCGTGGAAGAGGACAAGGTGTCTGAGAACGCGTCGTTCATCGATGATCTGGGTGCGGACAGTCTGGACACGGTCGAGCTTGTCATGGCGTTTGAAGAAGAGTTCGGGATCGAGATTCCCGACGATGCCGCCGAGACGATCCAGACCTTCGGCGATGCGGTCAAGTTTATCGGCGAAGCGTCCTAAGCCGCCGATCTGATCACCTATGCCAAGCGCGGCGCCCGAGCGGGCGCCGCGTTTTTCGTTGGTCGCAGGGCGGTCCCAATGGGTCGCGGTTCCACTTCGCGCTACGTTTCATCGGTGTTAAGCACAAAGGCACGTGGGGACGGGAGATCGGGTGCGACTTCTAATGGGAGCTTGGCGATGATCATTTACCCGACGATTGAACTGAAAGATGGCCGCTGCGTCAGCCTGCGCCGCGGGCGCATGGACGAACCGCAGATCTGGCATGTGGACCCGGTCGCCAAGGCTGCCGAGTTTGCCGAGGCCGGGGCGACATGGATGCATGTCACCGATTTCGACGGCATGTACGGGGACGATCGCAACGCCGATGTAATCCGTCAGATCATGCGGACGCCCGGTGTTTCGGTGCAGTTGTCTGGCGGGTTTCGCACCCAAGAGCGCATCGACAGCTACGTCGATGCGGGCGCGGCACGGATCGTCATGGGGACCGTGGCAACCCGCTTCCCGGGCTGGGTGCGTGAGATGGCCAAGTACTATCCCGACCAGATCGTGCTGTCTGTAGATGTGTGGCGGGGCCAGGTGATGGTTGATGGCTGGACAGAGGCCTGCGCCATCGATCCGATCACGCTGATCGACAGCTATGCGGAGACGCCGCTGGCCGCGGTGAAGATCACCGATATCGATAACGATGTAGATGCCACTGAGGCGTCGCTTGGGGTGATATCGGGTTTGGCCGAACATGCGACGGCGCCGGTGATTGCATCGGGGCTTGTCCACACGGTCGACGACATCGCGCGGCTGAAGTACGTGCCGCACATCGAGGGCGCCCTTGTGGGGCGGGCGCTCTTTCAGCGCACGGTCGACCTGGCCGAGGCGCTGGATGTCGCTGCAGCGGCGACGGAGCCGACGGCGGAGCTTATGTAGCTCGGGGCAGTTTGCCCGGATCGGCATTCTTGAAGGTATGGAGTGAAGATGGCGGATTTGGCGCAGGCGCTTGGCGCGGGCGATGCCGAGGGGTTTCTTGGCTGGCCTGTGGTTGAGACGGCGCAGGGGTCCGACATCGCTGTCATTGGCGTGGATTGTGCGACGCCGTATGCCTCGGTTGGGCCGTACTGTGCCGGTGGGCCAGCTGCGATCCGGGACGGCGCGCGTACCTTTTGTGATGGCACGGATCGGATGAACTTTGACCTGGATGGGCCGGTGCTGCCGACGGGTGTACACGGCGTCGATCTGGGTGATTTGGCGGTGGATCCAGCCGATCCGGAGGGCAATCGGGCTTTGATCCAGGCCACGGTTGCCGATGTGCGCGCGGCGGGTGCCGTGCCGATCGTGTTGGGAGGCGACGACTCGATCCCGATACCGATGCTTGCCGCGCTGGCCCCGGAAGGCCCCATCACGGTTTTGCAGGTGGATGCCCATATCGATTGGCGCGACGAGGTGGATGGCGAGCGCTGGGGCCTGTCATCGACAATGCGACGTGCCAGTGGGATGGGGCATGTGGAGCGGATTGTGCAGGCTGGTGTTCGGGGCATGGGATCGGCGCGGTCGGGCGACTATGCGGATGCCTGTGCCTGGGGCGTGACCTTTGTGACGGGGCGCGAGATTGCCCGCGATGGGGTCGCGCGGGCGATCGAGGCCGTGCCGACGGGATCGCGGGTGGCCATCGCCTTTGATTGCGACGCTCTGGATCCGTCCGAGATGCCCGCGGTGATTGGGCGGACGGCCGGGGGGGTGCGCTATACTCAGGCGCTGGACTTGATCGAGGGTGTGCGGCAAGGGCCGAGATCGTTGCTTTTGATCTGGTGGAATTCATGCCCCAGCGCGATGTGGATGGCATCGGCGGGATGACGGCGGCCCAGTTGGCGGCGGCGGTGGCCGGTATCATCGCCCGGCAGCGGGTTGCTGGCCACTAGGGCCCGGCCTTGCCCCCATTCGCCAAAGGCGTGTATCAGAACGGCAAATTCGAGAAGATATAGAGGTGGCGGTATGCGTCGAGTGGTTGTGACTGGGCTGGGCATGGTGTCGCCCCTGGCCTGCGGCGTGGAGGCCACGTGGAGCCGTTTGCTGGACGCGCAATCAGGGGCGGGGACGATCAGCCGTTTTGATGCGGGCCATCTGGCGACCACATATGCCTGCGAGATCCCGGTGGGCGATGGGTCTGATGGCACATTCAATGCAGATGACTGGATGGCGCCGAAAGAGCAGCGCAAGGTCGACGACTTTATCCTTTACGGGGTGGCGGCGGCGGATCAGGCGGTGCGCGATGCCGATTGGATGCCCGAAGACGAAGAGGCCCGGCTGCGCACCGGTGTGATGATCGGGTCGGGGATTGGCGGGCTCAGCTCGATCGCCGAGACGGCCGTGCTTTTGAAGGAGCGCGGGCCACGGCGGGTGTCGCCGTTCTTTATCCCGGGGGCGTTGATCAACCTGGTCTCGGGGCAGGTGTCGATCCGCTATGGCTTCAAGGGCCCGAACCATGCGGTGGTCACAGCGTGTTCGACGGGCGCGCATGCCATCGGCGATGCGGCGCGGTTGATCATGCTGGACGATGCGGATGTGATGCTGGCCGGGGGCGCCGAGAGCCCGATCTCTGAAATCGGAATCGCTGGTTTCAATGCGTGCAAGGCGCTTTCCACCAAGCGCGGGAATGAGCCCGAGCGTGCCTCGCGCCCCTATGATGAGGATCGCGATGGGTTCGTGATGGGCGAAGGTGCTGGCGTGGTTGTGCTGGAAGAATATGAGCACGCGATGGCGCGGGGGGCCAAGATCTATGCCGAGGTCCTGGGTTATGGCCTGTCTGGTGACGCGTACCATATCACGGCACCATCGGAAGATGGTGAGGGCGGCGAGCGGTCGATGCGGGCGGCGCTGAAGTCAGCGAAACTGGAGCCGGATGCAATCGACTATATTAATGCGCACGGGACATCGACGATGGCCGATACCATCGAACTGGGCGCGGTGGAGCGGTTGATGGGGGATGCGGCGTCGAAAGCCACGATGAGTTCAACAAAGTCCTCGGTTGGGCATTTGCTGGGTGCCGCGGGGGCTGTGGAAGCGATTTTCTCGGTCCTGGCGATCCGGGATCAGGTGGCGCCGCCGACGATCAATTTGAAGAACCCCGCTGTGGCGCCGAAGCTTGACCTGGCGCCGAATGCGAAGCGTGAGCGGGAGATCAACGTGGCGCTGTCAAATTCCTTTGGGTTTGGCGGGACGAACGCATCGCTTGTGCTTGGGAAGGTGGCGGCCTGATGTGGAGGAACATCGCCTCGAACGCGCTGACGCTGATTATCGTGCTGCTGGTGGCGCTGGGGGGTGTGTTGGCCTGGGGCCAGAACCAGTACCGCACGGCGGGGCCGCTGGAGGCGCCAATCTGTGTTCGGGTCGAGCCCGGATCGAATTTCCGGGAGGTGTCCGAGGATCTGGATGCGCAAGGCGCCGTGACGAGCCCGTCGATCCTGCGGCTGGGTGCGGACTATTCGGGCAAAGCCAACCAATTGAAAGCCGGTAGTTTTTTGGTGCCGCAAGCGGCGTCGATGGAAGAGATCGTCGATCTGGTGACCCGGGGCGGTGCGAGCACATGTGGCACCGAAGTGGTGTTTCGCGTGGGTGTGAATGGCCAGCGCGTGGAGGTACGCGAACTTGATCCGGCGACGGCGCGGTTTGTGACAGAAGTGGAGTTTGACCCGGTCACCGAGCCGTTTGACCCCGCTTATCTGGACGTGCGCGAAGAGGCGGATACGCGGTATCGCGTGGCGGTCGCAGAGGGTGTGACCAGCTGGCAGGTCGTTGAGGCGTTGAAGACGGCTGATTTCTTGGAGGGATCTGTCGAAGAGGTGCCACCGGAAGGGACGCTTGCGCCGGACAGCTACGAAATCCGTGCCGGGACGCCGAAATCCGAGCTGCTGGACCGGATGGCGCAGGCACAAGACTTGCGGCTGGCAGAGGCCTGGGCAAACCGGGTCGACGGCCTGCCGCTGGATTCACCCGACGAGGCGCTGATCCTTGCGTCGATCATTGAGAAAGAGACGGCGGTGCCCGAAGAGCGGCGGACGGTGGCCAGCGTATTCGTCAACCGGTTGAATCGGGGCATGCGGCTTCAGACGGACCCGACAGTGATCTACGGCGTGACCGAGGGACGGGGCGTTTTGGGCCGGGGAATCAGGCAGAGCGAACTGCGTGATGAAAACCCGTGGAACACCTATGTGATCGATGGTTTGCCGGTAACGCCGATTGCAAATCCCGGGCTGGCGAGCATTGAGGCCGCGCTTGATCCGGCGGATACGAACCTGATCTTCTTTGTGGCGGATGGCACTGGCGGTCACGCATTTGCTGAGACTTTAGAAGAACATAACGCCAATGTCGCGAAGTGGCGCGAGATCGAGAGGACGCAAGAGAACTGACGTTTTGGACATCGTTGGCGCACAACCTTAGATTTAGAACTTGACATTGCGAACGCCCTTGGATAGAAAAAAGCCAAGCTAGAAGAAGTGGGCAAACGGCCGAGGCGGAAACGCCTGCGGCCGTTTTCTGTTTCTCCGTCGGAGACGTTTGAGAGGCAGGCCCAGATGGCTGAGACCAGTGACGGTGAAGACTTTATTCTGATGCGGCTGGAGGCCGCTAAGCGGCATTTTGCGGAAGCCGTTGAGACGTTCGAAGCCTATGTGGAGGCGGCCAAGCGCGGGGAAACCGTGGATCCGGCGGACATCCACAAGATTTCAAAAAGCTATCGGGCGTCTATTCAGACATTGATGGATGCATGGGGGAAGGTTGAGGATGAGGCCCGACGACGGCACGGCATTGTGTACGACTATGCAGTCGATCTCGACATTGCCGCGACTGAGGTTCGGCGCCTCTTGGATTGCCTCAGAACCGAAAGCCCTGCAGGAGCGATTTCTGGAGAGCCTTGATCGGGACACGCTGTTGGCGTTGCCGTATCTGTTTGAGTTCTGGGCTATGCCGCATCAGGTGGCGCCCGACGGTGACTGGCGGAGTTGGGTCGTGCTGGGCGGCCGGGGCGCGGGCAAGACGCGGGCCGGGGCCGAGTGGGTGCGGGCGCAGGTTGAAGGCGCGATGCCTTTGAGCGTGGGTCGGGCGTCGCGTGTCGCCTTGATAGGGGAAACCTACGACCAGGCCCGGGACGTGATGGTTGAGGGGCCCAGCGGCATTCGCGCCTGTTCGCCGCCCGACCGGATGCCCGAGTGGCAGGCATCGCGGCGGCGGTTGGTTTGGCCGAACGGAGCTGTGGCGCAGGTGTTTTCGGCAAACGATCCGGAGGCGTTACGGGGGCCGCAGTTTGATGCAGCTTGGGTGGACGAGTTGGCGAAGTGGCGGCAACCGGACGTCGCCTGGGACATGTTGCAGTTCGGGCTGCGGATGGGGAAGCGGCCACGGCAGTGCGTGACGACGACGCCGCGGAATGTGGATGCTTTGAAGCGGGTTTTGGCGAACCCGTCCACCGTGGTGACGCATGCGGCGACGGAAGCGAACCGGGCTCATTTGGCAGCATCGTTTCTGGACGAGGTGCGGGCGCGATACGGGGATACCTGGCTTGGGCGGCAAGAGCTGGACGGGGTGCTGATCGACGAGGTCGAGGGTGCGCTTTGGACGCTGGAGATGTTGGACGCCTGCCGCGTGCAGGAGGCGGGGCGCCCCGAACGCGTGGTTGTCGCAGTGGACCCCCCGGTGACGGGGCATAGCGGGTCGGATGCCTGTGGGATCGTCGTCGCCGGTGTGACGCTGAGCGGTCCGCCGGGGGACTGGCGGGCGGTGGTTTTGGAAGACGCAACGGTGATTGGCGCCTCGCCACGGGAATGGGCGGAGGCAGCTGTAGCGGCGGTTGATCGGCATCAGGCGGAACGGTTAGTCGCCGAGGTTAACCAGGGCGGTGATCTGGTTGAGACGGTGATCCGGCAGGTTGATCCGTTGGTCCCGTATCGCGGCGTACGCGCGTCGCGCGGGAAGGTTGCGCGGGCGGAGCCGGTGGCAGCCCTGTACGAACAGGGACGGGTGGCGCATGTGGGCGCCTTGCCGGAGCTTGAGGATCAGATGCGCCGGGTGAGCCGGCGTGGGTATATGGGACAAGGCAGCCCAGACCGCGTGGATGCGCTGGTTTGGGCGCTGCACGATCTGATGATCGAACCGGCCGCGCGGTGGCGCCAGCCACGGATGCGCTACGTCGGCTGAGCGCAACCTACAAGACGACTTGAGACGCCCGGAAGCGAGGAGTGACCCGGATGGTTTTTGACCTGTTCAAACGCGCGCGTGTGCCCGAGGCCAAGGCGAGCGCGACGGGGCCTGTGATTGCGTATCACTCGTCGGGCCGGGTGGCGTGGTCGCCGCGTGACACGGTGAGTTTGATGCGCATGGGGTTTTCGGGGAACCCGGTTGGGTTTCGCTGTGTGAAGCTGATCGCGGAAGCGGCGGCGGCGCTGCCTTTGGTTCTGACTTCTGAAGGGCGCCGCTATGAGGCGCATGAGGTGCTGCGGCTCGTTGAGCAGCCCAATGGGGCGCAGGGGCGTGCGGAGTTTTTTGAAGCCTTGTACGGCCAGCTTTTGCTATCGGGCAACGGGTATGTCGAAGCCGTTTCCGGGATGTCGGATGCACCTGCCGAGTTGCACGTATTGCGGTCGGATCGGATGAGTTTGGTGCCGGGCGCGGATGGGTGGCCGGCGGCCTATGAGTATGCGGTCGGCGCGCGGAAGCATCGGTTTCGGGTCGGCGACGGGCCGTCGCCTGTCTGCCATATCCGGAGCTTTCATCCGCAGGATGACCATTACGGGTTGTCACCGCTACAGGCCGCGGCGGCAGCGGTGGATGTGCATAACGCGGCGTCCGCCTGGTCGAAATCACTGCTCGACAACGCAGCGCGGCCTTCGGGGGCGATTGTCTATCAAGGCGGCGACGGGCAGGGGACGTTGACGGCGGACCAGTATGCGCGGTTGCAAAACGAGATGGAGGCCAACCATCAGGGCGCGCGGAATGCGGGCCGGCCCATGTTGCTTGAGGGTGGTCTTGATTGGAAGCCGATGGGGTTTTCGCCCTCTGACATGGAATTTCAGAAGACCAAGGAGGCCGCGGCGCGCGAGATTGCGCTGGCCTTTGGGGTGCCTCCGATGCTGCTGGGGATACCGGGCGATGCCACTTAGGCAAATTATCAGGAGGCGCATCGGGCGTTTTATCGGCTGACGGTTTTGCCGCTTGCGGGCCGGGTGACGGCGGCGGTGGGGCACTGGCTGAGCGGGTATTTGGGGGAGATGGCGGAGCTGAAACCGGACCCCGATCAGGTGCCCGCGCTGGCCGCGGAGCGAGAGGCGCTGTGGCGGCGGGTGAGCGAGGCAGCGTTCCTGACGGATGCGGAGAAGCGGAAATTGCTGGGCCTTCCGGTGCTGGCCGAAGGGGATGAGGCGTGATGGATCAGAACATGCAGCTGGAGCGAAAGTATTGCGGGCCGGGGGCGCCGGTGGCCTTGACGGACGGGGCGGTGATCGAGGGCTATGCCTCGGTTTTCGGGTCCCGCGATCAGGGTGGGGATACCGTTCTGGCGGGAACCTATGCCCGATCCTTGAAAGCGCAGGCCGAGGCGGGGCGTCGGATCAAGATGCTGTGGCAGCATGATCCCACAGAGCCCATCGGCGTCTGGGAAGAGGTTCCCGAAGATGCGCGGGGACTCTACGTGAAGGGGCGGCTTTTGCTGGACGTGGCGCGGGGGCGTGAGGCGGCGGCATTGATCGAGGCGGGGGCGATTGACGGGTTGTCGATCGGGTACCGTACTGTGCGGGCCGAAAAGAATGACACGGGCCAGAGGCTCTTGTCTGAGCTGGAGCTGTGGGAGGTGTCGCTGGTGACCTTTCCGATGCTTGAGCAGGCGCGGGTGGGAACCAAGGGCGAGAGCCCGGAGGTTGCCCTGATGCGCGACCTGGCGGCGGCGTTCGACGACGCGCGCCAAACGCTGGCCATGACGTAGGGTCGGCGGTCCACCCTTAACCTACAGGATGAAGACGATGAGCAATTCCGAGACGAAGACTCGGGCCGGCACAGGTGTGCCCGAAACCGAGAGCTCTGCCGCGGACGTGAAAGCGGCGCTGGCGGGGTTCATGACCGACATCACCACACGATTGAGCAAGCAGGATGAGCGACTGACCATGCTGGACCGAAAGAATACACAGATGCGGCGCCCGGCGCTGTCGACCACGGCCGAGGCGGAGGTGCCACATCGCAGGGCCTTTGCGGCCTATGTGCGCGGTGGCGAGGATGCCGGGTTGCGCGGTCTTGAGATCGAAGGCAAGGCCATGAGCACCGCGGTGGCGCAGATTTCGGACAGTTTTGGACCTGGTCCCTTCAGGAGAGTGGAACGCAATGGATAACACCCCTTCGCTAGAGCTGCCGCTGGTCCTTCCGGCGCAGGCACAAAAGCATGTGACGGTGAACGAGGCGCTGGCGCGGGTGGATGCGCTGGTGCAGATGACGCTGGTGTCGCGCAGTGTGGTGGTGCCGCCGCTGGCACCGGAGGACGGCGCGGCCTACGCGGTTCCGGCGGCAGCGGTTAATGCCTGGGACGGGCAGGACGCTGCGCTGGCGCTGTTTCTCAACGGGGGCTGGGTGTTTGTTTGGCCCAAGGCGGGGTGGCGCAGTTGGATCGCGGATGAGGGTGTCCCGGCGGTGTTCGACGGGGTGGCCTGGCAGGCGGGCGAGGGCGCGGTGTCCGAGAATGGGGCGGCGTTTCTGAGCCAGGTTGTCGAGATCGATCACACCGTGGGGACGGGTGCGAGCGATGACACCGATCCGATCATTCCCGCGGGGGCGTTGGTTTACGGTGTGACGGGCCGCGTGCTGTCTGCGATTGGCGGGACGGCGGCGAGTTGGCGGTTGGGCGTTGGTGGTGTGTCTGACGATCGGTACGGGAGCGGTCTTGGGATGGCGGCGGGATCCTGGGTGTCTGGGCTGACGTCGAGCCCGCTGGCCTATTACGCGGCGACGCCTCTGACGTTGACGGCTGAAGGCGGGGCGCTTGATGGTGGGGTTGTCCGGCTGGCGGTGCATTTCGCGACCTTGCAGGTGCCCCGGGCGTGACGCTGCGCCGGGTCACGGTGGCCGATGCAGTCCTTGCCGCGCGGGCCTTGGCCTATGTGCCGGGCCGAAGGCGGCTGTGGGTGCTGTTTCGGATGGTGCGGGAGGCCGAGGCGGCGGCGCTGCACCTGAACCAGTTGGATGCGTTGCATCCTGTTTGGGGCGATGGCAGCCTGATGGCGGTGGCGTTGCGGCGGCCGCGTGTGCCTGAGCCTGTGCTTGGCGACCGCCGGTTTCTGCGGTGTCTGCGTTTGGTGCTTGCGGTTTTGGACTAGCCGCGGGCGCAGCTGAGGCAGAGCGGAAGTGCCGGATCGTGATCAAGCCGGGCCTTGGCGATGTCATCCCCGCAATCGGTGCAAAAGCCGTACTCTTCTTCGTCTATGCGCACGAGTGCCGCCGCGATGCGGGCCCGCTGTGCCGCGCGCCGGCGCCGGGTTGCTTGCGCCATGGCCTGCTGTTGCAGCGCATCCATCCGGCTGAGGCGACCCACCGATTGCTGGTCCAGTGTCACGGTCTGCTGACCTTCGGTGCCGAGCGCGTCTTCGCTGTCAAGCTCGACAAGGGCCTGGGTCAGGCGGGTGCGATAGCTTTCGATTTCAGCAGATGACAGCAAGGTGTTTTTGCCCCGGCGGTTCCGGCTTGGTTCGACGTGCCTATATGGTGTAGGACGTTGCCCAGCTAAAGGACAGCCAATGGCACATACGCACCCCAAGATCACCGAGCTTGATCCGATCTGGTCCCGTATCCGCGATGAGGCGGAAACTGCCGTCGCCGATGAGCCGCTGTTGGGCGGTCTTATTCATTCCAGCGTTCTGCACCATGCCACGCTGGAGGCGGCTTTGGCTTATCGGATTTCCCAGAAACTGGCTTCGGGCGATATGACCGAGCAGCTTTTGCGCGAGATTGTGGACCGGGCCCTTGTCAGCGATCCGGCGATCGTGAATGCCGCGCGGGCGGATATCGTGGCAACGTTTGATCGCGATCCGGCGTGCCACCGGATGATCCAGCCATTGCTGTATTTCAAGGGGTATCAGGCGCTGCAGGCATATCGCATTGGCCATTGGCTGTGGACGCAGGGCCGGGCGGATATGGCGTATTTCTTTCAGATGCGCGTGTCTGAGGTTTTTGGTGTGGATATCCATCCCAACGCGCGGATCGGGCAGGGGATCATGATCGACCATGCCCATTCGATTGTTATTGGCGAGACCGCCGTTGTCGGCAACAACGTGTCGATGCTGCATTCGGTGACGTTGGGCGGGACGGGCAAGGAAGAAGAAGACCGGCATCCCAAGATCGGGTGCGGTGTTCTGATAGGCGCAGGCGCAAAGGTGCTTGGCAATATCCGTGTGGGCGATTGTTCGCGGATTGCGGCGGGCTCGGTCGTGCTTGAGGATATTCCGGACAAGACGACGGTTGCCGGGGTGCCCGCAAAGATCGTGGGCGAGGCTGGGTGTTCGCAGCCTTCGGTGACGATGGATCAGTTTTTTGGTGGGGCGGGGTCGTGACCGCAGGCCCTCTCCCTTGAGGGAGAGGGGACCAATGACGCTTGGGCTTTAGGCACCGACAATCTGTTCTTTCGTCCAATCGGTGGGGCGCTACGCCAGCATCGCCACCGGATTCTCCAAGCCGTCTTTGATTGCCGTCAGAAGCTCGGCCCCGAGTGCACCGTCGATCACGCGGTGGTCGACCGAGAGCGTCACGCTCATCACGGTCGCCACGGCCAATTCCCCATCTTCCCCGACAATCGGTTTCTTCACACCCGCGCCGACGGCCAAGATCGCGCCGTGGGGCGGGTTGATGACGGCGTCGAAGTTGTCGATGCCGAACATGCCGAGGTTCGAGATTGCGAAGCTGCCGCCCTGGTATTCATGGGGGGCGAGCTTACGGTCGCGGGCACGGGTGGCGAGGTCTTTCATCTCGGCCGAGAGGGCGGAGAGCGACTTCATCTCGGCGTCTTTCAGGACCGGGGTGAAGAGGCCGCCTTCGATGGCGACGGCCACCGCGACGTCCGAGGGTTTCAGCTGCAGCACCCGGTCGCCTGCCCAGACGGCGTTCGCGGCAGGCACTTGCTGGAGCGCCAAGGCGCAGGCCTTGATTATGAAGTCGTTGACCGACAGCTTCACGCCGCGCCCCTCGAGCTGTTTGTTGAGCTGGCTGCGGAATTTCAACAATGCGTCGAGCTGGATGTCGCGGCGCAGGTAGAAATGGGGGATCGTCTGCTTGGCCTCGGTGAGGCGAGCGGCGATGGTTTTCCGCATGCCGTCGAGCGGGAGTTCCTCGTACTCGCGGCCCTCGTACATTTTGGTGACGGTGTTGGCGTCCATGCTTTGGGGTGCGGCAGCAGCGGCGGCGGGGGCCGCGGCTGGAGTTGCGGCGGCCGCGGGCTGGGCCGTGGCGTTTTCCACATCGGCTTTGACGATGCGGCCCTTGGGGCCGGAACCCTTGATCTGGCTGAGGTCGAGGCCCTTGTCCTTGGCGACGCGGCGGGCGAGCGGCGACGCGAAGATGCGGTCGCCGGACGCTGTGGCTGGGGCGGCGGGCGCGGGTGCTGCCGCAGGGGCAGGGGCCGCTTCGGCGGGCGCAGGCGCCTCTGCTGCCGGGGCCGCGGCGGGTGCAGGTGCCGTGCCGATATCATCGGCGCTTTCACCGTCTTCCAAGAGCACGGCGATCGGAGTGTTCACTTTCACCGCCTCGGTGCCTTCGGACACGAGGATTTTGCCCACGGTGCCTTCGTCCACCGCTTCGAATTCCATCGTGGCCTTGTCCGTCTCAATCTCGGCCAGAAGATCGCCGGATGACACCGTATCCCCTTCTTTCACAAGCCATTTGGCCAGCGTGCCTTCTTCCATGGTGGGGCTGAGGGCGGGCATCAGTACTTCGGTGGGCATGCTTAGGCGTCCTTTTCCAGAACCACGCGGTCGAACGGGGCGCGGATGCGGCCTGTTCCTGTGGCGAGGGCTCGGAGTGTCGTTTCGATCTGGTTTTGGTGGCGGGCGAGCCAGTCATAGGCGGTCTGGTGACCGCGCCCGCCGGTCAACGTGATCTGGGTCGAGATCACGGCGTCGGGGATCAGCCCGACAATGCGGGCCTCGGCGCCGCCAATGGCGACCCGGTAAGCCTCGCGCGTGCTATCCCGGCCCAGCACTTCCATCTTAGCAGTAGGTCACGGCTTTAACGGCCTCGACAACCTCGGCTGTGGTGACCAGCGCGAGCTTTTCGAGGTTGGCGGCATAGGGCATGGGCACGTCCTTGCCCGCGCAGTTGATCACCGGCGCGTCGAGGTAGTCGAAGGCCTCCTGCATGATCACCGAACTGACATAGTTGCCGACCGAGCCTTGCGGGAAGCCTTCCTCGACCGTCACGCAGCGGTTGGTCTTCTGGACCGAGCGGACGACCGTGGCGGTGTCCATGGGGCGGAGCGTGCGCAGGTCGATCACTTCGGCCGAAATGCCCTCGCCCGCGAGCTCGTCGGCGGCCTGGAGCGCATATTGCATGCCGATGCCGAAGCTGACGATGGTGACATCCGAGCCCTCGCGCCAGATCCGCGCCTTGCCGAAGGGGACGGTGTAGTCGTCGAGCTTGGGCACCTCGAACGAGCGGCCATAGAGGATCTCGTTTTCAAGGAAGATCACAGGATTCGGATCGCGGATCGCGGTCTTCATCAGGCCTTTGGCGTCCGAGGCCGAGTAGGGCATGACCAACTTCAGACCCGGTATCTGCATGTACCAGGCGGCGTAATCCTGGCTGTGCTGTGCGCCGACGCGGGCCGCTGCGCCGTTGGGGCCGCGGAAGACCATGGGCGCGCCCATCTGGCCGCCGGACATATAGAGCGTCTTGGCCGCAGAGTTGATGATCTGGTCGATCGCCTGCATGGCGAAGTTGAAGGTCATGAACTCCACGATGGGGCGCAGGCCGCCAAAGGCCGCGCCAACGCCGATGCCGGCAAAGCCGTGTTCGGTGATCGGCGTGTCGATCACCCGTCTGGCGCCGAATTCGTCAAGCAGGCCCTGGCTGACCTTGTAGGCGCCTTGGTATTCGGCGACCTCCTCACCCATGATAAAGACGGTGTCGTCGCGGCGCATTTCCTCGGCCATACCGTCGCGCAGGGCCTCGCGCACCGTGGTTTCCACCATCTCGGTGCCAGCCGGGATATCGGGCTCGGCGACGTCTTCGGACGGCACGGGTGCGGCCGGTGCGGGGGACGAGGCCAGTTTGCCTTCATGTCCCTCAAGTGCTGCGGGCACGGCCACGCTTTGCGCGTGCGGGGCCGCGGCGGCGTCTTCCGCGCTTTCTCCGTCCTCCAGCAAGAGCGCGATGGGCGTGTTGACCTTCACCGCTTCGGTGCCCTCGGCGACGAAGATCTTGCCCACCGTGCCTTCGTCAACGGCTTCGAACTCCATCGTCGCCTTGTCGGTTTCGATCTCGGCCAGAATATCGCCGGAGGATACGGTATCCCCCTCTTTCACCAGCCATTTCGCAAGCGTGCCTTCCTCCATCGTGGGCGACAGGGCGGGCATGAGTACTTCGGTTGCCATCTCTCTCGCTCTCCTCAGGCGTCTGCGTAAATGTCGGTGTAGAGCTCGGACACGTCAGGCTCGGGGCTCTCTTTGGAGAAGTCCGCCGCCTCGTTGACGATATCCTTAATCTCTTTGTCGATGGCCTTGAGGTCGTCTTCGCTGGCGTGCTTGCCAGTCAGCAAGAGATCGCGGACATGTTCGATGGCGTCGCGTTCCTCGCGCATCTTTTGCACCTCTTCGCGGGTGCGGTACTTGGCAGGGTCCGACATCGAGTGGCCGCGGTAGCGGTAGGTCTTCACCTCAAGGATGTAGGGGCCCTTGCCCGCGCGGCAGTGCGCGACGGCCTTTTCCCCGGCGGCCTTCACCGCCAGCACGTCCATCCCGTCAACTTCTTCGCCGGGGATGCCAAAGGCTAACCCGCGTTCGTAAATTTCTGCTGACGAGGTTGAGCGTTGTTGCGCCGTGCCCATGGCATATTGGTTGTTTTCGATGACAAAGATCACTGGCAAATCCCACAGGGCCGCCATGTTAAAGGTTTC
>JBCCWO010000010.1:0-134141 GCA_039193455.1 Pseudomonadota bacterium
CTTGAGAGGAGTTGCCCCTAGTACGAGAGGACCGGGGTGAACGATCCACTGGTGGACCTGTTGTGGCGCCAGCCGCAGTGCAGGGTAGCTATGATCGGAAAGGATAACCGCTGAAGGCATCTAAGCGGGAAGCCCCCCTCGAAACAAGGTATCCCTGAGGGCCGAGGTAGACGACCTCGTCGATAGGCCGGAGGTGTAAGCGTAGCGATACGTTCAGCTGACCGGTACTAATTGCCCGATAGGCTTGATTTGATCCAGTAGAAGCCAGGCGCCCAGCCTTGGCGGATCAGGAAGCATACACATGTTTAGTGTGCTGACTTGGATGATGCGTCTCTTTCTCGGTTTGGTGGTCATAGCGCGAGCAAAACACCCGGCTCCATCCCGAACCCGGCCGTTAAGTGCCGCAGCGCCGATGGTACTGCGTCTTAAGACGTGGGAGAGTAGGTCACCGCCAAACCTAGTAAGAAACGTGTCTTCGTATCTCTCTGACGATCTCTTCCCGAAACTCTGCATGATCCGTCGCGGTCGCGTTGGCACTTCCGCGCCAGTCGGTTGCGCTTGACCGGGCTGCGTGCCTCATTCAGACAAGGGATACGACGGGGCGGGGACGTGAAAAAGCAGATCATCTGCATCAACTGGGGCACCAAATACGGCGCGCCCTATATCAATCGCCTTTACGCGATGGTGGCGCGCAACATCACGCCGCCTTTCAGCTTTACCTGCTTTACCGAGACGCGCGAGGGGATACGCCCCGAGGTGCGATGCTTTGACCTTCCGCCCATGCCCGGAAAGATCCCCGAGGTGTCCAAGGGCCAATGGCGCAAGTCCTGTCTGTGGGGGCCCGAGCTTGGCGATCTCGAAGGGCCGGTGCTGTTCATCGACCTAGACGTGGTGATTACGGGGTCGCTGGACGTCTTTTTTGAACATGGCGCCCCGGAGGACACGGTTCTCGCGTGGAACATCGCCCGGCCGCTGCAACGGCTGGGGCAAACCTCGGTCTATCGTTTTCCGGTGGGCAAGTTGGTGCCGCTTCAGACGCTCTATGCCTCGGATCCTGAAGGCATCGCCGCCGAGTACAGTTTTGAGCAGCATTTTGTGACGCGCAACGCGCCCGGGGGCATCAAGCTTTGGCCCCGCCGCTGGGTCCGTCATTTCCGGATCGAGTGCATCCCGATCTTCCCGTTGAATTTCTTTCGGCAGCCGAGTGTGCCGCGCGACGGGCGGATCGTGATCTTTGCCGGCAGCCTGAACCCCCCCGACGCGATCGCGGGCCGGATCAGCAGCTGGTCCGAACACTTACCGCCCCGCGCGCACCTTCGGAAAATGTGGCGAAGCCGGGCGCCCCTGGCCGCCTATCGGCGCTACCTTCTGCCGACGCGATTCGTGGAAGAGGCCTGGCGCGAATAGCGCGGTGTGCCGCTCGTCGGGTTGACGGATGGGCTGAGATTCTTTCGCAAATCTGTCACTTTCCCATTGAACACCGGCGTCGGCGGGAGTAGATCAACAGCCCGAACCGAAGCATCGGTTCCTGTCGCGGGGTGGAGCAGCCCGGTAGCTCGTCAGGCTCATAACCTGAAGGTCGTAGGTTCAAATCCTACCCCCGCAACCAAATCCAACGCACAGGCCAGTCTTTGAGCAGCGCATTTTGCGCAGTGGTCGCGTCCACATGACTTGCCCACCCGACTATGGCGTCGGCTGCCGTTCGCGCGCGAACTCGATCCACGGTGTGATGTCGAGGATATAACCAACGATTCCAAGCTGTTGAGACAGGTTTTCGGCATCTGCCTGTGCAAGATCGGCCATCGATGTGATCCCGCATTGCTGAAAGAGCCAAACCATACCCTCACCCGCGCAGGGCAGGTCCAAGAGCTCGCTGTCGATATCGACAGGCCTTGGCGGATTGGGCGGCGCGGGTGTGGTGGCGACTTCGGCTGCAGTCGGGGGGGCCACTTCGGGGGGCTGCGGCTCCGGCAAGGCGTCGTTTGCCACCTCTTCCACGGCGGGCGTTGCTTCGGCCGACGCGTCCTCTACTGGCGTCGCGTCGTCGACCGCTGCGACCTCTGCAACCTCTGCGGCCTCAGCCACCTCGGGCTCCGAATCCGGTACGTCTTCTACTATCGGTTCTTCCGCCCCTTCTGCAGGTGAAAACAGCAGGCTCGAATCCACAACAAAGCGGCCCTCCTCCGCTTGCGGGGCCGCGTCCGCCCAGGGTTCCGGGCTTTCCGAGCGTTTCGCGCGCCGTTGTGCGCGCAGTTGTTTCAGATGTGCCCGCGCGGCCCGGCGGGCATTTTGAGACTTGTCTCGGTAGTTTTGATCCCCAGCCATGCTGCGTCACCCTCTCCTACTAATCTGTCTCCGACAGGTCCCGATCCCAGGCATCCAGGGCCTGCCCCGCCAACACGCGCAGCGCCGCGCGCGCCCGGACGCGGACGAACGCGCCCATCGTCATCCTTCGGTTTGCGGACGGTGCCTTGCTGGCCCTGGCCGTGGACACGATGGAGCGGATTGCCCATGTGCCCGCCAGCCGTATCCACCAAAGCTCGGCCGTGGTCCGGTCTGCCGGGCTGCTCAAAGATGCCTTTGTCGCCGAAGACGGCCAGCAGACCCACATCCTCGACATCGACGCCATGGGCGCCGTCCCGGAATTTGCAGAGCTTGCGCAGCTGACCATGCGCGAGGGGGCTGAGGCAGTGGGGACCGCAACAACCAAGGCCGGGGCCGGGTCGCAGGCCGAATCGCAGCGCTATCTGCTGTTCCGGGCGGGCCGCACGCAGGCGGCCTTGACCGGCCAGATCGCCCGGATCCTCGACGCGCCAGAGCGGCTGGTGGCGGTGAACTTGCCCGGCCATCCAGAGGTTGAGGGGCTGTTTGAAGTGGACAATCGGTCTGTCCCGCTGATCCGCCTGGGCACTGCGTCTGAACCGCCGCGCTTCGTCCTGTTAGTGGGGGCGCCCGGCCAGCAGGTGGGGTTCGGCGTTGACCGAATCCACGGCGTGCAGACATCGAACTGGCGCGCCACCGACGAGACGCCGCAGGGCAAGCAGGATCTGGTCGAATTGAGGGACGGCGCCACCACGCAATTGGTGGCGGTTGTGGATCTGGTCCACATGGCCGCCGGGATCAATGGCAGCGCCTCGCCCGAGCCCCGCTGATTTCCCTTGACCTTCCAGTGACTGGAAGGCCTAAGACGCGTTGAGCTTAGCGGAGCCCTTGCGTCGATGCGCACGCTGTCAATTCCGATCACGAACATGTCCTGCGCCGGATGCGTCCGGCGTGTCGAAACCGCTGTGACGGATGTGGCGGGCGTATCGGACGTGTCAGCCAACCTGGCCACCAGTCGACTGACCTTGGCGCTGGGCGCGCAGGCCGATGCGGGTTCCGTTGCAACCGCGCTTGAACACGCGGGATACCCGCCGGAAACGATGCAAGCGGACCTGCGCGTCACTGCCATGAACTGCGGTGCGTGCGTGTCGCGTGTGGAAGCGGCGCTTTTGGCACAGCCTGGTGTGCTGGCGGCCAACGCAAACCTTGCCTCCGGCACTGCGCGCGTCACGGCGATTGGCGGCGCAACGACGCCCGCCGAACTGGAGACGGCGCTGACCACCGCGGGGTATGCAGCGGAGGCCATGGGGGATGCGGCGGATCCGGATCCTGCGGATGAGGGCCGCGCCCTGCGCCGCCGCGCTTTGCTGGCCGCGGTGCTGACGGCGCCAGTGGTGGTGCTTGAGATGGGCGGGCATCTGGTCCCAGCCTTTCATCACTGGATCCAGCAGGTCGTGGGTCTGCAAACGAGCTGGGCGATCCAGGCCGTGCTGACCACGCTGGTCCTTGCCGGGCCGGGGCGTGTTTTCTTTCTGCGGGGGCTTCCTGCGCTTTGGCGGGCGGCGCCGGATATGAACGCGCTGGTCGCGCTGGGCACATCGGCGGCATGGCTGTTTTCGATGGTCGCGCTCTTGGCGCCCGGTCTGCTGCCTGCCGGGGCGCGGGCCGTCTATTTCGAAGCAGCGGCGGTGATTGCCACGCTGATCCTTGTCGGCCGGTACCTTGAGGCGCGCGCGCGGGGGCAGGCGGGTGCGGCCATCCGGCGGTTGATGGATCTGCAACCGGCGCACGTCTTGGTCGAGCGCGATGGACGGGTTGAGGACCTTGCTGCCGAGGAAATTGAGCTGGGCGACATCGTACATGTGCGCCCCGGCGGGCGCGTGGCGACCGATGGCACGGTGCTTGATGGTCAAAGCTTTGTCGATGAGAGCATGATTACCGGCGAACCGGTGCCGGTGGCCAAGGCCAGCGGTGACCCGGTGACCGGCGGCACGGTGAATGGCACCGGCGCGTTCCGGTTTACCGCGACGGCGGTGGGGTCGGAGACGGTTCTGGCGCGGATCATCGCGCTGGTCCACGACGCGCAGGCGGGCAAACTGCCGATCCAGGCGATGATCGACCGGGTGACGGCGGTCTTTGTGCCTGCCGTGATGCTGATCGCGGCGCTCACGGTTCTGATCTGGCTGATCTTCGGCCCGACGCCCGCGCTGAACCTGGGCCTTGTGGCCGGTGTGTCGGTTCTGATCGTGGCCTGCCCCTGTGCGATGGGGCTGGCCACACCGATGTCGATCATGGTGGGCACCGGACGTGCTGCGGAGCTGGGCGTGCTGTTTCGCCGGGGCGCCGCGCTGCAGCAGCTGTCGCAGGCACGGGTGGTGGCCTTTGACAAGACAGGGACCCTGACGCAGGGCGCACCTGCGGTCGCGCACATCGTCACCGACGCGGGTTGGTCAGAGGCAGAGGTGCTGTCGCTTGCGGCGGCGGTTGAGGCACGGTCCGAGCATCCGTTGGCGAGGGCTGTTGTGGCGGCCGGGCCCGATACGCCGCCCGCGGTGTCGGACTTTGCGGCCCATGTGGGGCAGGGCGTCGAGGGTGTGGTTGACGGTCGCCGGGTCCGTGTCGGCAAGATCGCGTGGCTGCGCGATGCGGGCGTATCTACAGGCGCCTTGGCCGATGCGGTTGCGGATATGGCGGCGCGGGGCGAAACGGCGTTCGCCGTTGCCGTTGACGACGCGGTTGTTGCGGTGCTGGGCGTCTCCGATCCGGTCAAGCCAGAAGCCGCCGCCACAATCGCGGCGTTGCGGGCGCAAGGCGTGACGGTTGCGATGCTGACCGGTGATGGTCAGGGCACCGCGGATGCGGTGGCTGCACAGCTCGGGATCGACCGGGTGTGTGCCGATCTGCGCCCGGACGGCAAACAGGCCGCCTTGCTAGAGCTGCGCGACGCCTTTGGTACCACCGCCTTTGTGGGCGACGGCATCAACGACGCACCGGCGCTTGCGGCGGCGGATGTGGGCGTTGCCTTGGGCACCGGCACGGATGTCGCCATCGAAGCGGCGGATGTGGTGTTGATGTCCGGCGATGTCTCGGGCGTCGTGCGCGCGCATGGGATCAGTGCCGCAACGATGGGCAATATCCGTCAAAACCTGTTCTGGGCCTTCGGCTACAACACCGCGCTGATCCCGGTTGCGGCGGGCGTGCTGTATCCTGTGACCGGTACGCTTTTGTCGCCGATGCTTGCGGCGGGGGCCATGGCGTTGTCGTCGCTGTGCGTCGTTGGCAACGCGTTGCGCCTGCGCTGGTACGGCAGGGCGACGGGCGGCGAAGGTGGGGCGGGGCGGCCCGCACCGGCACGGGAGGCGACGGCATGAACATCGGTGAGGTCGCGGAACGGTCCGGCCTGCCCGCCAAGACGATCCGCTATTACGAAGATATCGGGCTGATCAAACCGCTGCGCGATGCAAACGGGTATCGCGCATTTCGTGAAAGCGATCTGCACAAGCTGGCGTTTCTGGGCCGCGCGCGGGCGCTGGGCTTTCCGATCGAAGACTGTCGGACACTGCTGCAGCTTTACGAAGACGACAGCCGCACCAGCGCCGAGGTCAAACAGATTGCCAAGGCGCATCTGGCGCAGATCGAGCAAAAGATCGCGGATCTGACCGAGATGCGGGAAACCCTTGGGACCCTGGTGCGCGCCTGCGCGGGCGACAACCGGCCCGACTGCCCGATCCTTGAATCGCTGTCGCGCGATCCCGCCTAGGCCGCGGCGAACTTTTCGACAGTGATCCCCGCAGCGGTGAGGCCCGCGCGGACCGACCGCGCGATGTCGACCGCCTCGGGCGTGTCGCCATGCAGGCAGATCGTGTCGATCCGCGCCGAGATTTGGGCCCCGCTTTCGGCGATGATCGCCCCGGCCTTGACCATTGCCACGATGCGATCGCTTGCATGGCTTGCGTCGTGGATGACCGCGCCGGGCAGGCTGCGGTCGACCAGAGTGGCGTCGTCGTTATAGGCGCGATCGGCAAAGATCTCGCCCACCCAGGCGCAGCCCAGCGCGCGCACCGCCTGTTCCATCGGAGTCGCGGCCAGCACCATGATCGTGATGTCGGGTGCCACGTCCAGCGCCGCCTCGTAGCACGTGGTGGCCAGGGTCACGTCTTCGGAGGCCATGTTTGCCAGCGCGCCGTGCAGCTTGAGGTGGCGCACCTTGCCGCCTGCCACGCGCGCCATCGCCTGGGCCGCGCCCAGTTGGTAGCGGATGGCGTTCTGCAATTCGTCCTTTTGCATGTGCATGCGCCGCCGACCAAAGCCATGCAGATCCGGAAAGCCCGGATGGGCGCCGATCCCGACGCCGTTCTCAACGGCCAAGGCCATCGTCTGTGCCATCGTGCCGGGGTCGCCCGCGTGAAACCCACAGGCGATGTTGGCCGAAGTCACGACTTGCAACAGCGCCGCATCGTCGCCCATCGGCCAGGGGCCAAAGCTTTCGCCCATATCGGCGTTCAGATCGACGGACAGCGTCATGCGGGGTCTCCTTCTGGGTCGATGCGGACAAGGGCGATGTCCATGACATTGGTGCCGGTGGGGCCGCAGGTAAACAGCGCCTTGTGCGCGGCAAGGTAGCTGCCCGCATCCGCACGGGTCAGCGCATCCTCCGCCCCGTGGCCCCAAAGCGCGCCATCGGCAAAGCCGCCTGCATCCTCGGTCGGTCCGTCGGTGCCATCGGTTCCGGCGACAAGCGCGGTGACCCGCGCCTGTCCGCGCAGATGTTTGGCCAAAAGCAGCGCAAGCGCCTGGTTGCGGCCACCCCGGCCCGGTGTTTCGGGCAGGACCACCGTGGGTTCGCCGCCGAAGATATAAAGGCCCGGCGCGTCGGGCCGGAGCGTGTCGGCAATGGTCTGGGCCGCAGTGGCAACATCGCAGTAGAGCGCTTCGGTGTTTTCACGCACGGTCAGGCCCGCCGCCATTGCCGCCTTGGCAACCGCCGCACGCGCGATCGCGTTCGAGGCCACGATGCGGGTGGTGTTGGCCGCGCTGGTGGTGGCAGGCACCGCGCCCAGACCCGATCCGATGATCCCGATATCGTCGCCTTCCACATCCGACATCGCCAGAACCGTGATCCGCGCACCCTGGAACCGGGCCAGAAGCTTGCCCCCCTTGATCTCAGACCGGGTGATGCGGTGTCGGTTCATGGCGTGGATATCAAGGCCTTGGGCCAAGAGCCGGGCATTGTCACCGGTCACGTCCGCCAGGGTCAGGCCCGGCGCGGGCACTTCGGCCAGGGCCGAGGCGCCGCCAGAGACAAGCACAAGCAGGTGACTGGTCTTGGACATCTGTGTCACGGCGGCGCAGAGCTGCGACCCGGCCTCAAGGCTGTTGGCATCGGGCACGGGGTGGGCCGCCTCGATCGTGCGTGCGGCGGGCGGCAGATCAATGCCCGCAAGATGCCCGTACTTTGTGACGATCAACCCGGGCACGTCCGGCCCGAAATGGGCATAGGCGGCGCGCGCCATCGCGCCGGCGGCCTTACCCACCGCGATGATCGCGTCGGGCGGGTCGGGGCGCATCTCGGCCAAGGCTGCGGCCACGCAGGCATCCCCGCGCACGGCGTCGACCCCGGCCTGCCAAAGGTGCGCAAGTTGGGCGCGGGCGTCGGTCTGCACAGGGTCGGACATGCCATGGGTTGTGAGCGGGTGCAGGCCGATTGTCCATCCCCTGACCAGTTGCAACCGATGCGGTGCAGCGACATATAGGGGCGGCAGTGAGGGACCAGATGACCAACTATCTCGAGTTTGAAAAACCGCTGGCTGAAATCGAAGGCAAGGCGGAAGAGCTGCGCGCGATGGCGCGGGCCAATGAAGAGATGGATGTAGAGAAAGAGGCGGCGGCGCTGGATGCCAAGGCGGCGTCCATGCTGAGCGACCTTTACAAGGATCTGACCCCCTGGCGGAAATGCCAGGTCGCGCGCCACCCCGACCGTCCGCATTGCAAGGATTACATCGAGACCCTGTTCACCGAGTACACGCCCTTGGCGGGCGACCGGAACTTTGCCGATGACCACGCGATCATGGGCGGGCTTGCGCGGTTGGGCGACCGTCCCGTGATGGTGATCGGGCATGAGAAGGGCACCGATACCAAGACGCGGATCGAGCGGAATTTCGGGATGGCCCGGCCCGAAGGGTATCGCAAGGCGATCCGTCTGATGGACCTGGCGGACCGGTTCAATGTGCCGGTGATCACGCTGGTCGACACACCCGGCGCCTATCCCGGCAAAGGCGCGGAAGAGCGCGGGCAGTCTGAGGCCATCGCACGGTCGACGGAACGCTGCCTGGCGCTGCGGGTGCCGCTGGTGAGCGTTATCATTGGTGAAGGCGGGTCCGGGGGCGCAGTGGCCTTTGCGACCGCCAACCGGATCGCGATGTTGGAACACTCGATCTATTCGGTGATCTCTCCCGAAGGCTGTGCCTCGATCCTGTGGAAGGATGCGGAAAAGATGCGCGAGGCCGCAGAAGCCTTGCGGCTGACCGCACAGGATCTGAAGGCGCTGGGCGTGATCGACCGCATCATCGACGAGCCCTTGGGCGGTGCGCAGCGCGAGCCGTCGACCTCAATCGCCGCGGTGGGCGCCTCGATCGGGGCGATGCTGGGCGAATTGAGCGAGATGAGCGGCGATGCCTTGGTGAAGGATCGCCGTCAGAAGTTCCTCGACATGGGCGCGCAGGGGCTCGCCGCCTAGGGTTTGGGCGTAAAGCCCGCTTCGGCCATGAGCCGGTTTGAGTTTGTTTCGACCGCCTCTTCGAGGATCGGCAGAAACGCTTCCTTTGAATTGCCTGCGGGGATCGGCGGCAGAAACTCGACCACCGCGAGGCCGGGTTTGCGCAGGACGCCGCGCTTGGGCCAGAACACCCCGATATTGGTGGCGACCGGGACGCAGGGCTGCCCCAGCTGTTCATAAAGCACCCCGGTGCCGATCTTGTAGGGCTTGTGATCGCCCGGCGCCACGCGCGTGCCTTGGGGATAGATGATCAACTGCCCGGGTCGTTGCAGCCCCCGTTTCACGTCGTCGAGCATCTTGGCGATGGCCTGTCCGCGCTTGCCTCGGTTGACCGGCACGCATCCGATGCGCAGCCCGTATTGGCCGATGACCGGCGCGTACATCAGGATTTGCTTCATGATGAACTTGCCGCGCGGGACCGAGCCGAAGATCACGATGATATCGAAGAAGGACTGATGCTTGGCGGCGATGAGGGCCTCGCCGGTGGGCGGGGTGCCGCGCACCTCGACGTTCAGCCCGACCATCCAGCGGGCCGTCCAGATCACCCAGCGGCAATAGGTGTGGCAGGCGCGCAGGGCGCCATCGGCGCTGAGCAGGGCATAGGGCAGGAACACGATGCCGAGGACCAGCATCGCCACATACATGGAAATGTTGAAGATAAGCGAGCGCAGGTATTGAAGCGCGTTCATGAGATCTCCCGCAACCTGCGCCGCGCGGCAAGACCGGTGGCGAGAAACGCAACACAGGCGGTCACAAGGGGCACGGCAAGCGGTGCGAGCCATTGCGCCCCGCGAAACCCCAGCCCGCTGAGAAAGCCCGAGGGCGTGTCACTGGGCACGAAGACCAGCGCCACCATGCCAAGCGCTGTTCCGAGGGCAGCCCCGGCAAGGGCGCGCAGGGTGAAACGACGGACAAAGGCGTTGGCAACAAAGCTGTCCTTGGCGCCGATCAGGCGCAGGACGTCGATGACCTGTCCGTTGGCCGCCAGCGCGGTGCTGGCCGCCAGCGACACAATCACCGCCATCGTCACGGCAATCAGCGCAACCGACAGCCATCCGAGCAGCCGCAACCGTTGGGCGGCGTCGATGAGGGGCGCGCGCCAGCGCGTGTGATCGTCGAAGACTGCGCCCGGGACTTCCGCCCGCAGGCGCAGGCGCAGCCCCTCTGCATCAAACCCCCGTGCATCCCGGGTGAGTTCGACAAGTTGCGGGATTGGCAGGGTCTCAAGCGGCAGATCGGGCCCGAACCACGGCGTCAAGAGCGCCTGCTGCTCCTCATCGCTGAGCGCCCGCGCATCGGCCACGCCGGGCGTTTGCGCGAGAATGGCCAGAACCGCGGTGACTTGCGCCTCCATCTGATCCGCAGGTGCCGAGATACGCACCGTGGCCGATTGCGCCAGTTCCCCCGACCAGCGATCGGCCACGCGCCCGGTGGTGTATAGGAGCGCCAGCGCGAAGACGCACAAAAACGCCATCGCCGCCGCTGCGAGCGTGGTGAGCTGCGCGGTCGTGCCCGTGGGGGGGACAATCCGCTCTGCCTCGCTGCTGGCCAGGAATGCGGGCCGTATCACAGATCAGACCCCGCGAGTTGCAGCTTACCGTCGCGGATGCGCAGCACGCGGGCCTGGACCTGCGCCTTGGCTTGGCGGATCAGGTTCAGGTCATGCGTGGCAATTACGACGGTTTTGCCCATGCGGTTAAGCTCGACCAAAAGACCGAGCAGCCGGGTGGACATTTCCCAATCAACGTTGCCGGTGGGTTCGTCGGCCAGGATGACATCGGGGGCCATGATCACCGCGCGGGCCAGCGCCGCGCGCTGGCGTTCGCCGCCCGACAGTTGCGGCGGGTGCGCTGCGCCATGGTGTGACAGGCCGACCCAGGCCATGAGTTCGCGCAGGTTGCTGTCTTCCGTCATCTGTTTCTGCCCCGCCACCCGCAGCGGCAGCGCGATGTTTTCCGCCACGGTCAGGTGATCGATAAAGCGGCAATCCTGATGGACGATCCCAATCCGCTGGCGCAGGGCGGCGACCGCATCACGTTCGGTCCCTTCGGTGTCCGAGCCAAACAGCTGCACGCTGCCCATTTCGGGGCTGAGTTCGAGATAACAAAGCTTTAGCAGCGTGGTTTTGCCGGTTCCTGACGGGCCTGTCAGAAAATGAAACGACCCGGCCTTGAGCGTGAGGCTCACATCTGAAAACAGGCGTCGGTCGCCGTAGCTGTAGCTGACGCCGGAAAGCTCGATCACGGCAGGCCTCGTTCGGGTTGGTGGCGCATGTTTGCCCCAGCGGATGGGGTGTTTCAATGCGGCTTTGACGGTCATGCTTTGAGTTTCCGGTCCGCCTTGCTAAGAGTTGCAGCTATGAGGCAAGAAACCGGCGGTGAAACCGCGGTGTGAGGGGCAGATATGAGACTGATATGCCCGAACTGTGATGCGCAGTACGAAATTGACGCGTCGCTGATCCCGGATACGGGGCGCGACGTGCAGTGTTCGAATTGCGGAACGACATGGTTTCAGCCGCCGGAAGGCGGGCTGCCCGAGGCGGCTGTCGCAGAAGAGCCTGTTGCGCCCGTCGCCGAACCGGAGCCCGTGCCGGAAGAGGTTGAAGCACCTGCCCCGACGGCGCAGGTCGCGGAACCCGCCGCCGAAGAAGAATACGAGGCCGAGCCGGACCTGAGCGGGTTGACCGATGAGGCGGCCGCGTTTTTTGGCGCATCGGCCCCGGCACCCGCGGAGCCCGCGCCTGAGGCGGAATTAGAGACCCGGCCACCGGCTGAGCCCGCGCCGGAGGCTGAGTTAGAGGTCCCGCCGCCGCCAGCGGACCCCGAACCGGTGGTTGCCGACGCACCGGAGCCCATGCCCGAGTTCGAGCCAGAGGCAGACCCCGACCTGCCCCGCCGCGAGCTTGATCCCGAAGTCCGCACGATCCTGCGCGAAGAGGCGGAGCGCGAGATTGCGGCTCGGCGCTTGGAACGTGGCGAGGTGATCGAAACCCAGCCCGATCTGGGCCTCGACGGGCCAAATGAAGGCGCGTCGGCTGCGGCAGCGCGGCTGCGGGGCGATCCGATTGAGACGTCGGAGACGCCGGACGAGTCGTTGCGAAAGTCGCTGTTGCCCGATGTTGATGAGATCAACTCGACCCTGACCGCAACGTCTGACCGCCCCGACCGTCTGACGACGACGCAAGAGATCGAAGAAACGATCAAGCGCCGCAGCGGGTTTCGCCTGGGCTTTGCCGTGATGCTGGGGCTCGCTACGCTGTTGATCGTGCTCTACCTCAATGCGCCTGCGATTGGGCGCGCCGTGCCCGGGCTGGAACCTGCGATGGCAGGCTACGTCGACTGGGCCAATGGCATGCGGCTGGCCATCGATGGTCTGCTGGAACGGACGTTGGGCGGCCTGATCCCGGACAACGACGCGTCCTAGAACCGATCGAGCAGCCGTCTTAGGTAATCCAGCTCGACCTCGGGACGGGCCTGTTCGCCCGAGCGGCGGCGAATTTCGTCCAAGAGCTCGCGGGCCCGGCGATAGACGTCATCGCCTTGCAAAAGCTGTTCGTCGGTGCCGAGCCGCCCATTGCGTCCCGCCTCGCGGCCCAGTGGATCGCGCTGGCCCAGGGGGTTCGCCTCGCCTACCTGATCGCCCTGCTGGCCGGGTTGACCCTGTTGCTGGGCCATCTGTTCGCCAAGCTCGCGCATGCCTTCGCGCAGGGCTTCGATCGCTTCGGACTGATTGTCGAGCGCGCCGGCAAAGTCTTCCTCGCGCAGGGCGTCTTCGGCGCCTTCCATCGCCCGACCGGCGCGGTCCAGCGCATCGCGGGCGGCATCGCCCTCGGGCGTGCCTGCGCCGGGCAGGTTCTGTTGCTGGCGGTTCAGTTCGTTGCGCAGCGCCTGCTGGCGGTCGGCCAGGCTTTGCTGCCCGCCGGGTCCCGCTTGCTGATTGCCCGGTCCCTGGCCCTCGCCCTGCTGCTGACCGGGGCCTTGTCCCGGTTCGCCCTGACCCGGCTGCTGGCCTTGCCCCTGTCCCTGCTGTTGTCCTTGCTGCTGGCCGGGCTGTTGACCCTGTTGCTGGCCATTGCGGTTCTGGCCGAACTGTTCCTGCAGATCGCGGAACGCTTCATCCGAGAGGCCCTGTTGCTGGCGCAATGTCTCGGCCAGACCTTCCATCGCCTGCTGACCCGGGCTTTGCTGGCCCTGACCCTGCTCACCCTCGGCGACCTGCATGTTCTCCATCATCTGGCGCAGCTGATCGAGCAGGGCCTGCGCCTCTTCGGTGCGGCCTTGTTCCATCAGCTCTTGCAGACGCTGAAGCATTTCGTCCAGCTGATCACCGGTGATTTCCTGGCCGTCCTGCGGCTGGTTCTCGGCCTGCTGGTTTTCGCCGTCCTGACCCGACTGTTCGGCGAGCTGACGCATGTAATCCTGCATCGCGTCGCGCAGCTCTTGCATCAGTTCGGCAATTTCTTCGTCCGTTGCGCCGTTTTGGATCGCGTCCGACAGGCGGTCCTGCGCGCGGCGCAGCCGCTCTAACGCGTCGGACAGATCGCCTTCCTCAATCTGCAGGGCGATGTCCCACAGCGCCTGCGCAGCCTCAGCCTGAAGCTCATCGGTCACGGAGGCGTAGGTGAAGGCGGCCTCAAGCCGCCGCACGACGACGCGCAGTTTGAGATAGGCGGTCTCGGGGTTGAAGAACCCTTCGGGCCGGTGGCTGATCGCGCGCAACATGGCGGCCACGCGGGGCGCGTTTTCGCGCGACCACAACAGATCGCGCCGCTGTTCGACAATGGCGGAGGCCAGCGGATCGAAGAACCGCCGCGCCGGCAGCACCGCTTCCTGCGGCGCGCTGGCGCCGATTTGCCCGGCGGAATCCTCGGCATAAAGCGTCAGGGTGATCGGCAGCCCGGCCAACGGGTGTTGGGCCAGATCGTCGATCAGGGTTTCCTCGAACTCGCGCCGGTCGCCGGTGATCGTCATCGGCAGATCCAGCACCACCGTTTCGTGCGGCTCTGGATCGATGGCGAGGCCAAAGCGCCGGTCAACCCGGTCAAGATCGAGCGTCATCTCGGCGCGCCCCGCGATGACACCGTAGTCGTCCGAGGCGACGAACGGTTGGCGAAACTCACCACCCACCGTGCGTTCCAAGGATCCGATCGGTTCGATCGACGGTGCGGCGTCAGCAAGGATATTGATCGACCACTCGCGCCCGCCCTGGCCCTGGATCGCCAGGCGCCCATCCTGCGCAGCGGCAAAACTTTGCGCCGGATCCGTGGCGGGCGGCAGCTCGCCGATCCGTCCCGACACCGTCTCGTCCACCGTTAGGGCGCCGATCTCGCCATAAAGGCGCAGGGTGATCTCGCTGCCCGCCGGGACGGAGAATTCGGCCGCTTCGATGTCGTTGAGGTAGAGGCTGGGCCGGTCGGTATAGGCCGGGGGTTCCACCCAGCCCTCCCACGCGGGTCCGGCTGCCAGGGCCTGCCCGCCCGTGCCCGTGGCGATGTCTGATATATTGGCGACCCGCCAGACCGAGCCAAAGAGCGCGGCCATCACGAAGGCGACGAGCGCGGCATAGCGAAGCGCATAGGGGTCGCGGTCTGCGAGCCGCAGGTTGGGTCGCACGGCCTTGGCCGCGTCCAGCCGTTCGGCCATCCGGGCCACATGGGTCTTCCACACCGCCTCGGACGCGCTGTCCCCCGTGCCAACGGCCAGTGTATCGGCAATTGCGGTGATCGGGCGGCCGGGCAGGGTGCGGTCCAGCCGATCCACCGCCTCGGCCCGGGTGGGGCGATGGAAGCGGCGCACGCCCAGAACGGCGAATGCGATGATCCCGGCCACGGCAAAGAGCGCGGTGCCCCAGGCCAGTTCCAGCGGTACCATATCCTGCAGCCCGGCCATTATGGCGGCGAGGCTCGCGAGGAGAAGAGTTGTTAGGGGCCAAAACGCACGCACCAGACGTTCGGCCCAAAGCCCCGCATGGGTCAGGCGCAGCGGCCACTTCAGGCGGCCAGAAGCATCGTCAAAAGAGGGTGTGGGTTCTGTCATACACTCGCGCCACGGCTTTCAGCACAACATAGTGCATCACAGCCATGACGGAACCGTATCGCGATTAATGATGTCATCAAAGCTGGGACGGGGGCGAATGACGGCGAATTGATCGCCCTGCACCAGCACCTCGGGGATCAAGGGGCGGGTGTTATATTCTGATGACATTACAGCACCATAGGCCCCAGCCGAGCGGAAGGCGACCAGCGCGCCCGCGGCTACCGGCGGCATTTCGCGTGCCTTGGCAAACGTATCGCCGGTTTCGCAGACCGGGCCGACGATGTCATAGGGCCGGGTCTCGACCCCCGGTTCTGCCTCAAGAACGGGCACAATGTCGTGCCAGGCCTCGTACATTGCCGGGCGGATCAGATCGTTCATGGCCGCGTCCAGAATCAGGAAATCCCGGCCTTCGCCCGATTTCACATAGATCACCGCGCTGACCAAAATGCCCGCATTGCCGGAAATCAGCCGCCCCGGCTCAATCTCGACCTCGCAGCCCAGATCCCCCACGGTGCGCTTGATCAGGGCGCCGTATTCGAGGGGCAGGGGAGGGGCCTCGTTCGAGCGGGTGTAGGGAATGCCCAAGCCGCCGCCCAGATCAAGCCGCCGGATGTCATGGCCATCGGCGCGCAGCTGGTGGGTCAGATCGGCGACCTTGCGATAGGCCAGTTCAAACGGCTCGAGCTCGGTCAGCTGGCTGCCGATATGCACGTCGATGCCGATCACATCGAGCCCGGGCAGATCGGCGGCCATTTGGTAGACCTCGCGCGCGCGGGCGATGGGGATGCCGAACTTGTTCTCGGACTTGCCGGTGGCAATCTTGGCGTGCGTTCGCGCATCGACATCCGGGTTGACGCGCACCGTGATCGGGGCGGTGACGCCCATGGAGACGGCCACCTCCGACAGCACCTGCATCTCGGGCTCGCTTTCGACATTGAACTGCCGAATGCCCCCTTCGAGCGCCATCCGCATCTCGTCCCCGGTCTTGCCCACGCCCGAGAACACGATCCGGTCACCCGGCACGCCCGCAGCCTTGGCGCGCAGATACTCGCCGCCCGAGACCACATCCATGCCCGCGCCCAGATCGCCCATCAGCTTGAGGATGGCCTGGTTGGAGTTCGATTTCATCGCATAGCAGACAAGGTGGCCGAGCCCGTCCAGCGCTTCGTCAAAGAGCTGGTAGTGGCGCGTCAGCGTGGCCGCCGAGTAGCAATAGAAGGGCGTGCCGACCGCGGATGCGATGTCGGGCAGAGGCACGTCTTCGGCGTGCAAGACGCCGTTGTGATACAGGAAGTGATCCATCAGTGAATGGGTTTCGCGCGCAGGAACAGATAGAGCGGCAGGCCGCAAGAGACGCCAATGCAGTAGGTGGCCGGGATTGCCAAGAGCGCGATCCAGTTCTTGCGCACCCAGGTTTCGGCGATGATCCAGATCGTCAGCGTGATGGCGGCAATCGTCAGGTCCCAGGTCAGCCCGGTGGTCGAGGCGTTCACATACCAGGCGTCGATCAGGCCTGAGAGACCGGTACCCTCTTGCCGCATGTAGGTGACGAACCAGTACATCGGATGCACGGCACCCCAGACGGCAAGCGCCAGGTAGAGGCCGCGCAGCGGTGTCATCAGAACGCGCCGCCCACGCCGATGCTGGCGCTGGCCGACAGCCCGGTTTCGCCGCGTTGGCGGTCCGGCGCACCATCCGCGCCGCAGGCCACAAGCGCCAAGAGCGCCAAAAGGGCGGTTGCCCGTCTCACGGTGTCACCGATACGCCGACGCCGCCGACGCGGCCAGATACCGACGGATTGACGCTGACGCCGTTGGGCGTGATGCCAACGTTGGCGCCAAGGTTCGGCCCGCTTTCGCAGGCTGCGAGGATCAGCAGCGATACCAGTGCAACAAGTCTCATCCCAAGGCCTCTTTCCAACGTGCGATCTGTGCCCGCACCTGATCGGGCGCGGTGCCGCCATATGAGGTGCGACTGGCGACCGAGTTGTCCACCCCAAGCACGGTGAAGACCGCGTCTGTGATGTCTTTGTGAACCGATTGCATGTCATCGAGCGTCAGGTCGGGCAGGTCGCAGCCCTTGGACTCGGCCAGGGCGACCAGGGCGCCTGTCACGTGATGCGCGTCACGGAACGGCATGTCCAGCGTGCGCACCAGCCAGTCGGCCAGATCGGTTGCTGTAGAAAACCCCGAAGAGGCGGCGGCGCGCAGCGCGTCGCGATTTGCGGTCAGATCGCGCACCATCCCCTCCATCGCGGCCAGCGCGAGGAGGTAGTTGTCGGCGGCGTCGAAGACCTGTTCCTTGTCCTCTTGCATGTCCTTGGAATAGGTCAACGGCAGGCCCTTCATCACGGTAAAGAGCGCGACGTTCGCCCCGAGGATCCGCCCGATCTTGGCGCGGATCAGCTCTGCGGCGTCCGGGTTCTTCTTTTGCGGCATGATCGAGGAACCGGTCGAAAACCGATCGCTCATCGTGACAAAACGGAACTGGGCAGAGGACCAGATCACCAGCTCTTCGGCCAGCCGCGAGAGGTGCATTGCGCTGATCGCGGCGGCGGACAGGAATTCCAGCGCGAAGTCCCGGTCCGCGACCGCATCAAGCGAATTCGCCATCGGACGGTCGAAGCCAAGCGCCTGGGCCGTGGCATCCCGATCGATCGAGAAGGAGGTGCCCGCAAGCGCGGCGGCGCCCAGCGGGCTTTCGTTCATGCGCGTCCGGGCATCGGCAAAGCGCGACCGGTCGCGGCCCAACATCTCGACATAGGCCATCATGTGATGTCCCCAGGTCACCGGTTGCGCGGTTTGCAGATGGGTGAAGCCGGGCATCACCCAATCGGCCCCCGCCTCGGCCTGGGTAAGCAGCGCTTGCATGAGCGCGGTCAGCCCCTCTTGCGCGGCATCGGCCTGGTCGCGGACCCATAGCCGGAAATCCGTCGCAATCTGATCGTTGCGCGACCGGGCCGTGTGCAGGCGCCCCGCCGGTTCGCCAATGATCTCTTTCAGGCGCGCTTCGACATTCATGTGGATGTCTTCGAGCGCGGTGGAAAACGCGAATGCGCCGGTTTCAATCTCTGACAACACCGTGAGCAGACCTTCCCGGATGGCGTCCGCATCTTTAGTGGTGAGGATGCCTTGCGCGGCCAGCATCGCCGCATGGGCACGGGACCCTGCGATGTCCTGGGCGGCGAGCCGCTGGTCAAACCCGATCGAGGCGTTGATCGCCTCCATGATCGCGTCGGGCCCGGCGGCGAAACGCCCGCCCCACATCGCGTTTGCGGTCTTGTCAGTCATGTCTCTGATCCCGGAGGGGAAATGCAGCTTTTTCGGTCCGCCGTCCTCTACACGGCCCTTGTGCTTGGTGCAAATGCGGCGCTGGCCGACCCCGCCATCGAGGCGATGCGCGAAGGCGATATGAAAAAGCTGATGTTCAGTTCCGAGCCGCAAACCGTCAGCGGTGCCACCTTTGCCGAGGCTGATGGCACGGAACGGACGCTCGCCGATTGGCAGGGAAAGTACGTGCTTTTGAACTTTTGGGCGACGTGGTGCGCGCCCTGCCGCAAGGAAATGCCCGCGCTTGACGCGCTGAACCAGGAGTTCGGGGGCGAGCGTTTTGAGGTCGTGACCCTTGCGACCGGGCGAAACTCGCTCCAGGGGATCCGGCGGTTTTTTGAGGAAGAAGAGATCACGTCGCTGCCGATCCTCCTGGACCCAAAGCAGGGTGTTGCGCGTGAGATGGCGGTGCTGGGGCTGCCGATCACGGTGATCCTTGACCCCGAGGGGCGCGAAATCGCGCGGATGCGGGGCGACGCGGATTGGTACAGCGACAACGCCCGCGCGATCATCGCCGCGTTGATTGCGCCAACCGACAGCTGATCGACGCCCCCGACGGCCGTCAGAACAAAATTAGAACATTCACGCTTTCTTAGGCCGCACCTGCGACGGTCTGCCCCACCAAGTGTGGAGCGCAGATGATCAACGACCTTGCCGAACGCGAAACTGCCAGCCCGCTTGACGCGGCGGTGTCGCAACGCGATCGCGAAACGCTGAAAATGGTCAGCACGGCAGTCCGAAAAGGGCAGGTCCGGCTGGCCTTTCAACCTGTGATGCTGGCCCGTGCCCCCGGGCAATTGGCGTTTTTTGAAGGGTTGATCCGCGTTCTGGACCACACCGGGCGCACCATCCCCGCGCGCGATTTCATCGACGCCGTCGAAACCCATGAGATTGGTCGACAGTTGGACTGTCTTGCGCTTCAAAAAGGCTTTGACGCGCTGGCAGACCAACCCGACCTGCGTTTGTCGGTCAACATGTCGGCACGCTCCATCGGTTATCGCCCGTGGAGACAGATCTTTGACCAGGGGATGTCACGCGTGCCCTCGGCCGCCGGACGGCTGATCCTTGAGATTACCGAAGCCTCGGCCATGGTGGTGCCCGATCTGGTGCAGGTCTTTATGGTCGAACTGGCCGCCAAGGGGATCAGCTTTGCGCTGGACGATTTCGGTGCGGGTGTCACGTCCTTTCGCTATCTCAAGACCTTTGAATTCGACATCCTCAAGATCGACGGCCAGTTCACGCGCGAGATTCACAGTGACCCCGACAATCAGGTCCTGGTGCAGGCGCTTGTCGCGATCGCCGACCATTTCGACATGGATACCGTGGCCGAGGCGGTCGAGACGGCGCGCGATGCCGCGTTCCTGACCGCCATCGGGGTCGACTGCTTGCAGGGGTACCATCTGGGGGCGCCGAAACTGACGCCAGACTGGTCCATAACCTCTGCGTCGTGAGCAAAGCGGCTTTGTGTCTGGCGCTGGCTGAGACACCCTGTCAGTTGCCCTGTTAGGCCCCTATCCCTACCACTTAGGCCGGAGCCGGTGGGGATATCGGTTGTCCCGTCACGCCTCACCCTAACGGAGACCCGGTCTCGGGAGAGGAGAATTTCCATGACAAATGTCGTAATTGCATCGGCGGCCCGTACGCCGGTCGGCAGCTTTAGCGGCTCATTCGCGAACACACCGGCCCACGATCTGGGCGCTGCTGTCCTTGAAGCGCTGGTCGAGCGCGCGGGCATCGACAAGTCCGACGTGTCCGAGACGATCCTGGGCCAGGTGCTGTCCGCCGGTCAGGGCCAGAACCCCGCACGCCAGGCCCACGTGAACGCGGGCCTGCCAATTGAAAGCGCAGCCTGGGGCATCAACCAGGTCTGCGGCTCGGGCCTGCGCGCGGTTGCGCTGGGCGCCCAGCACATTCAACTCGGCGACGCCGATATCGTCGCCGCGGGCGGGCAAGAGAACATGAGCCTCAGCCCCCATGTCGCCCACCTGCGTGCGGGGCACAAAATGGGCGACGTGAAATACATCGACTCGATGATCCGCGACGGTCTGTGGGACGCATTCAACGGCTACCACATGGGCCAAACGGCTGAAAATGTTGCTGAAAAATGGCAAATCAGCCGCGACCAGCAGGATGAATTTGCAGTTGGCAGCCAGAACAAGGCGGAAGCCGCGCAGAAGGCCGGCAAGTTTGACGACGAGGTCTTGCCCTACACCGTCAAGCACCGCAAAGGCGATATCGTCGTCGACAAGGACGAATACATCCGCCACGGCGCGACGATGGAGGCGATGCAGAAACTGCGCCCGGCCTTCACCAAAGACGGCTCGGTCACCGCGGCCAATGCCAGCGGGCTGAACGACGGCGCGGCAGGCGTCTTGCTGATGAGCGCTGATGAGGCCGAAAAACGCGGGATCGAGCCGATGGCACGCATCGCCTCTTACGCCACCGCGGGCCTTGACCCGGCCGTGATGGGCGTGGGCCCGATCTATGCCAGCCGTAAGGCGTTGGACAAAGCCGGATGGAAGGTCGACGACCTGGATTTGGTGGAGGCCAATGAGGCGTTTGCCGCCCAGGCCTGTGCCGTGAACAAGGACATGGGCTGGGATCCCGAGATCGTGAACGTCAACGGCGGCGCAATCGCGATCGGCCACCCGATCGGCGCGTCGGGCGCGCGGATTTTCAACACCCTGCTCTTCGAGATGCAGCGGCGCGATGCCAAAAAAGGCCTGGCCACGCTGTGCATCGGCGGCGGCATGGGCGTGGCGATGTGCGTCGAACGCCCCTGACTTGGATCAAGGCGGCGCATCTGTGCGCCGCCTAACAGCCAAAAGGACCGGTGCTTAAACGCCGGGAAACGAACAAACTTCCGGAGGAGGATCAACGATGGGACGTGTCGCACTGGTAACGGGGGGCTCGCGCGGAATTGGCGAGGCGATCTCGAAAGCGCTTTTGGCGGACGGCTATTCGGTCGCCGCGACATATGCCGGCAATGATGAGAAGGCCAAAGCGTTCAGCGAGGCCACCGGCATCAAGACCTACAAGTGGAATGCCGCCGATTACGAGGCATCAAAGGCGGGCATCGCGCAGGTCGAGGCGGATTTGGGGCCGATCGAAGTGGTTGTCGCCAATGCCGGGATCACCCGCGATGCGATGTTCCACCGGATGACGCCGGAACAGTGGAAAGAGGTGATCGACACCAACCTGACCGGCGTGTTCAACACCGTCCATCCCGTTTGGCCCGGCATGCGCGAGCGTAAATTCGGCCGGATCATCGTGATTTCGTCGGTCAATGGACAAAAGGGGCAGGCGGGGCAGGTCAACTACGCCGCAACCAAGGCGGGGGATCTGGGGATCGTCCGGTCGCTTGCTCAGGAAGGCTCGCGGGCGGGGATCACCGCCAACGCGGTATGCCCTGGCTACATCGGGACAGAAATGGTGCGCGCGATCCCCGAAGATGTGCTGAACAGCAAGATCATTCCGCAGATCCCCGCGGGCCGTTTGGGCGAGCCGGAAGAGATTGCCCGCTGCGTTGTTTTCCTGGCCTCCGACGAGTCAGGTTTCATTAACGGTTCGACGATCTCGGCCAACGGCGCCCAGTTCTTTAGCTGAGGCGCGGTTGCGCGAAATGAAAAGGGCCGGTCCTGGGGACCGGCCCTTTTTGGTCTGGCAGCCCGCGATCAGTAGCGGCGGCCAAAGATCAGGCTAAGCGCTTCCTGCAAGGCGTCAGCGCGGGCTTTGTGGCCGGCGCGGATGGCGTCGCGGGTGGTCAGGTTTGCGGTGCTCTCGTACATGGGTCAGGTCCTTGTTTGGGTGTGTCCGTTCAACTGAGCTGAATATGGGCGTCTGGGTGGCAATGCACAAACGAGACTTTCCAATCCTTCAGATAAGTTTTATTTAAGTAAAATGAGCGATCGCCTCCCCCCTCTGACCGCCCTGCGGGCCTTTGATGCCGCCGCGCGGCACATGTCGTTTGCAAAAGCCGCGGATGAGTTGAACGTCACGCCCGCGGCCCTGTCGTTCCAGATCAAGTCCCTGGAAGAGCATCTGGGTCAGCCGCTTTTCCGGCGATTGAACCGTGCCGTCGACCTGACCGAGGCGGGTCGTGCGCTGGCCCCCGGCGCGCAGGAAGGGTTTTCGCGGCTCACCGCTGCCTGGCGGGCGGCGCGCAGGCTGAGCGATACCCGGACGATCACCGTGACGGCGGGCCCCGCAATTACGGCGAAATGGCTGGCACCCCGGATTTTTGCTTTCGCGAATGCGCATCCAGAGATTGAGCTGCGCTTTGCAGCGGGCCTGCGGATCATGGATTTTGACCGTGATGGTATTGATGTTGCAATAAGATTCGGGACCACGCGGGATGATGGTCTGTTCTCAAAATCAGTCATTCGCGAATGGGTGACGCCGATGGTGGCGCCGGGCCTGGCAGACCAGTTTCAAAGCCAGTCGGATTTGCTGCGGGCCACGCTTTTGCATCAGGACGATACGGGCTTTCTGGACCCGCCCATCGACTGGCGGGCGTGGTTCAAGATGGCCGATCTGGGCCCGGCGCCCAAGGCCGGGCCGCGATTTTCACAGGCGGATCATGCGCTTGATGCGGCCTTGGCGGGGGCCGGTGTCGTCATGGGACGAATCGCGCTGGCGGCAGAGGCCTTGCGCGCAGGGCAGCTTGTGATGCCGTTCGAGACGTCCATCACAACCGAAGCGCACTACCGTTTTGTCTGCCCGGAAGGGTCCGAAACCCGGCCACAGGTCGCGGCTTTCCTGGAATGGATCCTGAAAGAGACAGACTCCATCGTTGAATTCAACGAAGGCCGAACATTCGTATCCGCGCGCGAGGTCGCGGATCTGCCTTAGCTGCCGCGGGCGCTAGGCGCCCTGTAAGCGCTCGATCTGTTCCTTGAGTCGCAGTTTTTGCTTTTTCAGGTCAGTGATTTGATAGTCATCAAAGGCGGGGCGTCGCTGCGCCTCTTCAACCTGTTCCGAAAGTGTTTGGTGTTTTTTGCGGAGTTCTTGCAGGTGCGAACTCAAGGTCATCGGTGTCCTCCTGTTTTTATGTTTGCCTGACAAACAGTGCAGCACAGAAACTGAGTCGAGTCACGGGACATTCAGCCAGCTGCCCTGCCTCGGCACGATCCGTCCCAGCAATGAAGATTCTGTTAACTGGCGCACCAGGGCCAGGGCGCCCCGTCGCGCAACACCGCCGCCGCCGCAGCGGTATAGCTGTCGCGGTCGCCATCATGGGCCGCGCCTTGGTGCAAAACGGTCGGTGCACATAAGCGCAAGGGGGTCTTTCCGCCCTTCTGGGCCGTCACAATCACCCGCGTCGCATCCCGACCCGCGCGCGGCGCGAGCGGATGGATTGTAATACGCCCGGCGCGCTGATCGATCGCGCCGAGTAAATCGCCCAGGCGATCGGCCCGCTGGATCACGGTGAGCGTCCCCCCGGGACGCAAGCGCCGCAGCCCGGTATCGACCCAGTGTGACAGCGGCAACTCTTCGCCCAATGACCGCTCGCGACCGGCATCCTTGGCGGGCGATCCGCCGTCGCGCAGGTAGTAGGGCGGATTTGTGATCACATGATCAAAGGTCCGGTTGCGCAGCGGTTGCGGCAGGTCCCGAATATCCCCGGTGACCACCTCGAACGGCACCCGATTGCGCGCCGCGTTATCTTGCGCCAGTGCGGCATAGGCGGGCTGAAGCTCTACCGCCGACACGGCCAGATCAGGCACCCGCGCAATCAGACACAGGCTTGCTACCCCGACACCGCACCCAAGCTCGAACACCGTGTCGCCGGGCCGGGCGGCGACGGCGGCGGCGAGAAAGACCGGATCGACCCCGGCGCGATAGCCTGTGCGCGGCTGCAAAATGCTCAGCCGCCCGCCAAGGAATGCATCATCCGTCAGCTCGGCTGGATCAAAGCGATCAGTTGTCGACGGGAATGTCATTGTCGCGCAGAACGGCGGCGGCCCGAAAGTGATCCTTGTCGCGCACCATGATCCGGCGCGGCAAAATGCCGATGGAGCCTTCCAGGACGCTCATGTGGACGTCCATTTCGAAGAAGTCTATATCCTCACCGCGAAGGAGCGCGGTGGCAAAGGCGATCATTGTCGGATCGTTTGTGCGGATTAGCTCCCTCATGCCATGGGACATAAAGACAAGACTGCCGCCTTGTCGAGCAATCTGACGTGAGAGTGATGGGTCTGGACGACGTAACGGTCAAACCGCATGAACGCCTGGCCGCCTACCTGGCGGACGACCTTGAGGCTGTGAACACGCTCATCTCGCAGCGCATGGCGTCTGAGCATGCGCCGCGCATCCCCGAGGTGACGGCGCACCTGGTGGGCGCGGGCGGCAAGCGGCTGCGCCCGATGCTGACCCTCGCTGCGGCGCGCCTGTGCAGCTACACCGGCCCGCACCACATCGCGCTGGCGGCGACGGTCGAGTTCATCCACACAGCCACGCTGTTGCACGACGATGTCGTGGACGAAAGTGGCCAGCGCCGCGGGCGCCCCACGGCGAACCTGTTGTGGGACAACAAGTCGTCCGTTCTGGTGGGCGACTATCTGTTTGCGCGGTCGTTCCAGTTGATGGTGGAACCGGGGTCGCTTGAGATCCTGAACATCCTGTCAGATGCCGCGGCCACGATTGCCGAGGGCGAGGTGCTGCAACTCACCGCGGCGCAGAACCTTGCGACTGATGAGGCGATCTATTTGCAGGTTATCCGCGGCAAGACGGCGGCGTTGTTTTCGGCGGCAACCGAGGTGGGCGGTGTTGTTGCCGATGTGCCGACCGAACAGGTCACGGCCCTGCGGGATTATGGGGATGCCCTGGGCGTGGCGTTTCAGATCGTTGATGATCTGCTGGATTATCAGGGGGACACCGGTGCGACCGGCAAGAACGTCGGCGACGACTTTCGCGAGCGCAAACTAACCCTGCCGGTGATCAAGGCGGTGGCCTTGGCGGACGACGAGGAACGCGCGTTTTGGCGGCGCACGATTGAGCTTGGCGATCAGGGCGACGGGGATCTTGAGACGGCGCTGTCGCTGCTTGACCGCCATGGCACGCTCGCGGCGACGCGGGATGAAGCGTTGATGTGGGCTGGCAAGGCCAAAGACGCCCTGGCGCTTTTGCCGGAGAACGAGGTGCGGGCGATGCTGAGCGACCTCACCGATTACGTGGTCGCGCGGATCAGCTGATCTTTGGCGCACTTACTGCGGTTTGGTCGCCCAACGGCCCATGGGCAATCCACCAGTCCGGATGTGTTTGCCGTATTGCAAGCGCAGCCGCCTCTGCCGCTGCATCGCTGTCGTAGAGGCCAAAGCAGGTAGCCCCAGAGCCGGACATGCGGGCCAGGCGGCAGCCTGTGGTCTGTCGCAGCGCCTCTAGTACGGCACCGATGGCCGGGGCGATCTGTTGGGCCGGGGCCTCTAGGTCATTGCGCTGGGTGGCGAGCCAGTCGGTCAGCACCTCCGCAGTGCTGAAATGCGGCAGCGTGTCGGGCATCGGGGCGTTCTGAGGGGTGGCCAAGGCCTTGAAGACACCGGCCGTCGGGACCGGGACGCGCGGATTGACCAGCACGGCGGGCAGGGCCGGCAAAGGTTGCGGGACCAGGTGCTCGCCAATGCCACGGGCGCGCTGGGGGGCCGGTGTCAGGCACATCGGGATGTCTGCCCCAAGCTTGGTCAACGCCGTCAGGTAGGGCGTAGGATCAGCCTCTGCCCCGGTTTCCAACGCCAGACACCCGCGCACGACCGCTGCCGCATCCGCTGATCCCCCGCCGATCCCTGACGCAGCGGGCAGGCGCTTGGTCAGCGCGGCCTCAAGCCCCGCGTCACCGCGCAGCACATGGCCCGCCTGCAGTGCCAGATTGTCCATGTTGTCGGGCACACCGCCTGCTTCGGGCCCGTCGACCGACAGCGACAGCCCCTGTGCGGGTCGCAGAACGACGGTGTCCCCCACCGGCGCGAACGCCACGAGGCTGTCGATGAGGTGATAGCCATCCGCCCGACGGCCCGTGATGTGCAGCGTGAGATTGATCTTTGCCGGAGCAAAAACCTCAACCGTCGTCATTGGCCACTTCTAGCGGCGCGGCCCCTTCTTCGGCCAGCACGGTGTCGAGACCGACTTCGAGCTTGCGCCGAATACGCTCGGCCTCGTCCGGTTCGGGCTCAAAAGACAGGGCGCGGTGCCACTGAAACTCGGCCTCGCGATAGCGGCCAACGGCCCAGTACACATCGCCGAGGTGGTCGTTGATGATGGGGTCGATGGGCAACAGCTCGACCGCGCGTTCCATATGGACCACCGCCTCTTCATAGCGGCCAAGGCGGTAGAGCACCCATCCCAGCGAGTCGGTGATGTAGCCCGAGTCCGGCTCGGCGGCGACGGCCTTTTCGATCATCTCAAGCGCTTCGTCGAGGTTCGTCTGCATCTCGACGAAGGAATAGCCAAGGTAGTTCAGCACCTGCGGCTGGTCCGGCCGAAGCTCTAGCGCCTTGCGAAAGTCGGCCTCGGCGTTGGGCCAGTTCTTGACGCGCTCATGCGCAATCCCGCGCGAGAAGTAGAGCGACCAATGCGATTGCGCGGGCTCGTCGATCAGTGCAATGGCCCGGTTATAGGGCGTCACCGCCTCTTCAAACCGTTCCAGACGACGGAACGTGTCGCCCAGGGCCACATGAACGAGCGGCAGGTCACTGTGGGTTTCACCCAGCTGGGTCAGCACCTCGATCGCCGCCTCGGTCTGGTCGGCTTGCTTCAGCGCCTCGGCACGGCCCATCTCGGCAATGTAGAAATAGGGATGCTGGCGCGGGACTTGATCGTAGACCTCGGTCGCCAGACCATAGCGTTCGAGCCGTTCCAGAAGGTCGGCCGTCAGCAGCAGCCCCTCGACGTGATCGGGCCGCAGGATCGTGGCGAGCCGGGAGTAAACCAGCGTGAACCCATCCGACGCCTCGCCCGAGAGGGCGTTGGCGATGCTGAAATGCATCTCTGCAATGCCGTCGGTGGCGGATGTTACGATATCGAACGGAACCCGCAGGCCCGCTGACAGCTGTTCGCCAAGGTCCGAGAGAAAGGGATCGAGACGCCCGCGCTGGGCCGCGTTCACCTCTTCCAAAGCGGCGTCAATCTGGTCGAGCTGGCCCAGAACCTGGATATAGGCCACTTCCCCGCGCGGCGTCAGGCGCAGCTGCACACCGCCATCGCCCGAAAAGATTGCGCTTGCCCCTTCAAAGTCGCCGACCGACGCGAGCGCGAGGGCGCGGTGATAGAGCCCAAAGGCCTGTGTGCCGCGGGCGTTTTCGACGGCCTCGAACTGATCGAGCGCGTCGCCCATGCGGCCCAGACCCACGAGCGACCAGGCCCGCAGCAACCCGTCATAAAGCGGCCCCACCGTCTGTCCGCCGTCCAGCGCGTCGACGATATCCTGCCAGCGTTCCTGCCGGGTGAGATCGGCAAAGGAGATGAGCCCGGCAATCTGGCTTTCAACACCCATATCGGTCAGCCGGCGGGCCAGAGGCACGGCACGATCCAGATCGCCCACCGACAGGTAGGCGCTTGCCGCGTTTTCAATCAGCGTGGGGTTTGAGGTATCGCGCACCAGCGCGCGCGAAAAGTACTGCGCCGCCGCCTCGTAATCGTTGTCGATGCCTGCTTGCCGCCCTGCGAGATAGGCGCCTGCATTCCCCTCGGCCCATCCCGGCGCAGACGCCGTGACCGAGGTTATGGCCACCGCGGCGCCGATGGCGAGAAACGACAGTTTGTTCAGCATAATGCGTCCTGTGCTATGGCGTCGGGAAAGCCTAGCGACCCGTCTACCACGGGGCAATGACCGCCGGGCGATTTCCCCGCGGCGCTGACTTTCGCGTTACATGTTGGGATAATTCGGCCCATCCCCGCCCTGCGGCACCGTCCAGACGATGTTCTGGCTCGGATCCTTGATATCGCAGGTTTTGCAGTGCACGCAGTTCTGGAAGTTGATCACGAAGCGCGGGTCTTTGCCGTCTTCTTCGACAACCTCATAGACACCCGCCGGGCAATAACGCTGGGCCGGTTCGGCATAGGCCGGAAGGTTCACCTGGATCGGTACCCCGGGATCGCTGAGCCGCAGGTGCGCGGGCTGGCTCTCCTCATGGTTGGTCATCGAAAAGCTGACATTGGTCAGACGATCGAAGCTGAGCGTGCCATCGGGTTTCGGGTAGTCGATCGGCTTGAAATCGGTGGCCCGGCCCGTGGCCTCGGCATCGGACTTGCCGTGGCCCATTGTGCCCAAGATCGACACGCCGAAGAGGTTGTTTGTCCACATATCGGCGCCGCCCAGCGTGAGCGAGGCCATCAGCCCGCGCTTGGACCAAAGCGGTTTGACGTTGCGTACGCGTTTCAGATCCTGGCCCACAGGCCCTTCGTGAAGCGCGGTGTCGTAGTCTTCCAGCGTATCGCCGCTGCGCCCCGCCCCGATGGCGGCATGTGCGGCCTCGGCGGCGGCGATGCCCGACAGCATGGCGTTATGGTTGCCCTTGATGCGCGGCACATTCACCAGCCCGACCGAGCATCCCAAAAGCGCAACGCCTGGCGCGACCGCCTTGGGCATCGACTGATAGCCACCTTCCGAGATTGCGCGCGCGCCATAGGCGATGCGCTTTCCGCCTTCGAGCAGCTTGGCCACCATCGGGTGGTGCTTGAACTGCTGAAACTCCATGTAGGGGTAAAGATACGGGTTCTCGTAGTTCAGATGGACCACGAAGCCGACGTAAACCTGATTGTTATCAAGGTGATAGATAAACGACCCGCCCCCGGCGTTTGAGCCGAGCGGCCAGCCCATCGTGTGGGTTACGCTGCCTTCGCGATGCTTTTCGGGGTCGATCTCCCAGATTTCCTTCATGCCGATGCCGTATTTCTGCGGCTCGGACTCCTTGGCCAGATCGAATTTCGCGATCACCTGCTTTGACAGCGATCCGCGCACGCCTTCGGACAGGAAAACATACTTGCCGTGCAGCTCCATCCCGGGCTCGTACCCGTCTGAGGGGGTGCCATCGGGGTTCAGCCCGAACTCCCCCGCGACCACGCCTTTGACAGAGCCGTCCTCGGCATAGACCACCTCGGAACAGGCCATGCCGGGAAAAATCTCTACGCCCAGTTCTTCGGCCTTCTCGGCCATCCAGCGGCAGACATTGCCCATCGAGACGATGTAGTTGCCGTGGTTGTTCATCAGCGGCGGCATCACAAAGTTGGGGATACGAACCTGCCCGGCCTCGCCCAGAAAGTAGAACTTGTCCTCTTTGACCGGAACGGTGATCGGGGCGCCCTGGTCGCGCCAATCCGGGATCAGCTGATCAAGGCCAGACGGGTCAAGCACCGCGCCCGACAGAATATGCGCTCCGACTTCTGAGCCTTTTTCGAGGACAACAACGTTAAGCTCTGCATTAAGCTGCTTGAGACGGATCGCAGCCGACAGGCCCGCTGGCCCCGCGCCGACGATCACAACGTCGTATTCCATCGATTCCCGTTCAATATCGGCCATCTGGTATCCCTATATGCGAGGCGCGTGCCGCCCCGGCCAAAAGCACCTGAAAGCTAGCCAACGGCGCCGGGGCGTCAATGCAGACGTGGCGTTTTGGCCGGTTTATAGAGCAGAAAGCGGGGTGTTTTGCCATGGATTGTCCACAGTGCCCTTGCATTCCGCGCCTCAGTTGGGTCAGGTGGTGCGGCTTTGGCGCGCAGGCGCCCGCAGGGGCTGCCGCTGTGTAGAACCGGATGGATTTATGGAAAAGATACCGCTGACCCGCGCGGGCCATACCGCGCTGAACGACGAATTGAAGGTGCTCAAGACTGTGGAACGCCCGGCCGTGATCCGGGCAATCGCCGAGGCGCGCGAGCATGGAGATCTGTCGGAAAACGCCGAGTACCATGCCGCGCGGGAGAAGCAGAGCTTTATTGAAGGCCGCGTGAAGGAACTGGAAGGTATCCTGTCGCTGGCCGATGTGATCGACACCTCCGCGTTGTCGGGCTCTGTCAAGTTCGGGGCCAAGATCCGAATCGTCGACGAGGATACGGATGAAGAAAAGTCCTATCAGATCGTGGGCGAGCCCGAGGCCGACATCGAACGCGGGCTGTTGAACATCAAATCACCGCTCGCACGTGCCCTCATAGGGAAGGAAGAAGGTGACAGTATCGAAGTGCGTACGCCCGGCGGCGAAAAAAGCTATGAAATTCTGAGCATCGAGTATAGCTGACGCCCGGGGGATGGCGCGGCATGACCGATAACAGTAGCAAACGACCGATTGCTGACCTTGGAGTGTTCTCGCGCCGTGGCGCGGGCACCCTGAGCAATGCCGAGGTGATCGCCCTTATCCTGTCCGGCCTGTGGTTGCTGGCGGCTGTGATTTTCTTTTTTCTGGTGCGCGATTCCGGCCCGCAAGAGCCTGATCCCGTCCGTGGCCTTTTGATCGTGCTGGCGGTGGCGATGCCCATCGCGCTGATCTGGATTGCGGCGATGGCGGCAACGAGTGCCAAGATCGTCCGGGACGAGGCGGCGCGTCTGCAGGCCGCGATGGACGCGATGCGGCAAAGCTCGGTCGCGCAACAGCAGATGTCGGGGATGTCGATCAAATCCTCGCTTGAAAAAAAGCTCGACGATCTGATGGCGGCTCAACGCGCCACCGATGCAAAGCTTGCTACCTTTGCGACGTCGCGCCCGCAGGATGCAGCGCCCGCCGCTGTCAGCGGGGCTGAACCGGCGACCGTTCCGCTGGCCGGTGCGCAGGCCGATCTTGGCCTGATCAGCGACGCACCCCGCGAGACGCCCTTGTCGGTGGAAGATTTCATCACCGCTTTGAACTTTCCCAAGACAACGGACGATGTTGCCGGGTTCCGCGCCTTGAAACGTGCGATGCGCGATCGCCGGGCGAGCCAGCTTGTCCAGGCCGCCCAGGACATCCTGACGCTGCTCAGCCAGGATGGCATCTACATGGATGACCTCACACCGGACCGCGCACGCCCGGAAGTGTGGCGCATGTTTGCCGAGGGTGAGCGCGGTCGCGCCATTGCCGCGCTGGGCGGGATCCGCGACCGGTCGGGCATCGCGCTGACGGCGGCACGCATGCGCCAGGACAATATCTTCCGCGACACGGCACACCATTTCCTGCGCAAGTTCGACCAGATATTTTCGCAGTTTGCCGAACATGCCTCGGACGCTGAAATCGCCGCGCTATCGGATACGCGGACTGCGCGGTGTTTTATGCTGCTGGGCCGTGTGGCGGGGACGTTTGACTAGATACCGAACGCGCTGAACGGCACGTAGTGGACCGTATCGCCGGGTTCGATGTCGCGGGCCTCGGCGTCGAGAACAACCAACCCCTCGGCCCAGCTTAACCCCGAGATGCGGCCCGACCCTTCTGAGGCGAACACCTCGACCGTACCGGCATCGGACATGCGTGCGCGCAGGTATTCGTGGCGTCCAGCCTTCTTGCGTTTGGAGAACGCCGCAGGCACGTCAAAGCCCGGTGGCGTCAGCCAGGGCCCGCCTGCGAGGACGCTTAGCGCGGGACGGGCAAACATCAGCGCGCAGACAAACGCGGCGACGGGATTGCCGGGCAGGCCGAACACCGGCACCCCCTGCCACAGCCCCATCAACAGCGGTCGCCCCGGCTTCATTGCAACCCGCCAGGTCGCAACCGTGCCCTCGTTGTTCATCAATGCCGAGATATGGTCTTCATCCCCGGCACTTGCCCCGCCGGAGGTCAGGATCGCGTCCGAAGACGCCGCAGCCGCGTTCAGCGCCGCGCGCACCGCATCACGGTTGTCAGGGGCGATGCCACAGTCGAGCGGGGCGTGATGCCAGGCGCGCAGCAGATCCAGCAGGATCGGGCGGTTGGCATCGAATATGGCGGTCTCGGCGGCCTCAGTACCGGGATCCACCAGTTCGTCGCCCGTGGACAGAACCGCGACCTTGAGCGGGGCGCGGACGGCCACCTCAGACACACCCGTTGCCGCCAGCAGCCCCAGGTCCGGTGCCGTCAGACGATGGCCTTTCGCCAGCGCCCGGTCACCTGCAGTCAGATCTTCCCCGGCCTTGCGGGCATTCGACCCGGGCTTTACCGGGCCATCGAAGGCGACAAAACCGTCTTGAACGGTGCTGTCTTCTTCCAGGATCACGGTGTCGACCCCATCGGGCAGGGCCGCGCCCGTCAGAATACGGATCGCGTGACCTGACGGGACCGGCCCGGCATCGCGCCCCGCCGCCGCCGCGCCAGCGGTGAGGGGCAGCATGTGCGGCGGTGTGCCGAGCGCGGCATGGGCAAAGCCATAGCCGTCGACGGCCGCATTGGCGCGGGGCGGATGGGCGCGGGCCGCAATCGCGTCGTTTGCGAGGATGCGGTTGGCGGCGGCGTTCAGGGCAACCGTCTCTGTCCCCACAACCGCGACGAGCCCGGCCCGCAAGCGGTCCAGCGCATCGGGCACGGGCACCCAGTCGACACCGGGCGGCAGCGCGAAGCAGTCGTTCTTCAGCCGCGGCGGCGCGATATCCGGGCGGGCCGCGGCGCGCAGGCGGTCTTCGACACCGACACCAAGGATCCACCCCTCTTCGCGCCGGGTCGCCTCTGGCGCGGCGGCGAAGGCGTCGCCCAGATCCTGCGCCGACAGGCGGGCGAGCGCGCGGGCCAGCGTGCGCACCTGTGCTTCGTCCTTTGTCATCCCGGGATTTGCTGATGTGAGAGCCTGCGTCGCCTCGTCGAGCAGCGAGGGGTAGATCTCGGCCAGCACAATCGGCGTATCGGGGGCTTCGAACGGCCAGACCGCGATGTCAGAGCCGTAGCGGCCCACAAGGTCGCGCAGTCGTGGCAGGCCGAGAAGCGTCTGCGACCCGACCGATCCGGTTGTGTACAGCTTCCAGACCGGTTGCGCCCGGGGAACCGCATCTTCCACGGCGCGCCGCTCGTCCATGCCGTGGCCCTGGCGCTCTGTGCCGCGTTCGGGCAGGTCAGCGTCGGTCACCCCAGACGGACAGCCCCAGAACGGGCCCGTGCCCGGAAATCGGCGGTTCATCTCCTTGGCGACATCGAAGCGGGTGTTCGCATTGTCGGGCCCGTCTTCGATGCGGTCGGCAAGCCAGTCCCAGGCGGCGCGTGCAGACGCCTGTCCGGTAAGGGCCGCCGCAAAGCCCGACGGGTAACCGAAGGGGAAGTCAAAGCCCACAAGCACCCTCTCACCGGCGGCAAGCGCGCTGTCCAGCAATGCCTGAATGCGCGCCATGCCGTCGTCGCGGGTCCGGGCGTACCACGTTTCGGTCCCGGCGCCGTCGGCGCTGGCGATCCAGATGGCATCTGCGGCCGGTTTGCGCGGCGAAGGTGCAGACCGGGCGGACCAGTCAACGACGATCACCCGGTCGAAGCTGGTCACAGATCCAGCTCCGCCGCGATGAAATCGGCGATTGCGGCCGTGTCGTTGAGATCAAAGATCGGCAGTGCGCCGGCGTCCACCGGACTGTCGGCGCAGATTGCGCGAATGGTGGGATCATTGGGCGCGATCAGCGGATTGCCGGGCTCTGCGCGAAACGCCTCGACCTTGGGGTGCTGATCGCGCTTGAATCCTTCGACCAGAACCAGGTCCACCGGCGACAGACGCGCCAAAAGCGCTTCGAGCTTGGGTTCATCGGCGTCGCGCAGCTCGTGCATCAGCGCCCAGCGCGCGCCAGAGGACAGCAGCACTTCCTGCGCCCCTGCGGCGCGGTGGCGGTAGCTGTCCTTGCCGGGCTGGTCGACATCGAATGTGTGATGCGCGTGTTTTACGGTCGATACGGTCACGCCGCGGGCCGTGAACTCGTTCACCAAACGCTCCATCAGCCCGGTTTTCCCAGCGTTCTTCCACCCGACGACGCCCCAGATTTTCATGGCGCGGTGGCCAGTAGGCTTCGCGCAAGGTCCAAATCCTCGGGCGTGTTGACGTTGAAGAACGGGTCGATGTCGCCTGCATCGAACAGCGCGGTGGCGGCGCCGTGGCGATCGGTCCACGCGACGACCTTGCGCACGCCGTCAGCGAGCGCGGCCCGCAGATCGTCCCGCAGCGCCGTGGGCCAGAGCCCGAAGGTTGGATGACGCACGCTGCCGCGTTCAGCGTGGGGTGTCGCGGCAAGGGCGATCGCGTGGCCCTCTCGCGCGGCGGATGCCGTCAGCGTCTGGGCCAGATCACGTGGGAAGAACGGCGTGTCGGCGGCCACCGTGACGATCGCCGTCGCGCCAAGCTCGGCGGCCCAGTCCAACCCGGCAAGTACGCCCGCCAGCGGCCCCGGGAACCCGTCGATGCCATCGGCCAGAACGGGCAAGCCATAGGGATGAAACCGCGCCGGATCGCCGTTTGCATTGATCGCAAGTGGTGCGGCCTGCGGGGCGAGCCGGTCGATCACATGCGACAGGATCGGCTGGTGACCCAGCGTCAAAAGCCCCTTGTCCCCGCCCCCCATACGCCGGGCAAGTCCGCCGGCGAGGATCACCGCAGGCAGTTTCGTCACGCCCGCGCCCCCTTTCGCCGGTGCGTCGCAGGCTCTTCCGCAACCTGGCTTTGATCGGCGTCGCGGACCAGCCGGTTCTCGCCCGACAGGCACACAAAGCGTTTGCCCTTCAGGCGTCCGATCAGGGTCAGGTTGACCTGACGCGCAATCTCAACCCCCCACGCGGTGAAGCCCGAGCGCGAGGCAAGCACCGGGATGCCCATCAACGCCGTTTTGATCACCATCTCCGAGGTCAGCCGCCCGGTGGTGTAGAGGATCTTGTCCGTCGGGGTGACATCATTGGCCACCATCCAGCCGGCGATCTTGTCCACCGCGTTGTGGCGTCCGACATCTTCCATGTAGCACAGCGGCCTGTCGGCCTGGCAGAGTACCGTGCCATGGATCGCGCCCGCGGTGAGATACAGGCTGGGCGTGCGGTTGATCTGTGCCGAAAGCGCATAAAGCCACGATGTTCGAACCTGGGCGTCGTGCAGTTCCAGCCCGTCAAGCCCCTCCATCATGTCACCAAACACCGTGCCCACCGCACAGCCGCTGGTGCGGGTTTTCTTGCGCAGCTTTTCCTCGTGCACCGTCGGCCCGTCGGTTCGCACCACCACGGTTTCGAGGTCGTCGTCATAATCCACCCGCTCCACCTTTTCGCCGGGCCGGAGCATGCCCTGGTTCTTAAGAAACCCAACCGCGAGGTATTCCGGGTAGTCACCGATGGTCATCGCGGTGACGATTTCCTGCCCGTTGAGGAAAATTGTCAGTGGGCGTTCCTCGACCACGGCAATCTCGGTCTCGGTGCCGCTTTCATCGGTGCCGAGGATCGCGCGGCTCAGTTTCGGATGCGCCGGATCAGGCGCGATCAGGTAGCCGTCGGTGTCTTTCAGGATCGCCATTTGTACCCGGTTGCTTGCTGCGATAAGGGCGGACCACGGGTCAGTCTAGGATGCGGCGATGGCTTCCACCACACCAAAATCGGCGTTTTGGCAGGGCATGCGGGATGCAGCCCCGTTTCTGATCGTCGTGGCGCCGTTTGCAATTGTTTTCGGGGTTTTGGCGGCAGAGGCGGGGCTGCGGCTGGCCGAGACCATTGGCTTTTCGGCCTTTGTGATCGCCGGGGCCTCGCAGATCGCGGCGTTGCAGCTGATCATTGATGCCGCGCCGCTGGCCGTGATCGTGATCACCGCGCTGGCCGTCAATCTGCGCATGGCGATGTATTCGGCGTCCCTTGCGCCGTACATGCAGGGCGCCCCGTTGTGGCAGCGCGCGCTTGTAGCCTATCTGAATGTCGATCAGACCTATGCCTTGGGCGTGGCAAAGTTCGAAACCGATCCAACGCTGACAGTCCATGATCGCATTGCCTATTTCTTTGGAACGGCGGCGCCGATTGTCCTGGTCTGGATCACGATGACGATTTTTGGGGCGGTGCTTGGTTCGGGCATTCCGCCTGAATGGTCGCTCGACTTTGCTGTGCCCATTGCGTTTCTGGCCATCGTGGCGCCAATGCTGAAAAGCCTCGCCCATGTGACGGCAGCTTTGGTGTCGGTCGTGTTGTCGCTGCTGTTGGTCTGGGTGCCGTTCAATGCCGGGCTGCTGATTGCGGCGGTGGTGGCGATGTGTGCGGGCGCGGCGGTGGAAACCGTGATGCAGAGACGGCAGCCATGACGTTCAGCGCCGCCGAAATCTGGATCCTGATCGTCGCGATCGGGGTTGGAACCTACGCGATCCGGTTTTCATTCCTGGGCCTGATGGGGAATCGCAGCTATCCGGACTGGGCCCTGCGTATGCTGCGCTACACGCCGGTCGCCGTTCTGCCCGGTCTTGTCGCACCGCTGGTCGTTTGGCCCGCGGCGACGGAGGGCCAGGTTGACCCGGCGCGTTTGATCGCGGCTGCGGCAACGCTGGGCGTCGGGATCTGGACGAAAAACACGATGTGGGCCATCGCCGCGGGGGCGGTGACCTTTTATGGGCTGGGTGCAGCGTTGGCTTAGCTGTTGAAGACCGCCAGGAACAGGATGATCCCGAGCGACACCGCGGCCACGCGGACGGACCAGCGGATGAAGCCCGCAAAGGTTTTCTCTTGCTCGGTGATGTCCATCGTACCGTGCTTGTGCTCGGCCATAGTGATCCCCTGACTGTTACGCCTGCGTTGCATAAGCCATTGCCCGGCAGCTGTCACGCACCGGGGCCCGTGCAAAACGGACGCAGGTTAATCGCTTTCTAAATCCTGGGCGAGGCGAAACCCGATGCGACGCGGCGCTTCCAACGCGCCGGGTTTTGGCAGCGCGGTCAGGCCGACCGATAGCTGGCTCACGTGCTGGATCAGCTGGGTACGCCCGCCCGACGGATCGGTGCCGTAAAAGGTGACGATGTCGGGGTCGAAATAACCGATCCCCTCGATCCGCATCAGGCCGGTGCCGCCATTGGTGACACCGATGGCCACCTCGTGTTCCTGATCGAGCTGCTTTTCGAAGTTCTGAATATAGAGGATCAGCCGCTGATAAGCCCATTCGGCGGCGCTTTTGGTTTCTACCGGTTTTTTGGCGATCGCCTGGGGCAGGGGCTCTTGTTCCGGTGTCGGCTGCACTTCGGGGTCGGTGTGCACCGCGCGTCCGCATGTTTCGGGGCCCGAAGCCGTTGGTTTGTCGTTCATGTCCTAGTCCTTTGCCTGCCAGAGCCATGCCCCGTCGTCGCCAAGTCGCCGCGTCACGCGGCCCGCATGCCATAGATGCAAGACGTGGGCCATCGCCTCGACCAAGGCAAGCCCGTACTCGCCCTCGCCAATCTGGCGCATGAAAAGCATCTGAAAGCACTCAGCCGCGGTATGCGGTGTAGCCAGGGCGCTTTGCAGCCGTTGCAGCGCGCCGTGGTGGTTGTCGATCAATTGAGTGAGCCGGGTGGGCAGGCCGCGGAAGGGAAGCTTGTGGCCCGGCAGGACGAGCTGGTCGGCTGTGGCAAAGGCAGAAAGCCGGGTGCAGCTGTCCAGCCAGTCGGCCACGGGATCGGCCAGCGGCTCGGTCGCGTAGACGCCCAGGTTTGGTGAGATTGAGGGCAAAAGCTGGTCGCCCCCGATGACGATATCGTCGCTCCAGAGCGTGGCGTGTTCCGGGGCATGTCCGTTGCCAATCCGGACCGTCCAGTCGCGCCCGCCCGCTTTCACCGTCTGTCCCTTTTGGATGCGCGTGAAGCCCAATGGCAGGGGCGCAACGGTGTCGGCAAAGTTGAACGGGCGCTCGGTCATACGGCGGTCGAGAAGGGCGGCGTCCATTCCTGCTCCGCGCCAAAAGGCCACCGTTTCGGCGCTGGGCCGGTCCTGTTCGTCGAGCTGCAGCATCCGCGCGAAAAGCCAGGCTGTGCGTGTGGTGACAAGCTCGACCCCGTGATCTGTCTGCAGCCAGCCCGCAAGGCCGATGTGGTCGGGGTGATGATGGGTCACGAGGGCGCGGTGCACCGGCTTGCCCGCAAGCGGGCCTTGTAGGGCCGTGCCCCAGATCTCACGCGACCGCCTGCTTTGGATGCCGGTGTCGACGACCGTCCAGCCATCGCCATCGTCCAACGCGTAGACGTTCACGTGGTCCAGCGCCATCGGCAGTGGAAAGCGTAGCCACAGGATGCCCGGTGCGACTTCTACGGCGGCACCCGGTTCGGGTGGATCCTGGAAGGGGTAACTGAGCGTGGCGGGCGGGTGATCGTCCATTGAGGATCCTGTCGGTCGGTTCGGCGCGATCATCAACGGCGGGTGCGCGGGCTGCAAGGGCATTGCTTGGCAGGCCGGGCGCGATGGCGTATCCCGTCGCGTCACGAAAGGATCCCGATCACCCATGTCGATGCCCACACAGCATCTCTTCGCCGATGCCGCCGGTGTCACCCGCGCGGCTGGGCTGCTGTCGGACGGGGCGCTGGTCGCCTTCCCGACCGAGACGGTCTATGGGCTGGGCGCTTTGGCGACCGACGATCGCGCCGTGGCCGAGATCTTTGCAGCCAAGGGCCGTCCCACCTTCAATCCCCTAATCGTGCATGTTGCCGATGTGGATGCTGCGCGATCGATCGCTGACTTCGGAGCCAATGCAGACCGGTTGGCGTCGGCGTTTTGGCCCGGTCCGCTGACGCTGGTGGCGCCGGTACGTGCGGGCAGCGGGATCTCCAAGCTGGTTACTGCCGGGCTTGAGACCGTTGCCGTGCGCGTCCCCGCGGCCCCGGTCGCCCAAGACCTGTTGCACGCGGTTCGTGGCCCGGTGGCAGCACCCTCGGCCAATCCCTCGGGGCGGGTCAGCCCGACGCAGGCCCAGCATGTTCTGGATGGTCTGGGTGGACGGATCGCGGCGGTGTTGGACGGAGGGCCCTGCACCGTGGGGCTTGAGTCGACGATCATCGTGGCGGACCCGGTCCCGCAGCTCTTTAGGGCAGGCGGCTTGCCAGTTGAGGCGATCGAGGCGTGCCTTGGTGTGCCCCTGGCCCTGCCTGCGGCGTCGAACACCGTTACCGCGCCGGGGCAGCTCGCCTCGCACTACGCGCCCGCCGCCAGCCTGCGGTTGAACGCAACAGAGCCGCGGGCCGGGGAAACGATGCTTGGATTTGGGGCGGTGGCGGGGGATCTGACGCTGTCGCGCACCGGGGATCTGATCGAAGCGGCGGCAAACCTGTTTGGTCATTTGCATGACCTTGATGCGCGGGGCGTGGCGCAGATCGCCGTGGCGCCGATTCCCAACACAGGCTTTGGGCGTGCAATCAATGACCGGCTTGCCCGTGCGGCCGCGCCGCGGGGCTAGGCGTGACCGGCATCGGCTGACAGCGTCAACGCATCCACACCCATAGACTTCAGGGCCGCGGTCCACTTTGCGTCGTCATCGGCGTGAAACACGATATCAGCGCTCGCCTCGCAACTGAGCCAGCCGTTGGCCTGAAACTCACCCTCAAGCTGGCCCGGGCCCCATCCGGCGTATCCAAGCGCCAAAATCGCCCGGCGCGGCCCGACGCCATCGGCGATATCGCGCAGAATATCCAGCGTCGCGGTCATCCCGATTCCGTCGGTGATCTCGAGCGTCGAGTCGTTTGCGATGTATTCGCGGGAGTGCAGGACAAAGCCCCGACCATGTTCCACCGGCCCGCCGAAATGGATCAGCATGTCGGTGGCGTCCTCCTCGGCATCGATTCCGAGTTGCTTCAAAAGGTCAACAATCGGCAGTTCCGGGGTGGGTTTGTTGATGATCAGGCCCATTGCGCCCTTGTCGGAATGTTCGCACAGAAACACGACGCTTCTGTCAAAGCGCGGGTCGCTCATCCCGGGCATGGCGATCAAGAGGTGTCCGGTCAGGTCGTGCATTGTCGATTCTGCCCCATGCGCGCAGCTTGCGGGTAAGCATGTAGGCGGCGCAAGTGTACGATTTGACACCGCTCCGCATTTGTCGCCGGAATGTGATTTCCCATCGCAGGGCTGCTTCGTATTTTGGCGCCATGACGCACAAACCAACGATCTTCGCGGGCGCCGTTCTGGCGCTTTGGGTAGCGGCGCCCCTCACCGCCCAGTCGCTTGACGATATTGTCGCGGCACAGGTGCTTCCTGGCGCACGCCTTGAGGCCGGCACGCATTTGGCGGCGATTGAACTGCGCCTGGCGCCGGGCTGGAAGACGTATTGGCGCTCGCCCGGGGAAGGGGGCATTCCACCGCATTTCGATTGGAGTGACTCGTCCAACATGGCGGCCATCGCCCCGCATTGGCCTGTGCCCCAAGTCTATTGGCAAAACGGGATGCGCAGCATTGGATATGACACGGTCGTAACAGTGCCCCTGCAGGTGACGCCGGGTGCCCAGGGTGAAGCGATCACGCTGGCCGGGGATATGATGATTGGCGTTTGCGAAGAGGTCTGCGTGCCGGTCACCCTGCGCATCGACGCGGTCCTGCCGCCCGAAGAGACGTCGGTAAACCCGCGCATATCGGCCGCCTTGTCTGATCGTCCGATGACGGTGGGCGAAGCGGGCGTGGGCGCTGTCACCTGCCAGATCACGCCGATCTCGGATGGGATGCGGGTGGCCTATAGCGTTGCGATGCCGTCCATGGGCGGCACCGAAGAAGCAATGGTCGAGTTTGCCGACCCGACAGTCTGGGTTGCCGAAGCCTCGGCCAAGCGGGAGGGCGGCGAACTGACGGTTATTGCCGATCTGGTCCCGGCCGAAGCCGCGCCGTTTTCGATGTCGCGCGATGATTTGCGGCTGACCGTTTTCGCGGGCGGGACGGCTGTTGATATTCCCGACTGTTCCGCCGGCTAGGACGCGCGCGTGCGGCGGTGCGCGATGACGCCCGCCGCCAGCCAGACAACGGCCAGTATCGTGGCCAGTAGGGTCAGAAACACGGCGAAGGCCGCCACCGGCGAGGTGGGATCAATGGCGGGCAGGGCGCCCGCGACCTGTTCGGGCAGGCTACCGGTCAGGATGACCGTACCAACGGTGGCCGCAAAGAGCAGCGCGGAGCCTGCGCCCACACCCAGGATCAGCCACTTTGTCTCGGCGTCGCGCGTCCGCGCGGCCCGCCGCGTTGCCGCAACGTGGCTTGAGATGTCATGGCCAACAGCCAACAGCGCCGGGACCACCAACAACACGATCACAAGCCCGAACCCCAGCCCGTAGACCAGCGTAATGACCGTGGGCTTGAGAAACAGCGCCTGGCGCGATGTCTCATAAAGCAGTGGGGCCAAGCCCAAAACCGTGGTGAGCGTTGTCAAAAGGACAGGGCGCAACCGGTCTGCGGCGGCATCGATGATTGCCGGAGTAAGCCCGCGGTTCTCGGAATACTCGTCCACAGTGGTCACCAGCACGATCGAGTCGTTGATGATGATCCCAACCATCCCGATCAGACCGACAACCGTGAACATCGACAGCGGCACGTCCCACAGGTGATGACCGTAGATCGTTCCCACCAGGCCAAATGGCACGATGGCCAGCACGACGAGGGGACGTGTCCAGCTGGAGAAAACCCAGGCAAGGGTAAGGTAAATCCCGGCCAGGCAGAGGACCAGCCCGGTCATGGCATCGCTGAGGAAGGCGTCCTCCTGTTCAGAGAGGCCCGCCATCTGCGTTTCGACAGAATAGTTTGCCTCAAGCTCTGGCAGAATTTCCCGCTCAAGCGCGGTCGAGATCTCTTGCGCGCGGCTGGGGTCGTCCTCGGAGATGTCGCCCGTCACAGACACGACGCGCGTCCCGTTTTCCCGGCGTACTGTCGAGAACCCTGTGCGCGCGGTGATCGAGACGATGTCGGCCAAGGGCACATAGGCGCCGCCCGGCGTTCGGATCTGGGTTGCATCAAGGAAATCTGCGGTGAGCTCGCCCTCCGGCAGCTCAACCCTGATCTCGGCGGTGCGTGTGCCATCGGGAAAGGTCGCGGCTTCGATCCCGCCCAGCCTGTCGCGCAAGACGCGGCCAAGCCCGTCGATTGTAAGCCCAAGCGCCTCACCTTGCGGCGTCAGTTCGAGTATCAGTTCCTCTTTGTCGTAGGCAAGGCTGTCCTCTAGCCCCGATACTTCGGGATATTCCGCAAGGGTGGTTTTCAGCTCTTCGGCGGCGGCCTTGAGAATCTCTGCTGTCGCGCCGAAGATTTGCACATCCAGCGAGTCCCCGCCTGGCCCCGACCGCCAACCCCGGAAGCTGAGCGTCTCAAGCATGGGGTGGCCCGGCGCCGCGTCCTGCAGATCGCCCAAGAACGTGAACGAGGAATAGGGCCGCAGGTCCGCGTCGATCAGCTCGATCGCAATCCCGCCCAACTGGTCCGGCTCTTTTGTGTCGGCCCCTGCCAGGCCGCGCCCGGTGGTGCCGCCAACCTCGGCGACGACGTAGCTGACCGGGTTGCGCCCGTGCTCTGCCTCGTACCCATCCGCAACATCGTCGACGGCGTCCTGCAGGGCGCGCATCATCTCGAGCGTGTCGTCCCGGGTTGCGCCGGGCAGCATTGCGAAGTTTCCGGTGATCGACGCCCGTTCGGGTGCATTGAAGAAACGCCAGGTCACGTCGTTGTTGATAAAGAGCGCCACCTGGCTGGCCAGCACAACGATGACGCCCGCAAGGACCGGGTAGCGGGCCCAGATGACGCCGGCCATGAAGGGCCGGAAGATGCGGCTGCGAAACCAACGAAAGCCCTTGTTCACCTGACGGCTCGGCCAGTCGTACCAGTGTTCTTTCGCCGAATGCGCGAGCGCGTGGGCCATATGGTTCGGCAGGATCAGAAAGCACTCGATCAACGAGGCGGTGAGAACGACGATCACCGTGAAGGGGATCGCCTGGACCAGATCTCCGAAACGCCCACTGATCGCGGTCAGCCCGAAGAATGCGATGATCGTGGTGATGGTGGCGGCAAAGACCGGCGTGAACATCCGGCGCGCGGCGTTTTCGGCGGCAGACTTTGGGTCTTCGCCCAAGCGGCGCGCCCGAAAATCCGCATGTTCGCCCACCACGATGGCATCATCGACGACGATCCCGAGGGTGATGATCAGCGCGAAGAGCGAGATCATATTGATGGTCAGGCCGACCGCGTACATCATTGCGATGGCGGCGGTCATGGCCACAGGAATACCTGCCGCCACCCAGAATGCGGTGCGGGCGTTCAGGAACAAAAACAGCAAGGCCACGACAAGGCCCAGCCCCACAAGCCCGTTGTCGAGCAGGATGTTCAGGCGACCCGTGATCGCCTCGGCCCGCGTGCGGATCAGGTCGACGGACACGCCTTCGGGCAAGGTCAGTTGCATTTCAGCCGCAATCTCTTCGACCTGCCGCTGGATGCCGATGGCATCGCCACGCTCGGACCGGTCGACACGGATCGAGATGGCCGGGTTCGCGCCCACGAAGTAGGCGCGTTGCCGGTCGATCCCTAGGGTGGACACCGTCGCAACATCCCCGATGGTCAGGGACGAGCCATCGGGATTGGCCCGCAGCACAATGCCCGCAACATCCTCGGCAGACCGCTTTGCAACGCCCGTCCGCACGCGCGTCGATCCGGCGACATCGCCGGCGGGATCCGCATCTGTTTCGCGGGCAATCGCATCTGCGATCTCTTGCATCGACACGTCGTGCCGGATGAGAGAAAGCGACGCCACCTCGACCATGACTTGCGGGGCTGCGATTCCGCGGATGGTGGCGCGGGTGACGCCCGCGTTGAAGAAGCGCGCGATGAGCTCGTCCGAAAAGCGTGCGAGCTGATCGGCGCCGACGGGGCCGGTGATCACAACATCGGTGACGCGGTCGCGCCACGCCCCGCGCCGGACCGTCGGATCATCGGCATCTTCGGGCAGGGTGGTGACGGTATCGACGGCGGATTGCACATCGTCGGCGGCGCGCGCCATGTCCCAACCGGGCTCGAACTCCAGCTCGATCGAGGCGCGGCCTTCGCGCGACGTCGCTTCGGTACTGGCCACGCCCTCGACCGCGATCAAGACCGGCTCAAGCAGTTGGACAATGCCGGTATCCACATCGTCGGCCCCGGCGCCGTCCCAGCGGACCGAGACGGTGACATCGTCGACCACGACGTCGGGGAAAAACTGGGCCCGCATGTTGGGCAGAGCAGCCGCACCCAGGATCAAGAGCACGACGAGAAGCAGGTTTGCCGCCGTGCGGTGCCGCGTGAAATAGGCGATGACCCCGCCGACTTTGCCTGCGGGCCGCACCGCCATGCCTAGCCCCCCATCCGGGATTCGATGCGGGCGACCATGCGCGCGGGCACGCGTGATTGCGACAGCTGTGCCAGGATGCGCTGTTTGGCATCTGCTGGCATGCGGTTGTTGCTTTGCACAAAGGCCACCAGACGCGCGCGGCGTTCGTCGTCCAGCTCGACCAGGTCAGGCTCTTCCGCGGCCTCGGGCGCGTCAGGGCGCAGCGGGCGCACGCGAATACCCTCGCCCAACAGCGGTGTCCGTTCGGTCACCACTTCGCGCCCGGCAAGTCCGCGGGCGCGCACGATCACCGCATTGCCTTGCCGACGCAACAGATCGACCGACGCCACCTCAAGCCGGTCGCCTTCGCCCAGCACAAGCACCGTCTCGGCCGCATCGACCGCACCGGCGGGCAAAAGCGCGACGTTTTCAAGCGGTGGCTCGATCAGGCGCACGGCGACGAAATCGCCCGGCCGGAACCCTGCACCGCCTTCGATGCGCGCGAAAAGAAGCCGCCCGGTCTGGCCGTCCGACACGACGGCGCTTTCCCGTGTGATCTGGCCCGTCGCCTCAAGGTCGATGCCCAGAATGTCGAGCGATACGGTCACGTCGATCGCCGGAAGGCGCCCGGTTTCGTCCAGGAGCCGCGCGTATTGGCGGGTTGAGACGCGGAACGACACCTCAAGCGCGGTGGGGTCCACCAATTCGGCAAGCCGCTCATTGTTCGACACAATCCGGCCCTCGACCACCGACACATCGGACAAAACGCCCGGGAAGGCGGCAGAAACCTCGGTATCCGTCACCCGGCGCTGTGCCTCGGACAGCGCAATCTCACGGCGTTCGACGGTGGTGCGCGCCTGATCGATGCGCGCCTCGGCCTGAGCGACTGCCTGACGGCGCGATAGCAGGGCCTGCTGTGCCGATGACGCCGCCAGCTCTGCCGTTTCGACCGCCGCTTCGGTCCCGACGCCACGCTCCAAAAGATCGCGTTGCCGTGTGAGCGCGCGTTCGCGCAGGCGAAACTGCTGCGCCGCCGCCGCCTCTTCATCGACCGAGAGGACAAGCACGCGTTCGGCATCGCGCAAATCAGCCTCAGCTTCGTTCAGATCCGCTGCCGCTGTGTCACGGTTGGCTTCGGCGGTGCGCGGATCGATTTGCACCAGCAGGTCGCCTGCGGCCACCTCACCGCCTTCTTCGAACGCCTCGGCGACCCAGACAACTTCGCCCCCCGACGCCGCGCGCAATTCAAGCGTCCGGCGGCTTCGGATCTCGCCAAAGGCGCTGAGCGTCGGCTCAAGCGTGGCGGGCGTGATGGGCATGACATTGACGGTAAAGACGCGTTCGCGGGCTGGTCGATCCCGGCTTTCGGCGGCCCAGCGCGTTTGCAGCGCGTCATAGACGATGTTGCCGGCAAGCGCGATCAACCCCGCTGTCGCTGACAGCAGGAAGATCCCGATCAGGCTGCGTCGCAGAAATCGCATGCGTTCGTCTTCCGCTTCCCGTGGCCCAATATAGTTAGGTGTTGCACGGGTTTATCCAAATCACAGCGCATTATACGGCTGTGATCGTCACATCCGTCGCAAATGCTCATCCAAACGGGGCATTATTTCGACAAAGTTGCACGGACGGTGCCGACTGTCGAACTGCATGGCCAGGATTTCGTCCCACGCATCCTTGCAGGCCCCCGGGCTGCCGGGCAGCGCAAAGAGGTAGGTCCCGTCCGAGACGCCGCCCGTCGCGCGGCTTTGCACGGCGGAGGTGCCGATCTTTTGCATCGACACGATTGTGAAGACGATTCCGAAGGCATCGATCTCTTTTTCATAGACGTCGCGATGCGCCTCGACCGTCACATCGCGCCCGGTAAGCCCGGTGCCGCCGGTGGACAGGATGACATCGATTTCGGGATCGGCACACCACGTGCGCAGCTGATCAGCAATCGCTGCCCGGTCATCGCGCAGGATCATCCGGGCCGCCAGCGTGTGCCCCGCGCCTTCGATCCGCCCCACCAGGGTGTCGCCCGACCGGTCGTCATCTGCGCTGCGCGTGTCGGAGACGGTGAGCACGGCAACACGCACCGGGTGAAAGGGCAGGGCATCATCAATGCGGGACATCAGGCGGCCAGTCGTTGTTTGAGCATCAGAAGGTCGTGCCAGGCATGTTTCTTCGCCGCGGGATTGCGCAAAAGGTACGCGGGGTGAAACATCGGCAAGGTGGGCAGGCCCGCAGCCTCGGTCCAGTTACCACGCAGGCGGGTGATCCCTTTGCGGCCCAGCAGGGCCTGGCAGGCGATGTTGCCCATGAGCACGATCACGTCGGGGTTGGCGAGTTGGATGTGACGACGCACGAAGGGCAGCATCATTGCCATTTCCAACGGCTCGGGGTCGCGATTCTGCGGGGGGCGCCAGGGCAGGATGTTGGTGATGTAGACCGCGGCGCCGGCATCCGGAGCGGTGCGGGCCATGGCAATCGCGGCCAGCATCTTGTCAAGCAGCTGCCCGGCGCGCCCCACGAAGGGGCGGCCTTCGATATCCTCATCGCGCCCGGGTGCCTCGCCCACGATCATGAGCCGTGCGGCCGGGTTGCCGTCAGAGAACACAAGATTGCGCGCGCCCTTGCGTAGTTCGCAGTGCGGATAGGCCGCCATCGCGGCGCGCAGGTCCTCGAGCGATGATGCGGCTGCTGCGGCGACCTGCGCCTCGGCCACCGGATCGTTGTCCTGCCCCGGTGCCGGGACGGCGGTGACGGGCTGTGCTGCGGGTTTGGCGGGTTTTGGCGCGTCGTAGCGGTTGATCGGCGTGTCGCCGACCGCTTCGGTCGCGCCCAGTTCCACCTGCCATTGCAGGATCGCCAATGCCTCAGAGGAGTCCATGGCCAAAAGCTAGGACGCCCGGCCGCTAAGGTAAATCCTTGTCGCCCGGTGAACCGCTTTCTATAAGCGGGCGAACCAGCGACAGGCCGTTTCATGAGTTTCCGCGCAACGCATCTTTTGGGGATAGATCATCTTCACCCCGATGAGATCGTGACGCTTTTGGACCTGGCCGAAACCTATGTCTCGCTCAACCGCCAGGATGTGAAGCACTCGGACGCGTTGGCGGGTCTTACTCAAATCAACATGTTCTTTGAGGCATCGACGCGCACGCAGGCCAGCTTTGAGTTGGCAGGCAAGCGGCTGGGCGCGGATGTGATGAACATGGGGTTGCAGGCGTCTTCGATCAAAAAGGGCGAGACGCTGATCGATACGGCGATGACGCTGAATGCGATGCACCCGGATCTTCTGGTTGTGCGCCATCCTCATTCCGGCGCGGTAAACCTGCTTGCCGACAAGGTGAACTGTGCGGTGCTGAATGCGGGCGATGGGCGGCACGAACACCCGACGCAGGCACTGCTTGATGCGTTGACGATCCGGCGGGCCAAGGGGCGGCTGCACCGCCTGCGTATCGCGATCTGCGGGGATATCGCGCACAGCAGGGTCGCCCGGTCAAACATCCTGCTTTTGGGCAAGATGGAGAATCGCGTGCGCCTGATCGGCCCGCCAACGCTGATGCCCAGCGGTGTAGCCGATTGGGGCGTCGAGGTGTTTGACGATATGGCCGAGGGTCTGAAAGACGCCGATGTGGTGATGATGCTGCGGCTTCAAAAAGAGCGTATGGATGGCGCATTCATCCCGTCCGAGCGCGAATACTATCACCGCTTCGGGCTTGACGCTGACAAGCTTGACCACGCGGCGCCCGATGCCATCGTCATGCATCCCGGCCCGATGAATCGCGGGGTCGAGATCGACGGAACGCTGGCCGACGACATCAACCGATCGGTGATCCAAGACCAAGTTGAAATGGGCGTCGCGGTTCGGATGGCGGCAATGGAACTGTTGGCCCGCAACCTGCGCGCCGCGCGCAACCCGCCGGGGGTTCTGGTGTGAGCCAAGAGATCGAGATTGCGGCGCATGAGCAGGGCGTGCTGCGCCTGTTTGCCATCGATCTGCCGCCGCAAGAAGCACAAGGTTTCCTGCGCGCCTTTGACGAAACCGGGACCGGCGTCTTGGCCGAGGGGCTTGGGCTGCCCACACTGAACCCGGATTACGTTGAGGTTTTTGCGGGTGCCGATATCGATGACATCGGGCTGTCTGCCTACCTTGTCGAGGGCTACAGCATCACCGACAGCGCGCTGGCCGATGACGCCGCGCGCCTTGACAACATGGAGGGATGCTTTGCCGTCATCCTGTCCTCTGCATTTGACGCGCATGCGCAGACACTGTCGGTTCGCGCACCCCTACGTCTGATCGCAACATATCGCGACGCGCCTGCCGTGCCGGAGATGGAAGCGCTCCCATCGCACAGCGCGGAGGGTGTGCTGCCACGGGGCAGTGCGGTACCATCGGCCCAGCGGGGCCTGTCCGGATGGGTCATCGCCGGGGCCATCGCGCTGATCGCGGGGGTCTTGGTTTTTGCCGTTGCCGGTGGGGGAGACGGGTGATGGCGACGCTGCTGAAAAACGCGAGGCTGATCGATCCCGAGGCTGGCACGGACGCGCTGGGTGACCTGGCCGTTGAGGGTGGCGTCATCGTTGACGCGAATTCGGTGACAGCTGCCGAAGTCATCGATTGTCAGGGCAAATGCCTCGCGCCCGGGATTGTCGACATCGGCTGCAAGGTCTCGGAACCCGGCGAGCGGCATAAAGAGAGCTTTCGATCGGCCGGGCAGGCGGCGGCGGCAGGCGGCGTGACCACCATGGTCACCCGGCCTGACACCGCGCCCGCGATCGACAACCCCGAAGTTCTGGAATTCGTCACCCGCCGCGCGAACGAGGCCGCGCCCGTGCGCGTCCTGCCGATGGCGGCGCTCACACGCGGGCGGGCCGGGCGCGAGATGGTTGAGATCGGGTTCCTGCTGGACGCGGGTGCCGTTGCCTTCACCGATTGCGACAGCGTTGTCTCTGACAACAAGGTCCTGTCGCGGTGTCTGACCTATGCACGGTCGCTCGGGGCGCTGGTCATCGGCCATCCGCAGGATCCGGGGCTGTCGGCGGGCGCGGCCGCGACCAGCGGCAAGTTCGCCTCGCTCAAGGGCCTGCCCGCCGTTTCGCCCATGGCCGAGCGTCTGGGGCTCGACCGCGACCTCGCGCTCGTCGAGATGACGGGCGTGCGCTACCACGCCGACCAGGTGACCACCAAGCGCGCCCTCGCGCGGCTGGAGCGTGCCAAGGCGCTTGGCCTGGATGTCACGGCAGGGGTGTCGACCCACCACCTGACGCTGAATGAACTGGACGTCGGGGATTACCGCACCTTCTTCAAAGTCAAACCGCCGCTGCGTTCCGAAGAGGATCGGCTGGCCTGTGTCGAAGCGATTGCCTCGGGCCTGATTGACGTGATCTCGTCCATGCACACGCCGCAGGACGAGGAATCCAAGCGCCTGCCGTTTGAAGAGGCGGCTTCTGGCGCCGTCGCGCTTGAGACGCTGCTGCCCGCGGCGCTGCGTCTCTACCACGCCGATCTTCTGGATCTGCCGACGCTCTTTCGGGCGATGTCGCTGAACCCCTCACGGCGTCTCGGGTTCGAGACAGGGCGGCTGAGTGTGGGCGCGCCCGCTGACCTAGTCCTGTTCGATCCCGATGTGCCCTTTGTGCTTGACCGCTTCACGTTGCGGTCGAAATCCAAGAACACCCCGTTCGATGGCGCGCGTCTTCAGGGGAAGGTTCTGGGCACCTGGGTCGCGGGCAAGCGCGTGTTCGGAGAGGGATGATGCCGACGCTCACCTCTGCACCCGTTGAGCTGATCACCGTCGCAGTGCTGGCGTATCTGTTGGGATCCATCGCCTTTGGGATGCTGATGGCCCGGGCCTTCGGGCTGGGTGATTTGCGCGCGGTCGGATCGGGCAATATCGGCGCGACCAATGTCCTGCGCACGGGCAACAAGGTTGCGGCGGCGCTGACGCTAGTGCTCGATGCGGCCAAGGGCGGTGTGGCCGTTCTTGCGGCGCGCGCCCTTGTCGGCGAAGACGCGGCACAGGTTGCGGGCCTTTGCGCCTTTCTGGGCCATCTGTTTCCTGTCTGGTTGGGCTTTAGAGGGGGCAAGGGCGTCGCGACCTTCCTGGGCACCCTCTTGGCGCTGGCCTGGCCGGTGGGTATCGCCGCCTGCGCGACATGGCTTGCGACAGCAGCCGTTTTGCGCATGTCATCCGCTTCGGCCCTTGTCGCGGCGCTATTGTCGCCGCTTTGGGCATATTTGCTTGGCTATCCACAGACTGTTGCGTTGATTGTCGTCCTTGGGGTCTTGGTGTTTATCCGCCATGCCGGTAACATCCGACGTATCGCGGAAGGGAAGGAGCCGCGCATCGGCCAGAACGGCTGAGGGGAGGGATGTATGACGGCTTGCTGCGGCCGGAGGTGTTGTTCATGACGGCCGATCACGATTTTCTAGCGGCTTTCGATTCGCTGCCACTTGGTGGGTATGGTGCCACCGCCTATGGGCGCCGCTACCGTGTCACCAAGTCGATCTATGCGACCGGGCGAAGCCAAAAGCTGGTGGCCGAAGAGCTGGGCGGAAACGACTATGTCAGCCTGAACCTCTATCGGTTGGCCACGGGCGAAGCGCTGCTCAAGCCCTGCGAGATGCCTGCAGACAAAGTGCGTGATTTCGTTCTGAACGTGATCGCCGACTGAGGGTTGCCTCAGTAGCTGTAGGCCCCGAAAACCTTCGTCACATCACCGGCCCAATCGCCGTGGAAATGCGCGATCAACTCATCGGCGGGCACCTGACGGCTTTCGATGCTTTCGCTCAGTGCGTTCAGAAAATGCGTCTCATCGGGGATCAGCCCGCCCGCGCCGGGCCGCGCGCGCGCCTTAAGACCGGCTTCTGCGATTGTCACCACCTCGCGCGCGACATCGTAGAGGCGCACGCCCTCCACCTCGGCGTCCAGCCCGTCCACCGAAGCCGCGACCCGCATCGCCTGGTGCATCTCGGACGACCACCCCTTGGCCAGATCCCAGGCTGCATCCAGGGCGGACTGGTCATAAAGCAATCCGACCCACAGCGCTGGCAAAGCGCAAAGCCGCCGCCACGGGCCGCCATCGGCACCGCGCATCTCGATGAACTTTTTCAACCGCGCCTCGGGGAAGATCGTCGTCAGGTGATCGGCCCAGTCCGACAGCGTCGGGATCTCGCCGGGCAGGGCTGGCAATTCCCCTTTCAGAAAGTCACGGAATGACTGCCCGCGCGCGTCGATATAGGTGCCGTCGCGGTAGACGAAGTACATCGGCACGCCCAGCGCATAGTCGACCCAACGCTCGAACCCAAACCCCTCTTCGAAGACAAACGGCAGCGTGCCGGTGCGGTCGGCATCGAGATCGCGCCAGATCCGGCTGCGCCAGCTCTTGTGGCCGTTCAGCGTGCCCTCAAAGAACGGTGAATTGGCAAACAACGCGGTGGCCACGGGTTGCAGCGCGATCGCGACCCGCATCTTTTGGACCATGTCCGCCTCGGTCCCGAAGTCGAGGTTCACCTGGACCGTGCAGGTCCGGTACATCATCTGCGTTCCATGGGTGCCGACGCGGCCCATGTACTCGGTCATCAGCCGATAGCGCCCCTTGGGCATCATCGACATGTCATCATGGGTCCAGTGCGGCGCCGCGCCGAGGCCGATGAAGCCCACGCCGATCTCGTCCGCGACGCTGCGCACCTCGACCAGGTGTTCGTTCACTTCATCACAAGTCTCATGAATCGTCTCAAGCGGTGCGCCCGACAGCTCGAGCTGCCCACCGGGTTCGAGCGAGATATTGGCCCCGCCCTTGGTCAATCCAATGATATTGCCCGCCTCAAACACCGGTTCCCAGGCGTAGCGGTCGCGCAGCCCCTCAAGGACAGCTCTGACCGACCGCGCACCGTCGTAGGGCAGCGGCTTCAGGGTATCACGGCAATAGCCGAACTTTTCGTGCTCGGTCCCGATGCGCCACTCTTCGGGCGGCTTGCATCCGGATTCTAGGTACTCGGCGAGTTGCGCGTGGCGTTCGATCGGCCCGCCGCCAGATTGGGGTATCGACATGTGCGGTGCTCCGGATCGCTTGGGGTGGTCGACGAGAGGTGGAAGGAAATGCGGGTGAAGTCAATGCAGCCGGGCCGGGCGTTTTTCCCAAAGAACCCGGTATCCCGCCTCGGGTGCGTTCAGCGCGTCAAGCACGTCTTGGGTGCGCAGGCCCGGCAAGTTGGCAAAGACGTCAAAAAGGGCCTCGGCCCCCTCCGCCGTGGTCGGAATTTCAACCGGATTGCCGTCTTCATGGGACAAGATCCAGGTCTTCTGGCGCAGCGCCACGGCGGTCACATTTTCGATAGCAAGGACACCGCCGTCGAAGGGACCGAAATAGCTGAGCTGGCCTTCGACAATGCGAACCACACCTGCGCCGCCGCCGCCGGTGCGGAATTGCGCGCGCTGGATGCCGGCGAGGGCCAGCAATGCACCGGCGGCCACCAAACCCGCGCCGAGGATCCAGATCGGGCCAACGCCGAAGATCAACCAGTAGCTCCCCAGCGTCAGCGCCCCCAGACCGGCGAGCGTTTCCCGCCAACGGCGCAAGGTGGCGACCACTTCGGGACGCACAAAGCTCATCCCCAGTCCCCCAGCGCGGCTTGCCAGAGCGTAAGCGCCGCGACCGCGGCGGTATCGGCGCGCAGGATGCGGGGGCCGAGGCTGATGGCGTGGGCTTGTGGCAGGGCGTTCAGACGGCTTCGCTCGGTCTCTGAAAACCCGCCCTCGGGTCCGATCAAGATCGCCCAGGGGCCGCGCGGCGCGGTGCTGAGCGATACATGCGTGTTCCCCACCAGTGCTTCGTCGCAAAACAGAAGATGTCGATCCTGAGGCCATGACCCAAGCAGGTGGTCAAGTTTGGCCAACTCTGCCACCTCGGGAACATATGTCCCGCCGCATTGCTCGGCCGCCTCAACGGCGTGCGCCTGCAGGCGGTCGCGGCGGACACGCTCTGAGTTCGTGAAGGCGGTCTGAACCGGCATGATCCGGGCCGCGCCAAGCTCGGCCGCTTTTTCAACGATAAAGTCGGTGCGCGCCTTCTTGATCGGCGCAAAGAGCAGCCAGAGATCGGGTGGCAATTGCAAAGGGCCGGTCTGGTCGGCCACCGTAAGGCTGCCCCCGCGTTTCGAGCCCTGGGCCACGGTCGCCCGCCACTCTCCATCCTGCCCGTTGAACAGCGCAATTTCGTCGCCCACCGCTACGCGCATCACGGCAAACAGGTAGTTTGCCTGATCCCGGTCGAGCGGAACCGATTGCCCCGGGCCCAGCGAGTGATCTACATACAACCTGATTTTGCCAGCCGACATGGACCGCACCCTATGACGCAGACTACGCCGACGCCAGACGGGCAGGTGGCCGATGCCGTTGCGGGAAACTGGGTCGATACCCTGGCCCCCAAATGGTCACGCCCCTGCCTGCGCCTGTCGCGGGCGGACCGCCCGATCGGGACATGGCTGCTGGTCATCCCGTGTTGGTGGGGGCTGTTGCTTGCAATTGGCGCGACGGGGGAGTTTCGCTGGCAGGACGCCTGGATTGCGCTGGGCTGTTTGATTGGTGCGTTTCTGATGCGCGGGGCTGGGTGCACGTGGAATGACATCACCGACCGCGATTTTGACGCGCAGGTGGCCCGCACGCGGTCGCGTCCGATCCCGGCGGGGCAGGTCACCGTGCGGCAGGCGATCGTGTGGATGGTGATCCAGTCGCTGACGGCGTTCATCATCCTGCTGACCTTCCATCCCACGGCGATCTTTCTGGGCATCGGGTCGCTGGCGCTGGTCTGCATCTATCCCTTTGCCAAGCGGTTCACCTGGTGGCCGCAGGTCTTCTTGGGTCTTGCGTTCAACTGGGGTGCCCTGCTGGCCTGGGCGGCGCATACCGGCACGCTTGGGACCGCACCGGTTCTTCTTTATGTCGCGGGGATTGCCTGGACGCTGTTTTACGACACCATCTATGCCCATCAAGACACCGAGGATGACGCGCTGATCGGGGTGAAATCCACCGCGCGTCTTTTTGGAAGCGATACGCACCGCTGGTTGCGCCGGTTTTTGATCGTCGCGGTCACGCTTATGGGCCTTGCTGTGCTCGACGCGCTTGCGATGTCGGCAAACGTCCTGGCGCTTGTCATTGCGCTGTGCGGGGTTTGGGCCTTTGGCTGGCACATGATGTGGCAGCTCACCCGGCTCGATATCGAGAACCCCGATCTGTGCAAACGGCTGTTCCAATCAAACCGCGACGCGGGGTTGATCCCCGCAGTATTTCTTGCGGTTGCCGCGCTGGTCTGATTGAACGGTGTAAATCGAGCGATAACCAAAATTCATACGGGCCACGCAATGTCGGGTTCCCAGCGTTTGTCTTCCTACCTTCCGGTGTTTGCGGCCATGTGCCTGGCGGCCGCCGCCAGTGTGACTGGTGCGATCTATGCCGCCGACCGGATGGAGCAGACCGCGCTTGTCGAGGTGACGGATGCGCTGCGGTCAAACGGGCTGGGCTGGGCGCGGGTCGAAGTGAACGGTCTGCAGGTGCGGCTATCCGGCGAAGCGCCGGACGAGGCCAAGCGGTTTCAGGCGATCTCCGTTGCCGGCGGGCTGGTGGATGCCACGCGCGTCATCGATGCGATGGCGGTGGCCCCGGGGCAGATGATCGAAGCGCCGACCTTCGGCATCGAGATTTTGCGCAATCTGGACGGCGTCTCTCTGATCGGGCTTATCCCTGCCGAAACCGACCGCACCGATGTTATTGCGCGGGTCACAACGGTGGCCGGGGACGATCCGGTCACTGACTTGCTTGAGGTCGGAGAATACCCTGCGCCCGAGGGATGGCAGCCGGCGCTGGACTATGCGCTGGGCGCGCTGCGCGAGCTGCCGCGGGCGAAGGTTTCGGTCGCCGAAGACCTGGTATCGATCACCGCGATCATGGAAACCGCGGACGAGCAGCGCATCGTGGAGACGCGGTTGGCCCGATCGGCGCCGCAGGGCATCAGGACGCGGCTTGATATCAATGCCCCCCGCCCTGTCATTGCGCCGTTCATTACGCGGGTTCTGCTGGAAGACGGTGCGCTGCGCTTTGACGCCTGTTCCGCCGATACCGAGGCCGCGCGCGAGCGCATCGTTTCTGCCGCGCTCGCCGCTGGTTTTGAGGGCCGCGCGCAATGCGTGATCGGTTTGGGCGCGCCATCACTGGCCTGGGGCGATGCTGTTGCGGCCGGGATCGGTGCGTTGTCTCGTTTGGGCGGGGGCAAGATCACGTTCTCGGATGCCGACATCAGCTTGATCGCGCTGCCAACCATCCCGCAGCCGATCTTTGATCGCGAGGTTGGAGAGCTGGAGCGTGTGCTGCCCGAGGGCTTTTCGCTCCATGCCGTGATCCCTGAGCCCGTCGCCGTTGACGGCACCGGCAATGCACCCCTGGAAGGCGCGCCCGAGTTCGTTGCGACCCGCAGCCCCGAGGGCGAGGTGCAGCTGCGCGGGCGTGTGGCCGATACCCGGTCGCGCAACACCATCGAAAGCCTGGCCCATGCCCGCTTTGGCGTGGACAAGACCTATGGCGCCACCCGCCTTGATCCCGAACTGCCTGCCGGATGGGGCCTGCGGGTTCTCGCGGCGCTGGAAGGGTTGGCACATCTCCACAATGGTTCGGTCGTGGTCCAGCCGGATTTCCTGTCAATCCGCGGCGACACCGGCCTACCGGATGCGCGGGCGCTGATCTCGCGCATCTTTGCCAATCAGCTGGGGGCGGGTGCGGATTTCGAGCTTGAGGTGCGCTATGTCGAAGCGCTCGATCCCATTGCCGGTCTGCCGACACCGGAAGAATGTGTCCAAAGGCTGAACACGGTTCTCAAGGCCAGCAAGATCACCTTCGAGCCGGGGTCCAGCGATCTCGCGGGCGGGGCAGAGGTGACGATCGATGCGCTGACGGAGATCTTGCGCGACTGCCGGGACGTCGAAATGGAGATCGGCGGCCATACCGACAGCCAGGGTCGCGAAGTGATGAATCAACGTCTGTCGCAGGCCCGCGCGAACGCGGTTCTGGAAGCGATCATGGCCGAGCGGATCTTGACAGGAAACCTGACGGCGCGGGGTTATGGCGAGAGCCTGCCCATTGCCGACAACGACACCGAAGACGGGCGCGAAGCGAACCGCCGGATCGAGTTCAAGCTTGCCAGCGAGGTTGCCGTAGCGGAGGAGACGGCCGAGGCGGACACGGACGCAGCGGAGGACGACAATGAACAGAATTGAGTTCGTCATCGCGACGGCAATCGTACTTTTCGTGGCCTTCATGCTTGGGTGGTTCACCTATTGGCTGTTGCACCGCCTGACCCGTATCAACGATGGCGACGTCAACGAGCTTGACCGCATGGCGCAGTCTCTGCACGAGGCGGAGGAAGCACGTGAAGAGGCGATCACCTATATGCAGCAGCGCGAGGCCGAGCTGACCAACCAGCTTGCACAAACAGAGGCCGAGCTGCGCGCAGCCATGGATGGCCTGCGGGCGGTGCGGCGGGAAGCCGAGGAGCTGCGCGGCGAGGTTGAGCGGATCCGGGAAGCGAGCTAGCGCGACCACTCTGCCAGGGCATCTTCGTCGGCCTGCTTGGCCTCTACCCAATCGGCGCTTCCGGCACGCACCTCTTTCTTCCAGAACGGCGCCCGCGACTTCAGGTAGTCCATCAAAAAGTCAGCCCCCGCGAAAGCCTGTTTTCGATGCGCGGCGGCCGTGGCGACCATCATGATCGGCTCGTCCGGCGAAAGGCGGCCGTGGCGGTGAATGACTAGTACATCGGCTAGGTTGAAGTGCGCTGCCGCTTCGGTCGCTTGCTCTGACAGCGCCCGTTCGGTCATGCCGGCATAGTGTTCGATCTCAAGCGCGTCGAGGTCACCGTGATCGTCCCGTACGATGCCGGAAAAGCTCACCACGGCGCCGACACCGGCGACCGCCGCGCTGAAAGTCGACAACTCAGCTCCCGGATCAAAGAGGGCCTCTTGCACGACAATGCGCATCTCAGCCACCGGTCATCGGCGGGAAGAATGCCACTTCCCGAACGCCATCAAGCGGCGCGTCGAAGGACGACAGCTCTTGATCCAGCGCCACGCGCAGGGACGACACATCTTCGAAGGCAAGCGCGTACCGCTCTTCCCGCGCGCGCAGCTCTGCAACTAGGTCGTTCACCGTTGCGGCCTCGGTCTCCCACCTTTCTTTGGGGATCCCGATGCGTTCGCGCAGCCAGGCAAAGTAGAGAATATCGATCATGTCGGCTCTTTCAGGAACGGCAGTGATTTTTGAAAGTAATCCCAGCCGGTGACAAGGGTCAGGATCGCCGCAATCCACAAGAGGGTGACACCACCCCACCACGCGGCGATGGCGCCCTGGTACTTCCACGTGAGGCCAATGACGTCTTCCTCGCGCCCCGACAGGATATCGGCCACCATCTGGTCACCCAGCCCAAACGCCAGAATACCAAAGTAATGCTCGAACACCCCGCGGGCAAAGAGCACGGCAATGGCGACCATCTGGGCGGTGGTTTTCCACTTCGCCAGTTTGGTTACTTTCAGTGTACCCGCCGTATCGCCCAGGTATTCCCGCAAACCGCTTACGAACACCTCGCGAAACAGGATCACAGTTGCAGGCAGCAGGATGTACGGGTCCATCCCCGAGAAACCGGTAATCACCAAAAGCGCGATAACGACCATCGCCTTGTCTGCTATTGGATCAAGCATCGTGCCAATCCGGGTTTCCTGGTTCCACGCCCGGGCCAGGTGCCCGTCGAGCCAATCGGTCGCCGCCGCGAGAACGAAGAGCGTGAGCGCAAACCAATCCGCCCAAGGCCGGGTGAAATAGAGAAACATCACCGCCACCCCCGGCGCCGCGAGCAGGCGCAGAATGGTTAGTATGTTTGGAACGGTCCACCGCATGGCTGACCTCTAGCCTGTCTGGCCGGGCGCGAAAAGTGCGGCGTCTGACTAGCCGCGTTCGTGGAAAAATCCGTAGATCGTTTCGGCAAGCCCGTCCGAGATTCCGTCAACGGCCTTTAGATCGGCAAGATTGGCGCGGCTGACCGCCTTGGCCGATCCAAAATGCGCAAGCAGCGCGCGCTTGCGTGTGGCACCTACGCCCGGCACCTCGTCAAGAGGTGTGGCGCCCACCGCCTTGGATCGTTTGGCCCGGTGGGCCCCGATGGCAAAGCGGTGCGCCTCGTCCCGCATGCGTTGAACGAAGTACAGTACAGGGTCGTTGTGGCGCAGCGCAAAGGGCTGTTTGCCGGTGCGGTGGAACTCTTCCTTGCCGGCGTCGCGGTCGAGCCCCTTGGAGACGCCCACCATCGCAATGTCGCCCACCCCAAGCTCGGTCATGATCTCGCGCACTGCGCTGACCTGCCCAGCGCCGCCGTCGATCAGCAGCAGATCGGGCCACGTTCCGCCCGTGCGTTCGGGATCCTCCTTCAGGAGCCGTTTGAAGCGCCGGGTCAGGACCTCTTTCATCATGCCAAAGTCATCGCCGGGCGTCAGTTCCTCGCCCCGGATGTTGAACTTGCGGTATTGGCTTTTGAGAAACCCCTCGCGTCCCGCAACGATCATTGCACCAACGGCATTGGTGCCCTGAATGTGGCTGTTGTCGTAAACCTCGATCCGTTCCGGCGGGGTGTCGAGGTCGAACGCATCGGCCAGCCCCTTCAGCAGTTTGATCTGCGTCGCGGACTCCGACATCTTGCGCGCCAGGCTTTCGCGCGCATTGCGCTGGGCATTGGCCATCAGTTCGGCCTTTTCGCCCCGAAGCGGCACGGCCAACTCGACCTTTCGCTCGGCCTTTTCGGACAGCGCTTCTTGCATCAGGTCGGCATCCTCGATCCCGTCCGACATCAGGATCAGGCGGGCCGGTGTTTTGTCGTCATAGAATTGGCCGAGAAAGCTTTGCATCACCTCGGCTGCGCCCGCGCCCGATCCGGTGCGGGGGTAGTAGTCGCGGTTCCCCCAATTCTGGTTCGAGCGGATAAAGAAGACCTGTACACAGGCTTGGCCACCCTCCATGTGCAGGGCGATGACATCGGCCTCTTGCACGCCTTGCGGGTTGATGCCTTGCGCCGATTGGACCTGCGTTAGCGCGCGGATGCGGTCACGCAGGGCGGCGGCGCGTTCAAATTCCATGCTCTCGGACGCGGTCTGCATCTGTTCGGCAAGCTGCGCCTGCACCTTGGTTGTCTTGCCGCTGAGAAACGCGTCGGCTTCATCCACCAGGCGCGCATAATCCTCTTTGCTGATCTTGCCGCCGCAGGGCCCGGCGCAGCGCTTCATGTGGTAGTTCAGACATGGGCGATTGCCCGCCTCGACCTCGCGATCCGAGCAGGTGCGCAGCAAGAACACCTTTTGCAATGTGTTGAGCGTGCGGTTGACCGCGCCTGCGCTGGCGAACGGGCCATAGTAGCGGCCCTTGCGGTTCTTCGCGCCGCGATGCTTTTCCAGCCGAGGGAAATCATGCTCGGACGAGATGAAGATGTAAGGAAAGGACTTGTCGTCGCGCAGCAGTACGTTGTACCGCGGCTTGAGCTGTTTGATCAGATTCTGCTCAAGCAGCAACGCCTCTGTTTCCGTCCGTGTGGTCAGAAACATCATGGACGCGGTTTCAGAGATCATCCGCGCGATCCGGGGGCTGTGCCCGGTGGCGCGTGCGTAGTTCGAGACACGCGCCTTCAGGTTGCGGGCCTTGCCGACATAGAGCACTGCGCCTTTGTCGTTGAGCATCCGATAGACGCCGGGGCTGGTCTCCAATCCGATCAGATAGCGCTGAATTGCCGCAGGGCCGTTATGACTGATTGCTTCGCTCATTTCTCGCCGGTGATTCGCTTCTTTGGCTGCAACCTTATGGGCCACGGGACAATAGGAAACCTGTCCACGAAATGGGGGGATAAGTCTGCGGATAAGCTCTGGTGGTGTGCAATTCTCTGTTAGTTTCGGGGGGGTTCCATGGGCTGCTCAATTTTTAGGCTAAAATCTAATGCATTGAAAACAATTAATAAAAATCTTTCGCGTCGCCAATTCACTGAAAACATTCAAGAATTCATGACAATTTTGTGAACGTGACAGCGCAAGTGTACAACTCGTGTGACAGTTTTGTGGCGGCACCTGCGCCGGGTCATTCGACGCCCAAAACATCCGGAGTTTCCCAAGCAAGGTGTTGTCCGCCGTCGATACACAGAAGTTGTCCGGTCACCGTTGGCGCATCCAGAAAGTAGCCCAGAGCGGCAGTGATGTCGCCCACATTGGCCCCCCGCTCTAAGATTGTCGCCTTGCGCTGCTTGGCAAAGTGTTCCGGGCTTTGCCGCCCGCCGCGCAGCGTTGGACCGGGGCCGATTGCGTTGACGCGCACCGTGGGCGCAAGGGCCTGGGCCGCGGTTTGTGTGAACGCCCAAAGGCCCATCTTGGCGATGGTGTAGCTTATGAATTCCGGCGTTAGCTTGCGGACGCGTTGATCGATCATGTTCACGACCAGCGCTTGCGCGACCGGTTCCCCGGCATCATCCAGGGCAGGGTCCGGTGCGGACTGTGCCAGATGCTGGGTCAGCACAAACGGCGCCCGCAGGTTCGACTCGAGGTGCCGGTCCCAACTGTCGCGCGTGGCGGTGTGCAGCGTGTCGTATTCGAAGATCGACGCGTTGTTGACCAGGACTGTCAGCGGCCCCCCCAAGGCCTCGGCCGCGCGTGGCCCAAGCTCTTGCGTCGCCGCCTCGTTCAGCAGATCCGCCCCGATCGAAACGGCCGTGCCGCCTGTCTGCGCAATCTCGTCAACGACTGCCTGAGCGGGCCCCTCCGAGGAATTGTAATGCACCGCGACGCCAAAGCCGCGCTGCGCCAGATACAGCGCCATGGCGCGGCCCAGGCGCACGCCGGCGCCGGTGACAAGTGCGCGTCCTGTGATGTGTGGTTCAGCCATGTGCGACGACAATCCAGAGATATCCTACGTAGGCCACTGAGAATAGGATGCCCCAGCGTTTGGTCATATCCCGCGTGTTCGAAAAAACGAACGGGGCAAGCAAAAGTGATGCGCCGAGCATGACCCAAAGGTCAAACTTGAGAAACGCCTCGCCCACCGGGATCGGGCCAACAAAGCTCGCGATCCCGATGATGGCGAGCAAGTTGAACATGTTCGAGCCGATGACATTGCCCAAGGCAACATCCGCCTGCTTGCGAAAGGCGGCCATCACCGTGGTGGCGAGTTCTGGGAGAGACGTGCCAATGGCAACAAGCGTCAGGCCGATCACCGTCTCGCTGACGCCAAAGGTGCGTGCGATCGACACCGAGCTATCCACCAACAGATCCGCGCCCAAGGGCAAACCGATGAGCCCAAGCGCCAGAAACACGAGTATCTTCCACCAGCGCATAGTGGGATCCGCGCCTTCGACATCTTCGTCGTCTTCCACTGCCCCGTTGCGATGGGCCAACGCTTCGCGGAGCTGATCGCCCAGGATCACGACCAGGGCCGAGACCAGTATCAAGCCGTGCACCCAGGTGATCGGTTGGAAGAAGCACAGGGCGATGAACAGCAGGGTCGCCCCAAGCATCACGACATAGCTTTTGCGCGTATCGCAATCGCTGGTGTTCAGCCCGGCCAACAGTGCGGGCACGCCAAGGACAAGAAGGATGTTTGCCGTGTTCGAGCCCACCACATTACCGATGGCAATGCCGGGCGCGCCGTCATCAATGGCGTTGACGGCGATCAACAGCTCGGGCGCCGAGGTGCCCAAGGCCACAATGGTGAGCGAAACGATCAGCGCGGGCACGCCCAGCCGCAGCGAGACATTGACCGCACCACGGACCAGTGCATCGCCAGCCAAGAGCAGGATGACCAGCCCCAGGCCGGCAATCAGAAAGTCCGTCACCCGTCAGCCGTCCTTCCCGCAGGGGCAATCGCCCTTGCCGATCAGATACCGCCCGCAGGCCTTGCACTTTTTGCGTTTAGAAAGCGTTGGTCCGTTGCGCCGAAAACGCCCCATCACCGCCAGAACCAGCATGGCAATAAGGAACAGGCCGACGACTTGTATCATTTGGTCAGAGACCGTAGCGGGCGAATACCGCCCGCTCTTCCAGCGCGGCCACGCCCGCATCGATCAGCGACAAGCCAAAGCGCGACGCAAACGGGCGGCGCAGCTGGTAGGGGACCAACAAGACCTTTTCGCCGAAAATCTCTTTCATCTTCGGCACGATATGCCCAACGCCCTCGACAAGTCCCACTTCACGCGCCTTGTCGCCCACCCAGATCTCGCCGGTATACAGATCGCCCTCGGCCAGCTTGTCGCCCCGGCGGCGCTTGACCTGATTGATAAAGCTTTCGTGGATCTGTTCCTGCAGATCCTTGATGCGTGCCACGTCATCTGGGTTTTCCGGGCGGAACGGATCGGCGAGGCTTTTGGATTTGCCAGCAGTGTAAACGCGCCGTTGGATGCCATAGCGCGAGATGAATTCGTCAAAGCCGAACCCGGCAGAGATGACGCCGATGGAGCCGACGATGGAGTTCTCATCCACCCAGATCTCATCGGCTGCCGTTGCGAGCCAGTACCCGCCTGAGGCGGCGACATCTTCGACAAAGGCATAGACCGGGATCTTGTGTTCCTCTGCCAGGCGCCGCACCCGGGCCGCGATCAGCGAGGATTGCGCCGGGCTGCCGCCGGGCGAATTGATCACAAGCGCGACCGCCGCTGGTTTGCCCTTGCGAAACGCGCGTTCGATGAGCGGGGCAAGCCCGGTGTCGTTGAGCGCGGTGCCACGGGCCCCGGATGCGATCACGCCTTGCAGGCGGATAACGGCGACCAACGGCTCTTTTTTGACGAAGGGCAGGTAGCGTTTCATGGGCCCGATGTAGAGCGGGGATTGCCGTGCAACAAGGCACCGGGGCGAACTTGGCCGACAACTGCCCATATTGTGACATTTCCGGTTGCTTGACTTGCGCCCCACAGCGCGGCCTTGTGAGGCGACGTTGGGGCAGGGGCCGTTGTGCCGAAAATCTTAGTCATCACGACAATGCGCAATGAGGGGCCATTCATCCTGGAATGGCTTGCGCACCATCGCGCCATCGGAGTGACCGGCTTTCTGATCTATACGAATGGCTGCGATGATGGCACGGACCTGCTGCTCGACCGGTTGCAGGCGGCGGACGTGCTGACACATGTGCCGCGCGAACCCAAAGGCCGGTCCATTCAGTGGCCTGCCTTGCGCGCCGCGCGCGAGACCGACGATTACGCTGCTGCGGATTGGGTGCTGCCCATCGATTGTGATGAGTTTGTGAACCTTCGTGCGCCACTGGGCAGCCTTGGGGACCTAGTCGCCGCCGTGCCTGATGCGGACGCTTTTGCCCTGGCCTGGCGGCTTTTTGGGAATGCGGGTCACCTTCGGTTTGATCCTGCGCCCATAACCGCGCGCTTTGATCGCGCCGCGCCGGACGTGCTGTTGTTCCCGGCGGCCTCTCGCTTTTTTAAGGCGCTCTACCGCAACGATCGCACGGTGTTTGCGCGCCCCGGTGTGCACCGGCCCAAACGGCGCACGGCGGCGAAGCGACCACCCGTTTGGGTGGATGGATCGGGCCAGCGCCTTGACGACGCCTTTTCTGGGAAGGATGACCAGATCCTTTTGCGGCCCGAGCAGTGCGGGCGGGCCTTGGTTCAACTCAACCATTACTCGCTGCGCTCGGCCGAGGATTTTCTGATCAAGCGGCGCCGGGGCTTGCCCAATCGCAGGGACAAGGACCTGGATGCCAGCTATTGGGCAGAGCGAAACTTCAACACCGTCGAAGACCGCTCTATCGCCCGCCATGCCGACGCGACCGCACGCGAGCTTGCGCAGCTGGTGTCCCTGCCCGGGGTCGCAGAAGCCCATGAGCTGTGCATCGACCGCCACCGTGCCCAGATCGCGGCGCAGTTGGCCAAGCCGACCGAGGCGCGGCTGTTTACACGGCTAAGCCTCTTGCCCGACAGCATCCCGCCCGACGAAGCGACCGCCCGCGCGATGTTGCACATCGTCTCAAACGCGGGGCGCTAGCCCTTTTCCAGCGCGGCCTTCGGATCAACGCCGATCTCGTCGCACATCCGCGCGGCATAGGACCCAGGCAGGGGCGCATGGCGGCGCCACCAGGGCCGCGTGCCATTGGTGTAAAGGTGTACCGACAGCGTCTTGTCGGTGAAATGTCCCTCCACCCGCCCGTGGGGGTCGTAGAAAATGTCATTGAGCTGGAACGGCACGGGATAGAGCACGTCATGGCCGAGCGCGCGGTCATAGTCCCCGGTCTGTTTCGCGAAATGGGTGAAGGCCTGTGGCCCGAAAGCCGTGCGTTCGGCCTTAAAGATACGGGCGGCGTGCGGCATATCCGTCGGTTGCTTGGCCAGCTTCGCGCGCTGGCGATCGTTGAACCACGGCGGTGCGTCCGGCAGATTCTCGTAGTAGTCGAGCAGCAGGTCCATCAGCGCACCGTCCTGCGGGATTGAGACGACACCGCAATTGAGCGCACCGCGAAACCCATGGCCTGCGTAGATGTGGTCCCACTCATCGGGAAAGGGCCGACGACAGAACGCGTCGCAATCGATCCAGATTGCACCGGTGGCCTTGATCATCTTGTAACGGAACACGTTCGACAGGAACGACGCACTGGTCTGCCCAACGAGGTCGCGGTCAATCTCCATGATCTCGTCTGCACGGCGGACGGTCACACCTGCGGGCACGTTCTCAACCGTGTCGGTGCAATAGAGCGTTGTCGGATGACCGTGGCCCAGGTGGCTGAGCAGACACAGCTGGTTGAGGTAATGCAACCGCGTGCCGATCCAAAGGGAGGCAACGGGTCGTCGTTCCGGGGATGCCATGGATGTGCCTGTTGCCGGTGATCCGATCTTGGCCCGGACCATGCCGGATGCCGCCGATACTGTCCAGCGGGGTGGTTCCCTCGCTTAACCCGGACATGCTAGATTGTCTGCGATCCCGGTCCGCAAAGAACGCCGGGGCAACAGGCGGCATGGCAAGCAGTACCGATATCCTGATCGATCCAATGGCTTCGGGCCTTGCCCCGAATACCAGCCGCCATGGTCGGATCACGGCCGTCTCGATGATGAAGGACGAAGGCCCCTATGCGATCGAATGGGTGGCCCATCACATGGCGGTCGGGTTTACCGATTTCGTAGTTTACACCAACGACTGCACCGATGGCACCGACGCGATGCTGCGCCGGATGCAGGATATGGGCCTTGTTCAGCACCGCGAGAACCGGATTGCGAAAGGTGCCAAGCCCCAACCCTCGGCCATTCGGCACGCCCAGGAAGAACCCGCGGTGCGCGATAGCGACTGGGTCATGGTGTTCGACGCCGACGAATTCCTGTGTCTGCGCCACGGTGATGGCAAGTTGGACGGTCTGATCGATGCCGTGAAGGATCAGGGGGCCACTGGCCTTGTGGTGACGTGGCGCATCTTTGGATCGGGCGGCATCCAGCATTGGTCGCGCGCAACGGTCAGCGAACAGTACCTGATGGCGGCCCCGCCCATGTGGAACAAAGGCTGGGGCGTCAAGACACTGTTCCAGTTCGATCCCGACAAATGGAAGCTTGGGATCCATCGCCCGAAGTTCCGCAACAAGGTGCTCGATACCGATTTCCCCAATTCGGTCAAATGGCTCAACGGATCGGGTCGCCCAATGGAGGACTACTTCAAGTATCGGGGCTGGCGATCGATCGTGCGGACGGTGGGCTACGACTGGGCGCAGATGAACCACTACGCGGTGAAGTCGATTGATGCCTACGCGATCCGCCGGTTCCGGGGCAACGTCAACAACAAGGCAGATAAGTACAACGACGCCTATTGGGCGCTGCAGGACCGCAACGAAGTGCGTGACGAGACGATGCTGCGGTACAAAGCTTCGCGGGACAGGATCATGGCCGCGCTACTTGCCGATCCCGAACTGGGGCGGCTGCACCGGGCGGCTGTGGCGCAGGCAGAAGCCGCCCTGGCTGCCTTCAAGGACACGGATGACTACGCGGCGTTTGTCGCAAGTCTGAAGGAGGCGAGCGCCATACCAATCTCGCAGGTGTCGGCAACGCCCCCAAAGCAACGCGACGCGGCCAAGATTGCGGCCAGCATGTCGGCCATCGAGGCGCGGACTGTCGGCGCCCGAAAAACCGAACTGGCGCGTCCACGTGCGGAACGCGATCTGTTGCCGACCGATCTTTATGTCGGCGGGGCGGTCGATCTTTCAGAAGACCCGGCGCTTGCGTGGTTCGAAAACCATGGCATCCGCCTGCCAGCTGATCCGCGCATATTTACACCCGCCGCCCTTTTGCAGATCGAAGCCGGAAAGTTTCAACGCAACCTCGCCCGCAATTTGCCGGGGCTCTTGCGGAATGGGCGCAACTACCTGGAGCTGGGCGCCGCGTGCGGGTTCCTGGCGGCCCGGGTACGGCGGGCGATGCCAGACGTGAGTGTGACGTTGGTGGAAGAGGGCGACTGGCGCGCGGCGGCGGAGCGTGTACTTGCGGAAAACGCGGTGGACGGTGTTACTTGGGAGAGGTGCACCTATCTCCCCGATCTTCTGCGATCCGCGCGTCCCGATTTGCTTGTTCTGGGCGGGCCCACGATCTCTTTGGCCGATGTGCGGGACGTGATCGAAAACCTCGACCACCGCCCGCATACGGTCGTGTTTTGCGGTCGCGCGCTGGTCGCAGAAGCGGGTGCATTGCGGCCCGGTTCGCATGCATTTGACGCTCTGGGGTATCAGCGTCTGCCGCTCGACCCCACCGTCGCGGTGGGGTTCTGTGACGGTGGGCAGGTTCCAGCCACCGATGCGCCAACGCGACGGTGACCTGTGCGCCATTTGCCTGATCCTTTCACCGGTGGCGTATCGGCGTTAGACTGCCCACAGCGGAGCTGGAAAGACCCGATAAGTGGCATGTGCCCCGCAGGTGAGACGAGTGGGACATCAAAGCATTGAACCAGATCGATAAAACCACGCGCGGCGTGCATAGCGGGACCAGTTCGGCAAGCGGTACAGCCGCCAGTGCTCCGCTGGTCGTCGCCCTCGAAGGGGCGCTGGTCACAAACCCCATTGCAGATGAGGCGCGTTGGGCCCGGCGGGCAGCCCAGGTGGCCGATCTTGCGCGCCGCATCGATGGTGTGGCCCCTCTGGGCCAGGAGGGTGCGACGCTGCGCCCCGAAGGCCTCGCCTATTCTCAGCGCGTTCTGGACCTGATCGCGGACGCGCGGGCGGATGCCACGCCCGTCTACTTCGCCGCGGGTCAACATCATGCGCTGGGCCTCGGCATTGCCGAGCATCTCGGCATCTTCGATGGCGTCTGGACCGACGCGGACGCGGAAGGCCGTGAGGGCCATGTCTATCTGGGCGCCGATGCCGATGCGCCGCTTTGGCGCAATGCCTCGCACGTTGTCACGGTGCATGCCGGGGCGGGTGTGCGGGCGGCCGCCGATGCCCATCCCGGCGGGGCCACCAATCTGGGTGCGCCGACCGGCCTGTTGGGTCCAACGCTGCGTGCCATGCGCCCGCATCAATGGCTCAAAAACCTGCTGGTCGTGTTGCCCGCCGTCGCCGCGCATCAGTTCGATGCGCAAACACTTTTGGTGGCCGCGCTGGCCTTCGCCGCCTTCAGCCTTGTGGCGTCAAGCGTCTATCTGCTGAATGACCTCTTGGATCTGGCCGCGGATCGCGCGCATCCCCGGAAACGGACGCGCCCCTTCGCCTCGGGTGCACTGCCCATTCGTTATGGGCGCACCCTTTGTATCGCCTTGCTCGTGGGCGGTGCGGTGATCGGCGCGCTGGTGGGGCCGCTGTTTTTGGCCGTGCTTGCGGGCTACTACCTTGTGACCACAGCGTATTCCTTTGGCCTGAAGAAGCGGCCAATCCTCGACATCTGCACCCTGGCGGGGCTCTATACCCTGCGGATCGTGGCAGGTGGTGCGGCTATGGGCATCCCGCTGTCGGTCTGGCTGTTGGCGTTTTCGGTGTTCATTTTCCTCGCACTGGCGGCGATGAAGCGGCAGGCCGAACTTGTGGACACGCTCGCGCAAGGTAAAACCGGCGCTGAAGGGCGTGGCTACCGCACCGACGATCTGCCGCTGATGTCGCAAATGGCGCTGACGTCGGGCTATGCCGCCGTTTTGGTTTTGGCGCTCTACATCAGTTCGCCAGAGGTGCAGCTTCTCTACGGATGGCCCGGCGCGTTGTGGGGGATTTGTCTGATCCTGATTTACTGGATCAGCCGCGCCGTCTTTAAGACGCATCGCGGTGAAATGGACGACGATCCGATCATCTTCGCGCTCAAGGACGGGATCAGCCGGCTGACCCTGTGCGCGATGGTGATCTTCGCCGTGCTAGGCGCTGTGGTGTAGCCGCAATGGGCCAGCGGTATTGCCGCTGGCCCGCGCCTTTTGCGACCCGCACTAGATCATGACCGCAAGCGCGTCCTCTTCCTCTGCATCGCGGGCCAGTTGTTCGGCGGCGTAGTCTTCCAGCGTCAATACGTTGCCGTCGCCGAAATCGAAGATCCAGTCATCGCCGGCCGCCTCGCCTGAACTGAGGTCAATCGCACCGCCGTCCACAGCGGCAAGGGTGTCCCCGGCCTCGAAGCCCGAGATGCTGACTGCGCCAAGCTTACCCGTGTCGAACGCAAAGAGATCGGCTTCACCCGCGCGCCCGGTCATGGCATCGCCTTGCAGCGCCAGCCCCAGCGTCTCGGAATGCAGCAGATCGCCCGCGGCATTGTCTTCGCTGTAATAGTCGATGGCGATCTCCCGGCTCTCTCCCTCTTCAAGGTCCAGGGCACCCATGTAGTCGCGATCAATGTCGCCGAAGAGCGCGTAGGGTTCGACATTTTCGGTGCGCACGGCGTCGCCGTCGAGCGAAAGCTGTGCGCTTTCGGCGTCGAGCATCGTCTCATCAATGTCTGACGCGACAGACAGATCCTGGCCCTCAGCAACACTGCTGTGCAGGATCGTGTGCTCGGCCAGCTCGATCAGCCGCGTGTCACTGTCGGTGTCGACCAACCACAGCTCGGTCATGTCCGCTGCGGGTGGTTCACCCGTGGGCGGCTCTTCCGGCGGTTCACCGGTTGTGTCCCCGACATCGCGCCAGATTTCGAGCGCGCTGAGTTTGGGATTTTGCATACCCTTGAGGAAGTCGAGGTTGAGCGCGCCGTCTTCGACCGTCACATCCAAGTCGAGCGTATATGCTGTGCGGGCGCCCGCGACAGAGTAGACGTCGAGATCGTCGATCACTGTCTGGCCCTCTGCCGCGATATCAAAGACCCGCACGCCTGCGTCGTTTGCGGGGGACCAGATTTCGGCGAAATGCAGCGTTACGTCGTAGTCACCATTTTCAACGTCAAAGGCGTAGGACAGTCCCTTCGGCCCCCAGGCTTCGGTGACATAAAGCATGTCGTCATCGGTGCCGTCGATTGCGCCGTTTGAGCTGTAGCGGTTGCCGACGCCGGTGTCGTCCGCATCAAAGACCGTGCCATCGGCGGCCTCATAGGATGTGTTCGAACCGATATTGATCGCTGTTACCAGCTCGGCCTCATCGCCCGCAGGTGGTGTTTCGGGATCTTCCGGCTCTTCTGGCTCTTCCGGCGCATCCGGTGGCGTGGGGTCTTCCGGCTCTTCGGGCTCCTCTGCGGCGGTTGCTGAGATCGTGACGGTTGCCGTATCCGTTCCACCGTTGCCGTCGGTCACTGTATACTCGAACGTGCCCTCGCCGGTGGCGGTCTCGGACAAACTGCCGGTAACGGTGCCGTCCTCGGACACCATCAACTCTTCAAAGAAATCCGGTGTCACCGCAGAGACCGCGCTGATGGTCAACGCGTCGCCGTCGGGGTCGCTGTCATTGGACAAAAGCGATGAAAGCTCGAACGGCTGACCGGCCATCACCGCGCCGCCCGTATCGTCGCCGGCGTCGGGGGCGTCATTTTCAGGTGTCGTTTCAAGTGTCAGCGTCACTTGCGTTGTGTTGCCGCTCTGGTCGCTCACCGCGACGACGGCGCTGTCTTGTCCGGCGTAGTCATCTTCGGGGGTGTAGGTCAGCGCGCCCGCACCGTCAGGCGACAAGGTGCCATGATCCGGACCAGAGACGACGCTGATCGACAGTGCCTCTTCTTCGGGATCGCTGGCCACATCGCCGGCAGAGATGGTCAGGCTCCCGTCTTCGGCCACCGTGAATTCGGTTTCCTCGATGACCGGGGGCCGGTTCTCGGGCGCGGGGTTGTCCGGCTCGCTTGGCGCCAAGGTTTCAGGCGCGCCCTTGTCTTTGTTCAGCGACCCGAGGCTCAGGTGGATCTTGTCGAGATAGGCGTCCTCTGACCGACCTGCGATTTCCAGGGTGTGCTTGCCCGCGTCCAGATCGTAGGCGGCGGGCGACTTTTGGTGATTGACGTCGAACTTCTCGCCCCAGTTCCAGGTCTCGCGCTGGCCGCTGTAGAACACCTTCTTCCAGGGCCCACCGTCCATGCGGACCCAGAAGTCGTTGTTCAGGTCGCTTGCCTCGCCGTTCTTGGGGCGCGAGCCCAGAAGGCCCAGCTTGTAGTTGCCGTCTTCGGACACTTCGAATTCATAAGACAGCGCACCTGAACCGGGTTTGCCATAGAGGTTCGGACCGTTCCAATGCAGGTAGCCGTCGCCCGAATGGCCGTTCAGGTCATCGCTGATCTTCCAGTTTGCGTGCCCGCTGTCTGATGGGTTTGTCGGCACGCCCTTTTCCGCCTGCATGACGACGTCGCCATCCTGTGCGACCCACATTGCGTCCGTCGCGGGCGGGGTCGGTTCGGGGTCGGGGGGCGTGCCGCCGCCGCTGCCATCGCTTTCGCCGACGGAAAACGCGGTAGTCTGTTCGCCGATCTTGCCCGAGGCATTGGCGTTCTCAAAAAGTTCGACCTTCAGGGAATAGTCCCCGGCGTCGCCAAACGGCGCGTTCGGGGCGCCTGCGTAGTCGCCGTTGCTGTCGCCGAAAAGCGCATAGGGCGCCACGTTTTCGGTTTGGCTCCAGTCGCCGAGAGTCAGGCGCACCGATCCGACATTCTCGCTGACATCCGCCACAATCGACACGGATTTTGAGCCAATGACCGACGGGTCCAGCGTATCGCCCGCTTCAAAGGTGGCGATGGTTTGATCTGTGTCGGTGTTCACAAGTCGAAGGGTGACATGCACGTCGTCGGATCCCCCCGGATCGCCGGGGTCATCATCCGGCGGCGTTGGGGTGCCGCCGCCGCCGGTTGATCCGCCGCCCGCGGCAATATCGAAGTCAAATGTCTGCGGGTTCCAGATCATCACCGCCCATTCGCCGTTGGGCGCAGAGGGCGGCGATCCGAGCGACCGTACGCCGCCGCCGTCGATCGTTTCGACCGACCCCGGCCTGAAAATCTCCGCCGGAGATAACGTCATACCAGCCCACCTGATAGGTGCCGCCCTGACCTGTTAGGTTTAGGGAAACGCTTCCACCGTCGGGCAGGTAGTAGGCATAGACCTGGCCATCGAGCGCCAGGCCGTGGGTTTCGGTGCCGGAGGTCAAAGGGTCGCCGTCGCGCATGTCCTCAAGCGGAAGTTTCTCAAAGAACTCGCGCGCGCTCGCCGCCCATTTATAGGCGCTTTCGCGCGAGCTGAAGTCTTCCATCTTCAGGTCGCCACCCTGACCGCCATCGGTCTGGTAGCCATAGTACCACTCGGCGCCCGACCCGCCTTCGGCATAGAACTCCCACAATGTGTCGCGCAGGTTGGCGTGGTTGTCCTGCCAGCCTGGGTCGCCTTCGGCAGCCATGCCTTCGCTTGCATTGCCTGGCTCATCGAGGAAGGCCACCACCGGACGGCCCGCGTCCTCGGCCCCGCCGAGGTACTTGTCGAGATCGGGCACCTGGTTTTCGTTGCTGGTCTGGAACGACAGGGCGTCCAGTGTCTCGGTGCCCTCATAGGCCGAATACTTGCTGTGCTGGTTTGGATAGGTGTGCAGCGTGACAGCGTGATCGTAGGGATCGAGCGACTTCAGGTACTCAGAGTGATCGGTGATCTGACCGGTCGAGTTGGTGTTCTCTTCGCCCAGGTTCCAGATGATCCCGTTGTGGTGGCCGAACCGCGCCACCATTTCGCGCATGAACACCATGCGCTCTGGGCCCAGATCCCCGTCATTCAACAGTTGGTCATTCTCGGTTTCTTGCAGGAAGAGGTGCAGGTTCAGGCCTTTTTCCTGCATGTGCTCGAACACAATCTCCCACTGGTCGAGCTTGGAGACATCGAACACCTGCGCGCGTTCGTCGAGGTCGACGTACCCAGGGTTTTTCTTGATGTTGTAGAGCGTGTCATCCGCCCAGGGCGACACATCGCGGCCGTCGCCGCCAATGTTCATCAGCATCATATAGACCGAGTTTACGTCCTGTTCGGCCAGGTAGTTGACCGCGCCGATGATCCCTTCGCCTTTGCCACCAGCCCAGGTCGGGTCGCCTGCGTTGAAGTCGCCCAGGTGCGGGGCGTAGTCGTGGCTGTCGGGGGTGTCGTCGAACCCCGAATACCCCAGAAAGTTCTCGGGGCTGCCCACGCCGGACTTGAGGAAGGTCTCGCCAGTGCCCGCAAAGGACAGGTACTGGCCACCGTCGTATTCCAAGACACCCTTGGCCCGCAGGTCATCGCCGGTCTTGTCGCTATCGGCCACCGATAAGCTGCCGCTGTCACCGTCGAAATAGCCGGCACTTTGCCCGGGTGAGGTGGACACTGCGATGTCGTCGCCGGCGCGGAACGCGGCCTCCCACGTCCAATCGCCCGTGAGCGGGGGATTGAAGTGGACTTTCCAAACGTTGCCGCTGGTCGCCCCGCTGTTGGCGGCGTCGCCGTCGGCGGCAAAGTAGCCGGGCACTTTGACGGTTGCGCCGCTTTCGTGGGTGAAGGTCACGTCAAGCCGATGATCCATAAAGGTGGACGGGGCTTCGGACATATTCTGGGATTCAAAATTGAGCGTGAGCTTGTGCCATTGCATGGCATCGCCGCTGAGAAACATGACCCGGGGTCTCCTGTGTCGCTATGACGGTCGAGGGGTTATCCGTTGACACTCATCACACACAGCTTCCCGTGGTGGCGTATGGCAGCGCGGGGAAGCATTTCCCTAGCCAGTGAAATCGGATCGTGGCGAGAAAATGTCAGATTTGCGGTGTAAGTGCCGTAATACAGTTGGGAGTGTCAGCTTGTCTGGGCCCCTCTTTCAGGAATGAAATTGAAGAACCGGGCTGGGCCAACAGACCGAGACCCGAAATTTACCATCCCCTAACCAAGAGTGTCTTAATTTACTGTAAATATTGAATAAAGTGACATTGATTGTGTTTGTCCAGTAAGTGACGCGCGTGTAGTTTGACCGCTTCAAAGGTTCCTTTAACGCACCTGCGCGCGCCATGTTTCCACTGCGCAAACGCCGTTTTGGAAACGGTATGTTGGTCATATCCTCGGCAACACTTCGCCGATTTCCCGTCACCTTATCGGTCTCTCGTCGCCATTCGCTTGGCACCCGTTCTGTTCGCCGGAGCCAGCTTGTACCGCGGGGCGTCAGTGTGTCGCTTGTTGGGTCGGCAAACGGACGGCAAGATGACAGCGCAAACTTCTCGTCAGCCCAAGCCATTCAAAACGGGTGAGATTATGAGACATCTGCTTCCAGCCTTGTTCTCTCTGGCGCTTGTCGCGTGCGCCCCGCGCGGCGAAATTCAGATGGCTCAGCCATCGTCGGCGGCGGTGGTGCGCGATGTTTATGTGGCGCAGTTCCGACAAGAGACCGGCCAGGTCAAAAACTTTGGAGAGCGTCGACCCGGCGCGCTGAATTTCGAACGGATCGACGTATCAATTCCGCCCAATCACGAAACGGGGCAGATCGAATGGCCGCGCGGTGCGCCGGACGCGAACAGTGATTTCGTGACGATCGGCGGCATGCAGTATCCCGATATGCGCAGCTTTGCCCGGGCCGTGGCCGAGGCGGATCAGTCCGGTCACAATGAGACCGTGATCCATATTCACGGCTACAACACCACCCATGGCGAAGCGGTCTATGGCGCCGCGCAGGTCGCCCACGATCTTGACGTGCCCGTGCCGCTCGTGGTGTTTTCCTGGCCCTCGGCGGCGCAGGTCAAAGGCTATGTCTACGACCGTGACAGCGCGCTGATCTCGCGCGATATGCTCGAGGAACTGATCGTGGCCTTTGCGCAGTACCCCGACCGCGACCTGTTCATCACCGCGCATTCCATGGGCAGCTACCTGTTGATGGAGACCTTGCGGCAAATCTCAATCTCGGGACGGGTGGACCTTAAGCGCGACATCACGGGTGTTTTGCTCTTGGCGCCCGACATCGATACTGAGCTTTTTCGTGATCAGGCCGAACGTATAGGTGCGCTGCCTGAACCCTTCCTCGTTGTCGTGGCCGAGCAGGATCGTGCGCTGCGGTTCTCAAGCGGACTTACGGGGCGCGGCGTCCGCTTGGGCTCGCTCACGGACCCGGAAGAGGTTGAGGGCCTCGGGGTGACGCTTGTGGATGTCGGATCCCTGTCGGACGGCAAGCGCTTTGATCACAACATCGCCACAAGCTCACCCGCGGCGATCTCGATCTTTCGCAAGCTCAACCAAGTCAGCTCACCCGGCGATCTGCACGTGGTCGAAAGCGTCGTGCGCGCGGATCAGGCCGAAGGGCTCTTGTCGCGGATCCAAAGCGGGTTCTGAACCGGCGGACAGACGAGCCGATGGCATCGGATTGCAATTGACCCCGCGGGCGCGGCTCGCGACACTTTCGTATGACCTCAACGACGGTTGGCAGCGCAGGGCAGGGGACCGCATCGGTGCGCGGCAATCCGCAAGCTGTGCCCGGTGCGTCACTCGGCCCGCTCTCATCCTCACCAGCCAAATCGTCCTACGACGTTGTCATTATTGGCGGGGCGATCATGGGGTCGTCTGCCGCCTGGTTTCTGTCGGACAACCCTGATTTCAACGGTTCCATCCTCGTTGTCGAGCGCGACCCGAGCTATGCCCATGCAGCGACGGCGCACACAAATTCCTGCATGCGCCAGCAGTTCAGCACCGCGCTCAACGTGCAGATCTCCCAATTCTGCGCGCATTTCGTAAAGCACTTGCGCAACTATATGGGCGGCGACGCACGGGTGCCCGAACTGGGTATTCAGAACTATGGGTATCTCTACCTTGCGGACGATCAGGGTTTTGCCGATGTGCTGCGCGAGAACCAGAAAATTCGGCGCGCCGCCGGGGCAGACACCCGGCTCTTGGACCGGAACCAGATCGCGGCAGCCTATCCGTTCTATGCGCTCTATGACATCGTCTTGGGGTCGATCAACACCAAGGACGAAGGCTATTTCGATGGCGGCGCTTTGTTTGAGTGGCTCCGCCGTGGCGCGCGTGCGCGGGGGGCGGAATACGTGGCAGGCGAGGTGGTCGCCATAGAGAAAACGGCGCGCGGCGACCGAGTGTGCGGTGTCACTTTGAAATCAGGGGCGCGGGTGTCCTGCGGCGCGGTCGTTAACGCCTCTGGTCCCCGCGCCGTGCAGGTGGCGCGGATGGCCGGGCTCGATCCGCCGATCGAGCCGCGCAAGCGGTTCAGCTGGGTCTTCTCGGCGGCACACCCGCTTGATCGCGACCTGCCGCTTACCATCGATCCGTCAGGTGTGCATATGCGCCAGGATGGGCCGCAAACCTATCTGGCCGGATGCGCTGCGCACCCGGACCTTGCTGTGGACTACGACGACTTTCAGATGGACCACGCGCTGTGGGAGGGCCATGTCTGGCCGATCCTTGCCACCCGCATTCCCCAGTTCGAGGCGATTAGGGTGATCGCCGAATGGGCGGGGCACTACGACTATAACACCGTCGATCAGAACGCGATCCTGGGCCCGCATCCCGAAGTTGAGAACTTCCTGTTCCTCAACGGCTTTTCGGGGCATGGGTTGCAGCAGGCCCCGGCGATGGGGCGCGGCATTGCCGAGTGGCTGACATGTGGTGAATACCGGGCGCTCGACCTGACGCCGTTCGCATACGATCGGATCGCCGAGGGACGTGCCTTGGTCGAGCGGGCGGTGATATAGGCCCTGACGTGTCCCGCATCGCTTGCGTCTGCGTCCCCTCTCTGGCAGCCCGTAACATGCGGACGCCGGAACCCACGCGCCGCCACCCAACATCGAAGGCTGGAAAATGAAAAAGCTAGTTCTCACCGGGGCCGCGGGGCGGCTCGCCTCATACCTACGCGAACCGCTGAGCAAGATGGCGGATGAGCTTGTCTCGTCTGACATCGCCGATGACATCGGTACGCTTTACCCGCGCGAACGGTATGTGCAGGCCGATCTCGCCAAGTATGATGAGATCCTGGCCCTGCTCGACGGCGCGGACATGGTTGTGCATTTCGGGGCCATCGGAGATGAGGCGCCCTTTGATGACATCCTTCAGTCGAACATTGTCGGAGCCTACAACATCTGGGAGGCTGCTTTTCAGCAGGGTGCGCGCAGGGTCGTCTACGCCAGCTCGATCCACGCCGTGGGGATGCATAAGAAACAGGACTTCATCGGCATTGACGCGCCGCATCGGCCTGACACTTTCTATGGCCTTGCGAAGTGTTTTGCTGAGGATCTTGGCAGCCTTTACTGGGACAAGCGTGGGCTGGAATCCGTCCATCTGCGCATCTTGTCCTGCGCACAGGTGACAAGCCCGAGGGCGCTGGGTTCGTGGCTGAGCTACGACGACCTGATCCAGTTGGTGACCCGGGCGATTGATACGCCAACCACGGGGTTCAGTGTCGTCTACGGCGTTTCGGCCAACGACCGCGCGCCGGTGGACAACAGCCAGGCGCGCTATCTGGGCTATTGCCCGGCGGACAATGCCGAGGTCTTTGCCGAAAGAGTTCTGGCAGAGGCGGACCCAGCCGATCCCACCGATCCGGCGCAGATGTATCACGGGGGGCCGTTTGCGGCGATTGAACTGGGGACGAGCGGCGTGGCGACGATGAATATCGTCGATGATCGAAAAAAGACCTGACGGCCCGATGTTTGAGACGCGCCGGCTGCGGTTGCGGGTGTGGCGACCAGATGATCTGCCATCCCTGGACCCGATCCTTGGCGATCCGGACGTCATGGCGTTCAGCGACCGCGGGCCGCTGACTGCTGAGGATCAGGCCGCTTGGCTGGCAACGGCATGTGGCGCGGTCCCGGCACCAGACCTGCCGCTCAACCTCGCGATTGAGGACCTGAAAGTTTCGAAGGTTGCCGGTTACATCAGCCTGTCCCGGGATCCACAGCGCGTTGCGCCCGATGAGGCCGAGGTCGGGTTTAGTTTGGCAAAGTCCGCCTGGGGGTTGGGGATAGCGACCGAGGCGGCCACTTGCATTATGGAGGTTGCTCGTCAGATCGCGGCGCTGCGGCGGGTGGTCGCCATCGTCGATCCGTACAATCGGCCTTCACTTCGTGTCCTCGCAAAGATCGGGATGCATTACTAGAAAGACATCATGTTCGACGGGTACGATCACCCGGACCGCCTGTATGCGCGGGACCTGCGCCTCAGCGCGCCTTCCGGCTTTGCCAGCCGAGCAGGCTGAAACCTGCAAATAGCACGGCGGCCACACAGACAATTGTGGGACCTGCGGGCGTGTCAAAGATATAGGCCGCCCGCAATCCCGATATCGCCGACACGCCGCCGATGAGCGCCGCGATCACCGCCATCGCCTCGGGCGTTCGCGCCAGGCTGCGGGCGGCGGCGGCCGGGATGATCAAGAGCGCGGCGATCAGCAGGACGCCGACCACCTTGATCGCCACGGCAACGGTGATTGCGAGTGACAGGGTCAGGATCAGCTGCTCGCGTTTCGGATCAAGCCCGCTGGCATAGGCCAGTTCTTCGTTCAGTGTCGCGGTCAGCAGCGCCGACCAACGCCACGCGATGAGCCCCACGACAAGTGCAGCGCCGCCCCAGATCACCACAAGGTCGCTGCGTGACACGGCGAGGATGTCACCAAACAGATACGCCATCAAATCGATGCGGATGCCGGACAGGAACGACACCGCCACAAGCCCGAACGCCAACGCCGAATGGGCAAGCACGCCCAGCAGCGTATCCATCGCATAGCCACGCCCAGCGAGCAGTGTGACCGTCACGGCCATCGCCAGCGCCACCGCCACAGTGCCCACGAAAACCGATATCTGCATGGCCAGCGACAACGCCACCCCCAGCATTGCAGCATGAGCTGTTGCATCGCCGAAATAGGCCATGCGGCGCCAGACCACGAAACAGCCCAACGGGGCCGCGGCAATGGCCACGCCGACCCCGGCCAGCGTTGCCCGGACCATGAAATCGTCCAACACTACTCGGCGGCCTCATGGCTGTGGGGGTGATCGTGGTCGTGCCCATGGTCGTGATCGTGCCGGTAAAGCGCCAGCGCACCGCCGGTTCCGGTGCCGAAAAGCGCGCGGTACTCGGGCGCCGAGGCAACGACAGCCGGCGTGCCCTGGCAGCACACATGGCCGTTCAGACAGATGACGCGGTCGGACGCGCTCATCACCACATGCAATTCGTGACTGATCATCAGGATGGCGCAGCCGGTTTCGGCCCGCACCGCCTCGATCTGACGATAAAACGCGGCGGAGCCCGGCTGGTCGAGGCCCTGCGTCGCCTCATCCAGCAAGAGCAACTCCGGTTTGTTGATCAGCGCGCGCGCAAGTAGCACCCGCTGAAACTGGCCGCCGGACAACTGCGACATCTGCCGTTTCAGCAGATCGGGAACGCCGGCATCCTCCAACGCCTGCACACATGCGCGCCGGTCCAGCCGGGCCGTCAGCCGCAGGAAACGGTCTACCGTGATCGGGAGCGTTTGATCGATGTGCAGGCGTTGCGGGACATAGCCGATGTTCAGTCCCGGTTTGCGCGCAATGCGACCCGCCGACGGTGCGGTCGCGCCGATGATGGCCCGGAACAGGCTGGTCTTGCCCGATCCGTTGGGGCCGACGATGGTGACAATCTCGCCCGGCTCTACGGCCAGATCGACGCCGCGCAGCACAGTGTTTGCGCCATAGCTGACGCTGAGGCCCTCGACAGAAAGAAGGCTCATGCGTCGGCCTTGTCGGCGCAAGCAGGACAGACGCCCTCGGCCTCAACCACCGTGCGTTCGATTTGGAATCCCGCGGCGCGGGCCGCCGCCCCAAGGGCGCCCTTGGCGGGCGCCGAATACGCCTCGGCCACCGCATCGCACATCCGGCAGATCATGAAGGCCGGTGAATGCGCCTCGCCGGGATGGGCACATGCGACGAATGCATTCAGGCGCTCGATCTTGTGGACAAAGCCGTGCTCGGCCAGAAAATCCAGCGCGCGGTAGGCCACGGGCGGCTGCGAGCCAAAGCCCGCGTCGCGCAGGTGATCCAAGATGGCGTACGCGCCCAGCGCGCGATGCTCTTGCAGCAGCAATTCCAGAACCTTGCGGCGCACCGGTGTCAGCCGCAGCCCTTCATCGGCACAACGCGACTCAGCCGCGGCAAGCGCGTCTTTCACGCATAAAGCGTGGTCATGGGCTTCAAATCCGAGGGGGGCCGCGCTGTCGCCATGCCCGGGCTGTGCATTGCTTGTCATGTTATTTCGTATCAGGTATGCCGCTCTTAATGTTATAAGATCACACAGGGTGTCCGATGTCCAGAAACCTCCTCCCGCTCTCTGTTACTGCTGTTTTGATGGGGGGTACAGCTTTGGCTGACGTCCCCAACGTTGCCGTTGATATCGCGCCGGTTCACTCGTTGGTCGCGCGCGTGATGGACGGCGTGGGCACCCCCAGCCTGATCGTCCAGCAGGGTGCCTCACCCCATGGCTACAGCCTCCGCCCGTCTGAGGCTGCGGCGCTGCAGGATGCCGATCTGGTGTTCTGGATCGGCGAAGATCTGACGCCCTGGATGGAAGGCGCGGTCGAAACACTGGCCGAAGATGCCGCGGTGACGACCTTGCTTGAGGCCGATGGCACCACGCTCTTGGACTTCCGGGAGGGGGCGTTGTTCGAAGCGCACGATCATGGCGACCACGAGGGTCATGAAGACCACGACCATGATGATCATGCCGAGGCGGAAGAGGCGTCGCACGACGATCACGATCATGACGACCACGATCATGATCACGACCATGACCATGACCATGACGATGATCACGCCGAGGCCGAAGACGCCGCACATGACGATCACGACCATGATCATGACCACGGTGACGACCATGCGCATGACGATCATGATCATGACCACGATGATCACGCGGGCCATGACCATGGCGAACATGATCCGCATGCCTGGTTGTCGCCACAGAATGCCGGGGTGTGGCTGAACGTGATTGCAGGTCAGCTCTCGGCCGCCGATCCCGACAACGCGGGCACCTATTTCGCGAACGCCGCCGCCGCGCGAGAGGAAATGGAGGCGCTTTCTGCCGAGATTGCGGCGACGCTAGAGCCGCTGCGCGGGGGCAGTTTCATCGTCTTCCACGATGCCTATCAGTACTTTGAGGCGGATTTTGATTTCCCTGCTGCAGGCGCGATTTCGCTGAGTGATGCGTCGGATCCAAGCCCGGCGCGGATTGCCGAGATCCAAGGCCGGATCCAGGCGGAAGGTGTTGATTGTGTGCTGTCTGAGCCGCAGTTCAACCCCGGTCTCGTCGCGACGGTGCTGGATGGGACCGAGGCGAAAACAAGCGTGATTGACCCGCTCGGCGCCGAGCTCGAACCGGGTCCGGCGCTCTACCCGAAGCTTCTGCGGAACATGGCGGCTACCTTCGCCGAGTGCCTCTAGGCGTTACGTTTTGGCACAGGCCGGCGCGATTGCCGGCCTGTGCCGAACGTGTCCGGGCCCGCCAAGATACGGCTGTGTCTTGCCACACCAAAATGTAATGTTATTACATTAATTGATGAATGCCACTATGACATCCAACACCACCCCGCCGCAGCAGTCCGCTGATCCGCGCATCCCGTTGACCGTGCTCACCGGGTTTCTGGGTGCGGGCAAGACCACACTGCTGAACGCAGTCCTCTCGCAGTCAGGATCAGGTCGCATTGCCGTGATCGTGAATGAGTTCGGGGATGCCGGGCTGGATCACGACCTGATCGAGGCCAGCGATGACAACGTCACGCTGATGCAGTCGGGCTGCCTGTGCTGTTCCATCCGCGGGGATCTGTCGACCACCATTGGCGGGCTGATCAGCCGCCGCCATTCCGGAAAGCTACAGTTTGACCGGCTTGTCATCGAAACCACCGGTCTCGCCGACCCCGGCCCAATCGTTCAAACGCTTCTTGTGGATCACTTGCTGGCCCACAACGTGCGGCTGGACGGTGTGGTGACATTGGTCGATGCGGCGAACGGGCCAGCCACGCTCGACGCGCAGTTCGAGGCGGTGTCTCAGGTGGCGGTTGCGGACCTTATCGTGCTTACCAAGACCGATCTGGTCACGCCCGAGGCCGCGTCGGTCATCGAGACGCGCCTGCGCGGGCTCAACGCAACCGCAGAGATCCTGCATAAGGGCGCGGATCAGATCACGCCGAACAGGCTTTGGGGGCTGAGCAGCATTCGCCGCGATGCGCCCCAGGCACAGGCGGTGGCGTGGACAACACCGGTGTCGAGCGCGCATGACCCGCTGGCAAACCTGTCGGGCTTTGCGCCGCAAGAAGCGGTATCGATGGCGCCAACACCCCATGATGCCCGGATCACCTCTGTCTCGATCGTCCTGGACGCGCCGCTTGAAGACGCAACGTTTGATCGATGGCTGAACACGCTGATCGGGCTCAAAGGCCCAGATATCCTGCGCGTCAAAGGCATCGTCTTCCTCAAAGGGTTCGACACGCCGTTCGTCTTCCACGGTGTTCAGCACATTTTCGACGTACCCGTGCCGCTTGAAACCTGGGCCGGTGACGACCGCCAGTCGCGCATCGTTGTCATCGCCCGCGACATGACCAAGCCCGAGCTGCAGCGCAGTTTCGACATGCTGCGGGCCGGGCAGGGCGACAGCGCCAAAACCCCCGAAACCGCCGCAACGCATCAATGACCGCGCGCGCGGCCATTCCCGAACAAAACCCCAGCTAGAGGTTTCCAGCCATGACTGACCCCCGCCTTCCCGTGACCGTCCTTTCCGGCTTTCTCGGCGCCGGAAAAACCACGCTTCTGAACCGCGTCCTCAACAACCGCGAGGGACGACGCGTTGCCGTGATCGTCAATGACATGTCCGAAGTGAACATCGACGCTGACCTCGTGCGGGCGGACACCGAACTCAGCCGCACCGATGAGACACTGGTCGAGATGTCCAACGGCTGCATCTGCTGCACGCTGCGCGATGACTTGCTGGCCGAGGTGCGCCGCCTGGCGGGCGAAGGGCGCTTTGATTACCTGCTCATCGAGTCGACCGGTATTTCCGAGCCGCTTCCGGTCGCGACCACGTTTGATTTCCGCGATGAAGAGGGGGAAAGCCTGTCCGATGTGGCGCGGCTCGACACCATGGTGACGGTCGTGGATGCAGTCAATCTGATGAAAGACTACGCCAGTCACGACTTCCTCAGCGACCGCGGCGAGGTGATGGGGGATGAAGACGAACGCACGCTCGTGCATCTTCTGACCGACCAGATCGAGTTTGCCGATGTCATCATCCTCAACAAGGTTGCGGATGCCGGGCCGCAGCGGACGGACGCCGCGCGCAAAATCGTTCGCAGTCTTAATGCGGATGCAGAGATCATTGAAACGAACCACTCTGATGTAGCTGCCGAAGCGATCCTGAACACCGGGCTGTTTGACATCGAAAAGGCGCATGAGCATCCGATGTGGGCCAAGGAGCTCTACGGTTTCGCCGACCACGTGCCCGAGACCGAAGAGTACGATGTCACCTCCTACGTCTATCGCGCGCGGCAGCCGTTCGTTCCGGAAAAGATCCATGCCGTGCTCGTAGGTGACATGCCCGGTGTCATCCGCGCGAAGGGTCACTTCTGGCTTGCGACGCGTCCCAACTGGGTTGCCGAGTTTTCGCTGGCCGGAGCGCTGTCCAGTGTCACGCCGCTAGGCACCTGGTGGGCCGCGGTGCCGCAGGAGCGCTGGCCCGATCACGACAGCGCACGCGCCTATATCGCGCAGCACTGGGCCGAACCGTGGGGCGACCGTCGCCAAGAGATCGTCTTTATCGGCGCCGGTATCGATTGGCCCGCGCTGAAGGCCAAGCTCGACGCCTGTCTGGTGCCGGTGACCGCCGCCGCCGATCCGGCGTCGCTGCCGCTGGACATGTCGGACCCGTTTCCCGGGTGGCGCCGGGTGGAGGATGCCGCATGACCGTGATCGAGACGGAAATCCGAAATGCAGCGTTGGCCGTCAGAGAGGCGACCACAGCGGATGATCTGGGCGATATTCGTGCCGAGGGTTGCGCGGCAGTGTTGTGGCGACGCGATCCCATGCCTGGATTTCAGCGCTGGATCGACGCGCTGGACCCCGCGCAGCTGCCCCGTGCCCGGTTGGTTCTGCGTCCTCAGGCCGTGCCGGGAACGCTGCGCAACCTTTGCGATGTTGCCGGGCTGGAAGAGGGGCCTGAACGGGCGTGGTTTGAAGGTGACATCGCGGACCTCGCGGCCCGCTTTGCCGACATCATGAAGGCACCCTACCTACGGCTGCGCATGGATGCGGTCACAACCAATGCCTGCTCGAAGTTCCACGTTGATGCGATGCTTGCGCGGTTGATCTGCACCTATCGCGGCAGCGGTACGCAGTACGGGGTCGCGACCGATGGCGTCGAACCGGCCGAAGTGCATCAAGCGCCAACGGGCGCCCCAATCATCCTGCGCGGATCGCTGTGGCGCGAAAACCCGCCATCCGGTCTGCGCCACCGCTCTCCCCCCATTGCGGGAACGGGGGAAACGCGGCTCGTCCTTGTGCTCGACCCGATCTACGACATCGAGGACGCCGATTAATGACGCGCAACCTGGGACAAACGCGCTTGCGCAAACGCCGCCGGAGCGAGGACCCGATGCGGGAGTTCGACCGGCTGCCACCGGTTCTGCGCGCCTGGCTCGCCGACGCGGCGCTGCCCTGGCGGCCACGATCGGTGCTGCGCGCCTACAACCGCGCTTTGGCCCGCTGTGGTGAACCCGACGCGGCGTTGGCTGAGCTAGATCGCTTGCAAGCCGCGCGGCTTGCCAAGGATGACGGGCTTCTACCAGCCGCGTGATTGCCGCCTACGGTCGTGCTCTTGGTATGTCGCCGGTGATCCGAAACTGCCGCTGCTCTGCAAGGATCTGCGGACGGGCCAGTCCCATTTCGTGCAGGCGATCGTCCGGTAAGGCCAAGAGCGCTTGGAACTCTTTCAGAACCCTGCGTCGCCGCGCGGCCCGTCGGACGGCCTGCATCAAGGAGCGCGCGATCCGGCCGTAGGGTTTTTGCCGTGCCGCCAGAACGGCCCGACGGAGGAGAAAGTGCGCGTGCATTCAGACCTCCGGTCAATTGGTCGCGCGCTTCCGCGCGATGGGTGCGGCGCCGGACCCGGGCGAAGGTTCCCGGTTGTTGAAGCTTGTGAGTTGGTTCGGCTCAGCGTGTGAACCTGGGGCGGTTATGAACGCACCGTTCCGCGAGGCGGTCGCGAAATCCCCACTCAGAGAATGAAGTGTTCGCAATTTTTTGAGAGCAATGCGATCACTTCGCGCACAGTGTAGGATTGGACGCGCTATGGAAAGCCTCGACAATTTTGACCGCCACATTCTGTCCCTGATGGAAGTTGACGCACGCCAGACCGGGCAGCAGTTGTCCGAGGCGGTGGGCCTGTCACCAGCAGCCTGCCTGCGCCGGCTGCAGCGACTGCGCAAGATCGGCGCGATCGAGCGTGAAGTTGCCGTGCTGAACCCGGCCTATCGCCGCAAAGGAACCCAGATCATCGTGCTGCTCACCATCCAGCGCCACAACCTCAAGCGCATCGAAACCCTGATGAAGCGCTTCGGCGGACACGAGGATGTCGAGCGCGTCTGGTCTGTGACCGGCAACGACGACATCGTGCTTTTTCTCAACTGCGAGTCGATGGAGGCCTTTTCAGACTTTGCGGACGCTTACCTGTTCGAACCACCCGTTGAGGGATTCCTGAGCCTTGTGGTGCTAAAGGAACTGAAACGGGATTTGCCGAGCACACGGCAAATGTCGGGGTGACGACGACTTGGGTGCGGGACATCATTGAAGACTAGATGGTCGACGTAGGGTCTGCCGCAGCACTCATCGCCCTTCGAGCACGCGTGCGCATGCCAGCGTCTCGGCCCGACCCCATGTCGGGGTGGGCCGGTCGCGATCCGTCAGAAAGCTCTGCATCGCGACGACTTCATGGGCGTACCCCACACCAAGTGGTTCAAGATCGTACCGGGCCGACTGTCCTTCGCTTGCGATGCAGACTTGCCGCGGGCGGTGAAAGTTCTCTGCAATATCGAGATGGCCCAGATCGCCTGTGACCCGGACGGCGATTGGCATTTCCACGCGGAACCCGCAGGCCAGTTGAGCGATGCATCCGTTTTCATGCTCCAGAACCATCGCCGTCATCTCGTCGACACCGGTAGGCCCGTGCACGGACTTCACCGTCGCGTTGGCGATGGGCCCCGCCAGCAGCAAGGCGGCAGCAACAGGATAGATCCCGAGGTCGTTGCGCGCGCCACCGCCAAGACCGGGATCAAAGAGGGTCGGATGCGTCTTGGGATCCCGGTACGAGATGAAATTGGCCGACAGATGCCGCGGCGTGCCGATCGCGCCGGATTGCACAAGCTCGATGGCCTTTTGCATGGCGGGGAAGAAGGCTGTCCAAAGGGCTTCCATAAGAAACAGACCGCGTTTCTCTGCAGCGTCGAAACACGCGGCGCTGTCGGAGGCGGAAAGTGTCATTGGTTTTTCGCAAAGCACGTGTTTCCCAGCAGCCAAGGCAGCTAGGATGTTGTCCTTGTGGCAGGCGTTCGGGGTGGCGACATAGACAATGTCGATGCTCGGGTCGGCCAAAAGAGCGTCATAGCTCCCATGGGCCCGTGAGATACCCCAACGATCCGCAAAGGTGCGCGCCTTGTTCAGTGTGCGAGAGGCAACTGCCGCACACATGGCGTCTGGGACCAAGGCCAGCGCCTTGGCCATAGAGGACGCGATGTTGCCGGTACCAAGGATGCCCCATTGGAACACGGTCATGTACCCGGCATGGCCTTCATTTGGGCTTGGGTCGAAACGAGGTCTGCGACCATAGCAGGGTCTGCGCGTTTCAGGTGACGTTCGGGTTCACCATTCAGGATTGCGGCAACGTCATGCAGGATCATGTCGCCGATCAGGTGCCGCCCCCCTGGTACAGCCGCCGCGCGGTGCGGCGACAGGATGACGTTCCGGCTCGTCCGGATGGGATCGCCGGGGCCGAGCGGTTCGTCCGGAAAGACATCTGTGGCGACCCGGATGCGCCCGGCAGCGGCAGCCGCCATCAAAGCCGGGAAATCGGCACACCACGCGCGGCTGATCACGATGACAAGGGCCGAAGGTTGCAGCCTGTCGATCAGGTCCGCGCTGAGAAGCCCCCGCGTGCTTTCCGAAGGGACCGCAGCCACGACAACAACGCGACAGCTTGAGACCAGCGTTTCGAGGTCTGTCAGCTCCACATCCGGCCCGGCGTCGCTCAGATAGGGATCATAGGCCATCACCTGCGGTTCGAACGGTGCCATGAGCCTGTGCGTTTCGCGCGAGATCTGGCCATAACCAATGAAACCGATGCTCTGCCGATATAGCGAGAAGTCGGTCGCATCGCGATCGTCGAGCCATCGCTCGGTCCCGTTTCGAAACGCTTCGTGTTCCTCGACCAGACCCCGCCCTCCGGCGAGCGCCATGGCCAGTGCCATCTCGGCCACCGAATTGCGAAACCCCGGAGAGCAAGACAGAACCTCGATCCCGCGTTCGAAGCAGGCCGCGTAGTCAAGCCCGCCGCGGAACGCCCCTGCCACCTCAACCGTTGCCTTCAGGTGCGGGGCGCGGGCGACGTCTTCACGCGTCAGTTCGGGGAGGGCGGCGACGTAGAACGCGGCCTCGGGCAGCAGCTCGGCAATCTCTTCCCGCGGCATGGGTTCGTTCCGCCCGCCATGGATCTCACAAAGCCCGCTCAGTTCCTCAAAGACACCATCGCGAAAAAGCTCTTCGCGTTTGCGGAAGTGGTTGTCGAGTATGAGGGCCGGTTTCATTCTGATCACGCGGCGGCTCGATCGTGGCCTTCTTCCCGACCAAAAAGATGGGCGCGGGCATGGTCGAAATCGAGGTTGATTGCTTGTCCGGGCTCGAAAACGCGATCCTCGGCCATCGAGCAGAGAATGCGTGTGCCATCCTTGAGGGTCACATCGACCACCGTCTCAATCCCGAGCCGTTCAGCCAGTGTTACAGTCCCGCTCAGGATGCCGCCGCTTTCGACAGGGTGGAGGTCTTGCGGGCGGACGCCGAGCGTCGCGCGGCCCGAAGACGGGATACCCGGGCGCCAGGCCGGTGCGCCAAACTCTGCTACCAGATCAGAACGCACCCGGGCCTTGGCGGCGTCGCTATCGACGACGTCAACATCGAGGAAGTTCATTGATGGTGCGCCAATGAACCCGGCCACGAACAGGTTCTCAGGACGATGGTAGAGATCCATCGGCGCACCCATCTGCTGCACATAGCCATCTTTGAGCACGACGATCTTGTCGGCCAGCGTCATGGCTTCGACCTGGTCATGGGTGACATAGACCATCGTTGATCCCAGGGATTTGTGAAGCTTGCCAATTTCGATCCGCATATCCAGCCGCAAGGCCGCATCGAGGTTCGACAAGGGTTCATCGAACAGGAACACTTCAGGCTTTCGCACAATCGCGCGGCCAATCGCAACGCGCTGGCGCTGTCCGCCTGACAGTTGCGATGGGCGACGGTCGAGCAGGTGTTCCATCTGAAGGATGCGCGCCGCCTCGGCCACCTTTTCGTCCTTCTCTGCCTTCGATGCGCCAGCGATTGTCAGTCCGAACGCCACATTCTCGCGCACTGTCATATGCGGGAAAATCGCGTAGGATTGGAACACCATGGCGATCCCGCGCTGCGAGGCCGGGATGTCGTTCACAACCTGGCCGCCGATCTCCAGCGCTCCGTCCGAGATATCTTCAAGCCCGGCGATCATCCGCAAAAGCGTGGACTTGCCGCAGCCCGACGGACCGACAAAGACAACGAACTCACCATCCTTGATCTCGATATCCACGCCCTTGATCACGTCTACAGGGCCGTAGCTTTTCTTGATCCCTTTCAGCAGTACATCAGCCATCTCTTGTTCCTCCCGTTTAGTGCCGCGGCGCCAGCGCAAGGCGCCCGTCCGGTTTCTGTGTCACGACTTCAGGGTCGGCGATGATGCCGGGGAAAGCCCCGGTCTCTGGATCAGTCATCAGAAATCCTAGAAGCTGCTTTGTCTCGCCCGCGTCGACGATGCGCGCGGCATAGCGCTGGCCCGGCGCGCTGCCATCCAGCATTGGTCCGGGGGCAAGGCGCCATGGTCCGAGGGGGCCGTCTCCGATGAGGTAGTGCGAGCCACTGCGCGCCGGTTCGCCGATCACGGTCTTGGCCTCATTGGACCAGAACCGCCCGCTGGTGCAAAAGAGGCAATACCACCTATCCCCCCATTCAAAAACCTGCGGCACCTCAAGTTCGCCGAAGCTGCCGGTGTACACGGGTGCCTGCAACGTCCATGCGTAAAGGTCATCGGAGGTTGCGCATCCGATTGCACCGGCCTCCATCTTGGCGCCGACCGACGCGTCGCGCGCGGTAAAATACATCAGCCAGCCACCTTCGGGGTTTCGGATCACCCACGGATCGCGGAAGGCCCGGTCGTGCCAGCGGCCGGGTTCGAACTCTTCGTAGCGCGCGTCCCGGTCGAGGATCAGGCCGGACCCCACGCGCGCCCAGTTGTGAAGGTCATCGGACACCGCATGGCCCAGTTTTTGATGTTTGCCGCCGCCCTGGCGACTGGTTCCGGTGTAGAAGAGGTGCCATTTACCATCGTCTCCGCGCACCACCGAGCCCGTCCATGTTGTGTAATCGTCCCAGGCCGGTTCATCCGCGGGCGCGAAACAGGTGCCCAGGTGATCCCAATGAACCAGATCGCGACTGGTGGCATGGCCATGGGTTACGTTCCAATGGCGGAGTTCGGGATCGCCGATGCTTTTGTCCGCCTGCAGGAAATAGCAGTGCCAGAGGTCGCCGTCCCGGACATACCAACTGTCCCAGACCCATTTGTCGTCCAGAGACAGAACCATCAGCCCTTCACCCCCGTCGAGGCAACCGACGCGATGAACACGCGTTGCAGCGACAGATAGAAGGCCAGAACTGGCACCGTGATGACGGTGAGGTAGGCCATGACTTCGCCCCAGGGCACGTTCAGCTGTTCGGTAAAATAGCCGAGGCCGATCATGACGGGGCGGATTTCCTCGGCCTGAACAACCATCAGCGGCCACAGGTACTGGTTATACATGAAGAGGAATTTCAGGATTGCAGCCGTCGCAATCACTGGTCCCGACAGCGGCATGACGACCCTTCGATAGATCGTCCACCAGCTCGCGCCTTCGACCCGGCTCGCCTCGATCAGCTCGCGGGGCAGGTCGCGGAAATACTGGACAAACAGGAAGATCGACAGGCCATCGGCAATGAACGGGATGATCTGGACCCGATAGGTGTTGAGCCACCCAATCTCGATCCCGCCACCGCCGATCCAGGGCAGTTGCGACGCCATCAGCAAAAGCGGGATGAAGATTGTCTCGTAGGGGATGATCAACGTGGCAAGGAGGATCGAGAACACGACATCGCGGCCTTTCCAGTCGAGAAAGACGAATGAGAACGCCGCGAGCGAGCACACGAACAGTGTCAACACCACGGTCACCCCGGTCACCAGCACCGAGTTGAAGACAAAGACGCCTATTGGCGCCCGATCGAACGCCGCTGTGTAGTTGTCGAAGGAAATCTCCCCGACCGGCAGGAACGCCCGCAGACTTTTTGTGTCGTTTAAAAGCTGAAAGTCAGGTTTCAGCGATGACATCGCCATGAAGAGCAGCGGGAAGACAAAGATGATCGCCACAAGGATCAGCACCGCATAGCGCGTCGCCAGACGGAGCCCCCGGTTATCAGGTGAAACGAGTGCCATCAGGTCCGCTCCCGTGTCAGATAGCGTTGGATGAAAGAGATGCAGAGCACGATCAGAAAGAGGATGACCGATATGGTCGATCCGCCCGAGATATCCTGCTTGCCAAAGCCGCGCTCGACCGCCTGGAAGACGAGCACCTGGGTGCTGTCAAGCGGACCGCCTCGGGTCATGACGTCGATCTGTGCAAAAAGCGCGAAGGCCTGCATGGTGATGACGATCAGGATCAGAACAGCAGTATTCCGCAGACCCGGCCAGGTCACGTACCGGAACGTCTGCCACTTGTTCGCGCCCTCGATGCTCGCCGCCTCATAAAGCGTGGGCGAGATGGTTTGCAGCCCGGCCAGCCAGATCACCATGTGGAAACCGACGCCCTGCCACACCGACATCGCCATGATCGCGCCAAGCGCGGTTGATGGGTCCCCCAACCAATCCCGTGGCTCAAACGCCCCGAAGGTCAGCCCGGTCAGGATGTTGTTCAAGAGACCGTCGCCGGGGGAATAGATGAACCGCCACAGAAGCGAAACGACCACGATCGAGACCACGACCGGCATAAAGTAGACCGCCCGAAAGAAACTGATCCCCCGAAGCTTCTGGTTGATCAGCAATGCCAGCCCCAGCGCGAGCCCCGCCTGCACCGGCGCCACGATCAAGACGAACGTGAACGTGTTCACCAGCGCCTTCATGAAGACCACGTCCGAGGCCAGAATGACCGTTCGGTTCTCGCCCGACTGCCAGCTGATCCACTCGCGCTTGCCCTGCAGGTTGGGGTAGTCCGGGTTGTTGCGTGTGAACGACCGAAGCCGCGGATACTGGATTTCGCCGTCCTCGACGACCGCATTCCCGGCCTCGTCCCTTTCGGGTTCAAGCGTGAAAACCGCCAGACCCAAGAGCTCTCGATAGTTCTCAAAGCCCACATATTCGGTGGGATTTGGCGACGCGAGCCGCTGGTTTGTCAGCGAATACGCAAAGGCCAAAAAGAACGGCAGGATGATGAAGAGGGCGATCAAACCAGTGCCAGGCAAAGCCATCAGCCAACCTGCGCGGTTCGACCGCGTCAGTTTCGAAGCCATGGGACCAGGTCCTTGTCTTTGATGCGCGCCGCCCGACAATGGGGCCGGGCGGCCAATGGGAGGTTCGGCGTCAGTGGCCGTAGCCGCCGTTCGCCTCGATATCCGCGCCGATCTCGTCCACCGCAGCGTCAAGCGTGTCCGCCACATCCGCGCCATTCGCGATATCGGCGAGTGCTTTTTCAAATACCAGCGCCTGAACACGGTAGCCCGGCGTCACGGGGCGCAGAACCGCCTGCGCTTCGGAGAGCGCATAGAAGACCTCCATAGGGCCGCCTTCTTTGTAGTTGGCGGTGTCGGCGGCGGCCGATGCGGTTGATGGGATAAGCCCGGTGCCATCCGAGAATTTGGCAAAGTATTTGTCCTGCATCGCAAACTCGATGAACGCCCGCCCACCGTCAGGATGCTCGGACGTTGCCGAGATGCCGAGTTGCCAGGACGCGGCACCAATCTTTGGGCCGTTGCCAAAATCCGGCGCCGGCAGGAATAGCACGTCGTCGCCAAAGGCCTCAACCGCGGGAAGTGCCGCCCAATTGCCGTTCCACTGAATTGCATAGTTGCCGTTCAAGAGACCCGTTTCACGGGCCGCACCATCCTGGCTGGTGCCCGGAGCAAAGCCTTCGGTGAAGAGCGATTGCCACCACTCGCCGAATGCGATCGCCGCATCGCCGTTCAGGACGCCTTCGGCGGTCTGATAGGTCGCGCGGTCGACGATATCTCCGCCAAAGCTCTGCAAGAAGGGCGAGAATGCATAGGGGTACCACTCCCCGGTCCAGGCCATCCCCGGATCGAAGGCATAGTCGAAATCACCCGAGTCCCGGATCTTGGTGAGGGCTTCCATGAACTCGTCACCCGTCCAGGGCGCATCCAGCGTTGGCACCCGAATATCGTACTTCTCCAAAGTCGAGCGCCGCGTGGTCATGGCGACCGCCGCATCCCAGAACCCGACAGAGTAGATTTCGCCGTTCCAGCGTCCAATCGGCCCCGGCAGCCAGCCTTCGACGAAGCCCTCGTCGATACCAAGCGGTTGCATATAGCCGGCCCAGGCCCAACCCGGCATCACCGGGCCATCAACGTCCAGGATGTCCGGCAGATCCCCTGCAAGCGCTGCGGCATCCACGGCGTCGTTATAGGCAATCGGCGGGAATGACTCGATTGTCACCACCCAGTCGCTTTGTGATGCGTTGAACTCCTCGATGACCTCCAGCATCGTGGCTTCTTCGGCGTTTGCACTGCCGGCGCCGTGATACCAAAGGCTGAGTTCCGTCTGAGCCGAGGCCGCCCCGGCAAGTCCCACCGCAGACAGTGCGGCAAACGTCACTCCCATCTTCATATCTCATTCCTCCCTTTGAGATTAATCACATTGTCCGTGTCTTCGGCCCGCGGCGCGATCAGCGACGCGCGGTGCTGGACCTGTCCGCCGATGCGGATGGGTGCGCTCGGCTGGGTGGCGCCATCCTCCAGCAGGTCCAAAAGGGTCTGCGCGGCCCGTACTCCCATCGCGCTATACGGCAGCTCGGCTGTGGTCAGCGCCGGGTACAGCGTTTCAGAGATCAGCCGGTGGTCGTCATAACCCACGACCGACACGTCCTCGGGCACGGAAATGCCGCGCCGTCGCAGGATCCCGTAGACCGCCATCGCCAGGCGGTCATTGCCGCAGCAGATCGCTGTTGGTCGCTTTGCCCCGGCAAAGAACCTGTCAAGCGCATCCCAGATCAGTTGATGCTCCCCCGGAGAGCCGAAAAGGTCCGCTGCCTGAACCAGGCGGGGGTCAAGCGGAATGCCCGCTTCGGACAAAGCCCCCTTGAATCCTTTGAGGCGCAGCTTGGTTGCTTCCTGCGTCGGGGCCAGCGTCAGATAGGCGACATCGCGGTGCCCTTGCGCAAGAACCGCCTTGGTCAATGCGTACTGCCCGCCCTCATCATCCGGCACGATGGCAGGCGTCCCCTGATCGTCGAAGCAGTTCACCAATACCTTGGGAATGCCCTTGCCCGGCAGGGTCAACTCCAGCGGTTTGTGATAGTCGGCGACGTACAGAATGCCCTCGACCCGATGCTCCTGGAATGTCCGCACCAGATCCGGAACGCGGTCCAGTCGCCCGCCCGTGTCCGAGATCAGGAGCGTCTTGCGCGAACGCTCAATCACCGCCTGCGCGCCTTGCACGATGAACAGCTCGGGCAGACCGGTTTGGGTCGCCGTCTCGTCGGTATTGCTGATTGCGCCGGTGATCAGCCCGATCAGACCGGACTTGTGGGACTTCATCGACCGTGCGGCATGTGACGGGACGTAGCCCAGGGCATCCATCGCCGCGGTCACCGCATCCCGGGTCTTTTTTGAGACCGGCGCGTCACCGTTCAGGACGCGGCTTACGGTCTTTGGCGAAACGCCTGCATGACTTGCGACATCGTAGATCGTAGCCAACGGCCGCCTCCCCAACGGTGTTTGGTTGCCCTGCGAGGTGGTCCTCGCATCTCTATGACACCGATGTCATGACACCGGTGTCAGTGTCAAGAAAAAAGCCTTTCGCGGTATGTCATGGCCAGTTCCTCACCGTGCATTCCAAGACGGACTGGATCAACGGATGCGCTAGCGCTGGGCCGCATTCATACGCGCGCACAGAGCTCTGCGCGAACGCAGGGGCGCAACTTTGTGCGTCCTTCCGCGCCCGGCCCAACGGACAACTTTCCACCATCCGGAGCGCACAAGTGGACTCACATATGTGTATTGACTGATCGGTCAGTCAGGATAGACTGGCCAGCATGACAGCTGCTGAACTCCCAGTGATCGACGGTAAGAACGGGGCCCTGGACAAGATCCTTGCGGCGGCAGAGCTCGAGTTTTCCGAACGGGGTTTTGACGGTGCGGGAATGAAAGCGCTCGCGCTGCGGGCCGGGGTAAGTCAGTCGTTGCTGCACTATCACTTCGGGTCGAAAGACAGGTTGTACGCCGCGGTAATTCGGAACCGATCGGCGCAGATCAACACAGAACGCCTGGCGCTACTTCGTACAGCGGATCGAAAGGCGAGCGACGGCCTCGCCCATGTGTTTCGCGCCCTCTTCGAACCAGCGCTGGGCCCGTCCGGGGGTGGGCGTGCCTACGCACGCATCTTTGCGGGGTTGATCGCTGGAAACGAACGCGATCAGGCGCTGGTGCGTGAGAACTACGACGAGACGGCGAAAACCTTTATCGCGGCGCTACAAGACTGCCTCCCCGGCATCGATGCGCTGCAAGCCTCGCACATCTACCTGTGCGCGCTGGGCGTTCTGGCAACGGCGCTGGCGCGCGACGGGCGGGCCGAGCAACTGGCCGAAAGGGCAGATATCGAGACTGTTAAAGAAGACCTAATCGCAACACTCATTTGTTTCGCCGTTGGAGGAGCCAGGGCGATCCAGAAAGGTGAACCTACCTAGGGAGGACAACATGAAGACATCACTGAAAACCGGCGCGCTGGTCGCGGCGCTGGCTGTGCCGATGATGGCGCAGGCCGATAGTTTCAATGCGACGGTGGTCGCCGGGCATCCCGGCGTGTTCCGTTGGGTCAAGATGATTGACGAGGCATTCGTGCCGGGTGTCAACGCGTCGCTCGAAGGCTCGGACCATTCGGTCACCTTCGACGGGCAATATGGTGGTGCCATCGCCAAGGTGGGGGATGAACTGGAAACGGTCGAGGCCGGTCTGGCCGAGATCGGGATCTGTCAGAGCCTGTTCGATCCCGCGAAACTCGCCGTGCAGAACGTGACCTACTACACCCCGTTTGTCAGCGACGATCCCCGCACGGTGTCAGAGTTGATGGACAGCCTGCACAAGACCGACCCGCGCATGACCGAGGCCTATACGCAAAACGGTGTGGTCTATCTGGGCGCGCCCGTCGGCATCGACGACTATCTGTTGATGACAAAGTTTCCGGTGACCGGTCTCGCCGATCTCGACGGCAAAAAAATCGCCGCCCCCGGGCCCGCGATCAACTGGCTGTCGGGCACCGGGGCGGTCGGTGTCTCGGGCAACCTGACAACCTATTACAACGAACTCAAAGCGGGCGTGTATGACGGTGTGATTGTCTTCGCCTCTGCCGCGCTGCCGGGCAAGCTTTACGAGGTGGCACCCTACGTCACGCGAGCCGGGCTTGGCGCGCAATATGCCGGTGCCTTGTGCGCGAATGCCGATTGGTATGACGGCCTGCCGGATGCGGTGAAAACGGCGCTGCATACGGGCGCGGATGCCGCGAAAGACTGGTACCTGTCGGCCCTGGAAGGGGCGGTGGAAACCTCATTCACCGTGATGGGCGAAAACGGCGCGACGATCACGGATGCCAGTGACGAGATGCGCGCAGCCTGGGCCGCCGGGATGGACAATGCCGCCAAGACCTGGGCGACGGGCCTCGACGGGCAGGGCATTCCGGGCAGCGAAGTTCTGTCGCTTTATATGTCCTCCATGCGCGACAGCGGCGCGACACCGCTGCGTGACTGGGACGCAGAGTGAGCCTGGACGATACCGGCCGGGCGGGTGCGCCCGGCCACGTGCTACGGATCTTGGATGGGATAACGCTGGCGGCGAATGTCGTCGGGTCCTGTCTGATTGTTGCACTTGTGATCCTCATCACCGCCGATGTGCTGGGCCGAAACCTGTTTGGCGCACCGGTGGCGGGCGTGCCCGAGATCGTGTCGCTGTCCATCGTCGCGATTGTCTTTCTGCAGGCGCCGCAAGCGTTGCGGGCCGGGCGGCTGACGCGCAGCGACGGGGTGATCGATGTGCTGAAAACCCGCGCGCCGCGCGTCGCCGCCGGGCTGGAGACGCTGTTCGACCTCACCGGTATTGCTGTTCTGGGCGCGATACTGCACGCGCATTGGCCGATCATGACCCGCGCCTGGGAACGCAACGATTTCATCGGCGCGGTCGGCAATTTCACGGCGCCCACTTGGCCGGTAAAGATCATGCTGGCCGTGGGCGCAACGCTTCTCGCGCTGCAATTTGCAGCCCGCATCCTGCGCAGGGCCCTCGCGTGACGCCGTTCGAGATCGGATTGATCGCGCTCGCGTTGATGGGCCTATTGGTGCTGTTGGGGATGCATGTGCCCATCGCGCTGATCGCCTGTTCGTTCCTGGGCGTCTGGGCCATCAAGGGTTCCCCTTTGCTGGCCTCAAAGATGCTGGGGCTCGCGGCGAATGACGCGATATCCTCCTATTTCTTCGGGGTCGTGCCGCTTTTCGTTCTGATGGGATTTCTGGTCAGCGAAAGCGGCATGGGCCGCGATGCCTTCGACGTGGCCAACGCGATGTTTCGCAAGATCAAGGGTGGCCTCGGCATCGGCACGATCGCGGCCAACACGATCTTTGCGGCGATCACGGGTATCTCCATCGCCTCTGCCGCCGTCTTCACCAAGATTGCAGTGCCCGAGCTTCGCCGCCACGGCTATGCGCCACGGTTCTCGGTTGGCGTGGTCGCCGGGTCTTCGGTTCTGGGAATGCTGATCCCGCCCAGCCTTCTTTTGATCCTCTACGGGCTTTTGACCGAGCAAAGCATTGGCGATTTGTTTGTCGCGGGCATCGGGCCGGGGCTGCTGCTGGCTGTCCTTTTTGGCGCGGCCACAATCCTGATGGCCCAGTTTGCACCGTCGATGGTGGGCACCAACCTGGGCATGTCCGACGACGAACTCACCCGCAGGCAGTTGCTCGCCAAGGGCATTCCAATCACGGGCCTGATCGGCATCGTGCTGGGCGGCATCTATGCGGGCTTCTTCACACCGGTCGAGGCGGGCGCCATCGGCACGGTCGGTGCCTTGTTGATCGGGTTGGCCAAGCGCACGCTGCGTGCACGCGGCCTATGGCGCGTGCTGGTCGATACCGGGCTGGTGACCGCCGCGGTGTGCTTTCTGATCATCGCGGCACAGATGTATTCGCGGATGCTGTCCTTCTCGGGCCTGCCGGGGTCCTTTGGCGAGATGGTCGCCACGGCCGAGCTTGGCCTTTACGGGCTGATCCTGATCTATGTTCTGATCGTCATTCTGTTCGGCATGATCCTCGACTCGTCCTCGATAATGCTGATCCTTGTTCCGCTGATGCTGCCCGTGGTGGTGCCTATGGGCGTCGATCTGGTCTGGTTCGGGATCATCACGGTGATTGCCGTGGAGATCGGGCTTTTGACGCCCCCTTTCGGGATATCCGTCTACGTCATCAAATCTACGCTGGAAGATCCCGATATCAAACTGTCGGACATCTTCATCGGTGCCGCGCCCTTCGCGCTCATGATGTTGGTGTGCCTTGCCGCCGTCGTGTTCTTCCCCGCCATAGCGACAGGCCTTCTTGGCCGATAGGAGATCCATGCCCCGCCGTTTCATAGACCTGTCCGTCGCGCTGGAGGCCGAGATTGCCTCGGATCCAGACGTCATGCTGCCCGAGATTGAGTATATGTCCCACGCTGACACCGCGTCGCAGGTTATGGCGTTCTTTCCGGGTCTGAAACAGGACGACTTGCCCGGGCGGGAAGGCTGGGCGGTCGAGAAACTCAGCATCTACACCCATAACGGCACGCATCTGGACGCCCCCTACCATCACCATTCGACGATGAACGGAGGCCAGCCCGCGGCGACCATTGATGAAGTGCCGTTGGAGTGGTGTTTCAATCCGGGGGTAAAGCTGGATTTCCGCGCGTTTGACGATGGCTATCTGGTGACGCCCGACGACATCGACGCCGAGCTTGAGCGCATCGGTCACAGGCTACAACCGCTGGACATTGTTGTGGTCAATACATCGGCCGGGGCGCGGTACGGCCAGCCGGATTATCTGGCTAAAGGGTGCGGCATGGGGCGCGACGCGACCTTGCATTTGCTGCGCCAGGGGGTGCGGGTGACGGGAACCGATGCCTGGAGCTGGGATGCGCCGTTCTCCACCACGGCCAAGCGCTATGCCGAGACCGGCGATGCCAGCCTGATCTGGGAAGGTCACCGGGCAAGCATGGAGATCGGCTACTGCCACCTCGAAAAGCTGGCCAATCTCGATCAGCTTCCGCCGACCGGTTTCACCGTCTCGTGCTTCCCGTTCAAAATCAAAAGGGCCTCGGCAGGGTTCACCCGCGCCGTGGCTATTATCGAGGACTGACGCATGCCCAAGAAAACCATCATCTCGTGCGCCATCACCGGGGCGGTGCACACGCCGACGATGTCCCCCTACCTGCCGGTGCACCCCGACACGATTGCGGAACAGGCGATTGCGGCGGCTGAGGCGGGTGCGGCGATCCTGCACCTGCATGCCCGCAATCCCGCGAACGGGGCGCCCTCAGTCGATCCGGCACATTTCGCCGAGATGCTGCCGCGCATTCGCGAAGCGACCAATGCGGTCGTCAATATCTCAACCGGAGGCAACCCGGTGATGACGGTGGCCGAACGGATCCCGCCCGCGCTGACCTACTCGCCGGAAATGTGCAGCATGAACATGGGGTCGATGAACTTTGCACTGCATCCGCTGGCCGACCGGTACAGTGACTGGAAGGAAGACTGGGAAGAGGGGTATCTTCGGGGGTCTGATGCCAACATCTTTCGCAACACCTTCGCCGACATCAAGCTGATCTCACAAGAGCTGGGCGGTGCCCCGCATCACGTGAAGTTTGAGCATGAGTGCTATGACGTCGGCCACCTCTACAACCTGAAGTTCTGCCTCGATCAGGGGATGTTCCGCAGGCCGATCTTCCTGCAATTCGTCATGGGAATTCTGGGCGGTATCTCGGCCGAACTCGACAACCTGATGTTCTTGAAACAGACGGCGGACAAGCTGTTTGGCGATGACTACCAATGGTCCGTGATCGGGGCCGGCGCGCAGCAGATGCGCATGGCCAGCGTTGCGGCACAGATGGGCGGCCATGTGCGCGTCGGTCTGGAAGACTCGCTGTATATCGCGCGCGGCGAACTGGCCCCCTCGAACGCTGCGCAGGTCGAAAAGATGGTCCGCATCCTGCGGGAACAGGGCAATGACCCCGCGACGCCGGATGAAGCCCGCGAGATCCTGGGGCTGAAGGGCGCAGATAAGGTAAAGTTCTGATGGAAGTGACCCAACCCAAGGATCCGCTCACGGTGACGTTCACTTGCAGCGGTCAGGCCGTCGGCAAGATGCGCAACGATCTTGATGTGCGCATGACCGAGCCGATGGAAGAGCGCTTCACGCTCGCAACCGATGAGGGACCGTTTCACGGGGGCGATGCCACCGCCCCGCCACCTCTGGCCCTGTTCGTGGGCGGCCTGACCGGGTGCATTATGACCCAGCTGCGGGCTTTTGCAAAACGTATGGATGTGAAAATTGACGACCTGCGGGTCGAAACGACCGTGCGCTGGCAGTGGACGCCGAAGGGTCGGATTTACGAGACCGCGCCCAAGTCCTTTGAGATCGATATCTTTCTGGAAAGCGCGGCGGCGTTGGACAAGCAGGTGGAGTTGATCCAGGCCGCCAAGAAAGGGTGCTTTGTCGAACAGACGCTTGGCGTCAGCAATACGATCACCCATCGCATTAAGACGCCATCCGGTTTTGAGATAGTTGAGTGATGGATCGTACCTCGCGGGGTTGCTCGCTGAGGCCCTGTTGAGGGTGTAAACGTTCGTCCTGCCAATCAACGCCTTTCACCGGCTTGGAAACCCGCCGCGATCGCGGCATATTTCTCCAAACCAAGAGGTGGCCCATGCACGACCACGCCCACCACGGAAACGAGCTTGATGAGATGACGGCGCGCGTGCGGGCGCTTGAGACGATACTGGTCGAGAAGGGCCTGATTGATCCCGCCGCCGTAGACGCAATCATCGAGACTTATGAACACAAGGTTGGGCCGCGAAACGGTGCCGCTGTGGTCGCCCGTGCCTGGAACGACCCGGACTTCGCCGATTGGTTACGCCGCGACGCAAGCGCGGCGATCGCATCGATGGGGTTTGTTGGTCGCCAGGGTGAGCACATGGTGGCGGTCTTCAACACGCCCACCGCGCACAACCTCGTGGTCTGTACGCTTTGCTCCTGTTACCCGTGGCCGGTTCTTGGCCTGCCGCCAGCCTGGTACAAAGCGCCCGCCTACCGCGCGCGCGCCGTGCGCGAGCCGCGCGCAGTGTTGGCCGAATTTGGCGTTACATTGCCCCAAGAGACGCAAATTCAAGTTTGGGATTCGACCGCCGAGGTCCGATATCTGGTCATCCCGCAGCGACCGGAGGGCACCGACGCCCTGAATGCCGAGGCGCTGGCAGCGCTCGTCTCACGCGACAGCATGATAGGCTGCGGATTGGCCCGATCGCCGGAGGCCGCGTGAACGGCCCCCAGGATCTGGGCGGTCGGCACGGCTTTGGGCCGGTTCTGCCCGAGGACGAAGGCATACGGTTTCATGCCGACTGGGAAAAGCGCGTCTTGGGTGTGACCCTCGCGGCAGGCGCCTTGGGCCATTGGAACATCGATGCTTCGCGTCATGCCCGCGAGAGTTTGCCGCCGGCGACGTACCTATCCGCAAGCTATTATGCGATCTGGCTGCGCGCGCTTGAGACACTTCTTGTCGACGCGGGCGAAGTGACGGTGGAAGAACTGTCGCGCGGCCACGCCGACGCGCCCGGCCACCGTCAGGACCGCCGCTTGATGGCGGACGGCGTCGAAGACGTGCTTGCAACGGGCGGACCCGCGAACAGAGACGGCCCTGTCCCGGTCTTCTCAATCGGGGACCGGGTGCGCACGCGCAACCATCAACCATCGGGCCATACCCGTCTGCCTGGCTACGCGCGCGGTTGCACCGGTGTCGTCACGGCCGTCCATGGGCCACACGTCTACCCCGACACGAACGCCCATTTCGAGGGTGAGAACCCAAAGCCGCTCTACACCGTGCGCTTTGCCGCCGCTGACCTGTACGGAGACGACGCGGATCCCACGCTGACGGTCAGCATCGACGCATGGGAACCCTACCTTGAACCGGCCTGAGGCGCCGTTCGAGGAGCCCTGGCAAGCGCAACTCTTTGCGCTGACGGTCGCGCTGAACGAGGCGGGGCACTTTGCTTGGGCGGATTGGGCTGCGGTGTTCGGCCCGAAGGTGCAGAACGTTGGCGCCGAGCACTACTGGCAGGCTTGGTCGGACGCTCTGGTAGCGCTTCTTGAGGATCGGGGGATCGCACGTGCTGCTGAGATTCAAGCGCTGACGCACCGCTGGCAAGCGGCCGCCCGCGCAACGCCGCATGGTCAACCGATTGAGTTGCCGGCAGCCGCGCCGGGCTGAGCGCAGGAAGTGTGTTTTTTTGAGCCCGCCACCCACCGGGAACGTGCGGCCACTGCGCAGTTCCCGTTCGTGCCACGGTCCGAGGCCACGTTTCGTGTCGACGCTAGCGCTCCAGCAAAATTTCACTCTGCTTCCGTGATCCCAACAGGTTAGACTTGGCGCGCTTGGCGGAGGACGCGAACATCGAGGACCATGCTTCAGATCACGCGCAGACGGCACTGGCCGGGCTCCGCCGATCCTTCGACACGTACTATCGCGATCACGCCCGCGCGAAGCGAATGCATGCACTGAACGCAAGCTTGGTACCTTCGGGCGCGGTTGTTTTTGACATCGGCGCCCATGTCGGTGACCGGACCGGCAGCTTCCTGCGCCTTGGCGCCCAGGTCGTGGCCCTTGAACCCCAACCGTTGTTGTTTCGCGCGCTTCGGCGGCTCTACGGGCGGTGCCCAAAGGCGACCCTGCGTGCCGAAGCGGTCGGCGCGAAGAATGGAGAGACGGACCTCTACCTCAACCCTTCAAACCCGACCATCGCCACGACGTCGCCTGCTTTCCTCGCCGCGGCCGATGGCGCCGAGGGATGGGAAGCGGAGACGTGGACAGGCCAGACCCGCGTGCCGGTGACAACGCTTGACGCATTGATCGAGACCTATGGCCCGCCGGGTTTCATAAAAATCGATGTTGAGGGGCACGAACCAGAGGTTCTTGCCGGCCTTTCGACGGCCATCCCCCTCTTGTCTTTCGAATTCACGACGATCCAACGCCAAGCGGCCCAGACCTGTATCGACCGATTGTGTTCACTCGGGCGCTATCAGTTCAATTTCAGCCTGGGCGAGGATCATGCGATGCAGCTTGAGACCTGGGTGGATGGCGGTGAGATGGGGCAGAGGATCGATGCATTGCCCCATGCCGCAAACTCCGGCGATGTCTATGCAAGGCTCGTCTAGAACGATTGGTTTCCATCGCAGCCGATAGGTCACTCCATCTTCATCGCTTCGGTTTCGATGTTGATCAGCACCGCGTCGCCGACAAGGCCGACACCGACGCCGTAATTCATCCCAAATGCGCTGCGCTGAATTGAGGTGGTCATCGACAGCCCGAGAACCTCGCGCTGATGTCCAAACGGATACGGCGCAGACTTGTTGAGCGTTACGTCCAGCGTCACCGGCTGCGTTTGGCCAAGGATCGTAAGCTCGCCAGTAACCGTCCCCGACGTCGCACTCCTGGCCGAACCGCCATTGGCGACGAAGGTGATTTGCGGATGCCGGGAGACATGGAGGAAATCGCTGTTTTTCACATGGCGATCCCGCGCCCGATTGAACGTCTCGACCGAGTCCGCGTTGATCGCGACAGATACCGCGCCAAGCTCTTGCGAGGACGCATCATAGTCAAACTGACCGCTGATCTCGGTGAACACGCCGAGCGTTTTTGCGTAGCCGATGTGATCAACCGTGAAATACACCGTCGTATGTTCGGGATCGAGCTCATAGCGCGCCATATCGGCGTATGCAGTGCTCGCGGCGATACTCAACACGACGGTCATAACAAAGTGGCGCATGATCTCTCCTGTCTTTTTTGTTCCGCTCATAACTGCGCAACCGGGCGGCTCGACCCCAGTAGGGGCGGCCTTAGCTATTGACCCATAAGGAATAGCGCAGCTTCGGGCGTACGTGTGAATTGATGAGCGGTATCACAAGATTGCGATGTGTGACGTGGAACGTTCACAGGGCGCGCGGGACGGATGGCCGCGTCGATCCTGCGCGTGTGATGGAAGCGATTGAAACCGAACTGGCGCCGCTTTCGCTGGATGTGCTGGCGCTTCAAGAGGCTGATGAAGAAACCCGCCCGCATCGACGTATCTTCGATGTAGGGCAGATCGCGGGGACGACGGGGCTCGACTACGCGCATACGGAGGCGCGGCTGCGCTGGGGCGCAGAAAGCGACGGGTTCCTGGGCACGATCTTGTTTTTGCACCCCAGGCATGTCCAAAGCCATGCCGACGTGATCGACCTGCCGGGCCATTGCCATCGTGGCGCGATCTCTGTCGAAATCGGATCGGGCCCGCAACCGTTTCGCGTTGTGTCGATGCATCTTTCGCTGTCTCAGGCGCTACGCGTCGTTCAGATGCGGATCATTGGCCAATACCTGCGCCGACGGCCCTCGATGCAGACCGTGCTTTTGGGGGACTTCAACGAATGGCGCCCCTGGGGCGGCTTGATGTTCCACAAGCGCATCGTTGGGTCGCGCTTTCAGGGACCCGTACTGCCGACATTCCCAAGCCGCCGTCCATTTCTGGCGCTCGACCGCATCCTGACGGATCGCCAAGGCGCGGTGAACGCGACACAGGTGATCGCCACTGCGCCCATTGTTGCGGCATCCGACCATCTGCCGCTGTATGGCGAGGTCACAATCGCGGGAGAGGACGTTCAATCCATTGCTTCGCCGAGCGGTGTGGTTTGACATCCGGGCTTCAATGCTAACTCTGCTTAATTGCTTGCGGATTTTGCGATGATACGAGGGGATCTACGCGCGCCACTGCGCCTGAAAGACAGATCTGCGCCGGCACACCAGGCGCTGCGTGTCTCCGTTTGTCTGTTGGCCGTGCTCTCTCTGGCGAGTTTTGGCACGCTGGGTGCGCCACTGTTGCCTCCAGCGATCTTTGCCGCAATCGCGCTGATCGTCGCGCATTACACGCTCACTTACTACCCCCATGGCGAGTTTGGGTTGTGCAATGCCATCACACTGATCCGTGCGGCTATCGTCGCCTTTCTGATTGGTGCTCTGTTCGACACGGCCTTCTCGGTCTGGCTGTTTTTTGAGCTTTCCGTTGTCGCCTTTGCTCTGGATGCGGTGGATGGGTGGTTGGCCCGCCGATCTGGCCTCGCCTCCGGGTTCGGGGCGCGCTTTGACATGGAAACGGACTCTGGGCTGGCGGCTGTGTTGGCCGTTTGGATCCTGATGGAGGGGACCGCTGGGCCGGAAGTCCTTGTGCTTGGTTTTGCGCGCTATTGGTTCTTGGCGGCGATGGTCGCCCTGCCTGCGTTGCGGGCCGAACTGCCCGCGTCGTTTCGCCGGAAGGCGGTGTGCGTCTTCCAGATCGGCACGCTGATCGCACTCATCCTTCCGGTGACGCCGCCTTCGGTTGCACTTCTGGCGGCCATGATCGCGGCCATGCTGGTGATTTGGTCGTTTGCAATCGACATCGTCTGGCTTTTGCGGCGCGGCGCATGAAGCGAGCGGTGTTGTTGGCGATTGGGGCGGCGGTGATCTTTGCCGCGCTCGTTCTTCCGAACCATCCGGGGACGATGAAGTGGGGCGCGCTGAACCGCTGGCCGCTGGAGCTGCCGGTGATCCTGCTGGCCGTCATCGCCTTGGGTCGACAGCGATTCCTAATACACGCGCTTGCCGCGGTGCTCGTCGCGGCCGTGTTCATCAAGCTGGCCGACTACACAACATTCAGCGCCTACAACCGCACCTTTAACCCGATCCTTGATCTCTACCTGATCGAGGCGGGGGTCTCTCTTCTGCGCGACAGTATCGGCGGGCCTGCGACGGCGGTCGCCGTGGTGCTCGGCGTTCTTTTCCTCGGAGCGCTCTATTCGGCCTTTTATTGGAGCCTGCGCCTATGGTCCCAAGTCAACGCACCCGGCGCGGTCCGTGGTGTCGCGGCGATCGCCGCCATCGGGGCGGCGGGATGGGCCGTTGCGGATGCTGGACATCATCTCAAGTACTGGAGCTTTGAGCGCAGCCCACCGGGCAGCGCATGGACCAGTCGCCTGACCTTCAAACGCGCCGTGGAAATGCAGGCAACCGCACGGGACCTCACACGCTTTAGCGCAGAGGCCCGCACCGACTCCTATGCCGACCGCCGCGATCTGTTGGGCGCCCTCGAAGGGCGCGACGTGGTGTTGATCTGGATTGAAAGCTACGGGCGCGCGAGCTTTGACAACCCGCTCTACGCGCCCACCCATTTGGCAACGCTGCGCAAAGCAACGGAAGAGATTTCTGCCGCCGGGCTCGCCATCAAAAGCGGATGGATGACCTCGCCCACGGCAGGTGGCCAGAGCTGGCTCGCGCATGGGGCACTGGCCAGCGGGCTTTGGACGACGGACCATGGCCGCTACAACGCGATGCTGGCCAGCGGGCGCAAATGGCTGTTTCACTTCGCGCAAGACGCCGGATACCGAACCGCAGCCATTATGCCCGCGATCACGTTGGCCTGGCCAGAAAGCAGCGCGATGGGGTTCGATGTTGTCATCCCGGCTGCGGACATGGGGTACAAAGGCGACCGCTTTCGTTGGGTGACAATGCCGGATCAGTTCACGCTGGTTTCCTACCGGGATCTTCTGCCGCCCGACCCGCGGCCAGATTTCGTGCAGATCGCGCTCATCTCATCCCACGCGCCCTGGACGCCGATTGCCCGGATGGTGCCGTGGGAGGATGTGGGCGACGGCACGATCTTCAATGCGATGGCCGCCCAAGGCCCGGCACCGCGGGAACTTTGGAAAGACCGCGACGCGGTGCGCGATGCCTATCGCCGCTCGGTCGACTATGCCTTGCGCGCGGCGTTTTCCTATGTGGCCCGGCGCGGCGACGAGGCCCCGCTTATGATCGTCGCTGGCGATCATCAGGCGGCAAGCTTCGTGGCGGGAAGCGAAAACATGGATGTGGCTGTCCACATGATCGGGCCGGACCATGTGCTGGAGCGCATCGCGCACTGGGGGTGGACCGATGGGCTTGTACCCGCGGCGGACGGGCCAGTTCGGCGCTTGGACACGTTTCGAGATGACTTTCTTGAGGCGTTCACCGCGCCCGCGCAGTCGGCCATGGCCACCCCATGACGGGACGGTTCGTAAAGCTTGCCCTATCGGTCGGTATTCTCGCCGCGCTCTTGTGGTGGGTAGATGCGGCCACCGTCTGGGCCCGGCTGCGCGCGGTAGACCCGGTGTGGGTCACGACCGCCATTGCCGCTGTGACCCTGGCCACCTTGCTCATGGCCCGCCGCTGGCAGATCGTAGCCCGCGCCTGTGAGATTGAGATCAGCTACCCCAAGGCGGTTGGAGAGTACTACATCGCGCAACTGGGCAACTCGGTGCTTCCCGGCGGGGTTGCGGGGGATGCCGCACGCGCGGTGCGTCTCAGGCCATACGCAACCCTGACGCAAGCGGTGAAGTCGATCGTGGTCGAACGCCTTCTCGGACAGGTCGCGATCCTTGCAATCATGGCGGCGTCCTTTGCTGTGGCGCTGACGGTGCCCGGGGGCCTTGCCTGGCCGGTTTGGGCCTGGTTCGGGGTGATCGGGCTTGTGGGTGCGGCGCTATGCGCCGTTTGGCTGTCGCGGCGTGGCGCTGCGACCGGACGCCTGGCTGCGTTTGTCCTGCGGTTGTGCGGACGGCCAGAGCTTGTCGTGCAGGGCGTCCTCATCACCGGATGCCTGTTGTTGGGCTTCTATGCCTGCGCGCGGGCAACCGGCACCGTGATCCCGCCTGCGGCATGGACAACCTTGATCCCCCTAATCCTGTGCGCAATGCTCATCCCATTCTCGATTGGTGGCTGGGGCTGGCGCGAAGGTGCCGCAGCGGGCCTCTTTCCACTGATCGGTGCATCGGCGGATGCCGGGATCGCCACGGGGCTTGTCTACGGTACCGTCCTACTCATCGCAGCGTTGCCAGCGGGGCTGTTCGTTCTTGGACAGTTCGTGATCGCGGGCAAAAATCACCAAGGGATCCATACCGAACATGACACAACCCATCCATCTGACCCGCCGTTTCTTTCTTCAGACAACAGCATCGGGCTTCGCAGCCGCCGCGGCGGGCCTGCCGGCGCATGCCGCCAATCTGCAACCCGTTAACTTCCAGCTCTCGTGGCTGCATTCCGTGCAATTTGGCGGCAGCTACATAGCCGCCCACAAGGGCTACTGGTCCGACCTCGGTCTTGACGTGTCGCTCAGCCAGGGGGGCCCAAACGCGCCGGTCGAGCCGCCGGTGGTCTCTGGCACCGCTTTGGTCGGGATCTCGGCCGCTGACTATACCGCCGCGGCGGTTTCTCAGGGCGCGCCCTTCAAGATCATCGCCGTGGCCATGCAAAAGAACCCCTTTGCCATTGCCTCGCTTTCCGACAACCCTGTCAATGAGCCCGCGGACCTTGTCGGTAAGCGGATCGGCATGGCCGTTGCGAATACCCCGGTTCTCGAGGCGCTGTGCACTCTCAACGAGGTCGACATAAACGCCATCGAAATCGTCCCGACCCAGTACGACCCGGCCCCGCTTGTCGCCGGTCAGGTTGACTGCCTGCTCTGCTGGGAGACTGATTTGCCCGTCGCCATGACCACTCAGGGCGTGGACAACACAACGATGCTGATGGCGGATCACGGCTATGCCGTTCACTCGCAGACATACATTGCCACCGAAGACGCAATTGCGAACCGCCGCGATGCGCTTGTCGCGCTGTTGAAGGGCGAGGTCAAGGGATGGAACGACTACCTTGCCGATACTGATGCCGCGGCGGCCCTGACTGTCGACATGTTTCCCGATGCCGGGTTGTCGCTGGATGCGCAAAAGCTCCAGGCCGCGCGCCAGGTGCCGCTTATGTTTTCGGACCTGACCGCAGAGAACGGCTTTGGCTGGTTCACTGATGAGACCGTCGCCGCAAATGTCGAGACGCTGGCTCTGCTCGGTCGCGATGTGACGCCTGATTTGTGGGACCGCTCGCTTCTGGAAGAGGTCCACGGCTGAGACAAAGCCGATGCCGGGCATAGACGTCTTTTGTGAAGACGTCCGCAAAAGCTTTGCCGCGGTAGAGGCCGTCGCCGGGTTCACGGCGACGTTTGCCGCCGGCCAGACGACGGCCTTGCTTGGCCCGTCGGGTTGCGGAAAGTCGACGATCCTGAGGATGGTTGCGGGGCTTGAGCCGCCCGATAGCGGGCGCATCGCTTTGGGGGACACAGACCCCAAGGCGGTGGCGCGCCGGGGTGGTTTAGCGATGGCCTTCCAGGATCCATCGCTATTGCCGTGGCGCACGGTCCGGTCAAACATCGCTCTTGGCGCCGAGCTTGCCGGTAAGCCCGCCGACGGGGTGGATCATTTGATCGATCTCGTGGGGCTCACCGGGTTTGCCGATCACCGCCCGGCCGAGCTGTCGGGCGGCATGCGCCAGCGGGCGGCCATCGCGCGCAGCCTGATCTCGGACCCGGAACTGCTGCTTTTGGACGAACCGTTCGGGGCGGTCGATGCCATGACACGGCGCCGACTCAATGCCGAGCTTCCCCCGCTTTGGGTGGAAACCGGTGCAACGGTCATCCTTGTCACGCATTCGGTGGAAGAAGCGGTCCTTCTGTCGGATCGGATCCTCGTCTTGTCCGATCGTCCCGCACGGATCGTGAGTGACATCCTGGTGGAGCTGCCGCGTGGGTCGGCCCTGCGCGACCGGGATGCCGCGGGCTTTCGCGCGGTGCGGGACAGCGTCATGCGCGCCTTGGAAGAAACCGCCTGATGGGACGCACGTTGAAACGGGGCGGTTGGGTCATTTTCGCGGCGGTGCTGTGGGAGGTTTTGGCGCGCGTATCCGGTGACAGCGTTCTGATCAGCAGCCCGCTGGCGATCCTCACCCATATGGCAGAGCACCAGCAGGTGCTGATGCGCGCCGCTTACGAGACCACGATAAATGCGGCCTTCGGATTCCTCTGGGGCAACCTTGCCGCGATCGTCCTGGCCGGATGTGTGATCGCAGCGCCGGTGTCCGATCGCTTTGTCTCAACAGTGGCGTTATTGGTATTCTCAGTCCCGCTTATCGCGACCGGCCCGATCCTGCGCGTGCTCTACGGCACCGGTGTAGGGCCCCAAGTCACCCTTGCCGCGCTGGCCGTCTACTACACCACGTTTCTGTCCCTGGTCGTGGGGCTGCGCGCCGTGCCCCGGGCCTGGACGGATCTGATCGCAATCTACGGGCGCGGCCCCCTGACAACCCTTGCAAGAGTGCGCGCCCGGGCAAGCCTGCCCTACCTGTTCGCAGGTCTGCAGATCGCAGCTCCCGCCGCGTTCCTCGGTGCCATGATAGGCGAGTTCACGGGCGCCGAACGCGGTCTTGGGGTGCTGACATTGCGCGCCATGCGCGGGCTCGACACGGATGCGACATGGGCGCTGGCCACCATCTCGGCCACCATCGCCATTGTCGGCTACGGCGCCGTCGGCTGGCTTGGCAGACGGACCGTGGGCTACGCGCCCGTGATCCTGCTGTCACCGCCAAGAACCCGCGCCAAACCTACCGCCCGTCGCCGCGTATTCGATGTGGCCTCGGTCACGCTGGCCATCCTTGTCGTCTGGCAGGTGTCGATGGATATTGCGGGGCTCAACAGGTTTTTCGCCAAACGACCGGGGGACATCTTGATATTCCTCATGGAGGCATCCAACCGCGAAACGCTGTTTCTGGCGATGACCGAGACGTTGACATTCGTGCTACCCGGCTACTTGGCCGGGCTTCTCTTGGGGGCGGGTCTCGCCGCGGCGTTCACGTTGGCCCCCAAGCTCGCTGCAGCAGTGATGCCCGTTGCCGTGGCCCTGCGCTCGGTCCCGATTATCACAACAGCGCCGCTCTTGCTCTTGGCCTTCGGGCGCGGGGCGTCCGGCACGATCGTGGTCGTTGCGGTGATGATCTTTTTCCCAACACTTGTCGCCTGCCTGCATGGGCTGAGACAAACCCCGGGTCAGATTGCGGAGCTGTTTGCAAGTTATGGGGCGGGCCGATGGCGGCTTTTAATCTCGGCGCAGATCCCGGCGATGCTGCCAGCGTTCTTTGCCGCCGCCCGTATGGCGGTGCCAGCGGCCCTGCTTGCCGTGACCACGGCCGAGTGGCTGGCCACCGGCAAGGGCATCGGCGTGCTGATGGCCCTGACGGCGAGCACGTCGAACTACAACATGCTCTGGTCCTGCGTCGTCCTGCTGTGCGTCACCTCGGCCCTGGCCTATGCGCTTGTGGCGTGGTGCGAACGTGCTGTCCTAAGCAGATATGCAAGCGAGCAGGTGACATGACCGAAGCCGTCTTTGCCATCCCGGGCGACAAGGACCGCCGGACCGGAGGGTTCATCTACGAAGCAACCGTGCTGCGTGTGCTCAATGAGATCGGCTGCACAACCCGCCATCTGGAGTTGCCGACAAGCTTCCCCGACCCGGACGCAACCGATATGGCTGATGCGCTCGCCGCGCTCCGCGCCGTGCCGCCCGACTGTCCGATCATTCTCGACGGCCTCGTCTTTGGCGCGATTGATCCCGCAGGCCTGGCAGAGGCCCGCGCACCCGTGATCGCGATGATCCACCACCCGCTCGGGCTTGAAACGGGGCTCGACGCGGCACGGGCGGCCTTCCTGTTGCAAAACGAGACAGCCGCGCTGCGCCACGCGGCCCATGTCATCGTGCCCAGCCCCGAGACCGCGCGCGTGCTGGTCCAGGACTTCGGCGCAGAGGACGCGAAAATCACCGTCGCACCGCCCGGTTTTGACAGGCCGACGCTTGCGCATAACCCGACCCAGCCCCCGCTGATCCTGTCTGTTGGGCTTCTGGCAGAACGGAAGGGCCACGACGTCTTGCTCGATGCGCTGTCGCAGATCCGGCATTTGCCCTGGCAGGCAGAGATTGTCGGCAAGACGCACGATCCTGCGGTGGCGCAATCGCTCCGTTCGCAATCAGCGGCATTGGGCCTTGAGGATCGTGTGCGCTTTGCCGGAGAGTTGGACCGCGCCGCGCTTAACCAGCGGTTCGGGTCCGCATCCATCTTTGCCTTGGCCACCCGCTACGAAGGCTATGGAATGGTGCTGGGCGAGGCGATGATGTTTGGCTTGCCCATTGTATCGACGACGGCGGGGGCTGTGCCGGACACGGTCGGTGATGCCGGGCTGCTCGTTCCGGTCGACGATGCCACCGCATTCGCTGGCGCCCTTGCGGTGCTTCTGGAAGATCCCGGTGAGGCGCAGAGACTGGCAGAACTTGCGCGTGAAAGGTCGGCCCATTTGCCCAGTTGGCGTGAGACGGCTGAGGTTTTTGCCCGGACGATCAGGTTGCTGAGGTCTGTGTGAGGCACTGGCGTATTGCGGGGATAGTCAAAGCACTCGGTCAACTAGAGGGGTTCAACCGTTTGCCATTCCAACGCGGTTATTCGTGCCTGAGCCCGAAGCTATGAAGGCTGCGCCGTGCGCGAACGGCTGCCTCTAAATTAGTATCCGCAGTTGTCACCCACCATTCCGGCGGACGTCACCCGGCGTCTTGCCATACTTTTTCGCGAACGCCCGGGCAAAGCTAGCGGGCTCGGCATAGCCGACGCGCCAAGATACACTCTCGATATTCAGCCCGGCCGATGACAGCAACTCATGCGCAATGGCCAGTCTTGTGTCGATGTAGATCTGTCGGAAACTTGTGCCTTCATCGGTCAACCGCCGCCGTAAGGTCCGCTCCGTGACCGCCAGTTTGGACGCAACATCCTCGATCTGGTGTTCTTGTCCGATGTTGTCGACGATGGCATCGCGAACCTGTTGCGACCACTGCGGCAAGGTCCCCGACTGTTGCTCAAGCAGCGATTTGCACTGTTCCAGGCAAAACTGAAGAGAAACAGGATCGGATTTTGGCAGGGGCGCATCGAGGACTGAGGCCGGAAAACCCAACGAATTGGTCTCTTGGCCCATCAAAACAGGGATGGGGGTGAATGCCGCCAGTTTTGATGGATATGTAGCGTCGTCCTCAATAAGCCGCACTTCAAAGTCAGAAAATTCAGGCTGTTGCAACAAATCTCGGAAGAACTTCACCGTGACAACAAGATGGCGCTCCAGGATATAGCGGTGCGCTATGGTCGGGATGCCGGACGTGTCGAATTCCAACCGCGCCCTCTCACCGTCTTCTACCAGCGTCATCTCGGCGATTAGGAAGGACAGTTTTGCGTAGTTGATCGATGTCTCAATAGCCGCGCGCAGGGTCGGGCTGGACAGGATTGCAAAGCCCCAGATACCAAAGGCATGCACGTGGGTGGCGCGGCCAACGGAAAAGCCAAGACCAACGTTTTCCGGCGCAAGGCGCACGAGGTTTTCAATCGCCCGGATTTCATCCGTGGTACTATGCACCGCATTTGCATCGTTCAGGTCCTCAACCGAAACCAGCGTTCCCTCAAGACAGTCGATCTCGGAAATGCCGTGCTTTGCCGCCTCGTTGCAAAGCAGGCGCAGGCTCGTTGACGGACGATTTTTTGAGTACACGATCATCGGGAGCATGATGACGAAATGTCCGAAAGTATCAAACCTAGGGTGCCTTGCTAGGCGGTCGGTGCGGAACCGCCGGCCCGCCAGGCTTGTTCCTCGCCAGGTTCGGGCAGAACTTCACCGCCTTCCATGACCCAGCTTGCGGGCACATCGGCTGTATCGGCGATGATCTCGTCCTGCGGCACACCCGCGTGTGTGTAGATTGATGCCTTCATTCGGCTCGCGAGCTCGGCTTTCTGCTCATCCGTGTGGCCGGCGGGGATGTTCCCAAACAGAAAGACACGTTTTCCGATGATCGGAAGTTGCGGGGCATTCTCGCGCGCGAGCGGCAGCAAAGTCCGCGGGGCGGGAGTTGGCGCGCAGTGCAGCGAGTGTTGGCGCTGAGCCCAAAGTAGACCCTTGTGGCGAGTGCAGCATTCTTCGCGATGGGCGGGAAACGGACCTTCGACGCGGATACCGTCGAATGCGATCAAATCGCGAAAGCGGACAATTACTTTAGGCCTAAGGCCGGGAACCCGGCCTGACCATAGCGAGGCTCTGCGCAAAGTTGAGCGTGCTCCGCGGTCCGATGGCCTCGCCCGTGCCTTATGCCTCATAAAAGCCTTTGACGCGAGCGGAGGCGACGGGCAAGTTCGTTTTCACTCGAGGATCCCAAAAACTCGTGAAGCCCTTGGATAGCCTCCACCTACAGGGTCAGCGCAACGCAATATTCGGAATTAACCGCGTTTTCGTGATTGCTGCCCATGCCACGGTTACAACTGAAACAATAGTCCCGGTTTCTGACGTCAACGCGAAACCTGCAGCGTTTAGGCATCGCGCAAATCGGCGCGCCTTGTCCTGGGGAAACGTGCCCGCTGTAGAAAGGTGATGACATGGGCTATGTATATGCGCCTCGGCAACAAGGCCGGACGATCCGAGGTAAGACGTTAAAGGCGCTCGCCGCTATGGCGCTTTGTGGGCTGATTGTTTTCAGCGTGACGGATCAGGCGACGATCTTGATGCTGTCCAACCTGTCGCAGCCAGAGATCCTTTCGGATGTCATCACGCAGTTCGGACCCGTTTCTGTCGTCTTTCTACTGGCAGTTGCGGTCGTGGTGTCCCCCATTCCCAGTGGGCCGATTGCGATGGCGGCAGGGGCGCTGTTTGGCCCGGTCGTCGGGGGCAGCCTGACCGCTTTGGGGGCAGTCCTGGGGGCATTGATCGCGTTTTCGGTTGCGCGCGGCTTCGGCTATCAGCCGATTTCGAACTCAAATCTCCCTCTGGCGCAGTGGATTACCCGGCCACGCACAGAAACGGCGCTTGCGCTGGTCGTGTTGGTTTCACGGCTTATCCCGTTCATTTCCTTCGACGCCGTCAGCTATGTTGCTGGGTTGACGACGATCCGGCCCTGGGTCTTTGGGATGGCCACGAGCATTGGAGTTCTGCCGGCGAGTTTTGCTTTTGCCGCCCTTGGGGCGGGTATGGCAACTATGGATAACGCCATGCTGATGATCGCGGCGTGTGGCGTTACTGCGATCCTGCCAGTCGCCTGGGGGTGTCACCGGGCACTGCGCGCTCGGCGGCGCTAGGTTTCGGGATCAAAGACATATCCGATGCCGCGCACGGTCCGAATGATCGTCGGCTTCTGCGGGTTGGTTTCGATCTTGCGGCGCAGGCGCGAAATGCGGATGTCGATGCTGCGATCATAGGGGTCCCAGGATCGGTCATGCGCTTGTTCAAGGATCTGGTCGCGGTTCAGAACGCGCGACTGGTTCTCGGCAAAAAGCTTCAGAAGGCGGAACTCCATCGCCGTAAGCTGCACCTCTTCGCCACCCGCGTCGGTCAGCTTGGCCGCTTCCAGATCAAGCTGGTAGTCTCCGAACTGCACAAGCTGGCCGACGGCCCCGGCGTGGCGCGGCTCTGCTGGCGCGGTATTGCGGCGAAGAACGGCCTTGATCCGGGCTTCAAGTTCCCGCAGATCGACCGGTTTGCCAAGGTAATCGTCCGCTCCCATTTCAAGGCCGACGATCTTGTCGATGGTTTCGCCCGATGCCGTGAGCATGACGACGGGGATTTCGCTCTCTGATCGCAGGCGTCGAAGCGCCGAAAGACCATCCTCGCCCGGCATATTGATGTCGAGAACGATCAGATCGGGCGTATCCTCTTCGATTTGGGTGCGCAGCTCTTCTGCGTCGGCCGCAAGGCGGACGTCATAGCCGCGTTTCTGAAGGTATTCCTGCAGCATCTCACGCAAATCGGTTTCGTCATCGCAGACCAGGACCTTACGGGGCTCATTCGCGGTCATTCCGGGGATCCTTCAAGGCTGAGCTGCGCCACGAATGCACGTAATTCTGTCGGCGAGACCGGTTTCTCAACGTAGGGGCGATGGCTTTCTTCGAGAAAGGCCTGCGATGCCCGGCCCATCGTGTCGCCGGTGATAAAACCGGTGCGCGACACCAGTTTGGGGAACTCCTTCGAGATCGCCTCGAACACGCCGCGCCCATCCAGACCTGGCATGTTCAGATCACTCAGTACAACGTCGTAACGCCGGGTGCGGAGCATATCGAGTGCGTTTTCGGCGTGATGCACTGCATCGGCCTCATACCCGCCGCGCTGCAGGACCTCGACGTTGAGGTCGGCCACATCGGCTTCATCGTCGATGACGAGAACGCGTATCGATTTTGGTTTCTCTGCCATGCTCGTTAGGGGTGGCTGATCCGCTTCGCTCAGCTTACCGACCGGCAGCGTGATCGTGAAGCGCGTGCCGGTAGGTTCTGCCGTTCCGATTTCGATCTTCCCCTTGTGCGCAGAGATGACGCGGTGGCACACAGCCAGACCGATACCCGTGCCCTGGCCGACACCCTTCGTCGTAAAGAATGGCTCGAACACCCGGCCCCGGATGTCGGCGGCAATGCCCGGGCCGTCATCTTCGACCTCAAGCTCGATTTTCCGTTGGTGCGGGTCCGAGCGGGCCGACACACGGACCGTACCGCCGATGCCGGCCTCTCCGATGGCCTGCTCGGCGTTGATGATCAGGTTCACGATCGCCTGTGTGATCTGGTCGGGGTCGGCGCAGATCTGCGGCAAGGCATCTTCGATCTGCAGATTGATTTCCACCGTACGCCCCGGGTTGCCATACCGGGCCACATCCACCGCCGTTTCGATGACCTCGCCGATGTCGATCGCGTCCATGCGGATGGGTTCTTGCCGCGCCATGGTCAGGAAGGTGCGGACGATCTTGGAACAGCGTTCGGCCGCGTCGCCGATCTTTCTTATTTGGCGCAGGACGTCGGGGTCCTTGGATTCCTCCGACAACATCATCGCGTGGCCAACCACGACAGACAGGGGATTGTTCAACTCATGGGCGACGCCCGCCAAAAGGCCGCCCAAGGCCGACATTTTTTCACTCTGGAAGACTTGTTCGCGTTGGCGCGAAAGCTGTTCCTCGATCGCAAGTTGGCCGGTCAGGTCGCGGGAATGCGAGACGATCACATCTTCGCCGCCCCATTGAATAAGCCGGGCCGAGACCGCCGACCAAAATGGCTCTCCCTTCCCGTTTTTGAGCCTGAGCCGGTATTCATAGACTTCGCGATGGCGCCGCACCTCGCCCAGAAACGTGTCGCGATCCTCGATAGAGACGTAGAAGTCCCGCGCGGTTTCAAGGTCGCCATAAAGCTCCGAGGCTTCGGGACTGCGAAACAGGATCTCGCCGGTATCCGCGCGGTTCATCAGGATCGGCGCCGGGCAGGCCTCGACGACCAGCCGGATCAACTCATCGCGTTCCTTGAGACGGTTTTCGGCCTGAACCCGTTCCGTGACATCGGCCCGGGTGATGAAGAACCCGCCACCGGGCATCGGGTTATAGGACAGATCGAAGAACCTACCATCGAGCTCGCGCAGCGACGTCCGCCGTTCCTGGGCTTGGCGCAGCGCATCGCATTGCGCCTGCAGATCGCCGTCCATGCCCCGGATCCCGATCGCAAGCTTATTGTCGATACAGGCCCGCAGAATATCCCGCCAGGGTGTGCCCGGAACGAGACGCCCTACGATGGGCCGTAGCTGCTGGCGAAAGCTTGTGTTGCACAAGACCAGCCTTTCGTTGGCGTCATAGATCGCCAAACCGTCGGTCAGGCCATCGAAGGTCGCGGCCAAGAGGCTGTCAGCGCTGTGCGAACGCGCATCATCAACTGTCATGGCGCGCAGCGTAACCGTACAGTGTTTCAGTTGATTTTCTGAACCCGGACAGCGTGTTTCAATTGTAACAGCCTCAGTCGCCTTGCCGATTGCGACTTGGCGCAGAAACCTCTGACGGAACATGCAAATTCCTGCAATCGCCCGCGCCCAGCGACGGCAGCAATTGAAACGCGGTCGCCCGCATTCGGACGCAAGCCTGCAACGTTCATCGGTCAAACAGCCGTCATCGAAACCGCGCCCAGCGCAACACTCACAGGAGACCAAAATGAACATCTTTTCGATCTTTCGCCGTCGCTACGACGAAGCCGCAACGCGCAAGGCAATGCGCCATCTCGACGATCATCTGCTGCGTGACATCGGTATGCCCGGGCGGCCGAAGCGCCCCGATTTCTACCGGTTCTAAACCTCTCGCGGTACGCCCGGATGCACGGATTTGAGAAACGACACCGCTTCACCCCAAAGCCGGCTGCTGCGGGCGACCGTTGGCAGGCGCGCCTTGGGATCAATGAATTTCAGCACATCGCCTGCGCGATCTGAGCCTTCAAGGACCCGAACCCATGACTATCAAGAATTCCATCCTCGAAACGATCGGCGACACGCCCGTCATCCGGATCAACACCTTGGCGCCCGAGGGCATCGAGATGTTCGTCAAACTGGAAGCCGCCAACCCCGGCGGGTCGGTGAAAGACCGTCTTGCGCTTTCGATCATCGAAACGGCTGAGCGCGACGGATCGCTGAAGCCCGGCCAAACGGTGGTTGAGGCGACCTCGGGCAATACCGGCATTGGTCTGGCAATGGTTTGCGCGCAGAAGGGCTATCCCTTGGTCGTCACCATGGCCGAAAGCTTCAGCGTCGAGCGGCGTAAACTGATGCGCTTTCTGGGCGCGAAAGTGGTGCTGACGCCTGCGTCGGAAAAAGGCACTGGCATGGTTAAGAAGGCACGCGAACTGGCCGAGACCCACGGTTGGTTCCTGGCCCGCCAGTTCGAGAACCCGGCCAACCCCGAGGTGCACGCCAAGACCACTGCCGTAGAAATCGTCGAGGACTTCGGCACGAACGGGCTGGATTATTTCGTCACCGGCTTTGGTACCGGCGGCACGCTGACGGGTGTGTCCCGCGGCTTGCGTAAGATGAGCCCTGAGACCAGGATTGTCGCGGTCGAACCAGACAACGCGATCCTTTTGAACAACGATCACGTGCAAGGCTACAACGCCGATGGCAGCGCTGCCGCCGCGCACCCGGGCTGGCGCCCGCATCCGATGCAGGGCTGGTCGCCCGACTTTATCCCGCAGGTCGCGCAGGAAGCGCTGATTGAAAAGCGCATCGACGTCTACCAGCCGATCGGCGGAGCCGCAGCGATGAAGGCCTCGCGGGATCTGGCCCGCAAGGAGGGGATCTTTGTGGGCACGTCGGCTGGCGCTACCTTTGCCGCGGCATTGGAACTGGCCAAGAGTGCGCCCAAGGGTTCCAAGATCCTGGCGATGCTGCCCGATACTGGTGAGCGTTATCTGTCGACGCCCCTGTTTGACGATGTAACCGCCGAGATGAACGAGGAAGAGCAGGCCATCAGCCGATCGACCGATACGATCCGGTTTGACGTTGCCGCTGCTGGTGGCGCACCGTCGTTTCCGGCTGCGGATGCTGAGGCCCTGGCCGAAGTGCGTGAGACGGCAGCAGCCACCCCGGTGCTGATGTATGTGCTTGAATGGTGCGAGTTCTGTTGGTCTGTCCGCAAGATGTTCGAAGAGGCGGGCATTCCCTACACCGCGATCGAACTGGACTCGGTGGCCTACCAAAAGGACAACCACGGCGCCCGATTGCGCTCGGCCCTTTTGGAAATCTGCGGCACTCACATGATCCCGCAGGTCTTTGTCGGCGGTACGCATGTAGGCGGCGCGACCGAGACGTTTGACGCCTATAACGCGGGCACGCTTGCGACGATGTTGGAGGCACAGCAGATCAGCATGGCTGCAGCTGCCGAGAACGCCTATAGCTATCTGCCCCAGTGGCTGCACCCGCGATGAAACCCGCGGTGATCTCTCAACCTGTCGCGCCGGCCATGGCCCGCGCGGCAGAGTACGGTCTGACCTGGCGCGATCAGGTGCGGCCACTCGATGCCACTGCCGGCGCGTCCGAGTTGCGCGCGGCCTTCGGCGGCCCGGTCCCGGAAACCGGTACGGATGAAACCCGTGTGATCGAAGACCTGATCCGCGCCTCTGAGCCTGGCCTTGTTGGCAACACGCGCCCGGGCTTTCACGCCTGGGTCATGGGTGGGTCGAGCCCGGTTGGCGTTGCCGCCGACTGGTTGACCAGCGTCTGGGGGCAGAATGCAGGCATCTACCAATGCTCCCCCGCGGCGGCGACGGCCGAAGAGGCTGCGGCAGACTGGCTGCTGGACATCCTCGATCTGCCACGTATTGCGAGCGTGGGGTTTGTCACCGGTGCAACGATGGCCGGGTTCGTCTGCCTGGCTGCCGCGCGGCACGAGGTGCTGGCCCGCGCCGGGCATGACTTCGATCAGGACGGATTGATCGGGTGCCCGCAAATTACTGTGCTGATCAGCGAGGATACCCATATCTCGAACCTGGCGGCCTTGCGGTATCTGGGCTTTGGCGCCCGCCAGATCGTGCGGATCCCGACAGACGATCAGGGCCGGATGCGCGCCGATCTGCTGGACGCAGAGATGGCGGCGATCTCGAACCCGATGATCGTCGTGGCGACCGCCGGACATATCAATTCCGGGGCATTCGATGACTTCGACCACATCGCGGACCTTGCGCAAAGGCACGGCGCCTGGCTGCATGTGGACAGCGCCTTTGGCCTTTGGGCCCGTGCCGTGCCGGAGCTAAAAGGCCTCACAAGTGGGCTTGATCGCGCCGACAGTTGGTCGACCGATGGCCACAAGTGGCTGCAGGTGCCCTACGATTCAGGCTTTGCAATTGTCCGACACCCAGACGCCCATCGCCGCGCAATGGACATCTCGGCCAGCTATCTCAGCCAGGATCCCGAAGACGGTCGCAATCCCACGCATTTCGGGCCGGAGCTGTCGCGGCGGGCGCGGGGATTTGCCGTCTGGGCAATCCTCAAATCGCTTGGCCGCGCAGGTGTTGCCGACCTGATCGGTGGCCACTGTCGAGCGGCGCGTGAACTGACGGATATCCTTTCGCAAGTTCACGGGATCACCGTTGAAAATGAGGTCAGGCTCAATCAACTGGTGCTGACGTTTGATAACGGCCGCGACGCACCCGACGTGCTTGCCTCAAAGATGGAAGCCGCCTTGAACGCAGATGGCGACCACTTCTTTCGCACGTCGCAATGGCGCGGCCGGAACATGCTGCGTGTCTCGATCATCGAGGATGGAACGGACGTCGCGGCAATCAGACAACTCGGCGCCAAGATCGAGCGGGTTTGGCGCGACGTGCGCTGAGTTCCGACCCGAATCCAATCCACCTAAGACCCGCCGTGTGGCGGGTCTTTTTTTGTTCTCTATCAGATAATTACCAAGGCGAAGCACGACTGAAACATTCGATACCAAACGCCGCTTCGCCTGACCGCAAACTGAAACGCATGCGGTCTAAACCCTTCTCATGGCCGGGGCACAGGGCGTTTGCCGAACCTCCCTCAACCCAAACCCAAAGCGCCCCGCGCGCCTCGGCCAAGAGATCTGAACCCAAACCTGAACACACACATAAGGACACTTAAGAGATGACAACTGACGTAATCGAAAAACCCGCGAAAGTCGCCATGAACGGCGTCGACGTACCGACGCTTCTTGGCACCATCGGTGCCGTAGGCGAACAGCCCGTTGCCGCTCAATTCCAGTTCCGCGCTAACAGCGCATGGGTCAACGGCACGCACAGCCGCGCCACGATGAATGGCTACTTCGGCGCGGGGCAAGAGCACGAGCGTGCCCAAGCTTTCAGCGTCGAAGGCGATCACCCGGCGGTTCTGTGCGGTGGCGACAATGCCCCGACGCCGACCGAATATCTGTTGTCGGCACTTGCTGCCTGCATCACCGCTGGCATCGCCAACATCGCGTCGGCCCGACAGATCAAGCTGAACGCGGTCACTGTGAACGTCGAAGGCGATATCGACCTGCAGGGCCTGCTTGGCCTCGCCAACGAGGTGCGCAACGGTTTCCAGAAAATCCGTGCCGCGGTCCATATCGACGGCGACGCAGAGGCCGAGAAACTAGCCAAGGTCGTACAGCAGTCCATCGCCCGGTCTGCCGTCTTCGACATGTTGAAGAACGGCACCGACGTCACCGTCGAATTGGCCGCATGACCCCTCGCATCGGGCGGGGCCACAGCCTCGCCCATCGCCCCCTCTAACACCGCATCGGAGAACCAAATGGCACGCTTCAAAAAATCCAACCGGCTCGCCGCCCAAAACATGGCCCAGCTGACCTTGCGCAGCTCTGAAACTGTTCAAAGCAGCCCCCGACCCACATCTGACCGCGATTTCGAAAACTTCACGGTCCACCCCACCTCCGGCTGACCAAACCAAAAGGACCAGACCAGTGACCGAGTTCGTTGATGTTGTCGTGATAGGAGCAGGCCAGGCCGGGTTGGCAATCAGCCATTGCCTGAAGGCCAAAGGCGTCGACCATGTCATCCTGGAAAAAGGCGCCGTCGCCAATCGCTGGCGCGAGGAGCGCTGGGCGTCGCTACGATTGCTCACCCCAAACTGGATGACCCGTTTGCCCGGCTTTGCCTATGACGGCACGGACCCAGGCGGCTTCATGATGAAGGACGAACTCATCGGTTATCTGGGCCGCTATGCGCGCAGCTTTGGCGCTCCGGTCCGGGAATACACGGAAGTGAACGCGGTCAGCCGCGCGGCCACCGGTTTTTTGATCGCCACGAGTGGTGGTACGCTTCGCGCCCGCGCAGTTGTGGTCGCCACTGGTGCCTGCGACCGCCCGAACGTGCCTGCGTGGGCCGCCGACCTGCCTGCGGACATCACCCAGATCACGGCAGACAAGTACAACCACCCCGGCGACCTTGCTCGGGGCGGCGTGCTGGTCGTTGGCGGGTCCGCCACAGGCGTGCAACTGGCCGAGGAGTTTCACCGCGCAGGTCATGGGGTGACGCTGGCCTCGGGCTCGCACGTACCCCTGCCGCGCATGTATCGCGGGCGGGACATCATGCATTGGATGTATGCTTCCGGCATCCTGCCTGAGGCTCGCGACCCCAACGTTGCCCCCGCGCGGGCATTTTCGCAGCCATCACTGCAACTTGTCGGCAGCGTGCCGCCCCGCACGATCAGCCTGCAGCGCCTCCAATCGCTGGGTGTCAGGATTGTTGGCCGGGCTACAGGCGCGGGCGGCAACAAAATCGCTTTGTCGGGGACGCTGGCATCCGAGATGGCGCGCGGTTGGAAGCGGCGCGACCGGATGTTGTCGCGGATCGACAGCTATATCGACGCCGCAGCCATCAAAGCGCCCCACACAGTCGCGCGGACACCCCGACCCGACCCGATTGCTGACCCGCGGTCCCTCGACCTACGGGCCGCGGGGATCCGCACTGTCTTCTGGGCGACGGGTTTCAAGCGCGATTATAGTTGGCTCAGCGCCGATGCGTTGAATGCACAAGGCGAACTGCGCCAGACCGGCGGCGTCTGCTACGTTCCCGGTCTCTACGCCATGGCGCTCCCGTTCATGCGCCGCCGCAACTCGACATTCATTGATGGCGTGGGCGCCGATGCCCGCGACCTTACCCACCACATCTGCACCTATATCGGCCACGCCTCGCGTGCGGCCGCCTGAAGGAGACGACCCATGCAATATGACGCAATCATCATTGGCGCGCGCTGCGCCGGAGCGGCGACCGCCCTTCAACTTGCGCGCGGCGGCCTGAAGGTTCTGGTCCTTGATCGGGCCAGGCCCGGCTCTGACACTATGTCGACCCACGCTCTGATGCGCGGTGCCGTCATACGGCTGGAGCGCTGGGGCCTTCTTGACCGGGTGATGGACTCGGGTGCTCCATTGGTGCGCCGGACACAGTTTGACTATGGCGGCGACGTCATCGACGTGCCCATCCGCCCGGCGAACGGAACAGACGGTCTTATCGCGCCGCGTCGCTACGTCCTTGACCGCATTCTGGCCGACGCCGCCGCCGATGCGGGTGCAGACATCCGCTATGGCACGAGTTTCGTGGATGTGCTTCGCGGCGACAAAAACCAGATCGAAGGGGTTGTCTTCGACGGGCCCGGGCGGCGCCAGCAGACCAACGCACCGATTGTTATCGGGGCCGATGGTCGCCGGTCCACGGTCGCGCGCCGGGTGAATTCCCGTGTTCAGGTGATGGCGGAACACGCTACAAGCTGTGTCTATGCCTATTTCGAGGGGCTTTCGAACGCAGGCTACCGGTGGTTCTATAACGATGGCCTCGCTGCCGGTGCGATCCCGACGCACAACGGCCTGCACTGCATCTTTGCCTCATCCACGCCCGACCGCTTCCGGTCGCTTGTCCGCGAGCTTGGAACGGAACGCGCGCTGCGGCAGTTGGTGACAGATACCAACCCCGCGTTTGGTCATCAGTTGCAGACATCGAATGCTGTCGGGCGTCCGGTCGTCTTTGGCGGCGACCACGGCTTTCTGCGCGAAGCGACGGGGCCCGGATGGGCGCTTGTCGGGGATGCAGGCTATTTCAAGGATCCGCTCACAGCCCACGGCATCACCGACGCGTTCCGGGATGCCGAAGTGTTGTCGCAGACCCTCTTGAACGGTGAGTCGCCGCAAACGTTCGAAGAAACGCGCAACGCCTGTTCGATCGAATTGTTTGAGCTGACCAACAAGATCGCGTCTTTTGAGTGGTCGCTTAACGAATTGAAAGGCATGCACCTGCGCCTGAATGAGATCATGAAGGCAGAGCAGGCCTTTATGGCGCGCGGTGAACCTTTTCGGCTGGCCGCCTGATCACACCTTTTTCTTGTGCCGCTTGCCCGTGGGCGGCACAGTCGTCACGGATTTTGGGGACAGTCCTTTGGAAAAATCACTCTACGAGAAATACGGCGGGTTCTCGACAGTCAGCAAGATTGTCATGACCCTTTATGACAAACTGCTCGACGACGATGATGTCGGGCCATTTTTCGATGATGTCGATATGGCCAGGCTGATTGACCACCAGACCAAGTTTGTCTCGTCGCTAATGGGCGGTCCGGCATCCTTCACGGATACGCATATTGAAAACGCGCACAAACACCTGACAATTTACGACGCGCATTTCGACAAACTGAAGGATCTGATTCACGAGACGCTGACCGAATTCAGCGTGGACGGAGAGGACATTCAAACGGTTCTCGCCGCGTTCGAACAACGCCGCAGTCTTTTGACCGAGGGCTGATATGTCGATCGAGGCGATCAATGAACAGCTTCTTCGGGCAATCGGAGTCGGTGTGGCGCTGGTTGAGACGAAGTCTCTGACGGTGCGGTTTGCAAACGATACGTTCGTCGAATGGTTTGGCCGGCCGGAGGACACCGTTACGTTATACGAGGTGCTGCCAGCATTTGATCGCGAGGCCGCAATTGCCGGTCTGAAAGAGGAGGGCAAATTCACCGCCGAGGTCACATTCAAGGTCAAACGCCGGACGATGACGGTAGCTGTCGAGTTCAACCGCGCGCTGGAAGACGACGAAGACATGATTGTTCTGGTCTGTCAAAACATCACGCGGATCAAGGAGTTGGAGTCCATGATCGATTCCTACTCCATGATGGTGGAACGCAATACACACGAGATCCGGCGCGAAAAGGAACAGGTTGAAAAGCTGCTTCTGAACATGATGCCGCGGACGGCCTATGAGGAATACAAGTCCTTCGGCGTTGTCGCGCCGCGCGTCTTTGAAAGCGTATCGGTCCTGACGCTGGATTTCGCCGAATTTGATGCGATCCTGTCCGCTCATGAGCCGTCTGTGATCGTCAGCGAATTGAACGATATCTACACGGCGTTTGACCGGATCGGCGAGCAGTTCGGGTGCGAGCGGGTGCGCACGACCGGTGACAGCTATTTCGCCGTGTCGGGCGTTCCAGATCCGGTGCGCGACCATTCCGGATCCATCGCGAACACAGCGATCCGGTTTTTACGCTATCTCGAACGCCGAAATTCGACACATCCGATTTCGTGGAACGCGCGGATCGGGCTGGCATCCGGACCGGTGGTTGGCTCGGTCGTTGGTGTTCAAAGGTACATCTACGACGTGTTCGGCCCGGCCGTGACGGCAGCGGATACTATTCGCCTTGCCGCCGATCCGATGGCGATCGCCGCCGATAGCTCAATCGCCGATCTACTCGACTCCCGGTTTGCGATGCGGCTACTCGACCCCTCGGCCAGCACGGCGCCCGCCATTTCGCAAGCCTTCGTCCTGTCTGAAGGCGACGTCGCGAGCCAGTCATGAAACGCGGGTCCGACCTGTCGGCCACGACGCCTGTGTCGGGGGCTGAGCTGATCGAGCTGTTTGATGAGCCCGCGGCCGTATTTGATGCCGACGGAAATCTGCGCCTCTCCAACGCAGCGTTTTCAGGTGTCTTTGCACCCATCAGCCAGTTTCTAACCGAAGGCACTTCCTGGCAGATTTTTTTGTCTGAAGCAGAGCGCAAAGGCGTCCTGCCGCCCGAGACCTGCAACGAACTGCGCCTGATCGAAGAAAATCACCTTCAGGAAGCCACAAAGGCACCGACCGTCAGCACGTCCTTCGCGGACGGATCGAATATGGATATCGTGATGACGTCCCTATCCAACGGTGCGTTCAGCCTGCGTCTGACCGTAGGCTGGCCTTCGGATGAAGATGATCGTGAGATCGAGCAAGTGATGGCCAAGGTGCTGGAAGCCTGTCCGACCAGCCTGACCATGGCACGCATTGGGGACGGCCAAATTCTGTATCGCTCGCCCGCCGCGACTGAACTTCTTGGCAAGGGCATGAACAGCCACGACCACTTTGTGAACCGAGAAGACCGCGCGGACTTTGTCACGGCGCTATTGCCCGACTCGCGCGTGGACGACATGCGGATGACAGGCCGCAAAAGCGACGGGGCGGCGTTTCCGGCCTCGATCTCGGCCCGCCTCATCGACTATCGCGGCGAGGATGTCGTTGTGTACAGCATTCTCAACCTGACCGACGACATCGCGCTACAAAGCGAACTTGCGCGTCAGAAAGACCTGACATTCCGGGCTGAAAAGATGTCGGCACTGGGTGAACTGCTTGCCGGCGTGGCGCATGAATTGAACAATCCACTCTCGATCGTTGTTGGCAACATGCTCATCCTCAAGGAAGAAAACCTACCCAACACGGTGATCGGGCGGGTGAACAAAGTCTCGGACGCGGCAGAGCGTTGCGTGCGCATCGTGCGGAGCTTTCTGGCGATGGCCCGCGAGCGCCCGATGGTTTTGACGGATGCCGCGCCCGCGATCCTGGTCGACACGGCGATAGATAGCTACCATGCCGATGCCCAGGGAACCGATGTTGATGTTGTGTCCCAGGTGGCGAACGACTTGCCGGTTCTTCGTGTCGACGAGACGCAGATCGTTCAGGTCTTGTCCAATCTCTTGATCAATGCCGCGCAAGCCATAGGCGAGACGGGGGTGGGCGACAGAGTCCTTGTTGGAACCGCCATTTCAGAGAACCCGAATTATCTTCGGCTGACGATTGAAGACAATGGTCCGGGTGTTCCCGATGACATCGCCGACAAGATTTTCGATCCGTTGTTCACGACAAAGTCGGCGGGCAAGGGGACTGGTGTTGGTTTGGCCCTGTGCAACCGTATCGTTGCCTCGCATGGTGGTACGATTTCGCTGCGCAGGGATGTGACCGAAGGCGCATGTTTTGTGCTGGATCTACCAATCGCTTGAGGGGTGGTGGTATTCCGGGCGCGTCTCGGAAGTCTCTGCGCGCCCGAACTCAGTTTTTCATTTCGTATCGTGTGATACTCGCCGCTCAGTTTGCTTTCTAGGCCATGCAGAATAAGGTCCAACGATTTCCGGAGCATCAGTTTCTAACAAGTGCATGCCAGCACCTCCTGGGTTTTGTTTCGATGCTCAGATGCTAGCGTCGTAGCGTTTCTGCTTTATGTCAGCGGTGCACCAAGTTGTTTCTGTCGTTTCAATCTGGGCATTGATTTGGATGAGACACCACGCTTCTGTTCTGCGGCGAGCTGCATCGCAGCGTTTGGGCACGGTGTTCAAAGTCTGCTTTGGCCGCGAGTGACGGACTCCAAAACGCTCAACTGTCAGAATGCTGCGCTGCATCGGAGGTCCGCAGAGCGCCCAAACCTACAAAATGCTGCGTCGTAGAGAATTTCTGTTTTCTTGGGCGCTCGAAAGCAAAGGAGAGCAACCCTTACAATGCTACTCTCCTAAGTCTTATTCAGTTGAGACTCAGATTTATTCGCGTTCAAACCCGCCCCAGTCGCCAGTGAAGATAGCACCCATGTTCATGCCATAGGATGCTGCCTTGAGCTCCTCCGGCACATCACCCCGAAAGATGAATGGACCGGGCGTTGCGAACTCTACGAGCTGAGGAAAGAACTGGGCGGCAGTCTCGGACAAGTGGAAGGCCAAAGCATCCCCGTCTTCAAACACCTCATGGATGACAATCTGATTGCCGGTTTCTGACACCGCGATTTCATAGGCGATCAGGCCGGGCTCATTGGCTTCAAGTATTTCGCCGACGGTGCCATAGGTGGCGACAAGCCGTTCTTCTTGCCCTTCGTGCGCTGTCCAAATGTAGGTGAGCGTGATTTCAGAGCCGTTATCTGCCAGTGCAGGCACACCCGTCACGGCGAACATTGCGGCGGCGGCAGTCGCTTTCAGATTTGCGAAAGTCATTGGTTTCTCCTTTTGGTTTTGGTCGTCGTTTCGGTCAGCGATAGAAGCCAACCCGGTGGCCCGCGAGCTCGGCAGCGAGACCCATGGCTTTGGCCGCCTGCTGCATTTCTGTTGGGACATTGCCGAAGAAGAGAAAGGCACCCGGTGTTGCTACTTCGAGAAGGCTCGGGAAGTGGGGACCTGCCGTTTCGCTCAGGTGAAAACCCAGTGCACCCGCATCGGCGAAGACATCGCGCACATAAAGTGCGTTTTCATCTTCCGACACATAAACTTGGACTTCCAAAGCGCCGGGCTCATTCGCCTGCATAGCGTCTGTTACGCCATCGTAAATGCCTTTGAGCGCTGCAAGCTGCCCCGGCTTGGCTGTCCACTTGTAGACGACTGTGATTGCGTTCGTGTCCATGATCTCGCTCCGAGTTTGGGATTTGGCGGTCAATTCTGGTATGGTAACTTTTCGATTACCTTGACAGAGATAACTGAACGATTACCTTTGAGTCAACAGAAAGTTTGAGGACACCGATGCCCAGCCCAAAAAAGTATATTCGCGAAGAGGTTCTTGACCGGGCCATCGAGCTTTTTCGGCGGCAAGGCTATTCGGCGACAAGTACCGCTGAACTCGTTGAAGAACTGGGAATGAACCGAAAAAGCATGTACGCCGAGTTCGGGTCAAAACAGGAATTGTTCGAAGCCGCTCTTGATCGCTACAGCGAGACTAACCTATCCCGCGTGCTGGCGCCCATCGAAGCGTCTGACGCCAATGCACAGAGCATCCGTGATGCCTTCCTTGGCTATGCATCAGCGAGTGAGACGAAGTTCCGTGGTCTTGGCTGTCTGATGGCAAACACAGCCGTTGAACGTGCAGCATTGGACCCAGGAAGCGCCAAATATGTCGATGCCTATCTCGATAGGCTTACGAACGGTTTTCGCAACGCTCTGGAAAACGCCCAAAGGGATGGTGATGTCAGCAGCGACGCTGATCTCGATGACCTTGCTGCACACTTTGTAAACTCGGTTGTTGGGATTTCCGCGCTGCTCCGGGCAAAGGCAACGCCGCAACAAATGTACGCGGCAGGTCGTGGCGCAACCAGTTTGCTAAGAGCGCACTGAACCACCGAAACTCAATAGCAGCTGTTCGCTCGAGCAGATATCCCCAGGATTCTTTCGTCTTAGACCTGATCCAGTGAACTCGACCTCGCTCAGATGTCGCTTTGCTTACACGAATTGCAATAAATGCTGCACGGGGAAAATTACGGCCTACACCATGGCACCACAACGCAACACGCGGCGGGTAACACTATGATACGCGTTAACAGGCCGCGATCAGAACTGCCAATTCTCCCAAGCGTTGGAACCGACTTTGCAGCGCTACCCGAAAGGTCCACCACTGGCACGCTTGCGGTAGAAACTGTCGAGTATCGGTTCCACAAGGGCGAAGAATGGGTCTTCATTTGGGGATTTGGCTAGGGACCCGGTTGCTACGAGACTGCCAGACTTCACCGAAGTCGAATGTACTATTCCGGAGGAACCACAGGTCGAGGGCAACAACATGAAACGCGTTAGCCTCGATCCGGACACAGCCGAGCAGTTTACATCCGCGAACGGCAACACGAGCATATTGGATCATATCGCAACTAGACAGGCATGGTGCGGGGCCCGACTTGCTGAAAGGACATGACAATGAACCAGATCCAACAAGCAAAGCTGTTTCGCAGCCTGCACGTAAAAGGCGCACCGGTGATCCTGTACAACATCTGGGACCCGGGTTCAGCGCAAGCTGTCGCGGATGCGGGGGCCAAAGCCATCGCCACCGGGAGCGCTCCAGTCGCAATGGCCCATGGATTTACAGATGGAGAAGTCATCCCTATGGACCTCGCGCTGGCGAACGCCCGCCGGATAGTCTCTGCTGTGTCGCAGCCTGTCACCCTGGACTTCGAGGGTGCCTATGGCCCTGAGCCGGAGAAAATTACTGAAAATACGTCTCTAGCTTTGGACACTGGCGTTGTCGGCTTCAATTTCGAAGATCAAGTCGTTGGCGGAGAGGGCTTGCACCCGATAAACGCACAAGCCAAACGCATCGCCGCAATGCGCGAGGGTTGCGGTGCTAAAGAAGTCCCGGCCTTCATAAACGCGCGGACCGACCTCTTCCTGAAGGCAAGGGTAAGCAGCTCGCCTCACACTCGAGAGATGATTGATGAAGCTGTGGATCGCGCCACAGCCTACGCGGAGGCAGGCGCTGATGGCTTCTTTGCGCCCGGTTTACTCGATTTGGACCTGATAGGCCAACTGTGCAAGCGGGTTTCCCTGCCGGTCAACATAATCGCACTGCCTGACGCTCCGGAAAGCGCGAAACTCGCCGAGGCCGGGGTCGCACGGATCAGCTATGGACCAGTTCCATATAGGAAGATGGTCGCGTGGCTATCAGATCAGGCAAGTGAGGTGTTTCGCTAGCAAACGACGGTTGCAGCGTCCAAGCCAAGTGGCATTCCGAACCACATCAGACCCTACAATACCAAGCCGCTTTGCGCCGAAGATGCTTACCGCAACAGCCTATGCTCTCTCTGAAGCACATTCTTTTGGTCGGCCTTTAGTGGGAAAGCTTTTCCCACTATTCAGAAGCCCGCAGAGCTCCTTCCGCTTGGTTAAGTGTTCTGCCTGTTGTGTGGGTGAAAGTGATGCAACCCTGCTCGCTATCGCGGACGTCAGAACCAAATCGCAGCAACGCTCATAATGCTAGATGCCGCATCAACAAGCACAGACCGCCCAATAACCAGGCCTTTCAGAACTAGCTGTGGAAGACCGTGCGGACTGTCCACAGGCCACGACAAATGAGCTTGCACCTGATGATGCCCTGGTTAGCTTCGCCATCGTGAGTATTGAGTTCCCTTCTACTTTGGCCTAGAGCCCACCGACCTTTCGGGGTCGGTGACCTTCTTGGGCTTTGGTTAGGTACTGCTTCGCAATGGGCGCTTCAGCTTTGTGTCGGCGCTTGCGTCACGACGTTTAGGTAATAGTCTTCTGCGGCGAGCAAGAGCTGATCAAGATCATCAGAAGCGATGCACATGGCGAGGTCGACAATGCTTGAAATCCGAGGTTCGCGCCGCCACGCCAGAAATGCCTGAATTACACCCGGATCGCCAAGTAGGCTTATTTCATCCCAAAATGCCTCTGCGAGGTTCATCTGCAAGTTCATCCGGCTCTGAATAAAGGCGACACAATCATCGCTGCCGCAGCACGGCGGTGCGTTTCTAGGCATTGGAGTATCCGCTTGTTGGGGTTAGCGCGCCACTAAAACATCGGCGGGCCTAACTGGCCGATAGCGCTAACGATACCTTGATGCCAAACGCTACGTTACGTCAAAAATCCCCGATTACGTGCGCCGAGCGAAGCCTTTGCGAATATTTCGAACGCTTGGTTTTGCGCCTAGTTTTGTTTCTGCCACCAAAAGGTTTTTTCAGCTAGCGGTCGTGAAGCGTTGTCGGAACCCGAATCAAATCACACCCCTGGCTAGTCTTCCCAAACCGAGAAAAGACCACTACTCAACAAGAAGGCCACTCTGGCCAAGATGAGTGTATCGGAATACCTGCTCGGAACGTCGTTTACCCACAACTCAATTTGAACTGCCGGTAGAAATCCTCTGCAGCAAAGAGTAGCTGGTCGAGGTCGTCGCTAGGCACAGTCATGGCAATTTCTACTAGGCTCGAGAGCCGGTGGTCATGCTTAACCGCCATCAGCAAGGCAATTGATTGGCTGCCCTCGGGTGTTTTGGCCTCTTCGGCGATACTACGCACAAACCGAAGGTACGGCTCCTCAAGGTCTCTCAAAGCCAAACACAGATCAACTTGATCGTCTCCGTGGTTGTCTCGGTCGCTCATGCCCGCCCCAAAAACGTGACCCCAAATTCCATAAATCAATCGTACTGAGCCCAGCACGCCCAGCTACGCTTCAGATCACCTTCAACCAAAACGCACGCGCCTGCACCTAACGCACCCAGTCTAGGCTCCAGCTTCTCCACGCAGATGCGCGTGGCTAGAGTAATTCGCGCCTCACCTAACATGGCTTGACAACAATATTACCTAAAGTTGAGCGCACGCCAAACAAATTTTCACAATTTGCGCCCTGTCAAACAACTTTGTTACCCTTATGGTTCCAGCCGTAACTTGACACTTCACTGCCACCACAAATCGCATAGTCTCCACACCGCAGCGCAATGTCGGTCACTCCGACGCCCTAAGCATTCACTGCTTGCTGCCCAGAGAGCTGATTGGAGAGAGCTAGATGCAACTTGACGGCGCTCATGCGATTGATGTCGCCATGGGAGAAGTCATCGCTCGAAACCGAAGAAGATGCGAATTGAGCATTGGTCAGCTTGCGGATGCCATTGGCGCAACGGCGGCACAAATCAAGAGATACGAGGCCGGTACAAACAAAGTCTCAGTTTCAAGGTTGCTGCAGCTTGCCGAGGTCTTCGAAGTCGCCCCTTCGTACCTTGTAGCTCAAGTCGTGGTAACAGCGCCGGTTCATCACTGTCGGCCCGGAAAAAACTCGCCGGTATCGGAGCTACTCTCATCTCGACAAGGCCAGGAACTTGTTGACGCTATCGCTCATGTGCGCACACATGGCCCAGGCTTAATGATCGACGAAATCCACGCCCTCTCGAAGCAACATGCTAACACGTGTGTGGAGGTCAGGCCGGCGAAACGGCTCTAGTCTCCGAGTGACCGGGGGCCCTGCAACGAAACGGTCATAGCGCTCAATCCAGACTAACAAAGAACTCCAAAGATGAACTGGCGAGCGCCAGAAAAACCGGAAGAGGAAGCCCTCATCGATGGCCGGGAAACGCCGGCGTCACACTAGCGCTCTGGGTTCAGGATGCATTCCGGCTTGGACGTAACCTCAGTTCAGTGATGGTCGCGGGTCGATGGACATGACCCGAAATGCCAGCAAGATATAGACGACGCATTCTCGCAACTCAGTCCGCTGCAGCGCAGCTGCCGGCTGTATTTGCTGAGGAAGCCTCTTCATCCAATTGATGAGCAACTAGGTCGCGAATTGGGAGCCTCGTCGCAATCCCTGCTTCGAGAGAAACGCGGACTATTGCATCACGCAGCGCACGGTCGGACTCAGTGGCCTGCGCGGCGAGTAATTTTCGCCATCGTGGCAGGCTTCATTGGTGTACTGCTCATTATCCAACCTGACACGTCGGGTCTTGCCCTCGGAACGCTCATGCCAATTCTCGCTGCAGCACTTTATGCCTGTGCCATGGCGCTCACTTCGGTCAAGTGCCGCGACGATGATCCATTCAGTTTGGCGCTTGTACTGAATGCTGCCTTCATCGTCAGTGGGGCTGCCCTTTGCGTCTTCGCGGGACAAGAGGGATCATTTATTCTCGGCCCATGGCAAACTGTGGACTTGCGGCTGCTGGGCACACTCGTGGCGCTCGCGGTGCTTATCTTGATCGGTAGTGTTGGAGCAACGGTTGCCTACCAACTCGGGCCACCCAATACAGTCGCAGCGTTCGACTATAGCTATCTAGTGTTCAGCTTGATCTGGGGCGGTTTATTCTTTGCGGAGTTGCCGAACACCTTGGGATTGATTGGCATTCTAGTGATTATTGGGGCGGGTCTCTCGGCACTTCCGAGCCAAAGTCGGAGGACAAGTTGATGGCTTGAGATCTGCAAGAGCCGATATTGGCCCTGCTGCTCCGAATTCACACTTTGTCCGCCAACCGAACTTCCGACGGCACTCCAGCCCGCTTGGGGGTGCTCGCGAGCGCAGCGAAGGTCGGCTTACCGCCGATTCTGTGGAAAAACAACGTGATGCGAGTGCAGAAAGTGGAGCGCTGAACGGCACGAGCGCGCCTTTCTGGTCAGGCCTGTCGTGGATGCTGCGGTGCAGGAAAGATCTTCGCCA
>JBCCWO010000011.1:0-117772 GCA_039193455.1 Pseudomonadota bacterium
CCACGATCACCTATATCGACGGCGACAAGGGCGAGCTTCTGCATCGCGGCTATCCGATCGATCAGCTGGCCGAAAAATCGCATTACCTGGAGGTTTGCTACCTCTTGCTTTACGGCGATCTGCCCTCGGCCGAGCAGCTTGAGGACTTCGAGAGCCGCGTCACGATGCACACGATGCTGCATGAGCAGATGCAGAACTTTTTCCGTGGGTTCCGCCGCGATGCGCATCCAATGGCGATCATGGTTGGCGTGGTCGGGGCCATGTCGGCCTTCTATCCCGACAGCACAGACATTCACGATCCCTGGCAACGCGAAGTGGCGTCGATCAGGCTGGTTGCCAAGATGCCGACGATTGCGGCCTGGGCCTACAAGTATTCGATCGGCCAGCCCTTCGTGTACCCGCGCAACGATCTGGACTACGCGTCGAACTTCCTGCGCATGTGCTTTGCGGTGCCGGCCGAAGACTATGAGGTGAATCCGATCCTCAGCCGTGCCATGGACCGGATCTTTACGCTGCATGCCGACCACGAACAAAATGCCTCGACCTCGACGGTGCGGCTGGCCTCGTCATCGGGCGCCAATCCCTTTGCCTGCATCGCGGCGGGCATTGCCTGCCTCTGGGGCCCGGCCCATGGCGGCGCCAACCAGGCCTGCCTTGAGATGCTGCGTGAGATCGGCTCGCCCAACCGCATCCCCGAGTTCATCGAACGCGCCAAGGACAAGGACGATCCCTTCCGCCTGATGGGCTTTGGCCACCGCGTGTACAAGAATTTCGACCCCCGCGCGAAGGTGATGAAGCAGTCGGCTGACGAGGTGCTTGACCTTCTGGGCGTTGAGAACAACCCCACGCTGCAGGTCGCCAAGGAACTTGAGCGGATCGCGCTGGAAGACCCCTATTTCAAGGAAAAGAAGCTCTACCCGAATGTCGACTTCTATTCGGGCATCATCCTTGATGCGATGGGCTTCCCGACCTCGATGTTCACGCCGATCTTCGCGCTGGCGCGCACCGTGGGCTGGATCTCGCAATGGAAAGAGATGATCGCCGACCCACAGCTCAAGATCGGCCGCCCCCGCCAGCTCTATGTCGGCGAGTCGGCCCGCGAGTACGTGGACGTCGAGAATCGTTAAGACATCCGCCCGCTAGCGGAACCCGCAACCCGGGCGATCTATCAGATAGGCTTCATGCCCGGGCGGGTGACCGCCCGGGTGTGCGATCAGCCGCCAGCCTTGGGCCTCAAACGCCCGCGTTAGCCCCAGCCACCGGTTCCAACCCTCGGTCACAATGAAATAACAGGCCCCGGTTTCGCGTGCGAAGCGGTCAAATGCCTGCCCGCGCCGCTCAAGCCAGGGCAGGTCCGACACCGACGCGTTCACCGCAACCGCCCGGGATGAGCGCAGGCCGACAACGTCGAACAGAGATCGGTCCGTGGCATAGGACATGTAGCCGATGTCATGGACCATCACGACCGCCTCGGGCGCCGTGCGCGCGTGCACCCACGCGGCTTTGGCGGAAAGCTCTTGGTACTTCCCCACGACCTCTTCGGCACGCGAGGTCCAATCCCGGCCAAGCGTCCAAACCGATTGCGCCAACGCCCCTACGAGCAAGAGAGTGACAAGCAATCGCGCCCGCGCGCTCGCACCGACCCAGACGGCTGCGTTGATCAAGGCCACGGGAAAGAAGATGTAGAGATAGCGGTAGTGGTTCTGGCCCATGAACGACGGGAAATCCAAGAGCAAGATCACCACGACCAACAGCGCAAACAGAGTTGCGAGCACAGAGATTGGGCGTGCGGGGCGCGGGACAAGGATGGCAAGGCTCAGCACCCCTGAGACGACCAGAAAGAACCCGGCCGACTGTTGGACAAGCGCGTCGAACCACGCTTGGGCCATACCGGGCGCGCCGCTGAAGAAGATTGTTTTGGCCGCCCCGGTCGCGGGAAGCGCGCTCCCCGAAAGGTAGATCTGAGCGCCCAGAAGGGTCAGCGACACACCGGCTGCCACCGCGCAGCCAACCACCCGGCCGTGCCATGCCTGCTGCCCAATGGCCCAAAGACCAAAACAAAGCGCCCCCAACACCGCCAGTTCCGGGCGCAGGAATGGGAGCACGCCCAGGAACGCGCCAAAGGGCACGGGCGGCCAACGCTCGGTCGTGCCAATCACCGTCCAGATGATCGCCGCCAAGACGAGACTGGTCTCCAGCCCGTTCAGGTGCACGCGGAAGAGATCACCGCATAAGAGCGCGACTAGTCCGAACAGCAGTTGCAGCCAATCGGGCGCACCTTCGTGGCCTGCAAATCGGGCGACGCCGAGGCTGAACAACAAAAGACCCGCCCAGCCCAAAAATAGCAGCGCGGTTTCGGGTGGCATCAGAAACGACAGCCCGGCAACGAGAAAGGTGTGCGCCAAACTTGTCGACCCCAAGAGCGGCGGGGCATCGGGAAAGGCCTGATCCGTTTCCAGCAGCGCCGCGGCGTTGTTCAGCACGATATAGGCATCGTCCAGCCGAAAGGCGGGCTGACCGCCGAGCGCGAAAAGATGCAGCGCCGCAAGCGCGGCGGTCAGCGCAATCAATCCAAAAGCAACAGCGTAGCCACGCATGCGCGTGGGCGCCGCCACGGTTCCATCGGTCATAAAATGGGCCTGCACTTTGTTTGTTGCGGGCAGGTTAATTCAACCCGCTCGCGATCCAAATAAGCGGTGCAGTCTTTTCAAGGCCGCCATGGCAGCCCGGCAACGCCCCACTCAGCGTCCCTCATAGCGCGCGGGACGCTTTTCCATGAAGGCGATCACGCCCTCTTTGAAGTCGCGCGTCTTGCCGCAGCCGCCCTGAATATGCGCCTCAAGCGCGAGCTGGGTGTCGATATCGTTGTTATAGCTCGCCCGCAGAGCCTCTTTCACGCCCGCATAGGCCACGGTCGGCCCCTTGGCGAGATGCGCTGCGCGTCCCCGCCAATGGGCGGCAAAGCTGTCATCCGGCACGGCTTCCCAGATCATGCCCCAATCGCTGGCCTGCTGGGCTGTGATCTTCTCGGCGAACAGGGCCGCGCCCATGGCCTTGGCAAAGCCCATCTGGCGGGGCAGCCAATAGGTGCCGCCCGCGTCGGGGATCAGACCGATGCGCGTAAAGGCCTGCAAAAACGCCGCCGACTCGGTCGCGATCACCACGTCCGCGGCAAGCGCAAGGTTGGCCCCGGCCCCGGCCGCCGCGCCGTTGACCGCCGCAATCGTCGGCACAGGACACTCAAAGATCGCCTGCAGCATCGGCACATATTCGTCCCTGAGCGTGCGCTCGAGGTCGAGGTCCGCCGCCGTCGCGCGGTCCCCCAGATCCTGTCCGGAACAGAATGCCCTCCCTTCCCCGGTCATCACGACCACCCGCGCTTCGGTGCCGCCGGTCTTGACGGCATGGGTGATCTCGGCCCGCATCTGCGTGTTGAGCGCATTCATGACATCGGGGCGGTTGAGCGTGATGGTGGCGATGTCGTCGGCCACCTCCATGCGGATGGTCTGATAGTCCATGGAACGGATCTCCCTGTCTTGGACCCGTCTTAGGTGAACCGTTTGGTTTAGAAAAGGGCTGATCTTGCGTCAGTCTTCGAGAAGCTCGGCCAGCCGCTTTTTTTCGTCGTCGCTCAGCGCGCCCGTCGGTTTGGGTTTGGCCCGGCCGCGCAGGTAGAGCGCCGCGATGCCCCCGCCAAAGAGCAGCATCGCTGGCGCGGCGAGCCAGAGCACAAGGTTTGCGCCGGTGGCCGTGGGCGTCAGCAGCACGTATTCGCCATAGCGGGCGACAAGAAACGCGATCACCTCTTCATCGCTATCGCCCGCAACCAGCCGCTCGCGCACCAAAAGCCGCATATCGCGGGCCAGATCGGCGTTGGATTCGTCAATCGACTCGTTGCGACAGACGAGGCAGCGCAGCCCCTCGGACAGGGCCCGCGCCCGATCCTCGAGCACGGGGTCGTCCAGCACCTCGTCAGGCTGCACCGCCAGAACCGGGGCCGCGATCAGGCACAGGATCAGCGCAAGCCGCCTCATTCCGCGGGCACACCTTTCGGGGCTGGCATCTTGCGTGCGCCTGCCGCCACGCGGAAGCGGCGGTCCGTCAGGCTCAGGATCCCGCCCAGCGCCATGATGATCGCACCCGCCCAGATCCAGTTGGCATAGGGCTTGATGAATGTGCGGATGGCCCAGCCGCCATTGGCCTGAGGGTCACCGATCACCACATAGACGTCGCGGGTGAACCCGTTGTTGATCGCCGCCTCGGTCGTCGGCATGCCCGCCACGGGGTACACCCGTTTCTCGGGCGTCAACTGCTCAAGCGGGCGCCCGTTATCGATCACGTTGATGAAGGCCATGGTTGACAGGTAGTTCGGCCCCTCCACATCACGGACATCGACAAGCTGCACCTGGTAGTTCCCAACGGTGTAGCGATCCCCGATCTGGGCGACGCGAATATCTTCGATCTGCCAGGCGGTCAGCGCGGCCACGCCGAAAATGGTGACGCCAAAGCCCGCATGCCCGACTGCCTTGCCCCAATCCGCGCGCGGCAGGTTCCGCATGCGCCGCAGCTTCGAACGCAGATCGCCCCGCCCGGTGCGCACCCAGATATCCACCGCCGCGCCGAGCACCAGCCAGACCGCCAGCACCGCCCCGATCGGGGCCAGGATGGTGCGCCCGGTTTGCAGCGTCCAAACCAGCGCACCCACGGCCAGGCTGAGCGCGAGGACGCCCCACAGCGGCTGCATCGCGCGCGACAGGTTCCCACGTTTCCAGGGCATCAATGCGCCGATTGGCAGGATCGCCGCCAGCGCGACCATGAACGGCGTAAAGGCCATATCGAAGAACGGCGGGCCGACGGACAGTTTGCGATCAAAGAAGATCTCGGCCACCAGCGGCCAGATCGTTCCGATGAACACCACAAAACAGCTGACCGCCAACAGCACGTTGTTTGTCACCAGCGCCCCCTCGCGGCTGATGACGCCGAACACGCCCTTGGCCTGCAGGCTGCCGGCCCGGGCGGCAAAGAGCGTCAGCGCGCCCCCCATAAAGATCGCCGTGATCGCCAGAAGGTAGACCCCCCGCTCGGGATCATTGGCAAAGGCGTGAACCGAGGTCAGAACGCCCGAGCGCACGATAAACGCACCGATGAGCGAAAACCCAAAGGCGAGGATCGCCAGAAGGATCGTCCAGCTTTTCAGTGCCTCGCGCTTTTCCACCACGATGGCGGAATGCAGAAGCGCGGCGGCCAGCAGCCAGGGCATGAAAGAGGCGTTTTCGACAGGGTCCCAGAACCAGAAGCCGCCCCAGCCCAGCTCGTAGTACGCCCACCAAGAACCGAGCGCGATGCCGATGGTCAGGTTCAGCCAGGCCAGTAGCGTCCAGGGCCGCACCCATCGGCCCCAAGCCGCATCGACGCGCCCCTCGATCAGGGCCGCCACGGCAAAAGAGAAGGACATCGAGAGACCGACATAGCCGATGTAGAGAAACGGCGGATGGAAGGCGAGGCCCGGGTCTTGCAGCAGCGGGTTGAGATCCTGGCCGTCGAAAGGCGGGATCTCAAGGCGCAGGAACGGGTTCGATGTGAAGATCAAAAAGGCCAGAAACGCCACGCCAATGGCGCCCTGCACCGCGATGACGCGGGCCCGCAGCCGCGGCGGCAGGTTGCCCCCGAACCAGGCCGCCATCGCGCCGAAGAGCGCCAGGATCACGACCCACAAAAGCAGCGAGCCCTCATGATTGCCCCAGACGCCGGTGATCTTGTAGATCATCGGCTTCAGCGTGTGCGAGTTGAGCACGACAAGTCGCAACGAGAAATCGGACGTGACAAAGGCATAGGTCAGCGCGGCAAAGGAAAACGCGAGCAGCAGAAACTGAACCGTCGCCGCAGGCTCGGCCGTGGCCATCCAGCCGCGCCAGCCCTTGTGCGCGCCCACAAGCGGCACGACCATCTGCAGGCACGCCACGACAAAGGCGAGCAAAAGCGTGAAGTGTCCCAGCTCAACGATCATAGGCGAAGTGTAGGCTGCGGGCCCTGCCCCGCCAAGCGCCTGTGCGCCGATGTCGCGCGGAGTTTAACCCGCCAATGACAAGAGCGCCGCAAGGGCGATGGCGACAAAGGTCGGCAAGGCAAAAATCACCGTCGACACGCCCATCGAACGTTGCATAACGGTAAAGTGCAGCACGGCCCCCACAAAGTAGAGCGCCAGGAAAACAAAGAGATACGCACTGTCGCGCATGATGTCGGGTTCGTGGAGCACGTGGAACAGCCACCACCACCCCAAAACGCTTGCTGCGCCCGCCCAGCTGAACGACATGCCCAGCGCCAGCGGTGTTTCGCGGCGGCGCCACAGCCAGAAAAAGGTCAGCGAGATCATCAGCGCCATGATCGAGATCGTGCCAAAGGCGATCGAGTAGGCGACGTGGTAGCCCAGCGTGCGGTCGATCCCGACAAAGGCGATGGCGATCAGCGTCAGTAGGGCCAGTGCCTGTTTCATTTTCCCAGAACCTCTTTCACAGCGGCGTCGAGTTGGGCGGCGGCCTCGTCATTGCGGCGCAGCGCTTCGCGCAGATGCCCCCCAAGGGCGGTGCGGCGCAGACACCGCCCGATCCAAACCAAAACCCGCATCTCATCCCCCCATTGCCGGCAACCGCTCGCGGATGATCGTGGAGAGCTCCACAAGGATGGCCGTGTTCATGTCGAGCCGCAGGCGCGTGGCGCGGTCTTTTTCGACATCGCGGTAGAGCAGATAGAAGACCAGGATGACCCAGGGCCCATGCTCGGAGAGAACGCTGAAGACGGCATCACTCATCGTCTCGCCCGCCAGGCCTCCAGCGCGGGGTTGTCGTCTGTGCCCGCCTCGGCCTCCATCGCCTGCAGCGCGCGCGCCGCGGACCGGGTGCGGGCCAGGCTTTCGACCAGATTGCGCTGATACGCGTAGCCTTTCGCCTGATGCCGGGCCCCGAAGTAAAAGGACACGATCACCCCTAGCAGCCACCACAGCGGTTCGGGGACGAGCGCGATCCCCTCCATCCGCGCGGCGAACCACACCGGGTCGATCATAGCCGCACTGAAGAGACCCAGCGTGCCCAACGCCATCATCGGGCGTGGCAGCCGGTTGATGCCATCCATCGCGCGATCAAAGACACCCTGGCGCGGCACCGCGAATTCTGCCGCGAATTGGCCAAGCGCAGCCTGGGCCTGTGCGGCGTCGCGCACCGCCCCGGCCTCTGCATTCTCGACAAACACCTCGGCGGTGTCGCGGATCACATTCCCGCCGCCGAACAACAGCGTCAGCACCCGCCCGATCAGGCCCATGCCGCCACCCGCGCGCAATGCGCGGCCTCGCTCAGGTGATAGCGCGCCGAAATGAAGTCCTCGGCCCGCGCGATCCAGCCGCCTTTGCCGCCATCGCGCCGCCGCGCAAATTTGCGCAGCGATGGCGCCCGGTCGGCCAGCGCGTAGTAGTAGTTTCGCCGGGCGATCCCGTAGGCATCGACGATATGGTCCGGGGCGGCGCGCGTGGCTTCGCGGACAGCGGCGAGCGTTTTTGGCCCGATGATCCCGTCCACCTGAATCTCTGGCGATCCCATCTCTTGCACCAGACGCTGCAACACGCGCACCGCCTGGGTGCCTGCATTGACATGCATGTCAAAAACGGTCGCCTGCAGGCATTCTGGCAGGTGCCGCAATCGGGGCCGACCAAAGTGTCGTTCGATCAGGATGGCCTTCGCCTCGGCCCGGGTCAGCTTTTGCACGTCACGGGCGCCCAGTCGTGGGTTGCCACGATAGGCCCGCAGGGTTCCCAGGGTGACCCCGAAGTTTGTAGGCCCCCCCGGATCGTCGGGATCGTTTACGTATCCGCCCTCACGGCTAAGGATGTCGTCGGCAATCTCTGAGACGCTTTGCAATGCCCGGTGCCCCCGATGGTGCGTTCGGGGGCGAAATCTTCCTAAGAATGGTTAACGGCGGGAAACCTAACCGCTCGGTTCCCCATCGGGGTCGACATAAACCCCCTGCTCTTTGAGCGCGTCGATCACTTCGACAGGCATGTATGTTTCATCGTGGCGGGCAAGAATCTCGGTCGCGACAAAGACGCCATCTTGCAGGCGCCCCGTGCCAACCATGCCTTCCCCCTCGCCAAAGAGATCCGGCAGAACGCCGGTATAGGCGACCGCGACAGAGGCACCGCCGTCGGTCACGTTGAATGTCACCGTCTCACCCTGGCCCCGGACAAGCGAACCCTCTTCCACCAGCCCACCGATCCGAAACACCTCTCGCGCGCCCGGCGGATCCTCGACCACCTGTGTCGGGCTGCGGAAGAAGTTGATGCCGTCGCGCATGGCGTAACCGATCAGAACCGTCGACAGCGTCAGCGAAATCGCGGCCACCGCGATCACCTGAATTCGACGCTGTTTTTTCAGTCCTTTCAATCCACGCATCGCGTCCTCATGGAAACACCGGCGCCAGCATCAGGCCTGCGGTCTCTTCCTCTCCCAACATCAGGTTGGCGTTCTGGATTGCCTGGCCGGACGAGCCCTTGGTCAGGTTGTCGAGCGCCACCATCACGATCGTCCGCCCCGCAATCCGGTCTGCCGCCACGCCGATATGGGCAAAGTTAGAGCCGCGTATATGCCGGGTCGACGGGACATATTGCATCGGCAGCGTGACGATAAAGGGTTGGTCGGCATAGGCGCGATGGAGGACGGAATGCACCTTCTCCGCCTCACCCCGCACATAGACCGTGCCCAGGATCCCGCGATTGGCCGGGATCAGGTGGGGCGTGAACTGCACTTCGACGGGCCGGCCCGCAACTGCGCTGAACTCCTGATCAAACTCGCCCAGGTGCCGGTGCGTGCCGCCTGCCGCGTAAGGGTGCGTGCCCTCGGACAGTTCCGCATGCATGAGGTTCTCTTTCAGCGCCCGCCCCGCGCCCGAAACTCCGGTTTTGAGGTCGATGACAATCTCGTCAGGGTCAATCACACCGGCTTCCAGCAACGGAAGAACGGCATAGATCCCCGTCGCCGCATTGCACCCGGTGCCCGCGACGAGCCGCGCCGTTTCGATGTCTTCGCGATAGAACTCGGTCAGCCCGTACACCGCTTCTTTCTGCAGGTCGGGCGCCGCGTGGGGCTTGCCGTACCATTTTTCATAGGCCTTGGGGTCGCGCAAACGAAAGTCCGCCGACAGATCGACGATCTTCACCGTGCGTGGCAGCTCACTGATCACCGCTTGGCTGGTGGCATGCGGCAAAGCGCAGAACACAAGATCGATCGCGTTGAAATCGATCTCGTCGATCTTCACGAGCGGGGGCAACGACAGGTGGCGCAGGTGCGGGAACACCTCGCCCATGTCCATCCCGGCCTTCCGGTCGGCGGCCAGCGCCGTGATTTCCATCGTCGGATGGGTCGAGATCAGACGGACAAGTTCGGCGCCGGTGTAGCCGCTTGCGCCCAAGATTGCGATTTTATGGGACATTTCAGGCCCTTCCTCAGTTCAGCTGCGATGTAGGAAAAATTGGGATGCTGCGCAATCACGCAGCGAAGAACTCAATCTTTCGTCGCAAGAACTGTGTCGCCTTGGTCGAGACCCGCGCCGGATCGCCTGTGGTCAGAAACATCGGCGTCTCACCCGATCCGGTCATGTCAGGATGCCGCTCCAGGTAATCCGCGAGGCTTTCGGCCACCAGATCGGCCTGTGAGAAGACTTTGACGTCGGACCCCAACGCATCCTGAAAGATATCGGCCATCAACGGGTAATGCGTGCACCCCAAAACGGCGGCATCGGGCTTTGGCATCTTGCGCTTCAGCGCGTCCACGTGGCTGCGCACAAGCGCCTCGGCCAGGATCTCATCGCCTTCTTCGATCGCGTCGACCACCCCACCGCAGGATTGTGCCTCGACATCGACGCCGATGGCGCGAAACGCCAGTTCGCGTTGAAACGCCCGGCTGGCCACCGTTGCAGGGGTCGCAAAGAGCGCGACATGCTTGACCGCCACTTCGCGCGGCGGGCTGTTGTCGCCCCACTGACGCTCGGTCAGCGCCTCAATGAGCGGCACAAACACCCCCAATACGCGCTTATCCTCGGGGATCCAGCTTTCCTGCATTCGGCGCAGCGCGGCAGCACTCGCGGTATTGCAGGCCAGAATGACCAGATCGCACCCCGCCTCCCACAGCCGTTCAGTGGCCGAGGTCGTCAGCTGGTAGACGTCATCGGCATCGCGCACGCCGTAGGGCGCGTGGGCACTGTCGCCAAGATAGACAAACGGCACATCCGGCAACCGCCGCGAGACGGCATCCAGAACGGTCAGCCCGCCCAGGCCGCTATCAAAGATCCCAATTGCCATGGGTTCAGACCTTGTATCGCTCTTCGAACTCAAACCCGTAGCTAAGGGATTTGATAGGTTTCGGCGAGAGCGCATAGGTCGATTGGCGCAGGAAGTCCATCATTGCGCGGGCATCCGCGCGATGTTCCTCGATCTGTTCGCGGGGGATCGGTGCACCGATCACCACCTTGACCGGTTCGTCGACCCGGCGTTTGAATTCCGTGATCAACAGCGCCATGCGTAGCGTGGCGTGAAGGTGGCTGGCCACCTGAAACAAGCGCGAGTTCGCCCCCTCAAAGAACACCGGCACGACCGTTGCGCCGGACTTTGCAATCATCCGCGCGGTAAAGGCGCGCCAGCCCGGGTCCATTGCCTGACCGAACGGCTTCGGCGCGGTCGACACGGTGCCACCCGGAAAAATCCCAATCGCGCCGCCATCGGCCAGATAGCGCAGCGCGGTTTTGCGGGTCTCGATGTTAAGCTTGGTGGCTTCCTTCGTGTCGTCAAACGAGATCGGCAGAATGACCCGATCGAGATCTTCGGCCTTGCGGAAAACCCGGTGGGCCAGGATGCGAAAATCGCCGCGCACTTCGCTTAGGATATGGCCCATCATCAGGCCATCAAGAATGCCGTAGGGGTGGTTGGCCACTAGGATCAGGGGGCCTTCGCTGGGGATATTGGCCAGCGAGCCCGCGGTGATGTCGAGGCTCAGCCCGTACCGGTCCACCATGACCTGCCAGAAATCCCGGCCTTCGGCGACCTCGCGGTCATAGCCGTCCGCCCGCTTGATCAGCTTGATCCGGCCCGTGACGTTTTCAAGCACACGGATCAGTGCACGCCCGCCCTTGCTCTGGGCGGAATGCGCATAGCTGATTTCCCGTGCGACCTGTTTTTGCACGCCCATTTGCGTACGTTCCCCTGCCTTCTAACGTCTGGCCGTAGCCTAATCCTACGATTCTGGCCACATCTCATGACGGAAATGCGACGTTTTCGGACTGAACTCTGGGTCATATGCCCGCACCGACCACAGCCAAAAAACGCTGATCTCCGCCCTGCCCGCGCCTCAAAGTGGCCGCTCTGTCCGGCTAGGATATTGGTTCAGCCGGGTGCGCAATCAACTGATTATTAAGGAACGATGGCGTGAAAGACACAAACTTCGACATCCCCCTGATCGTGCGGAGGACACGGGGCCAGAAGGCGTTCTACCTGGTCTTCGCGGGTCTCGCATTGGTGTTCGGCGGGATCGTGACCGTGATCTTTCCGACCGCCTTGCCCCAGGTGTTTTGGCCTCTATCGCCCGATAACCTTTTGTTCTTTCTGATATACCTTGCCGCGGGACCAGCCATTATCCTCTATGGCGGGCCGATTTACCTTCGGACGCTGCGGATGCCCGTGGACGCCCCGGTGATGGAGATTTCTCAAGCCGGGCTTGTGATCCATATCGACGTGGTGTCGCGCCGTCTCGAGGAACCGATCGTGCTGCCCTGGTCGGACATTCAGTCGATCCGCACCGGTTCCGGGGCGAAGAACTTCAAGGAGCTGCTGGTGACCACCCGGGATGGGCGCAAGATCAAGCTCATGCCGCATCTGACGACGCCGTCAAAAACCGAAGTGGTCGCTGCGATGCGGGATGCGGCGCGGCGCGCCGGCTTCGATGCAGACCGCAGCCGCAAGTTCCTTCTTTTTGTCGACTACACAACCTGGACGTTTGAGCCGAACCAAGCCTGATCGTTATTCCGCCGCCTGATCGAACGCCTTCGCACCGGCTCGCAAGGCGGCAAGCAGCTCTTCCCGACGCGCGGCCGCGGCCTTAGCGTTCGCCTCTTTCACCGGACCGAAACCGCGGATTTGCAGCGGTAGTTCGGCCAGCGCGATAGCAGCGTCCGGGTTTTTCGGGCCATGGGCCGCAATCTCTTTCAGATCGGCCTCATACTGCCGGATCAACCGCCGCTCCATCCGCCGTTCCGCGGTGTAGCCAAACGGATCAAAGAGCGTGCCGCGCAGCCGCTTTAACCGCGCGAGAAGCCGATAGATCCGCTCCACGCCCGCCCCAAAGTCGCGCTTCTTGGGGCGCCCGTCCGGACCGGTGCGGCTGAGCATCGGGGGGGCGAGATGGTAGGTGAGCGTCAGGTCGCCCTCGAACTTCTCTTCCACCTTGGCACGCGTTTCCAGGTGCAGCCGCGCAACCTCATACTCATCTTTGTAGGCGAGAAGTTTGTGATACCCCTTGGCAACCGCCTCTTTCAGCGGGCGATCCGTGATCCGTTCGACCGCCTTGCGGTACCGCCGGGCGAGCCGCTTTCCCTGATACTTTTCAAGGTGGTTTGCCCGGTAGGTGATCTTGTCTTCCAGCGATTTGGGCAGGGCCACGACCCCCGGTTCCGCGCGACGCGCCGCATCCTCGGGGTAGAGAACCGCCCAGCGGCCTATTTCAAATGCGCGCTGGTTCCGCTCCGATGCCGCGCCGTTGAGTTCGATGGCCCGTAGGATCGAGGCCCGGCTTAGCGGCACCAGACCCCTTTGCCATGCCGCCCCAAGCAGGATGGTGTTCGAAAAAATCGTATCCCCCAGCGTGGCCTTCGCCAGATCACTGGCGTCAAACAGAGCCAACCGGTCCCGCAGCCGGGCCTCCAGCGACAGCTCTAGGCGTTCACCGGGAATGGTGAACTCGGTGTTGCGCGTAAAATCACCCGTGACGATCTGGTGGCTGTTGACCACCGCGCCGGTGCGCCCCGTTGCCGTCAGCCCCAGCGTCTTGGCGCCCGCGCTGACGACAAGATCGCCCCCGATCAAGGCGTCACATTCGCCTGTGGCCACCCGAATCGCGCTGATGTTCTCGGGCCGCTCGGCCAGACGCACGTGGATGTGCACAGCCCCGCCCTTTTGCGCGAGGCCCGCCATCTCCATCATGCCCGCCGCCTTGCCATCCAGATGTGCCGCCATCGACAGGCAGGCCCCGATGGTCACAACGCCGGTCCCGCCAACGCCGGTGATCACCACGTTGTGGGTCCCCTGGATCGGGTCGAGCGCGGGCTCGGGCATCTCCGGCAGATCGAACTCGGTGGCCGCGGCCTTGCGCGGTGTGCCGCCTGCGACGCTGACAAAGGACGGGCAAAAGCCCTTCACGCAGGAGAAGTCCTTGTTACAGGACGATTGGTCGATGGCGCGTTTGCGTCCAAGCTCGGTCTCTACCGGCACGATCGAGACGCAGTTCGACTGCACCCCGCAATCGCCGCAGCCTTCGCAGACATCGGTGTTGATGAAAATCCGCCGGTCCGGGTCGGGAAAGGCGCCGCGCTTGCGGCGCCGGCGTTTTTCTGCGGCGCAGGTTTGGACATAGACGATGGCCGAGACGCCCTCGATCTCGCGGAATTTGTTCTGCACGACGGGCAGGTCGTCGCGTTCGTGCCAGGTCAGGCCCGTTGGAAACAGCGCCCGGTCCGGCTCTTCCTTGGGGTCATAGACAAGCGCGATGTCCTTGACCCCCATCGCCTGCAACTCGCGCACGATCTGGTCTGGGGCAAGCTCACCTTCGTTTGCCTGCCCGCCGGTCATCGCGACGGCGTCATTGTAGAGGATCTTGTAGGTGATGTTCGTGCCCGCGGCCAAAGCCGCGCGGATGGCAAGGATGCCGGAGTGGTTATAGGTGCCGTCGCCGAGTTGCTGGAACACATGGTCGGTGGTCGAAAACGGCGCCTCGCCGATCCAGTTCGCACCTTCGCCGCCCATATGGGTGTAACCGCTGACATCACGGTCCATCCACAACGCCATGATATGGCATCCAATTCCGCCGTAGGCGCGGCTGCCATCAGGCAGCTTGGTCGACGTGTTGTGCGGACAGCCTGAGCAGAAATACGGCACCCGCGTCGCGATATCTTCGGCGTTGTCGGCCTTGCGCGCCTCGGCCAGCCGCGCCAGTCCCGCCTTGACGCCTTCGATCCCGCGCCCCTCTTCGATCAGGATGTCGCCGACCTTTTCGGCGATCATGACGGGGTCCAGCGCCATGCGTGTCGGAAACAGTTCGGCCTCGTGCATGCGGCCCGCGCCGCCCTTGTACCAGCCATAGACCCGCCGCCCGCGCCGATCATCAAAGATGGCTTCCTTGATCTGCACTTCGATCAGCTTGCGTTTTTCTTCGACCACGACGATCAGATCGAGATCATTGGCCCAATCGGTGAAGCCGGTCATATCCAAGGGGAAGGTTTGCGCGACCTTATAGGTGGTCAGGCCCAGCCGCTCGGCCTCGTCCCCGTCGATACCCAAGAGATCAAAGGCATGTACCAGATCGAGCCAGTTCTTGCCCGCGGCCACGAACCCGATCTTCGCCCCCGGTTTGCCCCAGACGCGCTTGTCGATTTTGTTTGCGTGCGCAAAGGCTTCTGCCGCAAACCTCTTGGAATCGATCATCCGGGCTTCTTGCGCGACCCAGTGGTCGTTCAGCCGGATGTTCAACCCATCCGGCGGCATGTCGAAGGCAGGCGTGACAAACTGCATCCTGTCGGTTCGGCCATCGACAACGCTCGTCACCTCGACCGTGTCTTTCATCAGCTTCAGCCCCGCCCAGACCCCGGCAAAGCGCGACATGGCATAGCCGTAGAGCCCGAGATCGAGGATTTCCTGAACACCTGCCGGTGAGAGCACGGGGATATAGGCATCAACCATCGCCCAATCGGACTGGTGGCACGTGGTCGAGCTTTCGCCCGTATGGTCATCCCCCATCGCCACCAGAACCCCGCCATAGGGCGACGATCCAGCCATATTGGCGTGTCGGAAAACGTCGCCTGTGCGGTCCACGCCGGGGCCCTTGCCGTACCACAGGCCGAAAACGCCGTCGTACTTGCCCTCGCCCCGAATTTCGGCCTGCTGGGTGCCCCAGACTGCCGTGGCGGCCAGATCTTCATTCAGACCGGGCTGAAACCGCACCTGGGCCGCCGCAAGCTCTTTGTGCGCGCGTGCCATCTGCATATCTACGGCGCCGAGGGGCGAGCCTCGATAACCGGTGACGTAACCGGCCGTGTTTAACCCCGCGGCGGCATCCCTGGCCTGTTGCATCAGCATCAGCCGCACAAGCGCCTGAGTCCCGTTCATCAGAACCGTTTCTTTGGACAGGTCGTACCGATCGTGCAGGCTGACGTCGCGCAGGGTCACACCGCTCCTCCAGAACTCGATGACTGCCCCAAGTATAGGTCATACTGCCTGACCTACAAAATGAATTCCGCGTCACCTACCTGTTTGCAACGTCCCGCGCCAAGCGGCTACATGTGTTTCGGATTGGGCCACGACGCTTTTGGATTCTGCCGCGATGGATTGGGACAAGCTCAGAATATTTCACGCCGTGGCGGATGCGGGCAGCCTGACCCATGCGGGCGATACCCTGCATCTGAGCCAATCGGCTGTCTCGCGCCAGATCCGAGCACTGGAAGACAGCCTGAACACCACCTTGTTCCACCGCCATGCGCGCGGACTGATTCTCACCGAACAGGGCGAGTTGCTGTTTGACGCGACCTCGGCCATGTCGCGCCGGCTGGATACCGCCGAGGCGCGGATCCGCGACAGCGAGGAAGAGGTCTTTGGTGAGCTGCGGGTGACCACCACCATCGGCTTTGGCTCACTCTGGCTGGTTCCGCGCCTGCCCAAGCTTTATGAGCGCTATCCGGACCTGAAGATTGATCTCATGCTGGAAGAGCGCGTGCTTGATCTGCCCATGCGCGAGGCCGACGTGGCAATCCGCATGAAAGAGCCCAGCCAGGCCGACCTGATCCGCCGCAAATTGATGAGCGTTCGGATGCGCCTGTATGCGTCGCCAGAGTATCTGGATGCCGTCGGGCGGCCCGAAAGCCTGCATGATCTGAGTCGGTCGCGGCTGATCTGTCAGAATACATCGTCCTTTCAGGTCAGCGCAGGTGCGACCCTTGTGCAACATCTGCTGACCCACGAAATTCCGTCGACGCTGACGGTGAACAACTATTTTGGCGTCCTGCAGGGCGTGCTGAGCAATCTGGGGATCGGGGTCCTGCCACATTATGTGATCGAGGATTTCCCCCGCCTTGAGCGGGTCCTACCAGAGGTTGAATCCGCAGAAGTGCCTGTTTTTTTGGCATATCCCGAGGAATTGCGGCAGTCGAAACGAATTGCCGCATTCCGCGATTTCGTCACCGAGGAAATCATCGCGCACCGAAAAAAAATCCGCAAAGAGATGGCTTAAGCCGAAGCTTTGCCTAAATGTCGCACCCTAGGCATGCGAAATGCGCATACCTGGCATGCGCGACCAATTGACAACGGTGGGTTGATTGCGCGGCGTTCCCGGATTAGCTCGGTATCGAGCACGGAGTTTCCGTGTTTACCTCCCTGTTGGACTTGGCCGAGCTTAGCGCTCGGCCTTTTTTTGTGGCAACGCTTGCCCCGGCACGCAGGTGCAGCACAAGATGCCCCATGACCGAGAAGGAAAAGATGATCTCGGGCGCGCTCTATCGCCCCGGTGACCCCGAGTTGGTGGCCGATCGACGGCGCGCGCAAGAGCTGATGCGGCAGTACAATGCGACCATCGTGGGCGAGGATGTCGAGCGCGCCGACATCCTTGATCAGCTTCTGGGCAGCTACGGCGCGCAATGTGGTTTGCGCGCCCCGTTCTATGTCGACTACGGCTACAACATTCACCTCGGCGATGAGGTGTTCTTGAATTACGGCTGCACCATTCTCGACATCTGCCCGGTGCATATCGGCGCGATGACCCAGATCGGCCCGATGAGCCAGATCATCGCCGCAGATCACCCCCGCGACCCGGCGATCCGCGATCTGGGGCTTGAGAATGGCGCGCCGGTCACAATCGGGCGCAATGTCTGGATCGGCGGCAACGTGATGATCCTGCCCGGCGTGACCGTGGGCGACGATGCGACGGTTGGTGCGGGCGCTGTGGTCACGCGGGATGTGCCACCCGGCGCAACCGTCGCCGGAACACCCGCAAAACCCATCGCCTGAGATAGGCCCCGCGCAATTTACGCGCCCGACGTTCGTGAAAGTCGGCTTGCATTTTTGCAAAGAGCTTTTGCTCTTTACGGTATTCTGTTTCCGGGGTCTCATCGATGACCAGCGGGTGTAGCAACGGCATCATGGCAATAACTCCTGCAATCTAGGCCAAAAGATACGCATGCCCGCGCACCGGCGGGAGCCACCGAAGACGAAGGCGGACTTTCGAAAATGAAAACGGATCCCGATTGGACGGACTATGCCTATTTCGCTGCAATCGCCCGATATGGGGGCCTGCAGCGCGCAGCTGACGCGCTGGGGGTCAGCGCGGCCACGCTGAGCCGCCGGATGCGCGCCTTCGAGGTGCAGGTCGGGCGGCGGCTCTTTCTGCACGGCGCGGACGGCTATGCGCTGACCGCCGATGGCCGCGTCCTGTGGGACCGGACCCAGCGGATGGAAGCCATCGCGACTGAGATCAACCTGTGGCGCGAGGCGGCGGCCGGGCCAGTCTGCGTCCGCATCTCGGCGGGAACCTGGACTGCCCGCGATCTGGCCGAAAATGTCGCGGCCTATTGGACGCCCGGCCAGAACTGGCTGCCCGAATTCGTTCATTGCGAAGAAATGATGGACATCGCCCGGCGCGAGATCGATGTGGGCGTCCGAAATGCGCGGCCGACACAGCCCTGGCTGGCGGGCCAGCGTGTCGGCACGGTGCATTTTGCCGTCTACGGCGTCGGGCCGGAGGTAAGCGGCTGGATCGGGCCCGCACATGGCATGACCATCACACCATCGATGCGCTGGCTGATAGACCATTGCGGTGACGCGTTCGCCACCAAAGCGAATTGCCCGCAGATCGCCTGCGCCCTTGCGCTTGCGGGCATCGGTAAGGTTGTTTTGCCAACATTCATGGGGGACACGATGTCCGGTCTGATGCGCCTGTCGGACGATATCGACGAGCTGACAAGCGGCCAGTGGCTCATCAGCCACCAGGACGGGCGCAACGAACCGGCGGTGCGCGCCGCGCTGGACGCGCTGGCCGAATACCTGTCAAAACGCGACGCCGCTTGAGATTGAGCCGCCGAGCCCCTATTTTGCCGTAACCACCGCAAGGATTGAGCCATGTTCGCAATTCCGGGCAAGCAAGCCGTTTCCATCACGCCGCGCGCCGCGGCGCAGATCGCAAAGCTGATGTCCAAGGACGGGCATGAGGGGCTGCGCATCGGCGTCAAGAAGGGCGGTTGTGCGGGCATGGAATACACCATGGATTACGTCGCTACGGTCGATCCGCTTGACGAGGTGGTGGAACAGGATGGCGCGCGGGTGATGATCGCCCCGATGGCGCAGATGTTCCTGTTCGGCACCGAGATCGATTACGAGGTGTCGCTGCTGGAAGCGGGTTTCAAGTTCCGCAATCCCAATGTGGTGGATGCCTGCGGCTGCGGCGAGTCGATCAAGTTCAAAGATGTCGACGAACTGGCCGCCGACGCGGCCAAGTAACCCCCTCCCCTTGACCTGACCGGGCAGGCCTGCAATCTCGCACCGCGAGCCATTGGCGAGGGGTTGAGATGCGGCGGAAACTGGCAGCAGGCAATTGGAAGATGCACGGCTCGGCAGAGGCGCTGGGCGAGGTCACGGCGCTGATCGCGGACCAGCCTGCCCCGACCTGCGAGATGCTGATCTGTCCGCCCGCAACACTGGTCGCCCGCATGGCCGAGGCGGCTACTGGCAGCGCCCTGATGGTCGGCGGCCAGGACTGCCACAGCGCTGCGAAAGGCGCACACACCGGCGATATTGCGGCCGCGATGCTGGCCGATGCCGGCGCGGGCCATGTCATTGTGGGCCATTCCGAGCGGCGCGCCGACCATGGCGAAAGCGATGAAACGATCCACGCAAAGACGCTTGCGGCCTGGGAGGCCGGGCTAGTGGCGATTGTCTGTGTGGGCGAGACGCTGGCTCAGCGCGAGGCGGGCGAGACCCTGAAGATCGTCGGCGACCAGCTTGCCGGTTCGATCCCCGATGCGGCCACCAGCGCAAACCTCGTCGTCGCCTATGAACCCGTTTGGGCCATTGGCACCGGACTGACGCCAACACCCGAGCAGATCGGCGAGGTCCACGCCTTTATGCGCAGCACGCTGGCCGCGCGCTTTGGTGCGGACACGGCGGATGCGGTGCGGCTGCTCTATGGCGGTTCGGTCAAACCATCGAACGCAGAAGAGATCTTTGCCGTCGGCGATGTCGATGGCGCGCTGGTGGGCGGCGCCTCGCTTAAGGCCGCAGATTTCGGCCCCATCGTGGCCGCACTGAGCGCCAGCGGTGGCTGACGCAACAGCATCCGGCACCCCGCAACGGACCAGCGCTGTCCCCGGCCTTTTGCGGGCAGGCGCGCTTATCGCCGCGGCCATCTGCCTTTTGCCCATGGTGGCTGTCGTGCTTGCCGCTATGCTTGGCGGCACTGACACGCTGCAACATCTGAGCGAAACGGTCCTGCCGCGCTACACGCGCACCACCTTGCTGCTGGTCGTTCTGGTCGCCATCGGAACAATTGCAATCGGCAGCAGCGCGGCCTGGCTCGTCACGATGACCCGCTTTCCGGGGGTACGTATCTTCGAGGTCGTGCTGGCCCTGCCACTGGCCTTCCCGGCCTATGTGCTGGCCTACGCCTATACCGATATCCTTGACCATCCGGGCATCGTGCAAAGCACGTTGCGCGACATCACCGGCTGGGGTCCGCGCGACTATTGGTTCCCGGAAGTCCGCAGCCTCGGCGGTGCGGCGGCGATGCTGATCCTTGTGCTCTACCCCTATGTCTACTTGCTGGCACGGGCAGCGTTTTTGCAGCAATCAGCAACCGCCTATCTCGCCGCGCGCGCCCTGGGGGCAAGCGCGACATCGGCATTCTTTCGGGTAAGCCTGCCCATGGCCCGGCCCGCCATTGCCGCAGGGGCCCTGCTGGCCGTGATGGAGACCATCGCCGATTTCGGCACTGTGTCCTACTTCGGCGTACAGACCTTTGCCACGGGGATCTACCAAAGCTGGTTTGCCTTTGCCGACCGCGCCGGGGCGGCCCAATTGGCGATGGCCCTGCTCGCCTTTGCGCTGTGCCTTGCCATGCTCGAGCGTACCCAGCGCGGCGCGGCGCGCCACCACGCCGCCGGGGCCCGGTTCGAAAAGCTGCCACCGGCGGACCTGACCGGCTGGCGCGCTGGGGGCGCAATTGCGCTGTGCGGGTTGCCGGTGCTGTTCGGATTTCTGATCCCGGTGGTGGTGCTGGCCGAGATGGCCACCCGGTCGGAACAGGATCTTCTGTCCCCGCGCTATCTCATGTTCATCAAGAACTCGCTCACCCTGGCCGGGATTGCCGCTGTCCTTACGGTCTTCGGCGCCATCCTGATCGGGTTCGGCCAGCGGCTGGTGCCCGGCAAGCTGTCAAACACCGCCGCCAATATCGCCCGCATCGGTTATGCCGTGCCCGGCGGTGTGATCGCCGTCGGGCTGATCGTGCCCTTTGCCGCGTTCGACAACGCGCTGGACGCCTTCATGCGCGAGACGTTCGGGATCCGCACGGGGCTGTTGATCACCGGGTCGATCTGGCTTTTGATCATCGCCTACATGGTCCGCTTCATGGCCGCCGCGCTTGGCGCCTATGACGGTGGGCAGGCGACCATTCACAACAACATGGACGCTGTCGCGCGCACACTGGGCCACGGGCCTGCTTCGATGCTGCGCCGCGTGCACCTGCCGATCCTGCGCCCCTCGGTTCTGACCGCGGGGCTGATTGTCTTCGTCGATGTGATGAAGGAACTGCCGGCGACGATGATCCTGCGCCCGTTCAACTATGACACCCTGGCCGTGCAGGCCCACCGGCTCGCCTCGGATGAGCGGTTGGCGGGCGCCGCGGTGCCGAGCCTTGTGATCGTGGCCGTGGGGCTTTTGCCGGTGATCCTCGTCTGTCGCAGCCTGGGCCAGCGCACCACTGCGCCCGGGCGCGGCTTCACGCCCGAGCCCTAGCCGCGAAAGCCCGTTGCAACGACGAATTTTTCAGAGCTGTCCGATCGGCTGGCCGGGGGTTTGACGTTGGCCACTTTGGTAAAGCGTTGTTTGAGCAGTTTCTGCAACTCGCCCTCTGCCCCGCCAGCCAGAACCTTGGCCACGAAGGTGCCGCCGGTATCCAGCACGTCGAAGGCAAGCGCCGCCGCCGCCTCGCACAGCGCGATAATGCGCAGGTGGTCGGTCTGCTTGTGCCCTGATGAGGCCGCGGCCATGTCGGACATCACCACATCCGCCGGGCCATCGAGCCAGGCCTTCACGCGATCATCCGCGCCGTCCTCCAGAAAATCGAGCACGTGTATCTCGGCGCCCGGGATTGGCTCGACCTCTTGGAGGTCCAAACCAATTACGCGGCCTACCGATTTGCCCGGTTTCTCGCCCAGCGCGTTGACGCGCTTGACCGCCACCTGGCACCAGCCGCCCGGCGCACAGCCCAGATCGACAACCCGCGCCCCGGGAACGAGAAAGCGATACTTGTCATCAAGTTCGAGGATCTTGAACGCCGCGCGCCCGCGATACCCTTCATCCCGGGCGCGTTTGACATAGGGATCATTGAGCTGCCGTTCGAGCCAGCGGGTGGAACTCAGCTTGCGCCCGCGCGCGGACTTTACCTTGACGCGCAGATCGCGCTGGCCGCGGCCGCTGGTCTTCTTTGTCATGCCAAAACTCCCAAAGGCGGCCTCAGTACGGGCCGTCCTCCAGCACGCCGTCTGCCGACATCTGGGCGTAAAGCAACCCCTCGCGCAGGCCGCGATCGGCCACGGAAAGACGATCGGTGGGCCAGATCCGCAAAAGCGCCTGCAGGATTGCAGCGCCGGACATGATCAGCGCCTGCCGGTCGCGCCCGATCCTGGGGTCGTTGCGCCGCCCGGTGGGACCAAGCGTCAGATACTCGCGGATCACCGTGTCAATCTGATCCGATGTCATCCGCAAACCATCCACCTTGTTGCGGTCGTAGCGCCGGAGGCCCAGATGGCTGGCCGCGACAGTTGTGATCGTTCCTGAGGTCCCGATGATCTGAAACCGTTCGCGCGTCTGCTCGTTCTCGTACGGCGAGAAATCCGCGAGGTTCTCTTCGAAATACCAGCTCATCAGCGCAAACCGCGCGGCGTCATCGCGGACGTCATCGAATTGCTCGCGCAAGGTCGCAACGCCCAGCGGAACCGAGATCCAGTCAACCACGCGGGCCGCTGGAAACGGCGAATCGTCTGTTTTGAAGCCCGAGTGCAGCCGCATGATCGCGCGGGGCCGTTCGAGACGTGGCACGCGGGTGAGATCCATCCACACAAGCTCGGTCGAGCCACCGCCGATATCGACGACCAACAGCTGCTCGGTCTTGGTGGAGACAAGCGGCGCGCACGAGATGACAGCCAGCCGTGCCTCTTCCTCGGGTTCGATGATCTCAAGCTTAAGCCCGGTCTCGCGCTGCACATAGCTGATGAACTGCTGCGCGTTCGAGGCGCGCCGGCACGCCTCGGTCGCGACCAGGCGCATCCGGCGAACTTCGTGCTTTTTCAGCTTACTCTGGCAGATTCTTAAAGCTTGGACCGTCCGCTGCATCGAGCCGCGCGACAACCGCCCGCTTGTTTCCAAACCCTGACCCAATTGCACCGATTTCGAGAAACTGTCCACGACATGGAACTGATTGCCCTTTGGTTGGGCAATCAGCATGCGACAGCTGTTCGTTCCCAGATCCAGCGCCGCATACAACGCAGCCGGATCAGGGTTCAGCGGCGCTGCGCGCTCGACCGGTTTCGGGAACGCGCCCGCACCTTCGGGACGCTCGGGCGGCATCTCGCCCTCCAATTTTCAGGTTACACTTATGCTAGGCATCGGCGGCCAACCGCGCAAGAGCAGTGGCGGCGCGCACAAAAAAACCCCGGCGTCTCCGCCGGGGTTAAGGACCACCACGGGGAGTGGTGGGAAGGGATTACTCCCAACCAACCGAGTTCAGCACTTCAACCGCTTCGTCGACGTTCGTTGCAATCTCTGACAGCTCAATGGTGTCGGGCCGGAAGATGCCCAGCGTCGCCACCGACTCGGACAGAGCCACACCTGGAACTGCCGGATACTCGTCGTTACCGGCCGAGAAGTATTCCTGAGCCTGCTCGGAGGCGAGGTACTCAAGGAACTTCATGGCGTTGTCTTTGTTCGGCGCGTTGGCCGCCATGCCACCGCCCGAGATATTCATGTGGGCGCCAATGTCGTTCTGGTTCGGGAAGACCCAGCCGATATTCTCAAGTTGTTCGGGCGAGATCTGATCATCGCCTTTGCGCAGGGCCCGTGCGAAGTAATAGGTGTTCGACATCGCAACGTCGCACTCACCCGACGCGATGCCGCGCAGTTGGTCGGTGTCACCACCCTGCGGTGCGCGGGCAAAGTTGCCAACAACCGCCTCGGCCCAGCCTTGAACTGCGTCCTTGCCGAGGTGGTCGATCAGCGCGGCCACGATGTTCTGGGTGTAGACGTTGGACGAGCTGCGGATGCAGACCTGGCCAGCGTATTCCGGCTTGGCAAGATCCTGATACGTCTGCGGCGGGTTCGCGACGTCGGTCTTGTCATAGAACAGGATGCGCGAACGCTGCGAGAAGCCGAACCACTGATTGTCCGCGTCCTGCAGGTAGGCCGGGATTTTTGCCTCAAGAATATCGCTTTCAGCGGATTGAAGCAGGCCCAGATCCTTGGCGCGCGACAGGCGAACGGTGTCGACGGTCAGAAAGATATCGGCGGGGCTGTTGGCGCCCTCGGCTTCCATTCGCGCGATCAGTTCGTCGGCGTTGCCTTCGATACGGTTGATGGTGATCCCGGTCATGTCGGTGAAGTCGGAATAGAGCCGCTCATCCGTGTCATAGTGACGCGACGAGTAGAGGTTCAATTCACCCTCGGCGAAGGCCGGTACGGGTGCTGCGAACATCGCCGCAAGCAGAGTTGTGCCAAGAATACGGTCCATGGTCATCACTAGTGTTCCCTATTGGATTAAAACCCGAGCAGACTACTCGGATATCTGACCAGCGCCGTCAAGGTATTGTTGAGTATTTAGCTCGGAATTTTATCCCTTGCCAAACGCCCTTATAGCACTACGGAAAAACGCTTGGTGCGTCGTATCCATAGAGCCAGTCAAAGCGCCGCCGGGCGAGGTCCGGTGAGAGCGCATTCACCGCGCGCAGGCCGGCATGACCCAAAAAGCGGGGCAGACCGGCAAGGTGATAGTTCTGAGCGTTGGCGTTCGCGGCCTCGATTGCCCGCGTCACCCGCTCCTTCCGCGCCGTCTGATAGGCGGCAAGCGCCTCTCGCTGCGGCAACGCGTCTAATTGCGCGGCCAAGACCCACGCATCCTCAAGCGCCAGGTTCGCGCCCTGCGCCAAGAACGGCAGCGTCGGATGCGCCGCGTCCCCGATGATCGCTGTCTCAAAGGCATGCCACCGCGCGGCAACTTCGTGCCGAAACAGCCCCCAAAGATAGACCTCGTCCAGTTGCGCCAACCAGCCGGGCACCGGGCCGCCGAAATCGGCAAACGCCTTGCGCACCGTGGCCGGGTCATCGCGGTGGTTCCATCCGGCATCCGCCCAGGCGTCGCGTTCTTCCACGGCCACGATGTTGCGCAGCCCGTTTGCCAAAGGATAGCTGACCAGATGCCGGCCGGGGCCCATGAACACATCCGCCACCGGCGCGCTGCCGCTGTCGGGGATCAGGGCACGCCATGCCACCTGGCCGGTAAAGAACGGCGTCTCGCCGGGATTAAGCTCTTCGCGAAAGCGCGACCGCCAGCCATCGGCGGCCACCACGAACCCCTCTGCCTCGTCAGGCGTCAGGGGGGTGCCCATGGCAAAGTCAACGCCGCTGTCAAACGCACCGCGCGCCAAAACCTCGATCAGCCGGGCACGATGGACAAAAAGATAGTCCCCAGGAACACCCGCGAGGTCGAGATGCAGCACTTCGCGCCCGCTATGCCCATCGCGCAAGACCACGGCCTCTGCCCGGATCGAGACATCGCGCAGCGCGTCCCCCAGTCCCAGGGCATCCATCACGCGGACCCCATTGGGGCTGATCTGCAGGCCTGCGCCCACCTCGCCAATATCACCGCGGCGCTCGCAAATGCGCACCTGTGCGCCCCGCATGGCGAGCGCACGGCCAGCGGCAAGACCGGCAATGCCGGCGCCGGCAACAGATATGCTTTGGTTCGCTAGCGTCATGACCACAACCTACAGGCGCATATTCCGCGTAGACAGGGCGGAATTATGGCGATGTACGCTGAATTTGAACGAAAAGCGCCGGAACCAACCGGTTCCGGCGCTCCCTCCTCCTCCCAAAGGAGGGTCGGACGTCGCAGCCGCCAAAGCTTGTGACGTCTAATCGTCGCGATGCACCTTTTCGCGGCGCTCGTGGCGTTCCTGAGCCTCAAGGCTCAGAGTCGTGGTCGGACGCGCCACCAGACGCTTCAGCGAAATTGGCTCGCCCGTATCCTGGCAATAGCCGAATTCCCCTTCATCGATACGGCGCAAGGCAGAATCAATCTTGGCGACAAGTTTGCGCTGACGGTCCCGAATGCGCAACTCAAGCGCGCGGTCCGTCTCTTCGCTTGCGCGATCTGCGATGTCGGGGATGTTGCGGGTGCCGTCCTGAAGTCCGGCGATGGTGTTTTTGCTTTCGCTCAGAAGATCGTTCTTCTGGCGCAGAAGCTCGCGGCGGAACCATTCGAGCTGGCGGTCATTCATGAATGGTTCGTCTTCGGCCGGTCGGTAATCGTCAGGCAAGAAAACTTCAGCCTTCATTTCCGTTCCCTTTTTTTTGGCGGCGGTCGCGTCAGACCCTAAGTCGCTCATTCGCGCCTCCTTTCGCGGGGACATACCGCAAGGCTGCAGGGTTGTCACTAGGTGATCTCGGCTTATTGATGTGCCCTTGGGCGCGGGCTATCCTTGCGCGCAGGCTACGCCTTAGAGCATTGGAAACTTCATGAAATTCACGGGTACCGACGCCTATGTGGCGACAGACGATCTGACTGTGGCGGTGAACGCGACAGTCACGCTTGAGCGCCCGCTATTGGTGAAAGGCGAACCGGGAACCGGCAAGACCGAGCTGGCCCGCCAGGTGGCAGAATCGTTGGGGCTGACGCTGATCGAATGGCACGTGAAATCCACCACGCGCGCGCAACAGGGCCTTTACGAATACGATGCCGTCAGCCGCCTGCGCGACAGCCAATTGGGCGATGAGCGGGTGCATGATGTCAAAAACTACATCCGCAAGGGCAAGCTGTGGGAAGCCTTTGAAGCGCCCGAAAAGGTGGTGCTGCTGATTGATGAGATCGACAAGGCGGACATCGAGTTTCCCAACGACCTTTTGCAGGAACTCGACCGGATGGAGTTCTTTGTCTACGAAACGGGCGAGACGATCCGCGCGCAGAACCGGCCGATCGTGATCATCACCTCGAACAATGAAAAGGAACTGCCGGATGCGTTCCTGCGGCGGTGCTTTTTCCACTACATCCGGTTTCCGGACATGGAGACGATGAAAAAGATCGTCGAGGTCCATCACCCCGGCATCAAGGACGCGCTTTTGACGACCGCGTTGACGCAGTTCTACGACCTGCGCGATCAGCAGGGGTTAAAGAAAAAGCCCTCCACGTCTGAGGTGCTCGACTGGCTCAAGCTGCTTCTGGCCGAGGAGTTGAGCGCAGAGGACCTGCGCAGCGACGGGACGTCTGCCCTGCCCCGCCTGCACGGCGCCCTGTTGAAGAACGAACAGGACGTGCATCTGTTCGAACGCCTGGCCTTCATGGCCCGCGGACAGCGGTAAACCGATATGGCGGTCACGGTACGCCCGCTCGCCACAAGTGACGAAGCCGACTGGCGGCGCCTTTGGCGGGCCTATCTCGCGTTCTACGAGACAGATGTCTCGGACGAGATCTACAGCGCCTATTTCGAGCGCCTTCTCGGCACGGATCCTGGCGACTACTCCGCGCTGGTGGCCGAGCGCGACGGGCGCCTGGTTGGGCTGGCCCATTACGTGTTTCATCGCCACGGCTGGAAGCTGGAAGACACCTGCTATCTGCAAGACCTCTATGCCGATGCCGCCGTCAGGGGACAGGGGGTCGGGCGGGCCCTGATCGAGGCCGTCTATGCCGCCGCCGACGCAAATGGCACACCCTCGGTCTATTGGACGACACAACATTTTAATACGCAGGCGCGAAGCCTATATGATCGGATAGGCCGACTAACGCCTTTCATCAAATACGAGCGCGCTTTGTGATCCGTTCCTTTGCCCTTATCGTTGCAGCCTTGGCATTGGCCGGCTGCGCGCAGACGCTTTCGCCGGACGTGGCCGAACGGCGCGCGGGGCTTGAGCTGCCACCGATGAAGACGTTCGGAACCCCGGACGTCCGTGCGCCCGCACGCTCGAACGAATCCATTGCCGCCGATTACCTCGATCTGACCTTTGCGCTGGAAAGCGGACGCCGCCTGCCCGTGCTGACCCGCTTCGAAGGGCCCATCACCGTCGCGGTCAAGGGCCGCCAGCCCGCAAGCCTGTCCCCCGATCTTGACCGGTTGATTGCCCGGCTGCGCAGCGAAGCGGGGATCGACATCAGCCGCGTCGGCCCCGAGGCTGAGGCATCTATCGTGATCGAGGTTGTGACCCGCCGCGAATTGCAACGCTCGGTCCCGCAAGCGGCGTGTTTTGTCGCCCCGCGCGTGACCTCGTGGACCGAGTTCCGGCGCAACCGGCGCAGCGAAAAGCTTGACTGGACCACGCTTGAGACGCGCGAACACATGGCGATCTTTCTGCCCGGCGACGTGCCCCCGCAGGAAGTGCGCGATTGCCTGCACGAAGAACTGGCGCAGGCCATCGGGCCGCTCAACGATCTGTATCGGCTGTCCGACAGTGTGTTTAACGACGACAATTTCCACACCGTACTGACCGGTTTCGACATGCTGGTCCTGCGCACCACCTACGCGCCCGAACTGCAATCCGGCATGAGCCGGGAAGAGGTGGCCGCGCGCCTGCCCGCGATCCTGGCGCGCCTCAACCCCGAGGGTCGGCGCAGCAACGAACCCGCGCAGGCCGACACGCCGCGCGCCTGGGTCACAACGATGGAAGCCGCGCTTGACCCCCGCAGCGGTCAGAGCCGCCGCCAGGAAGCGGCCCGGCAGGCTGTCGACTATGCGCTGACGCAAGGGTGGGAAGACAATCGGCTGGGCTACAGCCTTTACGCTTTTGGGCGTCTGACCATTGGGTCCGAGCCCCAGCTGGCCATGTCCGCCTTTATCCGGGCGGCGAGCCTTTATGCCTCAGACGCGCGCAGCGATCTGCAAGAGGCGCATGTCGCAACACAGCTTGCCGCTTTTGCACTGACGGCTGGCGACGCCGAGGTCGCGCTCGACATCGTGAACCGCAACCTGCCTGCTGTTGCGCGGGCCGAAAAGGCCGACCTGTTGTCGACGCTAATGCTGATCAAGGCCGAGGCGCTTGAGCTGCAGGGGCGTGCGGCAGAGGCCAAGGAAGTGCGAACCGACAGTCTTGGTTGGGCCCGATATGGGTTCGGGTCCGAGCGTGAGGTGCGCGCGCGCGCTGCCGAGATCGCGGCGCTCAGCCCCCGGTCACGACAGGAGCGTCGGTTTTGATCGTCATCGCAGGTGCACTCAGCGGCGCCGCCTGGGGCGCCTACCTCGCCAAAGCGCGCGAGGGCACGCGGCTCGACATGGCCCAATATGCGGCGGGCTTTGCCATCGCGTTTGGACTGCTGGGTCTGTTCGTGACGATCTTTCTGCAGCGGATGGGCTGATGAACCCGCGCGGCACCCGCGTCGGGAGTTGCGTAAAGCCCCGGCGCCACGCATTTGGTTCCATCATCGAAAGGCCGAAACGTGTTTCTGCCGTTCTTTGAACAGTTGCGCACCCACAAGGTGCCCGTCTCGCTGCGCGAGTACCTTAGCTTTCTGGACGGCATGGCGGCCGGTTTGGTCACCTATGATGTAGACGGGTTCTACTACCTCGCCCGCACGGCGATGGTAAAGGATGAACGCCACCTCGACCGGTTCGACATGGCTTTCGCGCAGGCGTTCGAGGGGCTAGAGGCGATCACGCTCGACCAGGTGCTTGAAGCGGTCGATATTCCCGGCGACTGGCTGACCAAGATGGCCGAAAAGCATCTGAGCGATGCAGAAAAGGCCGAGATTGAAGCACTCGGTGGTTTCGACAAGCTGATGGAAACGCTGCGCGAGCGTCTGAAGGAACAGGCCGGGCGCCACCAGGGTGGGTCGAAATGGATTGGCACCGCGGGCACCTCGCCCTTCGGCGCCTATGGCTATAACCCCGAAGGCGTGCGCATCGGGCAAGAGGAAAGCCGCCACCAGCGCGCAGTCAAAGTGTGGGACAAGCGCGAGTTCCGCAATCTCGACGACAACGTCGAGCTTGGCACGCGCAACATCAAGGTCGCGATGAAACGCCTGCGCCGCTGGGCCCGCGATGGGGCGCATGACGAGCTTGACCTTGATGGAACGATCCGCGCCACGGCGGAACATGGTTACCTCGATGTGAAAACCCGGCCCGAACGGCGCAATGCGGTGAAAGTGATCCTGTTTCTGGACGCCGGCGGCTCGATGGACCCGCATGTGAAAGTGGTCGAGGAACTGTTTTCGGCCGCGCGAACCGAGTTCAAGCACCTCGAATACTACTACTTTCACAATTGCCTGTACGAAGGCGTCTGGCGCGACAATCGCCGCCGCTGGACCGAGCAGACGCCGACCTTCGAGGTGCTCAACACCTATGGGCCGGACTACAAGTGCATCTTCGTTGGCGACGCGTCGATGAGCCCCTATGAGATCGCGATGCCAGGTGGCGCGAATGAACACTGGAACCGCGAAGCGGGACGAGTCTGGCTGGAACGTGCGCGGGACCAGTGGCCCGAGAACCTGTGGATCAACCCGGTGCCCGAGGGCTATTGGCGCTACACCCAGTCGATCGGGATGATTCAAGAGGTGTTCGGGCCGGACCGCATGGTGCCGATGACGCTGGAAGGGATCGAGCGGGGCATGAAGACGCTGGGGCGGTAGCGCCGGTCTTTGATTTTCGCCGTCCCTGCCCCCATATCCCGCATATGTTGAAGTTTACGCCCATCCTTCTGGCGATCCTCTATGCCATCGCGATGTACCGCTTCTCGGCCTGGCGGACCGCGAAAGAGCTTGATGCTCGGTCGACCGAGCTGGCCGATCCGGTGCTGAAACGGCTGTGTGACCGGATGGCCGACGCGCTCGATTTGCCGAAGATCAAGGTTCATATCTATGAAATTGATCCCGTGAACGGGCTTGCCGCCCCTGACGGGCGGATCTTCATCACCCGCGGTTTCTATAACAAGTACCGGCAAGGGGAGGTCACGCCCGAGGAGATGGCCAGCGTGATCGCGCATGAGCTGGGCCATGTCGCGCTGGGGCATTCCCGGCGGCGGATGATTGATTTTTCGGGCCAGAATGCGCTGCGCACGGCGCTTGCAATGGTGCTGTCGCGGTTCCTGCCCGGGATCGGTGTCATGATCGCCAACGCGCTGACCACCCTGCTCGCCGCGCGCTTGTCCCGTTCAGATGAGTATGAGGCGGATGCCTACGCCTCGGCCTTGCTGACGAAGTCAGGCATCGGGACCGAGCCGCAGAAATCGCTTTTTGCCAAGCTGGAAGAGTTGACGCAACAACGCGCGGGCGCTGTGCCGGCCTGGCTGATGAGCCACCCGAAGACGACCGAGCGGGTGAAGGCCATCGAAGCGCTTGAAGCGCGTTGGGAAACCATTTCGGCAGAGTAGGAAACGCGCGCCACAGGACGCGCGCTTCCAGAGTTTTCTAGGCTTCCAACCCGAGCTTGTGGACGTGGATTTCGTTGATCGGGTGGCTGTCGGCCCCCACAACGCCCGGGCGCGCGTGGCGGTAGAGCGACCGCCAGTAGGGCTGGATGATCGTGCCATCGTCGCGCATGAAGGTCTGGATCTTCTCCATGATCACGCGGCGCGCATCCGAATCAGCGATCGCAGACGCCTCTTCAAGCATCGTGTCGAACTCTGCGCTGGCCAGCCCGGTCTCGTTCCACGCCACGCCGGTCTTGTAGGCCAGCGTCAGCACCTGAACGCCCAGCGGACGGTGGCCCCAGTCGGTCGAGCTGAACGGATACTTCGCCCAGTCGTTCCAGAACGTGCTGCCCGGCAGAACCGTCCGCGTGACGTTAAAGCCCGCATCGCGCAGCTGTGCGGCCAGCGCGTCGGTCGTATTGCGGCGCCAGTCATCGTCGATTGAGATCAGGTCGTGCTCGTAGTCGAGCATGCCCGCCTCTTCCATCAGCGCGCGCGCCGCCTCCACATCGCGGACCGGGGCGCCAATATCAGCGTATTCGGGGTGGATCGGGCAAACGTGGTGGTTCTCGGCCATCGTGCCGCGGTTGGCGTAGCCGAGATCGAGCAAGACGCTGTTGTCACAGGCCAGCGCCAGCGCACGGCGCACGCGGGCATCCGCGTATGGCGCGCTGCCATCGGCAAGCGTTTCGCGGTTCGTGCGCAGAACCATCGTGTTGGCTGAGACGGATTCTGACTGGTTCCAGCCAATTGCCTGGAAGATATCGACAAACTCCCCCACGGTTTCGTAGGTCATGTCGATCTCTTCACCTTCGGCCGCCGCCACGTGCAGCGCACCATCGGTGCCGTAGTCAATAAACTCGATCCGATCGAGATAGGCGCCCTCGCCCCACCAGGGATGGTCGGGATCTTTCTCGAGCACGGCTTTCACGCCGACTTCGAATTCGACAAGGCGATAGGGGCCCGTGCCGACAGGATCGGCCATGGGATCGCCCGACCAGCCATCGGGTACGATTGCTGCCGGGTATTCGGTGACCGCCGGAATGATCGTGATATCGGGCCGCGTCAGGTTGAGACGCAGGGTCAGATCATCGACGACCTCGATCGCCCCCTCGGCGGGGCCATCGCCGGTCGCGTTTTGCAGCGAGCCCATGCGCGCGGCCATCGAGTTGCCTTCCCAGGTACCATCGGTCCAGCGCGCAAAGTTATAGGCCACGTCCGCCGCCGTCAGCGTGCCGCGCCCGTCGTTCCAGGTCACGCCGGGGCGGATGTTCAGCACGTATTGGGTGGCGTCTTCGTTCACCTCCCAGCTGGTCAGCAAGCGCGGCTCGAACGTGCCGTCCGCGTTGTACTGGACAAGGTACTCCAGGTAGCCGCGCACAAGGTTGCCGAGCTGGGGCCAGTTGAAGGTCGGCGGATCCAGGGGTGCGCGCACATCCTGCTGGATGCGCAGCGTGCCGCCTTGTTGCGCGTGACCGGCGGCCTGCGCAGGCTGGCGCAGCCCGATCATCGCATAGGCGGCAGAGGCCGAAACGCCCAGCGCCGTGGCGCGCGTCAGAAATTCGCGGCGGCTGAGGTCGCCCGCCTCAACCTCGACGGCGTGCATATGCACAGCCGGGTGAATACGTCGGCTGTTGTAAAAATCTGTCATCATGATCTCCCGATTGGTCGGTCAGGGCCGGCTTGGGCGCCAGCCTTCGGTGTGCACCATCTTACGGGCATTTCCCCAGAGCGAAACCCGATCCTCCGAAACCCGGAAAACGGTCGCACCCCCGCCGATCAATCACGTCCGACATACAAAAAAACGCCCGCGAACCAATCGGTGCGGGCGTTTCGATGCTGGCGCAGTTACCGAGCCTAGCCGACGATTTCGACACCGGCAAAGAAGTAGGCAATCTCTTCTGCTGCGGTCTCGGGCGCGTCAGAGCCGTGCACCGAGTTTTCGCCAACCGATTCCGCGAACTCGGCGCGCACCGTGCCCGGCTCCGCCTCGGCGGGATTGGTGGCGCCCATAACCTCGCGGTTCTTGGCAATGGCGCCCTCACCTTCCAGCACCTGAACGACGACGGGGGCCGAGGCCATGAACTCGCACAGTTCGTCGTAGAACGGGCGCTCGGCATGCACCTTGTAGAATTCGCCCGCCTGCGCCTTGGTCAGGTGGATGCGCTTTTGGGCCACGATCCGCAGCCCCGCTTCTTCGAACTTGGCGTTGATCTTGCCGGTCAGATTGCGCGACGTCGCGTCTGGCTTGATGATAGAGAGGGTGCGTTCGGTTGCCATGACGTGCGTCCTTTTTCGCGGTGACAAAGACGGGCCGGACGGCCCTGAAGGTGGCGTTCGCCTAGCATGCCATTTGCCCGATGAAAAGACTTCGCTGCACCGTCGCGTAAGGGCCGGATTCTGCACCGCAGAGCCGCTTTCCGCGCCGCCCCCGCTCTGCTATGCGGACGCGCATGCTGCGCATTTCCGACATTCGCTTTGCCATGGAAGGCCGCCCCCTGTTCGAGGACACCTCGGCGGTGATCCCGACGGGGCACAAGGTCGGGCTCGTCGGACGCAACGGCACCGGCAAGACCACGCTCTTTCGGTTGATCCGGGGGGAGCTGGCGCTGGAATCGGGCGATATCAGCGTGCCCAAAGGCGCGCGGATCGGGGGCGTGGCACAAGAGGTGCCGGCCTCCGCGACCTCGCTTTTGGACACGGTGCTTGACGCCGATACCGAACGTGCGGCGCTGCTGGCCGAGGCGGAGACTGCGCAGGATCCCGCCCGGATTGCAGAAGTGCAGACGCGGCTTGCCGATATCGACGCATGGTCGGCCGAGGCGCGCGCAAGCGCGATCCTGAAGGGTCTGGGGTTTAGCAAAGCCGAACAAGCCATGCCCTGCTCTGACTTTTCCGGCGGCTGGCGGATGCGGGTGGCGCTTGCAGGCGTGCTGTTTGCCCGGCCCGATCTGCTGCTGTTGGATGAGCCGACAAACTACCTCGATCTGGAAGGTGCGCTTTGGCTTGAAAGCTATCTCGCCCGCTACCCGCACACGGTTATCGTGATCAGCCACGACCGCGGGCTCTTGAACCGGGCCGTTGGCGGCATCCTGCACCTCGAAGACCGAAAACTCACCTTCTACCAAGGGGCCTACGATGCGTTTGCCGAGGCGCGCGCCGCCCGGCTGGCCGTCGCAGAAGCAGAGGCCAAGAAGCAAGAGGCCCGGCGCGCGCATCTGCAATCCTATGTGGATCGCTTTCGCTACAAGGCTGACAAGGCGCGGCAGGCGCAATCACGGCTCAAGATGATCGCCCGGCTGAAGCCGATTACTTCGCCGCAAGAAGCTGCGCTGAAGGCGTTTTCCTTTCCGACACCGGAAGAGTTGTCGCCACCGATCATCGCAACCGAGAGCACGAGCGTGGGCTATGATGATCGGCCCGTGCTCTCGAAGCTGACGCTGCGGATCGATCAGGATGATCGGATCGCGCTGTTGGGAAAGAACGGCCAAGGCAAGTCGACGCTGGCAAAGCTCTTGACCGGCAAGCTTGCACCGCTCGGTGGGCGGGTCACGAAATCGTCCAAGCTGCGCATCGGCTACTTCGCGCAGCACCAGTTGGACGAGCTGCACGCCGACGAGACACCGCTCGATCACCTGCGGCGCGAGCGCCCTGATGAGACGCCCGCAAAACTGCGCGCGCGGCTGGCCGGTTTCGGGATCGGGCCTGCGCAGGCCGAGACACTGGCGGGCAAGCTGTCGGGCGGGCAAAAGGCGCGTCTGTCGCTGCTTTTGGCCACGCTCGATGCCCCGCATATTCTGGTGCTCGACGAACCCACCAACCACCTTGATATGGAAAGCCGCGAAGCGCTGGTCGAGGCGCTGACCGACTATTCTGGCGCTGTCATCATCGTCAGCCATGACATGCACCTCTTGGGCCTCGTCGCGGATCGGCTGTGGCTGATCAAAGACGGGCGCGTCGCCCCCTATGAGGGCGATCTTGATGCCTATCGGCGAGAGATCCTGTCAGAACCAGCGCCGAAAGAGCGGGTGGAAAAGCCGAAACCCAAACGGGCCAGCAAGGAAGCGATGCAGGGCCTGCGCGCCGAGGTGCGCACCTGCGAGAGCCGCGTGACCAAGCTGGAAGAGATGCGCGAGAAGCTCGCCAAAAAGCTTTCCGACCCGGCGCTTTACGACGATGCGCGGGTTGGCGAGATGGAGGTCTGGCAAAAGAAATACGCCGAAGTGATGGGCGCGCTCGACCGGGCCGAAACGCTCTGGGAAGCCGCGCTGGAGCGGTTGGAAGCGGCCGAGGCCACATAGCATCGCTGTAACCAATGGCGACAACACCTTGTGCGCTATCGCAAAATCCCTACCTTATAGGCATGGAGACCTACGACCTCGCCCGCCTCGGCTATCTTGCGTTGCTCGGCTTTGCCGTGGGTGGATGGCTGATGCTCGAACGCCGGAACTCGGCGGGGGTCATGTTCAAACAGGCGCTGGTCTGGGTCTTTATCTTTCTCGCCGTGATTGCCGGTGTCGGTCTTTGGGGTGACATCCGCCAGGAACTTACCCCCCATCGCCAGATGGTGTTCAACGGCGAGACGACGCGGATTGAGACCGAGCGCGCGTGGGACGGCCACTACTATCTGGACGTTGAGATGAACGGCATGCCGGTGACATTCGTCATCGACACCGGTGCGACGGCCATCGTTCTGACTGAACAGGATGCCAAGCGACTGGGGATCGACACGGACGAGTTGATGTATACGGGCGTCGCCGGCACCGCGAATGGTGAGGTACGGACCGCCCCGGTTCGGATCGAGTCGGTTGTCCTGGGCCAGATGATGGACCGCAATGTCCCCGCTGTGGTGAACTCGGGCGAGATGGACACCTCGCTTTTGGGCATGTCCTACCTGCAGAAATTCTCGCGGATCGAGATTGCGGGCGACCGTCTGGTCCTTGAACGTTAGCGCAGCGTAACCGGGTAGAGCGGCAGGGCGGTATCTGTGCCAACGGGCGGTCCGTCCTGGACAAGGCCGAAATCCCGTTCTTCCATCTCCAACACCCAAGGCTCGATCATATAGACCGAGTAGCCTGCGCGGAGCGCCTGTTCGAGGAAGGCCCGGTCCGGTTCACCGCTGCCCGTGATCTGGGCGATTAGGCCCCGATCCCGCCCGACCTGAAAGGCAAGGTAATGGGGCGGACCGTAGATCACGCTTGGCTCGGGGATGCTGGCCAAAACTTCCCCGGTGGCGCGGGCCGTTTCGCGGTAGGTCCATGTGGCGGTGACATCATGCACGGGGCCAAACACCAGAGCCATGCCCAGGCCGGCCCCCGCCGCCGCTTGTGCGGCCGGGGCCGCGGCGCGCAGCAAGGCGGCGATGCCCAGTACCGCGCTAAAACTCAGAAGGGCGTAAATCGACAGCACTTGATGCGCGCCGAAATAGCCCGCGGGACCCAGCGCGATCCAGGCAAAGACGGTGGCGATGCCAACCACGGCGCCAACCACCAGTCGCCGCCCCTGCCCCTCTGCGAGGTGCGCAAGATCGACCAAACCCCGCGCTCCCAAAATGGCGAGGACCGGAAGGATCGGGAGGAAGTATCGCATATTGGCGCTGAGCCCGCCGTGCCAAGCGAGCAGGAAGAACGGCAAGGTCCAGATCCCCAAGGCGGCCAAGAGCATGAGGTATGCCCGGCGCCCGGTGCCCCAGGGCCGCAAAAACGCAAAGAGAGCCAGCCCCAACCACGGAAGGCTCTGGCCGAGCCCCTTCTTTGGCATGCCCCAGAACTGCACCGTTCCATCACCGCGCGGCTGTATCCCGGGGCGGTTGTCGGGCGATAGACGCATATCACCTACAAGGTTCCAGGCGCCAAACGCGTAGCGCGTGGCAAAGGCCTGCGCCTGAGGCACCAGAAACCAAGCCGCCGCAACAACCGCCGCGAGGCTGACCAAAACCGGCCAGCGCCACGATGCCCGCCAGGTCACCATGCGAAACCCCGCCATCGCCAGGACGCCGACCATGACCAGCCCCAGCGCCGGGGCGTGCCGGGCAAGGTTGGTGGCTCCGCCGGTGGTCCCGTAGGACACGGGGTTCCACGTGCCGAACTTGAGCTCGTTGGCCACCCCGGCAACGACCAGCGCGGGAATTAGCCCCGCGAGACCCGCAAGCCCGATCTGAACCGGGCGCGCGGCATAGAGCAAAACCACGGCGCCAAAGGCCGGAACGATCAGCAGCGTATCGGTTCGAAACAGAAAGCCCAGCCCGATGACGAAACCGGCCAACACGCTCCAGCGCAGATCCTTCGGGGCCTCGGCCTCCATCGCGCGCCAGATCAGCAACAGCCCGAGCGTGACTGCCAACGCGCTGGGCATATGGGGCCAGACGGCCCAGGCGTAGTCGGCGAAATAGGTTGCACAGGCGAGGATCAGCACCGCGCCCAGCGCCAGCGCCTTGTCGCCAAACAATGCGCGGGCCAGCGCGTGGGTGACAAAGAGCAGTGCAATGGCGGACAGCGCGTTCAGAAAAATCAGTCCACGAACATCCGCCACGGCAAAGAACGGCGCGCCGAAGAGCGCGGTGCCAACGGGATATTGCGGCACCAAACCGTTTGGCCCCTCGACCATGTTGAGGAAAACAAGATCGCGACTGCCGTATGTGCCGAACCCGTTTTCGGTGGTGAGCGATCCGGACAGCGCCAAGGCGCGGGCGCCAAGGTCGTAGACCAATTCGTCAATCGAGACATAGCCAGCCGGTGCAAGAAACGAGCACAGCAGTACGGCTGCAGACAGCGCAAGCAGAACCGCGGTGCCATAACGCTCGGCCAATCGATCCACTATCGACGGTCCTGCTCGATCTCGGCCAGGAGCTGGCGGCTGCGGATTTCGGCAAGCAGCGTGCGGTTTGCGGCAACCAGATCGGCCAGGATACCCCCAACCATCACAACTGCCCCGGCAGCGACAAGCGCGGCACCGATGATCAGCGACTGGATGTTCCCGTCGCCCTGCCCGTTCACGTAGAAATAGAGAAAGCGGAGGAAGGCCAGAACACCGGGAAGCGCGATGATGAGCGCCGCAAGGCTGAACATGCGCAACGGTTTATACAGAACCAGGATCCGCAAAATCGTCTTGGCCGATCGCGCCACATAGCGCGAGGTTGACCGAAACAGGCGCGACGGACGCGTGGGCGGGTTCACCTCGACCGGGACAGAGACGATCGGGATGCCAAGCCGCCCGGCCTGGATCAGCGTCTCAAGGGTGTAGGTGAAGGGGTTGAAGACATACAGACGGACCGCCGCATCGCGGTGGATCGCGCGAAACCCGCTTGGCGCATCGTCGATGCCGGTGCCCGATGCCAGACCCACGGCCCGGCTCCCCAGCCGTTGCAGCAGGCGCTTGGCGGGCGAAAAATGCGCGATTGCGCCGATTGGCCGAGCGCCGATCGCAATTTGCGCCCGCCCCTCAAGCAATGGCTGGGTCAGCGCGGGTATGAAATCTGCGCGGTACTGGTTGTCGGCATCGGTGTTCACGATGACATCGGCACCAAGCTTGAGGCACGCTTCGAGCCCGCGCATGAAACCGCGCGCAAGCCCCTGATTGTGACCAAGGCTCAGGATGTGATCGACCCCGTGGGCGCGCGCGACCTCGACGGTGCGGTCGGTCGAGCCATCGTCGATCACCAGCCATTCAACCGTATCAAACCCCGCAACAGCGCGGGGCAAAGCCGCAAGAGTTTCAGGCAGCTGCGCCTCTTCGTTGAAGCAGGGGATCTGGATGATCAGTTTCATCACAACGTCTCGCGCGGGCCCTTAGACCCGCGATTTCCCTATAGTTTGTGTGACCTGCTCGGTCCTCTTTCTTCAGCGCGCGCCCGGGTCTGCTGCACGGTTCGCACGCATGCTTGTAGCACCGTTGCACGAAACGCGTGAAGCGTGCGTCGGGTTACATCCCGGGATGATGCACCGCCGCCATGGCGATTTTGTGGCCGCCTGTCGCGTCTGGGCAAAAAAACGCGCGTGTTTCGGCGTGTCTTGCGCTTGGCGACCGCCGCTCAACGCGCGCCCCTGACCTATGAAAACCGGAATACCACCATCTTTTGGTCACAGTGTTCAGAGACACATTGTCCCCGATTGGCGGGGTAATTCCGCCCTTATGTGTTGTTCTTTGCCTGGGTGCCGTTGCTGACATGAAAATCGATCCGAATACCGCAGAGGCTGGCCCGATAGGTTCTTTCGGGGACGAGCTTGCGACGGGAACACCGCTGTTGCGTGGCCAGTACACGATCGAGCGATTTCTCAATGCTGGCGGCTTTGGGATCACCTATCTGGCCAAAGACAGCCTCGACCGTCTGGTCGTGATCAAGGAATGCTTTCCCACGTCCATGTGCATGCGGGCCAACAAGACCGTGCGCGTGCGGTCCCGCAGCCACCAGGACGAATTCGAATCCATCGTAAAGCTTTTCGGGCAAGAGGCGCGCGCTCTGGCCCGGTTGCAGCACCCGCATATCGTGGGCGTTCATCAGGTTTTCGAAGACAACCACACGGCCTACATGGCGCTCGACTTCGTGCAGGGTCGCGACCTTCTGGATGTGATCGAGCATGAGCCCCACCGCCTGGGCCCCAACGAGATCAAGGACATCCTGCTGAAGATGCTCAGCGCCGTGGCCTATATCCACGACCGCGGCATCCTGCATCGCGATATCTCGCCCGACAACATCCTGCTGGATGAGTTCAACAACCCCGTTCTGATCGACTTCGGCGCCGCCCGGGAAGAAGCCGTGCGCGTGAGCCGGGTGCTGTCGGCACAGCACACGGTGAAGGACGGCTACTCACCCCAGGAATTCTACATTCAGGGCTCGAAACAGACGCTCTCAAGCGATCTCTATGCCCTTGCCGCCACCTTCTATCACCTGATCTCCGGCAGCCCGCCGCCGGTCAGCCAGCTGCGCCTGTCCTCGGTGGCCGAAGATTCGCCTGATCCGTATCAGCCGCTTCTGGGCTACAACCGCGACTATGACCGGTTCTTTCTAGGTGCCATCGACAAGTGCTTGTCGATCTTCCCCAAGGATCGTCTGCAAACGGCCCATGACTGGCTTGACGAGATCGACGAACCGCGTCGCCGCAAAGCCGCGCTGCAACGCGCCAAGAAGGACCAGCAGATCGAGGATACGATCCTCGCACTGGTCGAAGAGACAAACAAGGAAGTGCTGCCGGGCGACCTGCCCTATGTCGAGGGCGCGTCGGTGCCCAAGCCCGCGCCCGCCGACCAGACAGATGCCAGTGTCTTGCGACCGCCAAGACCCTTCCCAGAGCTTCGGGACAACCCGACCCAGATCGTCGATCAGCGTATCGGCGCAAAACAGGTGGACCAGACCCGGTCTTTCATAAGCCGGATCCTGGGCTCGCCGTTCAAACGCCGTAGGCAGGACGAAGAACCGCAGTCAGACATTGTTGGAAAGGCGGGCAGATGAGATTTCTCCAGGAAATGATTGCCAAGAAAAAACATGCGCGTGATGCGCAAGGGTTTTCCGAGGCACCGGCAGACGCCGATGATCTGAGCGCGCAGGACATGCACGCCAACGCGTTCGGGGCCGAACGCGCCGGTGGCGAGCCCACGATCCTGCCCTACCGCGTTCCTGTCGATGGGGACGAGGAAGATACAGGCTCCGCGCTTGACGCCTTCCGCGAACAGGCCAGCGCCTCGCTGGATGCGGCCGAGCCCGCGCAGGCGGAAAGCGCAGAAATCGAAGGCGGCTACGACACCTTCGATGAGGACGAGACCGACGGGTCGGATGCCTTGGACTATGACTCGGCGATGGGCGCACGCCATGCCGACGAGGAAGAGGGCCGCGACGACCTGGAATATGTCGATCACTTTGCCGCGTCCGAACAGGATCCGCTCGACCGAGCCTTTGCCGAGCCGCACAAATCGGCCTCCGCACCATCCGAGGAACCGCTCGACCCCGCGCTGCGGTCCTTCTTCACCGAGGAATCCCCGGTGGCCGAAGAGCCCGTGGATGATCCCGAACCGATGATCGACCCCGTCGTCGCGCCGGCAGCACAGCCGATGGCCGCGCCAGAGCCGCAGATGCAAGCGGCAATGGAACCGGCACCAATGGTTGAGCCGACCCCGGTCGGTCAGCCGGAACCGATGGTCACACCAGAGCCCGCGCCCGAAGACGATCCGATGCTGCGGCGCCTTGCCGAGGATGCGGTGGCCGAGGCTCCCGAAGCCCCGCAAGCCCCTGCACCGATGCCCGAAGCGCAGGATACCGAGGCCTATCACTCGATGTTCCTGAAGGGCGAAGACGAAACGCCGCCGGACGCGTCGATGTTCTTTGACAAACCCGCCGAGGACCGGCTGATGGAACGCACCAACGAAATCCTGGCCAATTCGGCGCAGGCCGAGGTGCCCCAAGCCGCGGCTCCGGTTGGTCCGAAGAAGATCTGGGATCTTGGCCCCCAACCCGCCGCCGCGCCGGCCGCACCGGCAGAGCCTGCCGAACCCCAGCAGGCCCGTCGCCGCGCCGGGCGCGTGAAGACCCGTCTGTTGGGCTTCAACCGTGCCGAGGATGCGGCGCCGGATCCGTTTGAGAACGCACCGGCCGCCCAGATAGCGCACACGATGTTCCCGGTTGGCTGGATCATGGTGATCAAGGGGCCGGGCCGCGGCTCGTGCTTCACGCTCTTCAGTGGAGCTTCGAAAATCGGGCGTGGCGAAGGCCAGGCGATCCGCCTCGACTTTGGCGACACCTCGATCTCGCGCGATAACCACGCCGCAGTGGCCTATGACGAAGAACAGCGCCAGTTCTATCTCGGCCACGGCGGCAAGGCGAACCTTGTGCGCCTGAACGACATGCCAGTGCTCAGCACCGAGCCTCTGACAGACGGGGACCTGATCCGGATCGGGGAGACGACCCTGCAATTCGTGGCGTTCTGCAGCGAAGAATTCGCATGGGCCGATACCGAAGAGACCGAAGGTGGTGATGCCTCGTAAGAGCGACACCCTTTTCCAGGCCGCATCCGCACTCAGCATGGGGATGCGTGACCATCAGGAGGACGCCGTCATCTCTGACTTCCCCGTGGGGTCAGAGATGGGCATGGCGGTCCTTGCTGATGGTATGGGCGGTCATGCGGCGGGCGATGTCGCCAGCAAGATCGTCATGACCGAGGTCTACAGCGAACTGAAATTTCAGTCTTCGGCACCCGAACAGATGGCCAGCAACATGAGCAGCGTGCTTATGGGCGCGGCCACCAATGCCAATGACTGTCTGCGCGAGCATGTGCGCGCGAACCCCAATGCCTCTGGCATGGGCGCGACGCTTGTGGCGGCGGTCATCTATAAATCACAGCTGTTCTGGATCTCGATCGGCGACAGCCCGCTCTATCTTTTCCGCGACAACGTGCTGAAACAACTGAACGAAGATCACTCCATGGCGCCCCAGATCGACTTTATGGTCGACAGCGGGTTGATGGACGTCGAAGTGGGCCGCGATCACCCCGACCGCAACTGCCTGACCAGCGTGCTGGCCGGCGATGAGATCGCGCGCATCGACTGCCCGGCCCGGCCCATCGATCTGATGGATGGCGATATCTTGTTGGTGTCGAGCGACGGCTTGCAGTTTCTGGGCCATGACGACATCCAGTCGACCCTTCTGGACATGGTCGATGCCCCCGCCGGCGAGATTGCCGAACAGCTTCTCGAAGAGATCGACGCGCTGGAAGACCCTTATCAGGACAATGTGTCGATGACCGTGGTCAAGGTCCGCGTGAACGCGGTCGAAAGCTCGCGCGTGCCGACCCGGCCCCTGCATATGGCAGCGACGCACTTGACGCCCGAGCGCGGTGCAAATGTCAGCAATATGCCGCAACGTATTCACCTAAGCGAAAGCCCGGTCGGCGATGCTGGTCCCGGCGCGGCCCCAATGGTTCTGCTCCATCCGATTAATCCGCTGGATACTCAAAAGTGAATGCAGTCTCTCCGATTGAAGACGTCGCCCATCGCTTAAACAGCGTTATCGCCTCGGGCGCGCATCCTGAGCGTGCGCTGGATCGCGCAACGAAATTTCTGGAACGCTTGAATGCGCCGGTGCGGATCGCGCTCCTTGGATTGCCGTGTGACGAAAAAACACGCGTCTTCAACGCGCTGGCCGGGGCAACGGATGCTGCCGATGAACCCAACGCGATCCCGACCGAACTGCGCTACGGCGATGAGGAACAGGCCGAGATCACGCTGTCGGACGGCACCACCCTGCTCCAGGCCGGTACGTTCGATCCACGCGAACACCCCGAAGCAGTCTTTGTCTCGCTCCGCCGCCCGCTTCCCGCGCTCAAATCGCTCAGCCTGATCGATGTCGCCGCCGATGCCCAGGCCGAGGATCAGCGCGCTGCCATCCGCTGGGCGATGTCGCGCACGGATATGGCGCTTTGGGTCAGCCCCGCATTTTCAGACATCGAGATGCAGATTTGGGCCACCGCACCGGATGATCTGAAAGACCACGCCTATCTGGTGCTGACGGGGCGCCCGGATGGACCGGATGCCGCGTTTCTGGCCCAGCACACCGCCCGCGTGAAAGCCATGCTGGACTATGAATTTCTGGATGTGGTGAGCGTCGGTCATGACGTCACCGCCGAGACGCCCGTGCTTTTGGACGAGGGTCTTGAAGCGCTCACCGGCCAGATCCGGAAACATGCAGACACCGGACGGCGCGCGGATGCCGACAGCGCCTTGATGTTTCTCAATTCGCTGGAACGCGTGCGCTCGCGCCCGGTCACCCGCCCCCGGTCACGGGCCATCCCCGTCCAGCAACCCGAAGATCCGCAAGAACTGATCGATCTGTACGCCCAGGCCTTTACCTTCCTGCGCGACCGCGGTGCCGCGCTCTTGTCTCTGATCCAGGTCGGTGATGAACCCGATCCCCTCGCCGTTCTGACACATTGTGGCGAGACGCTGGCCGGGCTGGCCGGGCTTCTCGAGAAATACGACGACGATGCAACGGCAAGCCTGTCGGCTCTGGCAACCGCGCTCGCCGAAGCCGAGGATTTGCTGATCCTGCTGGGTCTTGAGGATGGCACAGGCCCGAAAATCGACGCTGTTTCGTTGCTGCTTCAGCTCCGGCGCGAGTTAGAAGCCCGGCTTGTGGCGTAAACGGGCCCAGCATCCGCGGAAGACAGATTACTGCCTTAGAATCACCACTTTGTCAGGGGATTGACGAAGGGGAACCGCCCGCAGTGCGTCCGATTGCCGGATGCCAGCCCCACGAGCAGCAGAATGGGGCCGCACAACAAGGGCGCAGATCTGAATTGGGTGAAGACGATGAATGTTGAGAACCGGATCGAGGAAGCCAAAACAGCGTCGGCCCCCACGCCCTCGCCGCTGTTGGCCACGAGCCTCGATGCGCTGTCGCCAATTCTTGGCAAGATGAAAGAGCTGGAAGACGCGATCTCAACCATCGCTGACGTGGGCGACCGCACCGCCGCGAAAAGCGCCCGCAAACTGCAACGCCAACTGCGCAAGCTCGAGCCGACGATCACCATGATCGGCCAGGTGAAGGCGGGCAAGACATCGCTGGTCAACGCCATGGTCGGCTGGCCGGGCCTTTTGCCGGCGGATGTGAACCCGTGGACATCCGTGATCACCTCGCTGCACATCAGCCCCGAGGCGGCGGCCACGGGCAACCGGGCGAGCTTCAAGTTCTTCGAAGGTGAAGAATGGGACCGTCTCGTCGAACGCGGCGGGCGGATCGGCGAGCTTGCGGGGCGCGCTGGCGCTGAGGATGAGCTGCAAAAGCTGACAGAGCAAACGCTTGAGATGCGCGAAAAATCGCGTCGGCGCCTCGGCGACAAGTTCGAGCTGCTGCTGGGGCAAGAGCACAACTACGGCTATGTCGATCAGGAACTGGTCGAGCGTTACGTCTGCCTTGGCGATGATTTCGAAACCGATACGGACACGTCGAACACCCAAGGCCGCTTTGCCGACATCACCAAGTCAGCCGATCTGTTCCTCCAACGCTCGGAATTCCCCATCGATTTCTGCATCCGCGACACGCCGGGGGTGAACGACACTTTCATGATGCGCGAGCAGATCACCATACGCGCGATCCGCGAAAGCCGCATCTGCGTCGTGGTTCTGTCGGCGCACCAGGCGCTCAGCACCGTCGACCTGGCGCTGATCCGTCTGATCGCCAACATCCCGACGCGCGAAGTGATGATCTTCGTCAACCGGATTGACGAACTGTCCGATCCCGCCGCGCAGATCCCCGAAATCGAAGAAAGCATCCGCAAAACGCTGGAAGAGCACAAAGGCCCGGCGGACGCCGAGATCCTGTTTGGCAGCGCGCTGTGGGCAAACCACGTCCTTGGCGACAAGATCGACGCGTTGAGCGAGGCGAGCGCCGCGGCCCTCGACAACTGGGCAGAAGATCGCCTGGACGATACCGAGAACAAGACCTACGGCGAAATCGCGTGGGAGCTTTCGGGCGTGCCAGCGGTGTACCGTGCCCTTGCCGCACGGATCGAAGCCGGGATCGGCGACGAGGCGGTGACCAAGGCCGCCAAGGGCGCGATGAACCTTGTCAGCTCGATCACCACGTCCGAGCATATCGTCGCCATGCGGCTGTCGGACGATACGATTGCGCCGCTGGACCGCAAGAACGTCCCCGAAGAATTCAACCGGATCGAAGAGCGTTGCGTCGAACTGCTCCAACAGAACTTCAACGACGTTCTTTACGAATTTGAGACGCGGCTCGACCGCTCGCACAAGGGCTTCTTGGACCGCGCGACCGGATCGCTGATCGCGCATCTGGAAAAGACCGACGACACCCAGGTCTGGCACTATGACGCGACCGGTCTGCGCGTGCTGCTGCGCACCGCGTTCCAGGTGTTTTCGCGCACAGCTCAGACGACCAGTCAGAAGATCTACCTCCAGACCGCTGCCGAAATCCGCGACATCTATCTGCGCGCATTCAACGTGCCGGACGAAACCTTCCGCCTCGAAGCGCCGCCCGCGCCTTACGTGCCCTCGCCCGTTCTGCTCGGCCAGACGATCGCGCTGGACCTTGGCAAGGGTTGGTGGAACCGCTGGTGGCAGCGCCGCCGCGGTTATCGCAACTACGCCGTGGCCTTCGCCGAGATGATCGAATCTGAAACCTTGCCGATCCTCGAAGGTCTCAAGGCCGATCACGCCCGCGCCGTCCACGACGATGCCCGCGAAGTTCTTCAAGAGTTTCTGAACAATCAGCGTGAGATACTGACGAATCTCTGCAGTCAGGCCGAGACCAGCACCGAGGAACTGATTGCGGCCGGCAAGACCGCTGCCAATCGCGAAAAGACCAAGGCGCTGGAAACCACGACCGCCACATTGACCAAATACGCCGCCTGACCGGCGCCCCCTGGGAACACGACACCTGATGCAGACGCGTTCGACCGAACAGTCCAAAAAACCCGTCATCGCGCTGATGGGAGAGTTCAGCGCGGGCAAAAGCACGCTTGCGAACCTTTTGATTTGCGAAGGCCGCTCGCCGGTGAAAGTCACCGCGACCCAGCGCCCGCCGGTTTGGTACGCGCATGGCACCGACGCGCCCTACATCGTTGATGTCCGCGGCGAGGTGACCACAATCGACGACGCCCAGATCGACGATGTGCGCGTGGCCTCGACCAAATACATCAAGGTCTTTGTCGACGCCGACATTCTCGAATTCTTCGACATCATCGACATGCCCGGCAACTCTGACCCGAACATGTCATCGGACATCTGGCGCCGGGCGATCAACTATGCCGATGGTGTCATCTGGTGCAGCCACGCGACGCAGGCCTGGCGCCAAAGCGAGGCCGCGATCTGGGATGAGATGCCGCAGGAGCTTTATGATTGGAGCCTGCTGCTTCTCACGCGCTTTGACAAACTCCTGACCGAAAGCGACCGGCGCCGGGTGGTTGCGCGCGTCCAGAAGGAAACCCAGGGGCTGTTCCGCGAGCTCTTTCCAATCTCCCTGTTGGAAGCTGTCGAAGCGGGGGAAGACCATCAACAGTGGATCGACAGCGGTGCGGATGCGTTCGTGCGTTGCCTGTTGGATCTTGCCACAGACCTGCAAACCCGCAAGAACGCGGCGCCATCGGCACCCGCACCAACGCCTGCACGCGAGGGCGCGCCAAGTTTGCGCGCCGTCACGCAGCCTGCGCCCCAGCACGCGCCACCCCAAGCCGAAGCACCTGACCAGACGCTGGCGAACGGCATTGCCCCGCGCCGGGTTGAGCGCCGGGATAGCCCGGCCCGACCGAGGCCGCCGCGGCCCGAAGCGGGCGGTTCGCTCGGCTAAGCCATCCCCCTGCGGCTGTCCGTATCGCCTGCAAACGCGTATCGCGCTTTTCAGGGGCGATAAGGTGTGTGATAAGCGCCTGAAACACCTTTACAGGCGCTTATGGACGTAGCCGCACAGTTAGACCGCCTTCGGCAAACGCACCCGGCCATCGAAGCCGCGGCTTTCGTCGATTTTCGTTCTGGCACGGTACTGTGCTCGAGCGCGCAGATTGCCCCCCCGCAGGAACGGCTCGACACACTGTGCCATACCGCAGCGAACCTGCTTGGCGGGCCTGCAGGCGATGCCAAATCCGCCATGATGCTTACGGCGCAGGAAGCGGTGGTGTTGCGCCGCCCGTCCGAGGACGCGTCCGAGGCGTTGTGCCTGATCTGCGCGCCGGATGCGGACCTGCCGCAACTTGAAACGGCTGCGCGAGAGACCGCTGCCGAAATTGCATCGGCGGGCGCGTGACAAGAGCGGCGGGTAGCGTACGGTGAGCGAGAAGGCCACGCTTGAGCAAAAGCTGAACAGGCTGACCGCCAGCGGGGTCGCGGCGGGCGGTGCGCGTGCGCTGACCGGACCACCAGAGACGCTCCTGCGCCTTATCCTGCGGGAAATCGATGACATCGTGTTGCCCCGGGTGCTGCATCTCGGCATTGCCGGTGGCCGCAACGTTTCGTGCGAGGTGACGTCGCGCCGTCTGTTGCGGGTGCTCGGCAAGGTTGGCGGGGCCGCCGGCAAGCTCGACGGAGCAGCGCTCGCGGCCGACGATGCAGAGACCGTGGCTAAGGTCCGCGCTTATCTTGAGGCCGCCATTGGCAAGTCGACCGCGGTTTCCGCGACCCACAAGACGCTGGAGCGCAATGTTGAGCCGGGCGAGATGGGCATCTCGGCCCTCGCGCTTGCCGAAGCCTGGGGCATGCCGCTGGACGGCGGTTCCTCTCGCGACGCGCGCGGGGTTGTTGACGATCTTGCGGCGCACGCCGGCGATGCTGTCTTGGCCTGGCACGTTGAGGGGGGTGATGCGGTTGGAGACTCGACGCTGATCGCCACGCTCAAGGAACTGCCACTGGGCCCAGACGGCGGTTTACTCGCCCCAACTCCAGGACCCGCGCTGAGCCTCGTGCAGCGCATAGATGGCAGCGTCCTCGTTGTCGGACGTCAGGGCGCGACCGGTTTCGCGCTCGCCGTCGACCCGGCGGCAAAAAACGCTCTGGTGTCGCGGTGGCGCAGTCTGACGTCTTAGGCGACGCCAGACCCGTCAGCGATAAAGCAGCGACTGCCCGTTGGCGAAGAGATGCACTTTGCCCGGATCGGCCCCAAGCTTGACGTCCTGGCCACGCAAGTCCTTGTGGATGCCCTGCAATTTCGCCAGCACCGGATCTTTCCCTGGCTCTGATTTGAAGTAAAGCAGCGTCACCTCGCCAAGCGCTTCCACAAAGTCGACCGTCCCGTGGAAGATCTGCTGGCCGTCCGTTTCGACAAAGTCCTCGGGCCGCACGCCCACATTGACCTTCAGGCCCATGTCGGCGTCCGTCGTCGCGACGTTGGACACCGCCACCCCGCCATCGGCCAAACTCACTCGGGTCTGCGCGCCCGTCCCGGTGATTTCACCCGGCATCAGGTTCATCGCGGGCGAGCCGATGAACTGCGCCACAAACTCGCTGTTCGGTGTTTCGTACAGCTCAAGCGGGCTTCCGACCTGCGCGATCCCTTTGTTCGCCAAAACCACGATACGGCTGGCCAGCGTCATCGCTTCGACCTGGTCGTGGGTCACGTAGATCATGGTCGAGTCCGGCATCTGCTCTTTCAGCTGCGCGATCTCAATGCGTGTCGCCACGCGCAGCGCGGCGTCGAGGTTTGAGAGCGGTTCATCAAAGAGATAGACCTTGGGATCGCGCACGATCGAGCGGCCGATGGCCACCCGCTGGCGCTGGCCGCCGGACAAGGCCTTGGGCAGTCGGTCGAGATACTCATTGAGCTGCAGTTTATCCGCCGCCGCCGTCACCGCCTGGCGGATCTGATCCTCTGACTTCTTGGCCAGGCGCAGTGCAAAGGCCATGTTGTCGTAGACGGTCATGTGTGGGTAGAGCGCGTAGGACTGGAACACCATGGCGATGCCGCGCTCGGACGGCGGGACGTCATTGACGACCATCCCGTCGATCTCAAGCGTCCCGCTTGTGATCTTCTCAAGCCCCGCGATCATCCGCAGCAGCGTGGACTTCCCGCAGCCCGAGGGCCCCACAAAGACGATCAACTCGCCCGTCTGGATGTCGAGGTTGATCCCTTTGAGCACCTCGACGGTGCCGCCATAGGCCTTGCCGACATCTGTCAGCTTTAGATCCGCCATGTCTCCTCCTCCCGCGCTTGAGCGCTGTGTTATTCTGCGTCTTCGATGCCGAAATAGCCGTGATAAGCTGGCAGCGCGATGCCGCCGGATGTGGTGATCGGGGCAAAGGGCGCGGCCTTGTCCTCACGCCAGGTGCCATCGGGCAAGGTGATCGTTTGTTCCCGATCGCTGAGGTTAAAGGCACAGAACATCCGCGTGTCCCCATCTGTGCGCATCAGCGAAAAATAGTCCTCGCGCGCGTCAACGATGCTCATGGCGCCGTTTCGCAAAACCGGATGCGCCGCCCGGAACGCGATCATCGTCTTGTAGAAGGCCAGGGTTGAGCCTGCGTCGCGCTCTTGTTCCAGCACAGAGCGGTGCAGATGCTCCATCGCCACGGGCAGCCAGGGCTTGCCATCGGTAAAGCCGCCGGTCTGGTTATCGCTGACCCAGGGGATCGGTGTCCGGCACCCGTCGCGGCCCTTGAACTTTGGCCAGAACCGGATGCCGTACGGGTCTTGCAAGTCTTCGAACGCCACATAGGCTTCGGTCAGGCCCAGCTCTTCGCCCTGATAGAGGCACACCGTGCCGCGCAGGCTGAGCAACAGCGCAAGGTACAGGCGCTTTGCGTCCTCGTTCAGGTTCCACCGCGTCGGGTGCCGCACAACGTCATGGTTTGAGAACGCCCAACAGGCCCAGCCGTCGCCGATCCCTGCCTCGAACTCCTCCAGCACCTCCGACACGCGCAGGCCCGTCGGATGCGCTGCCGACAGGAAGGCAAAGTCATAGCACATGTGGACCTTGTCGCCGCCAGAGGTATAGGCCGCCTGGATCTCGAGCCCGTACTGAGCATCGCCCACTTCGCCCACCGCCGTGCTGCCGGGGTATTCGTCCAGTACCGCACGGAACCGCTTGAGGAACTCAAGGTTCTCGGGCTGGTTCTTGTCGAACTTGTGGTCCTGCCAGTTATAGGGGTTCACGCTGGGCGCGATCTCGTCATTGCGCTCATCTGGCAGCAGCGCGGGATTGTCGCGCAGCTCGGGGTCGTGGAAGTAGAAGTTGATCGTGTCGAGCCGGAAGCCGTCCACGCCCCGTTCCAGCCAGAACCGCACAACATCCAAAAGCGCGTCCTGCACCTGCATATTGTGCAGATTGAGGTCGGGCTGTTCAGCCAGAAAGTTGTGCAGATAGTACTGCATCCGCTCGCCGTCCCAGGCCCAGGCGGAGCCCCCGAAGATCGAGAGCCAGTTGTTCGGCGGCGTGCCGTCCGGTTTCGGATCGGCCCAGACGTACCAGTCCGACTTGGCGTTGTCGGTCGAGGCCCGGCTTTCCTGGAACCACGGGTGCTGGTGCGAGGTGTGGCTGAGCACAAGGTCGATCAGCACCTTCAGCCCCAGCTCATGCGCGCGCGCCAGAAGCGCATCGAAATCGCCCAGCGTACCGAACATCGGATCGACATCGCGATAGTCCGACACGTCATAGCCGAAATCGAGCATGGGTGAGCGGAAGAAGGGCGAAATCCAGATCGCGTCCACGCCCAGCTCGGCGATGTGCGGCAGGCGGTGAATAATACCCGCCAGATCGCCCACGCCGTCGCCATTCGAATCCTGATACGAGCGTGGATAGATCTGATAGATCACTGCCCCGCGCCACCAATTGACATCGCCGTCGCGGCCCACAGGCCGGTTCTCTATGGTCGTTTGCAGAAGGTTCATCTGCGCGTTTCCCTAGCTGATTACTTGACTGACCCGGCCAAAAGACCGCGCACGAGGTAGCGTTGCATGGCAAAGAACACGACAAGTGGCACCGCGATCGAGACAAAGGCAGAGGTCGCGAGGATCTCCCAATCGCCGCCACGGGTGCCCAGAAGCTCGACGATCTGACGTGTCATCACGGTGGTCTCGCCCGATGCATCGATCAGGAACACCAGCGCCACAAGAAGGTCGTTCCACGTCCACAGGAACTGGAAGATCGCGAACGACGCGAGCGCGGGGAAAGACAGCGGCAGGATGATCTTGACGAAGATCTGGAAATCCGTGGCGCCATCGACCTTGGCATTCTCGATGATGTCGCGCGGCAGGCCGACCATGTAGTTGCGCAAGAGGTAAATGGCCAGTGGCAGGCCGAACCCGGTATGCGCCAGCCAGACCCCCAGATACCCCTTGCCGATCCCGATTGCGTTGTGCAGCGACAACAGCGGGATCAGCGCCAGTTGCAACGGCACAACCAAAAGCGCCACGACCCCTGCGATCAACAGCGCGCGGCCCGGGAAATCCATCCAGGCCAGCGCATAGGCGGCGAAGGCGGCGACAAGGATCGGAATGATCGTCGCCGGAATCACCACGGTCAGCGTGTTCAGGAACGCCCGCGCCATGCCCTCGGAATTTTCCTCGTCGAAGAGCACGAAGTTGTAGTTCTCAAGCGTGAACTCCGGCGGCATCGTACCGGTCACAAAGACACGTTGCGCCCGCCCGCTGATCTGATCCCCGTTGCCCTGCCAAACGTAGGCGCCGTCGGGTTCGAGCGTCAGCGTCTCACCCTCGCCCAGATCGGCGGTTTCGCCCGGCTGGAACGCATCAAGCGCGCGGCTCGAAACGCCCCAGGCCTGCATGTCCCCGCTGAACCCTTCGTCGCCGAAGAGGTTGCCTTCCACCGTGTAGAGGTCGTCTCCGACCTGCACGCGGTTGTCATCGGGATCGGCGACACGGATCTGCACGACCTGCTCGGCCGGGAACATCGACGACCACCAACCCGATGCAGTGATCTGATCACCGGTCCGGAAGGACGACACGAACAGGCCAAGCGTCGGGAAGAGCCATAGAAGAACCAGCGCGACGACCGAGATGTTAAGCGCCCAGACAACCGCGGGCTTCTGTCCTGCGATGTTATCCATCAGCGCATCTCCTTGCGGGCGTTGGACACATTCCAGATCAGGATCGGCAGAACCATCAGCATGATGATCATCGCACTTGCCGATCCGACGCCCCAGTCATTGGCGCGGAACAGCTTGTCATACATGTAATTGGCGAGAACCTGCGTTTCCCACTGGCCGTTGGTCATCGCGAACACGATGTCGAACACCTTCAGCGTGGCGATCGTGATCGTGGTCCAGACGACGACGATGGTGTTCATGATCTGCGGGATCTTGATCTTGAAGAAGATCTGGAACGGGTTCGCCCCGTCCACAATCGCGGCCTCCACGGTCTCTTCGGGGATCCCGCGCAGGGCGGCCGACAAGATGACCATCGCAAACCCGGTCTGGATCCAGATGAGGACGATCATCAAGAAGAGGTTGTTCCAGAACGGGATCTGCAACCACTGCTGCGGCTCGGCCCCACCGGCTAACAGATACAGGTGGTTCAGGATACCGATCTGCGCCACGTCTTCGGGGCGGGCCTCATAGACCAGCTTGAAGATCACCGCCGCACCGACAAGCGAGATGGCCATGGGCATGAAGATGATCGATTTGGCGATATTGCCCCAGCGCAGGCGGTCGGTCAGCTGCGCGGCCAGAAGGCCAAAGGCGGTCGAGGCCGCGGGCACCACGATGAGCCACAGCACGTTGTTGCGCACCGCTTCCCAGAATTTGTCCTCGGCGAACATGAACCGATAGTTTTCAAGCCCGACAAACCGGTACTGGCCGCCCGGCAAACGCTCGGTCAGCGACAGCCGGATTGTCTCGACCACCGGATAGGCCAGGTAAAGCCCCAGCGCGAACATCGCGGGAAAGAGAAAGACCCAGGGCCGGATCATATTGGCGCGGTTGATGTTGCGGCCGATGTTCGGACCCTTGGCGGGGAAGAGCACCTTATCAAGCAGCAGGTTGGCAAAGTAGAAATAGCCGATACAGCCGCCGACACCGATGATGATTGTAATGACGCCTTGCAATGCGGGATGCATGGCCCCCTCCCCTTGTGAGCTTCGGTTCGGTTATTGTTTGGTTGGGTCGGCCCGGCGTCTGCGCCCCGGGCCGACCGATTGTTGGCTTGAGAGCTGTGCGCCCTACTTGATCGCGTCCCAGCTCTGCTGAATCGTTGCCGCCACGTCGGCTGCAGCCGCGCCGCCGACATAGTCGACCATGCCGGTCCAGAAGCTGCCCGCGCCCACGGCACCCGGCATCAGGTCGGACCCGTCAAAGCGGAACGTCGTGGCATTCAGCAGGATCTCGCCCTGGCCGCGCAGGATCCCGTCCTTGTAGGCATCAAGGTTCACCCCGTTATGCGGTGTCAGGAACCCGGTTTGCGCCATCATGACCTCGTGGGCGATGGGTTGTTGCAGAAACTCCATGAACGCCATGGTCGCGTCGCTTGCGTCGGTTACGGCCATAAGAGTTCCGCCACCCAGAACCGGGTTGCCCAGATCCTTTTCGGCGAACGACGGGAAATAGAAGAAGTCTGCATCTTCGCCGGGCACAACGTCATCGGGGAAGAACGCCGTGGCAAAGGACGCCTGGCGGTGCATGTAGCACTGCGGCGGCGACGAGAAGAGGCCGGTCGGGCTATCGCGGAAGTCCGTCGAGCCGACCGCTGCCGAACCGCCGGCAACCATGTCGTCATTCTTGGCAAACATGCCAAAGGTTTCGATGGCTTCCAGAACCTGCGGATCGTTGAACGGGATCTCGTTCAGCACCCACTGGTCATAAACATCGGGCGCGTGGCTGCGCAGCATGATGTCTTCGACCCAGTCGGTCGCCGGCCATCCGGTGGCCGGACCCGAGCCCAGACCGATGCACCACGGCGTCTCACCATCCGCGATGATCTGCTCGGACAGCGCGATCAGGTCTTCCATGCTTTCGGGCACTTCGTAATCGGCGTCCTCGAAGTTCTCGGGCGAGTACCAGACAAGGCTCTTGACGTTCACGTTGTAGAAGAAGCCGTAGAACGCATCTTCGCCGTTCTCGTTGGGATATGTGCCCAGATCGACCCAGGACTGACCTGCCGCATAGTTGTCAGCGACCCACTGGGCCATGTCGCCACCCAGCGGCGTCAGCAAACCCTGCGCCGCCATGGTCGCGGCAAGGCCGGGCTGCGGGAACACCGCGATGTTCGGCGGCGACCCCGCCTCGGCGTCGATCACGATCTGCTGCTCGAACCCATCGGACCCGGTATAGGTGACGTCCGCGCCGGTGGCGTCGGTAAAGTACGCGATGGCGCTGCGAAAGATTTCGTCCTCCGGCGACAGCCAGGGGCCAAAGATGGTCACGGTCTGCCCGCTCAGGTCCGGCGCACTGGCTTTGTAGGCCTCGTATGAGTCCCAGCTGAACGGTCCGTCGCCGGGCGCGAAAGCCAGGTGTCCGTCGGCCGTGGCCGCCCCGGCAGTCAGCGCGGAGATCGCCACACCTGCCAAAAATGCTCTTTTCATGTCGTCTTCCTCCCGGTTTCGCATGCACGCTTCACGTGTTCATGACATCCTGCGCCCGAACCAAAACTCAAAGCGCTTTGAATGATACGACCGTCGCCCAAGAACCGGGCACTGTCAATTACGGATTTCAAGATCATTATGTTTTCTTGATATTTTTTACGCTCGCAAATCTTTCAGAGACGGTAAGATACCTTTGACGCGCCCGCGGCAGACCGATAGTCTATTGACGAATTGAAAGCGCTTTGAACCGGGTTCCCGTATGAATCTCAAAGAGTTGGCACTGAGCCTTGGCCTAAGCCAAACCACGGTGAGCCGGGCGCTGAACGGCTATCCCGAGGTGAGCGAAGCCACCCGCACCCGGGTGCGGCAGGCGGCAGAGCAGCACAACTATCGGCCCAACACGCGCGCCAAGGCCCTGGCAACCGGGCGCTCTCTGACCATTGGCCACGTCATTCCGGTCTCGACCAAGCACGAAATGGTCAACCCCGTCTTCGCCGACTTCATCGCCGGTGCGGCAGAGGTCTATGCCGATAACGGCTATGACATCACGCTCTCGATGGTGCGCGACGCCGACGAGGCGGCGGCCTACCGTACCCTGGCCGCCAAAGGCGCCGTCGACGGGATTATCGTGCATGCCCCGCGGACCGACGATCCCCGGATCGCGCTGTTGTCCGAGCTGAACCTGCCCTTCGTCGTCCATGGCCGCGCCAGCGACGTCACCCTGCCCTACAGCTGGCTCGACGTGAACAACCGACGCGGCTTTCAACGCGCCACCGAGTTTCTAGTCGACCTCGGCCACCACCGAATTGGGTTGATCAACGGGCTGGAACATCTCGACTTCGCGATCCGGCGGCGCCAGGGCTATCTGGCGGGGCTGTCCGCACGCGGGCTTGACGTGGATCCCGTGCTGATGACCCAAGGCGAGATGACGGAAAGCTACGGTCGCAGCGCGGCGCGGGCCCAGCTCGACCTTGCCGATCCGCCCACGGCCTTCATTGCATCCTCGATCATCGTTGCAATCGGCGCCCGGCGCGCCGTCGAGGAACGCGGCCTCACCCTGGGCCGCGACGTGTCGATCATCGCCCATGACGACGATCTGTCCTACTTCCGCAATGATGAGACCGTTCCCCTGTTCACAGCCCTCAGATCGTCTGTGCGCGAGGCCGGGCGCCGGGCCGCCGACATGCTGCTCGCCCAGGTGGCGCACCCCGCGGTCGCGCCGCAGCGCGAGCTGATGGAGGTTGACCTGATGGTCGGGCGCTCCACCGGCCCAGCCCCGCTCAGCGCCGCCCGCCGCCAGGGGTGACATGATGCAAAACACCCGCACGACCTTCCCCGAAGGCTTCCAATTCGGGGCGGCCACGTCCAGCTACCAGATCGAAGGGCAAGCCGCAGGTGGGACGGGCCTGACTCATTGGGATACGTTCGCGGCAACCCCAGGCAACGTGGTGGGCGGTGAGGACGGCGCCGTGGCCTGCGACCACTATCACCGCTGGCGGGTGGATCTGGATCTGGCGGCGGCGGCCAACCTGGATATCTACCGGTTTTCAACGAACTGGGCACGGATCTTGCCAGCTGGCACTGGCACCCCAAACCCGGAAGCGCTCGACTTCTACGACCGTCTTGTCGACGACATGCTTGCGCGCGGACTGGCGCCTTACCTGACGCTCTATCACTGGGAACTGCCTGCGGCGCTTGCCGACCGCGGCGGCTGGACAAACCCCGAGATCGCCCATTGGTTCACGGACTATGCCCGGCTGATCCTGGCCCGGATCGGCGACCGCGTCGCATCGGTGGCCACGTTCAACGAGCCCTGGTGCGTCACCTGGGCGGGCCATTTCAACGGCACCCATGCCCCCGGGATCCGCGACATTCGCGCCACCGCAAGATCGGTCCATAACCTATTGCGGTCCCATGCTCTTGCGATGAACGCGCTGCGCGTCGAAGGGTACGGCAACCTGGGGATCGTGCTGAACCTTGATGCAATCACGCCAGCGGATGCGAGCAGCGTTTCTGCATTGGCATCAGAGGTTTACGATGCGTGTTTCAATCGATGCTTCCTCGATCCTCTGTTTCGCGGGACCTATCCGGCGCGATTGCTTGAGGGGTTCGAACCGATCCTGCCCCCGGGTTGGGAGGTGGATGTGCCAGGTTTCGCAACCCCGCTCGATTGGCTGGGGGTAAACTACTACACGAGAAAGCGCGTACAGGCATTTGAAACGGAACGATTTCCGAACTATGCATTTGCTGAGGGCCTGTTACCCCAGACAACCATGGGGTGGGAGATCTACCCCGAGGGGCTGACCGAGGTCCTGACACGCGTCGCAATGGACTATTCCCGCGATTTGTCCCTGTATGTGACGGAAAGCGGGATGTCGGCTGATGAGCCGGACGATGCGACCGTCGTCGAGGACAGCTACCGCACCGACTACATCGACCGCCACTTTGCCGCCGCCCGCGCCGCGATGGACGCCGGTGTCCCGCTCAAAGGCTATATTGTCTGGAGCTTGCTCGACAATTTCGAATGGGCCCGCGGATACGCACGCCGCTTTGGCCTCGTTCACACGGATTTCAAGACGTTAGAGCGCACCCCTAAAGCCTCGTATCACGCATTGGCCGCCGCCCTGGCCCGCCACGGAGACACCGCATGAACTTCACCCGCGCCGACTTTCCCGAGGGCTTCCTCTTCGGCACCGCCACGTCGAGCTACCAGATCGAAGGCCATGCACTCGGGGGTGCGGGGCCAACCCATTGGGACAGCTTCGCGGCCACCCCCGGCAATGTCGTCCGGGCCGAGAACGGCGCCCGCGCCTGCGAGCACTACCTCCGGATGGACGAGGATCTCGACCTGATCGCCGGGTCTAATGTCGACGTCTATCGCTTTTCGACGAGCTGGGCCCGCGTGCTGCCCGAAGGCCGCGGAACGCCGAACGCAGAGGGCCTCGACTTCTACGACCGGCTTGTCGACGGCTTGCTGGAACGTGGCCTGAAACCGGCGGCGACGCTCTATCATTGGGAACTGCCCTCGGCCCTTGCCGACCTCGGCGGTTGGCGCAACCGGGACATCGCGGGTTGGTTTGGCGACTTCACCGAGGTCATCATGGGCCGGATCGGCGACCGCGTCTGGTCCGCTGCACCGATCAACGAACCATGGTGTGTGGGCTGGCTCAGCCATTTTCTGGGTCACCACGCGCCGGGCTTGCGCGATATCCGGGCCACCGCGCGGGCGATGCACCACGTCCTGCTCTCGCACGGAACCGCGATCCAGGTGATGCGCGGCCTCGGCATGTCGAACCTGGGCGCCGTGTGCAACTTCGAATACGCGCAACCGGTCGATGACAGCCCCGCCGCACAGGCCGCAGCGCGTCGATACGACGGATACTACAACCGCTTTTTCCTGTCCGGCCTGTTCCACGGCACCTACCCCGACGACGTATTGGAGGGGCTTGGCCCGCATATGCCCGATCGCTGGCAGGACGACATGGAACTCATCGGCAGCCCGGTGGATTGGTGCGGCCTCAACTACTACACCCGCAAGATCATCGCGCCGAACGACGACCCATGGCCCAGTCATGAAGAGGTTCCCGGCCCCCTGCCCAAAACCGCCATGGAGTGGGAGATCTATCCCGACGGTCTCCACTACTTCCTGAAACGCACGCATGAAGAGTACACCAAGGGCCTCCCGCTCTACGTCACCGAGAACGGGATGGCGGCGCCGGATGTCGTGCATGGCGGCCAGGTCGATGACCCACACAGGATCGACTACCTGAACGCCCACATCGCGGCGGTTCGGGCGGCTTTGGCCGAAGATGTGCCGGTCGCCGGGTATTACATCTGGTCGCTCATGGACAATTACGAGTGGGCGCTGGGGTACGAAAAACGCTTCGGGCTGATCCACGTCGATTTCGAGACCTTGCAGCGGACACCGAAGGCATCCTATCACAGCCTCGCATCTGCCCTCGCCCGCTAGGCCCCGCCCATGTCCCGTGCCGCTGACGTTTATTCCCTTGTTGCCGATATCGGCGGAACCAACACCCGTGTTGCCCTTGCGGAAGGTCCGGCCCTGTTGCCGGACACCATTCGCAAGTTCCGAAATGCCGACTATCCCGGGCTCGAGACGGTGCTGCGCGACTACGTTGCGCAAGAGGACGGCGTTGATTGCCGCGCCGCCTCGGTGGCGATCGCAGGACCCGTGCGCAGCGGCAGCGGAACCCTTACCAACCTGGACTGGACAATCGACGAAGGCACGCTGGCGCGGGCCACAAAAGCCGAATTTGTGGCCGTCCTGAATGACCTTGAGGCACAGGGGCACGCGCTGGGACGGCTCGCCCCCGAAAACCTGCGCGAGATTGTGCCGGGCCCCGATCCATTGCCGGATGCGCCGCAATTGGTGATCGGCGTGGGCACGGGCTTTAACGTGGCCCCCGTGCATTTCTCCGAAGGCCGCCGCCTTGTGGCCCCGTCGGAAGCCGGTCACTCCAACCTGCCAATCCGCAACGAACAAGAGCTGCGGTTGTGCAAGTTTGTTGAGACAGCGCACGGGTTCCCCGCGGTCGAAGACGTGCTTTCGGGGCGGGGTCTTGAACGCCTCTACGCCTTCCTGGGGCACGAGGCCGACGATCCGCGCGAACTGTCGGCCGCCCAGATCATGGATCAGCGCAACCACGGCGATGCACGCTCGGTCGAGGCGGCACGGCTCTTCGCGCGCATGCTGGGCACGGTGGCCGGAAATCAGGCGCTGATCCACCTGCCATTCGGCGGTATCTTCCTGGCTGGCGGCGTCTCGCGCGCCATCGCGCCCTATTTGGCCGAGTACGGATTCCTCGACGCTTTCCGTGACAAGGGCCGGTTCGCAGGCTTCATGCAGAACTTCGCCGTATCCGTGATCGAGGATGACTTTGCCGCACTGACCGGATCGGCGGCACATCTTGCACGCATCTCGGCCTAAGCGCGCATTAAACCCCGCCCCGTAACCCCGCCTTAACCCGCGCGCACCTAGACCGCAGGACAACTCACTGCTGTCAAAGAGAGCGCGATGGAGACTGGGCCAACCACCCCCGACACCGCCGATCCCGCCGGGGCGCTGACCCTTGCGCCCAAGCTTGACCTGCGCGCCTCGACCGAGCTTTCGCTGGAACTCGCGGCGCGGCGCGGTGCGGATCTCGTGCTCGACGGGGCCAATGTCGAACACCTCGGCGCACATGCGCTGCAAACGCTCGTCGCCGCCGCGAAGGCCTGGGAAGCGGACGGTCGCACGTTCACCATTGCTTCGCTCACCGATGCCGCCCAGGCGGACTTGGCAACGCTTGGCGCCCCAGACGACATCCTACAAACCGGAGGATCCGCATGAGCCTAGAGGTTCTTGCCGTCGACGACAGCCGCACCATGCGTGACATGCTGCGGCTTGCATTGGGCGAGGCTGGGATGACCACGCATCTGGCCGAAGACGGCGAACACGGACTTGAGGTTCTGTCCGACATCAGCCCGGATGTCATCATCACCGATATCAACATGCCGCGCCTCGATGGTTTTGGCTTTATCGACGCGGTGCGCGCGCAAGAGGCCTATCGCAACCTGCCGATTCTGGTGCTGACCACCGAAAGCTCGGCAGACCTGAAATCACGCGCGCGCGATGCCGGGGCGACCGGCTGGATCGTCAAACCGTTCGATCCCGAAAAACTGGTCCGCGCCTTACAGATCGTGGCGGGGTAGACCGATGTCTGACCCGATTGCCGAAATCAAAGCTTCGTTCTTCATTGAATGTGAAGAACTGCTGGAAGCCTTGCAGGACGGCCTGCAGGCGATGGACGATGGCGCGACCGATACCGAGACGATCAACGTCGTCTTCCGCGCCGTGCACTCGATCAAGGGCGGCGCCGGGGCGTTCAGCCTCGATCAACTGGTCAGCTTCGCCCATGCCTTTGAAACCACGCTCGATGCCGTGCGCGCGGGTGATCTGGTCGCCGACAGCGCAACGGTGGCGCTCTTCTTCCAGTGCGGGGATCTCTTGTCAGATCTCGTCCGCGCCGCCCGCGACGAGGAACTTCTGGACGACGCATTGCTCGCGCCCGTGCTGGCACAGTTGGAAGAGCTGGCGGGAGAGGATGAGGACGCCGCCGAGGCAGAGGCGGCGTTCCAGACCACCGCGCTCAATCTTGACCTGATGGATCTCGGCCTGCCCGCGCTGGATGAACCCCAGGCGGGCCGGTTCACAATCAACTTCACACCGCAGCCCGACCTCTACAGCAGCGGCAATGAACCGCTCTATCTGTTGCGCGCGTTGGCGAACCTCGGAACGGCTGAGGTGACCTGTGACACCGAACAGGTGCCACCGCTCGACACCTACGCGCCGGACCAGAGCTTTCTGACCTGGCGCATCTCACTTGAGACCGAAGCGGATGAAGACAGCGTCCGCGAAGTCTTTGAATTCGTCGATGGCCTCTGCACGCTGGATATTCAAAGCGATAGCCCGGCAGAGCCGATGGCGCCGCCCCCTCTGGTTGACGAACCGGTCGCCGAGGCCCCTGCCCCGCCTCTCCCAGATCCGCTGCCCGAGGAACCGGCCCCCGCCTCACCACCGCCCGCCGCCGCTGCCGAACCGTCGCCCGCAAAACCGACAGCCCCGGCGGAAGCCGAAGCACGGCAGCCCGCCGCCGCCCCGCGCGCAACCGTCCGCGTGGATCTGGAGCGGATCGACCGGTTGGTGAATCTTGTGGGAGAGCTGGTGATCAACCAGGCAATGCTGTCGCAGTCGTTCGGCGACGGCGCGCTGTCCGGCAACAGCAAAATCGCCGCGGGCCTGGATGAGTTTCAACAGCTTACCCGCGACATCCAGGACAGCGTGATGATGATCCGCGCACAGCCTGTGAAATCGCTGTTTCAACGCATGGCGCGCATCGTCCGCGAGGCGGCGGCTGATGTGGGCAAGAGCGTCCGGCTGAAGACCGAGGGTGAGGCAACGGAAATCGACAAGACGGTGATCGAACGTCTCGCAGATCCGCTGACCCACATGATCCGAAACGCCGTCGACCACGGGCTCGAAAAAACCGAAGATCGGGCAAGCGCGGGCAAGTCCGAGGAAGGGCTTGTGACCCTGACCGCCTCGCACCGGTCCGGTCGCGTGGTCATCGAGGTGAGCGATGATGGCGGCGGGATCAACCGCCCACGCGTGCGCGGCATCGCCGAGGAACGTGGCCTGATTTCTGCCGACCAGGTTCTGACCGATAGCGAGATTGACAACCTCCTGTTTCTACCGGGCTTCTCAACCGCAAGCGAGGTGTCCAACCTGTCTGGCCGTGGCGTCGGCATGGATGTGGTCAAGAACGCGATCAGCGCGCTTGGCGGCCGGATCACAATCACCTCTGAACCAGGCGAAGGGACAACCTTCTCAATCTCGCTTCCGCTCACCCTTGCGGTACTGGACGGGATGGTCGTGGGCGTGGGCACCGAACTGGGCTACCGCGCCCCGCGCGACAGCTATGAGGGTGCGATTGTCCTGCTCATCGCGCAGGAGGACGGCGCCCGTGCCGCGCTCGTCGTCGACGCCATCGAAGACCAGCGGCAGGTTGTCATCAAGGGCCTGCAAGACAGCTACGGGCATGTGCGCGGCGTGGCGGCTGCGACGATCCTGGGCGACGGCCAAATCGCTCTGATCCTCGATCCCACCGACCTTTTGGCAAACGCCATCGGTCGCAGCCGGCCCGAAGCGGCGCTCGCCGAGATCGCGTGAAAGGAACAGCATGCCTACGGATGAGACACCGCAAACCACCCAGACGGCTGCCACGGATGTCGAGCTTTTGTCGTTCCGCATCGGGGAAAACGAGTACTCGGTGGATATCATGGCCGTCCGCGAGATTCGCGGCTGGACGCGGGCAACCTCGCTGCCCCACGCCCCGGCCTATGTCCGCGGCGTGATCAACCTGCGGGGTGCGGTTCTGCCCGTTATTGATCTCGCCCTGCGTCTCGGGCTCGAGGTTGAGGATCCGACTGAGCGCAATGTCATCATCGTCGTCGACGTGGACGGCCGCAACATTGGCCTGCGGGTCGATGCCGTTTCTGACATTTTGTCCTTCCCGATCTCACAGCTGCAAGACCCGCCGGATATGACCGCGGACCGTGGTCATGCCTTCGTGCGCGCCCTGACCATCGTCGAAGGCCGGATGATCCGCATTCTGGATCTGAGCGCCGTCGTCCCCAGCGCCGAGGATATCGCCGCTTGACCAATGCCGCCCCCAACCAGAACGCGCCGGTTCAGCTGAGCGCGGAAGGATTTGCCCGTGTGGCGGCCCTGGCGGAGCGTGAGGCCGGACTCACGATTCCCGAAACCAAGGCCGCAATGGTCCAATCGCGGTTGTCGCGCCGCCTGCGGGCAACCGGGCATGCGGACTTTGCGGCCTATCTCACGCATGTCGAGGGCAAGGATGGCGCGACCGAACGCGACCACATGATTTCAGCCCTGACGACCAATGTTTCGCACTTTTTTCGCGAAGAGCATCACTTTGAAACGCTGCGCGAAAAGGTCCTGCCCCCGCTTATCGAACGCTTGCGCTCGGGCGGTCGCGTCCGCATCTGGTCGGCGGGCTGTTCAAGCGGCCAGGAACCCTATTCGATTGCGATCTCTGTGCTTGAGGTTCTGCCGGATGCCGCTCGCCACGATATCAAGATCCTGGCCACCGATATCGACCGGGCAATACTGTCCAAGGCCCGTGCGGGCAGCTATGACGCCCGCCAGATCAGCGGCATCAGCGCGGACCGGCAGCGCGCCCATTTTGAGACCGGTGCAGGCCCAGACGACTGGCGGGTCAACCAGGCGCTGCGCGATCTGATCAGCTTTCGCCAGCTCAATCTGATCGATCCCTGGCCCATGCGCGGGCGGTTCGACGCGATCTTCTGCCGCAACGTGGTGATCTACTTCAGCCCCGCCACGCAAAGCGGGCTTTGGCCGCGCTTTGCCGCGGCGCTGCAGCCGGACGGCTGGTTCTTCCTCGGCCATTCAGAGCGTGTGCAGGACGATGGCGCCGGCCTCTTTCGCCCCGACGGCGTGACCACTTACCGACGTGTTGCAGCTGCAGCCGCTTAGCCAAAGGAAAATCCATGGCCCTCCGTGACCAACTGCGAATCCTGGTCGTCGATGACATGTCGACAAGCCGCGGCCTGATAACCCAGGCGCTGGAAAGCCTCGGCATCCGGAACATCTCGGCGGCCGCGGATGGCGCCAGCGCGCTGCAAAGCATCGCCCGCGTCCCGGTGCACCTCGTCATCTCGGATTTCAACATGCCGGGGATGGACGGGCTCACGCTGCTCCAGCATTTGCGGCAGAACGCGCCCACCAAGGGCGTCGGCTTTTTGCTCATCACCGGGCGCGCCGACCGCGAGATCCTCGAACGCGGTCAAAAGCTCGGGATGAACAACTATCTCAAGAAACCCTTCGAGGCGGCCGACCTGAAATCGGCCATCGAAGCCATCGTCGGGCGGCTGTGACCGTGCCATCTGACGACGCGGTCCAAGCCGACGCAACGATCCCGCTGACCGCGCTTTTGGGCGCGGTTGCCGAGGAATGTCGCGACGCCGCCTCGGACATGCAGCGACTGCAGCATGTGTTGAGTGAGGTGTCCGGACAGGTCGGGACCACCCCGTCCGCTGCACAGTCCATGGCACTGCAGGATCTGGATCGCCTTACCCAGACCCTTGAGGCTTTGGGCAAGGTCACAATCCTCGCCGCAAGTTGCGCACCGACCCAGCGGATCAGGGCGCAGGACGTCCAGTCAGCCGCCTTGGAAAGTGTCGCGACCCGCCTGGTGGCGCGCGCAGCCGGTCGGGGGGATCACGAAGACCAGCACCGCAACCAAACTGTGCTCTTCTAGGCAAAGATCTCGGCCGCACGGGCGCGAAGGTGGGACCCGTCCCTGCGCCTAAGCGGTTACAGCAGTTCGATATCGTTGCCGGTCTCGACCGCGATAGCCGGTTCCGGTGCGACATCCGACGCCTTGACGATGCGCTGCTGCGCCTGGCCTGTGGCAGGCCAAAACCGGATCTGCCGCGCCGAGCGGCCACCGGTGGAATGCGCGACGACCTCGATCCCCTCGTTCTCAAGATAGCCGAGCGCAAAGCCCGCGTTGCGCGCCCCGATATCGCTCAGCCCCGCCAGGATCGCCGCCCCGCCAAACACCTTGGCCTTGCAATCGCTTTTTGCGGCGCCCGCCTTCATCAGCGCGTTGATCAGCCGTTCCATCGCGCTCGCCCCAGCGCCCAGCGCAGAGCTTTGAGCTTCGGGAAGCAGGATGTGGTTCATCCCGCCGATGGATCGGGCGCTGTCCCACAAACAGACCGACACACACGATCCCAGGATGGTGTTGACCATGTGGTCCGGGCGAAAGCCGATCGCCTGTTCGCCTTGCACGATATAGGTCTTGTGGGGCGCATCGGGCATCAGCGTCATGCGCGCCGCCGCACCGCTGCGTTGGTCAGGCGCAGGATGGCCGGCCCGATGGCGTCCAGGGGGCAAATCTCGTCATAGGCGCCGGCGTCGCGGACCGCGCGCGGCATGCCGTCGACCACCGCGGTTGCGCCGTCCTGCACGATCGAGAGCGCCCCTGCCTTATGCAGTGCGCTCGCACCGTCCGCGCCGTCGCGGCCCATGCCGGTCAACACGACCGCGAGACAGCGATGGGCCTGCGGGACGGCCGATGTGAAGAGCATATCGACGGATGGCACGTCAAGCTGGGTGCCGTCGTCCGACGGTAGCGCCACGCTTGCCGGATCCGCCCCACGCCCGCACAGCGTCACATGCCGGTCGCCACCAGGCGCCAGCAGGACCTGCCCCGGGGCGAGGGTGGCATCCGGGGTCGCCAGCTTCACGCATGGCGCCACGCTCGCATCCAGACGATTGGCAAAGCTCTGCAAGAACGCGGCGGGCATGTGCTGCGCCACAATGGTGGGCGGTGCGTCGGCGGGGTAATGGGCGAAGACCCGCTCCAGCGCATCGACCCCGCCCGTTGAGCTGCCAATCAGCACAAGACGCCCGTTCCAACGGTAGGGCTCCGACGACGGCGCCGCGGCGGCGGGCGCGGGCTCGGCCAGCACCCGCACCTTGGCGCCCGCGGCATTGTAGAGCGCATCCAGCAGCCGCGTTCGGCTGCGCACATCGGCTTGCAGGCGCGCGGCGTCGACGCAATCGACCGCGCCCAGCGACAAGGCACGCACCGCGTCCTCGCTGCGGTCGCGGGTGCGGGTCGAGACCATGACGACCGGCATCGGGCGCAGGCGCATCAGATGCTCCAGAAACACCAGCCCGTTCATACGCGGCATCTCGACATCCAGCGTGACCATGTCGGGATTGACCGATTTGATCATCGCGCGCGCCTCATAGGGATCGCCCGCCTCGCCGACGACTGTCAGCCGTGGATCGGCCTCTACCGTTGCGCGAAGCAGCGCCCGGATGGTGCGCGAATCGTCGATTATCCCCACTGTGCGCGGGGCAGGAGCGGTATCAGTCATGAGATTTCCTTGGACCGCGGCACTTCGGCCTCAACCGGGGCGGCGGCGGATGCGGATACGGCGGGCAAATCGCTCAACGCGATCAAAACAAAGCGCTGCGCGCGCCCGCGATCATTGTCGACGCGACACAGGATGACGGGCAATGCGCTCGCGCGTGCGGGGCACAGTTGCAGCCGGACGTGCCGCCCCGCCCCCTCAAGCGTGCGCGACCAGCATTTTGCGTCCTTGCACGCGTTCTGCGGGAAAAGCGTGTTCCAGTGGTGGCCGTTCAGCAGTTGCGGCGGCAAACCTGTCCAACGCCGAAACGGCGGGTTCGTCGCGATCAGGCGGCCATCGGGGGAAAAACTGGCCACCGGCAACGCGGTATCGATCGCCCCCAGTACCGCGCTCGACAGACGGCGTTGCGTGACATCGGCCCATTCGACGACGTACCCCAAAAGCTGACCGTCCGGCCCGTCGCGCACAGGTTCCATCGCGAGGGTCAGATAGGAATTGCCAAGCCGCATCTCGGCCGCGCGGTGGCCCTGCCCGGCCTCTTTGCGCAGCCGTTCGGCGCCGGGAAAAAGCGCGGCCAGATTCCGGCCCGGCAACGCATCGGGCCGAAAATCCCAGACGTTGCGGCCCAGCGAAATCCGGTGCTCCGACATCAATTCCACCAGGCTTTCATTCACATAGATGATCGTGAGTTCGCGATCGACCAGCATCAGGGCCGCCGAGGTGGCCTCAAACGCGGCGCTCTTGAACGTATGTTCGCGGTCATTTGCTTCGGCAGCCAGCAGCGCAGCCCGAAACGAATCAAGCTCCCGCGCGATCCCGCCGATCTCATCCGCGCGGCGGCGGCCCGGAATGTCCATCTCATACTCACGGCGCGCGACCCGACCCATCGCGTTTCCGACCGCGGTCAGCGGGGTGCTGATGGACCGCGCAAGCAGCAGCCCGACCAGACACACGAACCCCAGCACCGCCACCCCATCGCGAAGGGTCTCGCGCCGCAAGACCTCGGCTGGGGCGAGGATCGCACTGCGCTTTTGGCGCGCAATCACCGCATAGTACGAGCCATTCAGGCGGACCGGCGCAAAGGCGGCCACATAGGGTTCTTCCGTTGCGTTGGCGAGCATGGCGGAGCCACCGTCCCGCACGAGCTGTAGCTTCAGGTCGACGCTATCGGCCCAATCCGCTTCCGGGATGCCGGGCCCGGCGCGGGGCAGCGCATCGCTGCCCAGAAATGCCACGGCACCTGTCTCTCCTAACCCGTCGGGCCGGTTGACGATGGTATCGAGCGCCTTGGCCGGCAGGCTGATGATCAGGACACCTTCCAAAACACCGGTATTTGTGCGCACCGGGATGGCAAAAAACGCCGTCGGCGCCCCGCCGTGCGCGGCATAGGGCAGAAAATCCGTCATTGTCACTTTGGCGTCATCCGTGCTCGCCGCAGCCTTGGCAAAGGCGGTCCCAACCGGCGTGCCCTGGGCATTCTCGGAACGCAGGTCTGCGCCGAAGGTACTGAATTTTCTGACAGAATAGACGACGCGCCCATCGGGTGAGACGATGTAGAGATCGTCATAAGCGCGCGAGGCTGCGTGGCTGGCAAAAAATTCATGAAAATAGCGGTGCACCCCGGCATAGGCCGTCCCGGTCCCGGCATCGACCAGCTTCTCGCGTTCACCCGCAGGATGTGGACTGTCGTCGACAAAGGCGCGCTGGATCGCCCCGCGATCCGCATCCGACGTGGAGTGCCAGCTGCGGACAAAGGCGCGGGTCGCCTCCAGGATGACCGGGTTGTTCGCCTTTGCGCGCATATCGGCGCTGACCGATGCCATGACCGAACGCACCTCGGCCGCGCGGCTGGTGGCGACGGCCATCAGCCGGTACTGGCCCGCCTCAAAGATTGTGTTGCGGGCGTTCGTCGTGCTGATCAGCTCAGCCAAGTAAAGCGCGCTCACGGCGATGACCGCCATGATCAAAGGCAGCTTGAGCCCAATCTTCATTCCAAAACGCACGCAAGAACCCCCGGCGGTTCGGCAAAAAGCGCCGTTGCACCGCCACACTGGGCAAGAGCTGTGAAAAAAGGGTTAGCCGGGGCAGTCTTGCCTAGGCAGGGGCGATCGCCTCGGCCCGGCGCAGAAAGGCGCTGTTCACCGGGCTGTGGGGCCGCAGCGCGCGCCGTTCATGCGCCAGCGCCTGGGCAACGCCGGACAGCCCACCGCGGATCGCCGCTTCGGTCAGGGTCCAGTCGATGACATCCCGCTGCGCATGGCTGCCCCCGAACCGTCCTACGATCTTGCGCGCGGGCATCAGCGCGGCGACCGCGCCGTCATAGTCCGCCCGCCAGAACGCATCAAACCCCTCGATCAAGGCAATCCCCGTCTCGCGCGCCCACAGACCAGCCTCGCCAAGACCATCGCGGCGCAGGGCACCCAGCGTATCGGCCAGCGCATCACGCCGTCCCGCCGCGATCCAGGCCATCGCCGCATGCCAGTCGTTAAAGGCATAGCCGGTCGAGGGCAGGTGCGGCGCCCACAGGTCGGCCAGATGTGTCCACCGCGCGCCCGGCTCCACACCGCTCAGCGTCAGCCGCCACAAAAGCGCCGAGGCATCGAGCAGGTTCAGCGCAAGCCTCCCCTGATCCACGATCTCGGCATCATAGACCGCAAGTGCCGCGTCCGGATCGTCGGTCTCAAGGTAGCATAGCGCCTTGTGCCACCAGTTGTGCACTTTGAAAAAGCTCGCCTCAGCCGCCCAGTAAGGCGCGCGCTCGTCCATCCAGACGATCCCCTCGGCGGCGCGCCCCTCCATCTCTAGCACATGGGCCACGGCATGGTGGGCCCAGCTATCGCGCGGATCCGTCTCGACGGCCTCGCGGCCCAGCGCCTCGGCGCGGGCATAGTCGCCCGCCTCTTCCAGCCCAAACGCATACATTCCTAGCACCACCGAATGCCCAGGCACCTCTGGCGTCCATTCGGGCAAGGCGCGGGCCACGCGGTCCCTGAGATCACGGGCATCGGCACGGAAGAAATCAATGTTGTGCCCCGATTGCAGGGCCACGATGTCACGCGGCCATTCCATCAGGTGAACGTCCAGCAGCTGGGCCGCCTGCGTCCAGTTTCCCGCCAAGAGTGCCTCCAGCGCCGCGACATGTCCGGCCTCGCGCGCATCCATCGGGCACGCCTTTGCGGCCTCAAGGCTCATCCGCGCCGCCTCGGTCGCCGCCGTCTCGGTCGTCAGCGCAAACAGATGCGCCTTCAACAAATGCGCCATGGCGAAATCGGGCGCCTCGCGCAGCGCCGCATCAAGCTCGCCAATCGGATCGCCCAGAAAGAAATTGAACGCCTCGGTCGCAGCGCAAAAATGCGCCGCCGCCGCCGGGGTTGCCCCGCTCAGCCGATGCCCTTGCAGATCTTGCGCCGCCTGCGCCACGAAACCACCTCCTTCGCTACAGACATCGTGGCGCAAAAGGGCGGATCGCGCCAGATCGGACAGATTGGTTTTGCCATTTCTCCGGCACACGGATAGGCACAAGCCGTTGGGGCAGCCAAGGCGCAGATCGTGCACCAGGCAGAGACACAGGCGGCAGGCGACGCGCGGGCGGGCACGGTGCCCCCGACCCTCTGGGTGGCCGCGGCCTGTCTCTATGTCGGGCTGGTCGCTGCCAAGGTTTACCTCGGCGCGCGGCTCGATCTCTTCGGCGATGGGGCGTTTTACTGGTTGGAAAGCCGCCACCCCGCCATCTCATACAGCGATGTGCCGTTTCTCGCCCCGCTGATGGTCGGGCTGGGCACCGCGTTGCTGGGTGACACGGTCCTTGGCGCGCGCAGCCTCTTCATCGTCGTCGGCAGCACACTGCCCTTCGCGCTCTACTGGATGGCCCGGCCGCTCGTCGGCCATCGCGACGCGGTCATCGCGGCGATCTTCAGCCTGCTGATCCCGGTCCCCGGAACGCTGGGCTTGCTGGTCATCCCCGACGTCCCGCTGCTGATCCTGTCTGTCCTCACCCTTGGCGCGCTCGAACGTGCCACACGGACGGGGATGTTAAGCTGGTGGGTTCTCACGGGGATCTTTGCAGCCTGTGCTTTCAACGCACATTACCGTTTTGTTTTCTTTGCGTTGGCGGCGTTTCTTTACCTCATCCTGACGCCCGGGGGCCGGGCGCAATGGCGCCACCGCGGCCTCTACATCGCCACGGCCATCGCCGCCCTCGGCCTGGTCCCCGTGCTCTGGTTCAACCTCTCGAACCGGCTGGCGGGCGTGGCGTTTCATTTCGTCGGGCGGCACCCCTGGCAATTCGATCCCGAGGGGCTGGTTTACCTCCTCACACAGCTCGTCTGGGTGACGCCGCTGATCTTTCTGACCGTTGCCGTCACGCTGTGGCACCTCATCCAACAAGCCCGAAGCGGCGACGACCGGTCCGCGCTGATGGTGGCCTTTCCGGTGGCCTACCTCGTGCCCTTCGTCGTGCTCAGCCCCTGGGCCGTTGGCGGCAACAGCACGACAGCGCATTGGTCGCTCTTTGCGTATATGCCGCTCTTGGTCTACGTCGCCCCGACCCTGCGACAGCTGTCCCAACGCTTTGGGCGGTGGACTTGGCTGGTGCCAGCCTCCGGCGCCATGTTTATGGCGCTGACCGTGGCCAGCGTGACCCTCACTGCCCACTATCCAACGATTTCCGAGACCGCGCGGCGGTTTGCGACAGACAAGATGTCGGGCTGGCCGGATGTCGGCGCTGCGATGGAGGCGCGATTGGCCGCCCATCCCGAACTCGCCGAAGGCTTGGTCGTCGCCGACAACTACTATCTTGCGACTCAGCTTGCGCATACCACCAAACGCACATCGGGCCTCTACAACCTCGACAACCACAAGATCTATCGCCACGGCCGCGCGGTCCAACGTGCGATCTGGGGGTTCGGCGAACGGGGACTGCGCACCGATCATGTGGGCAAGCAGGCGTTGGTTGTTTTCGAGATTGCCGGTGCGCGCCCGGCACGGTTCTGCCGCGTCTTCGAAACGCTGACCCCCATCGACACCTTCGAGCTCTTCGAAGGCGAGCGTCGCTATCGCTTCTTCATCGGCGGCCCCATCCGCCCGATGGACGCCCCCAAGCCGAGCGGCGATTGCGTTCAAGAGGGTCCAGCCACGGGATAACCCCCGATTGTTTTCGGGCCCGATGGCGCTAGCTTTCCGGCCAGCGGATAGACGGGGGAACATCACGCGACACCACACAGCGCCTATGACACCACCCGCATGGCAAACCAGGCCGGGCCAACCCGGCGACAGCCGCATCGGAAACCATGGCGCGACACTTGGGAGGACGACCATGCAACGACCGCTTCTGACGGCGGCCTTCGCCGCATCCCTGCTTGGCGCATCACCGGCGCTGGCGGATGGCCATCAGTTCGATATTCTGACCTCACAACACGCGCTTATGCTGACGACGGTGGCAACGGGTCTCGAACACCCGTGGGGTCTGGACTGGCTGCCCGATGGCCGCATGGTTGTGACCGAACGCCCAGACCGGATCCGGATTGTGTCGCCCGATGGCACGGTGTCCGATCCACTGGCGGGCGTTCCTGACATCGTCAGCGAGTTTCGCGACGGATTGCTCGACATCTCGGTCAGCCCAAATTTTGCCGCCGACAACACTTTGTTCTTTGCCTATTCGCTGAAAGAGGGCGACCTCCGGCGGCAAGAGATCGCGTCGGCCCAGCTTGGCGAGGGCAGCCTTGAAAACGTGACGGTCATCTTCTCATCGGGCGTCGACGTCACACACGATCAGGGCTTTGGGTCGCGCATCCGCTTTGACGGGGATGGCAACATGCTGATCTCCGTCGGCGACCACAATGAGCCCGCGATGGCGCAAGACACCACCAACACCCTCGGCTCAATCATCCGCGTGACATCAAGCGGCGCGGCGGTGGATGGCAATCCGGGGGGCAGTCTCGATCCCGCGATCCTTGCCTACGGTCTCAAAAACCCGCAGGGCCTGACGATCGATCCGGCCACTGGTACGCTTTGGGCGACCGACCATGGCGGCACGGGCGGTGGTGAACTGAACCGGATTGAGGCGGGCGGAAACTACGGCTGGCCCACACGCACCTTCGGCATTGGCGAAGGCCCGCGCGCCGCCGAAGACGGGGACTTCATCGACCCGGTATTCACCTGGGGCGTGGCCCCGACCGTCGCCCTGTCGGGGCTTGAGGTCTACTCCGGCGATGAGTTCCCGAACTGGCAAGGCGACCTCTTCACCGGGTCGCTGGTCCAGGCCGCGCTGATCCGCGTCATGCTCGGCGACGACGGCGCGATCGTGGGGACCGAGTATATCCTGGATGGCGACATCGGCCGCGTGCGCGAGGTGCGCCAGGGCCCGGACGGACGGCTCTACGTGCTCAACGATGAACCGGACGGCGGAATCTTCCGGATCGATCCCGTGGACTAGCGCGCGAGGGCAACGTGGTGGGTCGTGAGGGACTCGAACCCCCGACATTCTCGGTGTAAACGAGACGCTCTACCAACTGAGCTAACGACCCGCCGCGCCTTCTTAGCCCGGCCCGCGCCGTGGCTGCAAGCGATATGCGCCATGGCCCTTCATCTTGGCAAAACTACTCATTCCACCGGGGGTGGATCTAAGCAAAACATGAAGGTGGCTGGTGGGTGATAACAGATTCGAACTGCTGACATCTTCGATGTGAACGAAGCGCTCTACCACTGAGCTAATCACCCGCCGGGCGCTCTCATAGCGCCCCGGCCCTGCCACCGCAAGCCCGTCTTTGGGCTATCCCGCCGCGCGGCGGCGCAGCTTGCAGACCAGCACTTCACCGCTGTCCTGTTCCACCGTGCGCGTGACCCGTACCTTGCCCAGGGGCGGCAGCTGCAGCACCTCACCATCGCTCAGCGCCTCGCCCAGCACGGCAAGCGCGGCTTCCACGGCGGGCTTGGCATCTTTCTTCTTAACGCCCGACCGCAAAACCACCCGGTCGATCAGGTCGTTCTTGCGCATGGTCGGCGCGTGGGGGCCGCGGGGCGCGGTGGCGTCGGTCTCGTCGTCGGAAACAACAGTGCGCGCGCCGGTATCAGCGGTGTTCATATCCATGGATGCTCGTGCCTCGTCACGTTTTTTGATTATCGTGGCACAAGGATAGCCGAAGCGTTCACCAGATTCCACAATATCTGGACGAGTTATCCACAGGCTGTGGATATGTGCCTATTCCAGCGTGCCGTCAGATACGGCAATCCACGTCAGATAATCCGGCAAGGGCATTCTTGCGCGCCCGCGTCCGTCTCGAATGTCACCAAAGGTCCACCGCACACCCGCAAACAGGCTGACGCGGCTCGCTTCGTCGTTGTCGGCGGATTCGTCCGGATCCTGTTGCCAAAACCGCGTATCGGCCAGACCGACATACGCATCGATCGGGCGCCTGGAAAAAGCATAGCGCGCCTCGACCGCGAGATGCCGGACCGAGCCAGTGTCTCGGTCAAAGTCCATGTCGCCGGTGCCGTAAGCAAAGCTGCCTATGATCGACCACTCGTCGTTCAGCCGATAGTCGACATGCGCGGCGAGGTGGTTGAACCCGTCAAAGGCATCCAGCCCGCTCGGACCATCCGAGAATTCGTCGCCCTCCAACCGCCCGATCAGCAACCCGCCGACGATGTTTTCATCAAAGCGGTAGGTCCCGGCTCCGGCGATGACTGTGCGCTCGACCTCTGGCAGGCCCGGCGCATCGTTGTTGCCGGAGACCACGCTCATCGTTGCAAGGATCCCTTCCAGCGACAGCGCGCCGAGGGTCTTTCCCACACGACCCGACAAGACCTCTCCATCGCGCAGACCGCGCTGAACGGGAGTGTCGATGGAGAACACGGACGCAAAGGAAAGCTCACCCTCGGCATACCAGTCCTCAGCAAAGGTCAGGCCGGCAAAGCCATGGCCGCCAAACTCCATCGAATTGCCTTCGTCCTCGCCGTCGTCATCCATCTCAAAGCTGTCGAGAGTGACGTCAACGGCCCCATACCAGTCCTGTGCCAAAGCCGGTGTCGTCATGCAGGCCGCAAGGGCGGCTGCCGCGCAGATGCGCTGTGTCATTGGGTCGTCCTGCCGTTTTCTTGTCTGCTCGTTTTGGCGGCACTTTACCGTCAGACAGGGCAAGGGTGTGGCTTTAAACGGAAATCCCCGCACTTGTGGCGCCTGCGCCACGCAAGAGATGCGCCTGCGCAACAAAAACGGCGCCCGGAGGCGCCGCTTTCGATGAGATTATGTGGGCTATGCTCAGTGCGCGACCGCGCCTGCGCCCGCCTGTGCCGCTTGCTCGGCCGCAGCCGCCGCCGCAGCGGCTTCCTCGGCCGCCTCGTCCCATTCGATGGGCTCCGGCGTATCGACAAGCGCCTGCTTGAGCACGTCCGACACATGCGCAACCGGGATGATCGTCAGCCCGTCCTTCACATTGTCGGGGATCTCGGTGAGATCCTTTTCGTTCTCCTCAGGGATCAGAACCGTCTTGATCCCGCCCCGCAGCGCAGCAAGCAGCTTTTCCTTCAACCCGCCGATCGGCATCGCATTCCCGCGCAGCGACACCTCGCCCGTCATCGCGATATCCTTGCGCACCGGAATACCGGTCAGGACCGAGACGATGGACGTCACCATGGCCAAACCGGCGGACGGGCCGTCCTTGGGCGTGGCCCCATCGGGGACGTGCACGTGGATGTCGATCTTGTCAAAGCTCGGCGGCTTGACGCCAATCTGCGGCGCGATGGACCGTACATAGCTCGACGCCGCATCGATCGACTCTTTCATCACATCGCCCAGCTTGCCGGTGGTCTTCATCCGGCCCTTGCCCGGCAGGCGCAGCGCTTCGATCGATAACAGGTCACCGCCGACGCTTGTCCAGGCCAGCCCCGTGACAACGCCCACCTGGTCCTCTTGCTCGGCCAGGCCGTAACGGTACTTTTTCACCCCGAGGAAATCCTCAAGATTGTCCGGCGTCACCACGACCTTTTCAGCTTCTTTCTTGACGAGTGTCGTGACCGCTTTCCGCGCAAGCTTGGCAATCTCACGCTCCAGGTTCCGAACCCCCGCCTCGCGGGTATAGGTGCGGATCATCTCACCCAGGGCTTCATCCGTCAGCTCAAACTCCGACGCCTTCAGCCCGTGGTTCTTGACCTGCTTGTCGATCAGATGCTGCCGCGCGATCTCGCGCTTTTCATCCTCGGTGTACCCGGCCAGCGAAATGATCTCCATCCGGTCGAGAAGCGGCCCGGGCATGTTGTAAGAGTTCGCCGTGGTCAGGAACATCACGTTCGACAGGTCGTATTCCACCTCAAGATAGTGGTCGACGAAGGTGCCGTTCTGTTCGGGGTCCAGCACTTCAAGCATGGCCGACGCCGGATCGCCCCGGAAATCCTGCCCCATCTTGTCGATCTCATCGAGCAGGATGAGCGGGTTCGTCGTTTTCGCCTTCTTCAGCGCCTGGATGATCTTGCCGGGCATCGAGCCGATATAGGTGCGCCGGTGGCCCCGGATCTCGGATTCATCGCGCACACCGCCCAGCGAGATGCGGATAAACTCGCGCCCCGTTGCCTTGGCAACCGATTTGCCAAGCGAGGTTTTCCCAACGCCCGGAGGGCCGACAAGGCACAGGATCGGCCCCTTCAGCTTCTTCGAACGCTGCTGCACCGCCAGATACTCGACAATCCGCTCCTTGACCTTCTCAAGGCCATAGTGGTCGTCGTCGAGGATCTTCTCAGCCCGGCCCAGATCTTTCTTAACGCGGGACTTCACGCCCCACGGGATCGATAGCATCCAGTCCAGATAGTTGCGCACCACGGTCGCTTCGGCGGACATCGGGCTCATATTCTTGAGCTTTTTCAGCTCGGCATCGGCCTTTTCGCGCGCCTCTTTCGACAGCTTGGTCTCGGCGATCTTGCCTTCGAGCTCGGCAACCTCGTTCGAGCCATCCTCGCCGTCGCCCAGCTCCTTCTGAATGGCCTTCATCTGCTCATTCAGATAATACTCGCGCTGGGTACGCTCCATCTGGGACTTCACGCGGGTTTTGATCTTCTTCTCCACCTGCAGAACGCTCATCTCGCCCTGCATCAGGCCAAAGACTTTCTCCAGCCGTTCCGAAACAGACAGGGTTTCCAGAAGCTCCTGCTTCTGATCCACCTCAACGCCCAGATGCCCGGCCACAAGGTCGGCAAGCTTTGCCGGTTCGCGCGATTCCGCGACCGCGGCCAGCGCTTCTTCGGGAATGTTCTTCTTTACCTTGGCGTACCGCTGAAACTCTTCGCCTACCGACCGCACCAGCGCTTCGATGGTGTCCGGGTCGCCATCGATTTCGTCCAGCACCTCGGCGTTGGCTTCAAAGTAGACGTCGTTCTGCAGATATCCTGTAATCCGCACCCGCGAACGGCCTTCGACCAGCACTTTCACGGTGCCATCGGGCAGCTTCAAAAGCTGCAAGACATTGGCGAGCACGCCTGCCTGATAAATGCCTTCTGCGGTGGGGTCATCGACGCTCGGGTCGATCTGGCTCGACAACAGGATCTGTTTGTCGTCCTGCATCACCTCTTCCAGCGCGCGGACCGATTTGTCACGTCCGACGAACAGCGGGACAATCATGTGGGGGAACACGACGATGTCGCGCAGAGGCAGCACTGGATAGGATTGGCTGAGTTGCTCTGGCATACTCTTTCCTTGTTTTTGGCAAGAACGCCCGGCCCCGCTTAGCGGCAGCTTCTGGCCTTCTCCGGTCATGGCCAAGATATGTGGGGTTCCTGTGCGGCACTTCAACCGCGCAAATTCCGCTCGTTTTGGCACAGTGCCCCCGCGCGCCGGGCGGAGCAAGGGACCGAACGCGATTATCCCCGGATTTTTCGCAGATGCGGCATGATCATCGCCTGTCAGCCGCTTTGTGTGGCGTAAGGTCCGTCGTGCCACAATGTCGCCGCGATCCCCGCTCAGAGCGGCGGGATGTCCCCGTCCGCCCGCTGGGCGTGAAAGCCCGCCTCCCAATCGGCAAAGCGACCCTTGGCAATGGCCGCACGAATCCCGCCCATAAGCTCTTGATAATATTGCAGGTTATGCCAAGTCAGCAGCATCGACCCGATAATCTCCTGACTGCGGAATACGTGATGCAGATAGGCGCGAGAGTAGTTCCGGCACGCCGGGCATGTGCAATCCTCGTCCAGCGGCCTTGGATCGTCGCGGTGCCGCGCGTTCTTGATGTTAAGAACGCCGCGCCGCGTGAAGACCTGGCCCGTGCGCCCCGATCGTGAGGGCAGCACACAGTCCATCATGTCGATCCCGCGCTTCACCCCGCCGACGATGTCATCGGGCTTGCCCACCCCCATCAGATAGCGCGGCTTGTCCGCCGGTAGCTGCCCCGGCGCATAGTCCAGCACGCTGAACATCGCCGCCTGCCCCTCACCGACCGCAAGCCCCCCAACGGCATAGCCTTCGAAGCCGATGTCGATCAGCGCCTTGGCGCTTTCGGCGCGCAGATCTTCCTCCAACCCGCCCTGCTGGATGCCAAACAGCGCATGCCCCGGCCGGTCGCCGAACGCATTCCGCGACCGCGCGGCCCAGCGCATGGACAACCGCATGCTGTCTTCAATGCGATCGCGTTCGGCGGGCAAGGCGGGGCATTCGTCGAAACACATCACGATGTCCGACCCCAGAAGCCGCTGGATCTCCATCGACCGCTCGGGGCTCAGCATATGCTCGGACCCGTCGATATGGCTCTTAAAGCGCACCCCGTCTTCGCTCAGCTTGCGCAGATCGGAAAGGCTCATCACCTGAAAGCCCCCTGAATCCGTCAGGATCGGACGGTCCCAGTTCATGAACCGGTGCAGCCCGCCCAGCCGATCGATCCGTTCAGCGGTCGGGCGCAGCATCAGGTGATAGGTATTGCCCAGCAAAATATCGGCCCCGGTCGCACGCACGCTTTCCGGCAACATCGCCTTGACCGTGGCCGCTGTGCCCACCGGCATGAACGCCGGGGTCCGAACCTCGCCCCGGGGGGTATGGATCACACCGGTGCGGGCCGCCCCATCGGTGGTGCCCAGCTCAAACCGAAACCCCCGTGCCATTTCTGACCTTTCCTGAACAACGGGCGCTAGGTGCGGCAAGCGATGCACAAATGCAAGTCCGACCCCAACGACCGCCAAAAACGGTCCGCGTCTTTACCCTTGGCCGCCAGTTCTTATATGGTTGGAAAGCATCGCGCGGATGGATGACAGCATGAACGAGACGACACCACATATGGAAGGCGCCCCTCTGATCCGGCCGTCATCGACCGAACATCCGCTGTATGACAGCGTGGTCGAGGCCTGTCGCACCGTGTTTGACCCCGAAATTCCGGTCAACATCTACGATCTGGGCCTCGTCTACACGATCGATATTGCCGCCGACGGCGCCGTGACGGTGATCATGACACTCACGGCCCCTGGCTGCCCCGTCGCGGGCGAGATGCCGGGGTGGCTCGCCGAGGCAATCGAGCCGCTGCCCGGCGTGAAGACGGTGGATGTCGAGATCACGTGGGATCCGCCCTGGGGCATGGACATGATGTCTGACGAGGCGCGGCTCGAACTGGGCTTTATGTAAGTCGCAATCCCCGGCCTGACACAAGGGGTTCATCGAACTGTAAAGCCGATGTGACGCTTTGCGCTGTAAATCGCGTGGTCGATGGGAAGTTTATGGTGCGCTGCAACGCTTCCCAAACGCTCTGCCCCGATGCCGGTCCCATGCCCGGCAACGTCGTACAAGTGCAGCCGCGTAATTGGTACCGGGCGGTCCCCTTCGGGCCGCCCGCCGTTGTCTAGCGGGTGGGCGGCGTCAGCCCGCGATAGGCGTCAAGCCACAGAACATTCTCGCTGGCCTCCCCCTCAGGGCGCTCGACCTCATCCACATAGACCGGCGATGTCAGCCAGTGCAGCGCAAAGAGCCCGATCAGATAGGCCACCGCCAAGCCAAAACCCGCCAGAGGCAGCAGATGGCTTTCCAGGTCCGGTGTCAGGGCGGAGGCATAGAATTGCATCATGACCGCACCAACAAGGATCGCGATGGGGAAACAGGACAACGTCCGCCAGGATCCGGTCATACGCGACAGGGCGTCAAACTGCAGCCCAAAGTAAACCAAGGGCAGCGCATAGGCGATGAGAGGGAAGTCCATTCTGGCAACTCCAGGTACTTGTTACATACACGCGCAAACCGCAAACCCGCGGTGGCCAACGGGGCCGCGCACCCATGTTCCTGCCATTAACCATGACCGGTGCGGCATCCACCCCAGGGTGGAAAGCACCCCGTTCCACCCAGCGTGGGTGCAAACGGGGCGCAAGTCGCTGCGGCATTTGCCGACCCAGACATCCGTCTTCGCCGCACGCTCGGGGCGCCCCGCCCCCAAAAACAAAGGCACCAGCAACGGCGATTCGCCCGTAGCGGTGCGCCTGACCTAGAGATCGACCTCGATCACCCCGCCCGGGTCCGCCGCCCGGGACTGGCACAGGATCACCTCGGTCTCGCGCTGCTTTTTCGACAGCACGAAATCGCGATGCTCCACCTCGCCCGCGATCAAGCCGCATTTGCATACCCCGCACAGCCCGTCCGAACACTTTACGTCGATGGCGATCCCGGCTTCGGTCAGGATATCGGTGGCCTTTTTGTCTGCAGGAACGGTCAGCGTGCGCCCAGACCGGGCAAGTTTCAGCGTAAAGGGGTGGTTTTCGTAGTCGGGCACCTCTGGCAGCGAAAAATACTCCAGATGCCGCGCCTCTTCCGGGATCCCCTGGCGCTCTGCCGCCTCCATCACTGCGCTCATGTATCGATCAGGCCCGCAGGTATAGACGTGCCCGCCCACCGGCGGGTCGCGCAGCACCGCATCAAGATCCGCCCGCGTGCCTTCGTCCGAAACATGGACACGGACCCGGTCCGCCCACGCCACCTGCGCCAGATCGCCCAGATAACCCGCGGCCGCGCGCGATGTCACCGAATAGTGCGCCTCGAAATCCGCCCCGATCGCGTGCAGCCGATGCGCCATGGCAATCATCGGCGTGATCCCGATACCCCCGCCCATCAGGTAGCTTTTTGACGCCTCCTCATGCAGCGGGAAGTGGTTGATGGGCCGCGAGATAAAGATCTTGCGCCCTTCTAAGAAGATCCGGTGCAACAGCTTGGATCCGCCCCGCCCCGCATCCTCGCGCAGGACACCGATCTGATAGACCGACCGATCCGCCGGATCGCCGGACATCGAGTATTGCCGCAAAAACTCTGGCGCGACGACGATATCCAGATGCGCCCCTGCCGCCCATTCCGGAAGGTCGCTGCCATCCAGCGCGCGGAACTCATACTTCGTCACATCCGCGCTCATCTCCTCGGCCTTCGAGACCACGACCCGCAACACCGGGCTTTCGCCCGCGGCGGTATAGGCATGCACCACGCTCAGGTCGCCTTGCGCCACCCGCCGCTTGTACTCATCTGCGGGCACCATCGCGTCATAGGCGTCTATCCCCGCCTCGCGGTCCATCGGGAACGGGTACGGCCAGGGATGCGGGGCCAGCGGCGCGGGATAGACGGCCAAGGTCTGATCCTCGTATTTCAGCTCCAGATCCGTCTGCAGGTCGCGGGCGTTCACAGGAAGGCGGGCGGGCTTGTAGGCCCCATCTTCATACAGCTCCAGATCCCACCACCACTTCTTCACCGGATTCAGCCCGCCATTGCCGACATAGTCGTCGAGCTTTGCCAGATAGGGCGCGGCCTTTGGAAAGTTCATCGCCGCCCAGCGAAACGGCTTTTCCGCAAACAGCCCCTCAAGGTTCCAGGGACAGGTCTTCATGCACCGCCCGCACATCGCCCCGCCTTCGGTGGTGATCCGGTAGGTCGCGCATTTCTGACTGTCGGATTTCCAGATCTCATAGCCGTTGAACATCAGCTTCGGCCCGGCGGTGATCGCGCCCGAAGGGCATTCGCGCGCGCATTTGTTGCAGGCCTCGCAAAACGCTTGCATGCCGAAATCGATGGGCCGGTCATGGGCCATCGGCATGTCGGTGGTCACGACACCCGATTTGAGGCGCGGCCCGAGGAACGGGTTCAAGATCACCTCGCCGATCCGCGACACCTCACCCAGACCCGACAGCAGCAAGAGCGGGGGTTGCAGCACTTCACCATCCAGCACCGAATGCGCCTTGGCCGCATAGCCCAGGTTGCGGATCTGTTTCGCGATCACCCCGCCCAACAGCGAGAACCGCAGATACGCCCGCATCGATTGCGCCACGCTGATCCAGTCGTCGCCCGACGCGCCCTCCATGGTCTCGTACCCCTGATCGACGATCATGCTGATCGCCTGATCATGGGGCGGGTCGATGGGCGCACCGGTGGCGTCATGCGAATACCACGTCCACTCGGGACATCGGCTAATGCCCACCGCATCGATCCCTAGGAAATAGCTCGCCGCCTTGATGTTGCGGGCATTGCGCAGCGGATCGTCCGGCGGCTCCACGGCCTCGGACGCGCCGTCCTGCAACAAAACAAACGCCCCCAGCATCCGACGCTGCGCCATCGATGGCGCGGCCTTCTTGACGTAGAATCCGCCCTTCGCGCCCTCTTGCAACGGCTTGCCCATGTCGCCGAACTGCGCGCGTGCGAACATATCGGTTCGCTTGGGCACCCGCGCCACGCGCGCCTCGTCGATATAGGTCGTCGGGCTGTCCACACGCTTCAGCGTCTCGAACGGATGCGGGCCATCCACGAAATCGCGCTTGGCGAAAGGGTCCCCGTTCAGGGCCGATCGCCGGAACCCCGCGCCCACCCACCAGGCCGGGCCCTTGGTCCGCATCCAGGGCTGCGCCGCCGCCAGCGCCCGATCCTCGGCCAGATCGAAATCGGTCGTAACCACCGCCACCCCGAACCGGTCGCCGACATAGGGGTTCACCAGCCGCCCCGCATCCACACGCGCCAGCCCCGCCGCCACGGTCAGCTTGTTCAGATCCACATCCGTGCTGGTCGCCGTATGCGCCTTGGCATCCCAGCCCAGCAGACGGATGTAGTTGGCCAGCACCACCGCCGTCTCGCTCGCCCGCAGGCAAGCCCGATGCGCCTGCGCATCCTCCAGCCAGTCGCAGCCCCGCTCATTCGGGCCCGGATCGCGGGGGTAGTCATACAGAAAGACGATCGCCTTGGTATGTCCGGTGATCGTCGTGGGCGGCGCCTCCATCGAATCCTTCAGGTCGGCCATGATCATGTCGATGCCCGCCGCCAGCGTCTTGGTCTGCCGGGTCCGCAGATCATGGGCCAGCCGGTCAATATCGGGGTTGCGCACCGGTGTGGCCAGCATCGCCTCGGGCCCCATCGGCCCGATCCCCACCATGGCGGCGTCCGAAAAGTAGCCAAAGCCCTTCAGATGGTTGGCCCGCTCCTGCGGGTCATCCGGGCATTCGGCCCGCGCACCGTTGACCAGCCCGTCCCGGATCGCATCCATCATCGCCTGATACTCCCCCATCGCGTTGACGATGGATGCGGGCGCATCTGGGCGGCGAAAGTTCAGCGGCGTAAACGGTGGCACGGCGGCCAGGTCGGGCATCGGCCCCCGTTCAAGCCGTTCCAAAGGGAACGGCCCAAGGTGGACGGGCCGGTCTTTGTCCGAAAAAAAGCGTTCTCCCATGGGGGTAAAGTGGCGCGGCGACGTCAGAGACGCAACCGGGTGGAAGCGCGATCTACAAACACGCCTCGAACAGCGCCCGCGTATTGGCTGCGGTCATCTCCACCGGGTTCCCGCCGACGCTGGGATCGTTCAGCGCCGATTGCGTCAGCACATCCAGATCAGGGTCGACAACGCCCAGCGCCGTCAACGTGCGCGGAATGCCCAGCCCATCGTTGAACCCATCCACAAAGGCACAGAACCCTTCATACCCCCGCGTGATCCCCAGGTAGGCCGCGGCTTGCGCCAGCTTGCCCTCGACCGCAGGTCGGTTGAACCGCAGCACCGCGGGCATCACCACCGCATTCGTGGTGCCGTGATGGGTATGGTGATGCGCCCCGATCGGGTGGCTCAGCGCGTGGATCGCGCCCAGCCCCTTTTGAAACGCCGTGGCCCCCATGGCCGCCGCACTCATCATCTGGGCCCGCGCGGCAATATCGCCGCCATCGGCATAGGCGCGCGGCAGGTAGTCCTTGACCAACCGCATCCCCTCCAGCGCGATCCCCTGGCTCATCGGATGATAATGCGGGGAACAAAACGCCTCGACGCAGTGCGCAAAGGCATCAAGCCCGGTTCCGGCGGTGATATGCGGCGGCATCCCCACTGTCAGTTCCGGGTCGCAGATCACCACCGAGGGCAGGATCTTGGGGTGAAAGATAATCTTCTTCTCGGCCGTCTCGGAATTGGTGATGACCGACGCCCGGCCCACTTCGGACCCCGTACCAGCGGTCGTCGGCACCGCGACGATGGGCAGGATCGCGTCGGCATCCGCTCGCGTCCACCAGTCGCCGATATCCTCGAAATCCCAGATCGGCCGGGTCTGCCCCGCCATGAAGGCCAGCACCTTGCCCAGATCGAGCCCCGAACCCCCGCCAAACGCAATCACCCCGTCATAGCCACCGTCGCGAATGACGCTTAGCCCGGCGGCCACGTTGCCCTCGTTCGGGTTCGGATCGACCTCGGCAAACAGCCCACGCCCCAGCCCCGCGGCCTCGATCAGATCGAGGGTGCGCGTGGTAATCTCCATCCCTGCCAACCCGCGATCCGTGACCAAGAGCGGCTTTGATATCCCTGCCACCGCGCAGGCTTCGGCAATCTCGGAAATACGTCCAGCCCCAAAGCGGATCGCCGTGGGATAGGACCAGTTGCCCGTCAGTGTCATGGGCCTCAGCCTTTCTTCAGATGGTAACTCTTGGGCCGCGTCAGCGCATGAAAGCCCAACACAGACAGGCCCGCCCCGCGTCCGGTATCCTTGCACCCGGTCCAGCAGAGGGCGGGATCGAGATAGTCGGCGCGGTTCATGAATACGGTCCCCGTCTGGATGCGTGCGCCCAGCGCCTCTGCCGCCCAAGTATCCCGCGTCCAGATCGAGGCGGTCAGACCATAGTGGCTGTCATTCATCAGCGCGATGGCCTCATCATCGCCAGAAACTGGCATGATCCCGACGACCGGGCCAAAGCTCTCTTCCCGCATCACCCGCATATCGTGGGTAACGCTGGTCAGGATCTGCGGCGTCAGATACGCCTCGCCATCATCCTCGGCAAAGGTCTCGATATGCAGCCTGGCCCCTGCCGCCACCGCCTCGGCAATCTGGTCCAGCACCAGCGCGGCAAAGCGCGGCTGCGCCATGGGGCCGAGCGTGGTTTCTGAATCCAACGGATTGCCCAGCTTATAGCCAGACACGATGCTCACGGCCTTCTCGACGAAAGCCTCGAACAGGCTCGCATGCACATAGATCCGTTCGATTCCGCAGCAGCACTGGCCTGAATTAAACATCGCCGCATCGACCAACGTCTCGACCGCCGCGTCCAGATCGGCATCGGCGCGCACATAGCCCGGGTCTTTGCCGCCCAACTCGGTTGAAACGGAAGTAAACGTCCCCGCCGCCGCACGCTCCATCGCCTGCCCGCCTGCAACCGACCCGGTGAAATTGACGAAATCGAACGCCCGCCCCGCGATCAAGGCAGAGGTCGTGTCATGGTCAAGCACCACGTTCTGGAACACATCCCCGGGCACCCCTGCCGCCGCAAATGCATCTGCCAGATGTTCGCCCACCAGGATCGTCTGCGCGGCATGTTTCAGGATCACCGTGTTCCCGGCGATCAGCGCCGGCGCGATCGTGTTGATCGCGGTCATGTAGGGATAATTCCAGGGAGCCACAACAAAAACAACACCTTGCGGCTCACGCTTGATCTTGCGAACAAAGCTGTCGCTGTCCTCGATCACGATATCGGCCAGCGCCTCTTCCGCGATCCCGGCCATATAGCCCGCGCGTTCTTCAAACCCGCCGAACTCACCGCCATAGCGCACAGGTCGCCCCATCTGATGGGCCAGTTCGGTGACCATCCGGTCCTTGGTGCGCCCGATCTCGGCCACCGCCGCCTCCACCAGCGCGATCCGCTCGGCCAACGGCCGTGCCGCCCAGCCCGGCTGGGCCGCCTGCGCAGCGCTTGCCGCGGCAAACGCCGCCTCGGACGACAGCGGCGCACGCTCGGCATAGACCGACCCGTCAATGGGTGAGATACAGCGGATCATCCCCGTCACGCCCGCTCGAACCCGCGCTTGACCTCCCAGTCGGTCACGACGGCGTCGAACTCCTCCTGCTCGACCTCGGCACAGCGGGTGTAATGGTCGACCACCCCATCCCCCATCGCTGCGCGCAGCATCTGGGAGCCCCGCAATGTCTCTGTCGCCGCCCGCAGCGTTGTCGGGATCTCCTGCGCGCCCGCATCCTCGTAAACATCTCCGGTGGTGGGCGGGACCAATTCCAGCCCCTCCTCGATCCCCTGCAGTCCAGCGGCGATCAGCGCCGCTTGCGCCAGATAGGGGTTCATGTCCGATCCCCCGATCCGGCACTCGATCCGAACCCCTTTGGTGCCATCCCCACACATCCGGAACCCCGCCGTGCGGTTGTCCACCGACCAGACCGTCTTGGTCGGGGCAAAACTGCCCACCTGAAAGCGTTTGTAGCTGTTCACATAGGGCGCCAGGAACACCGTCAGATCAGGCGCATAGGCGATCATGCCGGCCACCGCCTGTGACATCAGCTTTGACATGCAATACTTTGCATTTTCGTCGTAAAAAGCGTTTGCATTGCCCTTCCAGAAGGACAGATGCACATGGCTGGCACTGCCGACCTTGGCATGGTGCCACTTGGCCATGAAACTCGCCGAATGCCCCTGCGTCCAGGCGATCTCCTTCGTTGCTTGCTTGGCGATCGTATGGTGATCGGCACAGCCCAGCGCATCCGCATAGCGGATGTTCAGCTCTTCCTGCCCCGTCTCTGCTTCACCCTTGGTGTTCTCCACCGGGATCCCGGCACCATAGAGCGCATTGCGCAGGGTCCGCATGATCCCCTCTTCCTTCGTCGTCTGAAGGATGTGGTAATCCTCGTTGTAGGCGCTAATCGGGCGCAGATCGCGGTACCCTTCCACCGCCAGATCGCGATAGCTCTTCTCGAACAGGAAGAACTCCAGCTCGGTGGCCATCATCGGCGTCAGCCCCATCGCCTCGGCCCGCGCGACCTGGCGCTTCAGGATCGCGCGCGGACAATGCGGCACCGGCTGATGCGTGTGATGGTCCAGAATATCGCACAGCACCATCGCGGTCCCCTCCAGCCACGGCATCAGCCGCAGGGTCGAGAGGTCGGGCTTCATCACATAGTCGCCATACCCGGCCTTCCAGCTGGTCGAGGCATAGCCGTCCGGCGTCCCCATCTCCAGATCGGTGGCGAGCAGGTAGTTGCAGCAATGGGTCTCTTCCCACGCGCTGTCGACGAACATCTGCGCATGGAAGCGCTTGCCCATCAGGCGGCCCTGCATGTCCACCATACAGACAAGCACCGTGTCGATAGCCCCGGCAGCAACATGCTCTTTCAACGCGTCGAATGTCAGGTTTCCAGGCATTGTCTCAGTTCTTTCCAAGTGGTTTTGGGGTGGCTGGCCATCACGTCGCGATCGTGGCCAGGGCAGTTCGCAACAGATCGGTCAGATAGGCCGCCATCTTCTGCGCCGCGGGTGTCTGATCGATCAGGTCGCCGCGGATCTCGATCATGGCGTTCGCGATATCGCGCGGCTCGGCATGGGTGCGCAGCGTATGGGTCACCCCATCTGCCGCGTCATAGGGCTCATTCAAACGGGTATCGAATCGCAAATCCGCGCGCGCCGCGGCCAGCATCCCAAGCGCTAGATCCGGTGTCGCGTCATGCAGAAACCCAAGCTCAACACGGCGCGCCTGTCCCTCAAAGACCGGGGTAAAGCTGTGCACGTTGACCAGCGCCTTTGGCTGCCGCGCATCCAGCGTGGCGGTCAACAGATCGCGGAAGGGGAAATAGACCTCGGTCTCGCGCTGCGCCCGGTCCTCTGGTGACAGATCCCGGTTGCCCGTGACAGCATGATGCTCGGCCCTTTCGACAATTGCCGTGGGCGAGTCCGTCGGTCGATTGCAATCATAAACCAAACGGGACACGCGACTGACCACCAGCGGCGCATTCAGCGCGGCGGCCATTGCTGTCGCCACATCCAACACACCGACATCCCAGGCCCAATGGCCACGCAATTCGCTCTCTGGCAGGCCAAGCGTGCCCAGCGCCTGCGGGATCGCCGCGCTCGCATGTTCGCACACAAGCACCAGGTTACCGGTGGCACCGGCATTCAACACCTCCGCCGCAGGGCGTTCATCGGGGGACAAAAGTTGGGAATGGATCGTCTCAGGCATGTATGCGCACCGAACAGGCGCCGGGAAAGAGTGTCAACGCCCATTCCGCAGCGCCCGCCCCGTGACATCTCCGGCAATTGCGTGCCCCGCGCGCGCGCCCTATAGCTCGGGGCGTCCAAAGTCAGGAGAGTTCTCGCATGTCCCAGACCCGCACGGAAACCGACAGTTTCGGCCCGCTCGAGGTTCCCACCGACAAGTACTGGGGCGCACAAACCCAACGGTCGATCATGAATTTCCCCATCGGGTGGGAGAAACAGCCCGTCGCCGTGGTCCGCGCACTGGGCGTGATCAAACAGGCCTGCGCCGAGGCAAACAAGGACCGCGGCGCGCTGGATGCGGGCCTTGCGGATGCGATCATTCAGGCTGCCTCGGAAGTCGTGGCAGGCAAGCTTGACGACAACTTCCCGCTGGTTGTGTGGCAGACCGGCTCGGGCACTCAGTCGAACATGAACGCCAACGAGGTGATCGCCAACCGCGCGATCGAAATCCTGGGCGGCACCATCGGCTCAAAGGACCCGGTGCACCCCAACGACCATTGCAACATGGCGCAGTCGTCAAACGACACGTTTCCCACGGCCATGCACATCGCCACGGCGACCACGGCGCATGACGTCCTGCTGCCCGGCCTCGAAAAGCTCCACGGCGTGCTGGAGTCCAAGGTCAAGGAATTCGACGGCATCATCAAAATCGGCCGCACCCACACGATGGATGCGACCCCACTCACGCTCGCGCAGGAGTTTTCCGGCTACGCCCACCAGGTCGCCATGTCGATCGAGCGGGTGAAAGCCGCCCTGCCCCGCATCTACGAACTGGCCCAGGGCGGCACCGCGGTGGGCACCGGGCTCAACTCGCCCCTGGGCTGGGGCGAAACCGTCGCCGCCAACATGGCCCGCATCACCGGCCTGCCCTTCGTCACCGCCCCCAACAAGTTCGAGGCTTTGGGCGCCCATGACGCCATGGTCGAGATGTCGGGGGCGGTCAAAACCGTCGCCGCGAGCCTTTTCAAGATCGCCAATGACATCCGCCTGATGGGCTCCGGCCCGCGCTGCGGCTTGGGTGAGCTGATGCTGCCCGAAAACGAACCCGGCTCGTCGATCATGCCCGGCAAAGTCAACCCGACCCAGTGCGAGGCGATGACCCAAGTCTGCGCCCATGTCTTTGGCAATGACGCCGCCGTGGGTTTTGCCGGCAGCCAGGGCCATTTCGAACTCAACGTCTACAAGCCGATGATGGCCTATAACGTCCTGCAATCCATGCAGCTTCTGGGCGACGCGGCGGTGGCCTTCACCGACAACTGCGTCGTGGGCATTCAGGCCAACATCGACCGCATCGACCAACTGATGCGCGAGTCGCTGATGCTGGTCACCGCGCTGGCCCCGCAGATCGGCTATGACAATGCCACGACCGTCGCCAAAACCGCGCACAAGAACGGGACCACGCTCAAGGAAGAGGCAATTGCCCTGAGTTTCGTCGACGAGGCAACGTTTGAGGCGGTTGTTCGGCCAGAGAAGATGATCGGCCCAAAACAATGAATTTGCATGGGAGTGCGTATCGTAATGGAACCGGCTCAAAAAGCACTGGCTTACGATGTCTTCCGCACCCTGAGAAAACACCGCACCGATGAAGCGAAATTCCTGAACGCAGCGACTGTTGTGACTACCAAGCTGATGTCACCAACCAATTTGGCGTGGCGGGTTTGTGGGATTACGGAAGCAGCCCTGGAGCGCTTCGCGGCCATGAATTTCAAGCGCAAATCGGGCCTTAAAGTGCAAAGAGCCCATTTGTTCAATCGCGCCGATACCACAAAACAGTTGGTTTATATGGATACAGAGCCCAGTGCCGAGGAGTTCATCGAATTCTGGGAAAAACGTGACCGAACCGTACTTTGCCTGTCGGACCAAAATCGAAAAATTCTTGCGCTCAAGTGCTTTAAGTTTGAGGAGCGCGAAGCTCCTCAATTTCCGAACCTAACTGTTGGATACGGATACAAAGACAAGGAGGAAGGAGAGTTCCTTAGAATGCTGTATGCCTCGCGCAAGAGCACGGAAACCGTGGATGTATCAGCTTTGGCTGGTGATGACTAAACCCATCAACCTCAACCGCGTCCGCAAGGACAAGGCCCGCGCCGAGAACCGCGCGAGGGCCGATGCGAATGCGGTCAAGCACGGGCGCACCAAGGCCGAAAAACAGGCGGACGACGCGCGTGCCGCCAAGGCCCAGCGCGACCTCGACGGCCACCGCCGCGAGACATGAGCGCACGGCCCGTCAAACGTTCGCTCACCCTCAAGGGCCACCGCACCTCCGTCTCTCTCGAAGACGCGTTCTGGCGCGAGTTTCGCGATATCGCCGCACGGCGGGGGATCGCGATCAACGCGCTGGCCGCCGAAATCGATGCCGCCCGCGATCTGGAGACCGGGCTTGCCTCGGCCATTCGGCTCTATGTTCTGGACGATCTGAAGGGACAGCTGCGCAGATAGGGCGGCCATTTCGGCAGCTCGTGTCGTGGCAGGGGCCGAAGATCGAGAAGCGGTGCGATGTCTTCGCGGCGCAGGCAGCGTTTGGTGCTGGGTTGGGGCGGCACGCGATGGGGCGCGCACAACGACGGCACGGCAATGCGGATCAACGCGCGCGTCGGCGCAAGGGAGCTATCGGGCATTGTCTCAAGGCGGCAGCAAAGGGCACCTTGATCATGTCGCCGGGGCGGGCACAGGACAAGTTGCTTCCCCGGCCGACCGGCGCTGGCCCGCGGCCCGTTCGGTGAAATCAAGCACAATTCCGCTCTTTGAGCGCAAGGTCAGATGCGCGACCGGCTGGGGCGGCGGATGATTGCCGGGCGCCAGCGCCCAGGTGCCCAGGATTGCGGCAAGCAGGACCACCCCCTCGGCCATGGCAAACCCCGCCCCCGGGCACACGCGCTGGCCGGACGAGAACGGCAGATAAGCGTCGCGCTGGCTCTGGCGCGCGGCGGTACTGTCCCAACGCTCCGGGCGAAAGGCATCCGGGTCTTCCCAAAGGCGCGTGTGGCGCTGCAAATGCCAGGGCGACACGACAATCTGCGCACCGCGCCGCACCGCGCGGTTGCGAAAGGTCTCATCCCGGCGCGCCTCGCGCACCATCATCGGCACCGGCGGATAAAGCCGCAGGGTCTCGCGGAAGACATTGCGCGTAAACGGCAAAGTTGCGAGCGCTGCAAAGGATGGCGCGGCGGCAAAGGCCTGCGCCTCATCGGCGACCCGGTCCTGCGCCTCGGGGTGCGTGGCCAGAAGGTACAGCGCCCAGGCCAGCGCGCTGGCGCTGGTCTCATGCCCGGCAAGAAAGAAGATCGCAACCTGATCGACCATCTCATCGGTGCTGAACCGCGCCCCCGTTTCGGGATCCGCCGTCGTCATGATCTTTGTCGCCAGATCCTCGGGCGCCGTCCCGCGTGCGATCTCCGCCTGCCGCCGCGCGCACATCTCAGCAATCAGGGCCCGTATCTCTGTGGCCGCCGCCCGCGCGGCCCGCGGATATCCCCGCGGCACCCAGCGCGGCAGCGGGACAAATGCGCCAAGGTTCACGATCGGCTGCGCCCGCTGATACCGGCGAAACGCGGCATAGACCTGCGCGGCAACCGCATCCTCGATGGGCACCGAAAACAGCGCCCGAAAAATCACGTCGGCCGCGGCATGGGCGCAAAGCGCCTCCACCTCGTGCGCCCCGGGCGTCAGACGCGCCGCGGCCCCGTCCGCCGCCGCAAGGATCGCCGGAAAGCTGTCCTTTGTCCGCCCACCCTCGAACGCCGGGTCGATGATCCGGCGCTGCCGGGCCCAGATCTGGCCGTTCGTGACAAAAATCGACTGACCCAACAGCGGTCGCAGGCCTTCGGCCACACGCTCGGATTTCGGAAAGTCCTCAGGCCGCGTGTTCAGAACCGTTCGGATCAGCGCGGGCTCATTCACAAGGTAGGATCGGAAGAATGGCGTCCGAAACTCGGCCATCTTCGCCCCAAATAGATGCGCGGGCTGGGACGACAGAATGTCCTGGCGAAACAGGCGCAGGTGCTGCCAGAACGAAACACGCGCCGCGCGCGCGGGCGGTTTCGGCGGCGTCATGCCGCGATATCGGTATAGCGCGACGCGGGCACGTCGATCCGGCTCCCCGAGGGTTTGCGGTCGGCAAATCGCTGGCCCAGCGTGATCGGCCCCGCCGTGATCTGAAAATAGTCATACCCATCGGGCTGATCGAAGGCGCAGAGGTACTGGAAATGCCGGCGAAAGTAGCGCCAGCGCAGTTTGGCGCGGGCCTTGCGGCTCAGCGTCTGGGTGAACGCGGCCGAGATGACCAGCGGCCAGCGCTGCGCATCGGGCGCCACGCCCGTAACCGCGACCGGATCGCACAGGGCAAAGGAACATCCGTCACCCGGCGCCGACACATCGACCCAGGTGAACGCCTCGCAGGTCGAGAGGAACTGCAGATCGGCCCGCAACCGCGCGGCCTTTGGCAGAAACGACACCATGGGGATCGCCTGCCCAAGCGTCAGCAGCGACAGCGCAGGTCCCCCCGGCGGAACCCGGTTCTCGCGGATCACATCGGCCAGCATGCTGACGGCAAGCTGCGCCCCCGAAGAATGCCCAACGACGACAACCTCATCCACATCCTCAGCCAAAGCCTCGGCAATTCTGTCGGCAAAGGCCGCCAAACGCGTCTCCAACGCCGGTGGGTAGGCGCCGCGTTTGCCCGCCGAGAACGCAAAATCGTGCATAAGGTACCAGGCAAAGACCCTCCCATCGCGGGCCCGAAACCAGCGCAGGATGTACCAGATCAGGCCCAGCGCCACGGTCCACCCCAGGGCCGTCCCGATCCAGCCCGCCGCTCCAAGCGTTGGATCCAGCCCAAAGAACCCCAGAACAGCCCCATACCCCGACAAAAGCGTGCGCGCCGCCACCGCGCCAATGAGGGCGGCCACGAGCAACTGTAAAAGCAGCATCAACACCGGATAAAACGCCGCCAGGATCGGCCCCTTGCGCAGCCACATCAACCGCCGCAGCGTCCCCGACACGGTGTAGGTCCAGACAACGCGCACCAGCTGCCAATAGGTTGCCGGGATCGACGCCCCCATCGACGCTTTGACAAGGTCGGACCAGACCATCACCTCGAACCGCGCCGAGGCCGTCACCCCATCGATAATGCTGTCGACCTGCCAGCCATCGGGCGGCATATCATCGGTCTTGATCCGCAGGTTATAGCCGGAAATCTCGGCCTGCCGGGCGCCTTCGCTGCGATAGAGCTCGCGGTACCGCCGGGGCGGATTGGGGTCAAAGCCCGGGATATAGAACACGAGCCGCCGCTTAACCGTTTGTTCAGGGGGTGCCGTCATGGGCCGGGCCTATGCCGCCATCCTTGATATTCCGTGCCCGCCATCCGCCACAACACTGGCCGAGCCCCGCATCAAAGGCAAGTGGCAGCTAGCCGAAAGCCTGCAGCGCCGGAAACTGTTCGTTCAGCCACCAGGCAAAGTCGGTGAACTTGCCGGTAAGCATCAGCAGACCGACCGTCCACAACAGCAGCCCCATCACCCGCTCAATCCGCTCCATATGCCGCTTCATCCATGCCATCAGGCCGGTCAACCGCGGGAAATAGGCCGCCACAAGCAGGAACGGAATGCCAAGCCCCGCAGCATAGGCGGCAAGCAGCGTCGTTCCCCGCGCCACATCCGCCTCTGACGCGGCGATCGACAGGATCGCGCCCAGGATCGGGCCGATGCAGGGGGTCCAGCCGAACGCGAAAGCCAGGCCCAGCACATAGGCCCCAAACGCCGATCCGCCCCGGTCACCCGCATCCATACGCATCTCGCGATCCATCGCGGCGATCCGGTAGATCCCCAGAAAATGCGCCCCGAAGATCATGATGACCAACCCTGCGGCCATCACGAACCATTCTTGGTTCATCAGGAAAAACCGCCCAAAGGCCGAGGCCGTGAACCCCAGAAACAGAAAGACGGTGGACAGCCCCAGCACAAAGAACAGGGCCGAGGCGATCACCCGCCGCCGCGCCGCACGGTCTTGTTCGGCGCCCATCTTTTGCATCGAGATGCCGCCCATATACGCCAGATAGGGTGGCACGATGGGCAAAACGCAGGGGCTGAGAAACGACAAGGTACCCGCAAACGCGGCGATCGCAATCGCCGGGAGCAAGCTTGCGTCGATGATCTCCAGTCCGAACATGTCTGTCCCTTCGCGCGTGCCCTTTCACATACGTCACCGGGTCGGGCACGTCACGCCACGCGTTGTCACATCTCTGTAGACAAACTGAAACATCCCCCCTACCCCGAACACCCATGGAGTTTGACGAGGATCTGGATGCGCGCGGGCTGCTGTGCCCGCTGCCGGTGCTGAAACTGGCCAAGCGGATGCGGGCGGCGGCCCCCGGCACGGTGATGCGCCTGCAGGCTGACGATCCGGCCGCCATCGTCGACGTGCCGCATTACTGCACGGAGAGCGGCAACGCCTATCTCGGTGTGGAAGAGGACGCAGGCGCACAGCACCACTTCGTCCGCAAAGCTGGCGCCTAACGCCCCGCCAGATACGTCCTCAGAATGTCGGCGATTGTTTCCTCTTTGGAAACAAAGCCCAGGTCTGTGGCAAGCTGTGTGTCAAACCGCGACGGCCAACCGGCCACAATCGCCTCGATCGCCGGGTCCGGGTCAAGCGTCACGTGATCGCGCACGTCCAACCCACCGATCTCTTGCAGCGCCTCCAGCATCTCGGCCACCGTAACGGTAAGCCCCGGAATGTTCAGCGCGCTGAACACGGGCCAATCGGCTACGGGCACGCGCATCGCCTGGATCATCGCCGCCACCGCGGTCTCGGGCGAGGCCACCCACATCGGTAGGCCGGGATCCACCGGGCAGCGCGCCGGTTTGCCGGCCAGGGGTTCGCGAAATATCGACGAGGCGAACGACGACGCGGCCGCATTGGGCACCCCCGGGCGCACGATGATCGTCGGCAACCGAAGGGTGCGCGCCTCTGCAAAGCCCTTGCGGCGATAGTCGCTCATCAAGAGCTCGGCCATGGCCTTGGCGGCGCCATAGCTTGAGGTTGGCTGCGTCGCAGTCGCCTCGCTCAACGGTTCTGCCGCAGACACGCCGAACACGGCCAAAGACGATGTGCCGACCACCGGAACGACGCGCCCTGTCGCCCGCACGGCCTCAAGCACGTTGCGCGTGCCATCGAGGTTCACACCAAAACCCAGATCAAACTCGGCCTCGGCCTGTCCGCTGACAACGGCGGCCAGGTGATAGACCGCTTGCGCCTCGGCCAACCCGGCACGGGTCGCCGCAGCATCGGTGATGTCGAGCGGGATCAGCGAGGCACGCCCCTCCAGTTCCGGGGCAAGACTGGCACCCGGGCGATCCGCCAGGACAATCTGCGGGTGCAACAGCTCTGTCCCATCAGGCAGCGCCAGGTGGCCCTGTGCCGCGATCTGGGCCGCAAGGCGCTGGCCCAGAAAGCCAGCCCCCCCGGTAATGACAACGCTCACGCCCTAGCGCCCCAGCGACCACCAGCCCTTGCGCCGCGGCTTGTCCGGGTCGCCACCGCCATCGCCCGCATCGGCAACGGCGGGTTCCTTGATCTCGGCCACGGGCTCCTGCTCCGGTGCCGCCACGGGCTCGGGTTCCGCTACGGCCACAGCCTCGGGCTCGGGCGCGGCCACAGGCGCTGGCTCTTCGGCGAGCACGGGCTCAGCCGCGGCAACCGGCGCAACAGCGGCCTCAGCCACCTCAACCGGCGCTTCTTCCGCTGGCGCCGCCTTCTTGCGCGACCGGCTCCGCCGCTTGGGCTTCTCTTCGGCAACCGTCTCTTCAGCAGGCGCCTCTTCAGCAGCCGCCTCGCCTTCGGCCTCAACCGGCGCCTCTACCACGTCGGCGCCATCGCCAGCTTCAGCCTCTGGGGCCGCCTTCTTGCGGCGCGACCGCCGACGTTTGGGCTTTTCTTCCGGCGCTGCCTCACCCTCCGGCGCGGCCTCCGTCTCCAGCTCTGCGGCCACGGTTTCGGAGGCGTCGGTATCCTGCGCCGCTTCACCCTGCGCGTCACCGTTGGCCTCTCCATTGCCGCCGCCCCGACGCCGCCGCCGTCTGCGCCGCCGCTTCTTGGGCTGCGGCTCATCTTCCGCCACGGCCTCCGGCGCCTCGGTCTCGTCAACCTCGGCCTCCGCGACCTCTTCGTCGAGATCGTCCATCAGCGAGGCATCGACCGACACCACGGGGGTCACGGCCTTGACCATGCGCGTGGCCGTCTTGAATTTCTCAAGCGTGAAGTCCGGGCTGATCAGGAACGGATCGGCTTCGATCCGCACCGCCATGCCATAGCGTGTCTCCAGCCCCGCGATATGCTCGCGTTTGTGGTTCATCAGGAAATTCACGATCGACACCGGCGCCTTGACCAGCACCTCGCGCGATCTGCGGCGCGTGCCCTCTTCCTCAAGCTGGCGCAGGATGGTCAGGCCAAGGCTGTCATCCGAACGCACAAGCCCCGTGCCATGGCAATGCGGACAAGGCTGCGTCGTGGCCTCAAGCATGCCCGGACGCAGGCGCTGACGGCTCATTTCCAACAGCCCGAAGGCCGAGATGCGCCCGACCTGGATGCGCGCGCGATCCGTCTTCAGCTTGTCCTTGAACCGCTTTTCGACCGCCGAGTTGTTCTTGCGCTCTTCCATGTCGATGAAATCGATCACGATCAGCCCGGCAAGGTCGCGTAGCCTCAACTGCCGCGCGATCTCTTCCGCCGCCTCAAGGTTTGTCTCAAGCGCCGTTTCCTCGATCGAACCCTTCTTGGTCGCCCGGCCCGAGTTCACGTCGATGGCCACCAGCGCCTCGGTCACGCCAATCACGATGTACCCGCCGGATTTGAGCTGAACCGTCGGGTTGAACATCCCTGCCAGGTAGGTTTCGACCTGATAGCGCGCAAAAAGCGGCATCGCCTCGGTATAGGGTTTCACATTCTTGGCGTGGGACGGCATGATCATTTTCATGAAGTCTTTCGCCACGCAGTAGCCGTCGTCGCCCTCGACCAGCACCTCGTCGATCTCGCGGTTGTAGAGGTCACGGATCGAGCGCTTGATCAGGTTGCCCTCTTCATAGATCTGGGCGGGCGCGATCGATTTCAGCGTCAGTTCGCGGATCTGCTCCCACATCCGCTGAAGATACTCGTAATCGCGCTTGATCTCGGTCTTGGTGCGCTTGGCGCCAGCGGTCCGAACGATCAGCCCCGCGCCCTTGGGCACATCAATCTCACCCGCGATCTCTTTGAGTTTCTTGCGATCCGCGGCATTGGTGATCTTGCGGCTGATGCCACCGCCCCGCGCCGTGTTGGGCATCAGCACGCAATAGCGCCCGGCCAGCGACAGGTAGGTGGTCAGAGCGGCGCCTTTGTTGCCGCGCTCTTCCTTGACCACCTGCACCAGCAGGATCTGGCGGACTTTGATAACCTCTTGGATCTTGTACTTACGCGGGCGCGGCTTACGCGGCTGGCGGATTTCCTCGGTGACGTCATCGTCGGCCACCGATTCAATGGACTCGTCCCGCGCCGCCGCGTCATCCATGGCGACGTAGGGCGCGTCTTCCTCAGCACCCTCGGCATCGCCACCCTCAGCGTCCTTCTCGGCCGCATCGGCATCGCCCGCATCCTCGGTGGCGGTGTCTTCGGCGGCAGTCTCTTCGGCATCCACGGTGGCCTCAGGCGACGGCGCTTCGTCGCCCGCGCTGTCCGCGACGGCAGCGTCCCCACCGTCTTCGCCCTCACCATCATCGGTCTCGCCCGCGGCCGGTGTCTCTACCGGCGTCTCGGCGACGCGATCGACAGGCGAACTGCCCTCTTCGGGATCGGGGACCAGCCCCTCGTCATCGCCCTCGGGCTCCACCACATCCATTCCGGGAATGCCGCCTTCGACCTCACGGGTCTCAACCGCATCATCCGATTTCGCCGCAGCCGCCTTTGATCGCGACTTGCCGCCGCGTTTGCGGCTGCGCTTGGGCTTGTCTTCCTCATCCTCGGCCGCAGCCGCAGCCTCGGCATAGGCCAGTTCCTCGGCGATCAGCGCCTCGCGATCGGCCACCGGGATCTGGTAGTAATCAGGGTGGATTTCGGAAAACGCCAGGAACCCGTGCCGGTTCCCGCCATAGTCCACGAACGCCGCCTGGAGCGAGGGCTCCACACGGGTGACTTTGGCGAGGTAGATGTTTCCGGCTAGCTGGCGCTTGTTCTCTGATTCAAAGTCGAACTCGTCGACCTTGTTTCCGTCCACCACCACAACGCGGGTCTCTTCCGCGTGGGTGGCGTCGATAAGCATCTTCTTTGGCATGTTGACCTTCGGCACGCACGCAAAGGCGGCGCGCCTGGCGGCGCTCCGGTCAATCGTGCATGGCTTGTTGGGGCGACACGGCGCGGATCGGCAGGTCGACGGGCGGCCCGGGGGGCCACATCCATCACATCGACTGCTCCTGCTCGCGCCATCGCGTTTCTTCTCCGGCGCTCGAGACGGCGCCTGTTCATACGCCCAATCGCAGGGGGCTGCGCGGGGCAAGTCTTGGCCACAAGGGCCGCTTTCAAGCGCGTCCTGCCAGTCCGGTCATTGGCCGGTCGACTGAACAAGATACGCGAAACCATCCGGGATCACCGATCTGTGAACATCACACGGGCCCGTTTGCGCAGCATAGAGCGGAAGAGTTGACGCTGGCAATCACCAAATTTCGCGGCGCTGCCGCGACGCGCTAGGCATCAGGCGTGAAATCAAGGATCAAAGGTCGATGGTCGGAAACCTCGGGTGTTTCCGGCACATCGAACCCCGTCACCGTGAGATGGGCATTTACCAACAGATAGTCCGCAAAGCGCTGTGGCTTGGGATAAAGCGAGGTCCGCGTATCCTTATGGCCGCGTGAAACAACGAGATCTGTGAGTCCGGCCGCGCCCAGCGCCGCAAACGTCCGGCTCGATGGCAAGAGGTTGAAATCCCCTGCAATCACAAAGGCTTCGCCCGAATACCTCAGCGCGCTGGCGAACTGCAACAGCGTTTCGCATTGTTTGGCACGATCCTCCGTATCGTCCTTTCCCTGACCGCTGTGCAGGCCATGAACATTCACAAACCCCATGCAGGCCCCGGATCGCGGATCAGACACGCGGGCACCGTTGATCGCCCGTGGCCGCGGCAACGCCCCCCAATCGCCTATGCGAAACGACCCGTGCAGAAACCCCTGTCGATAGTCCAAAACACTCAAATGCGGCGCGACCCAGATCCCCTGCCCGTGCTCGCTCGCGTGTTCTACGCCCGCCTCGTCCCGCAAACTGCCGCGCGCAGAGGCTGCGAAGAACGATTGATACCCCGTCAGGCATGCCGAGATATCCGCAAAAAGATCGGCGCGCTGCGCGAGCCTGCGTTCTGTGTCCGTGTAGATCAGCCAGTCCGGCGACGCCTCGGGCGCACGGATCACCTCTTGCAAGCACAAGATATCTGCGCCGATCTCGCCGACCCATTGCCGAAGCGCAGGCCACTCCCGCCCGCCCCAGGCGTTCAGGCTGACAAGACGCACGTCGTCTTACAGGTAATCCGACCGCTGCAACCCGTACTTCGCCATCTTCTCGTTTAGCGTCCGGCGCGGCAGGCGCAGCTCGTCCATGACGCTGGTGATCGAACCGCGATGGCGGCGCATCGTGTTGTCGATGAGCATGCGCTCGAACGCTTCGACGTATTCCTTGAGCGGCTTGCCCTCGGTCGTCATGGTCGGCTCGACCATCTCGTTATCGGCCATGAGCAGCGAGGCGATCGTCCCCGATCCCCTACGGTTCTGCAAAACCGCCCGTTCGGCGATGTTGATCAGCTGGCGCACATTGCCGGGCCACGGCGCCTGCAACAGCTGCGCCGCCTCCTGCGCCCCAACCTCGGGCGTTTCGCACCCGTATTCGTCGGCAAAGCTTTCCGACAGGCTGGTGAAAAGCATCAAAATGTCTTCCCCGCGCGACCGCAGCGGCGGCAGGGTGATCTTCATCGCCGCAAGACGATAGTAGAGATCGGGCCGCAGCACGTCCTCGCAGCTCTTGCCCTGCTCCTGCAGGTTCGAGATCGCGAAGACCCGCGTCTCGGCCGGCACCCCCTGATCGTTGATCCAGCTCAAAAGCCGCCCCTGCAACGCCGGCGACAGCGCATCGATGTCTTCCAGCACAAGCGTGCCGCCCCGCGCCTCTTCCACCAGCGGCGCATGGCCGCCTTCTTCCATTGGCCCGAACAAACGCCGGCCCAGCGCGTCCTCATCATGGCTCGCGCAAGAGAAAATGACGAACTTGCGGCCCGGATTGGCCCCCACGGCGTGCAGCGCATGCGCCACCAGGGTCTTGCCCGTCCCCGTCTCGCCATCGATCAGCACATGGCCGTCCGCCTGCCCCAGATCGAGAATATCCTCGCGCAACCGCTCCATCACCGGCGAGGCGCCGATCAGCTTGGACATGATGCCGGACCCATCCGACAATTCCCGACGCAGCGCCCGGTTGTCGAGCGTCAACCGACGTGAAGACGTGGCCTTCTTGGCCAACTCGGTCATCCGGTCGGGATTGAACGGCTTTTCAAGGAAATCATACGCCCCGACCCGCATCGCCTCGACCGCCATCGGCACGTCGCCGTGACCGGTGATCATGATCACCGGCAGGCCGCTATCAACGCTCATCAGGCGCTTGAGAAACTGCATGCCGTCCATCCCCGGCATCCGGATATCGCTGACCACCACGCCGGGGTAGTCCTGGCCCACGGTCTTTAGCGCTTCCTCGGCGCTTGAAAACGTCTCGGTATCAAATCCCGACAGGGCCAACCATTGGCTGATCGACTGGCGCATGTCCTGTTCATCGTCAACGATGGCGATTTTCATAGACTGGGTCATGGCTGTTTCACTCGGCCGCCTGCGTTGTTTCCTTATGGATCGGGAGCCGGATTTCGAACACGGCCCCGCCAGACCGACCGTTGCGTGCGGTCAGCCGACCGCCGAGGTCGTTGACGATCCCCGATGAAATAGCAAGCCCCAGTCCAACCCCGTCGCCGGGCGCTTTGGTGGTGTAAAAGGGCTCAAACAGCGACTCGAGATCGCGAATGCCCGCCCCGTTGTCGCGCACGGTGATCAACGCGGTTTCCCCCCCGCTCACCAGGATTTCGATCTGTGGCACATCCACGGACTTGGTCGCATCAAGGGCGTTGCGCAAGAGGTTGATCAACACCTGCTCCAGCCGGATCCGGTCGGCCATCACGATCACCGGGGTGCGCGGGATCGTCCGGGCGATCTCGATATTGCGGCGCTTGAGCTGCGGCTCCATCATTTCCAGCGCCGAAGACACCGAAGCCCTTGCATCTATGGGCTCAAGCTCTTCTCCGCCCTTGCGGGCATAGCTCTTGAGCTGGCGGGTAATCGCGCCCATCCGCTCAATCAGATCATCGATCCGCTGGAATGAACTCAGCGCCTCATCGGGCCGATTGCGGTGCAACAACAGCCGCGCACCGGCCAGATAGGTCTTCATCGCCGCCAGGGGCTGGTTCAGCTCATGGCTGACGCCCGCCGACATCTCACCCAGCACCGCCAGTTTCGAGCTTTGCTGCAGGGTTTGCTCGGCGACTTCCAGGTTCTTTTCGGCCTTCTCACGCTCGGCAATTTCCCGCTGCAGCGCATCGTTAAGCTGGCGAAGCTCTGCCGATTCCCGTTGAAACACGACCGATCGCGTCTGCGCCCGGCGGCTCGCAATATAGAAACCCGCCGCCAAAAGAATCGAGAACCCCATGATTTCCAAGGCGATCACGGTGTTCACCCGCTCGCGCACGCTGCCGTAGGTCGTGAACGATGTCATGCGCCACCCGCGGAACCCCACAAGCGCCTCTTGCCGCAACACCGCATCCGCCCGCAAAAAGCTGTCCACCGGCAACGCGGTCCAATCGGCCGTCACCTCAACAGCCCGCTGGATCGCGGTCGGGGCTGACCGCGCCGACAAAGCCTCTTCCTCGGTGCGGCCCCGCCAGCGGCTTTCGGTCGACAGGATGATCTGCCCCTCGGAATTGGTCACCATGACCGCGTCTGAGAACCCGCTCCACGCCAGCTCAAGCTTGGCCAGATCGACACGCACCACGATCACACCGATCAGATCGCCGCCAATCTCGATCTTGCGCGAGAACGAAAAATCGTACCGCCCGCTTTCGTGCTGCGTGGTGGTGAACACCGTGTCGTTGGAGCGCAAGGCGCTGACAAAATAGGGCGCGTTTCGCTGGGTGCTGCCCAACTGGCTGCGCTCGGTCGCCGCCACCGTGCGCCCATCGGCATCCAGAAGGATAAGCTCGGCCGCACCAATCTCATCGCGATAGCTGATCAGGCGCGTCGACGACTGCGAATAATCATCCGATGTCAGCGCCCCGATCAGCGTGGGATCGCGCGCCAGCAACAGGGGCACAACCGCGTTGCGCTGCAATTCCGTCAGCAGGTTCCCGGTATAAAGCGCGACCCGCACTTCGGCATCGTTGCGCGTGGTCTCGGTGAACCGGGCCGTGAGGAAAAAGTTCGTCACCCAGACGACGGACACCGCAATGGCGATGAACACGATAAAGACGATCCGGATCCTCCAGATCGCACTGGGCTGCACGTCACCCTTGGCCGGGGTCGCCTGTTCCATGGCGCGCAAGATAATGGCCAAGCGCCCCGCGCTCAAGCCGGGGCAAGCGCGTTCATCAGGCTGTGAAACACCGCTGCACCATCGGTCGAGGGGTGGACCGGGTCACAGGCCCGCTCCGGATGCGGCATCAGCCCCAGCACCCGCCGGTTTTCCGACAGGATGCCGGCAATATCCTCCTGCGCCCCGTTCACCGGCGCGCAATACCGGAACGCCACCCGATCTTCGCCGTTGAGCCGGGCAATATCATCGGCCCCGGCCACGTAATTCCCGTCGTGATGGGCCACGGGGATCGCAATCTCCTGCCCCGGCGCATAGCCCGCGGTAAAGGTGCTCTCCGCGGTCTCGACCCGCAAGGTCACGGTGCGGCAGACAAAGCTCAGACCCGCATTGCGCATCAAGGCCCCGGGCAGAAGACCCGTCTCGGTCAGCACCTGAAACCCGTTGCACACCCCCAGAACGAACCCGCCCCGCTCGGCATGCGCCCGAAGCGCGCCGATGATCGGCGATCGGGCCGCAATCGCGCCACAGCGCAGGTAGTCGCCATAGGAAAACCCGCCAGGGACACCGACGATGTCGATCCCGTCCGGCAACGCCGTTTCCTTGTGCCAGACCATCGCCACGTCCATCCCGGCGGCGGAAAAGGCCACCGCGAGGTCACGGTCACAATTGGATCCGGGAAAGACAAGAACCGCAGCTTTCATGCGCCGGGTATGCCCCGCGACGCGCCGCAATACCAGACCAAATAGGGCACCGGGCGCGCGATGCGGCTAGGCGGCAAAATCCGTCACGACGGCCACGCCCGGCGGCGTCGGCCCGTTGAACGCGCGCAGCTCCGCCGACACGCCCGACAGCCCGATTTCGCGCGCGATCATTGGCGCCATATCCACCCGCCCTGCCTCGATCAGACCCAGAAGCGAGGGGTACTTCCACGATGGCATCCCCCGCGTGCCATAAAGCGCCAGGTTGCCCTGGTAGACCGCGCTCATGTTGATCTCCATCCGCGCGGTATGGCCGACCGGCATGCCCACCTGCACATGCCGCCCCAGCGGGCGCAGACATTCGATCGACGCATTCGTCGTCTGCGCGATCCCCAGCGCCTCGATGCTGATATGCGCCCCGCCGCCGGTGATCTCTTTGATCCGTGCCGCCGTCTCGCCCGCGGTCGCATCCACCGCAGCTTCGGCCCCCAAACCCAAGGCATGGCTCAATTTTTCGGCCACGACGTCCACGACCACGACCCGCGCGCCCATCGCCCGGCCCAGGATCAGACAGGCCAGCCCGATCCCCCCGGTCCCGTGCACCGCAAGCCATTCCCCCGGCTGCAAGGCTGCCCGCCCGGTCAGCGCGTGCCACGCGGTCGTCACCCGGCAGCCCAACCCGGCGGCGACCGTGGGCGACAGGCTTTCGGGCAGGCGGGCTAGATTGTGGTCGTAAGGCACCGCCACATATTCCGCGAAGGCCCCCGGCTCGATAAAACCCGGCAACCGCTGTTTGGGACAGGTGTTGGAATGGCCCGACTGACACGAAGGGCAGGCCCCGCAGGCCAGGATAAAGGGCGCCACCAGAACGTCACCGACGGCATAGGTCGCGCGGGGGCCGGCCTCGACCACGTCGCCGCAATACTCATGCCCGCCGATCTGGCCCGGCTTCACCCGGGGATGCTCGCCAACCCAACCGTGCCAGTCCGACCGGCACACCCCGCAGGCCAGAACCTTCAACACCACCCCGTCTTCGGGGCAGTCCGGGTGGGCCACATCCTCAATCGACAAATCTGCGTTGTATTCGCGCAAAACGGCGGCGCGCATCACAACATCTCCACGCGGTAGCTTTCGATCACCGTGTTGGCCAACAGCTTCTCGCACATCTCCTGCACGGTCGCCTCGCTCGTCCCGTCCGCCAGATCAAGCTCGATCACCTTGCCCTGCCGCACGGCATTGACGCCGCCAAAACCCAGCGTGCCCAGCGCATGACGCACCGCCTCGCCCTGGGGATCCAGAACCCCGGCCTTCAGCATCACATGCACCCGCGCTTTCATGGGCCCCTCCCCTTCATCTTGGCTCAAATACTCACGTCCCGCCGCCTCAATTGATGAGCGTCGGTTTCGTCGTATGCGTCACATTCGATGGCAACACGCCCAGCCGCCGCGCCACTTCCGTGTAGGCATCGTTGAGCGATCCCAGATCGCGCCGGAACACATCCTTGTCGAGCTTCTGGCCGCTTTCGATATCCCACAAACGGCAGGAATCCGGGCTGATCTCGTCGGCCACGACAAGCCGCTGATAGTCGCCATCCCAGATCCGCCCGATCTCGATCTTGAAATCCACCAGCTTGATGCCGACGGCCAGCATGCATCCCGACAGGAAATCGTTGACCCGCAGGGCCAGCGCGACCATGTCGTCCAGATCCTGCTGGCTGGCCCAGCCAAAGGCGATGATATGTTCCTCGCTGACCAACGGATCGCCCAGCGCATCGTCCTTCAGGCAGAACTCCACGATCGGGCGCGGCAGCGCGGTGCCTTCCTGGATACCCAGCCGTTCGCTCATCGATCCGGCGGCGTAGTTGCGCACGATCACCTCAAGCGGGATGATCTCGACCGACCGGATCAGCTGTTCGCGCATGTTGATGCGCTTGATGAAATGGGTGGGCACGCCGATCTGGCCCAGCCCCTTCATGAAGAACTCGCTCAGACGGTTGTTGAGCACACCCTTGCCATCGATCACGTCCTTTTTCTGGGCGTTGAACGCGGTGGCGTCGTCTTTGAAATACTGCACCAACGTGCCGGGTTCCGGGCCCTCGTACAGGATCTTTGCCTTGCCCTCGTAAACCTTTTTGCGGCGTGCCATGGAGACTCCAATAAAAGCGGGCCCGCAAGGACGGTGTCCTGCGCGCCGGTCCGGGCTCTCTTAGGGCATTGATGCCGCCCCGGCAAGCGCGGCGGCGGCCCGGCAAGCCGCGTATTTTGGCGCCCGAAAGGCTTGCATCGCCGCCCCGGGACCGCCATGTATCAAAGAGTTAACCGATCCCAAAAACAGAGATGGTGACCGTGACAACCTTCGACGATCGTGAAAGCGCCTTTGAGAACAAATTCGCCCATGACGCAGAGATGCAGTTCAAGGCCGAAGCCCGCACCAACAAGCTTTTGGGCCTGTGGGCGGCCGAGATTCTGGGGCTCGAAGGCGAGGCTGCCGATAGCTATGCCAAGGACGTGGTGAAGGCCGACTTCGAAGAGGCGGGCCACGAAGACGTGGTGCGCAAGGTTGCCGGGGATCTGGGCGACAAATCCAGCCCCGATACCATCCGCGCCAAACGCGCCGAACTGGCTGTCGAAGCCAAGACGCAAATCATGAGCGAGATCAGCGGCTAAAACTGTCGCCGCATTCATCATCTTGATGATGAATATGCATTTGCTTCATGGCCAACGCCGTGGCACACGCGCCTCACGGGTGCGGTGAGTGTCTGCGCCTACGCAGATTTTCCGAGGACCGCCATGCCCGACGCGCTTTCATCACTTCTGGCCGAACGCGACTGGATTCTGGCGGATGGGGCGACCGGCACCAACCTGTTCAACATGGGGCTTGCCTCGGGCGACGCGCCCGAGTTTTGGAATGTCGACCGCCCCGTGGACATCCGCACGCTTTATGCGGGCGCCATCGATGCTGGCAGCGATCTGTTTCTGACCAATACGTTCGGCGGCAATGCCTCGCGTTTGGCCCTGCATGACGGGCAGGCGCGGGTGCGCGAGCTGAACCGCGCCGGGGCCGAGATCGGGCGCGAGCTGGCCGATGCGGCCGGGCGCCCCGTGATCGTCGCAGGCTCGGTCGGACCGACCGGCGAGATTATGGCGCCCATGGGCGCGCTCACCTTTGAAAGCGCGGTCGAGATGTTTCACGAACAGGCCGAGGGTCTGAAAGAGGGCGGCGCCGATGTCCTCTGGGTCGAAACCATCAGCGCGCCCGAGGAATACAAGGCTGCCGCCAAGGCCTCGGCTCTGGCCGGCATGCCCTGGTGCGGCACGATGAGCTTCGACACCGCGGGCCGGACGATGATGGGCGTGACCTCTTCGGCCATGGCCACGCTGGTCGAAAAGCTTGATCACGCCCCGCTGGCCTTCGGGGCGAATTGCGGCGTCGGCGCCTCCGATCTCTTGCGCACCGTTCTGGGCTTTGCCGCGCAGGGCACGGAACGCCCGGTGATCGCCAAGGGCAATGCCGGTATCCCGAAATACGTGGACGGCCACATCCATTATGACGGCACGCCCGACCTGATGGCCGACTATGCCGTTCTGGCGCGCGATTGCGGCGCCACGATCATCGGTGGCTGCTGCGGGACGACGCCTGCGCATCTTGAGAAAATGCGGGAGGCGCTGGAAACGCGCCCCAAAGGCACGCGACCCACGCTTGAGGCGATCACCGATGCGCTGGGGGCGTTTTCCTCGGCCTCGGACGGCACCGATGGGGCCGAAGCCCCGAAACGCCAGCGCCGCCGCCGCGCGCGCGGCTGAGGCGTTGACGCGTTGGTAACCCAGTGCGCACCGGGTTCCGGATACGCCCGAGCGTCCGATCACCGTCGAACCGCGCGCCTCGATCCCACCTATCTTTTTAACGTGCACAAGGGGCGGCATCCTGCGCGATCAATTCCCGTCAAAAGGATCTGCAAGCCCTTTCAATCGGGCGCGTCCTCAAAAAAGCTCCAGCTGATCCCCCGCCTGCGGCGGCACGCGGAACAGATCCGTCCGCAAGGGCGGCAGCTCTTCCTCCAGCCCAAGCCGCCGGACCGCGATCTTGAACCGATGGGCAAAAAGCTCGGCAAACGCCCCCTCGCCCCGCAGCCGCTTGCCCCATTCCGGGTCATAATCGCGCCCGCCATGCAACTCGCGCACCCGGTTCATGATCCGCGCCGCGCGATCGGGGAACGCCTTGGCCACCCACTCCCGAAACAGCGGCGCCACTTCCAGCGGCAAGCGCAGCATCACCCAACTCGCCGCAACCGCCCCGGCCTCGGCGGCGGCCTCCAGGATCTTCTCAAGCTCGTGGTCGGTCAGCGCCGGGATCACCGGCGACGGCATCACCCGCACGGGCACGCCCGCCGCGCTCAGACGCCGGATCGTCTGCAACCGCCGCTCCGGATGCGGCACCCGGGGCTCCATCGCGCGTGCCACCTGCGGGTCGAGCGTGGTGACCGAGATCCCCACCCGCGCCAGCCCTTGCCCGGCCATATCCGCCAGGATGTCCACGTCCCGCTCGATCAGCGACCCCTTGGTGACAATCGCCACCGGGTGCCGATGCGCCTGCAGCACCTCAAGAATGCGCCGCATGATGCCATAGCGCGCCTCGATGGGCTGATAAGGATCGGTGTTGGTGCCGATGGCGATCACCTCCGGCCGGTAGCCGGGTTTGCGCAGCTCGCGGGCCAGAACGTCGGACGCATCAGGGCGCGCAATGAGCTTTGTTTCAAAGTCCAGCCCCGGCGACAGCCCCAGCCAGGCATGCGAGGGCCGCGCAAAGCAATAGACACAGCCATGCTCACACCCGCGATAAGGGTTGATCGAACGATCGAAACTCAGATCGGGCGAGGTGTTGCGCGTGATCACCCGGCGCGGCCGCTCTTCGCTGACCTCGGTGCGCAAGGGCGGCGGCGCCTCACCCACCGGCCAGCCATCGTCGACCGGCGCGCGCGTCCGCGCCTCATACCGGCCCACCCGGTTTGTCAGCGCCCCGCGCCCCCGCCGCGCCTCCGGCGTCGTAAACCCATCATCGTACAGCATGGCGCGAGACTAGAACAAAATCGGAACATCTGCCAAGCCCAATCCGGGGCGCCCGCAGGTTTTTCCCATCACATCACCGCACTAACGCGTAATCGGTCGGTTGCGACATGCCCTTTGTCGCAATCGGCCAAGTGCAAATCGCGCATAAAACCCATCAACAGAACAATCCATGGCCCATGGCCACCGGCAGGAGCACACTGATGTCAGACGACGAAGACGAGATCATCCTCTCTGAACTGCCCGATGACGAGCTTGTCCAACAGATGTTCGACGATCTCTACGATGGCCTCAAAGAGGAAATCGAAGAGGGCGTGAACATCCTGCTCGAACGCGGTTGGGCGCCCTACCGCATCCTGACCGAAGCGCTGGTCGGCGGGATGAAGATCGTGGGCGACGATTTCCGCGATGGCATCCTGTTCGTGCCCGAAGTGCTGCTGGCCGCCAACGCCATGAAGGGCGGCATGGCGATCCTCAAACCGCTCCTGGCCGAAACCGGCGCGCCACGCGTGGGCAAGATGGTGATCGGCACGGTCAAAGGCGACATTCACGACATCGGCAAGAACCTCGTGTCGATGATGATGGAAGGCGCCGGGTTCGAGGTGGTCGACCTGGGCATCAACAACCCGGTCGAAAACTACCTGGAAGCGCTGGAAACCGAAGAGCCTGATATCCTGGGCATGTCAGCCCTTCTGACCACGACGATGCCCTATATGAAGGTGGTCATCGACACGATGGTCGAAAAGGGCATCCGCGACGACTACACCGTGCTCGTCGGCGGCGCGCCGCTGAACGAAGAGTTCGGCAAAGCCATCGGCGCCGACGCCTATTGCCGGGATGCCGCCGTTGCGGTGGAAACCGCCAAAGAGTTCATGGCCCGCAAGCACAATCAGCTCGCGGCGGGGTAGCGCCCAGAAAACTCTCTGATGCCGAATTGCCGCGCCCATTTGCATGTGGGCGCGACGTGATTTGCCGTTGTAATCTCAACCCCTTATAGTCGACAAACGCCTAGTCGGCACGCGAAGGGGGCGCTTCGGCGTGCGTGCCCGGAGACTTGGGATGAGGATCTACAAGCGGGGCACAGCCCCTGTGACCCACGTTCAGCTGTACGGCGAACGCAACAGCGCAACGACGTATCTCGCGCGGCTGCTGCAGGACAGCATGGCCAAGCCCGAAGCGTTCATGGGCCTAGCCAAGTCCGACACCACCCCGCTTGGCATTGATACCTTCGGCTACAAGCACTGGTTCATCGACTGGGAAAAGCTGGACAAACCCCTGCAGCACGAAACGCTGTTTGTGGTGATCTACCGCAACCCCTACACGTGGGTGCAGGCGATGATGGACCGGCCCTATGCGCTTGAACGCTCGCTCAGCGGGCACGGGGTGGTCGACCTGCCAAAAGTCAAACTGGCGGGCCACATCAATGGCAAAGACACCCAGAACGAATTCGATCCTGAAACCGGCGAACAGCTGACGCTGTTCGAACTGCGCCGCAAAAAGATCGCAAGGTTCGAAGAACTAAAGGATCATGCCGACAACGTCGTGTTCCTTACGCTTGAAGAGCTTTTGGCTGATCCCGGCGGCATCATCAAAGAACTGGCCGTCACTTTCGAGACCGCGTTCAAACGCCCGCTCGCCCCGCCGCGCGCGCCGTTCCGGCAGCTCGTGCAAGAGTTTATTGCCCCCCACCTGTTTGGTCACGCCGAGCAAGCAATACTCGACCAGTCGCTGGATTGGGCGACCGAAGCAGCGGCGGGTTACGCCAAAGGCGACTACGCGCAGAACACGGGTCCGACCAGCCACGTCTTTATCCTGCATGGCGGATCGTGCACCGGAAAAACCTCGCTCATGCACAGCCTTGTCAAAGAGGGGCGTCGCGTCCACGGGATCGAGACCGACGATTGCGCCTATTGGGAAGAGCGGGACCACAACGTCACCCTCACGCTGCTGAGGCGTCTTGTGCCATCAGCCTCTGCGCGGGATGTCGAACACATCCATGACGCGCTGAAGCCGCTGTCTCCAAAGGCGTGGCTCTGTGCCGAATTCCTGATGAACACGCTCGCGGATCTTTATGCGGGTGCAGGCAGCGTACCGGACATCATCGTGGCAACAGGTGGCGCCCTGCCCGAGCCATCACATCCCGGCACCGCGTCTCTGTATTCGTGGCTGGCCGAGCGTTTGCCTATCACCTTCCATCACGCACTGATCGACGTGGATGAAGCAACGCACCTGGCCAATATCGAAAGCCGCGGACGCGCGCATCTGCGGGACGGCATCCTCGCGTTTCAGGCCCAGAAACGCGCCAATCGCGACAGCTACGACTTTGCCGCGTCCGGGTTCGAGGCTCTGGCCCACCGAATAGAAAACCGCACCGACCGCCCGGTCTTTGCCCCCCAGGGCCCGTCCGACAGCGCCCGTCCCCCGCATGTCCGGCTCCGAAGCGGCGGCTTGCGCTACATCCAGATCTTTGGCGAGCGCAACAGCGGCACCAAGCACCTCAAATTGCTCGTCAGCGAAACGGCCCGTGATCCCGACGCCATCCTCGGCGCCTATGCCAACAAGGCCGATCCTGTGAACAAGGCCAAGAAGATCGGGTATAAACACTACTACCCGCAACTCGGCAAAATTGCCGAACACAACACCGAAACCCTGTTCCTCGTGATCTACAAGAACCCCTATACGTGGATCCGCTCGATGATGGGCAAACCCTATCATTTCAAGAAATGTCTCGACGGGAAATCGATCACCGATCTGCCCGAAATTCGCCTGCACGGCGTCGACATCCATGGCCGCGACATCCCGGATGTGCACCCCCAGACCGGAGAGCGCCTGACACTTTTCGAACTTCGCAAGTACAAGATCCAGCAATGGGAAGCGCTGGCCTATCAGGTTCACAACATTGCCTTCGTAAACTACGAGGATCTGCTTGTGGCGCCCAGCGCGACGATCCAACAGATCATCGACGGCTTTCCCAGCCTCTTCACAGACAGCATCGCCCCCGAACGCACGCCCGATCCCCGGTATCTGGCCAAGTACGTCTCACCCGATCCGTTCCCGGATCACGAGATGGCGGTGATGGATGCCCACATCGATTGGTCGATGGAAACGCTCGCGGGCTATGAAAAGGGCAATCTCTTCCTCCCGAACGCCCCGTAAGCGGATGAAAAAAGGCCCCGCACAGGCGGGGCCTCCAATCTCGCTTAGGTCCGAACGCGTGATCAGTTCAACGCCGCATCCGTGATCGCATGCGTCCACGCGCCTTCCGGCACCGCTGTGATCACCGGGTCGGAGCCGCCGGCCAAAAGCGTGTTGACCGTCCGGTCAAAGTCCGCCGGATCCAGCATCCCGTTCGAGCCCGCGGTCAACTTGGCAATCTCGCCCATCATCCGCTTTTGATGCTCTTCAGTCTGCGCGCCGGTATCGTCATAATCCAGCACGATCTCGGCCGCCGCTTCGGGGTTCTCCTCGGCCCATTTCCAGCCCTTCATCGAGGCGCGCACAAACCGCTCCATCTTGGCGACAAAGGCCGGGTCTCCAAGGTTCTCTTCCAGCACGTACATGCCGTCTTCCAACGTCGCGACGCCCATATCCTCATACTTGAAGGTGACCAACTCATCGGGCGACACGCCCGCATCGATCACCTGCCAGTACTCGTTATAGGTCATGGTCGAGATGCAGTCGGCCTGCCGTTGCAACAGCGGATCCACATTGAACCCCTGCTTCAGCACGGTCACGCCGTCGTCGCCGCCATCGGTCGGGATGCCTTCCTGGCTCATCCAGCTGAGGAACGGATACTCGTTGCCAAAGAACCAGACACCGATCGTGCGGCCCTTGAAATCCTGCGGCCCGGTGATGCCGGTATCCTTCCAGCAGGTGAGCATCAGCCCCGAGGTCTTGAACGGCTGCGCGATGTTGACCACCGGCAAACCCCGCTCGCGCGCGGCCAGCGCCGAGGGCATCCAGTTCAGCATCACGTCGGCCCCGCCGCCCGCCAGCACCTGCGGCGGTGCGATATCGGGCCCGCCGGGCTTGATGGTCACGGCCAGGTCTTCTTCTTCGTAGAACCCCTGATCCAGGGCCACATAGTAGCCCGCGAACTGGGCCTGCGTGACCCATTGCAACTGCAAGGTCACCTCATCTGCTGCCTGGGCCACGCCCACGCTCAATCCAAGCGCCGCAGCGCCCGCCAAAACATTTTTCACGATGTAACTCCCCGTGGTTTTTGTAAGTCCCTAACGCTGGGATGGATGCCAGAACGTGACCCACCGTTCGGCCAGTGCAACGGCCCCGTAGAACAGGCTCCCCGCCAGCGCTGCGACTGTAATCTCTGCCCAAACCATGTCGAGTGCAAGCTGACCCACAGAAGTCGAGATCCGAAAGCCCATCCCAACCACCGGAGAGCCAAAAAATTCGGCAACAATTGCACCGATCAACGCCAGCGTTGATGCGATCTTCAGCCCGTTGAAAACAAAGGGCATTGCGGCAGGCAGGCGCAGTTTGAACAAGGTCTGCCAATAGCCGGCCGCATAGGTACGCATCAGGTCTTTCTGCATGGTCGATGCCTCGGCCAGACCCTGCACCGTGTTCACCAGAACCGGGAAAAACACCATCACCACAACGACGGCCGCCTTCGACTGCCAATCGAACCCGAACCACATCACCAGGATCGGCGCGGTGCCCACGATGGGCAGCGCCGCGATGAAATTGCCCACCGGCAAAAGCCCTTTGCGCAGGAACGGGGTGCGGTCGATCACAATGGCCGTGGCAAAGGCCGCCCCACAGCCGATGGCATAGCCCGACAAGGCACCCTTGACGAAGGTCTGCACGAAATCGGCCCAAAGGATATCGGTCGAGGCAGCAAAGCGCGCGGCGATATCGGTGGGTGCGGGCAGAATGACCCCGGGCACATCATAAAGCTGCACCGTCATCTCCCACAGGCCCAGAAGCGTCGCCCCGAACACCGCGGGCACCAGGTAGCGCACGCCCGGTGTCCCGAACCCCGCCAGCGCCGTATTCGCCCGCCAGGCCACAAGCCACAGCGCCAGAATGGCGCCCAGCCGCCAGTCGACGGCAAAGCCCAGCGCGATGGCACCCGCGCCCACAAGATCGCCGGGGTATCTGTTGAGAAGCGCGTTCACCGGATCACTCCCCCATCCCCATCCGCCGCAGCGTGACCCGCTGCAACAGCCCGACGGTGCCGACCAGCGCCGCAGCCACGATGGCCGCCCCAAAAAGCGCCGACCAGATCTGGATGGTCTGACCGTAATAGCTCCCGGCCAAAAGCCGCGCTCCCAGCCCCCCGGCGGCCCCCGTGGGCAATTCCCCGACGATCGCACCCACCAACGAGGCTGCGATCCCGATCTTGAGCGAGGTAAAGAGGTACAGCATCGACGCCGGCAGCCGCAATTTCCAGAACGCCTGCGCCCCGCTTGCCGAATAGGTCCGCAGCAGATCAAGCTGCATGGCGTCCGGGCTCCGCAACCCTTTCACCATCCCCACAACCACCGGGAAAAACGACAGATAGGCCGAGATCATCGCCTTCGGCAGCAGCCCCTGCACACCGACCGAATTCAAGACGACGATGATCATCGGCGCGATGGCCAGGATCGGAATGGTTTGCGAGGCGATGGCCCAAGGCATCACGCCCATATCCATCGCGCGGTTGTGGACGATCCCCACCGCCAGCGCGATCCCCAGAGCCGAACCGATGGCAAAGCCCAAAAGCGTCGCCGATAAGGTAATCCAGCCGTGATAGATCAGGCTCCGCCGCGAGGTGACGCGTTTCTCGACCGTGGTATCCCACAGCTCGACCGCCACCTGATGGGGCGCGGGCAACTGCGGGCGATCGAGCGCGTAGGTGAGCGGGATCGCGCCCGTGTTGCGCACCATCAGCGCCCAGCCCCCCATCTCGCGCCGCTCTGCCGGCGCCTCCGGCGTAACCGCCATACCGCCCCGCGCCGCGATATCGACGGCGCCGTGGATGTTCATCGGGGCCACCGCGACGTACCACAGGCCGATCAGCACGGCGACGACGGTGAGGATGGGGAGAAGTCTTTTCACCGGCCTCTCCTCCTCTTTGGTCCGGAAATATCCCCGCCGGAGGCACAAGGTTTTTGGCGCGGCGCCAAAACGTTTTCTTGCCTCCGGCGGGGATATTTTAAGACCAAAGAAACAGTTTTCTGAAAATTCTTCGCATGCGGCACAGGCTGGGAAGCCGATGGCCGTGACCGAAGACGGTGGCCCGTCCCGGGTTCGGGGCGGGTCGCTGACGGCGCCGGGCTCACGCCCGCCACTCCATCCGGATCTCTGGCACGCCATCGCTGCCGTCCATCAGATCGCGTTCCACCACCGTGAAACCTTCGCGTTCATAGAACCGGTGCGCCGCCGTGTTGGGTGTATGGCTGCGCAGCTGCAGGTAGCTCCGGCCCTCCTTGGCCCGATCCATCAGCGCCCGGCCCAGCCCTTCACCCGGCCGCGCCACATAGAGGCCCATCACCTGCTGCGTCTCGCGGTTCAGCGACAGATACCCGGCCACCGGATCGCCGATCACATGAAATTCGCGCAACGGCATGCCCTCGGCGATGGCCGTCTCCAGCGCAGCATAGCCCGGCCCATCACCGATCCAGGCGGTGCCCGCGATCCAGTCGCTGACGATTTTTGCGCAGGCGGGCGCATCCTCCGGGCGTCCGGGCCGTATTTCGCGCGATCCGTTCAAAAGGGCACCGCGCGGTGTACGGGTTGTGTACGGGGTGTGTACGGGTTGTGCGGGGCCTCAAACCTCATCGCCATGCCCCGCCCGCAACCCTTCGCGCACCCGATGGGCGATCTCGATAAACTCCGGCGTATCGCGGATTTCCAGCGGCCGTTCCCGGGGCAACGGGCTGTCGATCACATCGGTGATCCGACCCGGACGCGGGCTCATCACGACGATCTTGGTCGACAGGTATACCGCCTCGGGGATCGAGTGCGTGACAAAGCCGATGGTCTTCTTGGTGCGCGCCCAAAGGCTCAGAAGCTCTTCGTTCAGCCGGTCGCGCACGATCTCATCCAGCGCGCCAAAAGGCTCGTCCATCAGCAGGATATCGGCGTCAAAGGCCAGCGCGCGTGCGATGCTGGCACGCTGCTGCATCCCGCCCGACAGCTGCCACGGGAACTTTTGCTCAAATCCTTCCAGATCAACGAGTTCCAGGACGTTTTTGACACGCTCTGCTTGTTCGGATTTGGGATAGCCCATGATCTCCAGCGGCAGGCGAATATTGCCCCCGATGGTGCGCCAGGGATAAAGCCCCGCCGCCTGAAAAACATAGCCGTAGGCGCGCTTTTGGCGCGCCTCGTCCGGGCTCATCCCGTTGACCGTGATCGTCCCGCCCGTGGGATGTTCCAGCGCCGCAACCACCCGTAAAAACGTGGTTTTTCCGCAGCCCGATGGCCCGATAAAGCTGACGAAATCCCCCTTGGCGATGCACAGGTTAACGCCGCGCAGCGCCTGCACCGGCCCGTCACCCGTCTGAAAGGTCAGGTCCAGCTCGCGCGCCTCGATCACCGCCGGATCCGCACCCACGGCCGATGCGCCCTCCTGCGTAGGCTCCAAAAGGCTCATGCCGACACCCCCATGACAGAGTCCAGCGCCGCCGCAATCTGGTCGCGCACCGGCGCCGGCATCGGCAAAAGCGGCTTGGGCAAGGCCACCGGCCCAAGGTCTAAAATGTTCGCCATTTCATATACAACGCGGATGCTGCCATGGGCGTCAAAGAGCGCCCAGAGCGGGGCCAGACGGCTGTTGAGCGCCGGGAGCGCCACCGCATCCTCCCGCGCCTGCCAGAGGCCCAGGCACAGGTCCGGACATGTCCCGGCCAGAACCGAATACCACGCATCCGCCCCGCCCTGCAGCGCCCCCGCGATGGCGGCATCGCCGGAATAGCCGACCGAAAAGCCAGCCGGTGTGGACGCCCGCACCCGTGCAATCTGCGCCCCAAACGCGCGATCGGGCGGCGGCGGGTTCTTGACCCCCGTGACACCCGCGATCTGCGCCAGGCGCGCCAGTAACGCCTCGGAAATCGCAAAATGCGTCGTGCCCGGATTGTTGTAGATGCAGATCGGCAGCCCCGTGGCTCCGGCCACATCTGCCACCAGACCGGCAACATCGTCATCTGTGAGCGGCAGGTACGATACCGGGGCCAGCAGCACGCCTTGCGCGCCCGCGGCTTCGGCATCGCGGGCGTGGCGCAGCACATCCGATGTGCGCAGCGCGCCGATCCCCGCCAGCACCGGAACGTCGCCCGCAGCCTCGACCGCGGCCGCGACCGCCCGGGCACGTTCGGCACGCGTCAGGTAGACATAGCCGCCCGTCGACCCAAGCACCCCGATAGAGGCCACCCCCGCACCCGCGAGCCGGGCCACCAGGCGGCCCAGGTGATCGGTGTCGACCCGGCCTTCCCCATCTGCCGGCGTGACCGGAAAGGCCGACAGCCCTGCGAACAGTGTCATTCGCCGTCAGACCCCGCTTGCTGGGATGCCGGTGCGCTCCACCGGGCGGGGGGCCGTCAGCTCTTTCCAGGTCGACAGCGCCTCGTTCACCGGCGTATTCGGCGCACGGCGGACAAACGCGCCATGGCCCTCCTGCGTCCGGATCTCACCGTCATGCACGGCCACGTGGCCCCGCGTCAGGGTGAACCGCGGCAGGCCCTTCACGTGCTTTCCTTCGAACACGTTGTAATCGATGGCCGATTGCTGGGACTCGGCCGTGATCGTCTTTTCCTTTTCGGGATCCCACACCACGATATCGGCGTCGGCACCCACGAGGGTCGCGCCCTTTTTCGGGTAGCAATTCAATATCTTGGCGATGTTTGTTGAAGTCACCGCGACGAACTCGTTCGGGGTCAGCCGACCGGTCCCAACCCCTTGGGTCCAGAGCATCGGCATGCGGTCTTCCAGGCCGCCGGTCCCGTTGGGGATCTTGGTGAAATCGCCCACGCCATAGCGCTTTTGCTCGGTCGTGAAGGCGCAGTGGTCCGTGGCCACAACCGACAGCGACCCCGACATCAGCCCGGCCCAAAGGCTGTCCTGATGCTTTTTGTCCCGGAAAGGCGGCGACATGACCCGGCGGGCCGCGTGATCCCAATCCTTGTCGAAATACTCGCTTTCATCGAGCGTCAGGTGCTGGATCAGCGGCTCGCCCCAGACGCGTTTGCCCTGTTGCTTGGCGCGCCGGATCGCCTCATGCGCTTCCTCGCAGGACGTGTGCACCACGTAAAGCGGGACACCGGCCATATCGGCAATCATGATCGCGCGGTTTGTGGCCTCGCCTTCGACCTGCGAGGGGCGCGAATAGGCATGCG
>JBCCWO010000012.1:0-94316 GCA_039193455.1 Pseudomonadota bacterium
GCCGGCCCGCGTGAGGCGGTCTGGCACGGGCTGATCCGCGCCAATCACGGCTGCACGCATATGATCGTCGGCCGCGACCACGCCGGCCCCGGCAAAAACTCGGCGGGAGAGGACTTTTACGGACCCTACGACGCGCAAGAGCTCTTCGCGCAGCATGCCGAAGAGATCGGGATCGAGATGGTCGACTTCAAGCACATGGTCTACGTCCAGGACCGTGCGCAATATGAGCCCGCCGATGAGGTCACCGATGGCGCGACCGTACTGAACATCTCGGGCACCGAACTGCGCCGCCGCCTGCAAGAGGGGCTCGATATCCCGGAATGGTTCTCCTTCCCCGCCGTGGTCGAGGAACTCCGCCGCACCCGCCCGCCGCGGGCCAAGCAGGGCTTTACCGTCTTCTTCACCGGCTTCTCGGGTTCGGGCAAATCCACCATCGCCAACGCGCTTATGGTGAAACTGATGGAGATGGGCGGCCGTCCGGTGACGCTGCTTGACGGCGATATCGTCCGCAAGAACCTGTCCTCCGAGCTTGGCTTCTCAAAAGAGCATCGCGACCTCAACATCCGCCGCATCGGATATGTCGCGAGCGAGATCACCAAGAACGGCGGCATCGCCATCTGCGCGCCCATCGCGCCCTACGCCGCCACCCGCCGCGCGGTGCGCGAGGACATCGAATCCTTCGGGGCCTTCGTCGAGGTTCACGTGGCCACAACCATCGAGGAATGCGAAAAGCGCGACCGCAAGGGGCTCTACAAACTCGCCCGCGAGGGCAAGATCAAAGAGTTCACCGGGATCTCCGACCCCTATGATGTCCCCGAAAACCCCGAGCTCAGCCTTGATACGGAAAACGTCGAGGTCGATCACTGCGCACACCAGGTGCTCTTGAAGCTCGAACAGATGGGTCTGGTTAAGGCATAAGCCGACAAACCACCTGAATTCCACGGCTCCGGCGGAAATCCTGCCGGGGCCGTTTTCATGTCAGCGCCTCTCTTTTTGGTTATAATTCGGTGTCTTAGATTACATCGCCTCGCGGTCCCGTGTGCGGTGTTACAGAAAATGCCCCTCAAAACTGAACCGCACAGTTTAGCGTGCACAAACGCACCAATTTTCCGCAAATCTCACGCTTCCGTGCATTGAAGTGTCGGCTTGGAAGGTCCATCTCTCCCTCATCGGAAGCGCAGCAAGCTTCTGAACCAAATCAACCCCCGGGGTCGCCTCCCAGACCCTCCGAACCAAAAACCGAAAGGAACCACATTATGAAAACGCTTATCGCAGCCGCCGCAGCCGCCGTCGCTCTGACCGCCCCTGCTTTCGCCCAGATCACCGATGTCGAAGCCCACTTCGCATCCGAGTTCACCTCGAACGACGCCAAGATCTATGACGGCGTTCCCGGCAACGTGACCGACCGCGCACTGGAACTGCACGCTCAGATCTTTGCCGAAGACGAAAGCAACAACCGCAGCCTCGTGCCCGCAGCCGATGACCTGCGCTTCTCGACCCGCGGTGTGGTCAACGATGTCGCCGCTGACATCCTGGCCCAGATCAAGGCAGAGTCGCGCGACGACGAATAAAGCCAACTGAGGGTTCCGGGCCGTCTCCCACCCGGGACCCTCACTCTGGGCCGCGCAGAATGGGCGGCCCACCCAAAACCCCGCACCGCCGTTCCGAACCAGCACCCCAGGGTGCAACGGCGGGTCCGGGATCCCGAGACACCCGAACAGCCGGAGAGCCGAGAGGCCTTGTGCTCTGGTGGTTCGGAGAGACAGACCCCTCTCCACTCCGGCCGGAAGGGGCCCTGCGAAGGGCCCCTTTTGACGTATTTCACATGCAATTTTCTTTACATGTCAGGGCAAAACTGCGACATGACCCGCGCTGCATTGCTTTATCGATCCCCTGTCTCCCCCACTCGGCGAACAGCGCACTCGATCTGCACTGACGACGCCGGGCTGCCGCATGACGCGGGCAGCAGATACACTCAAGGAGACACGGGAATGGCCAATGGCACCGTGAAATGGTTCAACACAACAAAGGGGTACGGCTTTATCGCGCCCGACGAAGGCGGCAAGGACGTATTTGTCCACATATCGGCCGTTGAACGCTCGGGCCTGACGGGCCTCGCCGACAATCAGAAGGTCACCTATGATCTTGAGTCGGGCCGCGACGGTCGCGAAAGCGCGGTCAACCTGTCAGTGGTCTGATCCACCCCCTACGAACGGTTCAAGGGCGCCTCGCACGGCGCCCTTTTTCGTTGGTGCCTCACGCCTCGGCCAGAACCTCGGTCACCTCGTCGCGCAAGGCCGAAATCTCGCCCGTCCAGGCGCCTTTGCCCCGCTCCAGCACACCCTTGCCCTGGCCCAGTGTCTCGGCATAGGCCACGCGGTTGCCCAGAACCGTCTCGGCCTGTGCGGCCTCAAGTTCGCCCAGTGCCGCCGTCACCTCATCGAGAACCCGTGTCCCGGATTTCGCGCGATTGAGCACGACGAGCACCGCGCAACGTTCCCGCCGGGCAAGATCAAGCACGCTTTCGGTCGCCCAGACATCCACCTGGCTAGCCGCCACCGGCACAATCACCAGATCGCTTTCGCGCAGCGCGGGCCTGAGATCGGCATCAACCTTTGGCGGCGTGTCGACCAACACGTAGTCATGTTCGCGTTTGAGTTTCTCGCACTCGTAAGACACGCCCCAGGCGGATGCCGTTGAAAAGGCCAGGTCTTCGACGCCCATCTCGCGCCGCGCCATGAACCACCGCCCCAGCGAGCCCTGCGGGTCGGTGTCGAGCAGCGCCACCGATTTGCCCTCGCGCGCAAAGGCCACGGCCAGATTGGCAGCGATCGTCGTCTTTCCCGATCCGCCCTTTTGCTGCGCAACCGTGATGACCTGTCCCATCGCGCGATTCCCCCATCGGCGTTCATGCTGCGCTGCAGCAATACACGAACGCGGCCAAAAAGCAATTCTGCCGCTGACCTTGCGTCAGGGGCCGTCCCAATCCACGCCCTCGGCCTGTGTGACGCTCAGGCTGCCATCCGCCGCGGGCCGCATCAGCGCCGCCGCCAGCGCGGGATCGTCCCCAAGCCACGTGCCCAGGTCGGACGGCGCCAGCAACACACCCATCCGGTCATGGATCTCGCGCACATCGGCATTGGGTTCGCAGGTGACCGTCGCCACCTGCCAGATCACACGCCCGCCCGGCGCCGCCCACTTGTCGCAGATCGCGGCGAACCACAGCGGCGCGCCGGACGTGGCCCGGATCGCCCAGGCCGTCTTGCGCCCCTGCGTGCCCGTCCATTCGTACCACCCATCGGCGGGCACGACGCAGCGGGTGACGCCATCGAAAGCCGACTTCTCGAACACGGTCTCGGACCGCGCGTTCACAATCGTCTCCATCACCGGGCGGCCGCGGGCATTCACCCGTCCCACCGGGATCAGGCCCCAGCGCATCTGCGTCAGGACGCGCGCCTGCGTCAGCACAACGATCTCTTGCCCCGGCGCGATGTTGTGGCGCGGCGGCGCCTCAAAGTCGCAATGCGCACCCGCCAGTCCCGCGATCTCGCCCAGCGGCGTGGTCAGAAACAGCCGCCCCGGCATCGCCTCAGCCCGCCACCGCCGCGACCACTTCGATCTCGACCTTGAACTCCTCGCGCGTGAACCCCGATACGATCACCAGTGTCGAGGCGGGCAACCGCGTCACCTCGGCCAGCCAGGCATCGCGCGCGGCCATATAGCCCGCCATATGCGCCCGGTCGGTGACAAAGGCATTGATGCGCACCACATCCGCGCGGCTCGCCCCGCCGGCGCGCAGGATGGCATCGATATTGGCAAAACAGATCTCGGCCTGCGCGCCCACATCCTCGGGCACAGCGCCATCGGCCCCCAGGCCCAGCTGCCCCGATGTGAAAAGCAACCGATGCCCCGCGGGCACCGCGACCCCGTGCGCATAGCGTGCAAACGGGGGCGCAATGTCGTACGGCGTCAGCTCTTCCATGGCATCTCTCCCCTGCGGCGCGGCCCTTCGCGTCGTTCGGCGCAGGCCGCTTTCACACAAGCCCGAAGGCCCGGCCCAACCCGCTCCGGACGCGGCTCTTGTACAATTGTTATGCGAATCGCAAAACACCGTCTAAAATTTGAGCGCTCGCCGAAGATTTGACCGGGGCGACAGGGGGGCCATCTTTCCTTCCGTCCGCCGCGCGCGATGCTTGCGGCCAATAACACACCTGGAGGTTCTCATGTCTGTCAAAACTCTCATCCCGGGGGCGGCTGCGCTTGCCCTCGCCGCAACCGCCGCGTCTGCGCAGGAAACCGTCACCTTTGGCACCAACTGGGTCGCCCAGGCCGAACATGGCGGATTCTATCAGTCCGTCGCCGACGGCACCTATCTTGCGGATTGCGGGTTCAACGTCGAAATCCTGCCCGGCGGACCCCAGGTCAACAACCGCGCGCTGTTGTTGGCGGGCCGGATGGATTTCCACATGGGCGGTGACTTGCTGCAAGCCTTCAGCGCGGCTGAAGAAGGCATCCCGATTGTCAACATCGCGGCAATTTTCCAGAAACATCCGCAGGTTATCGTGGCCCACCCCGGCGAAGCCGAAAGCTGGGATGAGCTCAAGGATCTCACCCTGCTCATCGGCGACAACGGCTTTCAGTCCTACTACCAGTGGATGATCAAGGCACACGGCTTCACCGCCGACCAGCGCCAGCCCTACACCTTCAACCCCGCCCCGTTCCTCGCCGACAAGCGGGTGGGCATGCAGGGCTACCTGTCGTCCGAACCCTATCTCGTGACCAAGGAAGGCGGGTTTGAACCCAACGTCTTCCTGATCGCGGACGCGGGCTATTCGTCCTACGCCACCACGATCGAAACGATGGCCGACACGATTGAAAGCGACCCCGAGAAGGTGCAGTGCTTTGTCGATGCCTCGATCAAGGGCTGGTACAACTACCTCTACGGCGACAACGCCGCCGCAAACGCGCTGATCCAGGAAGCCAACCCCGAAATGTCATCCGACAAGATCGCCTATGCGATCGACAAGATGAAATCCTGGGGCATCGTGGATTCGGGCGACGCGCTGGACAAAGGGATCGGCGTCATCACCGACGAGACGGTCGAGAGCTTCTATAACCTGATGGTGGAAACCGGGGTGGTCGAAGCGGGGCTCGATTTCTCGGGCACCTATACGACCCAGTTCGTCGGTAACGGCGTCGGGATGGATCTCAAGTAAAGAGACCGTCAAGATAAAGGTGCCGGGCGGGGTGTGCTGTGCACGTCCGGCACCTGAACCTCCGAGGGGCACATGATCCAACCGACCGAACCTGTGGGCACGCGCCCGCCGTTGCTCAACATGAGCCATGTGGAGAAAACCTTCGCAGGCGATGTGGTGGCCCTGCGCGACATGAACTTGTCGGTGCAGGAGGGTGATTTCATTTCGCTCCTTGGGCCCTCGGGCTGCGGGAAATCCACCGCGCTGCGCCTGATCTCGAACCTGATGCACCCGACCGCCGGCACCATCCGCTGGGTCGGTGGCCAGCAGGGCGCCGATGATCTGGGCGTGGTGTTTCAGGAACCAACCCTCATGCCCTGGGCCACCGTGGCGCAAAACGTCTGGCTACCGTTTCGGTTGCAGGGCAAGACCTACAACGCGGTCAAGGACGACATCCTTGAAGCGTTAAAGCTTGTGGGGCTTGAGAATTTTCAGACCGCCTATCCGCGCGAGCTGTCGGGCGGCATGAAGATGCGTGTCTCCATCGCGCGGGCGATGGTCACGAAACCCCGCCTGATCCTGATGGACGAACCCTTCGCCGCGCTGGATGAGATCACGCGCTTCAAGCTCAACAACGATCTCTTGGAACTCAAATCCAAGATCGGCTGCACGGTGATCTTCGTCACCCATTCGGTCTTCGAAAGCGTGTTCCTGTCGGACCGCATCGTCGTCATGGCGGCCCGCCCCGGCCGGGTGATCCGCGAATTGACGGTTGACGCGCCCTACCCCCGCAGCGAGGAATTCCGCACCTCTGCCGAATACGCCGCCTTCTGCCGCCAGGCCTCCGACGCCCTGCACGAAGCCATGGAGCTTGCCGCATGACCATCGCCGACAACGCGCCCCCCGCCGCGCCCCTGGTGGACGAAGAGGAACAGGCCCGCCTGCGCACGGCCCGCATCCACCGCATTGCCAAGTGGACGTTGCCGTCACTCGTGATGGTATTGTCGATCCTGGCCTGGCATCTCTATGTCACCATCGGCGAGGTGCCGCATTACATCCTGCCCGGCCCGGTCTTGGTGGCGCAAAGCCTTGTCGAAGACTGGTCGCTTCTTTGGCCCGCGATGGTCATCACCTCGCGCCTGACGTTTCTCGCACTGATCATGGCGATCATTGGCGGGGTCGCCCTGGCCGTGGCGTTCACCCAATCGAAATGGGCCGAGATGTCGTTTTTTCCCTACGCGGTGATCCTGCAGGTGACCCCGGTGATCGCCATCGCGCCGCTGTTGCAGGTCTATGTGGAGTCGGCCTTTGTCGCCGCGCTGCTCTGCGCCTGGATCGTGGCGTTCTTCCCGATCCTGTCGAACACGACCATCGGTCTCAAATCCGCCGATCACAACCTTTCTGATCTCTTCACCATCTACGGCGCCACCCGCTGGCAACGGCTGCGCTTTCTCGCGGCGCCCTCGGCCCTGCCGTTCTTCCTCGGCGGGCTCAAGATCGCCGGTGGGCTCGCGCTCATCGGTGCCGTGGTGGCCGAGTTCGTGATCGGGCGCGCCGGCACCGGCCTTGGCCTTGCCTCGACCCTGCTCGAGGCTTCCTATCGCTTCAACTTCGGCCGCCTTTACGCCGCACTCATCCTGATCTCGGCCATGGGCATCGTGATCTTCGCGGTGATGAGCCTCATCTCGCATCTCGCCCTGCGCAAGTGGCACGAGAGCGCCATCAAGCGGGAGGGTTGATGGCGCTTCCGACCCTTCCTGACGGCCCCCTGACGCTGACCGATGTGACGATCCCCGGATGTTTTCTGGGGCAGGACGACCCCCTGATCCGAACGACGCTGTCGATCGCAGACGGCAAGATCACCGATGTCCCGCACCGCCCGGTTCCCATGGGCGGCGCGATGGTGTTGCCGTGCTTTGTCGACATGCACACCCATCTCGACAAGGGCCATATCTGGCCGCGCTCGCCCAACCCGGACGGCACGTTCCTGGGCGCGCTGACAACCGTGCGCGCCGACCACGCCGTCTGGACGCCAGAGGACCTGCGCCCCCGGATCGAGTTTTCGCTGAAAGCCGCCTATGCCCACGGCACCCGCGCGATCCGCACGCATCTGGACTCGATGAACGGGCAACACGCCCGCAGCTGGCCGCTCTTTGCCGAAATCCGCAGCGAATGGACGGACCGGATCGACCTGCAGGCGGTGTGTCTGGTCAGTTGCGAGGGTGTGGACGCCGACGGTGAGTTTGTTCAGATCGCCGACACCGTGGCCCGGATCGGCGGCACGCTCGGCATGGTCAGCTACCCGGTGCCCGATCTGCAGGATCGGCTGAACCTCTTCTTCGAAATGGCCGCCGCGCGCGGCCTCGCCGCTGATTTCCACGTGGACGAGACGATGGACCCCGGCTCGGAAACCCTGCGCATGATCGCCCAGACGGCGCTGGCCACCGGTTTCGGCGCACCGGTCGTCGTGGGCCATTGCTGTTCGCTCTCAACACAGGACGAGGCGCGCGCGCTCGACACGCTCGATCTCGTCGCCAAGGCGGGAGTCCACGTCGTCAGCCTGCCGATGTGCAACCTCTACCTGCAGGACCGGCACGCCCAGCGCACGCCACGGGGTCGGGGGATTACGCTGGTGCATGAGATGAAGGCCCGCGGCATTCCCGTCGCTTTCGCCTCGGACAACACCCGCGATCCGTTCTATGCTTACGGCGATATGGACATGTTGGAAGTGATGCGACAGGCCACCCGGATCGGGCATCTGGACCATTCCGATGCCGACTGGCCGCTGGCCTTTTCGACGACCCCCGCCGCCAGTTGCGGGTTCGATGCGCCATCGCTTGCCACCGGCGCTCCCGCCGATCTGGTGATCTGCGCGGCCCGCGAATGGACCGAGCTTTTCGCCCGCCCGCAATCTGACCGCATCGTCCTACGCGGGGGCCGTGCCATCGACACGACCCTGCCCGACTATGCCGACCTCGACCACCTGATGGAGCCCGCATGACCCCGAACGTCACCGCCGCCAAAGAAGCCCTGTCCCATCTCGACATCGAGACCTCAGACGCCGCAATCAAGGCCAATTCCCGCGACTTCTTCTGGTACTCGCCCGTGCTGAAAGAGCGGCTCGACCATGTGGTCGCCGATTTCGTCGTGCGGCCCCGGAACGAGGCCGAGGTGATCGAAATTCTCAAGACCTGCTATGCCCATGACTGCCCGGTCACCACGCGGGGCGCAGGCACCGGCAACTACGGCCAGGCGATGCCGCTCTCGGGCGGCTGCGTCATGCATCTGCGCCATATGGATAAGGTGAAAGAGGTGCACCCGGGCCGCGTGATCTGCGAGCCCGGCGTTCTGCTGAAAGACCTCGATGCCGCCTGCAAGGAGCATTCCGGCCAGGAAATCCGCATGTTTTCCTCTACCTGGGCCACCGCCACTATCGGCGGGTTCATCGCAGGTGGATCGGGCGGCGTCGGCTCCTGCACCTGGGGATCGCTTCGGGACCTCGGCAACATCATCCGCCTGCGCGTTGTCACGATGGAGGAAGAGCCCCGCATCCTCGAATTCCGGGGCGAGGAACTGGCCCGCGTCAGCCATGCCTATGGCACCAACGGGATCATCACCGAAATCGAGATGCCGCTGGCCCCGGCCTATGACTGGGTCGAGATGTTCGTGACCTTCAACGACTTCACCCCGGCGATGGAGTTTGCCGAAGAACTGGCCAACGAAGACGGCATCCTCATCAAGCTCGCCACCGTGTTCGAGGCCCCCGTCGCGCATGAGTATTTCCAACGGGTGAAACCCTATGTCGAGCCCGGCGATCATATGCTGGGCCTGATGGTGGCTCGCCACTCGATGGAGGGATTCCTCACCTTCCTTGGCCGCCGCCCGGGTGCCAAGGTGATCTACCGTTCCGACGACAACGACTGGGCCCGTGGGCCGGGGCCGGTCTTTGAATATGGCTGGAACCACACCACCCTGCGCGCGCTGAAGGTGGACCCGTCGATCACCTACCTGCAGGTTCGCTACGGGTTCCCGCAGCACAAGGAGCTGGTCGAAAAGATGCGGGCAGAGTTTTCGCCCGAGGTGCTGCAGCATCTCGAGGTGTTGCGCGAAGGCGGTAAGGTGATCTTCGCCGGGCTCAGCCTCGTGAAGTTCACGACCGAGGAACGGCTGGATGAGATCATCCGCATCCACGAAGAGGCCGGCGCGATGATCTTCAACCCGCACCGCTATACGCTGGAAGAAGGCGGGCGGCAGACGGTGGATGACCGGCAGTTGAAGTTCAAGCAGGAGGCGGATCCGAAGGGCCTTCTGAACCCCGGCAAGATGATCGCTTGGGATGTCCCGGATTGGGACTATTCGCGCATGTACAGCTACGCCAGGCTGCAGGCGGCGGAATGAGCGCATCGCCGCAACGTCGACCGGGGGCTGTCTGCCCCCTGGCCCCCCGAGGATGTTTCGGGACCAAAGAGGAGTGCCAGTGACCCGCGCCCTCGTCCTTTTCGCCCATCCCTGCCCCGAAAGCTTTTCGGCATCGCTGCACACGGCAGTGGTCGAAGAGTTGGAGCGCAAGGGCTGGGACGTGGACGATTGCGATCTGAACGCCGAGGGGTTTTCCCCCGTCCTGACCGAGGCGGAGCGGCGTGGCTATCACACCGAGCCCGACAATATCGGCCCGGTGCAGAGTTACGTCGATCGGGTGCGGGCGGCCGAGGCGCTGGTGATGGTCTATCCGGTCTGGAACTTCGGCTATCCTGCTATTCTCAAAGGGTTTCTCGACCGCGTCTTCTTGCCCGGCGTGTCGTTCAAACTGGTGGATGGCAAGGTGAAACCGAACCTCACCCAGATCAAACGCCTGGCCGCCGTCACGACCTATGGCGGAACCCGCATGCGCGCGTTACTGGTGGGGGACCCGCCGCGGAAATGCGTCACGCGTGCGGTCTGGCATGTCTGCCGGCCGATGAAGACGCGGTACCTGGCGCTTTACGATATGAACCGCGCGACCGACAGCCAGCGCGGCGCGTTCCTGACAAAGGTCCGGCGTGAGATGGAGGCATTCTGAATGCAGGCGCTCGTGGTTTATTGCCACCCCAAACCGCAAAGCTTCACCGCTGCGGTGCGCGACACGGTGATCGCCCGGCTGGAGGCCGCGGGGGCGGAAGTGCGCCTCTTCGATCTTTATGCCCAGGGCTTTGATCCACGACTGACGGCGGTGGACTTTGACGCCTACGAGGACGAGGCGGTCAATTGCACCGGGATCGAGGATGAGGTCGCGGCGCTGCGCTGGTGCGATACGCTGATCTTCGTCTACCCGACCTGGTGGTACGGGCTGCCCGCGATGCTGAAAGGGTGGCTCGACCGGGTGCTGGTGCCCGGCGTGGCCTTTGCCATGCCCGACGCGCAGGGCAACATCAAACCCTGCATGACCCATATCACCCGGCTGGGCGTGTTTACGACCTGCGGGGCCAGCTTCTGGCTCACCCGGTTCATCGGGGCGCCGGGCAAACGCACCCTGATGCGCGGCTTGCGCCTGTTATGCGCCAAACGCTGCCGGACGGTCTTTGCCGCGCATTACCTGATGGACAGCTCCACCGATGACAGTCGGAGCGCGCATCTGATGCGGGTCGCGGCCAAGGCAGACAAGCTGATCGGCGCCCGCCCGGTCCGGGCCGAGGCGGTGGCATGATCCCGGTTCTCGACTGGGCGGTGTTCGGGGCAGACCCGCAGGGCTTCGCCGCCGATCTGGGCCGGGCATTCCGCGAGACGGGGTTTGCGATCCTGATGAACCCGTCGGTGCCCGAGGCCTTGCGGGCAGAGGTCTTCGCGCAATCGGACGCCTTCTTTGCCCTGCCCCGCGCCGAGAAGGCGGCGGTGTCGATCCTCAACACCCCGCATTATCGCGGCTGGGGCAAGCCGGGGGACGAAAGCCTGGATGAGACCCGGCCCGAGGTCGACACGAAAGAGACGTTCAACATCGGCTATGACATGGCGCCGGAAGATCCCCGTGTCGTCGCCTGGGAGCCCTTTCGGGGCGTGAACCAATGGCCCGATCTGCCCGGCTTTCGCGGCACGATGCTGGCCTATTATGATGCGGCGCTGGCCCAGGGCGTGGCGCTGCACCGGGCCATCGCGCTGGATCTGGGGCTGGCCGAGGATCATTTCGCGGGGGCGTTTGAGGATCCCCTGGCCGCGCTCCGCCTGCTGCATTACCCGCCCGCCACGGGCGCCGCGAATGAGATCGGCGCGGGTGCGCATTCGGATTACGGGGCGATCACGCTTTTGATGACCGATGGCGAGCCGGGGTTGCAGGTCAAGCCCCGCACCGGTGACTGGATCGACGTGCCGCATATTCCGGGCGCCTATGTGGTCAATATCGGCGACTGCATGATGCGCTGGACCAATGACATCTATGTCTCGACCCCGCACCGCGTGCTGCCGCCCCAGCGCACCCGCCGCTCGGTCGCGATGTTTATCGAGGCCAACCCCGATCAGATCATCGCCGCCTTGCCCGGTACCGGCACCCCCAAGTATCCGCCGATCCGGGCCGCCGATTACCTGACCTCGCGGCTCGAGGCGACCTATGCCCCGAAAGAGGCGTCATGACCCGCCGCCTTGACTGGGCCCAGTACCGCACGACCGAATATGCGGATATCGACCCGATGCGCACGGTTGCGATCCTGCCCACGGCGGCGATCGAACAGCACGGGCCGCACCTGCCGGTGGGGACCGATACGATGATCGCGGAAGGCATGCTCGCACGGCTGCGCGAGACTTGCCCCGACGATCTCGATATCCGCATTCTGCCGGTGCAGGCGGTGGGCAAGTCGAACGAGCATATCCATGCGCCCGGCACGCTGACCCTAAGTGCCCAGATCGCACTGGCCGCCTGGCAGGAGATCGGGCTGAGCGTGGCACGCGCGGGTGTGCGCAAGCTGGTGATCGTGAACAGCCATGGCGGCAACCTTGATCTCGTCTCGATCCTGAGCCGCGAGTTGCGGGTGCGTGCAGGCATGCTGGCGGTGAAATGCCAATGGGGGGCGTTTGGCCACCCCGACGGGATGTATCCCGCGCAAGAGCTGGCCTACGGCATCCATGGCGGCGATGTGGAAACCTCGCTCATGCTGCAATTCCGGCCCGAGACGGTGGATATGGGGGCCGCACTGAACAACCGCTCAACGGCCGAGGACACGGCGATCCCCCCCATCGGGCCGGTGTCCTATGGCTGGGTCTCGCGTGATCTGAACCCGGTGGGCACGGTGGGCGATGCGAGCGTGGCCACGGCCGAGAAAGGCGCAGCGACCTGCGCCCATCAGGTGGCGGGATTCATCGATCTCTTGCGCGATGTGGTGGCGACACCGCTTGACGGTTTGGAACCGACGATGCCGGCGGTCTGAGACGGGCACCGGTGCGCGGTTTGCAAGGGTGGCGTGTGAGTATTTTTGCCAAGATGAAGTAGCACCGTACGCTGGGGCTACCGTCCGCTAACCAAGCCCGCCTAAAACCCCCAACCGAAGCTTCCTGGCGCGGGATGGGGCGACACCCCGACCACGCCTGACCCTTGGACGCCGGCCTCTGACCCGAGGCTGTCCGCCCAGGCCGCCGCATCCGGAGACGGGTGCACCAGGACATCGGGGGACACCCCGTCGGCGCTGCCAACCCTTGGCGGGCCCGTCATTTGGAAAGACAGCGATATGCACCACGACCCGGGCCGCCAGAGAGGCAGCGCCGGGCGGGGGTGCGTGAAGATGGGGCGACGGCCATGCGGGTTGGGTTCGGAGCGATCCTTGCCTTACCGCCCATCACGATGCGGACGCCCGACTGACAACATCTGCGATGATGGACGTGGTCTCCGATGGCTTTGCAAGCGGGGTGTAGTGACCGCACTCGTCGATCACGTGGAGTTGTGCTGAAGGGGCCAACGCGGTGAGCCGTCGCGCATAGGCCAGCCCCGGGAACGCGTCCAACGCACCAGACACGACATGGATCGGACTGGTACTGGTTTCCACAACGTCTTCACGACTTGCCCGGGTGTGAAACGCCGCAACGCCGTTCATCAGGTCCTTTGGCGATTGTTCCATCGCGATCGCTCGGCACCGTTCCCGAGCGGCCGTGTGGTTTGGCAGTTCAAAAAGCGGCTCCCAAAACCGTTCCCAAGCTGCGGCAACGCCCTGTGTCTCAATCGTTTTCAACGCTTCGGTGGCACTCTCTGGTTCAGGATCGTGCCGGGCCTTGGTGCCGATGAGAACGGATGCCGCGACACGCTCTGGCGCGAGCCTGAGAATTTCAAGCGCGCACGACCCGCCCACAGAGCACCCGACCACCACAAGCCGCTTCGCCGGGACATGTTTCAGGCACTGCTCGGCCCATTGCTGGAGGTTATCGCCGAGTTTGTAGAGATCGGGCGCGTAGGTCCGCTCTGGCAAGAGCGCGCGCTGGCTTTCCCACATCCGGCCATCCAGTGGCAGCGCATGGAGAAGAAGAAGCCCAAGGTCGGAACGCGTCATTTCCCAACCGTAACAGTCGCCGCCCCAACTGTCCGCGCTGTTCCCGCAGGCACTTAGGAGCCAGCGAAACAAAGGCCCGTTCGACCCATTGGATGAAAAGTGGTGGAGCCGATCGGGATCGAACCGACGACCTCGTCATTGCGAACGACGCGCTCTCCCAACTGAGCTACGGCCCCAACGGCGCGGGTTGTGGGCCACGGGCTGGGTGCTGTCAAGCGGTGGGGCGGCGGGCGATGAGCGCGGTATGGGCGTGCAGGCTGCGCCAGGGGCCCGGGCCAAAGGGGTGTAGCGCCGCGCGCAGCGCCGCCTCCATGGGCGCGCGCCGGTCGCCCAGCTTTTCGGCCGTGCTGCCGGAACGCGACAGGACATATCCCAGAAACGCGGCGAAGCTCCATGTGTGCCAGCACAGCACAGAGATCTCGACAAGGTCCGAGAAGGGCGAGGCGAGCAAGACCTCTTCATGCGCGGCATAGGCGTCGGAATAGCGGTGCGTGGCACAGGCATCCATCACCGAAAACTCCCGCGCGACGGCGTTGGCGGCCCGGTACCAGGCATTGGCGCCGGTGTCGCGCACCTTGTCGCCAAGGAGTGCAACAGCCCCACCGGGTTCTGTGATCGTGTCGAGCGCGCCCAGCGTCGCGGCCCGGTCCATCCAGTGAAACGACCGCCCCATGGTCGTCAAACGCACCGGAGCGGGGACGATGGACAGATCGTATGAACTTCCCACCAGATAGGTGGCGTTCACTGGCGCCTCGACCCGTGCGGCGGCGACCATCGCGTCGCTCGGATCGACGCCGACCACCTGGCCGACGCGATCCGCGACGGCGTTGCCAATGAACCCCGGACCGCAGCCGAGATCGAGCAGCGTTGCCTCAGCGCCTGTTCCCGTCTCGTCCAGCATCCGCGTCAGAAGATGTGGCGCATAGCGCAGGCGGTGAGCGATGTAGCGGTCGACGGCGCTGTCGAACCGGTCGGGCAGGTAGGGGGCGACGGTTATGGCGGGGTCCTTTCGGGGCCCAGCCTAGCCGCGGCGTGTCAGAGTTCTGTGACGCGCTTGTCGGTGTCCGGGCCAAGGGTTCGCGCCTACTCGGTCGCCGCAAGACAGCCAGACCGCTCCATCCGCCCATCGCGCATCCGCACCCCGCAGATCCACGCCGGGGCCAGGGTGGCATCGTCGACCACGGGCGAGAAGCGGTCGGTATGGATGAACACCTGATCCAACCGCGCGCCCTCCAGAATGGTGTCGGTCAGGTCGACATAGATCATCGAGGTATAGCGCAGATCGGCGAAGGAGAGGTTGGTGCGGGTCAGGTTGGCGCCCTGGAACTCGGCGTTTCTAAGATCCGCGCCTGAGAGATCGGCGCCCGTCAGATCCGAGGATGACAGATCCGCGCCCGCCAACTGCGCCCCCGCCAGCCGGGCGCCCGTGAGATTGCAGTCGAAACAGGTGCCCGTGTCGAGAAGCCGCGCCACATGGGCCGGGTCGGCGGCCTGGGCGGGCGCGCCAACAGCCAGCACTGCGACCAATATGCCTGAGCGCAGACGCATGCTTGCACTCCTTACAATCACTCAGACCCTTAGCACGAACCGGGCGCCGGCGCTACGCGCCAGCGGGTTCAGCGCCCTTTTGGGTCATCGAGATATGGGCCTCCGGGTCTGGGTTGGGGCAATTGCGGGCCAAGAGCGTACCAAGGCTCGCCGGTTTCTTAAGCAGGGCCCAGCCCACATCCCCGAAGGTGGCGCGCTTGTAAACATGTTCCGACAGGAGCGGGTTGGTGAGCGCCTGGGTGAAGGCATCAAGCGCCACCATCGTGCGGATCAGCTCGGGCAGCGGGCTGTTGGGGCTCAGGTCTTCGGCGAAGAGACCCACAAAGAACTCCACGTCGCGCGGGCTGTCGTACAGCCCGGCCAACAGATCCTGCACCTCGCGATCCGCGGAGATGTCGGCAAAGGTTGAGGGCGCGGACAGCCCCACATAGCGGCGATAGGCGGCATAGGTGTCGAGCTTGGCCAGGCGGCCCTGATCGATCGAATTGCCCTCGATATGCAAGAGCGCCTCGGGCGTGTTGAACGGGCCCAGACGGCCCGAAGCTTGCGCGCTCATATCCGCGAACGCGCCCGCCAGCCCCCGTGCGGTCAAGAGCGCGTTGTTGTGAAACGTCTCATGCACCGGCAGGGTCTGGCTGCCCCAACGGATCGTGGCGGGCACCAGCGCGTGCCAGCGGTAGAGCAGGCTGAACTCGGTGGTGATCCACACCTCGCGGTTCCATTTCTTGTTCCAGGCGACCGATGGGTCGGCGCGGAACTGAAACGGGGTGGCGCCGATATGGGTGATGTATTCCTCGATCACGATCTTGATGAAGAGGACGATCATCACGTTGCGGGTGGTCTGGAACACACGCTCGTCATCCCAGTCGGGTTCGCTGTCGCAGATCAGGGCGGCCACGCGGTTGTGTTCGCGCAGCAAGAGCGTGTTGATCATCACCACCTGCGGGGCCGTGTTCACGCGGTCGCCGCCCACGGCAAAAAGCTGGGCCTGATGGTCGGGCGGGACGGTGTTGGGGTCAAAGAGCGGCGGGTCCAGGTCACCGAAGGTATCGGCGTCGTAATAGGGCGAATACTCTTCGCCATTGATATCTTGCGACAAAAGCCGCCCGCGCTGACCCGGCGTATCATCCAGCGCCCGCAAGGCCCGGGCCTGCAGATCGTTGCGGCCATAGAGCGTGCAGAGATCGATGTTGTGGGTCGAAGTATTGCGCAGGTTCTGCGCCGTGGTGCGGTCAAGCGGGTTGGGGTGCAGTACGCCGCTGCGGATGAACCCGTCGGTGAGGTATTGCGCAAAGGCCGGGAACAGGCAGGTGGAATAGGGGCTGAGCCGCTGCTGCCCGTCCTTCTGGCGGAACAGATCGAGGAGCCGATCGATGTCGGGGTGTGCGACATCGTCTGCCTCGGGCAGGTGGCGCGCGGAATAGGTCTTGTCGGTCAGCGACGTCCAACTGGTATAGGGATGCACCGTGCTCCACGGATGGGGCCGGTTGCGCGCAACGCTGGCGGCGCGGTGGACGATCAGCCGGTTGAACAAGGCGCCAAGCGTCTCGGACCGGCTGACAAAGGAAATCAGGGAAGCGATGAAGGGGTGCATGGGAAAATCCGTGATCCAAACCGAATGGCTCGAAGGATACGCGATCTCCGCCATGCTCCAAAGGTGGAAATCCCCTACTCTGCCGCGTCCAGATACTCCTCTAGCGGCGGACAGGTGCAGACGAGGTGCCGGTCGCCATAGACATTGTCGACCCGGTTGACCGGCGGCCAGTACTTATCCACCCGGAACGCCCCCGCAGGATAGCACCCCACTTCGCGGGAATAGGGCCGGTCCCAGTCGCCCACCAGATCCTCGACCGTATGAGGCGCGCGTTTCAGCGGGTTGTTTTCGGCATCCACCTCACCCGCTTCGATCTGGCGGATCTCTTCGCGGATGGCGAGCATCGCGTCGCAGAACCGGTCCAGCTCGGCCTTGGTCTCGCTCTCGGTCGGCTCGACCATCAGGGTCCCGGCGATGGGCCAGCTCATGGTGGGCGCGTGAAACCCGTTATCGATCAGGCGCTTGGCGATATCGTCAACGGTCGCACCCGCCTCGGCGAAGGGCCGGGTGTCGAGGATACATTCATGCGCAATCCAGCCCGCCTTGCCGGTGAACAGGATGTCATAGGCCCCCTCCAGCCGCTTGGCGATGTAGTTGGCGTTCAGGATCGCGACCCGCGTCGCCTGGGTCAGCCCCTCACCGCCCATCATGAGCACATAGGCCCAGGAGATCGGCAGGATCGAGGCCGAGCCAAAGGGCGCCGCCGCCACCGGCCCCTCGCGCCCACCGGTTTCGGGATGGCCGGGCAGGAACGGGGCGAGGTGATGCTTCACACCGATGGGCCCCATGCCCGGGCCGCCGCCGCCGTGGGGGATGCAGAAGGTCTTGTGCAGGTTCAGGTGGCTCACATCGGCGCCGATCTCACCCGGTTTGACAAGCCCCACCAGCGCGTTGAGGTTCGCGCCATCCAGATAGACCTGCCCCCCATTGGCATGGGTGATCGCGCAGACCTCGCGCACGGTTTCCTCGAACACGCCATGGGTCGAGGGATAGGTGATCATGCAGGCGGCCAGATTGTCGCCTGCCGCCGCCGCCTTGGCCCGGAAATCCAGCAGATCGATGTCGCCATTGGCCGCCGACTGGACCACGACCACCTCCATCCCGGCCATCTGGGCCGAGGCCGGGTTGGTTCCATGGGCAGACACCGGGATCAGGCAGATATTGCGATGCCCTTCCCCCCGCGCGCGGTGATAGGCCGCGATGGTCAGAAGCCCCGCATATTCGCCCTGCGCGCCCGAATTCGGCTGCATCGACATCGCGTCATAGCCGGTGATCTCACACAGCTTCGCCTCAAGATCGGCGATCATCTCGTGATACCCCGCCACCTGATCGGCAGGCGCAAAGGGATGCAGGTTCGCAAAATCCGGCCAGGTGATCGGCATCATCTCGGCCGCGGAGTTGAGCTTCATCGTGCAGGACCCCAGCGGGATCATCGCGCGATCCAGCGCCAGATCCCGGTCGGCGAGCCGACGCATATAGCGCATCATCTCGGTCTCGGCGCGGTTGTGGTGAAAGGTCGGGTGGGTGAGGTAGTCGGTGTCCCGCACCAGCCCCTCGGGCACGCGGTGGTAGTCGGCGGGAAAGTCATCGCGGCTGTGGCTGAGGCCAAAGGCCCGCCAGACCCCTTCCAAGACGGCGGGGCGGATCGTCTCATCCACCGTGATGCCAATCTTCGTCTCGCCCACCTTACGAAAGTTGATCCGCTCGCGCCGCCCGGCCTCGAGGATCACACCCTGCAGTGATCCGACCTCGACCGTTAAGGTGTCAAAGAAGTGTTCCGGCTCAATGGTATAACCACCGGCCTCCAGCCCGCGGGCCAGCCGGTCGGTCTTGCGATGGATGCGTTGCGCAATCGCCTTCAGCCCCTTCGGCCCGTGGAACACCGCATAAAACGACGCCATCACCGCCAGCAACGCCTGCGCGGTACACACGTTCGATGTCGCCTTTTCGCGGCGGATATGTTGTTCGCGCGTTTGCAGCGACAGCCGGTAGGCCTTGTTGCCCCGCGCATCCACCGACACGCCGACCAGCCGCCCGGGCAGCGCGCGCTTATAGGCATCGCGGCAGGCCATATAGGCGGCATGGGGCCCGCCAAAGCCCAGGGGCACGCCAAAGCGCTGGGTCGAGCCCACGGCGATATCGGCGCCCATCGCGCCCGGTTCCTTCAGGAGCGTCAGCATCAGCGGATCGGCAATCACGATCCCGATGGCCTTCGCCGCATGTAGCGCCGCAATCTCATCGGTGAAATCGCGCAGATGCCCGTAGGTCCCCGGATACTGGAAGATCGCGCCGAACACCGCCCCTGGCTCCAGGTCCTCTGGCGCGCCCACGATCACCTCGATCCCAAGCGGCGCCGCGCGGGTCTGCATCACCTCGATGTTTTGTGGATGGCAGTTCTCATCGACAAAGAACGCGGTGGCTTTCGACTTCGCCACCCGCTGCGCCATGGTCATCGCCTCGGCCGCCGCCGTCGACTCGTCGAGAAGCGAGGCATTGGCCACCTCCAGCCCGGTCAGATCGCTCACCATCGTCTGGTAGTTGAGCAAGGCCTCAAGCCGCCCCTGGCTGATCTCGGGCTGATAGGGCGTGTAGGCGGTGTACCATGCCGGGTTCTCAAGGATATTGCGCTGGATCGCCGGCGGCGTGACCGTGCCGTGATAGCCCTGCCCGATCATGGTGGTGAAGATGGTGTTCTTCTGCGCCACCTGCCGCATCCGCCAGATCAGTTCCCGCTCGGACAGGGGTTTGCCGAAATCAAGCGGGGTCTCTTGCCGGATATCTGCGGGGATCGTCTGGTCAATCAGCTGGTCCAGACCATCGACGCCGATCACCTTGAACATCTCGGCCATCTCTTCGGGCGAGGGCCCGATATGGCGACGATTGGCAAAGTCGTAAGGCAGGTAATCGGTCGGCTCGAATGCCATCTCAGCTCTCCTCAGGGGCACGCGGCCCGCATCCTCTTTGGTCCAAAAATATCCCCGCCGGAGGCACTCGCCCCCGCGGCAATGTTCACCCGATGAAGTCCTTGTAGGCGTCTTCGTCCATCATCTTGTCCATCTCGCCCAGATCCTCGGCCTTGATCTTGAAGAACCATGCGTCGCCGGTCGGATCCTCGTTCACGAGCGCCGGATTGTCGGCCAGCGCCTCGTTCACCGCGACGATCTCACCATCGAGGGGGGCAAGAATGTCGGAGGCGGCCTTGACGCTTTCGATCACCACGATCTCATCGCCCTTGGCGACCTGCGTCTCAAGCTCTGGCAGTTCGACAAACACCACATCGCCCAGCTGTTCGCTGGCATGTTCGGTGATCCCGACAACCACGACATCCCCATCGACGCGCAGCCATTCATGGTCTTCGGTGTATTTCATTTGTCCCTCGCTGTTATCGTTTGAAATTTGCTGGTGTGAACGGCATCGGCGCCACCGTCGCCGGCAGGCGTTTACCGCGCACCTCACCGTAAACCGTTGTCCCGGTCGCAGAATGCGGCGCGGTGACATAGGCCATGGACATTGGCCCCTCGATCGTGGGCCCAAAGGCGCCCGAGGTCACGACGCCGACCTCGGCACCGTCTGCGCCAAAGATCACCGTGCCCGCCCGCATCGGCGCGCGGCCCTCGGGGCGCAGGCCCACGCGTTTGCGCGCCGCGCCGTCCGCCATCTCGCCCAGAATGCGCGCGGCCCCGGGAAAGCCGCCCGCGCGGTCGCCGCCGGCACGCCGCACCTTTTGGATGGCCCAGGTCAGCCCGGCCTCCACCGGGCTGGTCGTCGCGTCGATGTCGCTGCCGTACAGGCACAGCCCCGCCTCCAGCCGCAGCGAGTCGCGCGCGCCAAGGCCAATCGGCGCAACCTCCTCCATCGCCAGAAGCGCCTGCGCGAAACCCGTGGCCTCGGCCCCGGGCACCGAGATCTCGAACCCGTCTTCCCCGGTATAGCCCGAGCGTGACACCCAGATCTCCCCGCCCGCCAGCGGGATCACGGCCACGTCCATGAACCGCATATCGGTCACCTCCGGCGCGATCCGCGCCAGCGCGGTTTCAGCCTGCGGGCCCTGCAACGCCAGAAGCGCACGGTCCGTCACCTCGATCACCTCGCAGGTGTCGCCCAGTCCGGCCTGCATCCGCGCCAGATCCGCCGCCTTGCAGGCCGCATTCACCACGACAAACAGATGGTCGCCCCGGTTGGCGACCATCAGATCATCCTCGATCCCGCCTGAGTCATTGGTAAAGAAGGCATAGCGCTGCCGCCCCTCGGCCAGCCCCAGCACATCCACCGGCACGAGCGTCTCGAACGCCCGCGCGGCATCGGCCACGTCGCCAGACCGGGGGCGCAGGATCACCTGCCCCATGTGGCTGACGTCAAACAGGCCCGCTGCCCCCCGGCAGTGCAGATGCTCCTTCATCACGCCAAGCGGGTATTGCACGGGCATCTCATAGCCCGCGAAGGGCACCATCTTGGCGTCCAGCTCCAGATGCAGGTTATACAGCCCTGTGCGCTTCAGATCGGCCATGGTCGCTCCCGTCTTATACCGGGGTCCAGGCCGCCCGGCACCGTTCCAGGCGCGTGATCCGCGCCCGCCGATGCCCCCTCTGTCCTTCTGCCTGATATTGCCACTATTGAGCGAAATCAGCAGGTTGGGTTGGCTAACCCATGAGAGAGCACCCAAAGTGTTCCAACGGCTTTTTCAGATATGGCTAACCGATTGTCTAGCCATCTCGCCTGCGATGTGCAGGCTATCAACCATGCACAGGAGAGACGCATGACGAAAGACCCCTTCGACTTCTCGGACCTTTCGGACCTCCCGGAAGAACTCCAGAAGAAGCTCAACACCGAAACGCAGGACCGTGCATCCGAGTTCGCCGCAGTCGTCATCAAGGGCGCTGAGGCAGGTCACGATCAGCTAACCATCAACCACATCATTGCCGCTGCTACGCGGATGGGGATGGACATTCCCTCTCAGCAGACTGTTCGGGGATACCTGAACAAGGCAGTCGATATGGGCCTCATCTCGAAGCCCACTCGCCAAACCTACGGCCTGCCCAGCAAGCGCAGCCGGAAGGAGGACGCGGGCCTTGAGGGAGACGGCGATGCTGTTGTGACCTCCGAGGTGGAAGCACCCGTGGATGAGCCCGTGGTTGCGGAGACCATCACCGAAGCCAACGCGGCTGAGCCGGTGGAACTCCAGGCTAAGACCGACAACACGGACCCGCTCGCGGACCTATAATACCTGACCACCACTCAGGGTAGCGGACAGACGCCAAAGGCGCACCGCTAACGCAAGGCTCTCTCCAGATCGGAGGGGGCCTTTTTCTTTGACCGGCTGACACCCGAGGAAACCCCGAATGAAACGTATCATCTTTGCGACCGCCGCTCTGGCGGCCCTTTCGGCATGCGCCATCCCCAACACGCAACCTCAGCCCATTGACGCCTGCATCACCGGCTCTGTTGAGTTCCGGAAATCAGGCCAGTGCGTTGACTGGAAGACCGTGACATCCACCGAGACCGTCGAAGAGGTTCGCGCCCGTGGCGTGTCCGATGGCTCGATCCACTCCAAGGACAATCTAACCAGCATGGGCAACGCTGCCTCTGATGGCGCGGAGATCGTCCGGGTCCGCTCGACCCAGCCACAGACCGTATCGCTGCGTGAAGCGGGTGGCGGTACGACCACAATCGAAGTCGATGCTGGCGACACGCTGGTGGAAGTCTCCGATGGCGCGACTGTCATCGCCGAGTTCCAAGGCTCCGGTGCCAAGAAGACCAAGGCGACCGGGAACCAGACCTTCAATGACGTGACCGAGGTTGAGGTAACGACCTCCACCCGCGTTCGGGAGGACTGATCTATGGCCCACGCTGTTCTCTCTGACGCGGAGCAGAAACTGCCGCGCCGCATTCGCCGTGCCCTCCTGGCTGATCGCCGCCGCACGGTGAAGAAGCACACGCCGTTTGGTCGGGTGAAGGTACTCGACCTTGAGAGTGGAGTGGAGCCTCAAGACGACCGCGTTGTCTACCGGCACTTCACCAAGGGTGTCATGGACCGACGCACCACGTTCCCGCTGCTCGACAACCTCATCTCGATTGGGTGAGGCCATGAAGAGCGAGCCAGCAATCTTCATCCGCAAGGAAACCGCAGACGTAATCGCTTCTGGCCTGCTGGGCCGGATCAGCGACCTCGTGGCCTACGCAGTCCGTCCGCATAAGCGGCGCGGGGAGATGCAGGGCTACACCGTGAGCCTGCGCTACCGGTGCGGAAACATCCACACACTGACGGAGCAAACCGTTGAGCAGATAGGAGCCTGACCAATGAGGCCCATTACACATCTCTATGCCCCGTTCCCCGTGATTGACACAAAACGCGGAACGGGACGAACGACCCTGATGCTGGTGGATGCATTCCACGAGGCGAAGAACGGAACTTCTGTGTTCGTCCTGTTCCCCACCCACGCACTAGCTAGACATGCGGCCTCTCAATTCGAGGACACGTTCCGTTGTACCGTTTATTCCAACCTACTCATAGGCGTAGGTAACCCAGCACGGGAAGTGGAGCGATACCGGATGAAGAACCCGGACGGTATCCACACATGGACTGAGGCCGAGATACGCAAGTTTCAGGAGAGATGGCCCGAAGGTACAACAGCAGACCTCGTCATAGCGCTGATGCTCTATACTGGCGCGGCCCGATCTGACGCGGTGCAGCTTGGCCCTCGGAACATCAAGGACGGGCGCTTGCAGTATGAGCGTCAGAAGATGAAGGGGCGCGATGGTGTTCTAGTGGACATCCCACTGCACCCCGAGCTACAGCGGAGACTAGAGCCACTGATGGATCAGGACACCTTCCTCCAGACTGACTGGGGAAAGCCACGATCCGCGAACGGCCTGACGCAGAGCATACGTGGGTGGGTTGAAGCGGCGAAGCTTCCGCACTGCACGTCACACGGACTGCGTAAGGCGTGCGCCAGACGGCTTGCAGAAGCAGGGGCCACGCCCCACTAGATCATGTCCGTCACCGGACACAAGACCCTGGGTGAGGTCGCAAGGTACACTCAGAAGGTGCAGCGGGCTGGTCTCGCAGACAGCGCCATAGAGAGGATTAAATGAGGTTCATCTGGCCGATCATTCTGTTCATAGCCGGATTGGAAATCTGGAACCGGATAGTATTGCCGATGGACCTAGACGCAGACGTTGTCGGTCCACTCATCATGGCAGTTGCGGTGATCTGGATGGTGCTTCTATTGGCTAACCTACGCAAAAGGTTAGCCAGCAGTGAGCCGCAAGACACTGACAAACAAGGCTAACCGCACTCTAACTCACAACCTGCCTGAGATCGTTATCCCTTCGGCGCCCCGTCCGGGGTCTCTCCAGAGTGTCGATGCCCGCGACGGTCCCTGGGCCTGAGAGTTTACCGGGGCGGTTGCTCCTTCGGCATCGGGTCCCAAACAGATCGGGCGCCCGAATTCTCCCGTCGCTGACCCTTTCTCGTTACTGCCAAACCGCGCGCCCGACAAGGGGTTGCGTTGCACGGCGCGGGCCACCACAGAGGGGACCCATGCAAGACCCCTATTTCTTTGGCTATGGCAGCCTGGTGAACCGCGCGACCCATGCGCATGACAATGCCCATCCCGCCACCGTGCGCGGCTGGCGGCGGATCTGGCGGCACACCGACCTGCGCCCTGTGGCCTTTCTGACCGTCGTGCCCGCGCCGGGGGCCGAGATTGACGGGTTGATCGCCGCGGTGCCGGGGGCCGATTGGATGGCGCTTGATGAACGCGAACGGGCCTATGACCGGGTCAATGCCGCCGAGGTCGCCCATCCCCTGCTCCACGCGCCGCAAGTGCAGATCTATACAATCCCCGAGGGCAAGCACGGCACGCCCGACCGCGCGCATCCCGTTTTGCTCAGCTATATCGACACGGTCGTGCAGGGCTTTCTCAACGAGTTCGGGGAAGAGGGTGTGGCCCGCTTCTTTGCCACCACCGATGGCTGGGACGCGCCCATCGCCCAGGACCGCAAGGCCCCGCGCTATGCCCGGCATCAAAGCCTGTCGCGGCGGGAAACGGCTCTGGTCGACCGCCATCTCGACGACTTAGCGGCGCAGGTGCAAGAGGCTCGTTAACCGCGCCTGGCGGGCAAAGGGTTCCCGCTCGACCGGGGTTCCGCGCGCGTTCATCACGCGCACGCTGAGCCACAGCGAGATCAGGCCAAAGACCAGCCCGCCCACCGCCTGTCCGATCAGCACCCCCGCCGCCCCGAACCAGGCGCCAAAGATCAGGATCGGTACAATCGTCCCAAGGGTATGACGCCCCCAATTGATCCAGGTGGAGTAATAGGGATGGCCCAGGTTGTTGAAGGCGGCGTTGCCCACAAAGATCATGCCATTGAAAAAGAACGCGAGCGCCAGTGGCCCGCAGAACAGGAACACCAGTTCCCGCGTGATCCCGGTGGCCGAAAACAACGCCACGATCGGTTCGCGCAACAGAAACAGCACGAACGAGATTGCCACCACCACGATCGCGGTAAAGATCACCGCATCCCAGAACGCGCGCCGCACCCGGTCGTGATCCTTGGCGCCAAAGTTCTGGCCGATGATCGGCCCCACCGCGCCCGAGAGCGCAAAGATCACGCCAAAGGCCACCGGCGTCATCCGCCCGATGATCGCCATGCCCGCCACCGCCTCTTCCCCGTAGGCAGCCATCGAGCGGGTGACATAGGCCTGTCCGATCGGCGTGGCGAGCTGGGTCAGGATCGCCGGAAAGGCGATGGTGGCCAGGGGGCGGAAATCGACGGCCATATCCGCCGACGTGGGCTGCCCGAGCCCGCCATGGTGGCGAAAGATCGGATAGAGCGCGGCCGCCGCGATACCGATCCGGGCCGCGACACTGGCCAGCGCGGCCCCGGTCAGTTCCAGGTCCAGCCCGAAGATCAGGATCGGGTCCAGAACCGCGTTGATCACCCCGGCCCAGATCGTCGCCATCATCGCGCGGCGCGCATCGCCATGGGCGCGCAGGATCGCGCCCCCCACCATTCCGATGAGCAGCAAGGGCAGGCTGGGCACGATGATCGCCAGATAGTTCACCGCCAGATCCAGCGTCACCCCCGACGCCCCCATCAGCATCGCCAACGGGCGCAGGTTCAGCCACACCGCGAGCGAGAAAAGCGCCCCGAAAACAACGCCATAGATCAGCGCGGTTGCGGCGCGGCGGCGTGCCAGATCCTCTTTCCCCTCGCCCAGCGCGCGGGCCACCCGCGCGCCCGCCGCAATCGCCATGCCGATCCCGAAGGACGAGGTGAAAAACAGGATCGCCCCGGCATAGCCCACGGCGGCGGCCAGTTCCTCTTTGCCAAGCATCGAGATGAAGATCATGTCGATGAAGTCGACCGCGAACACCGCCATCAGCCCCACTGAGGACGTCAGCGACATCACCGTGATGTGGCGGAAGAGGTTGCCTGTCAGAAACTTCGCGGTATCGGCCATTCTGCCCGACTAGACGCCCGAACGCGCGCAAAGGCAATGCGCTTCTTTGGTCGTCAAATATCCTCGGGGGCCACCGAAGGTGGCGGGGCAGACAGCCCCTCTGCCGTCAGCTCAGGCGCGGCGCGGTCTGCAACAGCGGCATCACATCGGCCATCTCGGGCCCGCGTTGACGGCCGGTGACCGCGTGGCGCAGCGGCATGAACAGCCCCCGGCCCTTGCGCCCCGTCGCCTCTTTCACCGCCGCCGTCCAGTCGCCCCAGGTGTCGGGGCCATAGGGCAAGGGCGGCAGCATTTCAAAGGCTTGCGCCACGAATTCGCGATCCTCGTCGGCCACTTGCGGCGTGGCGCCATCGCGGAAGAGCGTCCACCATTCGGCAATTCCGGCCCGCGTGTCGATGTTTTCGCGCACGGCGTTCCAGAACTGTTCGGCGATCTCGCCTGGCACGCCCAGGGCGGCGATGTCCGCGGCCATCGCGTCGAACGGCAACGCCGCCACGACGCGTGCGGTCAAGGGGCCCAGATCGTCGGCATCGAACTTCGTCGGCGCCGCGCCGAAGCGGGTGATGTCGAAGCCTTCGATCAGTTCTTCAACTGATCCGCGCATTTCCACCGGGTCGGACGAGCCGAGCCGCGCCAGCAGGCTGAGGATCGCCATCGGCTCCACCCCACGCTCCCGCATGTCGCGCAGCGCGAGCGTGCCCAGGCGTTTCGACAGCCCCTCGCCCTGCGGCCCGGTCAAGAGCGAGTGGTGGGCAAAGCGGGGCGAGGTGCCGCCCAGCGCCGCGATGATCTGAATCTGCGTTGCGGTGTTCGTCACATGGTCCGACCCGCGCACCACATCGGTCACGCCCATCTCGGTGTCGTCCACCACCGAGGCGAGCGTATAGAGCACCTGCCCGTCCCCCCGGATCAGAACCGGGTCCGAGACGCTGGCGGCGTCAATGGACGTCTCGCCCAGAATGCCGTCCACCCATTCGATCCGTTCGTGATCGAGCTTGAACCGCCAGTGCCCGCCGCGTTCCGCGCGCAGGCGGTCTTTCTCTTCCGCGCTCAGCGCCAGGGCCGCGCGGTCATAGACCGGCGGACGCCCCATGTTCAGTTGCTTCTTGCGCTTGAGGTCCAGTTCCGTCGGCGTCTCGAACGCCTCGTACAAACGCCCATCCGCGCGCATCCGGTCCGCCGCCGCGGCATAGCGGTCGAGGCGCAGCGATTGGCGTTCCACCCGGTCCCAGGTCAGGCCCAGCCATTCGAGGTCTTCCTGGATCGCATCGACATATTCCTCCTTCGACCGCTCGGGGTCGGTGTCGTCGATGCGCAGGATAAACGTCCCGCCCGCCTTGCGCGCGATCAGATAGTTGAACAGCGCCGTGCGCAGGTTGCCGATATGCAGGTATCCCGTGGGCGACGGGGCAAAGCGGGTGACGGTCATGGGCGGTCTCCGTTAGAGCGCGTCCTCTTCCACAGGCGGGGCTATTTGTCCATATCTGGCCCATGGACTGGTCCGAGATTACCGCCCCCGAGGCACATGAAATGGCGGCCATGGCAGAGGCCGCGATTGCCGCGCTGCCCCAGGCCTATCGCGCGGCGGCGGCGGAGGTTGCGCTGCGGGTGGAAGACTTTGCGCCCGAGGCCATGCTCAAGGAGATGGACATGGCCGATCCGTTCGAGCTGACCGGGCTTTATGACGGCATCCCGCTGACGCAGAAGTCGGTGATGGATCAGCCGATGGGGCCGGACACGATCTGGCTGTTTCGCCGCCCGATCCTGGATGAGTGGTGCGCGCGGGGGGATGTGACCCTGCCCGATCTGGTCGCGCATGTGTTCGTGCACGAACTGGCGCACCATTTCGGATGGTCGGACGACGATATCGCCCGGATTGACCGCTGGTGGGAGTGAGCGGTGCTAGGACGCCTTGCGCCACAGGCTGCGCGAGCTGCGCTTGGGGCCATTGGGATCGTCGGGGAAATCCGTCTCAGACGCTTGTTTTTGCGAACTAAAGTCAAGCAACTTGCCCATCGACCGCGGAACACGCGTACGGGGTTTGGGTTTGGGCGGCGACGGCGTGCATTTTTCGACGACCTGCTGCTCGGCGGCTTGCCACAGTGTTTCGAGCCGGCGTTTGTGCACCGGGTCCGGAGCCCTGTGCTCTTTTTCCATCGCGAACGCTGACGAGGCGCGCCATCTCTCGATCTCGACCGACTCGCGGTTGAACTCGTCGACCCATTCGGGGCGCACGGATTTGCGCGGTGCGGGCGTCCGGCGTTTCTTGGGGGTCACCGGGATGCCCTGCGACCGCGTGACCGCTGCGTTCGTCTCTTCCACAAGTTTGGTGAGAACGCGCTCAAGCTCGGGGTTGATGGCTTCGGCGCTGGCCGGTTCTTCGGCCGGGGCCTGCGCCGCCGCGGGCGCGGGCGCGGGCTGTGCGGCCTGGGGCGCGGGCTGTGCGACCTTGGTGACGGGCTGCTCGACAGGGGCCGGTTCTGCGGCGGGGGCGGCCAGGCCCTTTGAAATCAGATCGCGCCACTCGGCTGCTGACTGCAACCGGTCGCAGGGATGGATCTGCATCGCCTTATCAATGGCTTCGAGGAATTCCGGCGCATAGCCCGGAATGCGCCCGGCCAGCGGCTTGCACGGGTCGGCGCGGCGGCCCGCGATTTCCACCAGACGGGTCTGGCTGTTGGCGGGCACCTCGTCGCTCAGTAGGTGATAGAAGGTCGCCGCCAGGGCATAAAGATCGCTGCTCGGCGCCTGTTCGGCACCGGCGACGTAGAATTCCTGCGGCGAGTAGCCGTCTTTGACCACCAGCATCGAGGACACGGCGCGGGTCTTGCGGCTGGCATCGCGGCGGGCGGCGCCAAAGTCGATCAGCACCGGCGTGCCGTTCGGCTCGATCATGATGTTGTCGGGCGAGATATCGCGGTGCAGCAGGTCCATGCCGTGGACCTTCTCGATCGCGTCGAGCAGTTGCAGCAAGATCTCGGTGATTGCAGACGGTGAGAGCGTCGCACTGGGCGATTCAAGGATGCTCAGAAGCTCGCAGCCTTCGATGAGATCCAGAACCATATAGGCGGTCTGGTTCTCTTCGAAGACGCGGTGCACACCGACGATATTGGGATGGCGCAGTCGGGCGACGGCCCGCGCTTCGCGCACGAACATCTCGACAGTCGCGCGGAAGGGGCCCTCGTAAGAGTCGTTGCGCATCACGACGTTCAGGCCGTTGCGCGCGCAGAAATCTTCGGGGAAGCATTCTTTGATGACGATGGTGCGGTCGAGGTAGTTGTCCTGCGCCCGGTAGGTCTTGCCAAACCCGCCCGCGCCCAGGTGGCCCGTGATCGTGAACTGACCATCCAGCAGCGTGGCACCAATAGGGAGCGCATGATCGGCGAGAGAAACCATGTGTGTCCTTTCCAAGTAAGTCATCACACTGGTTACTGAACGCCCGCCCCCGGAACCATGTCAGGGTTTGCGCGAGAATGTGTTCGAATTGCGATGCGACTTGGGCAAAGTTGCGGCGGCCGGACCGGATTTGCGGGCAATTTGATTATAGTCTGCCCGGATAGGCGGGGATTGCCCGCCCGCACGACACCCAAATGGGGCAAAATTGGCGCCAAGCCGGTCAACAAAGCGAAAGTTTGGGGCCGCATTGTTCACGGCCCGTGTCCACAACCGCCGCAAATCCGCGGGCCAGCGGCGCGTTCGGGCCCGGGACGGCCAACGGCAGATGTCTTAACGATTAATTTAATCGCTCTCAAAAACGTGAGGGTTGCAGCCGCGCACAGGGGCTGTGCGCCTATTTATTAAGCGCCGCGGACCGCTACCTTGCCCCCTATCCAACAACGGGAGCCCCCAAGATGTCCAAGACACCCCTTTCGCGCCGCCATGCCCTGGCTGCGGGCGCATCCTTGCCGTTTGCGGCCGCTTTCCTTGCGGGCGCAGGCCCTGCCAGCGCCTCTGCCCCGATGCTGGGAGCGAGCAGCCAGAGCTTCAACCGCTTCACGCTGGGCAGCTTTGAGGTGACCACGCTATTGGCCGGCAGCCGCACGGTGACCGACGACCCCCAGGGGATCTTTGGGATGAACGTCGATCAAGCGACCTTTCAGGCGGTGTCGGAGGCCAACTTCATCCCCGCCGACCGCGCGCAGTTCTATTTCACCCCCACCGTGGTCAACACCGGCAGCGAGTTGGTGCTGTTTGACACCGGGCTGAACGGCGCCGGGATCACCGGCGTGCTGGCCAGCGCGGGCTACACCCCGGATCAGATCGACGTGGTGGTGATCACGCATATGCACGGCGATCACATCGGCGGGCTTTTGACCGACGGGGCCGCGACCTTCCCCAATGCGCGCGATGTCACCGGGCAGGTGGAATTCGATGCCTGGGCGGCGCAGGGCAATGACGGGTTCGAAGGCAATGTGCGTCCGCTGGCGGATCAGTTCAGCTTCATCGGCGATGGCGGCAGCGTCGCCTCGGGCATCACCGGCATGGCCGCCTTCGGGCACACGCCGGGGCACATGGTCTACATGATCGAAAGCGATGGCGCGCCGCTGGTGCTGATCGCGGATCTTGCCAACCACTATGTCTGGTCGCTGGCCTATCCCGATTGGGAAGTGCGCTTTGACATGGACAAGGCCGGCGCAGCGCAATCGCGCCGCGCGGTGCTGGGCATGCTGGCGACCGACAAGATCCCGTTTGTCGGCTATCACATGCCCTTCCCGGCCATGGGTTTTGTCGAAACGCGCGAGGATGGTTTCCGCTATGTCCCCGCGAGTTATCAGATGATTGCGGGCTGACGACGGGCGTCGATCCCCGGCATAGAGGCGCGTCCACAGGGCGCGCCTTTTTCGGTTGACGATCCCCCCATCTGTGCCGAGTTTGGCGCGGCCCGCGCGTTAGCGCAAACAACCCCAGCGGATCGTCCATGAAAGCCCATATTCTCACGATCACCCTGAACCCCACCGTCGATTACGCGACCGCGACCGATGCCGTGGAGGCGGGGCCCAAGTTGCGCTGTGCCGAGCCGCATATCGATCCGGGCGGCGGTGGCATCAATGTGAGCCGCGCAATACGCCTGTTGGGCGGGCAGTCGACGGCGCTGGTCGCCATCGGCGGGGCGACGGGCGCGCATCTGCTTCAGCTTTTGGCGCTTGAGGGCGTGGCCACGGTTGCGTTCCAGGGGCCGGGCGAGACCCGGCAATCCGTGTCGGTCACCGAAGACAGCTCGGGCCAGCAATACCGGTTTGTCATGCCGGGGCCGTCCTGGGGTGAAGAAGATGTGCCGCGGGCGCTGACCACGGTGGATCAGGCCACGGGCGACGGCACGCTCGTGGTGCTGTCGGGCAGTCAGCCACCCGGGGTGGCCAAGGATTTCCCGTCGATCCTGTCGGGGCACGTCGCGGGGCGCGGGGCACGGCTGATCGTGGATACGTCCGGGCCCGCGCTGTTCAACCTGGCCGAAGAGCCGCGCGAAGCGCTGTATGTCCTTCGGATGGACGGTGAGGAAGGCGAAGAGCTGGCCGGACAGCCCCACCCAAAGCCCGAGGATACGGCGGCGTTTGCGGAAAACCTGGTCAAAAAGGGTGTTGCACGCCATGTGATCGTGGCCCGCGGGGCCGATGGGTCGGTTTTGTCGACGGCGGATGGCAGCTGGCACGCGGTGAGCGCCCCGGTCGACGTGGTGAGCGCGGTGGGCGCGGGCGACAGTTTTGTGGGCGCGTTCACGCTGGCGCTGGCACGCGAATGGTCGGTCGAGACCTGCCTGCAATTCGGCGTCGCCGCCGCCGCCGCGGCGGTCACGACCGAAGCGACGCGGCTCTGCGACCGCGAGGTGACCGAAGCGATGTTTGCCAACTGCAACGTGCGCGCGCTCTGATCCACTCGCCCCGACCGGTTTGCATTCGAGGTATTTCGCCCGGGGCGGGATATCGCAGATTAACCGCTTGATGATCGCGTCGGCCTTAACTCGCCCGTAAGAGCAAACTTTCTACTGGGTGTGTCCATGGGTGATCATGGTGGCCGGGCGTTTCCGGCGGACGTGCTGCAGTCGCTGCAGCTTTTCGACAATCCAATGTTCATTGTGACGGTTGGCGCGGGGCAGGATCTGCGTTTTGGCGGATTGAACCACGCGCATGAGCGCGCCACTGGAATGTCGAGCGGGGATGTCACCGGAAAAACCCCGCACGAGGCGCTGCCGCCCCGGGTCGCGGATACCGTCCTGATAAACTACCGCGCCTGTCTGAGCGCCGACACCGCGACGACCTATGAAGAGCTGCTGGATCTGCCGGCCGGCGCGCGTTGGTGGCGCACAACGCTTACCCCCTACCGGGTCGAGGGGAGGGTTCTTGCGATCATCGGTTCGTCGGTCGACATCACGCCGGTGAAAGAACGCAGCGCGGTGCTGGCCACCGATGGCGACGGCATGCACCGCCAGGTCGCGGCGTTGCAGACGCTGGCCTTTGCCGCCACCTCGCGCATGCGCGGACCGCTCAATAACATGGTGACGCTGGGGCGGCTCTTGCGGGCCGAGCTGCGCCCGCCGCTGCGCCGCAAGGAACAGCTTCTCAGCATGATCATCGACACGGCGGTGCACGCGCTGGACGAGATCGACATTTTTGAGCGCGATCAGGAACTGGCGCAGGTCTGTGCCGCCTTCGGCGACAGCACGATCGACTTCGGACATCTGTGCCGCGATCTTGCGGCGTTGATCGACCCCGAACGGCGGTTGAACATTTGCTTCCCCGACGCCCATGTCATTGGCCCGCCCGCCCGGGTCGAGCCCGCGATGCAGGCCGCGCTGTGCTATGCCGCGGCCCGGGCCGATGGCCGGATCGACATCAACCTGCGCCCCGATGCGCGCGAGGCCGACGGCGTACATCTGCGCCTGATCTGGGACGCCCGGCCCGCCCCGATGCACGACGCGCTGACCGAGACGCGGCTGCGTACCCGGATCGATGCGCTGGGGTTGCATGTGCTGTTGACCCAGAACGCCAAACGCGAGGGGCGCACCGTTCTGGACCTGACGCTGCCTAGCACGCGTTTTGTGTCAGAGCCTGCAATGGCCCTTAGCCAGAGCGGTCACGCCAGCGGTTGACGATCGGATAACGGCGGTCGAGCCAGAAGGACCGCGGCGTCAGGCGCGGGCCCGGCGCGGACTGAAAGCGTTTGTATTCGCTGATGTAGATCAGGTGTTCGACCTTCTTGACGGTCGCACCGTCGAAGCCGTCGGCGACCAGCTCGGCCACGCTGCGCTCGCGATCGATCAGCCCGTCGAGGATCGCATCGAGCACCTCGTAGGGCGGCAGGCTGTCTTCATCCTTTTGATCTTCGCGCAGTTCCGCCGATGGCGGTTTGTCGATCACGCGCGGCGGGATAACCTCGCCTGCGGGCGCCTTCATCCACGGTCGGTGATTGGCGTTGCGCCAGCGGCAGGTCTCAAAAACCCGGGTCTTGTACAGGTCCTTGACCGGGTTGTAGCCGCCCGACATGTCGCCGTAGATCGTCGCATAGCCCACCGCGACCTCGGACTTGTTGCCGGTCGTCAGGAGCATTTCGCCAAACTTGTTTGACAGCGCCATCAAGAGCAGCCCGCGCAAGCGCGACTGGATGTTTTCTTCGGCGATGTCGGGTTCGGTTCCGGCAAAGAGCCCGGCCAGCGCCTCTGTCACCGCCGCGCGGGGCCCCGAGATCGGGATCGTGTCAAGCCGACAGCCCAGCGCCGTGGCCACGCCGGTCGCGTCCTCAAGCGAGTGGTCCGAAGTGTATTCCGACGGCAGCATCACGCAGCGGACGTTTTCGGGACCCAGCGCATCGGCGGCGATGGTGGCCACCAGCGCGCTGTCGATCCCGCCGGAGAGCCCCAGCAGGACCTTGCCGAATCCGGTCTTGCCGCAATAGTCGCGCAGTGTTTCGACCATCACGCGATAGTCCTGCTCCCACGCGTCGGGCAAGGGCGCGATATCGCCGGACAGCGCGCGCCACCCCTCGGCCGTGTGTTCGAAGGTGACCTCTGCCAACGCCTCGTCATGCACGGGCAGCCGCAGCGCCAGCGCGCCGCCGGGGTTCAGCACAAAGGAGCCGCCGTCGAACATCTGGTCGTCCTGGCCGCCCACCATGTTGAGGTACACAAGCGGCAGGCCGGTTTCGACGGTGCGCGCCACCATGTGGTTGAGCCGGGTGTCGTACTTGCCGCGGTAATAGGGCGAGCCATTGGGAACCAGCAGGATCTCGGCGCCGCTTTCCTCAAGTGTTTCCGACACATCGGCGTGCCAGGCGTCTTCGCAGATGGGCGTTCCGATGCGGGTGAGGTTGTCGACCGAGAACGGCCCGCTGATCGGCCCCGGGGTGAAGAGGCGCACCTCGTCAAACACCGTCTCGTTCGGCAGGTGGTGTTTGAGCACCTGCGCCACCAGACGCCCGCCTTTGAGCACGTGATAGGCGTTGTAGAGCTGATCGCCCTGTATCAGAGGCCCGCCGATCGCCATGGCGGGGCCATCCGCGCAGGCCGCGCACAAGGCATCGACATGGGCCATCGCATCGCGGGCGAACGCCTCTTTCATCACCAGGTCCTGGGTCTGGTAGCCGGTGATGAACATCTCGGGCAGCGCCACCATGTCGGACCCGGCGGATTTCGCCGCCTCCCAGGCGGTGCGCGCCTTGTCGGCATTGCCCGCCAGATCGCCCACCGTGGGGTTCAACTGCGCCAGCGTCAGGCGAAATCGGTTGCTCATGGTCCCACCGTGTCCTTCTCGAAGCCGTCTTATCAGAACCGCGTGTAAGGGAAAGGGATAGGGCAAAAAGCGTTGCGGGCCATGGGCGGCTCACCTAGGATTGCCACGTCCCGATGGGTGGCCGTGTGCGTGGCCCGGGACACAGGAGAGGGAGCCTGACATGACACTGTCGAAACTCGTCCGCGGAACGGGCGCAGCCCTTGTGGTGGCATTGTCCACGCAGGGCGCCATTGCACAAAGCGACGGCGAAGTCCTGACCAAGCAGTACGATGACGGCGGAATCTACGAGGGCACGTTCCGCGAGGGCAAGCAGCACGGCCAGGGCACCTATCGGTTGCCCAACGGCTATGAATACACGGGCGAATGGGTGGATGGTGAGATTCGCGGCCAGGGTGTCGCGCGCTTCCCCAACGGCTCAATCTACGAGGGTGCCTTTGCGGCGGGCAAGCCCGAAGGACAGGGCAAGATCACCTTTGCCGATGGGGGCACGTATGAAGGCGCCTGGGCCGATGGCGAGATGACCGGCGAAGGCGTGGCGACCTATGCCAACGGCGTGGTCTATACCGGCGGATTCGTAAACGCGCAGCATTCCGGGCAGGGCCGGATGGAAAGCCCCTCGGGCTATGTCTACGAGGGCGGCTGGGTCGACGGCGTCAAAGAGGGCGACGGTCGGATCGAATATCCCGACGGCGCGATTTATGAAGGCACGCTGGCCGCCGGCAAGCGCGCGGGCGACGGCACGCTGACCATGCCCGACGGGCTGGTCTATGAGGGTGGCTGGCTGGACGGGCAGATCCACGGCCAGGGGCGGTTGGTGCAGCCCAACGGCGACGTTTACGTGGGGGCCTTTGTCAACGGCCAACGCGAAGGCGAAGGCATCGTGACCTATGCCAATTCCGACGTCTACGCCGGCGCCTTTCTGGCCGACAAGCGCCACGGCCAGGGCACATTCACAGCAACCGATGGCTATGTCTACGAGGGGTCCTGGGTTGAAGGCAGCATCGCGGGCGAGGGCCAGGTGACCTATCCCGACGGATCGGTCTATGTCGGCACCTTCGTGGACGGGGTGGCCGACGGCACCGGCACGATCACCTATGCCGATGGCTCGACCTATGAGGGCCAGTGGGTCAAGGGCGTGATCGAGGGCGAAGGCCGTGCGGTCTATGCCAACGGCCTGGTCTATGAGGGTGAGTTCCAGAATGCGCAAAACCACGGGCAAGGCGTGATGACCTACACCGATGGGTATCGTTACGAGGGCGCCTGGATCGAGGGGCAGCGGCACGGGCAAGGCATTGCCACCTATGCCGATGGCACGATCTACGAGGGCGCGTTCGTCGAGGGGCTGCGCGAAGGTCAGGGCACGATCCGCATGGCCGAGGGCTTTGTCTACGAGGGCGAGTGGGCCGAGGGCGAGATCAATGGCATGGGCATTGCCACCTATGCCAATGGCGATGTCTACGAAGGCATGTTCGTCAATGGCCGTCGTGAGGGCGCGGGCACGATCCGCTATGCCTCGGGCGAGGTGGCCGAGGGCACGTGGGTGAACGGCGCGCTGACCCAGACCGAGGGCGCGACCGAGACCGTCACCGAATAGCGCCCCGGCGGTGGCGCGACAGGCGTTTACCTTCCGCTTTGCCGAGCCGGATGATGCGGGCGCGCTTGCCGCGCTGTTCCAAGAGGCAGAGCTGCACTACTGGGGTACGCGGGACGGGGCCGAGGACGACGCCCGGGCGGTGGCCGATGCCATTGTGGGCGGGCGGTCCGGCGTGCAGGCGGTGCTTGCCTGTGTCGACGCCCAGCCCGTGGGGTTTGCCACCGTAACGCTGTTGCACCCTGCGCCGACACCGGCGGGGACGCTCTTCATGAAAGATCTCTATGTCAGCGCCGGGATGCGGGGCAGCGGAATCGGTCGGGCGTTCCTGCGGTTTCTGGCACGTCATGCGGCCGCCCTGGGCTGCGTGCGGTTCGATTGGACCGCAGAGGCCGACAACCCGCGCGCGGTCGCGTTCTATGAGGCGTTGGGGGCCGAGGTGGTTCGGGAGAAGGTGTATTTTCGCGTGCGCGGCGAGGATTTGGAGGGGTTTGGAGCGGACGAGGGGCCCGCATCTTAGCCCTTCGCGACGGGGCGTTACACCACCTCCCCCGCGTCAAGCTTTGCCAAGACGCCCTCTGCCTCCGCCAGCACCGTTGCGCGCCGCGCCGCGTCCATCCGATCCCAGGTGCGGTACATCTGGCCCATGCGCGGGTTGGTTGAGAACCGGTCACGGTGGCGGATCAGGAATTGCCAGTAGAGCAGGTTGAAGGGGCACGCCCCGTCGCCCGTCTTGGCCTTCACGCTGTAGTGGCATCCCCGGCAGTAATCGGACATCCGGTCGATGTAGGCCCCGGACGACACATAGGGTTTTGACCCCACCACACCGCCATCGGCAAACTGGCTCATCCCGACGGTGTTGGGGCTTTCGACCCATTCGAAGGCGTCGATATAGACGCTGAGATACCATTCATGCACCTCGGTGGGGTCGATCCCCGCCAGAAGCGCAAAGTTGCCCGTCACCATCAGCCGCTGGATGTGATGGGCATAGGCGTGGTCGCGGGTCTGGCCCACCGCATGGGCGATGCAGTTCATCTTGGTCTCGGCCCCCCAGTAGAAATCGGGGAGTTTGCGTTGGTGGTTCAGCGCGTTGCGGCGGGGGTAATCGGGGCCCTCGCGGAAGTAGACGCCGCGGATGAACTCACGCCAGCCGATGATCTGGCGGATGAAGCCCTCGGCAGCGTTGATCGGGCAGTTGCCTTGCTTGTACGCCGCTTCGACGCGCTGGCAGATGTCGAGCGGGTCGAGCAGGCCGATATTGAGATAGGCCGAGATCATCGCGTGATGGAGGAAGGGGTCGTCTTCCAGCATCGCGTCCTGATAGTCCCCAAAGCTTGGCAGGGCGTGGGTGATGAAGTGGTCCAGCGTGGCTTCGGCGCCGTTGCGGTTGGTGGCCCAGACGAAGGGGCGGAGGCGGCCGAAATTGCCAGGGCACTCTCGCTCAACGAGGTCCAGCACATCGGTGGTGATCTGATCCGGCGCGGTCTCGAGCCGCGGTGCGCGGAAAAGATCGGCCTTTGCCGGTTTGCGGTTGTCGTGGTCGAAGTTCCACTTGCCGCCCTCGGGTTTGTCGCCGTCCATCAGAAGGCCGGTCTTGCGCCGCATCTCGCGGTAGAAATACTCCATCCGCAGTTCCTTGCGGCCCTCGGCCCAGCTGTCGAACTCGGCGTGGCCGGCGATAAAGCGGTCGTCTTCGAGGAGTTGCACGTCGAGCGGCGTGTCTTCCAGTGCCTGGATCAACCGCCACTCGCCGGGGCGGGTGGCGATCACTTTCGCCGCGCCGGTTTCCGCGGCCCGGCGGAGGAGTTCGCCGGGGATTGAGCCTGCGTTTTCCGGGGCGTCATAGCGGGTGTAAGCGACGGTCCAGCCCTCTGCCCGCAGCTCTTCGGCGAAGTGGCGCATGGCGGCGAAGATCAGCGCGATCTTTTGCGGGTGGTGGCCGACATAGGATGCCTCGTCGCGCACCTCGGCCATCACGACCGTGTCGGTGGCGCGGTCGCCCGCGCGCAGGGCGGCAACCGTTGGGGTCAGTTGATCCCCGAGGACAAGGATCAGACGGCTCACCACGGGATCTCCCGCCCGGCATAGTCATAGAACCCGCCGGATTGCGCGGACGTCAGCCCCGCGACCACATCCACAAGGTTTGCCGCGGCGTCCGCGGGCGGCACCGTCGTGTGTGCCGCCGCGTATTTCGCGGTGAAGTTTGTCGCCACGGTGCCGGGGTGCAGGCAGACGGCGATGGCCTGTTTGTGGGACCGCTTCAACTCGATCGCGGCGCCGTGGATCAGCTGGTTCAAGCCCGCCTTTGCGGCGCGGTAGCTGTGCCAGCCGCCAAGGCCATTGTCCCCAATGGAGCCCACCCGCGCCGATAGTGCAGCGAAGACGGCGCGGCGGTCGCGCGGGATCAGCGGCAGCGCGTGTTTAAGGACCAGCATCGGACCCACCGCATTCAGAATGTATTGATTTGCAAGGGTTTCAGCCGTGACCTGTTTCACCGCCTTCTCGGGCTCGGCCCCGTCAATGACAAGTGCACCCGTGGCCACGAAGATCAGGTCGAACGGCCCGTCCATAGCGCCCAGATGCGCCGCAACGCTCGCCTCATCGGTGACATCAAGCCCGTCGACCGACCGCGACAGCCCCGTCACCGCAACGCCGCGTTTCGTCAATTCCGCTGCCACCGCCGCGCCGATCCCGCCCGACGCGCCGACCACCAATGCCCGTTCCATGCCTCACCCTTCGTTGACCTCGGGCGAGATAGGGCCAGTTGGGTTAATGACGAGCCCCGGGAGACGCCCATGCGCGCTATTCTAGCTTTGTTGTTGCTCTCACTGCCGGCGCAGGCGCTGGAATTGGAGCTGCGCGATTTCTACGAACTCAGCCGCCCCGCCAGCCTGGAGTTTGATCCCGATTTCTGCGGGCTCTGGATCGCGAATGAGGGGCCCGAAGCGGTGCTTTATACGCTCGACGGGCTAGAGCTGCGCCGGGTGACAAGCGACCTGCCCCGGATCAAGGCGATCACGCGCGAGGGGACGAACCTGATCGTGGCAGATGGCTTTGGCGGGTTCCAAAGGCTTTCGCGCGACGGCGAGGCGTTGGGCGCACCGTTCCGGATGGGCCGGTCGGTGGATACCGAAGGGCTGGCGATCACCGCCGAGGGGCTGATCCTCGCGGTCGAGGATGAGCCCGGGCATCTTTTGTGGCTGGCCCCCGATGGCTCGGTCGAGCGGCGGATCGATGGCTATGCGGTGGACCCGATCATGCACGAGCCGCAGGGTTTAGAGGTGGATCCGCGCAACGGGCACATCCTGGTCACCGATGACTGGGAAGGCACGAACAGCTTGTTTGAGTTCTCGGCCGGAGGGGACCTGCTGAGCGTTACATCGCTTTTGCAATACGGGCGCGATCCCGAGGGGATTGCCCTGCGCCCGTCGACCAACACGCTGTTTATCGCCTTTGACGGCGGCGCGCGGATTGCGGCCTTTGACTATGTGCCGACCGGCGGAATTGATGACAGCGCCGAGGTGGCGGGCGCGGACTGCGTGATGTTCTAAGCGGGCAGCGGCAACAAAGCCCTTCCCTTCGCGCGCGACTTTTGCCATCTTCCGCGCCATGACACCGACGACACATATCCCGAGTGCTGCGCCCCTGGGCGCCCTCCTGTCGTCGCTTCTTCTCCTTAGCCGCCTCTGAGCGTGCCTTTCGGCGCGACCGCTCAGGGGAGGATCAGCGCCGGATCAAACGCTAAGGACCAAGGACAAAACACATGACAACCGATCCAAACCGCGTGGTGATCTTTGACACCACCCTGCGCGACGGCGAGCAAAGCCCCGGCGCGACGATGACCCACGACGAAAAGCTGGAAATCGCGAGCCTGCTTGACGAGATGGGCGTCGATATCATCGAAGCCGGGTTTCCCATCGCCTCGGATGGCGATTTCGAAGCCGTGAGCGAGATTGCCAAGCGTTCGCAGAACTCGGTGATCTGTGGGCTGGCCCGCGCGAATTTCAAGGATATCGACCGCTGCTGGGAGGCGGTGAAGCACGCGGCCCGCCCGCGCATTCACACCTTTATCGGCACCTCGCCGCTGCACCGCGCGATCCCGAACCTGACCCAGGACGAGATGGCGGAGAAGATCCACGACACGGTTACCCACGCCCGCAACCTGTGCGACAACGTGCAATGGTCGCCGATGGATGCGACGCGGACCGAATGGGATTACCTCGCCCGCGTGGTCGAGATCGCGATCAAGGCGGGCGCCACGACGATCAACATCCCCGACACCGTGGGCTACACCGCCCCGAATGAAAGCGCCGACCTGATCCGGCGGCTGATTGCCGAGGTGCCGGGGGCCGAGGAGGTTATCTTTGCCACCCACTGCCATAACGATCTGGGCATGGCGACCGCGAACGCGCTGGCCGCCGTGGACGGCGGCGCGCGCCAGATCGAGTGCACGATCAACGGGTTGGGCGAACGCGCGGGCAACACCGCGCTGGAAGAGGTGGTGATGGCGCTGAAGGTGCGCCATGACATCATGCCCTATACCACCGGCGTTGATACGACGAAGATCATGAACATCTCGCGCCGGGTGGCCACCGTTTCGGGCTTTCAGGTGCAGTTCAACAAGGCCATCGTGGGCAAGAACGCCTTTGCGCATGAGAGCGGCATCCATCAGGACGGCATGCTGAAGAACCCCGAGAACTTTGAGATCATGCGGCCCGAGGATGTTGGGCTGAAAGAAACCAACCTCGTGATGGGCAAGCATTCGGGGCGTGCCGCGCTGCGCTCAAAGCTGAAAGAGCTGGGCTATGATCTGGCGGACAATCAGTTGAACGACGTGTTCGTTCGCTTCAAGGCGCTGGCCGACCGCAAGAAGGAAGTGTTCGAGGATGACCTGATCGCGCTGATGCGGGACCAGGCCTCGGGCGAGGTGCATGACACGATCCAGGTGAAGTTCCTGCGCGTAATCTGCGGGACCGAGGCACCGCAATCGGCGGATCTGACGCTGACGATTGACGGCGAGGACAAGCAGATCACGGCCCAGGGCGACGGGCCGGTGGACGCGGTGTTCAATGCGGTCAAGGCGCTCTTCCCCCATCAGGCGCATCTGCAGCTTTATCAGGTGCATGCGGTGACCGAAGGCACGGATGCGCAGGCCACCGTAAGTGTGCGGATGGAGGAAGAGGGGCGCATTGTCACCGGCGAGGCGGCGGATACTGATACGGTGGTGGCCTCGGCCAAGGCCTATGTGAATGCGCTGAACCGGCTGATCGTGCGGCGGCAAAAGTCGGACCCCGACGCGGATGTGAAGGCGGTGAGTTACAAGGATGCGGGTTAGCGTGCTGATCCCCACCTGAGGGAGGGGGACCCGCGTTTGGGGTAGAGCCCTAGGCTCGGACCCCAACGCGCAAGGGTGAGGGGGTTACTCCACCGCCAACCCAAGCTATGCTCGCGCCCGATGGACAGCGCAGTGCTTCTTCTTGCGCTCGGCGGACTTTTTTCCGCCGGGCTCGCCGCCGATCTGATCGGGCGGCGCACGCGGCTGCCCCGGGTCACGTTGCTTTTGGCGTGTGGGGTTGTCGCGGGCAGCTCGGGGCTCGACCTCATCCCCCCTGCCCTTACCGATTGGTTCGAGGTGATCTCGGTCATCGCGCTGACCATGGTGGCTTTTGTGCTAGGCGGCACGCTGTCGCGCAGTACGCTGATGGCGCATGGCTGGACGATCCTCGCGATCTCGGTCCTGATCGTGGTGGTCACGCTTCTTGGTGTCACGCTGGGGCTGACGGTGATGGGGCTCGACCTTGGGCTGGCGCTGATCCTTGGCGCGATCGCCACGGCGACCGATCCGGCGGCGGTGCAGGATGCGATCCGGCAATATGGGCGCGAGACGGGGTTTACCAAAACGCTCAGCGGGATTGTCGCCATCGATGATGCCTGGGGGGTGCTGGTCTTTGCGCTTGTGGTGGTCGTGGTGCAGCAGATGGGCGGCGGCGGTGGATCGGGCCTGTTGCTGCACGCGGGATATGAGGTGGCGGGATCGATCCTGCTGGGGCTGGCCATCGGGTTTCCGGCGGCGTTTCTGACCGGACGGATCAGCGGCGGTGAGCCCCTTGAATCCGAAGCGCTGGCGGTGGTGTTCCTGACCGCCGGGGCGGCGCTTTGGATGGAGCTGTCCTATCTGATCGCGGGGATGACCGCAGGTTCGGTGATTGTGAATGCCGCGCGCCACCACACGCGGGCGTTTCACGAGATCGAGCATATCGAGTGGCCGTTCCTGATCCTGTTCTTTGTGCTGGCGGGCGCGTCGCTGGATTGGACGGCGCTGATCGCCGCCGGGTGGATCGGCGCGGGCTATGTGGTGCTGCGCGCGTTGGGGCGGGTGCTGGGAGGCTGGGCCGGTGCGGTCGCGGCGGGGGCCCCGATGCGGGCGCGGGCCTGGTACGGGCCCGCGTTGCTGCCGCAGGCCGGCGTTGCGGTGGGGATGGCGCTGGTGGCGAGCGAGGTCTTCCCCACCTGGGCGCCCACGATCATGGCGCTGACAATCGCCACGACTGTGATTTTCGAACTTGCCGGGCCGCCGGCGACGCTCTGGGCCGTGCGCCGAGTGGAAGGCCCCGAGCCGCCCCCGGCACCGGAGCCGAAGCCGTGACGCCGACCACGCATATCCGCGCCGAGACGCCGGATGACGTCGCCGCCATCGACGATCTGCACCGCGCCGCCTTTGGGCCCGCCGAACCGATCCCCGCGCTGGTGGATCAGTTGCGGCGGTTGAAGGCGCCCCTGCCAACGCTGTCCTACGTGGCCTGCGACAGCACAGGCTCGGTGGTTGGGCACGTGATGCTGTCGCACAGTTGGCTGGATGCGCCGGAGCGGTTGATTGACGTGCTGGTTCTGTCGCCGCTGGGTGTGGTGCCGGACGCGCAGGGCCAAGGCGTGGGCACGGCCCTGGTGGAGCATGCGCTTGCCGCGGCGGGTGAGACCACGGCGCCAGTGGTTATGCTTGAGGGCGACCCGCGTTACTACGGGCCGCGCGGGTTCACGCCCGCCGCGAACCTTGGGATCCGCCGCCCGTCGCTGCGCATTCCCGAAGCGGCCCTGCAAGCGGTGCGCCTGCCCGCATACCGGCCCGAGATGACAGGCACCCTGGTCTATCGCGAGCTTTGGTGGGCGCTGGATTGTGTGGGGTTGCGGTAGCGGCCCTCAATACGCCTGGTCGCGATCCACAACATTCAAAAACCCCTCGCCCACCTCGCCCCTGCGCACGTTCTCGGCGATAGACTGGCTCGCCGTTTCCTTGCGCGTGGCGCTGGCGATGTGGGGGGTGACCGTTACGCGGGGGTGGGACCAGAAGGGATGGTCCTGTGGCAAAGGTTCAACCCGGAAGGCATCGAGCGTGGCGTGGGCGATGTGGCCTGCGTCCAGCGCCGAAAGAAGGGCCGTGTCGTCAATCAGCCCGCCGCGGCCGGGGTTGATCAGCACGGCGCCCTTGGGCAGCTGGGCGAGGCGTTCGGCGTTCATCAGGTTTTCGGTGCCGGGTGTCAGGGGCATCAGCAGGACGACGATGTCGGATCGCGCCAAAACGGGGGCAAGGCCATCCGGGCCCTGGAAGGTCGCGACGCCGTCGATCTCTTTCGCGCTGCGCGCCCATCCGGCGACGTCAAAGCCAAGGCGGGACAGGGCGATGGCGCAGGCGGTGCCCAATTCGCCCAGCCCCAGCATCCCGACGCGACGCTCGGGCGCGAGCGGCGGAAACCCTGTGCGCCAGACGCCGTCCTGGCCCATCACATGCGCATCTACTCCAAGGTGATGGCGCAGGACATGGCCGGTCACCCATTCAACCATGCCCTGGGTCATCCCCGGCTCGACCATCCGGCAGAGCGGTGCTGTGAGCGTTGCGTTGTGCACCACATCCTCCACCCCGGCCCAGAGGTTCAGCACGGCCTTCAGTCGGGTGTAGGGCGTGAAATCCTGCAAGGGGCTGTTCGGGGCATAGACCACGTAATCGACGCTGCCCGGGGGCATGTCACGGGCGAGGATCGCGGGCACGCTGGCAGCGTTAAAGGCCCGGGTCAGCGGCTCTTCATATTCGGCCCAGCGCCGGTCATCGGCGGCAAAGAGGACGTTCACCACGCCTGTCGCCCCGTCAGTTGCCGCGGGGGCGGTGGACATGGGCGGACTGCACCAAACCGAAAGCGACGAGCAGGACCAGCATGGCCGAGCCGCCATAGCTGACCAGCGGCAGGGGCACGCCCACCACGGGCGCAAGGCCCATCACCATCGACATGTTGACCGCGAAGTAGAAGAAGAACGCCGCCGCGATGCCATAGACCAGAAGGGCCGAAAACCTGTCCTTCATCGTCATGGCCGAGGCGATGCAGAAAAAGATGATCAAGCCATACAGAGCCAGAAGCGAGAAGGCCCCCATGAAGCCGAACTCTTCCGCCAATGTCGTAAAGATAAAGTCGGTGTGCTTTTCGGGCAGGAAGTTCAGCCGGGATTGCGTGCCCTGCATAAAGCCCCGCCCCGACAGCCCGCCCGAACCCAGTGCGATCTTGGATTGCGTGATGTGGTATCCCGCCCCGAGCGGGTCCTGGCTGGGATCAAGGAAGGTGTCGATGCGGCGGAACTGATAGTCCTTGATCAGCTGCCAATCCGTTCCACGTGAGGTAAACACGGCCGAGACAAGGCCCACCCCGGCCGCGATCACCGTGCCAAAGTACCACCAGCTGACCCCGGCGAGAAACATCACCACGCCCCCGCCTGCCAGCAGGAGGATCGAGGTGCCGAGGTCGGGCTGGATCACCACAAGGCCGGTGGGAATGAGGATCAGAATCACCGGAATGGCCACCCAGAGCGGGCGCGAGACCTTTTTCGGATCAAGCCAGTCGTAATAGGCGGCGAGGATCATCACCAGCGTGATCTTGGTGACCTCTGACGGCTGCAACCGCATGAATCCCAGGTCGATCCAACGCTGCGCCCCCATGCCGGTGACGCCAAAGAACTCTACCGCCAGCAGCAAAAGGAGCGACACGCCATAGGCGAGCGCGGCGACGTTGCGCCAGAACCAGATCGGGACCATGGCGACGATGAACATCGCCAACAGCCCCAGTCCGAAACGCTGCATCTGCGGCTCGGTCCAGCGGTTAATGTTGCCGCCCGCGACCGAGTAGAGCATCAAAAATCCGATCGACGAGACCGCGATCAGAAGCAGGATCAAGGGCCAGTTGAGGTAGAGCACCTTGCGAAAGCCCGTGGGGACGGTTTTGACGTTGTACTCAAGATAGCTCATGCGCGGCTCCGCCCGGGTGCGGGGGGACGGGGATCCTTGAGATCCATGGCCTCGTACATCGTGCGGATACGCTCACGCTGGCTGGTGGGATAGGCCTCAAGCGGCGGGACCTCTCCGAATTGCGCGAAGGCGAGGATGTCGCGCGCGACGGGCGCCGCGGCGCGGGAGCCACCGCCGCCATGTTCGACCACGACCGAGACAGCGTATTTCGGTTTGTCGCGGGGGGCGTAGCCCACGTAGAGCGCGTGGTCGCGGCGTTCCCACGGCAGATCCTCGTTGCGGATCACGCCGGCTGCGCGTTCGGCGGGTGTGATGTTGCGGACCTGGCTGGTGCCGGTTTTTCCGGCGATCTCATAGCCTTCCATGACGATCCGGCTGCCCCGTGCGGTTCCGCGCGACCCGTTGTTCACGCTGTCCATGGCATCGCGCATGAGCCTGAGGTGATAGGGGTTGATGTCGATCTTTTCCGGCGGATCGGGATAGAGCGCGACGCCATCGACCGTCTTGATCAGGTGGGGCTCAAGGTTCAGCCCGCTGGCCATCCGCGCGGTGTAGACGCAGAGCTGCAGCGGCGAGGCCAGCGTGAAGCCCTGCCCGATGGAGGCGTTGAGCGTATCGCCCACGCGCCAGGCCTCGCCCCGGCGGACCTGTTTCCATTGCTGGGTCGGCGCCAGGCCCTCGGTCACCGCCGACATCGGGATATCGTGGCGCACGCCAAGGCCCAGCTTGTTGGCCATGGCCGTGATCCGGTCGATGCCGACGCGTTGCGAGATGTCGTAATAGTAGACGTCGCAGGACTGGATCAGCGAATCCGAGAGGTTCATGTGCCCGTGCCCCCCGCGCTTCCAACAGTGAAAGCGGCGGCGGCCGAGTTGATAGTGGCCCGGACACCAGACGGTTTCGTCGGGGTTCAGTACCCCCATTTCCAACGCCGCAAGGGCGACCACCATCTTGTAGGTCGAGCCGGGTGGATAGGTGCCCTGCACGGGCTTGTTGCGGAGCGGCACATATTTGTCTTCGCGCAAGACGTTGTAGTCGGCGCTGGAGATGCCGCGGACAAAGAGGTTCGGGTCATAGGCCGGGGCCGAGCCGATCGACAGGATGTCGCCGTTCTCGCAATCCATGACGACCACGCCGGCGCTTTCCCCGGCAAGGCGTGCCTGGACAAAGTTCTGCAACCGCGCATCGACGGTCAGTTGGATGTCGGATCCTGGAGTTCCCGGATCGCGATCCAGTTCGCGCATAACGCGACCTGCGGCGTTCACCTCGATCCGCTTGCTGCCCGCCTTGCCGCGCAGGTTTTCTTCAAGCTTGGTCTCGACCCCGATCTTGCCGATCTGGAATTTTGGGATCTGCAGCAAGGGATCGGGGTCTTCGATCCGGCTGAGATCATAGTCGCTGACCGGGCCCACATAGCCGATGACATGGGCGAAATCGTCCTTCAGCGGATAGTAGCGCGAAAGGCCGACATCCGGGGTGATGCCCGGCAGCGCAGGTGAGTTCACGGCGACCTTGGAGAACTCTTCCCAGGTCAGGCGGTCGGCGAGCGTGACGGGGACAAACGGGCTACGCCGGTTCATTTCGCGGATTGCGCGCTCAAGCTCGTCCTCGTCGAGCGTGACGAGTTCCTTCAGCTTGCCGATCACCTCATCCACATCGCCCGCGTCCTCGCGCACGATGATGATGCGGTAGTTCTGGCTGTTGTCGGCGATGATTACGCCGTTACGGTCAAAGATCAGGCCCCGCGGCGGGGCCAGCAGGCGCACGTTGATGCGGTTTTCTTCGGCCAGAAGGCGGTATTCGTCGGCTTCTTCGATCTGCATCTGGCGCATGCGCAGGCCGAGCATGCCCATGAAGGCCAGTTGCAGGCCGCCGACAACAAGACCGCGCCGGTTCACCACGCGGGCGTTTTCTTCGATATCCTTGGGCGACTGTTTCATAGCCTGTGTCCCAACTGATCCACCGCCCCCGGCGCCATCTTACGTAGGCCGAGAATACGGCCAGAGAAGACCACCGCCAACGGGTAGCACAGGATCGTCATGATCATCTGGATGAGCGTGAGGCCCAAGGCCGGTTGGTCGACCGCAAAGAGCGCGAGCGTGATGACATAGCCCAGCGTCATCGACACGATAACACCGGTGACCATCATCCATTCGAGCAGGAAGGGCAGGTCGCGCGAGGCCGCTTCGCGCGAGCGCAGGAATTCAAGTCCAAGGACAACGCATGCGGCCCAAAGCCCCAGCGGGCGCAGGAACAGGACGTCGGTCATCAGGACGACGGCTGCGACGAGGAGGGCCGGCACATAATCGGGGCGGCGCAGGACCCAGACGAAGGCCAAAAGCAGGATGACATCCGGCCCGGGGAACCGGCCTGCCCCGGCATCGAGCGGCAGGAGGCGGGCGAAAACGTCCAGGAACGCCAGCGCCACAAAGAGCGTGCGGTAGCGCCAGCGCCGGGTGACCACGACCTCAGCCATCGGTGCCCTCCGCCGCGGGGAAGATCGCGTCGGGGCCGACAAGGCCGCCCGGCGCGCCAATCGCCTCAGCCGGGCGCGAGCGGAGGACGCGCAGAAACTCAAGCCGTTCATAGTCGGCAGCAAGGCGCACGCGCAGGCGGTCGTCCGGCCCGGCGACGAGCTGGCCCACAAGAAGGCCCGCGGGAAAGACGCCGCCATCGCCCGAGGACACGACGCGGTCGCCGGGGCGGACCTGTTCGGTATCTTCGATGAAATCCACGGGCGGCAGGGCCGAATTGTCACCCGCCAGAATGCCGCGCTGGCCGGTGGGTTGGATCGTGACGGGGATGCGGCTGCCCGGATCGGTGAGTAGGATCACACGGCTGGTGGTCTGCCCCACGCCCGAGATGCGGCCAACCAGGCCCAGCCCGTCGGTGGTGGCCCACCCGTCCTGGATGCCATCGCGCGCGCCGACGTTCAGCAAGACCGATTGCCGGAAGGGCGAGCCGCTGTCGGCCAGGACCACGCCGGTGACAAAGGTCAGCTTGGGGTCGAGGCGCACCTTGTTGAGATCGAGAAGCTTGGCGTTTTCCTGTTCCAGTTGCAGCGCCGCCTCGCGCCAGGCGCGCATCTGCTGCAACTCGCGGCGCAACTCCTGGTTCTGTTCGCGGATGCGGGCATAGCTTTGGAAATCGCCTACCAGATCGACGGCGTTCGTCACCGGCACAAGCGCCCAATCCATCGAGGGCACGAACCGGTCCACCAGCATCGCACGGAAGCGTTCGGCACGGGGGCTGTCGATCCGCCAGAGCAGGAACAGCGCAAACAGGACCAGCACCAAGCCACCGATGAAGATGCGGCGGATTGGGCGCGTATAGCTGTCGGTACTGCCTCGGTCTTGTGCCACGGCCTCGTCCCGGGCCGGAGGGTCCGGCCCTGTTAGCTGTCGTAATCTATCACGTGGCGGAGCTGTTTTTCATACTCCAGCGCTTTGCCGGTGCCCATGGCCACGCAATTGAGCGATTCATCTGCGACCGAGATTGCCAGCCCCGTCTGTTCGCGCAGCGCCAGGTCCAGCTCGCCCAGCAAGGCGCCTCCGCCCGTGAGCATCACGCCGCGATCGACGATGTCGGCAGCAAGGTCTGGCGGGGTCGCTTCAAGCGCGGTCATCACCGCCTCGCAGATCTGTTGCACGGGTTCGGCCAGTGCCTCGGCCACCTGCGCCTGATTGATCTCGGTCTCTTTGGGGACACCGTTCAGCAGATCGCGGCCGCGGATCTGCATCGAGGTGCCGCGCCCGTCATCGGGCATCCGCGCGGTGCCGATCGAGGTTTTGACGCGTTCCGCCGTGGCTTCCCCGATCAGAAGGTTCTGCTGGCGGCGCAGATAGCTGATGATCGCCTCGTCCATGCGGTCGCCCCCGACACGGACCGAGCGGGCATAGACGATATCGCCCAGCGACAGCACCGCGACCTCGGTCGTGCCGCCGCCGATATCGACGACCATCGAGCCGGTGGGATCGGTGATGGGCATCCCTGCCCCGATCGCCGCCGCGATGGGTTCCGCGATCAGCCCCGCACGCCGCGCGCCCGCAGACAGCACAGATTGCCGGATCGCGCGCTTTTCCACCGGGGTTGCGCCGTGGGGGACGCAGACGATGATCTTCGGTTTCGAGAAGGTCGAGCGACGGTGCACCTTGCGGATGAAGTGCTTGATCATCTCTTCGGCCACGTCGAAATCGGCAATCACGCCTTCGCGCATGGGTCGGATCGCCTCAATCGAACCGGGGGTACGGCCAAGCATCAGCTTGGCGTCTTCGCCCACGGCCAGCACCTGTTTGCGCCCGTCCTTGACATGGTAGGCTACCACCGAGGGTTCGTTCAGGATAATCCCCTTGCCCTTGACGTAAACCAGCGTGTTCGCCGTGCCGAGGTCAATCGCCATGTCCGACGCGAAAATGCCGCCGAAGAGTGCCATACTGTAATCCCGTTTATCGCTGCTCGATCTGCGCAGCTTCGCGTCCGCGCGGTTCGACATGTTATACGGGGGCAATGGTTAACGGGGAAGATGTAAAGCCGCTTATTTCATAGGATTGTCGCGGCTTTGCACAAATGCGACATTGTCACCTCAGTTTCGGTGGTTTTGACGGGTCCGAACCGGGTGCGGATTGCACTTTTTGAGCAATCGGGGTCGGCAGATCAAAGCGCAGGGCGGCTTTGGCGAGCTTTGCGGCCATCGGATCGGTGGCGGCAAAGAAGGCCACGTCCATCTGCCCAGCCTCAACCCCGGAAAAGATCAGCGCCTCGGATGCCGCCTGGGCAAGGCTGTCTTCGGCCCCGGGAACGGGGTCAATGAAGGCGAGCATGTGGCCCTTCACGCCGCCCTCATAGGTGATACCGGCGAGGAACGCGTAGCGGGCCAAACCCGCCGCCGTTGGCAATTTGGCATCAAGCGCGGCGATCAGGCTTTCGGGCAGACCAGCAGGGGCGGTCACCTCGACCGGGCGGGCCTCGATCTCGGTCGGTGCCTCGGCGAGCGTTTCGGCGAGCCAGGCGACCGCGTCGGCGGGGATCAGGATCGAGGATGGCGCAACGCCAAGGTTGACGCCCAAACCCATGCCCTGGCCTGCAAGAAGACTTGCCAGCGCCCGGCCCGACAGCGCGGCGTAGGGCGAGATGACGCCCGTGAATTCGGTCAATCGGTCTTCGCGGTCAAAGGCGAGGACGACCTCGCCCTCTTCCAACGCGAAAACCTGGGGGGTGATGCGGTCGCCCTGCGCCTCTTCAGTCAGCAAGAGCATCAGCTCCGCGTCTGCCAGCCGTTCGTAGAACCGAAGCCGCGCCGCGTCATCTTCGGGCGCCGCCTCCATCGCGGCGTGGGCGGCATCAAGCGGGGTGTCGGTCATTGCAATACCTCTGCGACCCGGGCGCGCAGGGCCGGCAGAACCTCGGCCCCGAACCAGGGATTTTTCTTCAGCCACGCGGTGTTGCGCCAGGACGGGTGCGGCAAGGCAAAGACGTCCGGCGCATGGTCGCGCCAGGCGGCGACAGTCGCGGTGACGCCGGTTTTGGCGCCAAGGTGCCATTTGTGCGCATAGCCACCGACCAGCAGGGTGAGTTGCACCGTGCTGAGCGCGGCCATGACACGGGCATGCCAGGTTTCTGCACAGATTTTCGGTGGTGGCAGGTCCGATCCCTTGGCGTCATATCCGGGAAAACAAAAGGCCATGGGCACCACCGCGATGCGGTCGCGGTCATAGAATGTGGCCTCATCGACCCCCATCCAGTCGCGCAGCCGGTCGCCCGAAGGATCAAAGAACGGACGGCCCGCGTTGTGAACGCGCAGGCCCGGCGCCTGCCCGGCGATCAAGAGGCGCGCACCGGGGCGGAACCAGACCACGGGCCGCGGCGCATGAGCCGTGGCGGTCGCGGCAAACCGGTCGGTGCAGATCCGGCAGGCAGAGATTTCGGCGGGCAAAGTGGCGGACATGGGCGGCACACTAGGCGCACAGGCGGGTGGCGGCAAATCGGCTCTTGCATTATTTCGATATTTCTAGAAATATAGATATATGAGCGACTCAACCCCACCCCCCGACCAGCTGGCCGAAATGGCGTCGACCTTTGCCGCGCTTGGGTCGGAACAGCGATTGTCGGTCTTGCGCACGCTGGTGCGCGCGGGACCCGATGGGCTGACCATCGGAGAATTGGGCGTGCGCTCAGGGGTTTCGGGGTCTACCCTGACCCATCACATGAAGATCCTCGCAGCAGCCGGACTGGTCAACCAGTTGCGGCAGGGCCGCAAGATCATCTGCATCGGGGCGGCTTATGACACCATGAGCGGTCTCTCGGAGTTTCTCTTGTCGGAATGCTGTGCCGACGCGTCACAAACGGATCACACCCATGGCTGATATCCCCGCCCCCGCCCCGCTGCCGCGTCTGTGGGCGCGGATCGACAAGGTCTGGCTTCTGGTATTGATCATTCCGCTGGTGGTTCTGGCGCTGGATCCGCCTGCGGCCTGGCCCACGGTGCGCGATGCCGCCAATGCGTTGCTGAACACCGCGCCGTTCATTCTGTTTGCGGTCAGTGCCATTGGGTTTCTCAAGGCGACGGGGTCCGAGGCGCTGGTGGCGAAGGCGTTTCAAGGGCGCGAGATGCGGATGATCGTGGTTACCGCGCTGGCCGGTGGGTTGTCGCCGTTTTGCTCCTGCGAGGTGATCCCATTCGTGGCGGCGCTTCTGGCGGCGGGGACACCGCTGTCTGCGGTGATGGCCTTCTGGTTGTCGTCGCCTCTGATGGACCCGGCGATGTTTGCGATTACTGCGGGCGGGCTGGGCCTGGACTTTGCGGTTGCCAAGACGCTGTCGGCGATCAGCCTGGGGCTGATGGGCGGGTTTGCCGTCATGATGCTGAAGAACACCACGCTGTTGACCGACCCACTGCGCAAATCGGAAAAGCGCGGCTGCGGATGCGGGCCGTCGCCGTTTGAGGGCAAGCCGGTTTGGGCGTTCTGGCAGGGCAAGGACCGGCTCGCGACCTTTGGTGAGGCAGCCTGGGCGAACCTTGTGTTTCTGGGGAAATGGCTGTCGCTGGCCTACCTCTTTGAGGTTCTGATGATCCGCTATGTCCCGGCCGAGCTGGTGGCCGGCGTGGTCGGCGGCGAGGGGCTGAGCCCGATCCTGGTCGCGGCCACGGTAGGGGCGCCCGCTTATCTGAACGGCTATGCCGCCGTTCCGCTGCTGGCCGGGTTGGTGGAACAGGGGATGAGCCAGGGCGCGGCCATGGCCTTTGTGATGGCGGGCGGCGTCAGTTCGATCCCCGCGGCGGTGGCGGTCTGGGCGCTGGTGAAACCGCGGATCTTTGCGGCCTATATCACCCTGGGCTTTCTGGGCGCCGTTTTTGCGGGCATCGGGTGGAGCGTGTTCGTCGCCTGACGCCCGTGGCACCGCCATATCGGCAAGAATCGGAAGGCACTGGCGGCGTTGCGCCCAAAAAAGGGCCCTGCCGCCGCTGGTATTGCGTTAAAACCGTGCTATGACCGATCCTTAACAGTGCTTGTCTAAAAGAGCACGGTGCGGCCGGGCAGGTCCATGATCGAGTTTGAGAACGTCAGCAAGTCCTTCTGGACTGGGACGCAGCGCAAGGTGATCCTTGATCGCGCCTCTTTTCGTGTGGAGCAAGGGAACTCGCTTGGGATCCTGGCGCCGAACGGCACCGGGAAGACAACCGTCATCAACATGATGGCCGGGCTGGAGAAACCCGACGAAGGCCGGATTACGCGCACCAGCCGTATCTCATTTCCGCTGGGCTTTATGGGCGGGGTGATCGGCAAGCTGTCGGCGCAGGAAAACTGCCGCTTTATCGCCGGGCTTTATGGGATCGATCCCGACTACCTTGAGGCGTTCTGCCGCTGGCTTGCGAATATCGACGAATACTTTGAGATGCCGGTGGCGACCTATTCGGCGGGGATGCGGGCGCGCCTGTCCTTTGCGCTGCTTCTGGCGCTCGATTTCGACTTCTACCTGATCGACGAAGGCATGCCCGCCGCCACCGATGCCGAGTTCAATCGCAAGGCGGGGACAATCCTGCGCGAACGCCTTGAAAAAGCCACAGTGGTGATTGTGTCTCATCAGGCCGAAACGCTTGAGAAATTCTGTCGTTCCGCAGCCGTTCTGTTGAACGGGCAACTGTACATGTTCGACACGCTGGAAGAGGCGAAACAGCTCTATGACTACGAAACCCAAAGCTAAGCGTTTCCGCATCCGCCGGAGCAGCGCGGGCACCGCGGCCGAGGGCGCGCCCACTCCGTCGGGTGCAACGCCGCCGCCCGCCAGCGAATCCAAAACACGGGTCGAAGACGGCTTTGGTTCTAAGCCCTTTCCCACATCCGCCGCCGCACAGGCCGCGCCGAGCGATGAGGCGGTGGCCGCCGACATCGCCGCCATCCGCAAAGAAGGGTTGACCGGGCGGCAGCTGCGCATGGCGCGGCGGCTGGCGCATAAGCACGGCATGGCGCCGACGTCGGATTTCGACGCGGTGCGCCTGCTGCGCAAGGCAGGGATCGATCCGTTCGAGCGGGCCAATATGCTGGAGCTTGTGGTCGTCGATCCCGCCGCCAAGGCCGGAACGGGGGCTGCAGCGCCTGTGCCCGCGCCTGCGACGACACCGGGGCGCGAGATTTCGACCGAAGTGCGCCCACCCGAGTCGCGCCATGTGCGCGAGGTGGCCGAGATCCAGCGCGACATTGCGCGCCGCCGCCGTCGTCGCATGGTGGCCTTGGCCATCAAGCTTGTGGGGTTCGTGCTGCTGCCCACGGTTCTTGTGGGCTTTTACTATACCCAGATCGCGACACCGATGTACGCGACCAAATCCGAGTTCGTAATTCAGCAGGCCGACAATCCCGGCGGCGCCGGCATGGGCGGGCTGTTGTCGGGGACGGGGCTGGCCACCAGCCAGGATTCGATCACCGTCCAAAGCTATTTGCAGTCGCGCGAGGCGTTGATCCGCCTGGACGAAGACCAGGGCTATCGGGCCCATTTCTCGGACCCTAACATCGACGTGATCCAGCGGCTGGATGCCGATGCAACGCGCGAAGATGCCTATAAGCTGTTCCGCAAGAACATAAAAATCGGCTACGATCCGACCGAGGGGATCGTGCGGATGGAGGTCATCGCGGCCGATCCCGAGACGAGCGCTGCGTTTTCCCGCGCGCTTATCGGCTATGCCGAAGAGCAGGTGGATAACCTGACCCAGCGGCTGCGGGCAGACCAGATGCAGGGCGCGAACGCGACCTTTGCCGAGGCCGAGGCCAACATGGTCGCCGCGCAGCAAAAGGTGCTGGATCTGCAGACCCAGTTGGGCGTGCTGGACGCCGCGGGCGAAACCTCGTCCCTGATGGGCCAGATCACCACGTTCGAGACCGAGATGGTGGAAAAACGGCTGCAGTTGCAGCAGCTTCTCGACAATCCGCAGCCAAATCAGGCGCGGGTGTCGGGGCTGGAGGGTGATATCGAACGCCTGCAGGACGTCGTGGCCGAGCTGCGCGCGCAGCTGACGGCGGGGTCTGAAGGCGGCGGGTCGCTTGCGTCGATCACCAGCCAGATGCGGATGGCCGAGGTCGATCTGGAGACCCGCACGCTAATGATGCAGGAATCGTTGCAGGCGCTGGAGACCGCGCGGACCGAGGCGAACCGGCAGGTGCGCTATCTGTCGACCGGGGTGAACCCGGTACCGCCGGACGAGCCGACCTATCCGCGCGCCTTTGAGAACACGATCCTGGCGTTCTTGATCTTTTCAGGGATCTATCTGATGTGCGCGCTGACAGCGTCGATCCTGCGCGAGCAGCTGTCGGGGTAAGGCATTTGGCCCTGCCCTGCCCCTTTCCCGAGGGGAGGGCGTTGGAACTAGCTCGCCAGGGTTACGTCCCCAGGGGTTAGGCCGGGGGCTCGGTCATCAGCGCACCCCGCAGCACACCGCCCGCTGCAGTGAGACGCGCGCGCGCCGCATCGGCGCTCAGCTCTGCCGTGTGCATAACGATGGCGGTCTTCACGTCATCATCGGCCTCGGCCAAAAGCTGCGCGGCCGCGTCACCGGGCAGTCCGGTGACCGTGCACAGGATGCCCAGCGCGCGGGCGCGGAGTTTTTCGTTCGAAACCGCCACATCGACCATCAGGTTCCGATAGGTCTTGCCGATCCGGATCATTGCCGCCGTGCTGATCATGTTCAGCACCATCTTTTGCGCCGTGCCGGATTTCATCCGGGTCGAGCCGGTCAGCACTTCGGGGCCCACCTCTGGCGCGATCGAGATATCGGCGTGCTCGGCCAGTTCTGGCGCGGGGACACAGGTGAGCGCCACGGTGCGCGCGCCGATGGAGCGGGCATATCGCAGCGCGCCGATGACATAGGGGGTGCGCCCGCTGGCGGTGAGGCCCAGAACCACATCCGCCGCGGTGACATTTGCGGTCTGAAGGTCGCGCGCGCCTTGACGGGCATTGTCTTCCGCGCCCTCGACCGCGGTGCGCAGCGCAGTTTCGCCGCCTGCAATGAGGCCCACGACCATAGCGGGCGGGACCGAGAAGGTCGGCGGGCATTCGGACGCGTCAAGCACGCCGAGCCGCCCGCTGGTGCCGGCGCCGATATAGACCAGCCGCCCGCCCTGACGGAAGGCCGCGACGGCGGCGTCCACCGCGCGGGCAATCTGCGGCAACTCGAGGCGAACGGCGGCGGCGACGCGCGCATCCTCATCATTGATGCGGGCCAGCAGGTCCGTTGTGGCAAGCGTGTCGATATCGCCGGTGCGCGGGTTGCGCTGTTCCGAGGCGAGGCGGTTCAGATCGTCGACTGTGAAGGCGCGTGACATCGACTTGAGTGTATACGCGCCGCCGATGACGCCGAAATGACAGGTGGCGGAGGTGGGGTGGTTTTGTGAGTATGCGGAAACAATGACGGTCGATTGGGTTTGATTGTTGCTCTATAGGAGAAACCTCAGAATGGGGGTGGCGTCTGGGTGCGAGGCGTTTGATTGAGCCGTGCAGGGTGTTGGCCTAGGGTCACGCTATGACAGCACTCACATTGACGCCGCCTCGGCGGACCGGCGCGGCATGATCTCTTACGTCTCTGTCGGCGCGGATGACATTGCGCGCGCGAAGCGGTTCTACGACGCATTTCTGCCCGCCCTCGGATTTGGGCTGGAGGAAGGCCCCGAGGGGCTGAGCTATGCGCTGCCCGAAGCACCGGGCAATGGTCCCGCGCTGCCTGAGTTTTACGTCAAACCGCCCTATGATGGGCAGGCCGCCACGGTTGGGAACGGGACGATGGTTGCCTTTGAGGCGCGCAATCAGAACGAGGTGCGCGCGCTGCACGCCGCCGCGCTTTTGGCCGGCGGCACGGATGAGGGCGCGCCCGGGTTTCGGGCGGCCTATGGGCCGCGGTTTTATGTGGGGTATCTGCGCGATCCGCAGGGCAACAAGATCGCTTTGTTTTCAAGCAATCCCGACGATCCCGGGCGCGACGGATAGCGGGCGCCCCCTATCTGTCCGGGGCCGCGGCACGATCGAACCGCATCGGAGGCTGGCGCCTTTTCCGCGACGGGAGCCATTGCGGTGCGGGCGGCCTGCCACGCTCGGCCTTTGCTTTCGGCAGCGAGGCGAGCCAGGCCTGCAACTCTGGCAGCGCCATTGGGGCGCCGATCTGATAGCCTTGCACGACCTCAACGCCCAGTTGCTGCAAACGTTCGAGATGTGTGGCGGTTTCGGCGCCTTCGGCATAGACGCTGACGCCAAGCCCATGGCCCATCGCAATCGCGGCGGTGAGGATCTTGTGGATGCGGGGATCGCCCAGTTGGCGCACCAGCGACTTGTCGATCTTAAGGATCGACCCGCCGATCGCTGCGACACTTTCAAGCGACGAGTAGCCGGTGCCAAAGTCATCGATCGCAACCTGAAAGCCCTGCCGCATCAGCCTTTGCACCGTGGCGATGGCTTCGTCCCGGCCGGTGTCGAGAACCACGCTTTCAAGGACCTCGACGGTAAAATCCTCGGGCGGAAGAAAGTGCTCTTTGACGATTTCCGAAAACGTTGTGCTGAACGTGGGGTCCCGCAGCAGCGTACCCGAGACGTTGACCGCCATCCGTTCGATGAACAGGCCCTGTTTGCGCAGATGGCGCAGCGCCTCGACCGTGCGCAGGATGATCTGGCCATCCAGCAGATCTGATTTGGAGGCCTGTTCGATCTGGTCCATGAAATGGGCCGGTTCGATCAGGCCAAGCTTGGGATGGTGCCACCGGGCCAGCGCTTCGAGCCCCACCACGCGCCCGGTCGCTAGATCGATCTGGGGTTGAAAGAACGCCTCAAATTCAAGCTCCTGCAAACCGCGGGTGATTTCATTTGCCCATTGATTGCGGGCCTCGGCCTCTTCGCGCATGGACGCACGGAACCCCGTTGCGATCCCTTTTCCCGATTTCTTGGAGGCATAAAGCGCGATATCGGCATTGGCGATCAGCACGTCGATATTGCGGCAAAGCTCGGTGCCAAAGGCGATGCCGACGCTGACGCCGACGCGAACGTCCGTGGAATTGGCATCCCGCAGAGCCACAGGGATCGGTTTCGACAGGTCGTCAATCAGATGGTCAGCGAGCCATTCGGCCACGGTCGCCGTCGCGCCAGGGTCCAACACGCCGAAGGCCAGAAACTCGTCGCCCCCCTGCCGCGCCAGTTCAAAGGTGGACAGGTCCGGACTTGCCGCAAAGATGCGGCGCAGATCATCCGCGACCGAGCGCAGCACCGCATCGCCGACCGGGTGGCCCAGCGTGTCGTTGACCTGTTTGAAGCCATCGAGGTCAAGCGCGAGGATGAACACACGCTCAAGCTCGTGTTGGTGTTGGTCGAGGAGCATTTGTGTCTGGGCGATGAAGTGGCGCCGGTTCGACAGGCGCGTCAACGGGTCGATCTCGGCCAGCGACTGCAACCGGCGGATCATGCCGGACAGCTGCCGATGCGCGGGCACAAAGACGAACACCGCCTGGAGGCCGACGACCAGCAAGACGACGAGCATGGCGCCTTTCTGAAAGTACTTCTGATGCTCAGAGCGGCTGTTCGCAGCGTCTTCGAACAGCATCACGGCCCCGTTCAAGGCGCCGAGCAAGTCGAAAAACGCACGGTCTTCGGCGTCTTGCATCAGCGCTGGCGGCGCGGGCCCCCGCGTTTGAGCGTCCGCAATTTGCGAGACGATCGAAATGAACTCGGTCGTTCGCGCGTCAAGCTGGGCCCCGTCCTCGCCCCGGTAATGCTCCCAAACCGGGGTGTCGGGCTGGAGCTGGCTGAGAAGCCAATTGTGGCTTTCCGTAAAGTCGCCGAGGCTTTCAACGAGGATACCCCGGTATCGTGGGTCCTGCGTTTCATCGTACCTGACCGCGGCAAGGACGATCCGCTGCGACAGCATCCGTTGCCGCCCGCTGACATTCAGGAGCTCCTCGTCAAGCCCGCCCTGGCGCGTGTAGTTCAGGCTGACCGTCAGGCTTGCCAGAATCGCAGCAACGGTGACCACAAGGGCCACAAGGAACCTCAGGAAGATCTTTTGTGGAGAAATGCGGTGCTGACGTCGCTTTCCCATAACACTGCTCACGCTGCTCGCACCCTTAGGCCATTTCGCAGGCTCCTTTTGCCGAACGAGACGCTAAGAATTCGCAAACTTTGCACCGCTTCGGGCTAAGACGCGGGCGCGAAACGCCAAAAAGCGTGACAGCTATTGGCGTGACCACGCCATGGGCGAGCTGAGCAATGGGCCCCGCGCAGACCTACATTTGCGGGATTTTGCGCCCCTCTGCCGTGGCGGTGGCGGCTTCGGCCACGCGTTTCGCGCGGGTGGCCGGCGTCTTGGCAAGCTTGATCCAGCGCAGGACGTTCCGGCGATAGGATGGGGCATACCCCTCCCAATCGCCTGCGGTCAGCGCGGCGCGCAAATCGTCGGGGACGATGAGCGCATCCACATCGTCCAGAAAGCTCCATGATCCGTTGGCCTTGGCCGCCGCGATGGCGGCGCGGCCCGCATCCGTCATTCGGCCCTCGGCTTCGAGCCGGGCGGCGCGGATCTTGTAGGTTTTTGACCAGTGCTGAACTTTACGCGGTGCGATGAGCTGCATCGTGCGATCATCGTCAAGCTTGCGGCGAATCCCGTCGATCCAGCCAAAGCAGAGCAGTTCGTCGAGCACGGCGCCGGTGGAGACGTATTTCTCGGGATTGGTCTTTTTCCATGTGATGAGCCAGACGCTGGCCGCCTGCGCGTGGTTGGCCGTGAGCCAGACGCGCAGGTCATCTGCCGACGCGATCTCAACCGTCTCGAAACTGTCGGTCTGAAGCACAGCACCCCCGGCGGGGCGCTCTGCCCCTATGCGCGCATCAACATAGGCCCAAGCGGGCGCCCGGCGAGGATGTGGACGTGGAGGTGCGGAACCTCTTGCACCGCATCATCGCCCGCATTTGACAGGGTACGATACCCGGCACCGCCCTCACCGGGTTGCACACCCAGCATCTTGCAAACCTCGCCGATGGCGCGGGTGTAGTCGACGATCTCTTCCGGGCTGGCTTCCAGCGCGAAGTGATCAAAGGTCACGTACGGGCCCTTGGGGATCACCAGCACATGGGTCGGCGATTGCGGACGGATGTCGTTGAAGGCCAGCGAATGCTCGGTCTCGTAAATCGGCTCGTTGGGGATCTCGCCACGCAGGATTTTGGCGAAGATGTTCTGATCGTCATAGGCATAGGCCATGGGCGGGGTCCTTAGTCCTGGAACAGGTAATCGGTCTCGGCGATTTCCATGGCACGGTTTTCGGGGATGGAAAAGAAGGCGGCCAGTTCGGGCGCGTTTTCCTGCGGTTCGGCCACTTCGCGGATGCGGTGGTAGTTTGGGAAACGCTCATCCCGCATCCGATCGCTTTCAAAGATCACGTCGTTGCGGATCGTCGGCAAAAGCTGTTCGACCTTGTCGGACGGGGTGTCGGGCCCCGCCAGACCCACGCGGCGGGCATGGCCGATCAGATAGGTGTCCGAGAAGTTGCAGGCGACCTCCAACAGCTTGGTCTGGCTGCGGTCGGCGTAGAAGTCGCGCAGCAGATCAATGTTGGCGGGGTCCATGCAGACCACGAGGCGGTCGGTCTCATAGTAATCAAAGAGCATCCGCATCAAGGCCCGCCGGTGGCGCGCGCGCTTGGCCAATGTTGCCTGGATCCCGCCCAGATCCGGTAGCGGGGTGGATTCTTCGTCAAACAGATACTCGACGGTCGGGACATTGGAGTGAAAGCTGACCTGATCGAGCAAACGCTTGGCCACATGCCATTTCTTGCAGGCCACAATCATCAACTCGCGCTCGCGACCGAGCGAGGATTCCTTTTCCCAGAACCGTGGCGCAAACCGTCGTCCATTGCGCCCGCGCTGGGTGAGAAAGTCATAAAGCTTGGCCCCCTCGTTCGAGAGCTGAATGTCCCTGCCCTGGCTGACATAGAGTTCCCCCAGGCGCCGTTTCAGTTCATCCGCCTCGGGCGAGATTTTGCGGGCGAACAGGAAATCCTGCGCAACCAGCATCTCGTAATGGTCGTTGTAGAACTGCACGGGGATGCCGTAGTCCGAGAACATCAGGAAAGTCAGCGTGCGCGAGCGGATTTCACCCGAAGGGACCAGATGGCGTACCAAGGTCTGAAAAAACGTCTCATCCGGGATCCAGGTGGTGCGGAAGAAGCGCATGACGTCGCGGCGCTTGGCGGTGAAGTCGAGGATTGCCTCGATCGTGCGGCGCCGCAGGCACCACCACTGGCTGCCGATCATGATCCGCAAGTCATCGGGGATCGGGCGCGCCAGCCCAAGCTTTTTCTGCCACCGCATCGAGGCGTAAAACAGATCCTTATGCGCGCGTTCGTTGAACCAGTGGCGATAGATCAGGCGTTCTTCCTTGATCCCGGTCTTGATCCAGTCGCTGTCGAAGAAATCGAAGCTTTCGATGAAGTCGGCGTCTTCGCGATCAAGATAGGCGTGGACGTATTCCGCCGGTTTGATCGCCATGCAATCGCCTGAAAGCATGTAGAAATGCGTGGCGTCCGGGAACGCATCGACCGCCGCCTCGACGGCGTTGAGCGTCGCGCGCACAAGGCTCCATTCCCCCCAGCCGCAGCGGACGCGGCGTTTGGCGAAAGTGACGCGCGGGTTTTCGGCCAGGGCCGAAGTGATCTTTTCGTAATCCGCTTTGCGGGCAGAGGCGTCAAAGTGGATCGCCATGCAATCGCCAGCCCGCGTCAGCCGCCGCGCCTGATGGATGATCGCGGTGGGGTCTTTGTGACACAAAAGGACGAAGGCGATCTTTGCCATTCTGGCGCTTGTGCGCCCCCCTCTATCGGCTTGTTGCTGCTCTTAAGAGTGTTATCGTGAAGGTCGATTGAAGAGACAACCGTTTCTTGATGTTTTGACGGCCATGGGCGGGAACCCGGCGATACAGCCAGGACGGGCCGGCGGTTTGGGGGCGAGCATGGGGTTTCCCGGCACCTGGATGACCGAGAGCGAGAGCATGGTGTACCGCGTGGTGCCCAAATGCGCCTGCTCGTCCATCGGGCAGATCATGTATTACTCGGACCATGCGACGTTTTTTGACGGCGACATTCATGATGCCAAGACCGGCCTGCACAAATGGGCCATCGAAGAGAGCCAGCCGAAGATCACCGACAACGTGCGGGCGCATGGCTCTTTCTCGTTCAGCTGCGTGCGCAACCCCTATACCCGGATCCTGAGTTCTTTTTTCGACAAGATCTGTGGCATCCAGCGCAACGGACAGCGCTATCGCGGGAACCTTGTGCCGATGCTGGCCCAGAAATACGGGATCGAGGTCGAGGGCACGTTCGACCAGATTGCAAGCTTTCGGCGGTTCCTCTTGTTTGCCCGCGACACGATCCGGTTCCGCAAACCGATGGACCCCGACATCCATTGGTCTGCCATGTCGGGCCACCTGTCGACCTTCATCGTCAATGGCGGGCGGTTCGATCAGATCTTTTTCACCGAGACGTTCAACGACGGGATGCAGAAGGTTCTGGATGCGGTGGACACCCCGGTGCCCATCGACCTGGCCGCGGTGCCGCGTTTTAACGAAAGCGAGGGGCACGGACCCAAACGCGCGCATCCGGTGGAAGACTTCTTTGACGATCTGTCGATGCACCTGGTCTACGAGATCTACAAGCGCGACTTTCAGTTGTTCCGCTACGATTTCGAGAACCCGGGCAACAAGATGCCGCTGGGTGAGATCGATCTCGATGAGGTGCATGCCAAGCTGGGGGACTGAGCGCAGAGGGGGCGCTGCCCCCGCCGCCTGAGGGCGGCCCCCCGGAGTATTTCTGCCAAGATGAAAGCGCGTCAGCGCGTCTGGGCGTGTTCGAAGCGTTGGCGCGCGACGGCTTCGTTGCGTTCGTCCTTTTGCTGGCCCAAAAGCGCGGTTTCCACGAAATCGAGATGGGCCGAGATGGCGGCGCGACCGGCCGCGGGGTCGCGCGCCTGGAGCGCGTCGTTGATCGCGCGGTGCTGATCGAGCAGCATGTCGCGCGTCATCCGCTGCTTGAACATGACCTGGCGGTTGAAGAACACCCCTTGCTGCAACAGGTCGAACATCGAGCGCATCATGTGCAGCATCACCACGTTGTGGCAGGCCTCGATGATGGCCATGTGGAACTGGGCGTCGAGGTCGGCCTCCTCCGTGGGATCGCGCTGGCTGTGGGCGGCCTCCATCTTGCGAAAGAGCGTGTCGACCACCTGAAGATCGGTGTCCGAGCCAAAGCGCGCGGCGCGGTCGATGGCGAGGCCTTCCATATCGCGGCGGAAGGCGATGTAGTCGAAGACCGCGTCAGGGTGGCTGGCGAAAAGGCGGGTCAATGCCGGGGGAAAATGGGCCCGCAGGTCGTCGGCCACGTAGATCCCCGAGCCGGGCTTGGTGATGAGGAGTCCGTTGGCGTGCAGATTGGCCACCGCTTCGCGCAGGCTGGGGCGCGACACGCCAATGCGTTCGGACAATTCCCGTTCTGACGGCAATCGTTCGCCCGGGCGCAGGATCCCCTGCAGGATCAAGAGCTCGATCTGTCGAACGACGGATTGGGCCAGTTTTTCCGACTGGACCTTTTTGAAAGGCATGGTTTTTCCTCGCGCGCGTGGTCAAAAGATATGACCAATTCGGCGTTCGGGCAAGTCAGGGGGCCTTGGTCAGATCAACGCAGGGGATCGGGCCGGGCCAGCGTTGCTCGGGCCAATGGGCGTGGCCGCGCACATGTCCGGCGTGGCGAACCGTTGCGATTGCGGCCAGATCGGCCTCTGCAAAGACCCAGCCGGGTGTGTTCATGTCGCCCAGCGCGAGAAGGCCCGTTTCAGGAAATCCCAGATCGGGCGGGCCATAGATGCCTGCGGCGCCGCGGCTGAGATCGACCGGGGGCGACCACGGGGCCGGACCCACGAGCGGTGCGTGGGCCACGACGCATTGCCCTTCGAGCGCGCGGGCCATGGAACCGATGCGCACCCGCCAATAGCCTGCCACCGTCTCGGTCGCCGAGGGCACGAGCAGGATCGTGGCGCCGGCCTCGACCATCGCGCGGGCGATCAGCGGAAACTCGGCGTCATAGCAGATCGCGATGCCGATGCGGGTGGGCCCGATGTCGAAGACCTGCGCCCCCTGCCCCGCATCGATGCACCAGGGATCGCGTTCATAGGGCGTGGGGATCAGCTTGTCCTGATGCGCGGTTTGCCCCGCGGGCCCGAAGAGCCGTGTGCGGTTCACCACCCGGTCACCCACACGAAACGGAAGCGAGCCTGCGGCAATCCAGAGGTTGTGGGCGCGGGCCAGATCGGCGTGGAGCGCATCGCTCCATCCGATCCGGTCGGTGGCGGCATCGATGCATCCGGTCAGGCTTTGCGCCGCCTCGGCCCCCGCGAGGGCGGTCAGTTCCATCCCGGCATATTCGGGAAAGAGCAGCAGGTCGGCGCCTGCATCCGCCGCGTCGGCCACCCAGCACGAAAGCTTGTCGGCAAGCGCGGCCTCGGTGTCGCAGTAGTCCAGCGGATAGGCGGCGGCAGCGAGGCGCATCAGCGGAGCTCCTTCAGCCAGAATTGCAGGGGTTTCTCGGTCTCTTCGGTGTCGCCCACATCCCTCCATGGGAAATGCGCGATGGCGTCGGGAAGAGGGGCATAGCCGCGCGCGCGCCAGAACCCATCGAGGGGTCGGTAACCGGCAGGTCGTGCCGGGTGGTCGTCCGGGCGCTGGACGGCACAAAAGGCCGACCAGCGGCGGGCGAGCGTGCGGGCGTGGGCCTCGCGCTGATCGAAGAACGCGTGACCGGCGCCTTGCCGGCGATACCGGGGCAAGAGAACCGATTCCGCGCAATAGTAGACCTCGGCCGGGTCCATGCCGCGCGCCTCGAGCGGTGCGGCAAAGGCGGCCTCGTGCTGTTCGAGCGGAGAGCCGGTGGCCACCCCCACGAGGCGGTCGCCGTCAAAGGCGCCGACGATGCAGACATCGGCGCTTTCGGCATAGGTGGCGAGGTAGCGGGCCTCATAAGCCGCGTCGCCGTCGTAGAGATAGGGCCAGTCGCGGAAAACAGTGATCCTGAGATCGGCCAGGGCCGCGAGGTGGCCCGCCGTCTCGGCCTTAGGGAGAACCTGAATGCGGAGCGCCATGGGCCGAGGCTTAGACCGGGCCTGCAGGGCGCGCAAATGCAAACGGCCGGGGCTGGGCCCGGCCGCTGCGCGTTTCGTCTGACCCGATCAGTTCGGTTGAATGACGATATCGACCCGGCGGTTCTGTTGCCGCCCCTCGGGCGTGAGGTTCGACGCGATCGGTTGATTTTCGCCCGCACCGAAGGTCCGAAGCCGGAAGGACGGGACGCCGGCGCTGGTGAGCGCTGTTGCGACCGACTGTGCCCGGCGTTCCGAGAGGCCCTGGTTGTAGGAGGCCGTTCCGGTATTGTCGGTGTGGCCCACGATCTGGACGGTGCTGTCGGGATAGCGTTGCAGGCTGTCGGCCAGCGTAAAGAGGTCGGCGCGCAAGTCGGGGCGCAGCTGGGCGCTGTCGACGGCAAAAAGGATGTCCTGCGGCATCCGCACGATCAGCTCGTCACCGGTGTTGATGACCTCGACCTCGTTGCCCAGATCGCGGCGCAACTCCTGCGCCTGTTTGTCCAGGATGTTGCCGACAATGGCCCCGCCGGCGGCACCGATGGCCGCGCCGGTCAGGGCACCGCGCACGCGGTCATTGCCGCTTTCCTCGATACCGCCGATCAGCCCGCCGATGACGGCGCCTGTCAGCGCGCCCTGGCCCGTGCGCTCAAGCTCTCCCCCGGACTGGAACCGCGGGTCGGTACAGCCGGCGACGACCATGGCACCGACGACAGCGATGAGCGCGGGTTTCTTTGCTACTCTCATAGGTTTCCTCAATCTCAATTGGCGACACTGCGCCCCCACTGATACAAGGAAACCAAATAGGGCAACACTAAGTTGATATGCGATAGCACGCGGAGAACCGCCTATTTTTAAGCGGTTTCGGCGGCCTCCCAGGCGAGCATGGCGCGCTTGACCGGCAGGCCCCAGTGATACCCGCCAAGCCCGCCGGACTTTCTGAGGGCCCGGTGGCAGGGGATCAGCCAGCTGATCGGGTTGCGGCCCACGGCGGTGCCGACGGCGCGCACGGCCTTGGGGTGGCCGATCACACGGGCGATGTCGGAATATGTGGTGACATGGCCTGTCGGGATGCTGAGCAGCGCCTCCCACACCTTGATCTGGAACGGGGCCCCGATCAGATGCAGCTTGGTGTCATCGCCGCCATAGGCCGCCGCCGCAAGCGGGCCGACGGTTTCGGGATCTTCGACATAGGTCGCTGCGGGCCAGCGTGCCACCATATCCTGGTAGGCCGCGTCGCGGCCGGTCTCCTCGGCAAAGGCCAATCCGCACAGGCCCCGATCGGTGGCCATGGCCAGCGACAGTCCAAAGGGGCTGGGCACCCAGGCGTAGCGGATCGTCAGCCCGGCGCCGCGGCGGGCGTAATCGCCGGGGCTCATCGCTTCCCACCGCAGAAACAGGTCGTGCAGGCGGCCCGACCCGCTGAGCCCGACGGCATCGGCGGTGTCGAGCATGGTGTAGCGGTCGGCCAAAAGCTGTTTGGCGTGATCGAGCGTCAGAAACTGCTGGAAACGCTTGGGCGAGACCCCGGCCCAACGGCTGAAGACGCGTTGAAAATGGGCAGGGCTGAGGTTCATCTCATCGGCGATCTCTTCCAGCGACAGCCCCCGGCCTTCGCCGGAATCGATCCGGTCGATGGCGCGGCGCATCAGGCGATAGTAGTAGGCGTCTTCGAAGGCGGGCTCGGTTTGCAGGACGGTCATCGCTCATCTCCTTGGCTTGCCTCTGATCTAAGCGACGGCGCGGTGGCATGCGACCCGTTTCCTGCGCGAAGGCACCGCTTGCCGCCCGGTGGGCTTGGCGGCATAACCCCCCGGATGGCCAAGCAACTCCCCTACTCCGCGATCCACGAGATCTTCACGCGCTTTCGCGATCTCGACGCAGAACCCAAGGGCGAGCTCGATCATGTGAACGCCTATACGCTGGTCGTCGCTGTCGCGCTGTCGGCGCAGGCCACCGATGTGGGGGTGAACCGGGCGACGCGGGAGCTGTTCAAGATCGCGGACACGCCCGAGAAGATGCTGGCCCTGGGCGAGGCGCAGTTGATCGAGCACATCAAGACCATTGGGCTTTATCGCAACAAGGCCAAGAACGTGATGAAGCTGAGCCAGATCCTGGTCGATGAGTACGGGGGCGAGGTGCCGTCCTCGCGCGCGGCGTTGCAATCGCTGCCCGGGGTCGGACGCAAGACCGCGAACGTGGTTCTGAACATGTGGTGGGGGATGCCGGCGCAGGCGGTGGACACGCATATTTTCCGCGTTGGCAACCGCACCGGGATCGCGCCGGGCAAAACGGTTGAGATCGTGGAGCGCGCGATTGAGGACAATATCCCGGCCCCGTTCCAGCAGCATGCCCATCACTGGCTGATCCTGCATGGCCGCTATATCTGCAAGGCGCGCAAGCCCATGTGCCCCACCTGCCCTATCATTGATTTGTGCCCGTTTGAGGAGAAGACGGAATGAAAGACCTCCACGTGGTCGGCATCGGCAATGCCATGGTCGACATTTTGGCGTCGGCCGAAGACCAGTTTCTGCACGACAGCGGTGTCGAGAAGGGCATCATGCAGCTGATCGACATGGACCGGGCGGTGGAGCTTTATGCCTCGATCGGCCCGGCACGGGAAATCTCGGGCGGGTCGGCTGCCAACTCCATCGCGGCGATAGCGCAGCTTGGCGGGCGGACGGCCTATGTCGGCAAGGTAAAGGACGATCAGCTGGGCGCAATCTTTGCCCATGACCTGCGCGCACAGGGGGCGATCTATGAAACGCACCTGGCGCCCAACGATCACCGGGACGAGACCGGGCGCTGCATCGTGCTGGTCACGCCGGATGGGGAGCGGTCGATGAACACCTATCTGGGTGTGACCGAACATTTGAGCCCCTCCGACATCGACGAGGATCAGATCGCGCGCGCCGAGTGGATCTATCTTGAAGGCTACCGCTTCGACGGGCCGGAAAGCCACGAAGCCTTCGCGCGCGCGATTTCAGTGGCCAAACGCACCGGCGGGCGCGTGGCGCTGACGCTAAGCGATCCGTTTTGCGTCGAACGCCACCGGGATGCGTTTTGCCGGATGATTGCCGCGGATGTTGACCTGCTTTTTGCCAACCGGGCCGAAGTCATGTCGATGTATCAGACCGAGGATTTCGAAGCCGCGTTGGCGCAGGGCGCGGCGGAGGTCGAAATTCTGGCGGCGACAGAGGGTGAGAAGGGCGCGCATATCCTGTCGGGTGAGCAGCGGTGGCATGCACCGGCGATGCCGGTTCAGATCGTCGATGCCACTGGAGCAGGTGATCTGTTTGCGGGCGCTTTCCTTTGGGCGATCACCCATGGCCACGATCTGGAGACGGCAGGGCAAATGGGCTGTGTCGCCGCGTCCGAGGTGATCAGCCATATCGGCGCGCGACCAGAGGAAGATCTGGCGGCGCTCTTCAAGACACAAGGCTTGCTCTGACGGGGCGCGGTTAGGGGCTCTGCCCCGCCGCCTGCGGCGGCCCCCCGGGATATTTGAAGACCAAAGACATCCCCTTCTTTGGTCCAGAAATATCCCCGCCGGAGGCACAAAAAAACCCGGCACGTGGCCGGGTTCTTCTGTTTGTGAGGGACGCGGCGCTTAGTGCAGCTTGGCATCCACCGTGGCGATGGCGTCTTCGATCAGGCTGTCGGCCTGGGCGGCGTCCATCTGTTTGGCCACAACCTCGCCTGCCGCTGCCACCGCAATCTCGGTCGCGCGGTCGCGGACCTCACGCAGGGCGGAGGCTTCGGCAGAGGCGATCTTGTCCTCGGCCGCTTGCAGGCGGCGGGCAATCGACGACTTGATGTCTTCCTTGGCCAGTTCCGCCGCGGCGGCGGCCTCATCCCGGGCGTGGGCCACGATCTGATCGGCCTGATCCTGCACGTCGCGCTGCTTACGCTCATACTGTGCCAGCAGGGTCTGCGCCTCTTCGCGCAGAGCGCGCGCCTCATCAAGTTCGGTCTGGATGTCGGTGGCGCGCTTGTCGAGCATGCCGGTGATCATGCCCGGCACCTTGAAGTAGACGAGCACGCCGATAAAGCACAGGAAGCCGATCAGCACGACAAAGTCGGTGTTGGCGAGCGAGAAGAACGGTTTGTCACCAGCGGCCAGCGCGGGGCTGGCGGCGAGGGTGAAAAGCGCGGCAAGTCTCAGCATGGCGCTATCCTTTCATCCGGGCTGCGATGGCCGCGTCGATTGCTGCGCCATCGGCCTGCCCGCCCAGCGCGCCGACAATCTCGGTCGCGGCGTCGCGCGACACTTCGCGGATCGCTTCCAGCGCGCCTTCGCGGATCTCGGCAATCTTGCCTTCGCTTTCGGCGGTTTTTGCCGCAATCTCAGCATCGGCCTTGGCAGTGGCGGCGTCGAGATCGGCCTGGATTTCGGCCTTGGCCTCGCCAATGATCCGCTGCGCCTCGGCCCGGGCATCGGCCAGCGCCTTGTCATAGGCGGCCTCGGCCTCTTGCGCCTTGAGCTTCAGCTCTTCGGCGGCGGCAATGTCATTCGTGATGGTCCCCGCCCGTTCGGCCAGAACCGATCCGATCCGGGGCAGCGCCACGCGGTTCAGGATCAGGTAGATCGCCACCAGCGTGACAATCAGCCAGAAGATCTGGTTGGGGAAGGTCGAAAAGTCGAGCTGCGGAAGACCCGTCGCCGCCTCTTCGGCCCCTGTGGTTTCGGTCGCCATGGGTTCGTCCCTCGTGCCTTAGGATGACACCGGATGCGTGGGGTCCACGCACCCGGCCGTAAGGATCGTGGGCTGTCTTAAACGGCGAACATCAAGAGCAGAGCGACAAGGAATGCAAAGATCCCGAGCGCTTCTGCGAAGGCGATGCCGATGAAGAGCGTGGCGGTCTGGCCTGCAGCGGCCGAGGGGTTGCGCAGGGCGCCGGCGAGGAAGTTGCCAGCGACGTGGCCCACACCGATGGCGGCCGCGCCCGAACCGATGGCGGCCAGGCCGGCACCGATGAATTGACCCATTGCTGAGATATCGCCTTCCATGTCGTGTTTCTCCTTACGTTGGAATTGGCTGAATTTCGGGACCTGACCCTAGTGATGCGGATGCAGCGCGTCTTTGAGGTAGACGCAGGTCAGGATCGTAAAGACGTAGGCCTGGATGGCCGAGACGAGCACTTCAAGCCCGTAGATCGCGACCACGGCGGCAATCGACAGGGGCGCAATGGCGAGGATCGCGGCAAAGCCCGCGAACACCTTGACCACGGCGTGGCCCGCCATCATCGCACCGGCCAGACGCACCGAGTGGCTGACGGGGCGCACGAAGTAGGAAATCACCTCGATCACGGCCAGAACGGGGCGGATCGCCATGGGCGCAGAGGTGACCCAGAAGAGGCTAAGAAAGCTCGCCCCGTTCTTGACGAACCCAACGATTGTGACGGTCAGGAAGACCGCCATGGCCATCACCGCGGTGACCGCGATGTGCGAGGTTGTCGTGAAGGCCGTTGGGATCAGGCCGAGGAAGTTGGCGAAGAAGATGAACAGGAACAGGGTGAAGATGTAGGGAAAGAAACTCAACGCCTCTTTCCCGGCAACGTCTTCCACCATCTTGTGGACAAAGCCGTACATCAGCTCGGCCACCGACTGGACCCGGGTGGGCACGACGGCGCGGCCGCGGGTCCCGATCACGAACAGCAGTGTGATCGCAGCGACGGTGAGGAACATCCAAAGCGTGACGTTGGTGGGCGTGTACCAGTGGATCGTGTCGCCGCCGAACAGCGGCTTGACCAGGAACTGGTCCATCGGGTGAAATTCGAGGCCGCCGCCTTTTGCGTCATCCGCCACGTCTTAGTCCCTCTCATCCTCGGCAGCCATCCTGTGCTGCCGCTCTTGCAGTTCGCGCGCGGTGCCGATCATCGTCTTCACGCCGGCGGCGAACCCCAACAATATGAACAGCACCATGAGGATCGGCTGGGTCCCAAAGACGGCGTCCAGCCCGTATCCGATGCCGAAACCGATCCCGAGACCGGCCACAAGCTCGACCACCATCCGCCAGGCATGCTGTGCCAGCGAATAATGCTCTTCCGTCCGCGGCTCGGGCGCTTGCGCCTTTTTTGCCGCGGCGATCCGGTCTTCCAACGCTTTGAGCGCGTCGGCGCGATCGTCAGCCATGACAAATGTCCCCGGGACAGTTGCGCGGACCCTAGGGAGCGGGTCGGGCAGAGTCAATTGCGGGGGCGCCGCGGCGCGGCATCTCATAAGTATTTGAATTACATTATCTTTTGCTAGCCGCGCAGCGCGCTGCGAAAGGGTCGCACCCGGGCCGCCCACCGCGTGATATTCAACCGTTCAGTTGAGCTTTTCCGCGCGCCTTTGCTGGAATAGCCGCCCGTCGATCAGCAAGAGCCCCAGAAAGATCGCCGCCATCCCCGCGAAATGGGCAAAGGTCAGCACCTCGTCCAGAGCCAGTTTGCCGATCAACACGGCCGAGATCGGGGCGATGAACGTCACGGTCGAGGTTTTGGTGGCGCCCGCGCGCGGCAGGATCGTGAAGGCCATCAGGAAGGCGATCGCCGTCAGCACAATCCCCAGAAACAGCGTCGACGCGATGGTCGAGGGTTGCAAGGGCCCGGGCACCCCTTCGGTGGCCAGCATGACAGGGATCAGAACCAGGGCGGCGAAGGTGAAGGCCCATGCCGTGATCACCGCCGCCCCGAGGCCGTGGAACCGGCGGAAGTAGTTCATCGCAAACGCATAGCTGATCGGCGCCAGCACGATCACAAGGGTGCCGAAAAGCAGGGTTTCCTGCCCCGGCGCCATCGCGGGGATCGTCAGGAGTACGATACCTACAAAGCCCGCCAGGACGCCCGCGCTTTTCAGCGGCGTCGCCCGTTCGCCCCCGGGCCAGAAATGCGAGACGATCACCACCATCACCGGGGTCAGCGCGTTGACGATCCCGGCGATGCCGCTGGCCACATATTGCTGGCCCAAGGGGTAGATCGCGAAGGGGAAGGCAAACATCAGCACCCCAAACACCCCAAGCGCGGCCAGCATCAGCAGGGGCACGGGCCGGAACTGCCGCGTGGCGATCAGATAGGCCCAGCAGGCCACCGCAGCCATGGCCACGCGGAAGAACGACACGGTGACCGGCCCCACGTCGCGCAAGATCATCTCGTTGAAAAAAAACGTGGCCCCCCAGCCGATGCCGAGGATGAATATGATGATCCAATCGCGATCCGGCATGGTCCCCCCTCCCCGGCCCTCATCCGCCCTGGCGCGCGCGGTGTCAACGCGGCTTTCGCTTGGGGGGCGGCCCAGATAGGGTCTGGGCGATGAGCGCCGATCTCGACACCGTCTTTGCCGCCCTCGCCGACCCCACGCGGCGGGCGATCCTGGTGATGCTGCTCGAAGACGATATGGCGGTGACCGATGTGGCCGAGCCGTTCGAGATGTCGCTGGCCGCAATCTCAAAACACCTGACGATCCTGACGCGCGCGGGGCTGATTTCGCAGGAAAAGCGCGGCCGTGTGAAGTGGTGCAAACTGGAACCCGACGCGCTGCGCGACGCATCGGTGTGGATGCAAAGCTTTGGCCAGTTCGAGGCGGTCAACCTCGACGCGTTCGAGCGGTTTCTGGAGGTGGAACTGGAGGATGGGCCGGAGGGCGGTGGCGCGCGTGGGGGCGAGTAGCCGGGGTTGGCGGCGGAGAGTGCGATGTGGTGGGTCGGCTATGCGGACGAAGCCGCCGTTTGAAAAACAGGGCCAATATCCGCTCCTGGGCATCTGCTTCTACCGCAAGCCCTGATCGAACTCGGCGATTGCTCTCTTGGTCGCAGAGTTTCGCCACTTTCTTTCCAACAGAGCTTCAACTTCCGATGAAGAGATCCTTTGCAGGTGCGCCAGCACGATGTCGTGGTTTTAGAGTGATCTTCGACAAAGAACGTTTGCGGTGATGCTGCAATCAGCATTTCGCGTTCTTCCGATGGAACATCCAGAAAGACGATGCTGTCGTCTTCTGTTCTGGTCCGGGTCAATAGCCGCTTACGAACCTTGAGAGACGGCTCGCCATATGAGGTGCCCTCCGCAACTTCTGGCCACTTCAGCGCAATGTCGACGACATCCTGCCAAAGCATTGCTCACTCCTGGTAGCTTTCTTGGGTCGAAATCCACCAGACCGTGCCGTTGCCATCTGCGACGCCACCACGGTAGTCGCCGTCGCCCGACCGTGTCATTGCCTGCACGATTTGGCCGCCTGCATCGATCGCTCTATCAAAAACCGCGTCTGCGTCGCTGACATAAACATGCACATTTGCCTCTCCGGCCTCTGGCATTTCCCCCATCATCACGACGCTGTCATCGATGAGCGCCTCTGCATGAGCTATGCCGCCGCCATCTGCCCGCGTATGCACCCGTAAACGAGTCGCTCCGAACACAGCTTCGAGGAACTTCAGAGTGGATTCAGCATCCCGAACAATCAGGTAAGGGCTTACAGTTGAATAGTTTTTTGGCTTCCAATGCATGACGCTATACTACCACGTTTTGCAACTTCCGAAAGAAAAAGCCGACATCTGACAGCTTCAATCGGACAGTGCTGCGAGACAAGGCCTGGCACGGCGGACAACACTGTCCCACAAGCCTGTCCGCCAGAGGTCGGTCTTTGAACCACAAGAGGACGGTCCGCTCGCCATAGATAATGGGTCGGACGCCGCACGGGCATCCCTGGGCCAAGCTTGGTTTTGCGACAGCGCGCTGATTGTTTCAGATCACATCAAGGCGGTGTTGGAGGATTTGGCGCCCGGCATTCATCGCTACGCGCCGATCCATGTCTCGGCCTCAGGGGGCGATCTGCCAGAACACGCTTGGGCGGTTCGGATTGGCACAAGACTTCAATCTCCGATCATTCCGGCTTTGTGCCAGGGCATTTCGACAGGGATGGTTTGGGGAGGTGTGCCCGTCGCCTCAGGCAGTCTTGATTGGCCGAGCGCCAGGCTGGTTTTCGATGCGACGATCTGCGGGGCATTCCACATCTGGATCAATTCTGATGAGATGCCGATTGCACCAAACCGAGCCTATTTGAGTGCGGGTCTTCTAAACGCAATCGGTCACCCGGAAGAGGTGACCGTGGAACCGCGCGAAATACACCTGCGCCGTCTTTCTGGAGGTTGATCGGCTTCGACGCGGCACACTGGGCGCGGTGCTGTGGTGGTCACCAGAAGGAAGCGCTGGCTAGGCGTGCCGCCCCCCTAACCGTTCAGGCGTGTGAGGACGCGTTGATAGAACGCGCGCTGTGCATCCTCATCCGCCGGATCTACCGTCCAGTCGCACTCCACATCCAGTGCGCCAGCCGCAACGACGTGCCGCGCAATCTCGGCCGGTGTGGTCTCATCAGTGGTTCCGGTCGCCCAATCGTGGAAGGCCGTTGAATACCGAACAACCGCTCCGCTGGTCGGCAAATCGAGCACATCGCCCTCGGCGTAAAACGTCAACGCGTCGCCCATTTCTTCGCCGATGAGTGTGAGCCTGCGTCCCAGACGGTGTTTGAGGATGGCGACAAATACCAACGCAGCAGAGAACGTGAATTTGTCGACAAGCACCGCGACCTGGCTGTTTGCATTTTCAGAGATGGCGTCGATCATCGGCATCGTTTTCAGGAAATCGCCACCGGTGTTGCCGCGCACGTCAATCAAGAGGGGTTTGTGCGCACAGGCGCGTACGCGTTCGGCTGCATCTGAGATGGCATTCGGAAGCGCGGTTTCGCCCGGATCGAAGAAACTTGGCAGCACGATGGAAAGCCCAAGTCCCGGCCAATCCTCAATCTCGACAAAGCTCTCGGGGGTCCAGGCCGGATCGGCCTTGCCATGCTCGTTCCTCGAGTAGAGCGTTGAGGCCGGGACCGTGGTCGTGTGCTCCACTTTGATGTCGGCTATCTGCCCAGCCGCGGTCCGCACGCGATATGCGGTCATACCGTCTTTTGAGTAAACCCCGAGGCGTGCCAAAGCGTACGGCCACGCAAGAAGGATCGGCCCGATGACCCGTTTCCTTTGGGGCGTTCCCGCCAGAAAGCTTGTTGCGGCGGCTTCGATTTGACCCACAGGCGCGCCGTTGACCGCAATCACCTCGCCTCGCGTCTCTGGTGCCGTGCCCATCAGATGCACGGCCGTTCCGATGCTCACAAACCGCAGCGGGAGGACCGAGATGGCATCGTTCGGGATCAGCCGTGTATGCCCGTTGTCGGGCAGTGCCATCAGGCGCATCGCGGACAGCAGGAAGGCCTCTTTGGAGCCCTCTATGGCATGTTGTCGGGTGTCGCGAATGCAGCTGTCTATCAGCGCCGGGTCGATCGCGCGAAAGCTGGGATCGATCGGCAGGACAGTTTCCAGTATGCGCTCAAGGTCTTGCGTCAGCGACATGGGCCACGGTGCGCATAGCTGGGGGATGAAGTCCAGATTGCGGGCGGAGTGGGCTTACACTGTGCAGGCGCCGCTATTCGTACTGTATGATCACCGAAAGAAAATCTTCATCGCTTGTGACAACGGTGTGGTGACCTTTGCCGTGCTTGTCTTCCATATGCCAGACATCGCCCGGCCCAATATCCCTGAACTCTCCGTCGCTGGCGGTCACACGTACAGAGCCAGACAGGCAGATGAGCTTTTGAGCGACCGGCGTGGGATGAATTGGCTCATCCCAACCCGTCCTGAGCCTCAGAAACATGGTTTGCGTGACGGCTTCTGGCTTAGAGATCTCGATCGCTTTCGCGGGCGGCGCAAAGGTTTGCTCTTCGAGGCCTACGTCGACGTCTTTCCAATGGCTTTCGCCTTGCGCATCCGAATACAACTTCTTGAACTGCACTTTGGTGCCCCCGCTACATGACAAGACCGTCACCGCTTTGCGGACATTGGGTCGCGGCGCAGAAAAGCGCAAGTTGGGACCCGACGTTGACCTTAGACCCTTCAGATTGGTTCCATCGGCCCCTTTGCCGCTCGCGCCGCGTCCCTGCCGATACCCGCAGCGAAGTCGATCTCGACGGTCTTGGCGGCCACCCGCATCGCCCTGACCCTAAGAGCGGGTGTCAGTAAGAGCGGGTGTCAGTGGGACCGGTATCCCGCCGCTCACGATTCGTTACCTGGCTGATTTGGCCTGCCTCGCAATTGTGGCATGTTGACGATTGGTTAACAGTATCGGAGGCGAATTCTCGTTTCGTTTCCCGTTGCGAATGAGAGAAACAAAATAAAAAATTGAACCGAAATCAAAGACAGTGATTGGGCCAAATTGCGCTGAATTTTTCCTCTTTGTTTCAGCCGCTTAATCAATGGCCGGCAAAAAACCGCACAGATTAAACGCGGGGTCGATGCCGCACCGGCTTTTGCGAATAGAGCACCATGTTTTCGCCACATTTACGGCCAAGCTAAGGCAAGAGTTAGCGAGTGTACCGGTGGTTTGAGCACTGTCTGCACGGTCACGGCGCGGCGCTCTTTCCCCGGCAAAAGTTATCAAAAAACCAAACTGAACAGAGAGCTTCGCGCATTGCCCCAGCTTTGCGCGGCCGGAAGAGGTCTGCCATGAACACCACCCCCGTCACCTTTGATCCCGCCACAATTGATACCCCCGCCGGGATGGCCCCGGCGTTGGCTTTGTCCGACATTTCGGGCGTGCCCGTTCAGGGCTCGGGCCTGGCCGGTCAGGTCTTTGTGCCTGGGACCAAGATCTGGGATATCGATGCCGCGCGCGCGGCCGCGGCCAACGCGCCAGAATTGGAATTCGTTGCCTCGGAAATCGCCTATGGCGGCAAGAAGAGCGACACAACGGTGGCCGAGTTTCTTGGGGATGATGCCGCCACGCTGACCGGAGATGGCACGGCCTATGAGATGGGCCCCTCGGCCGTCACCCTGACTGGGTATGTCTTTATCCCGGCAGGCGTGCACGAAATCAAAGTGGTCTCGGACGATGGGTTTGCCCTGTCGCTCGGCGGCGAGGCGTTCTCATCCTACGAAGGAACGCGCCCGGCTGAAGGTACGGCGCGCGTGGCCGAGTTCGAGGGCGGGCTTTATGCCTTTGACCTGCTTTACTTTGATGCCAGCGGGTCGATGTCGCTGTCGGTTGAAATCGACGGACTGCCAGTGGACGAAAGCGCGTTCTACCAGATGCCCGAAGATTTACAGTCGCCACCGGGCGACGTCGCCACGGTGCCGGTGGGTGACTATCACCCGTCCTATTTCCTCGGCGCCTCGGTGCTCGACACGCCTGTGACCCAAACCGCCACCGAGGGCCATGACGAGATTTCGGGCTTTGGCGCGGATGATACGATCCACGGGCTTGGCGGTGACGATCATTTGCTGGGCGGGTTTGGCGATGACGTCCTGCACGGCGGCGACGGCGACGATGTCCTGGACGGCGGGTTCGGTTCCGACGTCTTGTATGGCGATGCGGGCGACGACACGCTGATCGCGCGTTCGGACGCGGGGGAGCAGCGCATCGGCCAGCTTGCCATCGGCAAACCCACGCGGCCTGACCCCGATGGCGAGGTGGATCAGACACTGCAAAAGCTATCGGCCTACGAGGATCAACCACTGCACGGCGACGACGTTCTGATTGGCGGCGCTGGCCGGGACACGTTTCTGATCGCGCCGCAGATCAACGCCAAACTCGACATCATTCAAAAGCATGTCCAGGCGGACGGCTCGATCAACTGGGCCGGCGTTGCGGGCGAAAACGATGAACTCCACGACCACTGGGTCGACGCGATGGGCATCGATATCATCGGCGATTATGTGGCGGGTGAAGATCAGATCGCGGTGATCGGGCACACCGCCAACGTCTATGTCGAACATGCTGACGTGATGGGCGACGACGCGCTTGAAAGCATCATTACGGTGATTTCCAAACAGCACGGCAATGGCGGCGCGCATGACAACGACCTCTTGGGTCAGGTGATCGTGCATGGCGACCTCGTTGAAGCCGACGACATCGTGACAGACGACATGGTCACCTATGGCGTGGTCGAGGGCTATGAAGATGTGGCGCTTGCCTTGGCCCCCGAAGGCGACAGCAAGACCACGACCATCGGCGATACGACATACAAGGGCTATGACACACGCGCGCCTTCGACGATGGAGGGGATGTCGCATCACGGCCCGGGAACAAACGTCCTGGGGCCTGTCACAGGCGATCCGTTTGCCGCCTTTGAGAACCCGAACTTTGACGAGTCACTGTTGTCGAGTTCGGACGCCGCCGAAACCTATGAGGAAACGCGCGCGCCGTTTGAACAACTGGGCACCACTGACGTGGCTGGGCAGACGATTGCCGGCACAAACGGTGCCGACACCCTCGCCCCCGATGCACCCGCGGCGCCGCCGGGGCTGCCCGGCGCCCTTGGCTATTGGAGCTTTGCGGGTGGCGCTGGCGGCACCTATTCCGACGCCCGCGGGGAAGGGCCGGACGTCAAGGCCTACACGCTTTATGAAAATCAGGCACTCCTGCGCACCGATGGCGATGTCGCGGGGCCAATGGGGGGCGGGCTGGAGTTCAACGGCGGAGACGAGTTCGCCTATCTCGCCCACGATCCGTCGATGGCGGTGACCCAGGGCACCATTGCCATGTGGGTGCGCCCCGACGATCTGAGCGATTTCAGCATGATGGTGTCGAAAGACCAGAAGAACAGCGGGGATGGCGGCCATTTCCGTCTGGGCCACACCGATGACGGCGGCCTGTTCATGCGCTTTGCCCCGGGCGACGGCACCTCGAACAAAAGCTGGGAGACCGGGCCCGATGTCCTGACCGAGGGCACCTGGAGCCACCTCGCCGTGTCTTTCACCGAAGACGGGATCACCGTTTATGTCGACGGCGATCCGATCCCCGATGGCGACTGGTCCGCAAAGGTTGGCGATATCGCAACGCCCGGCGACCACACTTATGCCTATCTGCTGCAAAACGAAGAGCCGTGGGTGTTTGGCGCGGACCAGCACGTCACCGAACTGAACGATACTGCCCAGCAATTTGCCCTGGATGACGAAGATCTGCGCCACGCCTTTGACGGTGCGATTTCGGATTTCGGGCTTTGGGGGGGCTTTACGCCCGAGGCGGCCCTCAACCAGTCGCAGATCAACGATCTGATCGATAACGGCCCCGGCACCGCGGTGACCAACCCGTCCGGCCCACAGCCGATGCTGGCGGGCGATGACATGATCGAAGGTCTTGGCGGAAACGACGACCTTGATGGCGGCGCCGGCGACGACATGCTGGATGGGGGTGACGGCAATGACACCCTTCACGGTGGCTACGGCAACGACCACCTGAAAGGTGGCGCTGGCAATGACACGCTCGACGGCGGGCGGGGCAGCGACCTTCTTGAAGGCGGAGATGGCGACGACATCCTGCTCAGCCGTTCGGATGCGGGCGAGCAAAAGATCGGTCAGATCCTCGTGGACGAGATATCCCGAGACTTCCCGGACGCGTCCGTCGACAACACCCACTACAAGCTGGCCGACTGGATCGACCAAGAGCTTGAGGCCGACGACGTACTGATCGGCGGCGATGGTGCCGACCACTTCAAGTTCGAGGCCCTGATCAACGGCAAGAAGGACATCCTGAACGAACACGTGATGGATAACCGGATGATCCATTGGCACGGCGTGGCGGGTGAAAACGATCGCCTGCACGATCACTGGGTCGATGCCTTTGGGATCGATGTGATCGCTGATTTCGACAAATCCGAAGGGGACCAGATTTCGGTTCTGGGCCACACGACGCAGGTCGAGGTGACCTATGATACGGTCGATACCGATGGCGACGGCATTGATGACGAAGCCGTTTCGATCATCCGCGCCTATTCGCAACAGGGCAATGGCGGCGCCCATGACGAGGACCAGATTGGCCTGATCGTCGTGCATGGTGACCGGGTCGAAGAAGACGACATCACCATCGATCCGGGCGTCCACTACGGCATTGTCGACACGATCGACGAGATTCAGGAAGCCGTCGCGCCGACCGGCCCGACGAAGTGGAACGAGATCGACGGCGACATGGTGCTGGGCAACGACACCCGCGACATTGCCGGCGATCCCGTGGGAGCGAACCCGTCAGAGTATTCGTCCAATCAATGGCTGCAGGATGGTCTTGTCGCGTTCGACAGCTCGCTGCCTGACGGGCTGGCCCCGCCCGTCGTCCTGTTGTCGCATGAGGGTGCCAGCTTTGGCGGCGGCAACCCGCCGGTCGAGCTGCCGCACACGCCCGCACAAGCGGCGGCCGAGGGGACCTGGGCGTTCAACTTTACCGCCTTCAACCCCGGCAACGATCAGAACCAGGCGCTTTTGTCCAAGGACCACTCAGGCTTCAAGGATGGCGGGCACCTGACGCTCTTTATCAACAACCAAGGCGTCCTCAAGGGCCGGTTCCAAAGCGTGGATGATGAGCACTATCTCTATGACTGGGATGTGCGGATCGAGCCAAATCAGGAGTATCATCTGGCCTTCACATTCGACGAAGACCAGATCGCGCTCTACCTCGACGGCGCCCTGATCGACACAGACACCGGGTTTGCCGACGGCATGACGGGCAATGTCGAAGACCTTGTGCTGGGCGCCTCAACGCGGACCCGCGATGGGGATGACGACAACCTGCAATGGCACTTTGACGGGACGATCGACAATCTGCTGCTTCTCGATCGCCCGCTCGAAGAGATCGAGGTCTTGTTCCTGTCCGAAGGTGACGGATCGATGGGCGCGCTAAACGCGCTCTATGGCCTGGACACCGAAAGCCCCGACAGCGCACCGGAAGCCCCAGAGACAGAAGAACCGGTCGATGAAGAGCCGGTCGCTGAAGAGCCGGTCGCCGAAGCCCCTGTCGAGGAGGAAACCCCGGAAGAGGAAGATGTGCCGGAAGTAGACCCGCCCGCCGCCGAGACACCCGAAGAGGAGGAGGAACCGGACGACGCGCCCGAAGAGGACGCGCCGGAGGCCGATGGGTCGCAGGAAGAGAGCCCGGAAACCGAGGAGGAAGTTGAGGACACGGCACCGGAGGCCGACGAGCCTGAAGAGCCGGAGATGATGCCTCCGGAAGAGGAGCTTGAGGAAGAGGAAGAAGAGGATAGCTTTGCCGCCGTCTTTGATCGCCTCGTCGGTATCCTGAGATCGCTCTTCGGGCTTGGCGCCGACGACGATACCCCCGACAGTCCCGAGGTCATCGATGACCGGCTTGATGAGTTGGAGACACTCCTGTCTGACGTTCTGCCAGAAACGGATCCGGCTCCGGAGCCGGAGGAGACGGAGGACGAGGAAGACCCCCTCGACCTTGCAGCATAGGGTCCGCCGGGCATACGGAGGATAGCTCCGTCCGTAAAGGAAGATCGCAGCGCGCTCAGCGGGCTGCGATCTGTGCTGTCGGTGCACCGTTTTTGGGTGCTATGGCGTGCCGCAACTGGTTTCGAAACCAGCGCTCGTAGACCGAGCCGCAACTCTCTTTAGGCGTGAGGGGTTTAGGCAAAAATCTTGATGCTTAAGCGCAAGAGATCTTGCGCAGCGCAGTGATGGGCCATCTGCGCCTACATTCGCGGTCTGATCCCGCTTCGACAGCATTTGTTGGAGCGAAGGAGACGCGCGATTGGATTGACGCGAGCGTTTGCCACGGTCATCCGAGTGCGAAAAATCGGTGGGCTTGGGAGGGCAAAGTCGCGGCGGGCAGCGCCAGGGTGAAGGATGCACCAGTATTTCAGGGCTCTCAAAACTTCAGAAAATACAATTTCTTCTACCCTGCATCTGTCATAAAACTTGACTTAATCAGTTTAAATTCATGATTTTATTATAAATTTTTTCAGCAGTCTCGATTCTTCGACCAACCCCTCTACAGATTGGTCGCCTTCCAGAGCGCCACGGACGCGTCTTTTGACAGGTCGACGTCCGACCATTTGACCACCTGACCCGGCTCCAGCGCTTCGCGGAGCACGCAGTGCTCCATCAAGCCGATCGGCACGGCATCCGGCGCATCGGTGAGGCGCATGGCTTCGCCGCGAAACTCGAAACTTCCCGCGGCCTGCGTCACCGGCAGGCCCTTGGGCAGTGCAGTTTTGGCGATCGTCCCGACGGTCAGTTCCGGTTTGCGGCTGTGTTTCATCAGCGGGCCGCGCCCCTCGGCCATGCGGATCATCGTGATCGGGATCTCGAAATGACCCAGATGGAAGGGGCGTTCGATGATGTAGAACTCACCGCCGCCGAGCTTGTAGTACTGCAACTGTTCCGGCGGCGACGCATGGCGCGCGACGATGAAGAGCTCACCCCGCCCGCCCGCAACAAGTGCATAGTCCGAGATGACTTCGCCCAGTTCGGCAGCCCGGGCGGCCAGTTCGAGCCCGCCTTCGGCCAACGTGCCCGTCTTGGGCCCGATCAAGCCGTTTTGCGCGATCGTCCCGCCCAGGCATTCCGCGACGAGCGCCTGTTCGATCTGGACCTTCGTGCCATCCGTGAATGACGTCACCGCCGGCAGCGAGATGCCTTGGCGTTCCGACCAGTAGACCATGTCTTCTTTGGACGGGGTCAGCGCGAGAAAGCCCTTTTGCGATCCGTAAACGACCGGCTCAAACCCCATTTGGCGGACTTCCTCGTCCAGCGCGGCAATTGAGCCGGGCTGGTCACCCTGCGCCTCGGTAATGTTGGGATAGTCTCGGAACGCCGCGCCCAGCGCCATCTGGAACTCGGCATTCAGGGTAACAATCTGTTTTTCCGCCGCAATCGCCGCTTCAACCACGACACGCGCGCCATCCACGGCACCCGAGCATTCCACAACCATGTCACAGGCCGTCAGGAACTGGTCGAGGTTGTCGGTCACAGGCAGATTGCCGGGGACCGGGGCCACATCGGCCACCGCCCGGCGGGTCAGAACGATGACCACCTCGAACCGGTCGCCCATGGGCTGAAGAAGCTCGATCAGCCCGCGCGCAATATAGCCGGTTCCGGAAACACCGACGCGAAGCGGCCGGGTGGGCGGTTGATCCATGCGGGTCCCCTATCGGTTCTGACGAATGCCTGCGTCTATGCCATGTCGCGTAGCCGGGGCAACTTCATGGCGCTAGGCCGTGCGCCGGTTCGTGGCGGTATTCTGTTGCGATTTGGCGACAATGCCCTGCCTGGGCCTTGGATCGGCCCCACCCGGCAACTATAAGGCGCGCGCAATGGCACGGAGGCGCGCATGCGCACGGCACAGATCGCCCGCAAGACCGCAGAGACCGATATCACGGTCAAGCTGAACCTCGACGGCAGCGGCCGGTACGACAATCAGACCGGCGTTGGGTTCTTTGACCATATGCTGGATCAGCTGGCGCGCCATGCGTTGATCGATATGACAGTGCGGGCGGCGGGCGACACCCATATCGACGACCATCACACGGTCGAGGATACCGGGATTGCACTGGGGCAGGCCCTGGCGCAGGCCTTGGGCGACAAGCGTGGGATCCGGCGCTATGGCGCCTGCCATCTGCCGATGGATGACGCGCAGGTGCGGACTGCGCTGGATCTGTCGGCCCGGCCGTTCCTGATCTGGGATGTGGCGATGCCCACACCGAAGATCGGCACGTTCGATTCCGAGCTTGTGCGTGAGTTTTTTCAGGCCCTGTCGACCCATGGCGGCATTACCCTGCATGTCGACCTGCTGCATGGGTTTAACAGCCACCATATTGCCGAGGCGGCCTTCAAAAGCGTCGCGCGCGCGCTGCGCGAAGCGGTTGAAACCGACCCGCGCAAGGGCGACGAGATCCCGTCGACCAAAGGCGCGCTTTAGGGGCGATGCTGACCGTTCTCATCGACTATGACTCGGGCAATCTGCATTCGGCAGAGAAGGCGTTTCAGCGGGTTGCGTCAGAGGTTGATGGCGGCCAGGTGATCGTAAGCGCCCGTGCCGAGGATGTGGCGCGGGCCGACCGGATCGTGTTGCCCGGCGACGGGGCCTTTCCGGCCTGTCACGCGGCGCTGACGGGGCGCGAAGGGGTGTATGAGGCCTTGATCGAGGCCGTCGAGGTCAAGGCCCGGCCTTTCCTTGGGATTTGCGTGGGCATGCAGCTCATGGCGCGCGCCGGTTTTGAGTACGTTGAAACGCCGGGGCTGGGCTGGATCGCGGGCGAAGTGCGCCGGATCACGCCCGAAGATACCAAACTGAAAATCCCGCATATGGGCTGGAACGACCTGATCCTCGATCAGCCGCACCCGGTGCTGGAGGGCCTGAGCACCGGCGACCACGCCTATTTCGTGCATGGCTATCAGATGGAGCTGGCCGCGTCCGCCGCCCTGCTTGCGCATTGCGACTATGGCGGGCCGATCACAGCGATCGTTGGGTCCGAGAACCGCGTGGGCACGCAGTTTCATCCGGAAAAGAGCCAGAGCGCCGGTCTGCGCCTGATCGCGAATTTCCTAACCTGGGCGCCGTAGCCTCAGTTTACCCGCGTCCAGGTTTGCCCGTCGCAGATGATGCCCTTGCACCCGACAACTTCCAGCGTGTCGCCGCTGAGCGTCATTTTGGCCCTCGCGGTCACATCCATCAGCGGGACCCAAACGGTGCCGTTCTCATATTTCCCCGTACCCGTGGCCTGAAGGCCCCAGAACAGGCGCTTCCCAACGTTCGGCGTCACGACCTGCTGACCGGCCGCGTTAAAGGCGTTTTTGATCATACCGCACAGCGCCTCGCCGCATTCGGCGATCTCGATATGCGCGACGAGTGATTTTTTGTCGGGCTCGGTCTGCCAGACGCCCACTACGGGCTCGGCAGTGGCTGGCAGCGCGGCCAGAGCACAGAGAAGAGCATATAGAACTCGCATCGTGTCGACCCCCAAGACGAACACTGAAATACTGCGCGATCTGTACGCTCCGGTGCCTTGATAGCCAATATCACCGGGGGGCGCATCGCCTGATCTGGCGGTTCACTGCTCAAAACGAAGGCACTTGGCTTCGGCAACGCGGCAAGGCACAAGGCCGCGACCAGAACGGGCAGACGAATGATCCTATATCCCGCCATCGACCTAAAAGACGGCCAGTGCGTGCGCCTGTTGCGTGGCGATATGGCTGCGGCGACCGTGTTCAACGACGATCCTGCGGCGCAGGCACGCGCATTTCAGGATGCGGGTTGCGCCTGGATCCACCTGGTCGACCTGAATGGTGCCTTCGCCGGTGCCCCCGTGAACGCACGCGCGGTTGAGGCGATCCTGGCCGCAATTGACGTCCCTGCCCAGCTGGGCGGCGGCATTCGGGACATGGCCACGATCGAGCGCTGGCTTTCGGCCGGGCTCTCACGGGTGATCCTGGGCACTGTGGCGGTGGAAAACCCCGATCTCGTGCGCGACGCCGCCCGGGCGTTTCCGGGCCAGATTGCCGTCGGGTTAGATGCGCGCAACGGGCGGGTGGCGACCAAGGGATGGGCTGAAGATACCGATATGCAGGTGACCGATCTTGCCCGCGCGTTCGAAGATGCGGGGATCGCCGCGATCATTTACACCGATATCGACCGCGACGGTGCGATGCAGGGGCCCAATGTTGCCGCGACCGAGGCGCTCGCCCGGGCTGTTGACGTGCCGATCATTGCTTCAGGCGGCGTCTCATCGCTCGATGACCTGATCGGCCTGCGCAACACGGGCGTGATTGCGGGCGCAATCTCAGGCCGGGCGCTTTACGATGGTGCGATAGACCTGCGCGCGGCGCTTAAGGCCCTGGCCACCTAGTTTCCGGTCGCCGCGCCGACGAAGTTGCCCAGCGCCATTTTCATCCGGTCGAGAAAGGCCTCGTCCCCAGAAATACCGTCAAGCTGGCCCAGCATCGCTGCCGGATCTTCGTAGGCGACCTGTACCGCCCCATCGGCATCCTCGTAAACCAATGCTTTCAAAGGCAAAAACAACCCTGCTTGGCGATCTGCCAGCATCGCGGGCGTGCCCACCATCGGGTTGCCGAAAATGATCAGCTTTGAGGCGCCCACGTCTTCGCCGATGCTTTGCGCACCGCCGCCGTGATCCACCACCGCAAAAACGCGGGCTCCGGCGCCCTCAATCGTTTCGGTCATTGTCGCCACGGTATCATCGACGGAATTGGCCGAGGGCGTGACGATCAGATCGGCGGCCATCGCGGACGTGGCCGTCAGGCTGAAAGCAAGGGCAAGGATCAAGGGGTGCATCGCAATCTCCGGGGTTTTGCTGGTGTGACGGTGGCAAGGCACCGACGCCAGATCAAATCACGCCTTCGACAGTGGCGCGAAATCGCCCAAGGGGGGCTGGTGGCACACGTCCCGCTCAACTACATCTGCCCGCGATGCTGAAGACCCGGATCATACCCTGCCTCGATGTCGCCGACGGCCGCGTGGTTAAAGGCGTGAACTTCGTCGACCTGATCGATGCGGGCGACCCGGTGGAAAGCGCGCGGGCCTATGATGCGGCGGGAGCGGATGAGCTTTGTTTTCTCGACATCCACGCGACGCATGAGAACCGTGGCACCATGTACGATCTGGCCACCCGCACGGCCGAGCAGTGCTTTATGCCGCTGACCATTGGCGGGGGGGTGCGCACGGTAGACGACGTGCGTAACCTGTTGCTGGCCGGCGCGGACAAGGTCAGCTTCAACTCTGCCGCCGTGGCTGACCCCGACGTGGTCGCGCGCGCCGCCGACCGATTTGGCAGCCAGTGCATCGTCGTGGCCATTGACGCCAAAACCGTTGCACCCGGCAAATGGGAGATCTTTACCCATGGCGGACGGCGCCCCACGGGGATCGACGCGGTCGCATTTGCGCGGACCGTCACGGAAAAGGGCGCGGGTGAGATCCTGTTAACCTCGATGGACCGCGATGGCACCCGCGCGGGGTTCAACATCCCGCTGACCCGCGCAATAGTGGACGCGGTTCCCGTGCCCGTTATCGCCAGCGGGGGCGTGGGCACGCTGGATCACCTGGTCGAAGGTGTAACCGAGGGGCGGGCAAGCGCGGTGCTTGCCGCGTCGATCTTCCATTTCGGCGATTACACGATCCGCGAAGCCAAGGAACACATGGCCGCCGCCGGTATTCCGATGAGGCTGTCATGACCGCGCTAGAGCGTTTGGCGGCCAACATAGCCGCGCGCCGCGGCGCGAGCCCCGACAGCTCGTGGACCGCGCGGCTTTTGACCGCCGGTCCTGAAAAGTGCGCCGAAAAGTTCGGCGAAGAGGCGGTGGAAGCGATCATCGAGGCGGTGAAGGGCGACAAAGAGGCGCTCACAGCAGAGGCCGCGGATGTGCTTTACCACCTGCTGGTGATGCTTGCGGCGCGCGATGTGGCGTTGGACGACGTATTGGCCGTGCTCGAAGCCCGTGAAGGAACCTCGGGCCTGGAGGAAAAGGCCGCCCGCTAGCCCCGCACCCAGCCGGGCGGAAAAAGGCGCGGTATATCGATTCGCGGGCAGCGATTCTGGACCACACGCATTCCCGCAGCGCGCGCCGCCTGTGCGGCCCCGTCGTGCACGACGTCAAGCTGGGTCCAGAGAACCCCTGGCGGCGTTTTCATCGCACGCATGTCTGCAACGATCTGGGGCAGGTACTCAGACCGGCGAAACACATCGACCATGTCGACCGGTTCATCCAGATCCCGCAGCGAGGCCGCGACGTGCACGCCAAAGTACGTCTGCCCCGCAAGGCCCGGATTGACCGGCAAAACCTCATATCCAAGCTTGAACAGGTACTGCGCCACACCGTGGCTTGGGCGCTTGGGTTTGTGGGAGAAACCGACCACGGCAATGCGCCGAACACTCAGAAAGATTGCGCGCAGATCGTCATCTGTGGGGCTATGGGCGTCCATCATCCCCCTACCCCACCAAAAAAAGCGCCCGAGGCAAAGGCCCGGGCGCAGTCACGGAACGAGGGACAGTGAAGAGAGACGCGCGAGTTCCGGTCGCGCGCTCATAACCATCAGATAGGTGCATCTATGTCACAGTGAAGAGCATCTACCGAAAATGTGAACAGGACCTTAACGTAACGTCAGCTGGTCAGCACAGACGGCCAGTTTGCATCGCCTTTGGCGATGTTGCCGGGGATGTCACGCTCCCACCTGCGGCGGATCCGGCGCGAGAAGTTCAGGTAAAGCTTGTCTTCGTGGATGGTCCAGGCCTCGGGATCTGTCGAGGCGGTGTATCCGTTGGCCACCGCAAAGGCGCAGTAGCCGCCATATTGCGGGGCGTAGGCGTCTGGGTTGGCCTCGAACATGGCGCGGCTTTCCGTGGATGCAAAGCGCCAGGTCGCGCCGTTCCAGTCCAGCGTTATGGCCGTATCACCCGGGACGGGGCGGCCTTCGGTGAAATAGCCGACGGGGTCGGTCCCGTCGATGGCGATACCATCTTCGGCGTAGATCGGGGGTGTCGCGGCGCTGGCGCGGCTGGCCAGAACGGCGGCGGCGGGGACAGCCGCCATGAGGCTGAGGGCGGTGCGGCGGGTGATCATGGGGTGGCTCCTTTGAGCTGATGGGGTGCGATGGGGGATAGATGCTGCGGCACCGCACCCAAAGAAACCCGCTCAACGGAAGCGTGAAGCAGCGTCAAAACCTGTCAGGAAATGTTACAAAACCGCGTTCAGTCGATGATATCCTCAACGATATCCCAGGCCTCTTCCAAAAACCTGCGCCCTAGGCTCTTGCGCCGTTTCTTTGGCTTGCGGCGTTTCTTCTTCCAGTCTTCCTGGTCCCAATCGGGCCGAGGCGCCGTTTTGCGGGCCTTTGTCGGTGTCACCAACGTGCGCGGCCCCGGGTGTTCGGCCTTTAGCATCTTGAGGTCGTGCAAGGGCGCGCCGCAGTTCGAACAGGCCAGCTCGTGCCGGTCGCGCCCCCGCAGCACCAGCGCGGCGCGCGTGCCGCAATAACAGCAGGTGGCGATTTTCTGGGCGGGCATGGCGTTTCCTAGTCTGTGCGTTGACAGGCATATAGGGCGACTGCAGCCGCATTTGAAACGTTGAGCGAGCCAAATTCCCCGGCCGCGCCGATCCGCACCAATGCGTCGCAGGTCTCTTTGGTCTTTTGCCTAAGCCCCGGCCCCTCGGCCCCAAGCACTAGCGCCAGAGGCCGATCGCCCGCCTCGCCCAGCGCTGCCTCAAGGGTCGTTTCACCCGTGCCGTCGAGCCCAAGCAAAACAAAGCCCAGGGCACGCAACTGCTCCAGCGCATTGGCCAGGTTGCCCACCCGCAGGTAAGGCTGGCGTTCGAGGGCGCCGGACGCGGTTTTGGCCAGCGCCCCGGTTTCGGGCGCCGCGTGGCGCGACGGGGCGATCAAAGCCCGCGCGCCAAACACCTCGGCCGAGCGCAGAATTGCGCCGACATTGTGCGGGTCCGTCACGCGATCGAGCGCAACAACAAGCGGACGCCCGGTTCCGCCCAACACCACGTCTTCCAGCGAGCCCCAATTCAGCGGCTTGACCTCAAGCGCCGCGCCCTGATGCACTGCACCCGGGTCCAACGGCGCCGAGAACCGGCGCGGATCGGCGATTTCGGGCGTCAGCCCGCCCTGTGCGACCGCATCGCCCAGCCGATCCGCCGCGTTGCGGGTCAGAACCAGCCGCAGTTTCTCGCGCGCAGGGTTAAGCAGCGCGTCGCGCACCGCGTGCAGCCCGAAAAGCCAGACAGTTTCAGCCGCAGCCGCCCGTCGCGCCTGTTCTTTTTCGATGACCCATTTCGGCTTTTTCATCAATGCCCTCCGCCGCGCCCCGCACCCTGCCTGCGCCATTGTGACAAGCGCAACCCCCTTCCGGATCACAGATCCACGGCAACGGTTTTCACCTTGACGGCTGTGGGGCCCAGCGATATCCCCCCCGCTCGTGGGCGACAGGCCGCAAGGTGTGGCAGGGGACTGTAACTCCCTCGAGGCGACTCACGCCTGGTTCGATTCCAGGGTCGCCCACCACTAAGTCTCGTTCAATCTGGGTGAGGTCTTAGCGGCCGGACTTGTGGCCTGATTTCCGTGACTTGCAGGATATCGAGCGCGCATGGACTGGCTCTGCGGACCGCTTTCCGCTCGCTAGTGGCCGATTTCCACCAAAATGCTCTGTCGACTGTTTGTCGGTGAGGTCTTGTGATTGGATCGGCGCCCCTAGCTGGGCTCGAAACCGAGCACTCTACGCTGCTCTTCCCAGGAAAGAGGGAGAGATGTCAGAGACCGCAGGCGCGTCGCGGTCAGGTCCTTCGGCTGCCGACCTTCGAGAATGGCGGTTGAGATGTCCGGCGCAAGCCAGGCCAGCTGCAACACGCGGCTGACCGCACCTTTGCGCAGGCCTTCGCGCTTGGTGATCTCGGCGATAGTTTGCGCTGAGCCAGAGAGCAACGCGCTGCGCCACCGCCGTGCATCCGCGATGAGAGCGATCAGGTCCGGATCCCTGCGGGGGGCACCTTTCGCTGTGAGCACTATCGGATGCGCGCGGCCCTTCTGATGTGTATCGACCTCGATCTCAAATGTGATCAGCATGTTCTGTTCTGTTGACGCATCGCCAAGCCTTGCGAGATCAAGCGTTGCCGAGAGCCTACCACCGAGATGATCAATGCGGTGCACTATGTCGAGCCAGGTCGAGCGCGTATCATGCTCAACGTATTTTTGCCTTCCAACGCGTGCCGCGGCATTCTGAAGAACGCCTGGCAGCAGGTCATAATGGTCCGAATGCGACATCACTTTGACCACCAGCCAATCGCGGTCTGCCAGCTGCGTCGCGATCGCGCATGCCACAAGGGACTCCGTGGCTTCAGCGGGTAGGCGCTGTATGGGACGATCATCTCTGCCATCGCCCGTCTTGCTTGTGTAGTACCAGTAGCGCTTCGATGTGCGGACACCGTTCCGGGTCACAGACTTCGTGGCAAAGGTGGTGCGCATGGCACGCCCTTCTCCGTCGAAAAGACGGCCATCGAGCCATCGGGCCGCAGATCCCCGCGGGCCCGGAATGGGTCCGCCGCCCTGGCCATCGAGCTTTGCCTGAACGGCCTGCCAGGTTGCCTGATCGATGATTGCGGCGTGGAGCCCGTCATAGACCTTCGTGCCGTGGCGGGCTTTACCGATGTAGAGTGGGTTGCGTAGGAGGTGGTAGAGCGCGCCGCGTGAGAAGGGTCTCCCACCGGTGACCTGGCCGAGGCGATCTATGCGCCTCTTGCTGACTATCCCGAGTTCGGCAAGCCTGGCTCGAAGGGCACGAACCGATCCGAGGCGCAGATACTCGGAGAAGATGGTGTGAACGGCCGCCGACTCCTCCTCGTTGACGTGGAGCGCCTTGTCTCGCGCTTCGTAGCCGAACGGCACGGATCCGCCCATCCACATACCCTTCTTGCGCGAGGCGGCGACCTTGTCCCGGATCCGCTCCGCTGTGACCTCCCGCTCGAACTGGGCAAAGGACAAGAGAACATTGAGCGTCAGGCGCCCCATGGAGGTTGTTGTGTTGAAGGCCTGGGTCACCGAAACAAAGGACACACCTGCCCCATCGAAGATCTCCACAATCTTGGCAAAGTCCGACAGTGCGCGGGTGAGGCGATCGACCTTGTAGACGACAACGATATCGATCCGCCCGGCCTGGATGTCCGCCAGGAGCTTCTCCAGCGCTGGTCGTTCCATCGACCCGCCCGAGAAACCGCCGTCGTAGTAGCGATCCGAGAGCTCCGTCCACCCCTCATGCTTTTGGCTGGTGATGTAGGCACTGCAGGCCTCCCGCTGGGCATCAAGCGAATTGAAGTCCTGCTCTAATCCCTCTTCGGTGGATTTGCGGGTGTAGATCGCGCAGCGCTGGCGGATCATGGCGTGCGCTCTTCCCGCAGACCGAAGAAGCGCGGTCCATTGCGCCGGGTTCCGGTCATGGCACGGGCGACGGCCGAAAGGGAGCCGTAGGCATGGCCGTTCCAAAGAGCACCGTCGGTCGTCACCACGACCTCATGGGTCTCTCCACCCCAATACTTGAGCAGTCGTGTGCCAGCGGGCGCAGACGCGCCTCGCTTGCGGGCGAGCATCTCGCGCAGGCGTGTCTTCTTGGCCTTCGCATCCCGCTTCTTTGGTACTATTGCTTGAGTGCTCTCGATGGCTTTGGTCATCCTAATCTCCTCTGGTCGCGGGGATCGCCCCCACCGAGACAAGCCCGGAGTTCCGGGCGCGGATGTTTGAGCTCTGAATCCTCAGGCCCTGGGCGTCTCTAGCTCCTGTTCGATACGGTCGAGGATGTCTGATGCCGCAGCTACGTGCGGACGGATGGCACGCACCAAGTTTGCCCCCGCCAGAGCGCCGAGGGCCGCCGATTGCCCTTCCGCAGCCAAGCCCGCCGCGTTCTCGCAACGGGCCGTCAGGTCAGCGAATAACTCGGCGATATCGGGCTTCGGCTCCATGGGTCCGACACAGGCTTGCGGTGTACGGGAAGTCCAGTGGAAAGAGCGGCCTCTCGGCTCGAAATGGGCGGGAAGCGGACCTTCGCGGTCAGCGCAAGCAATCCGTGTCGAAAAGTTGGAAACGGACATTCAAGGTGCGCCAACATCGGGTCCTTGGCTGCGCTGCCACTTGATGCCTCGGCGCTAAAAGGGACCCGAACTGCGACACGCGCGATAACCGGGAAGCAAAACTCTTCTTTTAGAGCGCGCAACGCCGAAACGCTGTTCTTCCCGTTCAGGTATTGCGAATGGCAGCGGCCACTTTTTGCGAAAACCTCTGCACACATACGAAGGACGCCGTGCCCAAGCGGCCGAAGTTGGGCCTTTCGACCCGTCTCCTCCGGCGTGTCTTGGCTTATGCGACAGGTACGCTTGGAGCCTGTGCTGTCGAACCGCGTGGGACCAATTCTACAGGTAGGTTTACAGATGGAGGTCGTTTTTCGGTCCTTAACCAGGATATGATCGCGCTTGCAGACATCTCGCCCATCCGCTCAACGCTTAGCCTTACGCTTGTGAGCTGTGGGTATGTGAACTCCGATCCGGGCAGGTTCTCGATACCCATGATCGAGAACTCATTGGGAACCCGGATTTGCAGGGCGTTCAGCCTGTGCAAGGCTCCGTGTGCGATGACATCAGAGAAGCACAGGGCCGCGGTGATCTCAGGATGCGCGCGTCGGAGGCGATCTATGCCGTCCAGACCGCCTGCCATCGAGACTTCAATCTCAAAGAGGGTAAACTCTATTCCAAAGTCCTGGTCTGCAAGTGCCTTCAGGCGCCGCTCTGTGCGGTCATTGCCAGCAACGGGTCCATGCAAAACGCCGACATGCCTGTGCCCGAGACCCGCAAAGTGTCGGGCGGCAACCGAGGCGGCTTCCCAGTTGTCATAGCCGATCGTTGGAAGGCTGCTGGCTTCATCATAGTACGATATGGCTACGACCGGGCGTTGCGTCCTTTCAATCAGGTCGTAAAGGCCGGCATCGTGCGTGACGCCAACCACGATGAGCGCTTCTGCTCCGATGTCTATCATTTTCCTGGCACGGTTCAGTTCCACGTCCGGGGCGTCGCCTGTTTGCGCGACGATGAGGGACAGGCCGTCGGTTCTGAAACGTGTCTCCAATCCGTTGACCACGCGCGCGTAGATTGCGTTGTCAAGGGTTGGCAGCAGTGCAGCAACGATACCGGAATTGCCACGGTTCATCGCGCGCGCAGCAGCGGACGGGACGAACTTCAAATCGAAGATGGCTTGCTCGACTCGGGTGCGTGTCTCGGTCGTGACTTTGTCAGGGGTATTCAGAACACGGCTGACCGTCGCGACCGACACGCCTGATCGCGTGGCAACATCCCGTAAATTGGATCGTTTTTTGATCGGACTAAGCATCTTAGTCGCGAGACTAAGCCAGAACGTTGACTCGCGTAACCGGTTACATGCACGATGAAACTGGTTACATAGCGAAAGTCTGCGCGCC
>JBCCWO010000013.1:0-90473 GCA_039193455.1 Pseudomonadota bacterium
CGACAGTTGGTATGTCAACGTGTTGGCCAGCTATCCGGAGCAACGCGGAAAAGGCTTTGGCTCACTCTTGCTTGATGTCGCCGATGAGATTGGGCGCAGCACTGGCTCACCGCAAATGAGCGTCATCGTGGCGAGCAACAATGCCGGTGCGCGCCGCCTCTACGAACGCAAGGGATACATGGAACGCGCAACGGCACCTTGCTTGAAGAACGGCTGGGAAACCGAGACCGAGCACTGGGTCTTGCTTACCAAGTCCCTTTAGGCTCACGCTGCGCGAAGAGTATCCACTAGCGAGTGTTTGTTCACCCGGAGTAAGTGATCGTGCCCTGCTCCCAAAAGCATAGACTGCACCTCTGGTGATGCGTCGCAAATCCATAGCGGGGCCCTTGCCCTTGCGTTCAGCATTCTGGCTGCAACAAAGATTGCTCGGCAACCGGCCCGCGTCGCATGCGTTACCATTTCCATCTGCAGAATGACGTTACCGGGGCCAAGCGAACCTAACTCAACTACCGCATCGTAGATTGAGGCGGAACCCCGGCTGTCCAATCGTCCATACAACCTGACGCAAGTGTAGGGACCGGCGTTTTCAATAGTGAGTTCCATGTTGTTTCGCCTCTGTCGGTCTCCGACCCGTAGATTTCTCTTTTGAGATGGCTTCTTGAGATATAGCGCGTTTCGCCCCAGCAACGGCCAGCCCATCGAGAGTCAAATCGGAACGGCTAAGGCCAATGTCGGCGAGTTCGTGATCGCTCATGCGACTTAGTTCGCTTATTGCGGAGTAGTCACTACGCACGTCCCTCAGCCAGTCGAAAACGGTCACGAACAACTCGCGGACCTTTGCGCGAGAGATCCAGCGCTCCAGCGGAGAGTGGCGTGTTGCATTCTCAAACTGTGACATTGGTTTCATCCTTCTCAACAGCACGGATAGCTTCCGGTAACGAGGTGACGGGGGTTCCGCCCGCCACGAGTTAACGGCTGCGGGCATCAACAAAAATAGACATATTTGAAATCCTGATTACAAAAATGTAGTGATGGGCGTATGCTCAATTGGAACGATTACCGCTACCTTCTTGCTGTTGAGGCAACTGGTAGTCTGGCAGCGGCAGCACGTCGCTTAAATGTAAGTCAACCGACGGTTGGCAGACGACTTTCTGTTCTGTCCCAGGAACTTGGCGTCAAACTCATTACGTTGTCGCCAGACGGGGCAACGCTCTCAGAATCCGGACGGCGCGTTTGCGAGCAAGCGAGGGTTCTTGAACAGCAAGCTGCTCTTATCGAGTTGAATGCTCGCGTCGATGAGGTAGGTAAGGCAACCCGGATTAGGTTGGCAGTGTCAGAAGGCTTCGCGCATGTGGTGCTCTTCGAATTGCTGTCTGATTTCCATCTCAGTCACCCTCGAACCCACATTGATCTAATCTCGGGAACGCGGATGTCCGACCTTCGTCATAGCGAGGCAGACATCGCCATCCGAGTTGGTGATCCAACAGATGACCAGCTGCATGGTCGAGCAGTGGGTCAAATAGAGTTTGGACTGTACGCGCACCAGAGTTACCTCGGGCGCTGCGGGCAAGTATTGTCCGTCGAGGACCTTCAATCTCACTCAATAATTGAGAGCACAGGCGAGATTTCAAACCTGCCCCAGGCGAAGCAGCTGCGCGACCTGGCGCCCAAAGCGACGGTGGCTTTTTCGTCAAACAGTTCGTTGAATCAAATCGACGCAATGTTGAATGGTTTTGGAATCCTGCCGCTGCCAAGTTACCGCGCCGCGGGTTTGTCAGGGACGCAGCGCATACTTGAAGAGTCATTCAAGATGCGCGCAGACATTTGGCTTCTGTTTCGCGCAACTGCGCGCGAGAGAACTGAGATGAGGGCGGTGATAGATTTTTTTTGGCGAGAACTGCCTAAGAGGCTTAAGCGCTAAGTCTTGTCGCGGTCGAACACGTGAGTTGCCGCTTCGACAAGCATAGAACGCCCAATAACCAGGCCCTTCCGAATAAGCTGTGGAAGACTGTGCGGACAGTCCACAGGCGGCAAGATCACTGCTTGTTTGTCATACTTCTTTAGCTAGCTTCTCTGAAGGGTGACAGTTTGTTCCCTTGTCTCCTAGGCCTAGAGCCCACCGACCTCTCGGGGTCGGTGACCTTTTTTTGGCAAGTCACGTGGCGCGTGCATCATCGGCCACCCTGTCTGACCATCACGGCACTAGGGAACTGGAAGGCATTCAAAAAGCCAAAAGCCGATGGCGAAGGGAACGGGCCGCTCCTTGGAAAGCCTCGGGGCGGCCTAACTAGCGCCTACAGCAATGGCAGGTTTGTTTTTGGATCAACATTGGATTTTCGACCTGGCGGAGCGTGATCCGGAGCGTTTGCTGTCCATGAGTGATGACGAGTTCAGGTTGGCCATGGCCGATGCCGGGCTAGACGTTGACGAGCTAATTCAGCAATTTGCACTCTCGGTAGACGCGTTGTTCGCAAGTCTTGGAGACCTGGACGGACAGTGATCAATGTCAACAACGAGCCCAAAGTGACCGATGCTTTCACGACACCGAACGGCTGCGTCGAGCGGAAAGCGGGCGAAGAACTGGCCGACTCTCGACCAAAACCCGTGGCGGCCTTGCGCGCCCAGTAAGCTCTATTCCGACGCGAGTTCTTTTGCGGCCTGCTCGAACCACGCTACGGTGCGCGCATGATGCGCTTGACCCCACCGCTCAATGAATTTTTGCGTTTGGTAATCGGCGTGGTTGTTCAGCGCGGCAATCCGCTCGGAAACATAAGACTGCGTCAGCGGGATCTCACACTTGACGGTAATGCAATGCTTCCACTCTTCATAATCGGTTGGCACGAATGACATGGGCGTTTAACCCTCCTCGGCTACGTTTAAGCATGACCTGTTTCAGCGCCGTCAGAAGCGGGATTTCCACCAGCATGCCCGCTACTATGACCGCCGAAATCAGCGGTTGATCTGGGACTGCTACGGCCGTGAGGGCTAGCATCAACGGCGCATTTCGTGCCGCCATGGTCATCGATAGAAGAGTCCGCTGCGGGTGGGTCAAACGAGCAAACCGCGCGAGAACCTCGCCCACCAACAAGGTTGCGACGAAGAACAAACAGACAGCAAACGCCACAAGTAAGACCATGTTCAGATGCGCCGCGATGGTGCCGATGTGGACGGCAAATATCTGGAAGATGAGAATGGCTAGCACAAAGGGCACGACGTGACTGATCCACGACAAGGTCCAGTCGCACGCTGCAACTGGCAGCAAATTACCCACCAGAAATCGCACCGCTTGGGCGGCCGCCAAGGGGATGACGAACCATTGCAATAGCAGGGCGGGCATGGCTGCAAGGTCGACCAGGCCCGCTGACACAGAGATCCCCCACAGCCAAAGCGGAAACAGAAGAAGCTGGGTGATGATGTTCACCGGGATCAGGGCTGCACCCAGCTCGGTGTCGCCGTTTGCCATCCGAGTAAAGCCCAGAAACCAATCGGTGCATGGGGCGAGGAAATAGATCATCAGCCCGGCAAACAGCAGAGCCTCACCGGAAAAAACCAGGGTCGCGATGCCGAACCCGATGGCGGGGATGATTAGGAAGTTCGCGGTCCAAGCGAGCCCAAGAAATCTGATGTTGCCGAAGGCATTTAAGACTGCGCTTGGGCGCAATTCGAAGAACAGCAAAAAAATCATTGCTAGGAGCGTCAGGTCGATGCCTTGCGACAACGTCTCTGCAGATACCGGCGCCAATGCCCCGAGGATGGCGCCCAAGACTATGGCGCACAGAAACAGGGTTGCTGCAGTCACAGGCGCACGCGCGTCGTTTCTGACGTCCGACAGCATGTGGTCTTGAGTGCTCAAATTCTCAGGCCCTTTGTGTTGCTCAGCACAGGCATTTGTCATCGTCACAACAGGTCAAATTATTGAAGAACATGTTGTTTTCGCGATAAACCTCGAGAAGTTCGGTATCTGCGCCCATCCGAGCGGCAATCGCTCGGGCCACCACCGCAAAACGCTGACGGAACTTGTATATGAAACAAAAGAGGTGCCCCTGGTGAGACACTTCCGGCCCCACAAGGAACAGCCCCGGCATCGCGGTGGATTCGTCCTGCTGCGTCAACAACGGGACACCGTCTTGACCGTAGTCAAACCAATCCGACACCCTCTTGGTTCCGCCCAAAAAGCCGGTCGCAAGGACCGGAGGCCCATCTGCAAGCCAAGACCGACCGTCGCCCGCCAACACGTGTACGCCGTTTTGTTCTTTCTCAAGCCCGACGACATCCACGTCGGGTAAAAGCGTGATCGACAGGTATTGGCGAAACGTGTCGAGCCTTTGTTGGGTATAGGGGGACAGTGCGCGGCTCGGGTCTTTATCCCCATCAAGCCAGGGCGCACCACGGTCGAGCACGATGACATCCTTGCCCTTCTGCGCGAGGCCTATCGCCGCATCGATCCCGCTTTCGTAGCCCCCGATGACATAGACCTCATCTTCCTTGATCTCATCCCAGTCGCTGATACTGCCGTAGTGGCGCCCAAGCTCCGCTCCGGGCAGACCCGCATCGGTTGGCGAACCGAAATGACCGCAGGCCCAGATCACGAAATCCGCAGTGAAGCGGCCGCGATTGGTGTCTAGTGTAAAGCCGTTGTCGATAGGCTCGATTGAGAGAACTTGGATTTCACACTGGACGTTCAGATTAAACGCCTCCGCCGCGTGGCTGAGGTAAGCGGCATAGTCTTGGCCGCTTGGATGCTCTCTGCGTAGCGCCCATCCGGGCGAGCTATCAAAGCCAATTGCGTTTAGATCCGTCATGCCGAAGACATTGCCAGGAAACGACGGGGTCAGAAGACGTGTTTCCTTTGGCCAGTCTCGAAAACTCTGCCCGATTTGACCGCGTTCCAGCACCCAGACATCTGGAATTGCCAGGTCGCGCAGCACCCGCGCCACGCCGAGCCCGGCAGGTCCTGCTCCAACAATGGCGACGCTTAGGTGGTCTGGAAAGCGAAGGTCGTCTTGGGAAATCATGCGTGCCGACACTCCTTCAAGGCCATCCTGTGCGTGGCAAACGAAACGGAAACTTGTGGGCTAGGATGTATCATCCGGGCTATGCGGCACCCGCGCGTTGATGGTGCCAACGGGGATTGTGAAAAAACTAGTGACCGTCCGGGAACGGCGGCGCTGGCTGTGACGCGCTGTTTCTATGTTATACCATAACGCATAAATCAACCCGCAGTTTTTAGCACCGACCAGGCGTCATTTGGCGCGGACCGGCGGGCAGAGCGGAACTCGGCCTTTGGTGATGGTCTCTCAGACCATGTTGCAGACGTGTGGCGCCATTTCTTCACAGAGCCACACCGCATACCGGACAAGGCGGCTTTCTTAAGAGACAACAAAAAGCAACCACGGGAGCGGCCTTGATAAACGTCCGCTTCGTCCGCCTAGCCCAGGTTGGACCCTTCTTGCCTGCGAGCAAGCACAGCAAATGTCGGCTTTGAGCCCAAAGTGCCAGACTACTGTCTTGCGGCGAATGACAGGTCTGGTGGTGCCTTGGAAGGCGTCCGTCGCGCATGAGAGCAACCCGTGCTTTAATGCAATCAATCAAGACCAACCCAGTGAAGATGGAGATTGTTTATGCGCGCCCTAATCGCTGTTACTCTCGCGATTTGCCTTACAGCTCAGGCTTGGGCGGACGAAACGATTATGATTGGCGACGCACCCCTGCCAGTCGACATAGCGATTAGTGAAGAGGAGAACTCGCCTTTCATTGGTGTGTGGACGGGCACATGGGATTCTTGGCGAAGCCATATCTTAGTTGTGGAAGGCATCGATGAGGAAGGATTGTATGACATTGTCTATTCGGTGGGCCGTGGCCAATACGGCGGTGGTAATTGGCTACGCGACAAGGCTCGCGACGAGAACGGCACGTTAGTTTTCGCCGATGAGGGCTTTGCCGCACGCTACACACTCTCGGACACAGGACGGTTGCGTGGAATTTTCCCAACCGAGGATCGCTTCGCGGTTTTGGAACGCCAAGACCTATCTGAGGTACTCGCAACACCGACTGACGATTGGTTTCAGATTGGCCAACGCGAGTTTCTGCTGACAGACATCATAGAAGACGGCGAAGCAATAGAGCTGGCCGTCGCTATATATGTTCCCGATGGCGATGGCCCGTTTCCCCTGGCCCTTGTTCACCATGGATCAACGGGGCTTGGGACAAACGAACGCGACTTTGAGTTGTTCTTCACCAACGACTGGTTTGCCGACATCCTTAATACCCATGGTTGGATTGTGGCATTTCCTCAGCGGCGGGGTCGCGCCCAGTCCGACGGACTTTATGATGAGGGCTTCTCCAAGGATCGGTCGCAAGGCTATTCGACCGAAGCACACCTATCCTTGCCTGGAGCTGAGCGAGCCCTTATCGACGCAAATGCGGCACTCGCGGCGCTTCGAGAACGCCCCGATGTGAGCGATGCTGCGGTCCTTTTTTCTGGGTTTTCGCGCGGTGGCGTACTTGCGCTGATGCAGGCCGGGGATCAACCCGAGGATGCGGCTGGCGTGATTAACTTCGCCGGCGGTTGGACGGCCGAAACCCCCAGTGGCCCTGAAATAAATCCGACGCTCTTTCGCCGGATCAGCGGTTTTGAAGGCACCGTCCTGTCGATATATGGTGACGATGATCCTCTCTACAGCACCGATCATACCAAAGCGAACCTTGCGCAAATTGACGAAGTGGGTGCTCAAAGCGATTTTCACGTCGTTTCAGTGCCAGGGTTCAATACCGGGCATTGGGTGCTGTGGTGGCCATTGCTTTGGGAAGAGACCTTAGTGGACTACCTCTTGAGCATTCAAAGCCGACCTTGATCTAGCTGTCACGTACGGAAGCTTTGTCCGCAAACCAAACGCTCACCGCCAGTCAGCAGTTAGTCTTCAGAGCTATACCCAGCCCCTTTGCAAGAGCGCCAGCACCGAGGAACTGGACAACCTCAGCTCCCCCGCCTTCCGCGAAGCAACATGCCAAAGACCACGCCAATGCCCACAAGCAGAAAAAGGGGAACAAATGGAACGAACCTGAATGAAACCGAGTTTCTGGATGGTGCAACAAGTGTGTTTTCCAGCGAGGCCCATTTGTGAACTTCGGCAGACTGGAAAGCATCGCTGCTGAGCATATCAATCAAGTCTCTCCGGCTGCGGTAGCGAACCATTGCAAATGAGTCGAATTCACCGGCAGTCTGATCCACGGAATTAATGATTGTGTTGTGTCGTTCTGCGCGTGCCACAGGGTAGCTTCCCCGCATCAAGAGCTGCAAAACGACAGACTGGCCATAGAGCGTTCCCGCCTCCGCTCCGGTCATATCTGCATCCATCACGTACCCCTCAGGGTACTCTGCGGTTTCGCGATACTCCATGAGATTGATCATTACAAAAGGGCGACCGTCATCGCTTCGTAGAAAAGCCTCGAACGCGCTTACATCGGTCCATGTCGTGCCCACAGTTTCGGCTTGCGTCGCTATGAAGGCGTCGACCTCGGCATCGGTCAAAGGGCCTCTCAAGGGCGTATGCCACGCGTAGAAGGCCAAGAGCGCAACGAGTAGCGACGTAGAAAGGACGGTAGTTTTTTTCATTTGTAACCCCTCATCAGAAGCAACTTACGCAGTCATCTGCGACTTCCGTCGCGGGCAGTGGACCCTTGCCCATCGCAAGCCTGTGTGGGGTTCACGAGAAACGTCAGCTGGGGAGTATGTGCATTGTCCCGCATTGCCGACCGTCAGCTCCGCTCAGCCATCATCCTTGAGCGCGACACCGTCACCTTTGGCGACTTCGCCAGACTTGAGGAACTGAATTCCAGCGTTCTCTAGCGCTTCCCGCACCGCGTGCTCATTTGGCGAGCTCAGGTTGTTGGTACGCCCACTTTCGAAGCTGCGCAGTGTGTCGGAAGATATGCCAGCCCTTTCACTTAAATCGGCTGACCGCCAGCTCAATAAGTCTCGTGCGGCCTTGGTTTGCTCTTTGGTCAACGGCGCCATTCTCACCTCAATTGTATCTTTATACACACCATGTGTTGACACATGAAGTGCTTGTAGTTACATACCATGTGTATCTTCTCACCTCAACTCGTTGGGCCTCACAGTACTGAGGCGACACTCAAGTGAAAGGAGAACCCGACATGTCCATATCCGAAGCCCTCGAAGAAACACGCCTCGCCCAGAAGAGGCTCAACCTGATGCTGCATGCCTTCAATCAGCTGGAAGAGAACGATGGGATTGGCAGCAAGTCTTCGAAAGACTTCCATGAGAGCAGTGTTGGTGAGGCCCATGACGCTTTGAACAAAGCCAAGAAGCAGCTGTCGGAAACACAGGCCACGACCGCAGAGGCGATCCTTCGGAAGGTCGCATTGCTTGTAGATGTCGACCACGACGAGCTTCTTGCCCCTGTCAAAGCCGATATTGAAGTGTTGATAGACCCGCGCAGACGGTCGCCCAGGAACCCGCGGTGCGCAAGAACAATTGGTCTCGTGACCAAACCGATCACAGGCAACACAATTATCGGGAAAAGCAGTGGTAGGGTGGTTCTCGGGGTGGATACAAAATACCTAAATATCAACAAAATATTGATAAAATTCAATTTTTCACAATATCCTGGTGCGGGTGGAGGGACTTGAACCCCCACGCCTTGCGGCGCCAGAACCTAAATGGGGTGGCATATCGTTGACCCCTTGTTTTACTGGGGCCTGAGCCGGTCCATGTCACTGATTGGTGACCTGCGTCACCGTCATGTCACCGTCTGGTGACGCGAGATTGAGCGCGGCCCGGTCGAAGTCAACCCACCCGCTGATCAGCGCGGACGTACCGTCCAGTCCTTCGATGAAATCACTGAACGCGTCCAGTAGCTCTGCTGTGGATGGGGTGGTGCGGGCGGAGGGACTTGAACCCCCACGCCTTGCGGCGGCAGGACCTAAACCTACTGCGTCTACCAATTTCGCCACGCCCGCGTCGTTCATTTCCAGAACCGCCTCTATCTCCTCAATGCCTTCCATGAAGTCAATGGTGCGGTTTGCATCGAGCGAGTAGCTGTGGTCCTTCAGCGTGCGCTTCATGAGCTCGTGGCATTTTCGGAGTGTGATCTCGAGCTGTTGCTGTTTCAACGCCACATCCTCATTTCGTATTCGTCGACCCGATGCTCGAACGCCATGTCTGGAACAGACACACGGATGCGCGTCTCTTGGTGTTCCATATAGTAGTTCACGGTGAGGCGGATGGCGGGCAGAGTTGATCGCGGGTGCGCGGGAGGTGTTGATCCCGGCGCGGCACCTGGTGGACGGCCAGGCGGTGCGGATCGACCATGGCCTCGCGCCCGTGCGCTACCTGCATCTGATGTTTGACCGCCACGAGGTGATCACCGCCAACGGGCTTTTGACCGAGAGCTTTTACCCCGGCGCGCAGGGCATGGGCGCGCTTGAGGCTCCCGTGCGGGCCGAGCTTCTGGCGCTTTTCCCGGAGCTTGCATTGCCAGAGCGTTGGCACGGCGTACGACTTGCCCTGCGCGCCTGGGAAAGCGCCTTGGTGGCGGCCTAGAGGCGCAGCTTACGAAACACTGCAGGCAGTGTCTCCGGCAGGTCCTCCGCGATCAGCCCCGGCCCGAACTCCAGCGCGCATGCGACATGCAACCAAGCCGCCGTCTCTGCCGCCTGCATCGGATCAAACCCGCGCGCGAGAAGGCCGGTGATGAACCCCGCGAGGACATCGCCCGAGCCCGCGGTGGCCAGCCAAGGTGCGGCGCGATCGTACTGGGCCGAGTTGATCGCGGCGCGGCCAACGGTATCGGCGATCACCGTATCCGCGCCCTTATAGAGCACGATGCACCCGGCGCGCGCGGCGGCGGCTCGGGTGGCGTCGACCTTGGAATAGGCGGGGCCGGTGTCGGCTGGCGCGGAGAGCTTGGCGGCGATGTCGGGGAAGAGGCGCGCGAACTCGCCCGCGTGGGGCGTCAGGACACAGCGCGGGTGCAGCAGGTCAAAGAGGGCCTGCGGTGTGTCGGCAAAGGAAGTAAGTGCATCGGCGTCGAGCACGGTGGCCCGCCGGGTCGCCAGCACGGAGGCCACCAAACCCCGCGTCTCCTCGCCGACGCCAAGCCCCGGGCCGAGGCACAGGGCATTCAACCGCTCATCCTCCAAGGTCCGTGCTAGAGCATCCGCGTCGGCCATCGCCCGGCACATGATCGCATCAAGCCGCGCCGCCGTTTCCGTTAGCGCGTCTGGCGGACAGCCCACGGTGACGAGCCCGGCCCCAATCCGCAGTGCGCCCCTGGCAGCAAGCCGGGCAGCGCCGCCTTTGCCAGGGCCACCCGAGAGGATGAGGGCGTGGCCGTGGGTGTATTTGTGGGTCGGCCGCCCAAATGGATCATCTTTCGGGTAATAGCCGGAGCGAACTATGTGCTTCACCATAGACTCCGCAGCGACTTGAGCCGGTCTCACGTGCATGTACGGTTCTAGGACCAGTTCTGTTGCTTTGTGTTTCAGGCCAATATCGGCCCGCACCACCTTACCGCTGCAAAATGGCCCCGTGGCAAGGTGATGCCCCACCTTATGCGTGTGAAAAGAAACCGTTAGGTCGGCCCAAAGACAATCGCCCTCTAAACTCTTTCCGCTATCGCTACAGAGCCCAGATGGGACATCGATGGCGACGATGCGCGGGCATCCATCCTCGGAGCGCAAGTCCCATTCCGGCAACAAGTTGCCAAACCTGTCCTCGAAGGACAGCCCGCGTCGCAGGCCGGTGCCGAACAAGGCATCGACGATCAGATCGTAGCTCCAACTGGAGATGTTGTTCGGTAATGCGGCAACCACCCCCATCTCCCCCCACCGCTCGTAATTTACCCGTGCATCCAGTGGCAACTTGTCGGGGTCGCCATAGAGGAACACCTCCACCTCCCACCCCCACTCCTTCAAGAGCCGCGCCACGACGAACCCGTCGCCGCCATTGTTCCCCGGCCCGCACAGCACCACGGCGCGATGCGATGTCTTCGCAAGCTCTGGCCATTCCTCGAAAATCGCCTCGACGACGCCCCGCCCGGCCCGCTCCATCAACTCAAGCCCGGTGACCGCACCGCTCTCAATTGCCGCCTGCTCGATCGCCCGCATTTGCGCCGCCGTCAGCAATTCGGTCATCGGGTCGCACCTTCGTTCATAGTTTGCTTGCTCATCAGGCGTTGCGCACAAATATTAGGCAGCACTGAGGGATTCGCCGCAGGCCACGGTCCGCCGAAACCCTAGCGAATTGGCACTGTCGGTGAGAAGTGGTCTCACCGCCAAGAAACCACGGGGGGAGTCGAAGACCCATGAAAAAAGTCGAGGCGATCATCAAACCGTTCAAACTCGATGAGGTGAAAGAAGCCCTCCAAGAGATTGGCGTACAAGGGCTTTCCGTACTCGAGGTCAAGGGATTTGGCCGCCAGAAGGGCCATACCGAGCTTTACCGCGGCGCCGAGTATGTCGTTGATTTCCTTCCGAAAGTCAAAATCGAGGTCGTGCTCGAAGATGACCAGGTCGAACCCGCGATCGCGGCCATCGTCGGGGCCGCAAAGACCGACAAGATCGGCGACGGCAAGATTTTCGTGTCCCCCATCGACGACGCGCTGCGCATCCGCACGGGCGAGACCGGCGGCGACGCGCTCTAAGACAATTCAGGGAGCCGGGAAAATCCCCGGACAGACAACATCAACAAACTCATCAAGGAAGAAGGTCGAACATGAGTAAAGCAGACGTTCTCAAGACGATCAAAGACGAGGAGGTCGAATACGTCGACATCCGCTTCACCGACCCGCGCGGCAAGCTGCAGCACGTCACCGTCATGTCGGATCAGGTGGACGAAGACTTCCTTGACGAGGGCTTCATGTTCGACGGCTCGTCCATCGCGGGCTGGAAGTCGATCGATCAGTCGGACATGAAACTGATGCCCGACACGTCTTCGGCCTATATGGATCCGTTCTACGCTGAAAAAACGCTTGCCGTGCACTGCTCGATCCTCGAGCCCGACACCGGCGAAGCCTACGAACGCGACCCGCGCGGCACCGCCGAGAAAGCCGAAGCCTACCTGAAGGCCAGCGGCATCGGCGACGTCTCCTACTTTGGCCCCGAGGCCGAGTTCTTCCTGTTCGATGACGTTCGCTATTCCACCGAGATGAACAAGGTCTCTTACGAGGTCGACGCGCTCGACGCCTCGTGGAACACCGACACCGAGTACGAGATGGGCAACATGGGCCATCGCCCCGGCGTCAAGGGCGGCTACTTCCCGGTGCCCCCGGTCGATGACGGCCAGGACATCCGCTCGGAAATGCTGTCGACGATGAAGCGCATCGGCATGAAGGTCGACAAGCACCACCACGAAGTGGCGAGCTGTCAGCACGAGCTGGGCCTGATCTTCTCATCGCTGACCGATCAGGGCGACCACCTGCAAAAGTACAAGTACGTGATCCACTCGGTCGCGCACGCCTACGGCAAATCGGCCACCTTCATGCCCAAACCCATCGCGGGCGACAACGGCACCGGCATGCACGTCAACATGTCGATCTGGAAGGATAACAAACCGCTCTTCGCCGGCGACAAATACGCCGACCTGAGTCAGGAAGCGCTCTACTACATCGGCGGCATCCTCAAGCACGCGAAGGCGCTCAACGCCTTCACCAACCCGTCGACCAACAGCTACAAGCGCCTGATCCCGGGCTTTGAAGCACCGGTTCTGCGCGCCTACTCGGCCCGCAACCGGTCGGGCTGCGTGCGGATCCCGTGGACGGAAAGCCCCAAGGCCAAGCGTGTCGAAGCCCGCTTCCCCGATCCGTCGGCAAACCCCTATCTCTGCTTCTCGGCCCTTCTGATGGCCGGCCTCGACGGCATCCAGAACAAGATCGATCCCGGCGAAGCCATGGACAAAGACCTCTACGACCTGCCGCCAGAAGAGCTGGAAGGCATCCCAACGGTCTGCGCGTCCCTGCGCGAAGCCATGGAAGAGCTGGAGGCCGACATGGACTTCCTCCTGGCCGGTGACGTCTTCACCAAGGACCAGATCGAAGGGTACATGGAGCTCAAGTGGGAAGAGATCTACGCCTACGAGCACACGCCCCACCCGATGGAATTCAAGATGTACTACAGCTGCTGAGCCCTCGTTCTCAGTCGGTGCAAAGGGCGTCCTTCGGGACGCCCTTTTTTGGTTTGGCGGTTGGTAGCGTTGAACCCTCAGCAAACACGATCCAGCGAAGCATCAGATTGCATATCGTAACGATTGGCAGGTACTTCCTGACTGCGAACCTGGAGGATAACATCTATGGACCTTGAGGCCGCACCTTGACCGAAAGTCGGATGTCGCTGCGAAATGGCCTTTGAGTGTTTTGTAGCGATACGTCATTCTTTGTTAATCTTGAGATGTGGGATGTCAGAAAGAAGAAGGCACTCTTTCCGCCCGGTTCAGAAGATGCGGCTGCACAGATCAAAGTTTCACCAGGCATAATATCGGGTGATCATGTTTTCCTAACTGGCGTGACGGGTAGCCGCCCGGATGGCTCAATGCCAGAAGGTGTCGAAGACCAAGTGCGCTCTGCCTTTGACAAGATCGGCTCTGTTTTGGCGGAGGCAGGATTGGGCCATGACGCAATCATCGAAATGACAACCTACCATGTTGGGATTCAAGACCATTTCGACCTTTTCAATGAGATTCGATGTGAATACGTTTCAGAACCCTTCCCAGCTTGGACAGCGGTGGAGGTTGCCTCACTAAGAAGACCTGGCGCGGTCGTAGAAATACGCGTTATCGCAAGCTGCGCTTAGCTGCCGTTCCACAGGCGAGAACAGAAGCCAGCAAGGTCCGCAAACCTGCCCTTCATTACGATATCTATCGAGCGCCGCATAAGGCTCCACTGAGAAGATTTCCAGGCCATCTGCCACACCCGCGGTCCCTTGGAGTTCAGGTGCGTGAGAGCAACCGAAGCTTCCCTCTCGCCAACCGCATGAAGGGCGCCCACAGTCCGCCCTTTTCCCCTCTGGCTGCGCCATTCGATCACAACCAATTTCGTTGCAATCACAAGACCTTTACCGCCATATGTCCAGAGCTTCCGGGAGGGTGGACCAATGGCCGACGCACAAAGCCAGCCGACAGACCAAGTCATCGCCGAAGGCGTCGATGACGAACCGGTCGAATCCAACCGGCGCACATTCGAAGGGCGCAGCTTTGTCATCGTTTCCGTGCTGGCGACGCTCTATGCCGCTTTTCACATGGCGGCGCTGAACGGGCTGTCGATCTCTGACTGGACCGGCGTCTCCCTGCCCTTCCTGCCAACCTTCCCGATGGAAACCTGGAACTTCCGTATCGTCCACGTGGCCGGCGCGCTCGCGCTGGGCTTCATCCTCTTTTCCGGCCGGGGCTTTGCCCAGGAGGCAAGTGCCGAGACCCCGATGCTTGGCTATCTCGGCTATGCGCTGATGGCGCCCGCGCTCTTTGCCCTGGGCATGGCCCTCTCGTTCTCGGTCGAAATCGCCAATGGCACCATGTGGAACGGCATAGACGAGACGATCAAGTTCAACGAGACCTGGCTCTATGGCGCACCGCTCTTGGTGGCGACAGCGGGCGGGATCGTGCTGTCCTGGTTTCACAAGCGCGGGCGCGCGCGGTTTTCCGAACCCGATCTGGTGCTTGCGGTCTGCGGCTTTGCCGTCGCCGCCTACCTGATCACGATCTACGGCACGCTGATGCGCAATTCCACCGGCACGCCCTTTGCCCCCATCGGCATCTCGCTCGCCGCCGTCGCCGGGGCCGCGTTGATCATGGAGCTGACACGCCGCGTCGCGGGGCTGGCGCTGGTGATCATCGCCGCGGTGTTCCTGGTCTACGTGTTCGCAGGCCAATACCTGCCCGGGTTCCTGAACTCGCCCGCGATCTCATGGCAACGCTTCTTCAGCCAGGTTTATACCGACGCGGGCATCCTCGGCCCGACCACGGCGGTGTCCTCGACCTACATCATCCTCTTCATCATCTTCGCGGCCTTCCTGCAGGCGTCTAAGGTGGGCGATTATTTCGTGAACTTCGCCTTCGCCGCCGCAGGGCGCGCACGCGGTGGCCCCGCGAAAGTGGCGATCTTCGCCTCTGGCCTCATGGGCATGATCAACGGCACCTCCGCAGGCAACGTGGTGGCCACCGGCTCGCTCACCATCCCGCTGATGAAAAAGGTGGGCTACCACCGGAAAACCGCCGGCGCTGTCGAAGCCGCTGCTTCCACCGGCGGCCAGATCATGCCGCCGATCATGGGCGCGGGCGCCTTCATCATGGCCGAGATCACCGGCATCCCCTACACCGAGATAGCGGTGGCCGCGATCATCCCCGCAATCCTCTACTTCGTCTCGATCTACTTCATGGTGGACTTCGAGGCCGCCAAGCTTGGCATGCGAGGCATGCGCGACGATGAGCTGCCCAAGTTCCGCGACATGGTCCGTCGGGTCTTCCTGTTCCTACCGATCATCATCCTGATCGCCGCGCTCTTCATGGGCTACTCGGTCATTCGCGCCGGCACACTGGCCACCGTCTCGGCCGCCGTGGTCAGCTGGCTCACCCCCTACCGCATGGGGTTCCGCTCGGTCGTCAAGGCGTTTGAGCTGGCGGGCACGATGTCGATCCAGATCATCGCCGTTTGCGCCTGCGCGGGCATCATCGTCGGCGTGATCAGCCTTACCGGTGTCGGAGCGCGGTTCTCGAACCTGCTTCTTGGCCTCGCCGAAGCCTCACAACTGCTCGCCCTGTTCTTCGCCATGTGCATCGCGATCCTGCTGGGCATGGGCATGCCGACGACAGCGGCCTATGCCGTTGCCGCCTCGGTCGTGGCCCCGGGCCTTGTCAACCTCGGGATCGAGACGCTGACCGCACATTTCTTCGTCTTCTACTTCGCGGTCGTCTCGGCCATCACGCCGCCCGTGGCATTGGCCAGTTACGCCGCCGCGGGCATATCCGGCGCCAACCCCATGGAAACCTCGGTCGCCAGCTTCAAGATCGGCATCGCCGCCTTCATCGTGCCGTTCATGTTCTTCTACAACGCGGCCATCCTGATGGACGGCACCTGGTTTGAGGTGATCCGCGCCGGTCTGACCGCCGTCTTCGGTGTCTTCCTGCTCTCCTCGGGGGTGCAGGGCTGGTTCATCGGCGGGCGTGCCGCCTGGTTCATCCGGCTGGGCCTGCTGATCGCCGCGCTCTGCATGATCGAAGGCGGGTTGATTACCGATATCGTGGGTGTCGGCATCGCCGTGGCGCTGTTCTTCGTCCAGCGCGTCTTCAGCCCCGATCCCGACGCCGTGGTGGCCGTGCGCGGGGCTGACTGACACCGTTGCAACGCCTCCGCCAGTCACCGACAGACCCGCCCTTCGTCCAGGACCCCTACCCGTTCTACGACCGTGCCCGCACCGCCGGGGACATCGTCTGGTGGGAGGACTACGCATTGCCGGTGGCCACGACCCATGCCGCGGTCAACGCCGTGCTCAAGGACCGCCGCCTGGGCCGCGAACCGGTTGACCCACTCACGGTGCCCGACCACCTGGCCCCCTTCTACGCCGTCGAAGCGCATTCCATGCTCGAGCTTGAGCCGCCGCGCCACACCCGCCTGCGTGGCCTCGTGCTGCGCGCCTTCACGTCCCGCCGGATCGCCGCGCTCGCGCCCGAGATCAGCGCGCTCTGCCACGACCTGATCGACCGGTTTCCCGATGGCGAGGTCGACATGCTCACAGCCTACGCCCAACCGATCCCGGTGATCATCATCGCCCGCCTGCTCGGCGTGCCCGAGGCGATGGCCGACCAGCTGCTCGCATGGTCGAACGCAATGGTGGGCATGTACCAGGCCGGCCGCACCCGGACGATGGAGGATGCCGCAGCCACCGCCGCGCGGGAATTCTCGGACTTCCTCAAGACCTACGTCGACAAACGCCGCGCCACCCCGGCCGATGATCTGATCACCCACCTCATCGCGGCGGAAGAGGATGGGACCCGGTTCAGCACCGATGAGCTGATCACCACCTGCATCCTGCTCCTGAACGCCGGGCACGAAGCCACGGTGCACACGCTCGGCAATGGGATCAAAACGCTCCTCGAAACCGGTACGCCCGCCAGCGCCTTCACCGACCCCGCCATCGATCAGACCGTCGAAGAGATCCTGCGCTACGACCCGCCGCTGCACCTGTTTACACGCTACGTCTACGAAGACCTCACACTCTGCGGCAACAGCTTCCAGCGCGGCGACCAGATCGGTGCGCTTCTCGCCTCGGCCAACCGCGATCCGGGCATCTGGACCGATCCCGCCCGCTTTGACCCAACCCGCCCGATCACCACAAACGCGGCCTTCGGCGCGGGCCGCCACTTCTGCGTCGGTGCGCCCCTGGCCCGGCTTGAGCTGCGCATCGCCCTGCCGATCCTGTTCGCGCGCTGCCCAGCGCTCCGGCTCACTGGGAAACCGCGCTACGCCGATGTCTTCCACTTCCACGGCCTTGAACGCCTGCCCGCGCACCCCTGACCCTTCATCTTGGCGCAAATACTCCGGGGGGCCGCCGCAGGCGGCGGGGGCAGCGCCCCCTACCACGGCAGCATGTTGGTCGACTTGATCTCTTCCATCGAAAGAAGGGCCGTGACGTTGTAGATTTTCACCTCTGAAATCAGCGCCTGGTAAAACTCGTCATAGGCCCGCGCATTGCGCACCCGCACCTTCAGAATGTAGTCGATATCGCCCGCCAGCCGGTGCGCCTCCTGCACTTCCGGCCGCGCGCGTAGCGTATCGAGGAACGCCTGCTGCCAGCGCGCATCATGCTCTGACGTCCGGATCAGCACGAAAAAACACGCCTCGAACCCCAGCGCCTCGGCATCCAGAATCACCGTCTGGCGCCCAATGATCCCCGCCTCGCGCAGCTTGCGAATGCGGTTCCAGACCGGCGTTTTCGACGACCCCACCGCACGCGCAATATCGTCCAGCGACTGCCCCGCATCCCGCTGCAGCTCTGCCATGATGTTCCGATCCGTCTCGTCTATCCGAACGCTCATCCTGTTTTCCGGCAAAAACCGGACCTCTCGTTTCTGATCCAGCCTATTTCAGAACAATCATCCTTATTTGCAAGCGCGATCTGCCGATATTCAGAATATTGTTCTATATTGGATGGGTACGAGAGAGCGCGCGCATGAAACACTTTCCCATCTTCCTGGCCGTCGAAGGCCGCCGGATCGTCGTCTCGGGCGGGGGTGAGTCTGCCGTTGCGAAGCTGCGGCTTCTCATGAAGACCGAGGCACACCTCACCGTGATCGCGGCTGAGATCGCGCCCGAGATCGCGCGGTGGTCCGAAGAGGGCCGCCTGACCACCATTGCCCGCGCGATGGCACCGGGCGACGCGATGTGCGCCGCCCTGTTTTACGCCGCCAACGATGATGCCGCCGAGGATGCGCGCGTTACCCGCCTGGCCCAGGCCGACGGTGCGCTGACGAACTGGGTGGACAATCTGGGCCAAAGCCAGTTCATCACCCCCGCCATCGTCGACCGCGATCCCGTGACCGTGGCGATCGGCACCGAAGGCGCCGCCCCCGTGCTCGCCCGCCGGATCAAGGCCGATCTGGAGGAACGCCTGCCGCCCACGCTCGGCACGCTCGCCCGCATTGGCAAGGCCTTCCGTGCCCGGGCCGAGGCGCTCCCCTTCGGCCGCCCGCGCCGCGCCTTCTGGGCCGACTACTACGACCGCGCCGGACCCGCCGCACTGGCCGAGGGCGAAGGCGCCGTGGAACCGGCCCTGGAAACCTTGCTCGACACGCATCTCAAGGCGGAAGACACCCCCGGCCACATCGATTTCGTCGGTGCGGGCCCCGGCGACCCCGATCTGCTCACGCTGAAGGCGCGCAAGGCGCTCGATGCCGCCGACGTCGTGATCCACGACCGGCTCGTCACTCCCGAAATCCTCGAGCTGGCCCGCCGCGAGGCGCTGATCATCGACGCAGGGAAGGAAGGCTTCGGCCCCTCCACCCCGCAAGACCACATCAACGCCCTGCTCGTCGAACACGGCCTGCAAGGTGCCCACGTCGTCCGCCTGAAATCCGGCGACGCCACGATCTTTGGTCGTCTGGATGAAGAGATCGAGGCGGTCGCCGCCGCCGGTGTCGCCTACACCATCGTGCCGGGCATCACCTCGGCCTCCGCCGCCGTGGCCACCATTGGGCAAAGCCTCACCCGCCGGGGCCGCAACGCCTCGGTCCGCTTCCTCACGGGCCACGACATGAAAGGTTTTGCCGATCACGATTGGTCGGCACTCGCCCGCCCCGGCGAAGTCGCCGCGATCTACATGGGCAAACGCGCCGCGCGGTATGTGCAGGGCCGCCTGATGATGCACGGCGCGGATCCGGCGACACCGATCACCGTGATCGAAAACGCCTCGCGCCCCGATCAGCGCGTGCTTGAGACGCGCCTGTCCCGGCTTGAACCCGACCTCGGCGATGCGGGCCTCTCCGGTCCTGCGCTCATGCTCTACGGCCTTGCCCCCCGCGCCGCCGTCGCCGCCGCCCACGACCTGCCGCTAGAGGAGATCGCCCAATGAGCCGCCGCTTCACCCCCAAAGTCGTCACCGCCAACGACCTGCTGGAAGGCGACGTGGTCTGGCTCACCGCCGATGACCGCTGGACGCGCACGCTCGCACAAGCCGAGCTGATCGAGGATGAGGCCCACGCCCAGCTCCGCCTGCTGCACGCCCAATCGCAGCCCGACGTGATCGTCGGCGCCTACCTCGCCGACGCGGCCCCGGGCGACACCGGCCCCGAACCCACCCATTTCCGTGAGACGTTCCGCACCCGCGGTCCATCGAACTATGCCCACGGCAAACAGGCAGAAGAAAATGTATAACTACACCGACTTCGACCGCGACTTCCTGGCCGAACGCAACGCACAGTTCCGCGCCCAGGTCGAACGCCGCATCGACGGCTCGCTGACCGAGGATGAGTTCAAGCCGCTGCGCCTGATGAACGGCCTCTACCTACAGCTGCACGCCTACATGCTGCGCGTCGCCATCCCCTACGGCACGCTCGACAGCGCCAAGATGCGCCAGCTCGCCATGATCGCCGAGCGGTGGGATAAGGGCTACGGCCATTTCACCACCCGGCAGAACATCCAGTACAACTGGCCCAAGCTGCAAGATGTGCCCGATATGCTCGACGCTCTGGCCGAGGTGGGGATGCACGCGATCCAAACCTCCGGGAACACGATCCGCAACGTGACCGCCGACCATTTCGCAGGCGCCGCCGCGGATGAGATCGCCGATCCTCGCCCCGTTGCCGAGCTCTTGCGCCAATGGTCCACCGATCACCCCGAATTCCAGTTCCTGCCCCGCAAGTTCAAGATCGCCATCACCGGCAGCCCCAATGATCGCGCTGTCACCAAGGCGCACGATATCGGGCTGCGGATGGTTGAACGTGAGGGCGAGGCGGGCTTCGAGGTGATCGTGGGCGGGGGCCTTGGCCGCACCCCGATGATCGGCAAAGTCATCCGGGACTTCCTGCCGAAGGCCGATCTTCTGCCTTACGTCGAAGCCATCGTCAGCGTGTACAACACGCTCGGGCGGCGGGATAACAAGTACAAGGCCCGCATCAAGATCACCGTGCATGAGCATGGGATCGAAGAGATCTCGCGCCGCGTGGAAGACCGGTTCGCAACGCTGCGCACCCAATTCTCGGGCGTGGATCAGGAGCTTCTGGCCGGGATCGAAGCGCAGTTTGCGCCCCCGACCTTTCAGGAACGGCCCGAGGAGGCGTTCGCGGCAGACCATGCAGCGAACGGGGCCTTCCGCTCCTGGATCGATACCAATATCACCCCGCACCGGCGCGCCGATCACGCCATTGTCTCGATCTCGCTCAAGGCGCATGGCGCGACCCCGGGCGATGCCAGCGCCGATCAGATGCGCGTCATGGCCGATCTGGCAGAACGCTATGGCTACAATGAGCTGCGCATCAGCCATGAGCAGAACGTGATCCTGCCCCATGTGCATCGCGGCGACCTGCCCGCGATCTATGCCGCGTTGCGTGAGGCTGGGCTGGCCACCGCCAATATCGGCCTCGTCTCCGACATCATCGCCTGCCCCGGCATGGATTACTGCGCGCTGGCCACCGCACGCTCGATCCCCATCGCCCAGGAAATCGCGACACGTTTCGATGAGCTGAAGCTGGAACACGAGATCGGCCCCCTCAAGATCAAGATCTCCGGCTGCATCAACGCCTGCGGCCACCACCATGTGGGCCATATCGGTATTCTCGGGCTCGATCGCGCAGGGGTAGAAAACTACCAGATCACCCTTGGCGGCGACGGCACAGAAACCGCGGCCATCGGTGAACGCGCAGGCCCCGGCTTCTCAGCGGAAGAAATCGTTCCCGCCATCGAACGCCTTGTCGGCGCCTATCTCGACCTGCGCGACACCCCCGACGAGGAATTCCTGCAAACCTATCGCCGCCTCGGGCTCGCCCCGTTCAAGGCCGCGCTCTATCCAGAGGCCGAAGCCCATGCCGCTTGAGGCCCCCCTTGCCCCGGTCGCGACCCGCGCGCGCGACCTGAATGCCCGCTATCGCCACCACTCGGCCACTGCGGTCTTGGAACATGCGCTCCGCGATGCGCAGGTGGGCCGGATCGCGATGGTATCGTCCTTCGGGGCGGAATCCGTCGCGCTTCTGCACATGGTCTCGGTCATCGATCGCTCGGTGCCGGTGCTGTTCCTCGACACGCAGATGCTGTTCCCCGAGACGCTGGAGTATCAGCGCGCCGTGGCGGACCGGCTCGGGCTGACCGATGTGCGTATCCTCACGCCCGACCGGACCGAGCTGTTCCTGCGCGATCCCGAAGGCGATCTGCACCTCTCCGATCCCGACGCCTGCTGCGACCTGCGCAAGGTCGCGCCCTTGGAACAGGCGCTGGGGCCTTTTGACGCCTGGATGACCGGGCGCAAGCGCTTTCAGGGCGGGCAGCGGGCGCAGATGGAGTTCTTTGAGCCCGAGAACAACCGCATCAAGGTGAACCCGCTGGCCCATTGGGCGCCCGGGGACGTGCAAGACTATATCACCAACAACCGCCTGCCCCGGCATCCGCTGGTGGCCAAGGGGTTTCCGTCGATCGGCTGCGCTCCCTGCACCACCCACGTGGCCGAGGGCGAAGACCCCCGCGCCGGGCGTTGGCGTGGCCGCGAAAAGCAGGAGTGCGGGATCCATTTCATCAACGGCAAGGCCGTGCGCGCCGCATAGGGCGCTGCCAGAACAAGAGACAGAAGATGACCCAAGGCAACGACACGGCGGTTCTGATCCGCGACGATGGCTTTCACGGCGAAGACTGGGGCGCGCCGATCACGCCGCTGGCCGAACTTGCGGCGAATGACGATGCCACCCCGCTGGCCGTCGACATCGCCTCGGACGAGGATCCGGACGTGCTGATCGGACGGCTCGCGCAGATTGATCTGATCCGCGTGGCTTTTCCGTCTTTCGCCGATGGCCGGGGCTTTACCATCGCCCGCCGCCTCCGCGACGCGGGCTACACCGGCCGGCTGCGCGCCGCAGGACATGTCATCGCCGATCAATATGCCATGGCCCGCCGCGCCGGGTTCGACGAGGTGGAAATCTCGGCCGAGCTTGCCGCCCGCCAGCCCGAAGACCAGTGGCTGTTCCGCGCCCAGTGGACAGCCCATGACTATCAGTCGCGCCTGCGGGCTGCGGCCTTTTCCTGACCCACATCAAAGCGTAAGAGGACGGGCGAGCCCTAGGCTCGCGCGCATGACCATGACCGAGCAAAAACCCGTGGACCAGACCACCGCCACCAAAGCGCCGACCTTGCCTGACGCCCAGACCGTCACCGAGGTCAAGCACTACACGGACCGGCTGTTTTCCTTCCGGACGACCCGGCCACAGTCACTGCGGTTCCGCTCGGGTGAGTTTGTGATGATCGGCCTCATGGGCGACCCCGATCCGAAAACCGGCAAGCAAAAGCCGCTGCTGCGCGCCTATTCCATCGCCTCGCCGTCCTGGGATGACGAGCTGGAATTCTACTCGATCAAGGTGCAGGACGGCCCGCTGACCTCCAAGCTGCAGCACATCAAACCCGGCGATCAGGTGATCCTGCGCCCCAAGCCGGTGGGCACGCTGGTGCACGACGCGCTCTTGCCCGGCAAGCGGCTGTGGTTTTTTGCCACCGGCACCGGCTTTGCGCCCTTCGCCTCGCTCCTGCGCGATCCCGAAACCTACGAGAATTACGACCAGGTCATCGTCACCCACACCTGCCGCGACGTCGCCGAACTGACTTACAGCCGCGATCTGATCGACAGCATCCGCAACGACGAATTGCTGGTCGAACTGATCGGCGCCGACAATCTTGCCAAGCTGACCTACTACCCGACCACGACCCGCGAAGAGAGCCCCAAGATGGGTCGGATCACCCATCTGATCCAGGACGGCACGCTGTTTGGGGACCTCGGGATCGATGGCATCTCGGCCGAGACGGACCGCGCCATGGTCTGTGGGTCCATCGGGCTCAACACGGATCTCAAGGAGATCCTCGAAGGATTCGGCCTTGAGGAAGGGGCCAACTCGGACCCCAAGCACTACGTCGTCGAAAAGGCGTTCGTGGGCTGAAAAAGAAAGGCCGCGGCTGCTGCCAGCCGCGGCGCCCCGCGTGAGTGGTGTGCGCCGGCGCCTAAAGGCCCAGCGCCTCGCGGATCTGGGTCAGCACGTTTTCCAATAGCTCCGGGTTGTCGCGCGCCCCTTCCAGGGCAGCCCCAAGTGTCGTTTTCTCCAATTCGCCCAAGCTTGAATTTTGCAGCGCCTCTGAGGCCGCATCAAAATCAAAACCGTCGACCGAGAACACATCCGCCAGCGCCGCGGCACCGCTGCTCACCGCCTCGCTCGCGGCATTCGCGGCATCGGTCGCTGCCTCTGTTGCACTCTCCACCGCATCTGTTGCGGCATCCGTTGCACTCTCAACCGCATCCGTTGCCGCACCCGTAGCGCTCTCCACCGCATCGGTTGCGGCGTCGGCTGCATTTTCATCCGCATCTGCGGCCTCTTCCGCCGGAGCCGCGGTATCGTCCGTTGTCGCTGTGCCCGTGTCTACCGGCGCCGTCGGGGCACCCGGCGCAAGAAAGTAGAAGTACCCCACGCCAACCAAGGCAACCACGACGATCAGTCCAATCAGTCCTTTGCCCATTGCATCTCTCCTACATGTGGACTGCGCAGACCCTGCCCTGCGCCGCCCGTAACGCCTATGGGAAACTGCGCGCGCTTTTCCCAGTGGCGAAGGATGGCCAATCGTCGGCCTATTCCTGCTTGAAGTGGTTTGGCCGCGCGCTTATTTTCCCTGCCCAAGTCATAAGCAACCACCAAAGGACATCCGCCATCGCTCGCAGACCCCACAATGCCCCGCCCCAGCGGGACACCGGCCCCCGCGTCAATGATCGCATCCGGGCCCCTGAAATCCGCCTGATCGGCGCCGAAGGCGAAAACATCGGCCTCGTCACACCCGAACGCGGCATGCAGCTTGCCGAACAGGCCGGTCTCGATCTCGTCGAGATATCGCCGAACGCCGCCCCGCCCGTCTGCAAGATCATGGATTTCGGGAAGTTCAAATACGAACAGCAGAAACGCGAAAGCGAAGCCCGCAAGAAACAGAAAACCATCGAGGTGAAAGAGGTCAAGTTCCGGCCCAACACCGATACGCATGACTACGACGTCAAGATGCGCAACGTGGTGAAGTTCCTTGAAAACGGCGACAAGGTGAAGGTTACCCTGCGCTTCCGGGGCCGCGAGATGGCGCACCAGAACCTGGGCCGCGACCTGCTCGAGCGGGTGGCCGCCGATATCGAAGAGATCGGTAAGGTCGAAAACATGCCCAAGATGGAAGGGCGGCAAATGGTCATGATGATCGGGCCCGCCAAGTAACCCGGACGACCGGGCGCTCCTAAATCCCAAGCCTTATCTGGCCGCAATGCTTGCTGCATTGCGGCCTTTTGCATGCCAGCGCAGGTCGTTCACAGCGGACGACCAAAGGATCATTCTCCAAAATGGTTGAATGAATTCTCAGCAAACGTTATTCATCCATATGGTTGAACGAGAATCACCTGACCGCCTGTCTGCAATTCTGAAGGCCGCGAGCGATGCCACCCGGCGGGAAATCCTGACGCTGCTTGTCCAGGATGGCCCGGCCCGCGTGACCGATCTCGCAGGACGTTTCGACATAAGCCTCAATGCCGTGTCCAAACACATCAAGGTCCTGGAAGGCGCCGGACTTGTCAGCCGCAAAACCGAATGGCGCGAACATCTGATCGCTGCCGAACTTGGCCCCATCGGGGAAATCGATCGCTGGTTTCAGAACCTGCGCTCGATCTGGGACATGCGCCTGGAACGCCTGGATGCGGTTCTCACAGAGGAGACCACCGATGACTGACCTCAGCACCACCGTAATGCGCCGCATCAACGCCCCGGCAGAGCGTGTCTTCAACGCCTGGCTCGACCCCAAGATGCTGGCGCGCTTCATGTGCCCGGCACCCGGCGTAACCGTGCCCCGCGCCGAAACCGAAGCGCGCGTTGGCGGGCGGTTCGATATCGTGATGCACCTGAACGACAAGGATATCCCGCATTGGGGCACCTATTCCGAGATTTCGCCCCATGAGAAGCTGGTCTTCACCTGGGAATCACCGTTCTCCGTCGAAGGCAGCACCGTCACGCTGACCTTTGCCCAGACCGGCGATGCGACCGATGTCACACTGGTCCACGTCAAGTTCCCGTCCGAGGAAAGCCGCGAAAACCACACCACCGGATGGTCCCGCATTCTGGAGGTTTTGGACGCGGTTACGGCCACAGAAACCGCCGCATAAGGCCGAACTGGCGTGGGGCACCGTGCTGTGCCCCGCGCCCTGACAACCCCCGCCCACACGCGACAATCCCAACGCTTTCCGCGCATTGCCCGGCCAAATTGAACAAAACCGCGTCTTTGGGCCCGTGCTGTGGATTGCCACACCCGCTCGGCGCAGCATAAGTTAACGCCGGTGTGGGTGGGGTGTGTAACGATGTCAGAGTTAACAACTCTGTCGGATCAGTTGACCGACGAGGAATGGCTTACCGAGCTAGAGCAGGTAGGCCAGGCCAACGGCTATTTTGAGTCCATCGGTAACCAACACGCCGCCCTCTTCATCGACGAATCCCTCGAAACCCTGATCGTCAGCTTCGACACCGTCGCCTCTGCCCGGGCAGGCAGCGCGGAAGGGTTGCCGCACGCCGCCGTCCACGCCGAAGAGCAGGGGCATTCTCTGCTGTCGCTGATCGCCAAGGGCCCGACATGGTTCCGCGATCCGGCCGTTTATGCCTATTTCGACCGCCTCGTCGATGACGCGTTCTTCGAAGATTTCGACCGCATCATCTTCTACGGCGCGGGCATGTGCGGCTACGCAGCCGCCGCCTTCTCTGTGGCGGCGCCCGGGGCAACCGTGATCGCCGTCGCGCCACAGGCCACGCTCGACCCCGCAGTTGCGCTCTGGGATGACCGCTTCGTCGGCCTCCGCCGCACCGATTTCACCTCGCGCTACGGCTATGCGCCCGAGATGCTCGAAGCCGCGGACAAGGCCTACATCGTCTACGATCCGACGGTCGAGCTTGACGCAATGCACGCCGCGCTCTTTCGCGGACCGCAGGTTGCGCATATCCGGTACCGCCACGGCGGCATCCATATCGGGGCCGATCTGCAAGCCATGGATATCTGGGGCGAGCTGTTCAGCCGCGCCGCCGAGGGCACGCTGTCCGAAGCCGACTTCCACAGCGCGTTGCGCCGCCGCCGCGATCACCTGCCCTATCTGCGCAACCTGCTGAACCGGGTCCATATCGAGGATCGCGACTGGCTGGTCGCGTTGCTCTGCCGGGCGGTCCTGCGCACCCATGACGCCCCGCGCTTTCGCCATCACCTGGAGCTCAGCGAGCACAAATTGTCGATTGAGGGGCGCCAGCTCCCGCCGCAGCGCAAGCGGCGCAGCGCGGCACACCGCCTGCCCGAGCTGCGCAGCTCATAGCCCGCCCTCCCGCTTCAGAAAATCAACGATCTGCTCCACCCCGCGCCCATCGCGCAGGGCGGCCATGACATAGGGGCGCGGGCCCCGCGCCGCCTTGGTATCATCCTCCAGCATCACGGGATCGACGCCCACATGCGGGGCCAGATCTGTCTTGTTCACCACCAACAGATCGGATCGCGCGACCCCCGGCCCCTTCTTGCGCGGAATGTCCTGACCCGCCGCCGTATCGATCACATACAGCGTCAGATCGGCCAGTTCCGGGCTGAAGGTGGCGGCCAGATTGTCGCCGCCCGATTCGATGAAGATGACATCAAGATCGGGGATCTCCTCCCGAAACGCGGCAACGGCGGCCAGGTTGATCGAGGCATCCTCGCGAATGGCAGTATGCGGGCAGCCCCCCGTCTCGACCCCCCGGATCCGGTCCAATGGCAGGATCTGAGCGCGCATCAGAAACTCGGCATCTTCGCGCGTGTAGATATCATTGGTGATGACCGCCACGGAATAGTCGGGCTGCAAGGCCTGGCACAGCGCCGCCGTCAGTGTCGTCTTGCCCGCCCCGACCGGGCCACCGATGCCGACCCGCAAGGGTCCGTTTGCCTGGGTCATGTCTTAAACACCCTTACGTCCATCGTCTCATGCGCCATGGCCGCCAGATCCGCACCCGGCACACCGCTCGTGATATCGGCCACCGGGGTCGCCGTCGCCTCTGCCGCCACCTGCAGGATCTTTGGATGCAGGGCTTGCAAAACGCCCTGCCCCGCGCTTTGGCCCAGCGGGATGAACCGCACGGCCCCGGCAACAAGGTTCGCGGTAAAGCTCTGCAGGTACAGCGCCGCAACCTGCGCCGGCGCCAGCCCAAGCGTCCGGGCCGCCCGGCCCACAGCCACGGGCAACGCCGCGGGCGGGTGCGCCGTTCCCGTCAGCGCATTCGTCGCCTCGGTAAACGCCTGCCCCTGTTCGACCGTTTCCGCTAAACGCTCGCGCGACGGCGCCAGCGCGCGGGCAAGGCCATCAAGCGCGGTCCAGTCCGCCGCGTCGTCCAGCGCCGCGCACAGTAGGATCGCGTCCGCCCGGCCGCTGCCGCGCAAAAGAACGTCGGTCAGCCAGGCTTCCAACGCGTCCGCATCGCTCACCGCCCCGGCCGCGATCGCCTGCTCCAGCCCGTGGGAGTAGGCAAAGCCCCCCACCGGAAAGGCGGGTGACAGCCACTGGGTCAGCGACAGCAAGGCGCTGTCAGTCATGGGAATGGCTGTGTCCAAAGGTGCGCCCGTGCCCATAGGCCCCGCCTTCGGGCGCAAAGGGTTCGGTGACCGGGCGGAGCGTGGCGCCAAGCTGCTTCAACATATCGGCCAGCACATGGTCGTCGCGGATCAGCAGGCGCTCGCCTTCGATCTTGCAGGGCGTATGGCGGTTCCCGATATGCCAGGCCAGGCGCGGCAGATCGCCCGTCACCTCCAACAGTGCCTCGGGCGCGGCCTCGACCGCAACCGTGCCATTGTCGTCCAAATCGAAACAATCCCCGGCATTCAGCGAGATTGTTTCCGCAAGATCCACAAGGAATTCAACGCCCTTGGCGCTGATCAACCGCCGGCGCCGGATCAGCCGCGCCTCGTAGTCAAGCGCAACCGTGTCGGTCGCGTCGTGGCAATGGTGCACCGCGTGCACACGGGGAAGTGGTGTCGTCTCGGCCATAACGGCGGCATCAAACGCCGCCCGTGCGACAATGGCAAGGGACCCGCTGGCACAGGGCCGCGCAGGCGGTTCCGGCGCCTAAGAAACGTGCAGTTACGGGTGTGCGCAGGTCCCGAACAGATCACGGAAAACGAAGGCCGGGATGTCCCGCCGATGCAGCCCGATCAACGCCAGCTCCGCGTCGCTTTTAGCATTGAACCAGCACAGGATCTCTTTGCGCTCGCGCTTTAAGGAATAGGCGTTAATCCCTAATCCCATTGACAAAAAATAGTTGTCCAGGCGCGATTCAAGCGCCGGGGTGAAACTCACATCCAAATCAAACTGCTCAGCCATCGGAAACCTCTTATCCAGCAGGGGTCGGGTTTCCTCCCTTGGACACAGCCTAGCGCGCGACGCGCAGCCGACCAAGAAAATCGTGTTTTGGGCGGCAAATACCTGCGCGCACCGGGGGCCAGTGCCTAGCAGATATACCCGCGCGCCTGAACGAACAGCGCATCGGGGTCGCCCAGCCCCCCGCTTTCAAACACGATGGTGTTCGCACCGTCTTCTTGCGCATTGGCCATCGTCTCGTTGCGGGCAAATTCCATCGCCTGCTCGCCCACAACGGGGCCGAAAACGCCAGGCGTGGTGGTGTAGATCTTCGTCGGGGTGCAGGCCGCCACCTCTTCGGCGCTGGCCACGTTCATCGCCGGGGCACCGTCCAGGCCCGGCGACGGATCGCAGGCGGCAAGTGCAAGCGGTGCAAGAACAAGAAGATAGCGCATGATCGGCCCCTGTTGGCTGCGTTGGATCACCCTGCGCAAAAGGCCCGCCCCTGGCAAGGGACGGGCCTGGTCATGCGCAATCGGTCGCTTGCTTTACAGCGCGCCGATACCGGTGACGTAGTGCCGGGTCAGCTCTTCGCGGCGCAGGCCACGGGCGGCCAGGTCACGATCAGACATCGAAAACAGCGCCTCATAGCGGTTATTGGTGTTCAGAATGGCAAGCATTGCGCCAAGACGGGAAAGGCTGCTCATGGGGCGGCTCCAGGGTCAAAGGTGGTTCGTTTGACCGGCATGTGGCCCTGTCCGCCGTCTCTGACAAGCCGGAGTTCTGGCAATCCCGCCTTGCAGCGGATGCATGGCTTGGAAATCAGAACATAAAATACCGCTGCGCCATCGGCAGCTCTTTCGCCGGCTCGCAGGTCAAAAGCGCCCCATCGGCGCGCACTTCATAGGTCTCGGGATCAACCTCGACCTCCGGCGTCCGATCGTTAAGCACCATGTCTTTCTTGCCAATCCCGCGCGTGTTCTCGACGGCGACGACATCCTTGGCAAGCCCCAGCACATCCCCGACCCCCTGGTCCGCCGCGACGGCCGATACAAAGGTCACCGCCGAGTTTTCCAGCGCCCGCCCAAAGGCCCCGAACATGGGCCGCGAATAGACCGGCTGCGGCGTTGGGATCGACGCGTTGGGATCCCCCATCTGGGCACAGGCAATCGTGCCCCCGATCAGCACCATCTCGGGCTTCACGCCAAAGAACGCCGGGTTCCACAGGCACAGATCCGCCCGCTTGCCCTCTTCAATGCTGCCAATCTGGGTGGAAATCCCATGCGCAATCGCGGGGTTGATCGTGTACTTCGCCACATAGCGGCGCACGCGCAGGTTATCGTTCTCGCCGGTTTCTTCGGCCAGCCGCCCGCGCTGCTTCTTCATCTTATCGGCGGTCTGCCAGGTGCGGATGATCACCTCACCCACCCGGCCCATCGCCTGACTGTCCGAGGCGATGATCGAAAACGCGCCCATGTCGTGCAGGATGTCTTCGGCCGCAATCGTTTCCTTCCGGATCCGGCTTTCGGCAAAGGCCACATCCTCGGGGATCGATTTGTCGAGGTGATGACAGACCATGAGCATATCCAGATGCTCTTCCAGCGTGTTCACCGTGTAAGGCCGCGTGGGGTTGGTCGACGACGGCAACACATGGTCCAGCCCGCAAACCTTGATGATATCGGGCGCATGGCCGCCCCCCGCCCCTTCGGTGTGGAAGGCATGGATCGTCCGGCCCTTCATCGCCGCCACGGTGTTCTCAACAAACCCGCTCTCGTTCAGCGTGTCGGTGTGGATCATCACCTGCACGTCCATCTCATCGGCGACCGACAGACAGCAATCGATGGCCGCGGGCGTCGTGCCCCAATCCTCGTGCAGCTTCATCGCACAAGCCCCACCCTCGACCATCTCGACCAACGCGGCGGGCTGGCTGGCATTGCCCTTGCAAGACAGCCCGAAATTCATCGGAAACGCATCAAGCGCCTGCAGCATCCGCCCGATATGCCAGGGCCCCGGAGTACAGGTCGTGGCCAGCGTGCCATGCGCAGGCCCGGTGCCACCGCCCAGCATAGTGGTCAGCCCCGAATGCAACGCATCCTCGATCTGTTGCGGACAGATGAAGTGAATATGCGCGTCAAACCCGCCAGCGGTCAGGATCCGCCCCTCGCCCGCAATCGCCTCGGTCCCCGGTCCTATGATGATGTCGACGCCCGGCTGCGTATCGGGGTTGCCCGCCTTGCCGATCTTGGCGATCCGCCCGTCCTTCAGCCCGACGTCAGCCTTATAGATCCCCGTATGATCCACGATCAGCGCGTTGGTGATGACGGTATCGACCGCGCCCTCCGCCCGCGTGACCTGGCTTTGCCCCATCCCGTCGCGGATCACCTTGCCGCCGCCGAACTTCACCTCTTCGCCGTAGGTGGTGAGGTCCTTCTCCACCTCGATGATCAGATCGGTATCGGCCAGCCGGACCTTGTCGCCCGTGGTCGGGCCGTACATGTCGGCATAGGCGGCGCGGGAGATTTGGGTGGGCATCTGGTCGGCTCCTTCAAGTCGGCGGCGCTGGTGCGGTCACAAGCGACCGGCGCATATTCAATACCTTGGGATTGTCGGCGTCATAGCGGCCCGGGCGGGCATCGTCTTCAAAGCCAAGTGATCGGTAGAGCGCGACGGCAGCCTGCAGCACGACAAGCGTATCGAGCGTCATCTCTTGAAACCCCATCTCCCGCGCGCGGTCCATCAGCGCGACACCAAGGGCCCGCCCAAGACCGGTGCCGCGGGCCGCTTCGGTCACGAACATGCGGTTCATTTCACAGTGATCGGGCGACTTGGCGGTCAGCATCACGACGCTCAGCAGGCTCCCATCGGGGCCGCGCGCCAGCAGACAATCACCGGCAGGCGGCAGAAAATGCGCCGGGAAGTCGTCGAACTTCTCGCGCACCTTGTGATCGCGCAGATACGCGTCCACCTCTACACTGTGATCCGGGAACGTTCGAACAAGATCGAAGAACTGCCACGCCAGCGCGATCGACGCTGCGATATCGTCGGGCGTCCGCGCCAGCCGGATGTGAAAGCGCGGCGTCAACGGTGTGGTACGCGCGCCGTCACGTCCGCCGCACCCCCCGCTTCGACAACCGCCGCACATTGGCCCGCGTCTTGCGGCGCAGTGGCCGCATCGCCGCGCGGGCGACCTGATCGGGACTGCGCCCTTTCAGCATCGCGTGCGAGGCGACGGCAGCCGCCTCGACAAAGGCTGCGGGTTTCTCGGTAAACATGCGCACCGGCTCGGTTGGGCGGATCGACCAGATGCCCGCCATGCCCCATAGGCGCAGGGCGACCACCGTCTGCGCCTCGATGGCCAGCCGGGTCGCCTCGATCGAGGCGATCCAGACACCAAAAGGATCAAACCGTCCCAACGCGCGACACCCCTAGCCCTGGCCCGCTCCGACCGACCTAACCCGCATCCGCGATCTTCGATGTCGGCAGATCGGGGGCGAGCGTGATTGGCTTTTTCGCCCGGGGCGCCTTCGCGGCGGGTTTTGGCTCCGCGGGCTTCGGGGCCGGGGCCGCCTTCGCCGCCGGTTTGGGCGCCGCTTTCACGGGCGCCGCCTTGGCCGCCGGTGCGGCGGCGGGCTTTGGCGCGGGCTTTGCCGGTGCAGCCTTGGCTGCGGGCTTCGGTGCAGCTTTGGCCACGGGCTTCGGCGCAGCCTTTGCGGCAGGCTTCGGCGCAGCCTTTACGGCAGGTTTGGGCGCGGCCTTAGCGGCAGGCTTCGGTTTGGCCGCTGGTTTGGCAGTTGTCTTCGCCGCAGGCGTCGCGCGCTTGGCCGCCGTTTTCGCCGCGGGCTTCGCAGCGGCGGGTTTCGGCAACTCAACCACTTCGGCCTTGGGCTTCGGCGCCGCGCGGGCCGTGCGCTTGGCCGGAGCCGCGCGCCGGGCCGGTGCCGCTGCCTTACGGCGGGCGGGTGCGGTACTGCGCACCGGTGGCGGTGCAACCGGCGGCATGTCGAAGAACGCGGTGAACGACACCTTCGGCAGCATCGGATTAAGCTCGGCCGCCGCATCATAGAGCTTCTGGTTCATATCAACCTGCGCTGCGATGATGTCGCCCCAGAATTTCACGGGGTTCGAAAACGCCTCCATCGGATTGAAAAACATATGCCTTATTCCTTTCAGGATCTGCTCTAGAGACCGCCCATCACGGCCTGATTGAAACCAAACACCCGGCGCGCGCCCGCAAGCGGCACCAGTTGCACCTCGCGCGTCTGACCGGGTTCGAACCGCACGGCAGTGCCCGCGGCGATATCAAGCCGCATCCCCCGCGCCGCATCGCGATCAAAGGACAGGCCCGCATTCGTCTCGGCAAAGTGATAGTGGCTGCCCACCTGCACCGGCCGGTCACCAGTGTTCGACACCTCCAGCCGGATCGCCGCGCGCCCGTCATTCAACGTGATCTCGCCCGCAGCAGGCATCACCTCGCCCGGGATCATACGTCTTCTCCGTAATCCGGTGTGTCGCGCTTCTGGATGCGGTCGATGATGCGCGGGCCGAACACGCCCAGCGCCGCCCCGACAGCCAGCGCAATGCCCGAGCCGCTGCCAAACACCGCCGCCAAAAGCGAGGCGGCGACAAGACAGATGGCAAAGGTAAACATCCGCAGTTCCATCGCGGACATCGGCGCCTCGGCCAAAAGGACGCTTTCAAGCGCCTTTTTCACATGCTCTTCGGCGTAAGGGGCCCCCGCCCCCGCAGCAATTCCTAGAATAACGGTGGCCAGCATATCGCGTCCTCCTCAGCGGATCGGGTGGTGGACGGTGACAAGCTTGGTCCCGTCCGGGAACGTCGCTTCGACCTGCACATCATGGATCATCTCGGCGATTCCTTCCATGCATTGCTCCCGGGTGACCACATGGGCCCCCGCCTCCATCAGATCGGCGACGCTGCGCCCATCGCGCGCGCCCTCAACCACGAAGTCGGTGATCAGCGCGATGGCTTCGGGATGGTTCAGCTTTACCCCGCGGTCCAGCCGCCCCCGGGCGACCATCGCCGCCACACTGACGAGCAGCTTGTCTTTTTCACGCGGGGTAAGGTTCATCGTATCCGTCCTCAGACTTGCCAGACGCGCGGCAATGGGGCGCCGCGCAGGGTGGTGAGCACCCGCGCCACCAGACGGCGCAGGGGATAGGCGTCGCCCGCCATCGCGCGGACCACCAGCTTGCCCTCCCAGGCCGAGGCCGCCGCCGCGATCTCTGCCCCGTCAAGCGCGGCGCGCACCGGGCCCAGCGCATCCTCGGCATCGTCGGCAAAAAGCGCAACCGTGGAAAAGGCCCGCGCACCGGCAAGGGCCGCAGGTCCGGTGCGATGAAGCGTGTCGGTGTCAAACCGCAACGGCTCCACCATCACGGGCACACCGTCGCGCCGGACAATGCGGCGGTCAGTGAAATCAAGAACGGCCACGGCCTCGCCCATCGCCGCCCGGCCCAGCACCACCGTCTCGACCATCAGGAACCGCGCATCGGGCGCCAGGTCCACTTCGGTCCGCCGGTCCAGCGCCGCGCCGTCAAACAGGATCGTCTCTTGCGGCAGCCAATGCAATTCGGCCCCCGCACCAACACGCAGGTGCACCTCGACCTGCGCCACATCCTGCGCCGCGCGATAGGCCCGCTCTGCCGTCTGGGTGGCCGCCGTCGCGCGCCCGCGCGCGCCGACGCTGACAGAATAAGACAGCTTGTCTCCGCCGGTCAGCCCGCCAGCGGTATTCAGAAAGACGATCTCGGGATCTGGGCTGTCCACGCGCGGCAGGAAGGCCTTGGCCGATCCCTGCTGACGCAACCCCTCAAGAACTGTGCGACCGTCCCGCGCCTTCACTGTCACGCCCGCAGCGCCGCGGGTGCGTTGCATCTGAGGGAGGGGTGTGTCGAACATAAACGCAGTGCCTTCGTTGCGACGCACCATATGCACCGCCCCCTCAGTGGCAATGCTGCACCTGCGAACATCTGCCAGAAACCGCGCAACGCTTCCATGTTTGCCCAAAAAATAGGCAGCCAAATCGCACTGGCAGGGCGGCAACCGATGGGCTAAGCCCGGCCTATGACGACCGAGCTGACGATCCTGCGCCCCGATGACTGGCATCTGCATTTGCGGGACGGGGACATGCTCAGCGCGGTGCTGCCCGAGACGGCGCGCCACTTTGCCCGCGCGATCATCATGCCGAACCTCGTGCCCCCGGTGGTGACCGGTGCCGATGCCGCAGACTACCGCGACCGGATCATGTGGGCCAAGCCCAAGAACTCGAAGTTCCAGCCGCTGATGACGCTCTATCTCACCGAAGAGACCGAGGTGCGCGATCTGCGTGCCGCGGCCGAGATCGGGCTGATCACGGCGGTCAAACTGTACCCCGCCGGGGCGACGACCAACTCCCAATCGGGCGTGCGCGATATTTCGAAAGTCATGCGCGTGCTTGAAAACATGGCCCAGATCGGCCTGCCGCTCTGCGTCCATGGCGAAGTGACGACGCCCGAGATCGACATCTTCGACCGCGAAGCCGTGTTCATCGACACCGTGCTCGATCCGATCCGGCGCGAGCTTCCGGAATTGCGCGTGGTGATGGAACACATCACCACCAAGGACGGGGTAGACTATGTGGCCGGTGGCGGCACCACGATCGCGGGGACGATCACCACCCATCACCTCGTCATCAACCGCAACCACATCCTCGCCGGTGGTATCCGCCCGCACTACTACTGCCTGCCCGTGGCCAAGCGCGAGGAACACCGCCTCGCGCTGCGCACGGCGGCAACCTCGGGCGACCCGAGCTTTTTCCTCGGCACCGACAGCGCCCCCCACACCGATGCCGCCAAACTGCAACCGTGCGGCTGCGCGGGCTGCTTTACAGCGACCAATACGCTCTCGATCCTGGCCCATGTATTCGAAGAGGACGGCGCGCTCGACCGGCTTGAGGGCTTCGCCTCGCGCCACGGCCCCGCGTTCTATCGCCTGCCGGTCAACGAAGACACGATCACGCTGGTGAAAACCTCGGACCCGGTCATCTACCCCGACCATATCGACACCGGCGAGGGCCCCGTCACCGTGTTCGATCCCGGCTTCCCGCTTCATTGGAGCGTCCAACAGTGACCCGCAAATGCCGATCGCGGCATTTGCAAATCCTTATCAACGGATTTGCCCCATGATCCCAACCGCCTACCCCCCCAAAGACGAAATCGCACGCCTCACCGCCGCGATGCTGCTTGAGATTGAGGCGGTCCATTTCAACGCGGATGACCCTTTCATCCTCTCCTCCGGCCTGCCCTCGCCCACCTATACCGACTGCCGCAAACTGATCAGCTTTCCACGGATCCGCGCCACGCTGATGGATTTTCTCGCCTGCACGGTGATGCGGGAGGCCGGGTTCGAGGCTTTCGACAACGTCGCAGGGGGTGAGACAGCGGGTATTCCGTTCGCGGCGCTGATGGCCGAACGCATGGCCCTGCCGATGACGTACGTCCGCAAGAAACCCAAAGGCTACGGCCGCAACGCCCGCATCGAAGGCGCCATGACCGAGGGGCAGCGCGTGCTTCTGGTCGAGGACCTGACAACCGACGGCGGATCGAAGCTGTCCTTCGTCGATGCGATTCGCGAAACCGGCGCGACCTGCGGACATACCGCCGTGATCTTCTATTACGGGATCTTCCCCGAGACGATCAAAACCCTGGGCGATCACGGCGTCGCCTTGCACCATTTGTGCACATGGTGGGACGTCTTGGAAGTCGCCCGGGACAAAGAGATTTTTGACGCCGGCACACTTGCCGAAGTCGAGACATTCCTGCGCGATCCACGCGCCTGGCAGGCGGCCCGACAGGCAGACTGATAAACCTTTAGTTGCAGGAAGGTTTCAGCTTTCCCGCTAAAAGTGTTCAAGAAAGTGTTGCACTGAGCGGCATATCGCCCACATGATATTGTAGGGGGCTGGGCCTCAAACCACCAAATCCTGCAAATACCTCGTTGCACACAGCTTATGCACAGGGATTTCCAGATTGATCGAGCACGGCGGCTGCGCCATGTACAGATCCCTGAGGCAGGCGGGAGCAAAACAGTGAACCAGGTTACACCGGTCACGCAGGGACAGGCAGATGCGGCGGCGGAAACGCTGCCGCATAACATCGAAGCCGAACAGCAATTGCTGGGCGCGATCCTGACCAACAACGACATCTACGACCGCATCGCGGCGATCATCAACGAAGGCCATTTCTACGAGCCGGTGCATGCCCGCATCTATGCCGTGGCCTCGGCGCGGATCACCAAGAACGCGCTCGCCTCGCCGGTCACGCTCAAGGCGTTTCTCGAAGAAGACGAGGGACTCAAGGAACTCGGCGGCCCGGCTTACCTCGCCCGTCTCGCCGGGGCGTCAATCTCGTCCTTTGCGGCGCGCGACTATGCCCAGATGATCTATGATCTCGCGATCCGGCGCGAGCTGATGGCCCTGGGGCGCGACATCGCGGACAAGGCGGGCAAGGTCGATGTGGCCAGCGAACCGCGTGAACAGATCGTCGAGGCCGAACAGGCGCTCTACAAGCTGGGCGAACAGGGCCAGACCAATCAGGGATTTCAAAGCTTTCTCAAAGCCGTAACCGATGCGGTGAATGTCGCCAACGCCGCCTATCAGCGCGACGGCGGCCTGGCGGGCCTGTCGACCGGCCTGACGGATATGGACAAGAAGCTGGGCGGCCTTCACCGCTCTGACCTTCTGATCCTCGCCGGTCGTCCGTCGATGGGGAAAACCTCACTGGCGACCAACGTCGCCTTCAACATTGCCAAGAATTACAGGCGAGGGCAGTTGCCTGACGGCAGCACCGGCGCAGTCCAAGGAGGCTGCGTCGGGTTCTTCTCGCTCGAGATGAGCGCCGAACAGCTTGCCGCGCGCGTGCTGTCCGAGGCCTCGGAAGTCCCCTCCGAACAGATCCGGCGCGGCGACATGACCGAGGCCGAGTTCCGCCGCTTCGTCGACGCCGCCAAAACGCTTGAGGCCTGCCCGCTCTACATCGACGACACCCCCGCCCTGCCGATCAGCCAACTGGCCGCCCGCGCCCGCCGTCTGAAGCGCGAACACGGACTGGATGTGCTGTTCGTCGACTACCTCCAACTCGTCCGCCCGGCCTCGGCCAAGGACAGCCGCGTGAACGAGGTGTCCGAGATCACCCAAGGGCTAAAGGCCATCGCCAAGGAGCTCGACATCCCAGTGGTCGCGCTCTCGCAGCTCTCGCGTCAGGTCGAATCCCGCGATGACAAGCGCCCGCAACTGTCCGACCTGCGTGAATCCGGCTCGATCGAGCAGGACGCCGACGTGGTGATGTTCGTGTTCCGCGAAGAATACTACAAGGAACGCGAAAAGCCGGGCGATCATGAGCTCGACAAGATGGCCGCCTGGCAGGAAGAAATGGAACGTCTCCACGGCAAGGCCGAGGTCATTATCGGCAAACAACGCCACGGACCCATCGGCACGGTCGACCTCAGCTTCGAGGGCCGCTTCACGCGCTTTGGCAACCTGGTCAAGCCGTGGCAGGGCAACGGGGCCTCCGACGGATTCCACTAGCGGCCAGCACGCTGCGGGGCGCGTCAAATCAGACCAAATTGTGAAGTGACAGGGCGCCCGCGCTCTGGCCCTATGCGGGGCATGCGCTGGCTTGTCATCCTGCTTCTCTGCCTCGCGGGCCCGGCCCGCGCCGACCTGGTCGAGGTGGATGTCGAGCTCTTCTTGGCCGTCGATGTCTCCCGCTCCATGTCGCCTGCCGAGTTGGAGATCCAGCGGCGCGGATATGCCGAGGCACTGGCCAGCGACGATGTCGTAGGCGCGATCCGCGGCGGGCTCATTGGCGCGGTGGCCATCACCTATGTGGAATGGGCGGGCGCCACGTCACAGCGCGAAATCATCCCCTGGACGGTGATCTCAAACGCCGAACAGGCACAGGGTTTTGCCGACCAGGTCGCCGCCAATTTCGACCCGTCCCTGCGGCGCACCTCGATCTCTGGCGCGCTGGTCCATGCCGCTGACAGCATCGACAACAACGCATTTCACGGGCTGCGCCGGGTCATCGACGTCTCGGGCGACGGGCCCAACAACCACGGCGCCCCGGTGCTCGAGACCCGCCAGGCCGTGCTCGATCGCGGGATCACGATCAACGGCCTGCCCTTGATGACGCGCGACGGCTTCAGCGCGCGCTGGCATCTGGAAGACCTCGACGACTACTACCGCAACTGCGTGATCGGCGGGCCCGGCGCCTTTGCGATCCCCGTGCTGAGCTGGGACCAGTTCGCCGAGGCCGTGCGCCGCAAGCTGGTGCTTGAAATCGCGGGCTACACGCCGCCCGCCCGGATCATCCGCGCTCAGCATCGCGGCGGCGACGGCCCGGCTTATGATTGCCTGATCGGCGAAAAGATATGGGAGCAAAACCGCCGCTTCTGGGATGGCCCTTGACCTTGGCGGGTTAACTGTCAGAACACGGCGCATGGCGACGGGCACTCTTTCGATCAACCTCGATGCAATTGCGGAAAACTGGCGCGCCCTCGACCGCGAAAGCGGTGCGGGGGTCGAAACCGGTGCCGTGGTCAAAGCCGATGGCTACGGTCTTGGCGCGGCACGGGTCGCGCGCACCCTGGCCCGAGCGGGCGCACGCAGGTTCTTTGTCGCCGTCGCCGAAGAAGGCGCCATCATCCGCCAAACACTGAGCGATGCACCGGAAATATTCGTATTTTCCGGACATATGGCAGGCGACACAGATGTGATAGGTGATCTCAACCTGATCCCCGTGCTCAACTCGCTCGACCAGCTCACCCGCCATTTTGAGGCTTTGCCCCGCGCCCCGTTCGGCGTCCAGCTCGACAGCGGCATGAACCGCCTCGGGCTTGAGCCCGCGGAATGGGCCGCCGCGCGCGAGGTGGTGCTGGCGCAAAACCCCGCGCTGGTGATGAGCCATCTGGCCTGCGCCGACGAACCGGATCACCCGATGAACGCGGCCCAGTTGGCCACCTTTCGCGATATGGTCGCCGGGGTCGAGGCGCCGAAATCCCTGGCTGCCACGGGCGGGATCCTGCTTGGCCCGGACTACCATTTCGACATCACGCGCCCGGGCATCGGGCTCTATGGCGGCGCGCCGTTCGAGGCCGCCCACCCGGTGATCGCGCTGTCGCTGCCGGTGGTCCAGCACCGCACGCTCGCAAAGGGCGAAACCGTGGGCTACGGCAACAGCTGGACGGCGCACCGCCCCGCGCGCATTGCCACGCTTTCGGCGGGCTATGCCGACGGGCTGATCCGCGCGATGGGCGGCGCCGCGCAGGTCTTTGCCGAGGATATCCCCTGCCCGCTTGCGGGCCGCGTCTCGATGGACCTGCTCACCGTCGATGTCACCGATCTGCCCCGCGTGCCCGAGCATATGGAGATTGTAGGCCCGGCGCAGGGTGTTGACCGCCTGGCCGACGCCGCAGGCACCATCGGGTACGAGGTTCTGACCGCGCTCGGCGGGCGCTATGCGCGCCGCTATCTGGGGGGCCACGCATGAACGTCCTGGCCGGCATCGGGCGCACAGTCCTCGGGTTTCTGCAAATCATTGGCAGCATCGCGCTCTTCGCCGTTGACGCGGTCAGCCACCTCTTGCGACCGCCTTTCTACCCCAAGGAATTCTTCACCCAGCTTGGCACCATCGGGTTCCTCAGCCTACCGGTCGTCGGCCTGACCGCGCTTTTCACCGGCGGAGCGCTGGCGCTACAGATCTACGCCGGTGGGGCACGGTTCAACGCCGAGACGGTGGTGCCATCCATCGTCGCCATCGGCATCGTGCGCGAGCTTGGGCCCGTTCTGGGCGGGCTGATGGTGGCGGGCCGGGTCGCGGCCTCGATCGCAGCCGAGATCGGCACGATGAAGGTCACCGAACAGATCGATGCGCTGACCACCCTGTCGACCCATCCGATGAAATACCTCACCGTGCCCCGCGTTCTGGCCGCGACCCTGTCGCTGCCGATCCTCGTAGGCATCGGCGACATCATCGGGATCATGGGCGGTTTTCTGGTGGGGGTCACCCGGCTCGACTTCAACGCCGCCGCCTACATGATCAACACGATCAACTTCCTCGAAGCCTCGGACATCATCTCAAGCCTCACCAAGGCCGCGGTCTTCGGCTTCATCGTCGCCACCATGGGCTGCTACCACGGCATGAATTCGGGCCGCGGCGCACAGGGCGTCGGCCGGGCCACCACCAGCGCGGTGGTGTCGGCCTCAATCCTGATCCTCGCGTCGAACTACATCATGACAGAGGTGTTCTTCTCCGCATGATCGAAATGGAGGATGTCCATAAAGCCTTTGGTCCGAAACAGATTTTGCGCGGACTTAACCTCAAGGTCGATACCGGCGAAAGCCTGGTGATCATCGGCGGCTCGGGCACGGGCAAGTCGGTGACGCTCAAGTGCATCCTCGGTCTCTTGCAGCCCGACAGTGGCACGATCCTGCTGGACGGTCTGGACGTACAAAAGGCCGAGCGCGACCCCTTCCTCGCCAAGTTCGGCATGCTCTTCCAGGGCGGCGCCCTGTTCGACAGTCTGAGCGTCTGGCAAAACGTCGCCTTCCGGCTGCTGCGCGGGTCGCTCAAGCGGCCCAAGGAAGAGGCCCGCGAGATCGCGATTGAAAAGCTGCGCCGTGTCGGGCTGACCCCGGATGTGGCCGATCAGTTCCCAGCGGAACTGTCGGGCGGTATGCAAAAGCGCGTGGGCCTCGCCCGCGCCATCGCCGCCGAACCGGATGTGATCTTCTTCGACGAACCCACCACCGGGCTCGACCCGATCATGGCCGGCGTGATCAACGACCTGATCCGCGAAATCGTGGTCGAGATGGGCGCAACCGCCATGACCATCACCCACGACATGACCAGCGTCCGCGCCATCGCCGATCAGGTGGCAATGCTGCACGACGGCAAGATTCGCTGGACCGGCCCGATTGGCGACATGGATGGCTGCGGCGACCCCTATGTCGACCAGTTCATCCACGGCAAGGCCGAAGGGCCCATCGCCGCCGTCAGATAACCCTGCGGCGCGGGCTGGATTGCGGGCCCGTCACCCCTTATTCTCTGGGATATGGCGGTCTTTGAGCTGATCTTGTGGACAAGCGCGTTCCTCTGGCTCTACGCGCTCGTGCTGGCGGTGGCCTGGTTCATCGCCGTGGGCCGGGAATCGACCGAAACCCATGTCGGCCACTTCGTCTCTCTGATGGGGGTCATGGTGCCGGTCATCGCGGTATCGGTCATGATCGTCCTGGTCGGCGGCGTCCTCGGCCTGCCATGGATTGTGCTGTTGCTGCCGCTCACCATCCCCGGTGGCCTGGTGATCGCGCTACAGCTTGAGGTCTCGCGCCTCTGGGAGCCAACGGTGAAAACCGAACTGTCGCGACTGGGCACCGCCATCGCGCTGACCATAATCAGCGCCACGGTCAGCCGCTGAGCCCTTAACCTTTTGTTATCTCTTCACGCGGTAACCCTTGGGTAACCAATTCCCAGCCACCCCCTTGGGCCGAACCTCCGATGATCGAAATCCTGTTCGAACTCTATCTGCGAACAATACTGCAGGCCTTGCCGATCCTGACGGCGGCGGCCAGCGGGCGGCGCGCCTACCGGTCGCGCAGTGTGAATGGCGTGCTCTACGCCTGCGTGTTCCTGTTCAGCTGCGCCGCGGCCATCGGCATGTCGAGCGGGCTTTTCGAGGGCCGCCCGGCCGAAGCCGGCGCAATGGTGATGGCAGTGCTCTGCGTACCCCTCTGGGCCGTGGTGCGCGAGCTGACGCGCCGCCCCGAAGACTTGCTCGACACACCCAACCCCGCCGCTCCGGCAGAACCACGCTTCGCCTCGACTCGCCCCGGCTCGCAGGCCGAGGCGCGCGGAACCGGGCGGCGCCTGCGCGGGCCGGTGGCCCCGCGCTAGGGCGACAGGCTGTCTTCCACCGATGGCTGCGAATGGCAATTCAGCTCCGGCGCGAAATGCGCTAGAGGGCGGCATGGTCAAACTCGCCAGCGCCTTCACCTGCACCGCCTGCGGCACCAGCCACCGCAAATGGTCGGGCCGCTGCGACAGTTGCGGCGCATGGAACACCATCGTCGAAGAGGCACCGCTCTCTGCCGGGCCCTCCTCAAAATCGCTCGGCGCCGCGCGCGGGGCCGCCGTCGCACTCACCGATCTGTCCGCCCGCGAAGCGCCGCAACCGCGCACCGCCAGCGGGCTCGACGAACTTGACCGCGTGCTGGGCGGCGGCCTGGTGCCCGCCTCGGCGGTCCTTGTGGGCGGCGACCCCGGCATCGGCAAATCGACGCTCTTGCTGCAGGCCGCCGCGCGCTTTGCAGGTGCGGGCCTGAAATCCGTCTACATCTCGGGTGAAGAGGCGACCGCCCAGGTGCGCATGCGCGCCGCACGGCTAGGCCTGGCCGAAGCGCCGGTGCGGCTGGGCGCAGAAACCAACCTGCGCAATATCCTGACGACGCTCGATGCCGAGAAACCGGATCTGGCCATAATCGATTCAGTCCAGACAATGTGGCTCGACACGGTGGACAGCGCCCCGGGCTCGGTCGCGCAGGTCCGCGCAGCGGCGCATGAGCTGACAACCTACGCCAAGCGCAAAGGCATCGCCGTCATCCTCGTGGGCCATGTGACCAAGGAGGGTCAGATCGCCGGCCCCCGCGTCGTCGAACACATGGTCGACACAGTCCTTTATTTCGAGGGCGAGCGCGGCCACCAGTTCCGCATCCTGCGCAGTGTCAAGAACCGCTTCGGCCCCGCCGACGAAATCGGTGTGTTCGAGATGACCGGCAGCGGCCTGGCCGAAGTGGGCAACCCCTCGGCCCTGTTCCTCTCGGGGCGCGAGGCCCCTGCCCCCGGATCGGTGGTTTTCGCGGGGATCGAGGGCACCCGCCCGGTACTGTGCGAGCTTCAGGCCCTCGTCGCGCCCACACCCCACAGCCAGCCGCGCCGGTCGGTCGTGGGATGGGATGGCGGGCGGCTGGCCATGATCCTCGCCGTGCTCGAAGCGCGCTGCGGCATCCCCTTCACCGGGCTCGACGTCTATCTCAACGTCGCAGGCGGGTTACGCATCAGCGAACCGGCCGCCGATCTGGCTGTGGCGTCCGCGCTACTTTCGGCGCGCGAGGATACACCAATTCCTCAAGAAACTGTCGTATTCGGGGAAATTAGTCTATCAGGCGCCCTGCGCCCGGTCGCACAGACCGAAAGCCGGCTAAAAGAAGCCCGGAAACTTGGTTTCTCGGGCGCTCTTTTGCCTGATGGAAGTAAAACGGGGTCGGAGCCCGGTATGTCGGTAGAGCAGTTGACCGACTTGCCGTCTCTGGTCGGGGGCATATTCGGAGCGGGGTGAACCCGCCCGTAGGAGTGAGGCAATGGAAGGTTTCACCTACGTCGATGGCGCGGTTGCTGTCGTCATTCTCATTTCAGCCATCCTTGCGTATTCGCGCGGTTTCGTACGCGAGTCGCTGGCCATTCTGGGCTGGGTCGGGGCCGCGGTGGCCGCGTTCTACCTGACCCCCACCGCAACGCCGCTGGTTGGTGAAGTGCCCATTCTCAACGAATTCCTCGACGGCAATGTCGAGTTGTCGGTGATCGTGGCTTTCGTCGCGGTCTTCGTGGTGGCCCTGATCATCATTTCAATCTTCATCCCGCTGATCTCGGGCGCGGTCCAGCGCTCGGCCCTCGGCGGCGTCGACCAGGGCCTGGGCTTTCTCTTCGGCGTCCTGCGCGGCGCCTTGCTCGTGATCGTGGCACTGATCGTCTATGACCGCGTCCTCATCGGGGAACCCGTGGCCGCCGTGGACGACAGCCGCACCGCCAAGATCTTTGCCGAATTGCAGGACGACGTGGCCGACAGCATCCCCTCCGACGTGCCCGCCTGGATCGCCGAACGCTATGAGGAACTGGTGGCCAGCGGCGCGCCTGCCGAAGAATAGGACATAGATGGACCGGATCCCGTCTACCGAAGACTCGCTACGCGCGCTGCTGGGACGCGGTCTGAGGATCGAAACGGTCATCGACGTGGGCGTGCATCACGCAACGCAAAAGCTGATGCGCGCCCTTCCGGACGCCTTCCACCTCCTTCTGGAGCCGACAAAAGAGCACGCCGACGCCATCCGCGCGAACTACGCCGACTTTCGCTACGACCTGCAGCAGGTCGCCGTGGGCGACAAAGATGACGACATCTGGATCGTCAACCTCGACATTGTCGGAAAGGGGGACGTGACGCATTCACGCGTCGTTGCCACCGAAGCCGAAGCGAAGTCCGTCGCCAACCAGCTCGAGAACTATGCCGTACCCCTGCGCAAGCTCGACACGATCATGGCGGCCACCGACTACACGGGCCCCTATCTCGTAAAGATCGATGTGGACGGGTTTGAACTGCAGGTGCTCGAAGGGGCGAAGGAAACGCTGTCACGCGCCGCTGCCGTTTGCATAGAGGCGCCAAGAACCGCCCTGTCGGAACGCCTGACCTGGCTCGAAAACGCAGGGTACCACCTGATCGATATTGTCGACATCGACTATTACCAAGACACGCTTTGGCAGGTCGATCTGATCCTCGTCCACAAAGACGTCCTGCGGGACACGCCCGCGCTGGCGCCGACAATCGGACCGGGCGAATTCGACGCCAAGGCGTACCGATCCCTGCGGCTGCCAAAGAAACGCTTCTGGTCGCGCAATCGGCGCTAGGCGGCCTACGACCCGCCCAGCGGGATCCCCCGCCGCCCGGCCAGATCGGTGACGTACTGCCAGGCGACCCGGCCCGACCGTGCGCCGCGCGTGGCCTGCCATTCGATGGCCTCGGCGCGCAGCGTTGCATCGTCGATCTCGATTCCGAAGGCGTCGCAATAGCCGCGGATCATGGCGAGGTAGTCGTCCTGGCTGCACGGATGAAACCCCAGCCACAGCCCGAACCGGTCGCTCAGCGACACCTTTTCCTCGGTCGCCTCGCTGGGGCTGATCGCCGAGGACCGCTCATTCTCGATCATGTCGCGCGGCATCAGGTGGCGGCGGTTCGACGTGGCGTAAAAGATCACGTTGTCCGGCCGCCCCTCGACCCCGCCGTCGAGCACCGCCTTCAGCGACTTGTAATGCTGATCGTCATGGCTGAACGACAGATCATCGCAAAAGAGCACAAAGCGCTCGGATGCCCCCCGCAGATGCCCCAAAAGCCGCCCGATCGACGGCAGGTCTTCGCGCTGCACCTCGACCAGCTTTACCGGCTCACGCGCCGCCACATCGGCATGCACCGCCTTGACCAAGGACGATTTGCCCATCCCGCGCGCACCCCACAGCAACGCGTTGTTGGCCGGCAGCCCCCGCGCAAACTGATCGGTATTGGCCAGCAGCGTATCCCGCGCCCGGTCGATGCCCTGCAAAAGCGGCAGGTCAACCCGGTTGACCCGTGCCACCGGCTCGATCCGATCGGGCTCGGTGTGCCAGACAAACGCCTCTGCCCCGGCAAAATCCGGCGCAGGCACCGGCGCGGGCGCCAGGCGTTCCAGCGCCGCGGCAATCCGCTCAAGCGGGTCGGTCATGCCTTGGGATCGCCCTGCGTAGCCTCGGCTTCGGCCTCGACCTCATCCTCGAAGTCGTAGAGCTCTTCATCCTCGCCCAACACACCCTCTTCACGCAGCCGTGCCGTGCGCGCCTTTTCAATGCGCTTCACCAGTTGGATCGAAACCTCGTAAAGCCCGTAGACCACCGTGAACAGGATCACCTGTGTCACCACATCGGGCGGGGTCACCAGCGCGGCCAGCACCAGAATGCCCACCATCGCGTATTTGCGCATGTTGGCCAGGCCGCGGGCCGTCACCAGCCCGGCCTTGCCCATTAACGACAGCATGACCGGCAACTGGAAGCACAGGCCGAAGGCCATGATGAACTTCAGCGTGATGTCGAGCGACTCGTTGACCTTGCCAAAGAAGGTCACCTGAATCCCCTGCGACGTCTCGGGCACCACCGCCGCGTCGGTCGGCATGCTGTCGGTCACACCGCTCAGCAAGTTGGCAAAAATCGAGCTTACGTCGGCAAAGCCCAGGAAGAACCGCATCGCCAGCGGCGTCACGACCAGCTGGGCAAAGGCCGCACCGGCAAAGAACATAAAGGGCGAGGCGATCAGGAACGGCAGAAACGCGTTTTTCTCGGACCGGTAAAGCCCCGGCGCCACGAACCGCCACAGCTGGAACGAGATCACCGGAAAGGCGAGCGCAAAACCGAACACGAACGAGATCCGGAAAAGGGTGAACAGGTATTCCTGGGGCGACGTGTATTGCAGCGTCGGCGACGGATCCCCCAGCGCGCGCAGCGTCGCCTCGATGGGCCGGATCAGAAACTGCAGGATCGGCTCGGCCACCGTAAACGCCAGCACGATCCCGACCAACAGTGCAATCACACAGCGGATCAGCCGGTTGCGCAGCTCGGCCAGGTGTTCCAGCAGCGGCGCGGCGCTGTCGTCGATGTCGTCAGTATCGCTCATTTACGTCTCTTGCCGGGGCCCGAGGCCTTCTTGACCGGCCGGTTGCGCGCGGGCGCCACGGCCTCGCGCGGCTTGAAGGGGACATGGACGGGCTTAGCGGGCTCTGCGGCGGCGGTGCGTTCGGCCTCTTTCCGGGCGCGGCTTTCGGCCAGCCGTTTCGACGTCTCTTCCTGGATCCGGTTCGCCTCGGCCACCCGTTCGGCGCGCAGGGCGGCGGTATTGGCACCCTCGGCGGGTTTCGGCGTCGACGGGGCCGCAGGTTTGGACGGATCCCACTTCCCAAAGCTGTCGGTGGCGTTGTCGAGCGAGTCGAGCCCCATGTTCTTGGCCGAGGTCATGCCCTTCAGCCCCTGCGCCGTCTCTTTCATACCCGACTGGTCCGCCGCATCGTTCATGGCGCGCTTGAATTCACCCGCCATATTGCGCATCCGCGCGGTGAACTTGCCCATCTGCCGAAACATCTGGGTAAAGTCCCGCGGACCCAGCACAATGAGGGCGACAACGCCCACCACCAACAGCTCAGACCAGCCGATATCAAACATAACGCGCGCCTAACCCGGGGTCGCTCAGACCTTCGGCTTATCGTCTTCTTCTTCGGGCGTCACATCGCGGGCGGCCACGGCGGCCTCGTCCTCGATCTCTTTCTTGCCGTCATCCACGCCTTTCTTGAAGGCGGTGATGCCTTTGCCGACCTCGCCCATCAGGGCCGAGATCTTGCCGCGCCCAAACAGGACCAACACGACAACTGCGATCAGTAGAAGGCCGGGAAGGCCGATATTGTTCAGCATAGGGTCTCTCCCTTCATCGGCCACGGGGTGGCCGCGCAAAATTCACCTGCGCGGTTCTAAGGCCCAAGGCGCCGGGGGAAAAGCCGCAAGTGGCGCGGCCAATGGCGCGCCGGGCGAAACCTGTCGTCAGACGGGGGTATCGCGCGCACAACTGACAGGTTAATGTCAGTTGTATGCTCCCGAAACCGAATCAAACCCGGTAATGCGCCGCACCGACAGGCTGGCCGCGCTCGCCCAGATCCTGCGCGACGGGCAGTTGCACCTTGCGCGCGATCTGTCCGCGGCGCTGGGCGTGTCGCAACGCACCGTCTATCGCGACATGGACACGCTGGTGGCCTCGGGCCTGCCAATCGCCGGGGCGCGGGGCGTCGGGTACCGCATGACCGCGCCGGTCACGCTGCCCCCGCTCAACCTGTCACTGGGCGAGCTTGAGGCCCTGCAGGTGGGCCTGGCCATTGTCGCCGAAGCCGCCGAGCCTGAACTGCAAAGCGCCGCGCAAAGCCTCGCCCAAAAGATCGACGCCGCCCTGCCCGAAGACGGCGCCGAGCCGCCCGACGGTTGGGGCTTTGCAACCTATCCCTTCGCCGATGCGGCCCATGGCTTTGTCCATATGCCCCCGCTGCGCGCCGCGATCCGGGCCCGCCAAAAGCTGCGCATCGGCTACAACGACCCCGACGATCACCACAGCCTGCGCGTCATCCGCCCGCTAAAGCTCGACTACTGGGGACGGGTCTGGACCGCCACGGCCTGGTGCGAGATCGCCAATGATTTCCGCCTGTTCCGCGCCGACCGCATCTCAACGCTTGAAGTTCTGCCAGAGCTCTTCGTCGACGAACCGGGCAAGACGCTCGCCGACTACGCGAAGATCACCGGATAAAGCGAGGCCACCAGCAAAAGCGCCATGGTGATGTTGAACGCCCGCAGACGCGCGGGGCGGGTCAACAGCCGCCGCACCTGCACGCCCAGCACCGTCCAAACGCCGACCGATGGCAGGTTGACCATCCCGAACACCGCCGCCACGGCAAGGATCGCCCAGATCTCCTGCGCGGGCGCATAGACGGCCAGCGCGGTCAGCGCCATCGTCCATGCCTTTGGGTTGACCCATTGGAACAGCGCCGCCTGCATAAATGTCATCGGCCGGCCCGCCTCCGCACCGCTATCCATCGGCGCCGCCCAGGCGATTTTCCAAGCAAGGTAAAGCAGATAGAGGACGCTGATCACCTTAAGTATCACGTAGCTGACCGGCATCGCATCGAACAACCCGATCAGCCCGGCCCCCACCAGCACCACCATGGCCACGAAACCCAGCGCGACACCCAGCATATGCGGGATCGTCCGCACCAGGCCAAAGTTGGCGCCCGATGCCATCAACATCATGTTGTTGGGCCCGGGTGTGATCGAACTGACAAAGGCAAAGGCGATAAGCGCGGTGAGGATCTCAAGGGTCATAGGCGCAAGAATTGCGCATCTCATCTGGCATTTGATTGCGAAGATGCGATCTGGGCCCTAGATTTCACAACAAATGTCGAAGCTTGATCAAATCGACGACGCGATATTGCGTGAACTTTCCCGAAACGGCAGGCTCTCCAACATCGAACTCGCCGACCGCGTGGGCCTGTCGCCCTCGGCCTGCCTGCGCCGGGTGGCCGCGCTTGAGCGTGGGGGCATCATCAGCGGGTACCGCGCCGTGGTGTCGCCCGAGGCGCGGGGGATTGGCTTTGTGGCCTATATCGCCGTCGCGCTGAACGACCACACGAAGAAGTCGCAACTGGCCTTCGAGGGCGCGATGAACCGCGCCCCGCAGGTGATTGAATGCCATAACATAACCGGAACCGTCGAATACCTCTTGCGGGTCGAGGTCAGCGATCTGGCCGCCTACAAGGTGTTTCACACCGACATTCTGGGGACCTTGCCCCAGGTGCACGGGCTGACGACCTATGTGGTCATGGGCTCGCCCAAGGACGCGCGCGCCTAGGGCGTGTGCGGAAAGACAAAGCACCGGTCCCGCCGCAGCATCAGCCACAGCGCGGTCCCGGGCTTGGGCAGAAAGACGGCAGGCACCGCGGCGCGCAGCGCCGATCCGTCATGGTCCATGGTGAATTCGACAAGGCTCTCATTGCCGACGAACCGTGCGCGCGTGACCACGCCCCGTGCGGGCGTGCCATCTTGCAGCGTGGGGTTCGGTCCGCGCCCGCTGCGGTCGAAATCAATGCGCAGGTGCTGGGGCCGGATCACGATCTCGACCGACGCGCCATCGGGCACGCCGGGCGCCAGGAACTCACCAAAGGGGGTAGTGGTCAGCGCGCCATGAACTTTCCCCGCAATCACGTTGATATCGCTGAAAAACGCGGCGGCGTATTTATCGACGGGCGCGTTGTAGACGTTGTAGGGTGCCCCGCGCTGAACAATCCGGCCACCGCGCATCAACGCAATCTCGTCGGCCATCCGCATCGCCTCTTCCGGCTCATGCGTCACCAACAGAACCGCCGTCCCTTCCTCTTTCAGGATCTCCAGCGTCTCATCCCGGATCCCGTCGCGCAGCCGGTTGTCGAGGCCCGAGAACGGTTCATCCATCAGCATCACCCGCGGGCGCGGCGCCACGGCCCGGATCAGCGCCACCCGCTGCTGTTCGCCGCCCGACAGTTGGTGGGGGTACTTGTCCGCATAGCCGCCAAGTTTGACGCGCGACAGCAGGTCCTGCACCCGCTGGCGGTTCGCGGATTGCCCCCCTTTCAGGCCAAAGGCTACGTTGTCGCCAACGCTCAGATGCGGAAACAGGGCAAAGTCCTGGAACATCAGCCCCACACCGCGGGTCTCGGGCGGATCGTGGCGCGCCGGGCCCGACACCACGGCACCATCGATCGCAATCTCGCCCGCATCCTGCCGGTCCACCCCCGCTGCGATGCGCAGGGTCGTGGACTTGCCGCAACCCGATGGGCCCAGCAGGCAGGTCACCTGCCCCGGCATCACCGAAAGCGAGACATCATGGACAACGTCGCGCGCCCCAAAGCGGTGCGACAGGCCGCGTATCTCCAAGCGTGGGGTGGTCTGCGTCACCTGCGGCCTACTGCGATCCCGATAAAAAGCGTCGGGGATGCGCCCTAGCAGCGCGGCAGCCCGGCGGCAAGTCCCGACCGACGCGCCCGGCTAGAGCGTTGCGTTGATCGCACCGCCATCCAGCAGGATGTTCTGGCCCACAATGAACCCCGCATGTTGCGAACAGAGGAAGGCACAGGCCGCCCCGAACTCTTCCGCAGTCCCATAGCGCCGCGCCGGAATGGTCGCCTGCCGCTGGGCCGTCGCCTCGGCCACGGTGATGCCCTGCGCCTTCGACAGGCCCGCATCCAGCATCCCCGCGCGGTCGGTGGCATGAATACCCGGCAGCAGGTTGTTGATCGTGACACCTTTTTCCGCGACCTGACGCGCCGTGCCCGCAACAAAGCCGGTCAGCCCGGTGCGCGCGGTGTTCGACAGGCCAAGCTGGGGGATGGGCGCCTTGACCGACCCCGACGTGATGTTCACGACCCGGCCCCAGCCGCGCGAAATCATCCCCGGCAACACCCCCTGCATCAGCGCCACGGGCGTCAGCATGTTGGCATCCAGCGCATTGATGAAATCGTCGCGGCTCCAGTCCGACCACAGCCCCGGCGGCGGACCGCCCGCGTTGTTGACCAGGATGTCCACATCCCCACCGGCCGCCAGCACCTCGGCTTGCACGCCGCTATCGGTGATGTCGCCCGCAACGACGGTCACCTGAACGCCCTGCGCCTCCCGGATCTCGGCCGCCGTCGCCTCCAGCGCCTCGGCCCCGCGGGCGTTGATCACCAGATCCACACCCTCGCCCGCCAGCGCCATCGCACAGCCCTTGCCAAGCCCCTTCGATGCGGCGCAAACAATCGCGCGCTTGCCAGAAATCCCAAGATCCATGCTGCCCTCCCCGGCCCTGTGTCAGGCGTGACCTAACAAAGGCCGGGGCCCAGCGAAAGGGCGGCTCAGCCCATCGTATAGAAGAACTCTTCCCGGACGATCTTGCCATCGGCCACGTGATAGACACCAACCTCGGCCATATCCGACACCTCGCCGCTTTCCTTGCTCTTGGTCTTCATCTTGAAATGGACCGCGAACTTGTCATCGCCGTGCTCGTACGGCCCCTCGATATTGCCTTCCAGCACCTCGAACGCGCCGTCCCACCATTCATGCTTGCCGCGAATACCCTCAAGGCCCTTGGTCTCGCGCCCCATCCCCATCGGGTCAGACGCCTCAACCGATACGGCATCCGCCGCATAGAGCTTGCCAAGGTTTTCGGATTCGCGCCCCTCGCGGCACCCCGCCACAAGTTCCTGTGCAATCTCAGATAGTGTCATCGGTGATCTCCCTCATTGATCGGCTGCCCGGGCACACCTCAGATGTTCTTGTTATGTTCCGATCATGACTCACCGCGCCCCATCGGTCAACTGACGCGATCCTGACAACGGCGGACCGCTTTTCTTCGCCCGGGCGCGCCGCTATAGGACAGCCATGCTCGACCGCGCCTCAAACACCCCCACGCTCCCGCCCGAGATTGCCCGGCGGCGCACCTTTGCCATCATCTCGCACCCCGATGCCGGCAAGACGACGCTAACCGAAAAGTTCCTGCTCTACGGCGGCGCGATCCAGATGGCCGGTCAGGTGCGCGCCAAGGGCGAGGCGCGGCGCACGCGGTCGGACTTCATGCAGATGGAAAAGGATCGGGGCATCTCTGTCTCCGCCTCGGCCATGTCCTTTGATTTCGGGGAATACCGCTTCAACCTCGTCGACACGCCAGGCCACAGCGACTTCTCCGAAGACACCTACCGCACGCTCACCGCCGTGGATGCCGCGATCATGGTGATCGACGGCGCCAAGGGCGTGGAAAGCCAGACGCAGAAACTCTTCGAGGTCTGCCGCCTGCGCGACCTGCCGATCCTGACCTTCTGCAACAAAATGGACCGCGAAAGCCGCGACACGTTCGAGATCATCGACGAGATCCAGGAAAACCTCGCCATCGACGTCACCCCCGCCTCCTGGCCCATCGGGGTCGGGCGCGATTTCCTGGGCTCTTACGACATGCTGCACGACCGGCTCGAACTGATGGAGCGGTCGGACCGCAACAAGGTGGCCGAAAGCATCGCCATCGAAGGGCTCGACGACCCCAAGCTCGCCGATCACATCCCCGCCGACCTGCTCGACACCTTCCGCGAAGAGGTCGAGATGGCGCGCGAACTCCTTCCCGCCTTCGACCGGCAGGCGTTTCTTGACGGCACACTCACCCCGATCTGGTTCGGTAGCGCAATCAACTCTTTCGGCGTGAAGGAACTGATGGACGGCATCGGCCAATACGGCCCCGAGCCCCAGCCGCAATCGGCCGAGCCGCGCCAGGTCGCCCCGGAAGAGGGCAAGGTGGCGGGCTTCGTCTTCAAGGTGCAGGCCAACATGGACCCCAAGCACCGGGACCGTGTGGCGTTCCTGCGCATGGCGTCCGGCCATTTCAAGCGCGGCATGAAACTCACCCATGTGCGCACGAAAAAACCCATGGCGGTCTCAAACCCCGTCCTTTTCCTCGCCTCTGACCGGGAACTGGCGGAGGAAGCCTGGGCCGGCGACATCATCGGCATCCCAAATCACGGCCAACTTCGCATCGGCGACACCCTGACCGAGGGTGAGGCGATCCGTGTCACCGGCATCCCGTCCTTCGCGCCCGAGCTTTTGCAGAACGTCCGCGCGGGCGATCCACTGAAGGCCAAACACCTCGACAAGGCGCTTATGCAGTTCGCCGAGGAAGGCGCCGCCAAGATCTTCAAACCGATGATCGGCGCGGGCTTCATCGTGGGCGTCGTCGGCGCGCTACAATTCGAAGTGCTGGCCAGCCGGATCGAGCTTGAATACGGCCTCCCCGTCCGGTTCGAACCCTCGCAATTCACCTCTGCCCGCTGGGTCAGCGGCCCCAAGGACAAGGTCGAGGCCTTCATCAATGCCAACAAGGGCCACATCGCCGAAGACAATGACGGCGACACCGTCTACCTCACCCGCCTGCAATGGGACATCGACCGGATCGAACGCGACCACCCCAATCTGACACTTAGCGCCACCAAAGAGATGATGATCTCCTGATCTCGCGCCCCGCCCCAAAGCCCCCGCAACGGCATGTGGATAAGTCTGTGCACCAAGATCGCGGGCGCCCCTGGCCCGCGCCAAAACACCTGAACGCATCGCGCGAACCATCTGATATAAAACTAGGCACTGTTCAAAAATCGCGCACAATCTGCCCCTTTGGGCACACATCCGCACCTACCCTTAAAGCCGCGTTGACGCTTGGCGCAATCCGTTGTAGCCAACCGCAAAATTGAGGCTACTTGTGGGTAAGTCAGGATCATCCGGATCCGTGCCTCTCAGCCGACGGGCCATGAAGCGGTCCGTAACCAACGGACATTCATGACGAAGTTTGCAGACTTAAATCTGTCCCCGAAAGTACTCAAAGCCGTCGACGAGGCTGGCTACGAAACCCCGACCCCGATCCAGGAAGGCGCCATTCCCCCGGCTCTGGAAGGGCGGGATGTGCTGGGGATCGCCCAGACCGGCACGGGCAAGACCGCCTCGTTCACGCTGCCGATGATCACCATGCTGGCCCGGGGCCGCGCCCGCGCGCGCATGCCCCGCAGCCTGGTGCTGGCGCCCACGCGCGAACTCGCCGCGCAGGTGGCCGAAAATTTCGACACTTATTCCAAGCACGTGAAACTGACCAAGGCGCTTCTGATCGGCGGGGTCAGCTTCAAGGAACAGGATCAACTGATCGACAAGGGCGTCGACGTCCTGATCGCCACGCCCGGCCGCCTGCTCGACCATTTCGAACGTGGCAAGCTGCTGCTCACCGGCGTGCAGATCATGGTGGTGGACGAAGCCGACCGGATGCTCGACATGGGCTTCATCCCCGATATCGAACGCATTTTCGGCCTGACGCCGTTCACCCGGCAAACGCTGTTCTTCTCGGCCACCATGGCGCCCGAGATCGAGCGGATCACCAACACCTTCCTGTCGAACCCCGCCAAGATCGAGGTCGCCCGCCAGGCCACCACGTCCGAGACGATCACCCAGTCGGTCTACATGTTCCGCGGCTCGCGCCGCGATCGGGCGGCCACGGAAAAGCGCAACCTCCTGCGCGCGCTCATCGATGCCGAAGGCGAAAAATGCACCAACGCCATCGTCTTCTGCAACCGCAAGACCGATGTCGATATCGTCGCCAAAAGCCTGAAAAAACACGGCTATAACGCCGAGCCGATCCATGGCGACCTGGATCAATCGCACCGCATGCGCACGCTTGACGGCTTTCGCGATGGCACGATCCGCCTGCTTGTCGCCTCTGACGTCGCCGCGCGCGGGCTCGACATCCCGGCGGTGAGCCATGTATTCAACTTCGACGTCCCCGGCCATGCCGAGGATTACGTCCACCGCATTGGCCGCACCGGCCGCGCCGGGCGCGAGGGCACCGCGATGATGATCTGCGCGCCCAATGACACGAAAAACCTCGACGCCATCGAGCGCCTGATCGAACAGGAAATCCCGCGCGGGGACAGCCCGCTGGGCAACGCGCCCGAGCCTGCCGCTGAGGAGGAAAGCGCCGAGGCACCGCGCCGCGGCCGGTCGCGCGGGCGCAACAAGGACACGGAAGCCGCAGACACGGACACCCCGGCTGAGGCAGACGCCCTGCCCCCGCAGACAGAGGCCAAGCCGCGCCGTAGCCGCGGTGGCCGTGGGCGCGGACGCGACCGCGAAGACTCGAAGGTCGTCGGCATGGGCGACCACCTGCCCGGCTTTATCGCGATGAGCTTTGAAGAGAGGATGGCGAGCTAACCGCCATCCCCGTCACCCAGGCGCCCTACCGCCGGGCTGCGGCCACGCCACGATTGAGAAACAGCTCTCCGGGCAGCTCACCAACAGCGGCAATCATCGCGGCCTTCAGCTCATCCGCCGACCCGCCTTGCGCCAGCGCCGTCTCCCAGGCATCGAGATACTGCCGCATATGGGCATAGACCGACGCGTCATTGGCCGAGCTTTCAGTGCGATGCCCGGGCACAACCGTCCCCGCCCCGAGCGCCTCGAGATCATCAAGCGAGGCGCGCCACTGATCCAGCTGCGCCTCTGTCAGGTTCTCCGCCGTCCAGAGATGCGAATCCTGATACAGCACGTCCGACCCCACCAGCGTATCCAGCTGTGGCAGGTGCACCGGCGTAATCACCTCGGTATCGCCATGCATCGGCCCCAGGATGTCGAACCGCTCGCCCTCCAGCTCCAGCGCGTCACCCGCCAGCGCCTCGGGGATCACAGCTGTCTCACCGAACAGCTCCGGCGGAAGCGCCGCCTTCATACTGTCAAGCATCGCCTGCGCCGCCCCGGCGAGCGCCGGTTGCACCGACGCATGCGCCACGGGCCGGGCATCGGGAAACCGCTCCATCAGCACGCTCAGCCCCAGATGGTGATCGGGGTGGTAATGCGTGATGAAAATCGTCTCCAACGTCTTGCCTGTCGCCGCAATCACATCTGCCAGGCGCTGGGCATTCGGGACCGTGAACTGCGCGTCGATCAGCAGCAGGCGCTCTTCACCCACCACAAGAACCGAATCGACCAGCCCGCCCGCCTCATCCGCGGTAAAGACATCTGCTGCCGTCGCAGCAGCAGCCGGCCCTGCACCCAGCGCGGCAACCGCGCCCGCACCCGCCGTCATCTCCAGAAAATTACGTCTGTTCAGTAGAAACACGTTTCACCCCATTTCAGATATTTTCAGTGACATGGTTACGAAACAGTACTATCTAGATCCGCGGAAGAAGGCACTTTGAAGTAACCACCCATGTCTCACGACTGCGTGATCTACGATCCCAATATCTGCCCCGTCCGCCATGTGATGGCGCAGGTCGGGGACAAATGGTCGATCCTGGTCCTGACCAGCCTGAAACAAAGCCGCATGCGGTTCTCGGAACTCAAGCGCTCGATCCCCGATATCTCGCAACGCATGCTGACCAAGACCTTGCGCAGCCTGGAACGCGACGGGCTGGTGTTGCGCACGGTCACGCCCACCGTGCCGCCGCGCGTGGACTATGAACTGACCGCGCTTGGCCAATCGCTGGTCAGCATGCTTGAACCCGTGGCCAAATGGTCGCTCGACAATCGCGAAGCGGTCGCCAAGGCGCGCTACGCCTTCGATCTCAAGGCGCAATCCTGACGCGCCCCTTCATCTTGGCCAAAATACTCCGGGGGCCGCGCCACGCGCGGCGGGGCAGCGCCCCTCCTAGCTCAGCCTGCTGACGACGACGGTCACTTCGGGCTTCTTGCCGATTTCCGACTGCGCCACCTGCCGCACGATCTTCTTCAACTCGCTTTCCAGCTTGTCGTCATTGGCAAGCGTCCGGTCATCGGCGCGGAACAGGAACTGGCCCAGATCGGCCTCTAGCACTTCGGCCAGCGGCGCGTTCGAGGAACCGGTCTCGGGCAGGCCGCTCAGCTCGCACCAGGGCTCGCCCAGCGGCTCGCCGCTCTCTTCCACGATCACGCTCACCATGACATGGCCGTTCAGCGCCATCCGGATCCGGTCGCGCACCACCCCGTCCAGCGCCCCGACATGGGCCGACCCATCCAGGTAGGTGCGCCCCGCTTCGATGTATTCGGCCACCACGGGGGCCTCACCGGTCAGATCCAGCATCGTGCCATTGGGCGCCACCGCCGCCGCAACCCCGCGCGCCCGGGCCAGCCCGGCATGGGTGCGCAGATGGCGGTGCTCGCCATGCATCGGGACCAGCATCCTGGGCTTCATCAGCGCATGCAGCTCTTCCAGATCGGGCCGGTTGGCATGGCCCGACACGTGATAGAGCCCGCTGGTGTCATCCACGACGTCCACGCCTTTTTCCGAGAACGCGTTGATCACCCGGATCACGCCACGCTCATTGCCGGGGATCGTCTTCGAGGAAAACAGGAACAGATCGCCCTCGCGCACCTCCAGCCCAAGGTACTTGCCGCGGCTCAGCTGGGCCGAGGCGGCGCGCCGCTCGCCCTGGCTGCCGGTAACGATCAGCATCAAGTTCTCGCGCGGGATCTGGGCGGCGTCCTCGGGCGTCACGGTCTTGGGGAAATCGGTCAACACCCCCGCCTCGACGCCCGCCTCGATCATCCGCCGCATCGCGCGGCCCAACAGGCAAACCGACCGCCCGGCCCGCTGCCCCGCCTCGGCCAGCGTCTTCACCCGCGCGATGTTCGAGGCAAAGGTGGTCGCCACCACCATACCGGCCTGCCCCGCCACCAGCCGCGCGATCTCGGGGCCCACGGTCGCCTCGGACCGTCCCGGGTGCAGCGAAAAGACATTGGTGGAATCGCACACCAGCGCCTGCACCCCCGCCCCCGCAACCTCGGCCCAAAGCGCGCGGTCGAACGGCTCGCCCACCACCGGGGTCTCATCGAGCTTGAAGTCGCCCGTGTGCACAACCCGGCCCGCGGGCGTATCGATCACAAGCCCCGAGCTTTCCGGGATCGAATGCGACACGGGCAGAAAGCCCACTCGCATCTGCCCCGCCGCCACCTGATGCGGCCAGGCGCTCACGGTCTGCACCGCATCCGCTGGCACGCCAAACTCGTCAAGCTTGCGGCGCGCGATATTGGCGGTGAACGTCCGGGCATAGATCGGCGCCTTCAGCCGCGACCAGTAATGGCCCACCGCGCCTACATGGTCTTCATGCGCATGGGTGATGAACACGCCATCGATCCGATCCGCCCGCGCCTCGAGCCAAGCGATGTCGGGAAAGATCAGGTCAACACCCGGGGTGCCGTCCATGTCCGGAAAGGTCACGCCCAGATCGACCACGATCAGCCGTTCCTGATCGGGTGCCCCGTACCCGTAGACATAGCAATTCATACCGATCTCCCCCGCGCCACCGAGGGGGAGATAGATCAGCCTGTCGCTGCTCATTAGGTGTTATTATCCTTGTTGTAGCGATGGATCACGGTCAGCCCGTGCATCGTCAAATTGTCTTCGAAGACGTCGAATAACGCATCGCCCTGCTGAAACAAAGGGGCCAATCCGCCGGTGCCGATGACCTTCATCGCCCGCCCGCGTTCCTCTTTGATCTTGGCCACAACCCCGTTGATCAGCCCGACATAGCCCCAGAAAACGCCCGATTGCATACAGGCCACCGTGTTGGTGCCGACCACCTGATCTGGCTTGGTCACATCGACATGGGGCAAGGCCGCGGCGGCGGCATGCAGCGCCTCAAGGCTCAGGTTCACACCGGGTGAGATAACGCCACCGATATAGGCCCCGTCGCTGTCGGAAACATCAAAGGTTGTCGCCGTCCCGAAATCCACCACGATCAGATCGCCGCCATGCAGGTCAAACCCCGCCACTGTGTTCACCAACCGGTCAGGCCCTACCTGCGTGCCGGCATCCACCCGTACATCCACCGGCAAAAGACAGTCCGGTTTCCCCACAACCAGCGGCCGCGTGTTGAAATAGCGATCCGCCAGGATCCGCAGGTTGAACACCACGCGCGGCACGGTGGACGAGATGATGACCTCGCGCACTTCCATCGACAGGTCATGGTGCTTCATCAGCGTCGACATCCAGACGTAGTACTGGTCGGCCGTGCGCTGCCACTCGGTCGACGTCCGAAAGGTCGCCAGAAATTTCGTACCGTCCCAGATCGAGAAGACGGTGTTGGTGTTCCCACAGTCGATGGCCAGCAGCATGGCTGCCCCCTTATTCAGAAATAGACATCCGCCGCCGCGATGTGCACGGGCCCCGTGCCGGTGATCAGGACCAGCTGGCCATCCTCATCGACGGTATCGAAGATGCCGGTGATCTTCTTCTTGGCGGTTTGCGCGGTGATCATGTCGCCCAGCCGCGCGGCGCGTTCCAGCCAGTCTTGCCGGATCGGCTCGAACCCCAGCGTCTCGAGGATGCGTTCCTCGGTCGCGTAGTTGCAGGCAAGCGTGTCCAGAAACTCTTCGGTATCGATGCCGTTGCCCGACACCTCTTTGACGCAGATGGGCGGAAAGGCCTGCGCCTCGGGCACCTTGGGCGTCTCGTTCAGGTTCACGCCAAAGCCGATGACAAGCCAGTTCACTTCCTTGGCATTGCCCGCGCTCTCCAAAAGAATGCCGGCAACCTTGCGCTCATTGAGCAGGACATCGTTCGGCCATTTCACCGCCAGCGCCTCGCGCGGGACGTAGAGCGCCAGCGTTTCATAGAGCGCGTTAGCGGCAAGAAAGGATCTGAGCGCCGCCCAGGCGGGCAAACCGCCGGGCCGCATCACCAGCGAGGCCGCAAGATTGCCCGCGGGGTTCACCCAGGCCCGGCCCCAGCGCCCCCGGGGCGCGGTTTGACGGTGCGCCATGACCCATGTGGGCCGCAAGAGATACGGGGCAATCCGCGCGCCCTCGGCATTGGTGCTGTCGACCGTCTCGTGAACGATCCGGTCGTAGCCTTCGGGCCAAAGATCAGTTGACAAGGGTCGCCGCTGCGGCCGCGGCAATCGCCTCGACCCCAAACAGGTTAACGACGCCCAGCACCATGGCGCCCGCCGATATCATCAGGAATACGCCCAGAACCGGGTTCCCTCCTGCATCAAGCCCATCGCCCTCTTCCCCGAAATACATCAGGTAGACGATCCGAAGGTAATAGAATGCCCCGATCACCGACGCAATCACACCGGCCACGGCCAGCCAGGCCATGTCCGCATCGACAGCTGCCAAAAGCACATAGTACTTGCCGAAAAAGCCCACGAGCGGCGGCACCCCCGCCAGGCTGAACAGCAGGACAAGCATGGCAAGCGCGCGCGCCGGGCTTTGCCGGGAGAAAAGGTTCAGGCTGTCGATATCGGTGACATTCTGGCCGTCCCGCTCCATCGACAGGATGAAGGCAAAGGTGCCCACGTTCATCGTCACGTAGATCGCCATGTAAACGAGCATCGCCTGCACGCCGAACGCCGTCCCGGCCGCCAGGCCCATCAGCGCAAAGCCCATATGCGCGATCGAGGAATAGGCCATCAGCCGCTTGATATCGCGCTGCCCGATCGCCGCAACCGCGCCCAGAAACATCGACAAGACCGACAAGAGCGCCACGATCTGCTGCCAGTCGGCGACGATACCGCCAAAGGCGTCATGCACGACACGGGCGAACAGCGCCATGGCCGCGACCTTGGGTGCAGTGGCGAAGAAGGCCGTCACCGGCGTGGGCGAGCCTTCGTAGACATCCGGCGTCCACATGTGGAACGGCACGGCCGAGACCTTGAACGCGAGCCCGGTGATCAGGAAAACCAGGCCAAAGAGCAGGCCCAAAGGCACCTCGCCCGCGCTCGCCACCGAGATGATGCCGGAAAACAGCGTTGTGCCTGCATAGCCATAGGTCAGCGAGGCGCCATACAGCAACAGGCCCGATGACAGTGCGCCCAGCACGAAGTACTTCAACCCCGCCTCGGTCGACTTCACGCTGTCGCGGCGCAGCGAAGCCACGACGTACAGCGACAGCGATTGCAGTTCGAGCCCCATATAGAGCGTCATCAGATCGCCCGCAGAGACCATGGTCATCATGCCAACGGATGCCAGCGCGATCAGGATCGGATACTCGAACCGCAGCAGATCGCGCCGCGCCATGTAGCCTTCGCTCATCACCAGGATCGCCGCCGCCGAGACAAGGATCATCACCTTGGCAAAGCGCGAAAACGCATCGTCGATGAGCATGCCGCCGAACGCGGCGGTCGTCCCCTGCCCGGCCAGTCCGATCCACAAGGCGACCAGCACCAGAAAGCCCGAGGTCGCCCAGGTCAGCAGCGGCGCCTTCTGGTCCTTGCCGGTGTAAACACCGTAAAGCAGCGCGCCCATCGCGTAGACCGCGATCACCACCTCGGGCAGGACAGCAATGAAATCCGCTTCCGTCATCGCACGCTCCCTCAGTTCCCGGCCAGCCGCGTATCGGCGGCCAGCAAGGCGGTTTCATACCCATCGACCAGCGCCGCAACCGACGGGCCGATCACATCGGTCACCAGGCTGGGGTAGACTCCCAGCAACAGCGTCATGACGACCAGCGGCGCAAAGATCGCGCGTTCCCGCGTGGTCATATCGGTGATCGACTTCAGGCTCTCCTTGATCAGATCGCCCATCACCACCCGGCGATACAGCCACAGCGCATAGGCCGCAGACAGGATCACCCCGGTGGCGGCCACCGCCGCGACCCAGGTGTTGACCTGGAAGACACCGATAAGCGTCAGAAACTCGCCGATGAACCCGCTCGTACCCGGCAGGCCGACATTGGCCATGGTGAACAGCATGAAGATCAGCGCATAGGCCGGCATCCGGTTCACCAGTCCGCCATAGGCATCGATCTCGCGCGTGTGCATCCGGTCGTAGATCACGCCGACGCACAGAAACAGCGCGCCCGAGATAAAGCCGTGGCTCAGCATCTGGAAGATCGCGCCATCCAGCCCCTGCTGGTTCGCCGCAAAGATCCCCATCGTCACAAAGCCCATATGCGCGACCGAGGAATAGGCGATCAGCTTTTTCATGTCCTGCTGCGCCAGCGCGACAAGCGAGGTGTAGACAATCGCAATCGCCGACAGCCACAAAACCAGCGGCGCAAGCAGGTCCGAGGCCACCGGGAACATCGGCAGCGAGAACCGCAAAAACCCGTAGCCCCCCATCTTCAAGAGGATCGCGGCCAGCACAACCGACCCCGCCGTGGGCGCCTGCACGTGCGCATCGGGCAGCCAGGTATGGACCGGCCACATCGGCATCTTCACCGCGAACGAGGCGAAGAAGGCGAGCCAGAGCAGGGTCTGCACGCCGCCCACAACCTCCACCCCGAGCAGGGGGAAGGTCTCGGACGCGAACTGGTGATTGAGCAGGGTCGGGATATCGGTGGTCTGTGCATCCACGAACATCGCAATCATCGCGACCAGCATCAGGACCGAGCCGAGGAAGGTGTAGAGGAAGAACTTGAAGGACGCATAGATGCGTTCCTTCCCGCCCCAGATCCCGATGATCAGGAACATCGGGATCAGGCCCGCCTCGAAGAACAGGTAGAACAGCACCAGATCAAGCGCGACAAACACCCCGATCATCAGCGTCTCAAGCACCAGAAACGCGATCATGTATTCCTTGACGCGGTAGGTCACGTCCCAACAGGCCGCGATCACCAGAGGCATCAGGAAGGTCGTCAGCATCACGAACAGCACGCTGATCCCGTCGACCCCGACCTTGTAGGTCAGGCCCAGGATCCATTCGCGTTCTTCTACGAACTGGAACCCGGTGTCGTTCGGATCGAACCCGGTGATCAGGAAGATCGAAATCAGGAAGGTCGCCGAGGTCGCGATCAGCGCCAGCCACTTGGCGTTCTGCTGTGCAGCCGCGTCCTCACCCTTCAGCAGTGCCGCCAGAATGACCGCGGCCACCAGCGGCAGGAACGTGATGATTGAGAGCAGGTTATCCATCACCCGGCCCCCTGTATCGTCACCCAGGTGATCAGGATCACGATCCCGATCACCATCGCCAGGGCATAGGTAAAGATGTAGCCCGACTGCGCCCGACCTGCGAGGCGGGTAAAGAACGGCACGATCCCCATGGCCAGCCCGTTGATCCCGCCATCGATCACGCGGCCATCGCCGCTGCGCCACAGGAACCCGCCCAGCCATTTCGCGGGCTGGACGAAGATGACGTTGTAGATCTCGTCAAAATACCACTTGTTCAGCAGGAACAGGTACAGCGGCCGCTGGTTCGCGGCGAGCTTGGCGGGCCAGTCCGGGCGGCGGATATACATCTGATACGCGCCCATCAGCCCCAGCAGCATCGCGATGAACGGGCTCCAGATCACCCAATCGGGCACGTGGTGGGCATCGTCGAGCACGGTGTTGTCCGGCGCCATATAGATTGCGCCTTCCCCCGGCAGGGCATGGGTGCCAGCGTCATGGTCGTCGCCATGCCCGTCCCCATGTCCGTCACCGTGCCCGTCGCCATCGCCCTCTGCCGCCTCGCTCGCCGCATGCGCGGCCATCGGCAAGGATACAGGCGCGGCCTCGGCATGCACCTCGGAGGTCGGGATGCCAAAGAACGCCTCGACCTTGTGGTGATCGCCAAAGAACGGCTTGTACCACACCATGCCCGCAAAGATCGCGCCCAGCGCCAGCACGCCCAGCGGCGCCAGCATCGTGGGCGGGCTCTCATGGGCGTGGTCGTGGGTATGCTTGTCCCCGCGCGGGCTGCCGTAAAAGGTCAGAAACATCAGCCGCCAGGAATAAAAGCTCGTGAACAGCGCCGCGATCACCAGCGCCCAGAAGGCAAAGAGCGCGACACCGGTGCCCCCGGCATAGGCGCTCTCGATAATGGCGTCTTTCGACAGGAACCCGGCAAAGCCGATGGGCCGGTCAAACAGTTTGAACAGGGTCGCGGGAATGCCCACCCCCGTGATCGCCAGCGTCCCGATCAACATCGCCCAGAACGTATAGGGGATCTTCTTCCGCAGCCCGCCATAGTTGCGCATGTCCTGCTCGTGGTGCATGGCGTGGATGACCGAGCCCGCGCCAAGAAACAGCATCGCCTTGAAGAACGCGTGGGTGAAGAGGTGGAACATCGCCACCGAATAGACACCCACACCGGCGGCCACGAACATGTAGCCCAGCTGTGAACAGGTCGAATAGGCGATCACGCGTTTGATGTCGTTTTGCACCAGCCCCACAGTCGCCGCAAAAAATGCCGTACACGCCCCCAGCGCCACGATGAACCCGGTGGCATAGGGCGCAAACTCCATCACCGGCGACATCCGGCACACGAGGAAGACGCCCGCCGTCACCATCGTCGCGGCATGGATCAGCGCCGAGACCGGCGTTGGCCCCTCCATCGCATCGGGCAGCCAGGTGTGCAGGATCAGCTGCGCCGATTTCCCCATGGCCCCGACGAACAACAAAAACGCCACCAGCTCTGCGGCATTCCAGTCTCGCCACAGAAAGCTCAGCTGCGTCTCGGCTAGTTCGGGCGCAGCGGCAAAGATGTCGTCGAACTTGATCGAGTCGACCAAAAAGAACAGCGCCAGGATCCCCAGCATGAACCCGAAATCGCCCACGCGGTTGACCACAAAGGCCTTCATCGCCGCGGCATTTGCGGTCGGTTTGCGGTAGTAGAAGCCGATCAAAAGGTACGAGGCGAGGCCCACACCCTCCCATCCGAAAAACATCTGGATCAGGTTATCCGCCGTCACCAGCATCAGCATCGCAAAGGTGAAGAACGACAGGTACGCAAAGAACCGCGGCTTATAGACCTCGCCCTCGCGGAAGTTTTCGTCATGGGCCATGTAGCCAAACGAGTAGAGGTGGACGAGCGCCGAGACCGACGTGATCACGATCAGCATGATCGCCGTCAACCGGTCCAGCCGGATCGCCCAGTCCGTGCTGAGACTTCCACTCTCGATCCAGCGCAGGATCTGGACCTGCTCGGTCACCCCGTCAAAGGTCAGGAACACGATCCAGGACAGAAGGGCGGCGAGAAACAGGAACCCCGTCGCCGTCCAGCAGGCGGCCTGTTCGCCAATGAACTTCCACCCGAACCCGCAAATCAGCGCGCCCACGAGCGGGGCGAAGAGGATGATCGTTTCCACCGGCCCTTACCCCTTCATCACATTCACGTCTTCCACCGCGATGGTCCCACGGTTGCGGAAGAAGCAGACAAGGATGGCCAGCCCGATCGCGGCCTCGGCGGCGGCGACGGTCAGGACGAAAAGGGTAAAGACCTGGCCCACAAGATCGCCGAGAAAGCTTGAGAACGCCACGAGGTTGATGTTCACCGCCAAAAGCATCAGCTCGATCGACATCAACAGGATGATGACGTTCTTGCGGTTCAGAAACAGCCCGAAAATGCCGATCACGAACAGCGCCGCAGCGACCGTCAGATAGTGTTCCAGTCCGACCATGTCGGTCCCTTTTTCCTTGTCGGACGCATGCGCCCGGTCTGGCCCGCAGGCCGCATTAGTTCAGCGCGAAGGGCGTCTTCGCCCCCCGTAGATCGGGATAGGCGGCGGCGCAAGCGCAGGGCTCGGATTGCAGCGCGTCGATCACGATATCCTCGCCCGTCCGGTCCAGCGCCTGCGCCAGCCGCTTAAAACTGAAGAGCTCGGGCGCGGCCCCAAGCTCTTGCTCGATGATGCCCAGCGCCTTTTCTGTCCGGTCAAAGGCGCTGCGGTCGCTGATCCGCTCTTCCCGCGTGCGGGTGCGCAGGAACTCACCGGTCCCGCAATGGGCCACGATCACGTCGACATAGACGCCCTCCTGGCTCCACCATTCGCCATAGAGCACCCGCCCCGCACCCAGATCCATATGCCCACCTTCGCCGCCGTGTGAGACGTGCGTGGTCCGGTTGCACTCTTCCAGCGTCACGGCCTCGGACCGGCTTGCCGAAACGACAAGCGCAACGGCGATGCCCACCGCTACGGCTATGATCGCCCCGCGGTTCACAATCCCTGCCCCGGCTTGACGTCCTTCAGCTCCATCGCTTTCGCCGGATCGCGGTACATCTGGGCCAGCACGTCCTGCCGCTTGATGTCGCTGCGGTGGCGCAGCGTCAGAACGATCGCGCCGACCATCGCCACCAACAGGATCAGGCCCGACAGCTGGAACAGCAGGATGTAGTTTTCATAGATCAGCTCGCCCAAGGCACGGGTGTTGTGCACCTCGCCCACGGCGGGTGTCACCGCGGCGCGCAGCGTCTCGGCCTCATCGGCGAACTGCCAGACGCCAAAGGCGATCCCGAGCTGCATAAGCAGGACCACCCCGATCAACAGGGCAAGCGGGACGTATTTCGCCATCTCGGCCTTGAGCGAGGCAAAATCGACATCGAGCATCATGACGACGAACAAAAACAGCACCGCAACCGCGCCAACGTAGACGATGATCAACAGCATCGCCACGAACTCGGCCCCCAAAAGCACGAAGAGCCCCGCCGAAGACAAAAACGCCAGGATCAGCCACAGCACCGAATGCACCGGGTTGCGCGAGATGACCGTGAAAAGGCCCCCGGCAATCACCGAGATCGCAAAGAGGTAAAAGGCGTAATCGGCCACCGTCATGTCTGATCCCCCTCAGGCGCCGCGCCATCCAGCACTTCGCGCGCCAGCTCCATCGCCTTGGTCATTGCGGGCACCCCGCCAAACATTCCCGCCACACCGATGGTTTCGGCAACTTCCTGGTGGGTCGCGCCGGCCTCGACCGCGTGGCGCACGGTAATGCGCACCTGCGCCTCGGCCTGCGCGCCCATGATCGTCAGCGCGCACAGCGTCAAGAGCAGCTTGGTCTTGGCGTCCAATCCTTCGGGATTGAAAGTCTTGCCCATGAAGGTTTCCATCAGGTCGGCGGGCATCGTCGGAAACAACGCGTCGAACCCCTGCGGCGTAAAGCTCTGCAAGGCCGGATTCATCGTCTTGGCCCATTCCTGACCAAGCGCCATCATCTCGGCAAAGGGGTTCTTGGGGGCGTCGGTCATCTCTGCCTTCTCGCAATATCTGCGATCTCAACGGACTGGTAGGATTGACGCTCGCTAATGTCTCTCAGCGTGCTTTCCGCCCTCGCCAGGCGCTTAAAAGCTTTATCTAACCGGTCAGTGAGATCCGCGTTAGATTGCTCTAGAAGCAAAAGGCGCTGCTCCATATGCTGGGTAGTCTCATTCATCGATAAGGCGCGTCGAGTTCGAGGTTGCGCGCGATCTCCGCCTCCCACCTTTCGCCGTTCTCGAGAAGCTTTTCCTTGTTGTAGAACAGCTCTTCCCGCGTCTCGGTCGCGAACTCGAAGTTCGGGCCCTCGACGATGGCATCCACCGGACAGGCCTCCTGACAGAAGCCGCAATAGATGCACTTGGTCATGTCGATGTCGTAGCGCGTGGTGCGGCGCGAGCCGTCTTCGCGCGGTTCGGCGTCGATGGTGATCGCCTGCGCGGGGCAGATCGCCTCGCACAGCTTGCAGGCAATGCAGCGCTCCTCCCCGTTGGGATAGCGCCGCAGCGCGTGTTCACCCCGGAAACGTGGGCTGAGCGGCCCCTTTTCATGGGGATAGTTCACGGTGGCCTTGGGGGCGAAGAAGTATTTCAGCCCCAGCCCAAAGCCTTTCACGAAATCTGCCAGCAGGAAGTATTTGCCGGCGCGGTTCCAGTCGATCTGGGTCATCCGTCAATTCCTAGCTTGTGTTTGCCGATGCGTTTGTTGCCGTTGTCAGCCACATCACCCCCCCACCATCGCCCAGCGCGCCCAGACGCCGCCAAGCACCTGGAAATGCGCCAGGAAGCTGACGATCACCACCCAGGCCAGCGAGAGCGGAAGGAACACCTTCCACCCGATCCGCATCAGCTGGTCATAGCGGTAGCGCGGCGTGATCGCCTTCACCATCGCGAAAAGGAAGAAGAAGAACGCCATCTTGGCGACCATCCAGAGCGGGCTGTCTGGGATGAACGGAATGGGCGACAGCCAGCCGCCGAAGAACAGCAGGCTCATCAGCGCGCACATCAGGAAGATCGCGATGTATTCGCCCGCCATGAACAAAAGGAAGGGGGTCGAGGAGTATTCCACCTGATAGCCCGCCACGAGCTCTGATTCCGCCTCGGGCAGATCAAAGGGCGGGCGGTTCGTCTCGGCCAGTGCCGAGATGAAGAACAGCGCCACCATCGGCAGATGTGGCAGCCAGTACCAGCCGAAGAACCCGTAGGCCGTGTCCTGCGCATCCACGATATCGCCAAAGTTCAGCGAACCGGTCGAGATGATCACCCCGATGATGATCAGCCCGATCGACACCTCGTACGAGATCATCTGCGCCGCCGAGCGCAGTGACCCAAGGAACGGGTACTTTGAGTTCGACGCCCAACCGCCCATGATCACGCCATAAACTTCCAGCGACGAGATCGCGAAGACGTACAGAATGGCCACGTTGATATCGGCCAGCACCCAGGTGTCGTTGAACGGGATCACCGCCCAGGCAATCAGGGCCAGCACAAAGGAGATCATCGGCGCCAGCATAAAGACGGTCCGATCCGCCCCCGCCGGCACCACGATTTCCTTGACCACGTATTTCAGCGCATCGGCCACCGTCTGCAGCAGCCCAAAGGCCCCCACCACGTTCGGCCCGCGCCGCATCTGGACAGCGGCCCAGATCTTGCGGTCGCCATAGACAAGAAACAGCAGCGACACCATGACAAAGCCGATCACCAATAGGCACTGGGCCGCGATGATCAGGGCAATACCCGCAGGTGTCGTCAGAAACTCAGCCATGCGCCGTCAAACCTTTGGTATACCCAGTTCCCGACACGCCGCGGACTGGGTGGCTGCATCAATTGTCTGCAACCCTGCCGGAAGCGTGGTTGACACGGTGTAAACCGCATCCGCCCGGGCAAGGCCAGCCTCTTCCGCCACCGTTGTGCGAACGTGACGCGCAAAGTTCAAGCCCTTGAAAAGCGCGGCATCGGCGGCGGCGCAATCACTATAGGCGCGCAGGTCGGCGCGGGTCGCGGGGCCGCGCATTTCAACGGTGACCTGCAACAGATCATCGGCCAAAAGCGTGGCAAGACCGCCCTCATAGCTGATCTCGCCCTGGGCCACGGGTTCCGACGCGGCACAGCCCGCCAGAACTCCCCCCATCAGCGCCGCCCCGGCCACCGCCATCCGCACCCGTCCTACTCGGCCGCGAGCGGCGTCTGGCGCCGGGCCTTGGCGTTTGCGCTCAGCTCCGCCATCAGTTGCGAGGCGCGCGCGATCGGGTTGGTCAGGAAGTGATCGGTGACAGCCGGGCCAAAATCGGCGGCGTCCATCTCTCCGCGCTCCAGCGGTTGCCAGTCATTCGCGGGCACCTGATCGATTGACGCCAGGTCCGGCACCGCATCCACCAGCGCGCGGCGCAGCTCGGCCAGGCTGTTCCAGGGCTGCGTCGCCCCCATCTCACCCGACAACGCCCGTAGGATCGCCCAGTTTTCCTTGGCCTCGCCCGGTGCAAAACCCGCGCGCAGGGCCAGCTGCGGACGGCCCTCGGTGTTCACGAAAAGCCCTTGTTCCTCGGTATAGGCCGCGCCCGGCAGGATCACGTCGGCGCGGTGCGCGCCCCGGTCGCCATGGCTGCCCTGATAGATCACAAAGGCCCCGTCCGGCACCGCGGCCTCATCCACGCCGAGGTTATAGATCACGTCCGCCCCGTTCAGCGCGGCCTCAAGCCCGCCCTCGGTCACACAGCCCGCATCCATTGCGCCGACGCGTGCCGCCGCCGTGTGCAGCACCAGGAACCCCGATTTCGTCGACGCGGCCAGCGCCTGCGCCGCCGCCAGCACCGCCGCGCCATCGGGCCGCCGCAGGGCGCCCTGCCCGACGATGATGAGGCTGGGCTTTTCGCCCACGGCGCTGTGGTCGCGTCCAAGAAGCTCGGTGATCGTCTCCGGCCCGGTGCCGAGATGAGCGTAGTCATAGGTCAGATCGACCGGCGCGCCGATCAGACCGACATTGGCCCCCTTGCTCCACGCCTTGCGGATGCGCGCGTTCAGCACTGGCGCCTCGGCGCGCGGGTTTGTCCCGATCAGCATGATGGCTTCGGCATCGTCGATGTCTTCCACCGCCGCCGTGCCCACATAGGCCGACCTGTTGCCCGCGGGCAGCATCGCGCCGTCCACCCGGCACTCCACCGTGCCGCCCTGGCCCTCGATCAGTTGCCGCAACGCCGCCGCAGCCTCGACCGGGACCAGATCACCGACCAGACCGGCAACCTTCGCGGTGCCTTTGATCGCCGCCGCCGCGGCGCCCAGCGCCTCACCCCAGCTTGCGGGGCGCAGCTTGCCGTTCTCGCGGATATAGGGCTTGTCCAGCCGCTGCCGCCGCAAACCGTCCCAAACAAAGCGTGTCTTGTCCGAAATCCACTCTTCGTTCACGCCGTCATGGTTGCGCGGCAGGATCCGCATCACCTCGCGCCCCTTGGTGTCGACCCGGATGTTGGACCCAAGCGCATCCATCACATCGATGGTCTCGGTCTTGGTCAGTTCCCAGGGCCGCGCGGTAAAGGCATAGGGTTTCGAGGTCAGCGCGCCGACTGGGCACAGATCGATGATATTGCCCTGCATCTCGCTATCGAGCGTGTTGCCCAGATAGCTCGTGATCTCGGCATCCTCGCCCCGGCCGGTCTGACCCAGTTCCGGCATCCCCGCGACCTCGGTAATGAACCGCACGCAGCGGGTGCAGGAGATACAGCGCGTCATCGCCGTCCCGACCAGCGGGCCCAGCTCCAGATTGTCGACCGCCCGCTTCGGCTCGCGGAACCGCGAGAAGTCGACGCCATAGGCCATCGCCTGATCCTGCAGGTCGCATTCGCCCCCCTGATCACAGATCGGGCAATCCAGCGGATGGTTGATGAGCAAAAACTCCATCACCCCTTCGCGGGCCTTCTTCACCATGGGTGAGTTCGTGCGCACCTGCGGCGGCGCACCTTCGGGCCCGGGGCGCAGGTCTTTCACCTGCATGGCGCAGGACGCGGCGGGCTTGGGCGGGCCGCCGACCACCTCAACCAGGCACATCCGGCAGTTCCCGGCAATCGACAGCCGCTCGTGATAGCAAAAGCGCGGGATCTCGATCCCGGCCTCTTCACAGGCCTGAATGAGGGTCATGGCCGGATCGACGGCGATTTCGGTGTCGTCGATGATGATGGTGCGCAGATCGGACATCAGTTCACTCTTATGAAAGACCCCACCGATGTGCCATCGGCCACTTCGGCACGGGCCACGGTGCAGAAGGTCGCAGGCCGGTTGTAATCGGCCCCGCGCGATTCAAGATAGGCCCGCGCCCGCGCGCCCACCCGTTCCTTGTCGCTATCGCTGTCGAGATAAGCCTCGATCTCGTCATCGGTATAGCCCAGCGCCTTGGCGCGTGTATGAAGACCACGCACAAAGTTGTAGCTTTTGAGGTACTTGGGGCTCACCGCATCGCAGTTTTTGCGCAGGTCGTTGCCGATCGCCACAAGCGCCAGCCCATCCTCGATCGTCCGGTCCTGAGACAGCGGCACGCGCGTGTCCGCCAGCGCCGCAGAGCTCAGCACCGCCACGCCGATGAGAGCAGCGCAAAGACGTCTCACGCCGCGTCTCGCTGTTGCTTCAGCCATTTGAAATCATACGCATCTTCATGCGCTCCCTTGGTTTCCAGCCGCGTCAGCGCATCATGCGCTTCGGCAAGATCAGGGACATGCCCGGCCCTGATAGGCCATATCACATAGGGTGGCGCGCCAAGGGGCACAAACCACTCTGCGCGGCGTGTGACAAAGCGGCCATGCACGGTTTTGTACACAAATGCCTCAAGATCGTGCGCCGTCTCCCAAATCGACAGCGTTGCGGCTTCGCGTGCCCGTTCAAACTCGCCGCGGGGGGCGAAAATCCTGTGGTGCAGCAGGCTCTCGCTGAAATCGGGGCGCGCGACGAAGCCTTTCGACCGCTCGGCCGCCGCGTTGACCTGCCCGACATTGTCGGTGAACCCGGCCACGGCTGGATCGCCCCAAGGGGCAATCAGATAAGCCCAGTTGAAATGCGCAACATGCCCGCTCATCCCGGCACCTCCACCAACAGCTGACCGATCCCGGACGCCTCCGACATCTCGGCGCGCGCGACCTCGCAGACTTGTTCCTCGCCGGGGGTGTCGAGATCGTAGCGTGCCACGAATTCTAACTGCAGAACCTCGATCGCGCCCTCGGGGTTGTCCATCTGCTCTTGCGGGGCGGATGTGTCGAACCCGTCCTCCGACAGGTCCTCCAGCAACGCCTCGGCCCGCTGGCCGGACCGCACCGGATCGACACTGATCGCCGCACAGGACCGGGCCAGCGCCTGGGCCATCGACATGTCAAAGATCGCGGCGGCGAAATAGTCGGGCGTCGGGCGCAAAGCCGCATCCTGCGCGACACCCGGGGCGCCAAAGAGCGCGAGTGCAAGCGCGGCACCGCAGCCATATCTGCGCAGCAGGTGGTGCATGGCGGCCCTCAGCACTCCACCAGGTCCAGACGCTTTTTGATGCGCCCTTTGCGATCATCAAAACGGTCGAGGCGACAGTTCACAGGCACGACCTGCGCTTGCAACGACATGGCGCGCAGGTTGAGGACGCGCAGGCCACGCGCAACCGCCGCAAGCCGACGATCAAAGCGCCCCAAGTACAGCAGAATGCGGGTGGCCGTTTCGCCGGTCATCGCCTACTCCGCCGCCACCGCCGCGCTCAGCCGCCCGGTCTTCTTGGCGATGATCCGATCCTCGATCTCATCCCGGAAATTCCGGATCAGCCCCTGGATCGGCCAGGCCGCCGCGTCGCCCAGCGCGCAAATCGTGTGCCCCTCGACCTGCTTGGTCACGTCCAGCAGCATGTCGATCTCTTCCACCTCGGCCTCGCCCCGCACGAGCCGGTCCATGACCCGCATCATCCAGCCGGTGCCCTCCCGGCAGGGCGTGCACTGGCCGCAGCTCTCGTGCTTGTAAAACTTCGACAGCCGCCAGATCGCTTTGATGATATCCGTCGACTGATCCATCACGATCACCGCCGCCGTCCCCAGGCCCGAGCGTTGTTCGCGCAGGTAGTCGAAATCCATGATCGCCTCGCGCATATGCTCGCCCCGGATACAGGGCACGGACGAGCCGCCGGGGATCACCGCCTTGAGGTTATCCCACCCGCCGCGGATGCCGCCGCAATGGCGTTCGATCAGTTCTTCGAAGGTGATCGACATCTCTTCCTCGACCACGCAGGGGTTGTTCACATGGCCCGAGATCGCAAACAGCTTGGTGCCCGCGTTGTTGGGGCGGCCAAAATGCGAAAACCAGTCCGGGCCGCGCCGCAGGATGGTGGGCACCACGGCGATGGATTCCACGTTGTTCACCGTCGTGGGGCAGCCATAAAGCCCCGCCCCCGCCGGGAACGGCGGCTTCATCCGGGGCATGCCCTTCTTGCCCTCAAGGCTTTCCAAAAGTGCGGTTTCCTCGCCGCAAATGTAGGCCCCGGCGCCGTGATGGAGATAGAGGTCAAAGTCCCAGCCCGACCCGGCGGCGTTCTTGCCCAGAAGGCCCGCGTCATAAGCCTCATCAATGGCGATCTGCAGCGCCTCGCGTTCGCGAATGTATTCCCCGCGCAGGTAGATGTACGACGCATGCGCCCCCATCGCGAAGGACGCGATCAGGCAGCCCTCGATCAACGTCTGCGGATCGTTGCGCATGATCTCGCGGTCTTTGCATGTGCCGGGTTCGGATTCGTCGGCATTCACGACCAGATAGGCCGGGCGTCCGTCGCTTTCCTTGGGCATGAAGCTCCACTTCAAACCGGTCGGGAACCCGGCCCCGCCGCGGCCGCGCAGACCGCTGGCCTTCATCTCGTCGATGATCCAGTCGCGGCCTTTCGCGATCAGACCCGCTGTGCCATCCCAATGTCCACGTGCCCGCGCGCCCGCCAGCGTGCGGTCATGCATCCCGTAGATGTTGGTAAAGATACGGTCTTCGTCTTTCAGCATGGGATCACCTTAGGAGGCCTCGCCTATTCCTCGTCGCGGCGTTTGCGCCAGAGCTGCCACGTCAGGTACATGCCCCAGGCAAAAGCCGCCAGAGCGACCAGATCAAACAGGAAAACATATCGCAGTTCCCAGCCCATTTCGCCGCCGAGCCATTGCGCGGCCATCCACAACACCATGGTCATCGCGATCAAGACGCCCACCAGACGTCCCTGGCGCGCCAGGTCGCGGTTTTTTTCCTTCTCTGACGTCATGGCCTGCACCTTTCAGCGCCACAGGGCGCGCTTAGACTACAGGCGGCCCTCGGGCCGCCTCCACACGTTGGAGCGGCGACCTGATCCCAGATCGCGCCCCGTTCTTCGGTTCCCCTTTTGGCGGCAGAGCCAGGGCGCCCTGGCAAGGAGCGCCCAAAATGCCGGCCCGCGCCGTACTAGTACACGTCCCCTTTTTCGACCTTCTGCGAGAAATCCGTCTCGCCTCCGGCCGCAAGCGTCTTGGCCTGATCCACCCAGGTATCCCGGCTGACCCGGCCCTTGAACCCTTCGAGGTTTTCATCGACCCAAGCCACCTCATCCGGCGTCCAGGCGGCGATCTGGTCGAAATGATAGAAGCCCAGGCGATGCAAAAGCTGCTCAAGCTTGGGGCCGACACCCTTGATCTTTTTCAGGTCATCGGCGCCACCGTCGCGGGGGCCGTCAAGCGATGCGGGCCGGGTGCCGGGCGATGCGGCCTCTGCGGCGGGCGCCTCGGCGACCGGCGCAGGTGCGGGTTCCGGGGCCTGTTCGGGTGCGGCCGCAACGGGCTCTGGTGTCGGCTCAGCAGCAACGGGGGCGGGTTCGGGGGCCGGTGCTGGTGCGGGGGCAACGGCGGGTTGTGCGACCGCCGCCGGGGCGTCAACCGCGTTATGGAACGCCCGGAACAGGAAAATGGCCACGATCAGCGCCACCAGAAACGCCAAAAACAGCGCCGCCGAGAAGACAAATTCTCCAATGACCATCAAGGCCACAAAGGCGGTAAAGCCGATGCCTCCGGCTATCGCTCCGATCAAGAGCATCGAATTCTGCGTTTGGCGTGACATAAAGGCCTCTCCCTGTCGTCCGAATGTGTCCGTCAAGTCTAGCTTTTAGCGCGTCTGGAGAACTCTGTCTCTCCCCCAGTTGCAAGGATTTTCGCCTGATCCACCCAATTATCCCGGCTGACGCGGCCCTTGAAGCCCTCAAGGTTCTCGTCAACCCAGGAAACCTCCTCTGGGGTCCACGCCGCAATCTGGTCGAAATGAAAGAATCCCAACCGGTTACAGAGCGCCGCCAACTTGGGCCCAACCCCCTTGATCAGGGTCAAGTCATCCGCCTTGCCGTCGCGCGCCGCCTCTAGCGCGGCGGGGCGCGTGCCCGCCCCGGGCGCTGGCACGTCGGCCACCGGTGCCGGTGCGGGCTCCGGCGCGGGCGTCTGCGCCGCCGCGGGGGCCGCGCTGTCGCCCAGCCAGGGCGTCACAAGCGGCACTTCGGTGCCATCGATGCGTTTGACGGTATCACCGATATCCGTTGCCAGCGTGGCCGAAACGTTCAGCGCGGGTTTGCCCGCGTCGTGGTGCGCCAGGCTGGTCAGCCCCGCGGCAGGCTCGGACGCGTAGCGCCCGTTCTGCGGCCCCGGCGTGGGCACCCGGCCCGCGGCCAGCTCATCAATCAGCCAGCCCATCTTTTCGGCAGTCAGATCCTCGTAATAGTCCTTGCCGATCTGCGCCATTGGCGCGTTCGCGCAGGCGCCCAGACATTCGACCTCTTCCCAGCTGAGCGTGCCGTCTTCGGACAGCGCATGGGCCTTGGGCGCGATCTTTTCCTTGCAAACCGCCACCAGATCCTCGGCCCCGCAGATCATGCAGGATGTCGTGCCGCAGACCTGAATATGCGCAATGCTGCCGACGGGTTGCAGCTGGAACATGAAGTAAAACGACGCCACCTCCAGCGCCCGGATATAGGCCATGTCCAGCATATCGGCCACGGCCTCGATCGCGGGCCGGGTCAGCCAGCCTTCCTGTTCCTGCGCGCGCCACAAAAGCGGAATGATCGCGCTGGCCTGCCGCCCCTCGGGGTACTTGGTGATCTGCGCCTCGGCCCAGGCCTGATTGGCGGGGGTGAAGGCGAAGGTATCGGGTTGCTGGGGATGCAAACGTCGCAGCATCACACGTCTCCTGTGGCCACCAGGCGGCATCCCTCGAAGACCGAGTATTGCGCGCCCAGAAATTCGCTTAGTTTTTCAAGGATGCTGGCAAGCTCGGCATCCATATCCTCGTCGCCAAGCCGCGCGGGGGAGATCACGCTCAGCCGCTGGCTCAGCCCCTCCGCCTGCCCGGAAAGGTATACGCGGAACCGATCGAGCGGGCCAAGGATCGACGCCTTAGCCAGGCTCGATTCCAGCCCGTTCAAGAGCGGCACCACCTGCACCTGGATCGCGACCAGTTCTTGCGGGTGCATCACGCTCACCCGCGGCGGCCACCCCTCATCCAGACCGATCCCCGGCGTGAGCGCCCGCAACGCCCCGTCAAGATCCACCGCCGCATCGAAATTCTCAAAGCAGATATCAAGCTTCTTCTCAAGCAACCGCGTCTCCGACGCCTCCACAAACGCCACCCGCGCATACCAGGCCTGCACAGCCACAAAGAGCGCTGCCACGAGTGTGGAAACGGCAAGAAGGAGGTTGGAGGGGGCGCGGGCGGTGGTCATGGGCGCAGGTCAGGCGGGTTGTCTTGTCGGGCTATCGTGCTGCTCGTCGCTTAGCGCGCGCAAAGCCTCCGCACTGAAGTCTGCGCCGTTCGCCCATTCCACACCGCCACCGCCTTCCACAAGCGCGACATCGCGAAAGACCTCAGGTGCGTTCAGCAATCGCAGCAGCGGATGCTTGGTCAGCCACCCGGACACGTCGACATCCCGCGTGACCCCATCCTCCCAACTGAGCGTCAGGATACCAGGACCGGCGACCTTCACGTCTGTAAGGTTCGTGAGGCTCATGGATTGAATTCCTCCCAAAGCGCCAAGAGGTTCTCTTCTTGGTCGCGTGCCCAGTCCCGCGCTTCCCGCTCGGCCCGCGCATCGACATTACCGGCCAGCACATCGAGCGTGCGAATGGCCATAAGCGCGCGACCCTGCGGCGTATCTATATGAAAATGCGGCGGATTGTGATCGTAAAAGTACATCCTGATCACACAGTACTGCAATCGGGCAATAATGGGCATATCACCGAGCAATCCCTCCGATCACTACATCCATCATCCCAACGACCGCCAACCTTTGCCCGCCTGCATCACCGGTCATTGGATGATCTCATCGTTGAAGACGTCCGGACCAAGGGCAAAGTCGGGATCGACCGCACGGCAGGCCGCATTCTGCATTGATGCCGTGCTGCGCGCGTTGATACAGCACAGGGCCTTTTCCCCAGTGCTTTGATTCTTCAACAGAATAAAGCCCCCCGCGTCCACGAACCCTGTCTGCGGTTCGCATTCGTAGGTATCGCGCACATAGGCGCGCCCAAGCTCGGCGAAACCCGCGGCCAAAAGCTGTGACTGCGGGATCGCCGGGGTGCCATCAACGAATTCGCTTGATGCTGTCACAGGGGCGTTGGGGTCCACGTTCGTCTCCGCACAACCGACCGCCAACGCCAACAGCGCCAGCGCGACAAAAGGCATTTTCATCTATCAATCTCTCCAAAAACAACGTCCATCGTTCCAATAATCGCTGCCACATCGGCGAGCTGGTGCCCGCCTGCGACGTAATCCATTGCCTGCAAATGTAAAAATCCCGGCGCGCGCAGTTTGGCGCGGTAGGGGCGGTTGGTGCCGTCGGCCACCAGATAGACCCCGAACTCGCCCTTGGGGGCCTCGACCGCGGCGTAGACCTCGCCTGCGGGCACGTGGAACCCTTCGGTGTAAAGCTTGAAGTGGTGGATCAGCGCCTCCATCGAGGTCTTCATCTCACCGCGCGGCGGCGGCGTGATCTTGCCGCGGGCCAGCACATCGCCCTGGCCCTCGGGCGCACGCAGCTTGTCGCAGGCCTGCTTGATGATCTTCAGGCTCTCGCGCATCTCCTGCATCCGCACGAGGTAGCGGTCATAGCAGTCGCCGTTCTTGCCCACCGGGATCAGGAAATCGAACTCGTCGTAGCATTCATAGGGCTGCGCGCGCCGCAGATCCCAGGCGAGGCCCGAGCCGCGCACCATCACGCCCGAGAAGCCCCAGTTCTGGATATCCTCTTCGGTGACGATCCCGATATCGGCGTTGCGCTGCTTGAAAATCCGGTTCTCGGTGAGCAGCCCGTCAATGTCTTCGAGCACCTTGGGGAATTCGTCCGCCCAGGTATCGATATCGTCGATCAGCTCGGGCGGCAGGTCCTGATGCACGCCGCCGGGCCGGAAATAAGCCGCGTGCAGGCGGGCCCCGCAGGCGCGTTCGTAGAAGATCATGAGCTTTTCACGCTCTTCAAAGCCCCAGAGCGGCGGGGTCAGCGCGCCCACATCCATCGCCTGCGTGGTCACGTTCAGAAGGTGATTCAGGATGCGCCCGATCTCGGAATAGAGCACCCGGATCAGCGAGGCGCGGCGCGGCACCTCGACACCGGTCAACCGTTCGATGGCCAGACACCAGGCGTGCTCCTGGTTCATCGGCGCCACGTAATCGAGCCGGTCGAAATAGGGCAGGTTCTGAAGGTAGGTGCGGCTTTCCATCAGCTTTTCAGTGCCGCGGTGGAGCAGCCCGATATGCGGGTCGCACCGCTCCACGATCTCGCCATCCAGCTCCAGCACCAGCCGGAGCACGCCATGCGCCGCCGGGTGCTGGGGCCCGAAGTTGATGTTGAAGTTCCGGATCTTCTGTTCGCCGGTGAGCGCGTCTTCGAAATTCGAGCCGTCCATCATCTCACACCTCTACAGAGTTCATCATCCAGCGCGCGGGCACCGGCCCGTGATGCGCGCTGACATAGTCATATTGATCGGCCAGCCAGTCCCGCGCCGCCCGCCGTTGTTCGGGGCGCATGTCCAGCGGTTGGCCGCCATGCACCACCGCCACGGGCGCCGCGGCCCGTGCAATGCCAAGGAAATCGCACAGCCGTGCATAGCCCGGACCCTCGAACAGGTCCTCGTAGAACGCCGTGAACAGCCGCGCGGGGTCCACCGCCGCGGTCAGCCGTTCCAGCGCACCGCGATAGTCCGAGCGCATAACGATCTGGCGCTCCTCACCGCGCAGGGTGCGCTTGAGGATGCGCTCTGCCCGGTCGCGACTGATCGCGCCATCTTCAGAGCGGCGCACGGCCATCATACGCACATGGCTCCACAGCCGCTCAACCGGGTCGCGCATCAGATAGACAAACCGCACGTCCGCCGCCATCCGCGCCATCGCGCGCAACCGTTCAACCGGCAGCAGCCCATAGGCGGGTGTGGCGTCGCCAACGACCTGCGCGCGCCCCCGCCCGCGTGCCAGATAGGCAAGATAACCCGCGACATCCTCTTGCCCGCGCTGCAAGAGCGCGAGGTACGCGTCATGATCGGCAATCGGCCCGTTCAGGCGTCGACGCTTGAGAAAATTTGCCGCCGCCGCCCGCGCCTTCAGCTTGTCGCGCTGCGCCGCCACCTCGTCGGCGCGCTTGTCCAGCTTGCCGCTGTCCACCGCGTCGAAATAGTGCAGTTCTTTGATCGCGCGAAAATGCACGTCCGCGTGCCCGGCCAGCGCGCGATGCAGCCAGCTTGTGCCCGCTTTCGTCGCCCCAACACACAACATGACCCGCGGCTCGGCCATGGGCTACCCCTTGGCCTCTTCCGGTTTCTCGTCACCGGGCAGGATGTACTCGGCCCCTTCCCAGGGGCTCATGAAGTCAAACTGGCGGTATTCCTGCACAAGGTTCACCGGCTCATAGACCACGCGTTTCTGCGCCTCGTCATAGCGCACCTCGGTGTAGCCGGTGGTGGGGAAGTCCTTGCGCAGCGGATAGCCGCGGAACCCGTAATCGGTGAGGATCCGCCGCAGATCGGGATGGCCGGTAAAGAGGATGCCGAACATGTCGAACACCTCGCGCTCGAACCAGTTGGCCGAGGGGTGCACATCGACGATCGAGGCCACCATATCCTCTTCTCGCACGGCGAGCTTCAGGCGGATGCGGTGGTTCTGGTACATGCTCAGAAAGTGGTAGACTACGTCAAACCGCGCTTCCCGCTCGGGATGGTCGACGGCGGTGATGTCGATCAGGGTCGAGAACTGACAGTTTCGGTCTTTGCGCAGGAAACCCACAAAGCTTGCCAGCGACGACAGCGTGACCTGCATGGTCAACTCATCGTTCGCAATAGCCCAGCTGACCACGCAATCGGGCCGCTTGGCTTCGATATGTTCGGCCAGTTCGCGCAAGGCTTCAGTCATGGGGCACCACTTTCAGGGCGGGCAGCGGGATCGAGATCACCCGCACGTCGCCAATCACACCGGTCTGGGGCGGCTCGTACCAGAAACACTCGGCCAGGGTCTGGCCCTCAGCCCCGTCAAAAACCCGGGCCACGGTCATCTGCGCGCCGCCGGTGACCAGCGTGACGACCGCCCCCTCTGCAATATCGCCGACCATCGCCGCATCTACCGGACGATTGTGCCGGTCCGCCGGATCCGGCGCTGCAGTTGCAGGATGCCGTACAGCAGCGCCTCTGCCGTCGGCGGGCAGCCGGGCACATAGATATCCACTGGCACGATCCGGTCGCAGCCGCGCACGACGGAATAGCTGTAGTGATAGTAGCCGCCGCCATTGGCGCAGGATCCCATCGAGATCACATAGCGCGGCTCGGGCATCTGGTCGTAGACCTTGCGCAGCGCCGGCGCCATCTTGTTGGTCAGCGTCCCGGCCACGATCATCAGGTCCGATTGCCGGGGCGAGGCGCGCGGCGCCGTCCCGAACCGCTCCAGATCATAGCGCGGCATCGAGGTGTGCATCATCTCGACCGCACAGCAGGCCAGCCCGAAGGTCATCCAATGCAGGCTGCCGGTGCGCGCCCAGTTGATGATGTCCTCGGTCGAGGTAACCAGAAAGCCCTTGTCCTGAAGCTCGCGGTTCAGTTCCTGGGTCGCAACCTCACGGTCGGGCCCGGCGGTGGCGGCTATTCCCATTCCAGCGCCCCCTTCTTCCATTCATAGGCAAAGCCCACGGTCAGAACGGCAAGGAAAATCATCATCGACCAGAAGGCCAGATCGGTCATCCCGCCAAAGGCCACGGCCCAGGGGAACAGGAACGCGATCTCAAGATCGAAGATGATGAACAGGATCGAGACGAGGTAAAACCGCACGTCGAACTTCATCCGCGCATCGTCAAAGGCATTAAACCCGCATTCGTAGGCGGACACCTTTTCAGGGTCGGGATTGCGCACGGCAACGACCGCGGCCGCAAGGATCAGGACCAGCCCCAGCCCGATGGCCAGCGCCAGAAAGATCAGGATCGGGGTGTATTCCCGAAGGAGGTCTTCCACGATTGGCTCCTTTCAGCGGACAGCCTGCACCACCCACCGCGTTTGGCTGCCCAACAGGTAATCGGGCGCTGCAAGACGGTCAATGCACCGCCCCGCGGTTTTCGGCCACAACGCGCGGTTTGCGACGCATCTAGCGCGTTTTGTGATCACGAAGCGTTAAGGCGCCCTAGCCCAGCACCAGAACAAGCCCCGCGCCCAGCATGGCCAGCGTGATCGGGGCCCAAAGGCGGCGTTCGGCAGGCGACCGCGTCACCACGGCGCCAAGCGCGGCCAGGGCCGTCACCGCGAGGGTGGCCCAGATCGCCCAGCCGGGAGGCGTCCAGTCCAGCAGATCGCCCTGCGCGGCCATCACGACCGCCATGGCAAGATAGAGCGTCGATTGCACCGCGCTCCCGGCCCGTTGCGGCGCGGGCAGAATGCCGGGATGCTGCCCCCCGCCGGTCCACCGGCCCCAGGGCGCGCCCGCGGCAAGCGCTGTTTGAAACGCCGCCGACAGCCCGGCCAGGCCCACAAAAACCAGCGCAGGCAGCGCCGCCCCGCTCATCCGCCCGCCGTCACGATCATCACGTAGCCCGCCAGCCCCACCTGGATCAGCATGATCGGCGCCCAGACCGCGCGTTCGCGCGCCGAGGGCGTGATCGTGTTCAGGATCAGCGACAGCACGCTCACCCCCAGCGCGACCCACCCGGTCCAGCGCGGCCACCCAAGCCCGGGAAACCCCGCCGCCGAGACAATCGCCAGCCCCTGGAACAGCACCACCGCGATGGACACCGCCGCAATGACCCGTCCCGATGCCGGCAAGGCCCCGTCGCTCTGGCCGCCCTGGGTCCAGGGCCCAAACGGCGCGCCTGCGATGAGCGCGACCTGAAAGAACGCGATGCCGAGGCAGACCAGTGCATAAAGATGCGCGATCTGCACGGTCATGGCGCCACCGCCGCCTGCACGGCCACCCAGACATCGCGCGCCGCCTCCGGCGTGGTGTCGGCCATGATCGGGGCCGCAAGATCGCGGTAGCCCTGCGTCTCAAGCAGCTGCGGGGGCATGGGCCGGGCTGCGTCGTAGCCCGGCAAGACCCGCGTGAACGCTTCTCGGAAATCCCGCGCGGCGCCCGGCCCATCCGCCTGCCCCGCCCGCGCGATCCCGCGCTGCACATAAAGCGCCGCGGCTCTCCGATGCTCGGACGGAAGCGCACCCAGCGGGGCGGCAAGCCGTAACTGCGTGCTGCACAGGCGGTCTTTACGGGTCCAATCCTCGACCTCGCGCTTGCAGAGCGCGGCATAGGCGGCGGTCGTGGCGATATAAGCCCAAACGCTCAGGAACAGCACGATAACAACGCCGTAGAGCACAGGCTTCACCCCGTGGTCCAGTCCGGCGCGCGCTTGTCGAAGAACGCGGCAATCCCCTCCGCCGCCTCCGCGCTTTCCCAGCGCGCGACAAGCGCGGCAATGCTTGCATCGATCACCTGCGGGTCGATCCGCGCGCCCAGCGACCGGGCCAGCGCCTTGGCCTCGGCCACCGCGCCCGGCGCACAGGCAAGGTAGGGCGCGACCTCTGCCGCCACGGCGGCCTCCAGCTCCGCTGCCGGGACCGCCCGTGCCAGAACGCCCAGCGTCACAGCCTCGTCCGCGTCAAAAAGCCGGGCCGACATGAACACCCGCCGCGCCATCGCCACGCCCATTCGCGCGATCACATGGGGCCCGATGGTCGCCGGGATCAGGCCCAGCCGGGTCTCGGTCAGCCCGAACCGCGCGGTGTCCACGCCAATGGTCACATCGCACACACAGGCCATGCCCACGCCGCCGCCAAAGGCATTGCCCTGCACCTGCCCGATCAGCGGTTTAGGCAGGCTGTTCAGCGCCTCCAGCATCTCGGCCAGCTTGCGCGCCTCGGCGGCGCGGGTCGCGGCATCCGCCGCCATCTGGGCCCGCATCCAGCCCAGATCGCCGCCTGCGCAAAAGCTCTTGCCCTCGGCGGCCAGAACCACCACGCGCACCGCGTCATCCGCGCCAAGCGCCTGGGCCGCCGCCGTGATCTCGGCGATCATCTCGCCCGACAAGGCGTTATGTTTCTCAGCCCGCGCCAGCGTCAGCGTCGCCACGCCCCGCGCATCCGTTTCCACCCGGATCGTCTCAGCCATCCACCGCCTCCGCCCGCATCGCCCGCGCCATGTCCGCCGCCGCGTCTATCACCGCAAGGTCAAGCCCGGTCGCATAGCCCGCCGCCGCCAGATGCCGCGCCACCGCTTCGGTCGCGACATTGCCCGCCGCGCCGGGCGCATAAGGGCATCCGCCAAGCCCGCCCACCGCCGCATCGAACACCCGCAACCCGCGCTCCAGCGAGACATCGATGTTTGACAGCGCCCGACCGCTTGTGTCGTGGTAATGCCCCGCAAACTGCCCCGGCGCGCCCACCTCCAGCACCGCACCCAGCATTGCATCAATCGTCTCGGGCCGCCCCTGCCCGATGGTGTCGCCAAGCGACACCTCGTAACAGCCCATGGCCAGCAATGCCTCCGCCACCCGGGCCACTGCGCCCGGATCCGTGGGCCCGTCATAGGGGCAATCCGTCACGCAAGAGACATAGCCCCGCACCGGCAACGCCCGCGCTCTCGCTGCGGCCGCCACCGGAGCAAAGCGTTCCAGGCTCTCGGCAATCGAGCAGTTGATATTGGCCTGGCTGAACCCTTCCGAGGCCGAGCCAAAGATCGCGATCTCGTCGGCCCGCGCCGCGACGGCACCCTCGAACCCCCGCATATTCGGTGTGAGCGCCGCATAGGAGACCCCCGGCGTCCGCGCGATACCGTCCAGCACATCGGCGCTGTCGGCCATCTGCGGCACCCATTTCGGGCTCACGAAACTCGCCACCTCGATCCGGCGAAACCCCGCCCCTGACAGCCGATCCACCAGCGCGATCTTGGCCGCCGTCGGGATCACGCCCGCCTCGTTCTGCAACCCGTCGCGGGGGCCGACCTCAAAAATCTCGACGCGATCAGCCACCGGGCGGCTCGTAGAAGTCTTCGCGATAGATCTGCGGCGCGCCATCGCGATTCGCCGCGCGCTGATACGCGGGCCGCGCCTCGCACCGGGCCAGCCACCCGGCCACGCGCGGCAGATCGTCGAACCGCACAAACCGGCGTGAGAGCAACGCGCTGTAGCCCACCACGCAATCCACCGCCGAAAACCCGCCCGCCAGCAGCCAGTCATGCGCGCCAAGCCCCGCCTCGACCACGGCCAGCGCCTTTTCCAGCCGCTTCGCCTCAAGCCGCATCACCGTTTCACTGCGCATCCAGGGTTCGCGCAGGGCGATATGATGCTGGGTCAGGTTCGCCAGATGCTGGCCAATCGTCTCGCCGAAATGCAGCCATTCCAGCCAATCGACCCGCGCCGGTTCGGTGGGCGAGCGCCCGAACCGCCCCTCACGCTCGCACAGGTATTCGGTGATCGCGCCGCTCTCAAAAATCACCCGCCCGTCGATTTCCAGGGCGGGGACGCGCCCGGCGGGCGAAAGTTGCAGGTATTCCGGCGCGCGCAGCGATTTGTCAAAGAACGACCGCTCGCGCACCTCAAACTCCAGCTCCATCTCCTCCATCAGCCACAGGATGCGGAACGAGCGGGCTTGGGGGACGTGGTGCAAACGGATCATGGGGCCACCTCTGGCACGGGATAGAAGTCGCGGTCATAGAAATCCTGCAGCCCGTCGCGCGCCCGCGCGGCGACATAGGCGGGGCGCGCTTCCAACCGGGCGCGATAGGCCGACAGCGCCGGATACCCGTCAAGGGGCACAAAGTAAGGCGCGGAAAACAGGTTGAAGCCCAGCATGACATCCGCCGCAGAAAACCCGGTGTCCAACAGATACGCCGCGCCAACCCGGCTCTCAAGCGTGGCGAGCGTCACGGCAAGCCGCCGGGTGTTGAGCTTCGTCACCACGGGTGAGGCCTGGGCCGGGTCGCGCAGGAAGACATGGGCCATGTTCAACTGTTCGATCAGCGCGGCCTGCGTTTCGGCAAAACTCATCAGCTCCAGATATCGCGCCCGGTCCGGCGCCCCCGGCGCCCGCCCCAGCCCCGCCTCGGGCCGCGTTTCACACAGATATTCCAGGATCGCCCCGCTTTCGAACAGGGCCTGCCCGTCGATTTCCAGCGCCGGCACGCGGCCTGCGGGCGAGATCGCGCGAAACGCCTCGGACCGCAGCGACCCGTCGCGGATGCCGTACGCGGCAATCTCGAACTCGAGCCCCATCTCGGTCAGCATCCAGAGCACCCGGAAAGAGCGTGAAAACGGGACGTGATGCAGGCGGATCATGGGGCAATGATCCGGGGATCGGGGCAGGTCTCGGCCCAGCTGGGCCGGGCCGCAACATGTGCGTACCACGCGCCAAGGGCGGGCTGCCGGTTCAGCAGCGCGCGCCCCTCGGGCGCGGCGGCGAAGGCCCCGATCATCGGGGCCAAGTGGCAATCGGCGGCGGTCATCGCATGCCCCGGCTGCAACACGGCCCCGCCCTGCGCAATCTCCTCCAACGCTGCCAGCACAGGCTCTGCTGCCAGAAGCCCCTCGGCCACCTCGCCTGGGTCCGCGGCCTCACCCATCGCAGGCCGAAACACGGCCTGGGCATAGACCTGCCGCACCAGCGGCCAATAGGCATAGGCATCGGCGATACACCCGACCTGCCGGGCCTGCGCCGCGACCATGCGGTCGGCTACCGGCGGAAACAGCCACTCCAGAATGGCCGCCGTCTCATAAAGCCGCGTCTCGCCGACCCAGAGCACGGGCACGCGGTCAAAGGGGTGATCCGTCACCGGCCCCGCGAACGGGTTGGCCTCGACCCAGTCGGCCACCTGCCCCGTTTCGGCCAGCGCAAGCCGGACCGACCAGCTGTAGATGCTGGCCGAAAACCCGATCAGGCGCAGCGGGCTCACCCCTCTTCCAACCGGATGAGCGCGGCGCCGGCCTCGACCTGCGCACCGGCGCGAGCCAGCACCTCGGCCACCACGCCATCGCGCGCCGCGGTGAGCGCATGTTCCATCTTCATCGCCTCAAGGATCGCCAACCGGTCGCCCTTGGCCACGGCCTGACCGGGCGAGACCGAGAGCGCCTTGACCACGCCGGGCATGGGCGCTTCGATCACGTTGCTGGCGGCTGCATCGTCCACCGCACGGTCCAGCGGATCAGGGTAGGTAAAGTGATACCCGTTCCCCCAAAAGACCGATATTTCAGACCCATGGCGGACGATATTCGCGCGGATCGCCTCGCCATCGATGATCCAGCCCGTGTCGGTGCGCTGGATCTCATGCTGCGCCCCATCAACCGCGGTTTCAAACCGCCCCGGGCCCAGCGTGCGCACCGCAACACGCACCTCTTCCGCATCGCGCATCAACAGAACGCTCTGCGTCAGCGGCCCCCACAGAGTGAACCCCGCCAGCGGATCCGCCACACGCGCCGGCCCCAGCGCCCCGATCCCGGCAAGCGACCGCGCGCGCGTGCAGGGCACCGGTGGCTCGGACAGCGCGGCGACATCGCGGTCGATCAGCGCGGTATCGACGTCACCGGCAACGAAATCCGCCTGCCGCGCGAGCTTGCGCAGAAACCCAAGGTTGGTGACGCTGCCCGCCACCTCGGTCGCGCCCAGCGCCGTTTGCAGCCGCGCCAGGGCATGATCCCGATCCGCCCCGTGCACGATGATCTTGGCGATCATCGGATCGTACCACGGGGAAATCGTATCGCCCGCGCGCACGCCGCTGTCGGCCCGGGCACCGTCGGGAAAGGCAAGATGCGTCAGCGTGCCGGTCGCGGGCAGAAACCCTTTGGGCACATCCTCGGCATAAAGCCGCGCCTCAAAAGCGTGGCCGGTGATCGACAGGTCGTCTTGGGCTGAGGGGAGCGCCCCGCCCGCCGCCACGCGGAGCTGCCATTCCACCAGATCAACACCTGTGATCGCCTCGGTCACCGGATGCTCGACCTGCAGGCGGGTGTTCATCTCCATGAAATAAAACCGGTCGGGGCACAGCCCCTCGGACGCGTCGACGATGAACTCCACCGTTCCCGCGCCTTTGTAGCCGATCGCCTCTGCCGCGCGCACCGCCGCCGCGCCCATCGCGTCGCGCATCTCGGCCGTCATCCCCGGCGCGGGCGCCTCTTCGATGACCTTCTGATGGCGCCGCGGCAGCGACCAATCCCGCTCGAAGAGATGCACCGCGCGGGTGCCATCGCCAAAGATCTGCACCTCGATATGGCGCGGTTTTTCCACGAATTTCTCAATGAGCACGGCATCGTTGCCAAAGGCCCCCAGGGCCTCGGCCTTGGCCGCCTCCAGCCCGTCGACAAAGGCCTCGGGCACGTCGACCCGGCGCATGCCCTTGCCGCCGCCGCCCGCCACGGCCTTGATCAGAACCGGATAGCCCACGCGATGCGCCTCGACCTCCAGATGCCCGGGATCCTGGTCTTCTCCATGATAGCCCGGAACCACGGGCACCCCTGCCTCGGCCATCAACCGCTTGGCCGCGTCCTTCAGCCCCATCGCCCGAATTGCGTCCGCCGACGGCCCGATAAAGGTCAGCCCCGCCGCCTCCACCGCCTCTACAAACGCTGGGTTTTCCGACAAATACCCGTATCCCGGATGGATCGCCTGCGCCCCCGACGCCTCAGCCGCCGCGATGATCTTGGCCCCATCCAGATAGCTCTGCGCGGGCGCGGGCGGCCCGATCGCCACGGCCTTATCCGCCAGCGCGACGTGGCGCGCACCCGCATCCGCCTCGGAATAGACCGCCACCGTCTCGACCCCCAGCCGCCGACACGTCTCGATGATCCGGGAGGCAATCTCACCCCGGTTGGCGATCAGGATCCGGCTAAACATGCCGCGCCGCCTCCCCCTTCATCTTGGCAAAAATACTCATATCCGCGCTCACATCCGGAACACGCCGAACCGCGTCTCCGGGATGGGGGCGTTGAGCGCCGCCGAAAGCGACAGCCCCAGCACCTCGCGCGAGCGCCGCGGATCGACGATCCCGTCATCCCAAAGCCGGGCCGAGGCGTAAAGCGGGTGCGACTGGCGTTCGAACATCTCGATGGTGGGTTGCTTGAACGCGGCCTCTTCCTCGGGCGACCATCCCGCGGCGCCCAACCCGTCGCGCTTGACGGCGGCCAGCACATTGGCGGCCTGTTCGCCCCCCATCACGGAAATCCGCGCATTGGGCCACGACCACATGAACCGCGGCTGATAGGCCCGCCCGGCCATCCCGTAATTCCCGGCCCCAAAGGACCCGCCCACAATCATCGTGATCTTCGGCACGGATGTCGTGGCCACCGCCGTCACCATCTTGGCCCCGTGCCGCGCGATCCCTTCATTCTCGTATTTCCGGCCCACCATGAAGCCGGTGATATTTTGCAGGAAGACCAGGGGGATACGCCGCTGCGAACAAAGCTCCACAAAATGTGCGCCCTTCTGCGCGCTCTCGGAAAAGAGCACGCCGTTGTTGGCCACGATCCCCACCGGGCAGCCCATCACATGGGCAAAGCCGGTCACCAGCGTCTCGCCGAACCGCGGCTTGAACTCATCAAAGCGCGAGCCGTCCACGACCCGCGCGATCACCTCGCGAATGTCATAGGGCGTGCGCAGGTCGGCAGGCACCACATCGAACAGCTCATCAGGGTCATAGGCGGGCTCCTCCGGCGCTGCCCACACCACCGTGTCGGGCTTCGTTCGGTTGAGCGACCCCACCGCCCGGCGCGCCAGCGCCAGCGCATGGGCATCGTCATCGGCCAGGTAATCCGCCACGCCGGACGCCCGCGTGTGCACATCCCCGCCGCCCAGATCCTCGGCCGTCACAACCTCACCCGTTGCCGCCTTGACCAAAGGCGGACCGGCCAGAAAGATCGTCCCCTGCTCGCGCACGATGATCGTCACATCCGACATCGCGGGCACATAGGCGCCCCCGGCGGTGCACGATCCCATCACCACCGCGATCTGCGGGATGCCCTGTGCGCTCATCCGCGCCTGGTTGTAGAAGATGCGGCCAAAGTGGTCGCGGTCGGGGAAGACCTCATCCTGGTTCGGCAGGTTCGCCCCACCCGAGTCCACGAGGTAGATGCATGGCAGATGGTTCTCCGCCGCGATCTCCTGCGCG
>JBCCWO010000014.1:0-90423 GCA_039193455.1 Pseudomonadota bacterium
AAGCCGAGGGCGGCGGAGGTTTCCATCTCGGACGAGAAGCTGGCGTCGTTCAGGGCGAGTTTTTCGATGGCGTCGCGCAGGTCCTCGAACTCGGCATTGTCGACGGGGAAGAGGCCGCAGAAGACAACAGGCTGCGAGGGTTTGAAGCCGGGGAGCGCGGCGGGCGTGGGCTTTTTCTCATGCGTGATCGTGTCGCCCACGCGGGTGTCGCGGACCTGTTTGATGCTGGCCGTCAGCACGCCGATCTCGCCCGGGCCCAGTTCGGCGATATCGGTCATCTGGGGGCGCAGGACGGCGAGCCGGTCAATCCCGTATTTCGCGCCGGTCTGCATCATCTTGATCTGGTCGCCCTTGCGGATCACCCCGTCGATCACGCGGATCATGACGACGACGCCCAGATAGGGGTCGTACCAACTGTCCACGAGCATCGCCTTCAGCGGCGCGTCGCGGTCGCCCGTTGGCGCGGGCAGGCGTTGCACGATCGCCTCGAGCACATCGGGGATGCCGATCCCGGTCTTGGCGCTGATCTGCACCGCGTCGGTCGCGTCGATGCCGATCACATCCTCGATCTGTTCGCTGACCCGGTCGATATCCGCCGCGGGCAGGTCAATCTTGTTCAGGACCGGGACGATTTCGTGGTCGGCCTCGATCGCCTGATAGACATTGGCGAGCGTCTGCGCCTCGACCCCCTGGGAGGCGTCGACCACCAGAAGCGAGCCTTCGACCGCCTGCATCGAGCGGCTGACCTCATAGGCGAAGTCCACGTGGCCGGGCGTGTCGATCAGGTTGAGAATATAGGTCTGACCATCCTGCGCGGGGTATTCGATCCGCACGGTGTTGGCCTTGATGGTGATCCCGCGCTCGCGCTCGATATCCATGCTGTCGAGGATCTGCTCCTGCATGTCCCGCGCGGCGACCGTGCCGGTGAGCTGGATCAGCCGGTCGGCAAGCGTCGATTTCCCGTGGTCGATATGGGCGACGATGGAGAAATTGCGGATCTGGGCGAGCGTTGTCATGGTGGGGGATATGAGGCACGCAAACAGTCTTGGCAAGCCGCGTGCCCAACCATGCAAACTGCGTTCAAAAAGCCTCAGCCTCTAAAGATATGGCGTCGGTCGAAACATCAGCAGGCCCGGTCTCATCCTTGATCTTGGGTGGTTTCTTCTTCCACGCTACGAGCTTCGACCCTACCGTTCGGTAGAAGTCAGGAACAAACTGTTCGAGATCGGAGATGAAGTTCACCTGCTGGGCAAACCGCGCACCTATTCTGCGCGAGAGAAACACTTCAAAAGAGTGCACTGTCAGATGTTCCTTTCCTTCAGAAGCAAGATCAACGTTTTCCTTCAGGGCACTGACAGAATGGATCGTTGCTTCGCTTGTGCCGGGCCAAAGCAGCCGAACAAATGTGTCTTCGGGCACCTCACCGCTCAGTTGCCTTAGGAGCCAGTTAACGCGCGCTTTGGTTGACCGGCGATCATCCGGCGCACGAAGTTGCAAGCCAACGTCGATTGTGCGGCGCCTTAAGTCACAGGAAATCCGAAGTGGCGCGGCGGCATCAGGAATGACGATTTCGCTCTCAAGCGCATAGGTTTCGCGAAGCCGCGCGAGCTCTGCCTTTTGTCGTAGACAGGGGTCCCTCATGTGTTTTTTTGGCATCCTCTCGGTCACGAACGTCTCGGTGAGCCTGCTTAGAATGAGCGTCAAATCTCTGGTCTCTTGGTGCCAGGCGCCGACGACCTCTAGCGCCTCTTCTGACTTTTGAGGAATGACACCACCGGTGGATACCAGTTTGTTGAGATCGGACCACGCTTTTGGCATGCGTGTGAACCCTTTGACCCCGGTGCTCTCGTGGCTCAGGAAACGGCGCAGTTCGTTGAGGAGCACCTCTTGGTCTGGATCGGCCACCTCGCCCTGCGACAATAGCAGATCGGCGGCCGTCAGCACATGCATCCAACTCCAGTGAAAGACCGGTACTTTCGATTTACTCTTGCGGATTTCGGGATCGGGGTGGCGGTTCGGCGTGGTTGCAAATTGGTTTGATATCGTGAGGACACAGTCGATCCCGACCTCTTTGGCAAGTACACGATATCTTTCGACCTGCTCCGCGCGCACCGTCGCGTTTCCGATCTTCGCTTCTATTAGAACACGCCACTCCCGCTTACCTACTCGCACGACCAAGAGCCCATCCGGGCGGTCGCCAGACCCGGCCTTGTCCTTCTTGAGAACGATCTCAGTGTAAGCGTCAACCTGCGCGCGCGACCCGATGCGTTGACCGAGGTCAGACAAAAGAACGGCCCCGAACTCGTGGATACGGGCTATGCAAGACAGAAGAACGGACGTCGCTCTTCCTTCGTGCGAAGTGACGGAGAGGACCGGGAAAAGGCGCGCGCGTTCGCCTTGGATAAGATAGTCAGGAAGATATTCAGTCACGTTGAAGGCTCCAAAAAATAAATTGGCCCCCACCGAGATCACTCTATCCAGGGTTGTTTACACTACCAAGCCTCCTCTCGATCGATCCAATAGGGTTTGTTGCCTTCCGGTAACCCCCTCACAATAACAACAACACCACCAACAGCATCGCGCCCATGCCTCCGCCGCCGCCGGCGGCGGCTGCGACCGCCTCGGCCATGTCGGGATCGCTGTCGTCGGGGTCGGGCGGGATCTCAGCGGTGGCGTCCACTTCGGGCAGGGGCAAGGGGTCAAGGTCCAGCGCCGGGGCGTCGGACCATCCGGCGATTTCGGCCTCGCCCGCGGCCGTCTTGGCAAAGGCCAGTCGCACGATCTCATGCGGGCTATCGAGCGCCACACCAAGGCCGTCTGCGGTGAGTGTTGGCGTGACCGCCTCGCGGAGGCCCATGGCATAGGCGTCGGCTTCGGGGCTTTCATCGACGGCCGGGTTGTCGGGGATGCCGAAGATCGCCTTCCAGTCGTCGGGCGTTTCGCTGGTCAGGCGCTCGGCATGGACGCTGCGCAGCCCGGACCCGAGCCCGTCGAGGTCCAGCACGATATCGCCCGGCGGCGTCTGACCGGCGGCGAGGAACACCACCAGCTTGTCTTCGTTTTCAAAGCCGTAGAGCGTCAGCGGATCGTTCGGGTCATACGCCTTTTGCGCGGCAAGCACGTGGGCGTCTTCCACGCTTTCATAGATCATGCGCATCATCTCGGCGCCCACGAAGGGATAGTCTTCGCCCTCCTCGCGCCAGCTGAGCGCGCCGGGATGCGGCGAGTCGATGCCATAGACCGCGCCTGCGTCCATGCCCGCCTCGGCATAACTTGCGAAGCTTTCCAACAGATAGGCCGCGTGTTCCTGCCCGTAGGCGGCGGTGCTGAGGTAATCCTGCCAGAACCGCTCAAACGCCGTGTCGGTGCGGCCGGTCAGATCGATGCTGCCCGGATCGATGTCGTTGCCGCGCGCGGCCTCTTCGTCGACATAGAGATCCAGCGCGCCGTTGCGGGTGAGCGTGACGGTGTTCCAGGCCGAGACAAATAGGTTGGGGGTATCGCCGCCGGCATCGCCCACCTCCTCTTCCCAGGCCGAGACGATGTCGGACAGCTCGGCCATCCGCGGGTCGATCCCCTGGGGCTGGAAGGCAAAGCGGTGGTGGATGATCATGTCGACATTGGCCAGCGCGGCGTCCGACATCTCGCCCCGGATCGCGGCGTCTTCGGCAAGGGTTTTCCCGGCCTGCACCGAAATCACGACATCGGCGCCGGTGGTGTTGATGGTCGGATCGTTCAGCGCATTGGCAATCTCACCCACCATGAGGTCGGCGATCTCACCATATACGGTGGCCTTGCCCGGGCCCGTGAAGTTCGCGAAATACTCGCTGCCGATTTCCAGGATCATCGGTTCGGGCAACGCGCCGAACGAGCCGCCCAGAAGATCGGCGAGAAACCCCTGTAGATCGACCTGGAGCGTGCCCAGATCGCCGACATAGCGGGCCGTCGGCAGGATGACCGAAAGCGCGGCGTCTTGGTCATTGGCCAGGGCCATCATGTCGGACAGGCCGGGCTTGTTCGTGGCCGGGTTGTAGAGATCGTCAAACTCGAACCCGAAGCGGTCCTCGCGGGTTTCGGCCAGCGTTCCGCCCGGCCAAACGATCATCCCGAGATCGAGATCATTGGTCTGGTCCAGGAAACGGTTTTCGTTGTTGTAGCTGATGTAGCGCGCTCCGAAGCTGAGATTCGTCAGCGGTTCAGACGGTTGCGCATAGGCTGCGGAGCCGGATTCGAGTTGAAAATTCAATGGCATAAAAAGCGCCCACTGGTAACCCACCAAAACACATACGTATTTTACCGCGCCTGCCGCTTTGTCGCCCCCTGATTGACACATCGCCGCCGCATTTCGCCTGTGGCGCGAGCCGTTCCGGGGCCGGCGCGGGCCGCATTAATCCGTGGTTCAGACATGGATATTCCTTAATTCCCGATTACCCTTTGCGGGGTCATCAAGAGGTCGCGCATGCGTTACGCCGCCATCGCCATCATTGCGGGTTTGCTGCCCGTGGCCGCCGCTGGGCAGTCGATCCAACAGGCGTGCCTGGCCGCCGGGCGAACGACCGACCCGGTTGTGTGCGCCTGCATTCAGGCCGCCGCGAACCGCACGCTGACCGCGCGGGATCAAAAGCTGGCGGCCTCGTTCTTTGCCGATCCGTCGCTTGCGCAGGACATCCGCCGCTCGGACCGGCGGCGGCATGAGCGGTTTTGGGAACGCTACCGGAGCTTTGGCGAAACCGCCGAGACCTATTGCGACAGCTGAGCGATCAGGCCCCCGGCCGCGTCTTCGATCAGATCAAGCGCGCCTTCGAAATCGCGTGTGTAGTACGGGTCGGGCACGTCGCGCGGCGCATTTCCTGAGCCATGCGACAGAAACAGCGTGACCGGCGTGGCATTGCCCGGCGGGCGGAGCGTTTCGATGTTTTCGAGGTTTGACTGATCCATCGCTACGATGTGGTCGAACCGGTCGAAGTCGGCAGGAGTGACCTGCCGGGCGCGCAGGGGCGCCAGGTCATAGCCCCGGGCCTTTCCGGCGGCGATGGCGGGCCCGTAGGGCGGGTTCCCGATATGCCAGTCGCTGGTCCCGGCGCTGTCGAGCGTGACGGGCAGACCGGCAGTTTCGGCCATATTGCGCATCACCGCCTCGGCCGTGGGCGAGCGGCAAATGTTCCCTAGACAGACGAACAGGACAGAGGTGGTCACGGGCGGGCCTTTCGCGGATGGTGGGGGCGAGGATAGGTGCGATGGACAAGATTGTCATTTTGACCGGTGCGGGTGTGTCGGCCGAGAGCGGGCTGGGCACGTTTCGCGACGTGGGGGGCCTTTGGGATCAGTATGATCTGGAAGAGGTTGCGACGCCCGAGGGGTATGCCCGCAACCCTGCGCTGGTCCATGAATTCTATAACGCCCGCCGCGCCAATTGCCTGACCGCGGCGCCCAATGCCGCGCATTATGCGCTGGCGCGGTTGCAGGATGCCTGGCCCGGCATGGTGACGATCGTGACCCAGAACGTCGACGACCTGCACGAGCGGGCTGGCAGCGCCGGGGTGATCCATATGCATGGCGAGTTGCTGCGCGCGCTTTGCGCAAGCTGCGCGCATCGCTGGGACGCACCGCCAGCGATGGATCCCGGCACCCGTTGCCCTGCCTGCGGCAACACCACGGCCCGGCCCGATGTCGTGTGGTTCGGCGAGATTCCGTATCAGATGGAGCGGATCGGGGCGCTTTTGGCCGAGGCCGACCAATTCGTTGCAATCGGGACGTCGGGGACAGTCTATCCGGCCGCGGGATTTGTGGCCGAGGCCCGGCAGGCCGGAGCACGCACGCTTGAGATGTCGCTGGAGCCCTCGGAGGTCTGGCATCTGTTTGACGAGGCGGTGGCCGGGCCCGCGACCGAGACTGTGGTCGCCTGGGTGGCCAGCCATTTGGGTGAGGCGCGCCCGGCGGGATCGCAGGGCGCGCCCGGGTAAGCCATCAATTGGACTTGTGCGCCCCGTGGTCGTGGCCGGCATGTCCGCTATGCCCCTCGGGGCGGCGTTGCAGATCGACCGGGATTTCAACTGTCACATCGCCGGCCTGTTCGAATGTCAGGGTCACTTCGACCGTCTCGCCATCCAGCAGCGGTTGGGTCAGCCCCATGAACATCACGTGGTCACCGCCGCGCATCAGCATCGCCTTGCCCTGGGCCGGAACGGCAATGCCGTCCTTGACCTCGACCATGCGCATGATGCCATTGGCATCCTCGATATGGGTGTGGATCTCGACCCGCTGGGCCACACCCGAGGTGGCGGCGACCAACCGGTCGTCGACATCGGCGGCGTTCACGATGGTCATGAACGCCGCGCCCGAGGGCGAGGTCGGGGTCGACGCGCGGGCATAGGGGTCTTCGATTGTGATACCGCCTGCGAGTGCGGGCAGGGTCAGCAGGGCCGAGGCGCTGGCTGCGCAAAGGAGTGTCTTCAGAGACATGGGTTTCGTCCTTCCAGAAGGGATCGTCTTTGTTGGGTTGGCTTTGAAAGACGATTACGCCGGGGGTGCGCGGGCCCCGGGGCGGTAGACCCCGCCAACTGCTGTCGGCGCGGGGGTGTCGGGGCGTTGCGCCTGCCTGGAAGTCACCAGAGCGGCCGCCACGTCCGGTCCGGACACGCCAAGCGCCGCCATCGCCTTGAGCACGCAGTCGGGGCAGAAGTGCGGGGTGCCGGTGGGTTGGCCGTTTTCGTCGACATAAACGACGACAATCGCGTGGCCGGCGCAGATCACCATCTTGCCCGCTGCATCGGCCTGGCCCCGCGCGGCGCCGAAGGCCACGCTGGTCAGCGCGATGATGAGGGCGAGCGCGAGGCCCGTGGATCTGCGGATCGTGTCCATCACCCGATGACTTAGGCTGCGCGCCCGGCAGAGCCAAGCAACAATCCGTTGCAGGCCCTTAGTCATAAAACGAAAAAGCCCGCCTAGGCGGCGGGCCTTTCAGACAGTTCTGCCAATGGCGTCAGGCGGCCTGCGCCTTGGCGATGTCTTTCTTGATCTTCAGCGCATTGGGCGACAGATCGGCGTCCTTGGCCTTGGCCAGGAACGCATCGAGGCCACCCCGATGATCCACCGTGCGCAGCGCCGCGGACGACACGCGCAGTTTGAAGGTGCGGCCCAGCGTTTCCGACATCAGGCTGACATCGTTGAGGTTCGGCAGGAACCGGCGCTTGGTCTTGTTGTTGGCGTGGCTGACATTGTTGCCAACCATCGGGCCCTTTCCGGTCAGTTCGCAGCGGCGCGACATGGGTCTATCCTCGTCTCGATTTCGGTCGGAGCGGGCGCCCGGATGGCGTTTGCTCCAATACAAACGGGCACAGCCACCGCCGCGCCCTGGAATCCGTCAGCGGGGTTTAAGGCGCACCGGGCAACCCGTCAAGCGGGGAATCGAAGAGCGATACCGCGCGTCCCGGCTCGCTGTCATCTGGACGTTGGTAGGCCCCCGAGTTGGGGTCAGAGGCGGCCAAAGACCGCCTCTGACCAGCTTAGGCGGACTTGGCCTGAAACCATCCCAGGCGGCGGAAGATCAGCCAGTCGAGGATCAGCGCAACGATTAGCGTTCCGCCCATAAGCGGGAAGAAGATAGCCAAGCCGATAATCAAGACAATCATCCCGTTGGAGAGCGCCATATCCGGTGCCGCAGGCACACCTAGGCTTCCGGCCGGGCGGCGCATCCACCACGCGACAAACCCGCTGATCGAGAGCATGACGCCCAGAAGTGCCGCGACGGTGTTCTGTGCAACGTTGAGCCAGCCGTAGAGTTCGCCCTGATGGAACGAGATCCCGTAGGACACGGTTTGGGCCACAGCAGGGTTGTCGCCAAAGTCGTGCCGCTTCAATAGGGCGCCAGAGTACTGGTCGACGATAAGCTCGGTCTGCTGGGACCGGTCAACGCTGGCGGATCGCACCCAAAAGGCCGCTTCGCTGTCCTTTGGCGGGCGCATCTCGTACGGGGCGATCAGGCCTTGTGCTTTGGCAACTTCGAAAACCGTGGCGTAGGGGATCGTCTGTCCCTCGTCCGTCGTGGAGTTTGGAACGCCGCCACCAAAGCGCAGGCTCTTTGACTTGGTGCCCGTTTGTTCCTGCACATAAGACAGGCCGCCGCCCCAGACATCCGTCCACGGCAGACCGGTCAAGATGATCGGAACGATCAGGATCGTCGCGAGAAAACCGGTAAAGAGATGCGTTTCGCGCCACCAAGAGCGGCCTTTTCCGCGTGGCAAGCTGACGGCCTTTGCGAGGGTGCGTTGCCCGCGCGGCCACCAGAGGAAGATGCCTGTGGCAAACATCACAACGGCCCAGTGAGCGGCTGCTTCGACAAACTTGGTGCCGACATCGCCCAATAGGAGCTCGCCGTGGAATTTGCGCAGCACGCGAATGGCCATCTCGTCGCGGGCGGCCACCTTGAGCACCTCGCCGGTATAGGGGTTCACCCAGGCGTAGGAGCGTACCTCTTCGGCGTCGTTGAACTCGATGCGGGTGGACCTTGCCGGATCGTCGTAGGATGTGATCCCGCGCAACCGTGTGATCCCGGCGGTGGAGGCGACCGCCGCGATCTGATCTTCATAAGCCAGGACCTCGCCCGAGGGCGCCACGTTGAAGGCGTCGGCATAGAGCCATGCCTCAATCTGCGGTTTGTAGAGGTATATCCCGCCGGTCAGCGACAGCATGAGCATAAAGGGCAGGACATACAGAGAGGCCAGGAAATGCCATTTCCAGACCAGGCGATAAAGCAGGCCGCCCGTGGCTTCGGCACGGGAAGACCCACCGGACAAGGTGGTTTCAGTCATGAGGATCTCGATTTGATGATGTGATCAGAAAAGGTGGATCAGATCACAAACGGAGGCCCTCGAAGCGCGGGAAGGAGGCCGACCTCGGCCTGGCTGCGAAAGTCGTGGTGTATTTCGACGAAGGTCGCCCGATAGGTTCTGGGCGCCTGCGTCCAGCGCACATAAGCTGGGTGTCCAATATCGTTCGGGTTGACCAGCGGACAGGGTGCGGGGCTAGCCTCGTCCAGTTCGACCGGTTCGCCATCTGCGCCGATGTGGAGCGTCACCATCTCGGACCCGGTGCAAATCACGATCGTCATGATGCCGGGGTGTAGGTGGAGCACCAAAGACGAAAGCTTCGGCGCGAGCAGCGCTGCAACCAATGCTGGCACTATGAAGAGTGTTTTAATGGATGCAGCCATGGCATCGGAATACAGGAAAGTTGCCCGTCCTCAAAGGTGACAGTTGCTGCGCTGCGTCGCACGGCTGGCTTTTCGTACCGCGGGCGCGGGCCACTGTGGTCGACTTAGATTTGCGTCGTGAGACGGTAGCATTTCCAATCGTGCCCGAGGCATTCTACAGTCGCACAAAACCAGGCGCGGGCAGTCATGCGCGAGACAGAGCTATACGCCCCGATCCGCGATTTCCTCGTGCGGCAGGGCTATGAGGTGAAGGCCGAGATTGGGGCGGCGGATGTCGTGGCGTGCCGCGATGGAGAGCCGCCGGTGATCGTCGAGCTGAAGACGGGATTTTCGCTGTCGCTGTTTCATCAGGCGGTGGCGCGGCAGGCGGTGACCGATGCGGTGTATGTCGCCGTCCCGCGCGGGGGCAGCCGGGCCTTTCAGCGGAGCTTAAAAAGCAATGTGGCGCTGGCCCGGCGGCTGGGGCTGGGGGTGATCGTCGTGCGGGTGCGGGACGGGCATGTTGAGGTGCTGTGCGATCCGGGGCCCTATCGCCCCCGCCCGTCGGCCCCACGCAAAGAGCGCCTGTTGCGCGAATTTGCGCGGCGCGTCGGCGATCCGAACACCGGCGGCGCGACGCGGGTGGGCCTTGTGACCGCATATCGGCAGGACGCGCTGCGCTGTGCGGCGCATCTGGCCCGGGGGCCGGCGCGGGGCGCCGAGGTGAAGGCCGCGCATGGGGTGGAGCAGGCCACGCGGATCATGGCGGATGATCACTATGGCTGGTTTGAGCGGGTTGAGCGCGGGGTTTATGCGCTGACCCCCAAGGGGCACGAGGCCTTGAAACTCTATGCCACGGAGGTTGCGGAGTTGGTGTAACGCCTGCGCAGGGTGTTTTGACACGGAACGGACCGAAGGAGACTGTCGCCATGGGCGCAAAAGCCTGGTTCATTGCCTATTTTGATGACGATCCCAAAGCGGTTCTTGGGCAAGCGCCCACGCTTGATATCGATGCCTCCCGCCAGTTGGCGGAACGGCTGTTTCCCGACGCCAATCTGGACGAGCTGGAGCCGGGCACGCTGGACCTTCTCAATCCCGAACGACGTCAGGTGTTTGTCGGCGATTACGGCGGGCTGCGCATTGTCGCCCATGACGAGTTGAGCGGGGATTATCCGTCGCGGGTCAAGGCGCGCTGGCTGGACCCGGATCTGGGGCAGACCGCCTATTTGCACGCCACGCATAGTGTCGTGGACTGGTTTGCCTATGGCCAGTGGCGCCAGGGCACGCTGGTCCGGGCGCTGAGCGTTTCGCCCGATGGCGGGGTGCAGGAGCAGATCGGCGATCCCTTGCCCTTTGAGCAACCGTTTTGGGACGGAGAGGCGGATGAGGATGGCTTTGATACGGATGACGACATGGAGATGGATGACGCCGAGTTGATCCCGTTCCACCCGTTGGACATGTCGGACGCCGCGCTGCTGGTTCATCTGGGCTTTCAGTTCGAGGGGCACCCGCAAGATTGGGTCTGCGATCCAATGGAGATCCCAATCGCGCGCTTTTCCATCAAACGGAACCGCCCGTTCTGGAAGGTCTGGTAGCGCAGACGTCTTCGGCGACTGAGCAAGACCGCGTTACGGCGTGTGGCGCAAGCTCGCCAACACCAGCTCGACCGCGCGGCCCGGGCTCATCTCGCCGGATTCGACCGCGCGGGCGTGTTCCGCCAGACGTGCCGCTGTGTCGGGATCTTCGGTCAGTTGCGCGAGCAGCCCCTGTTCGACCCCGTGGCGATACCAGTGCAGGGCCTGCGCGGTGCGGCGGGCCTGCCAATGGCCCTGTTCCCGGCGCCAGTCGGTCAGGGTGGTCATCGCCTCCCACGCTTCGGTCAGCCCTGCGCCGGTCAGCGCGCTGACCGTGGCGGCCTTGGGGAACCCTTCGGGATCGTATGCGCGGCGCCGCAAGAGCCGCAGGGCGCCCGCGTAATCGGCGCAGGTGCGGGTGGCGGTCGCGGCCAGATCGCCATCGGCCTTGTTCACAAGAATCAGATCGGCGATTTCCATGATCCCGCGTTTGACGCCCTGCAACTCATCCCCGCCTGCAGGCGCCATGAGCAGCACGAAGAGATCCGACATCTCGGCCACCATCGTCTCGGACTGGCCGACGCCGACGGTTTCGATGAGCACCACATCAAACCCCGCCGCCTCGCAGACGGCCACCGCCTCGCGCGTGCGGCGGGCGACACCGCCGAGCGCGGTCTGGCTGGGGGACGGACGGATGAAGGCCAGGGGATCGCGGCTGAGCGCCTCCATTCGGGTCTTGTCGCCCAGGATCGAGCCACCCGAGCGTGCCGAAGACGGGTCGACGGCAAGAACGGCCACGCGTTTGCCTTGCGCCGTCAGCATCTTGCCGAACGCTTCGATGAAGGTGGATTTGCCCACGCCGGGCGTGCCCGACAGGCCGATGCGCACCGCGGCGCGGCCCGTCTTGGCCAGCGCCTCAAGCAGGTCGGTCGCTTCGGCGCGGTGATCGGCGCGGCCGCTTTCGATCAGCGTGATGGCGCGGGCAAGGGCGCGTCGGTCCCCTGCGATCACCTGATCTGCCAAGCTGTCTGCTGCCATCTGCGCCGTCCCTCAAGCTTGCGTGTCTTGCCCGCATCGGGTGGCGGATGTCCAGTGGGGTGCGGGCATTTGCGGGCACCCGGCGCATCGGCGATAAGGCGGCATGCGCAGCCCCTTGCCGATCGATGACGCCCTGCCCGCGCTGCTTGATGCGTTGCGCGACCATGGTCAGGCGGTGCTGGAGGCGCCGCCCGGGGCCGGGAAGACCACGCGGGTGCCTCTCGCGATCCGCGACGCGGGGCTGGGCGCGGGCCGGATCCTGATGCTGGAGCCGCGCCGGATCGCGGCGCGTGCGGCGGCCGAGCGGATGGCGCAGACATTGGGCGAGCGTGTGGGCGCAACCGTCGGCTACCGCGTTCGGGGTGAGGCAAAGGTCTCAAACACCACCCGGATCGAGGTGGTGACCGAGGGTATCCTGACCCGAATGCTGCAATCCGACCCGTCGCTTGAGGGCGTGGGCACGGTGATTTTCGATGAGTTTCACGAACGCTCGCTGAACGCCGATCTGGGGCTGGCGCTGTGTCTGGAGGTGCGCGAGGCGCTGCGGGACGACCTGCAGATCGTGGTCATGTCGGCCACGCTGGACGGAGCAGCGGTGGCGGACCTGATGGGCGGGGCGCCGGTGGTGCGGTCGCCCGGCCGCGCCTTTGACGTGGACCTGCGCTGGCTGGAAAGACCCGTCCCGAAGGAACGGCGGTTCGAGGCGGCGGTGGCCGAACTGGTGGGCCGGGCGGTGGCCGAACGCGACGGTGGCTTGTTGGTGTTTCTGCCGGGCGAGGGCGAGATCCGGCGGGTGATGGGCCTGCTTGATCTGCCGGCGGGTTGCGTGGTGCGTCCGCTTTATGGGGCCATGCCCTTTGCCGAGCAACGCGCCGCCATTGCGCCCGCAAACGAAGGGCGGAAGATCGTGCTGGCCACGGCGATTGCCGAAACCTCGCTGACGATTGAGGACGTGCGCGTGGTTGTGGACGGCGGACGCGCGCGGCGGGCGCGGTTTGATCCCGGATCGGGGATGTCGCGGCTGGTGACCGAGCCGGTGAGCCGCGCCGAGGCCACGCAGCGCGCGGGGCGGGCGGGCCGTGTGGCGACGGGCACCTGTTACCGCCTGTGGACCAAGGGGGACGAGGGCGCCCTGCCCGCCTATGCACCGGCCGAGATTGAGGTTGCCGATCTGGCGGGTCTTGCTCTGGAACTGGCGGTCTGGGGCGCGCGGGAGCCCAGCGATCTGCGGTTTCTGTCGCCGCCTGCCGCGGGGCCCTTTGCGTCGGCGCAGGAGCTTTTGCGCGCGCTGGGGGCGCTTTCGCAGGATGGTGCGGTGACCGATCATGGCCGGGCCATCGCGGGTTTGCCGTTGCATCCGCGCTTGGCACATATGCTGTTGCAGGCAGGCCGCGTCGGCGCGCCCTTGGCCGCGCTTTTGGCCGACCGTGATCCGCTGCGCGATGGCTCTGCCGATCTGACGCGGCGGCTGGCGGTGCTGCGCGGCGGGCCCGTGCCCGCAGCCGCGAAGGCGTCGGTCGCGCGGATCCGGGACGAGGCAAAGCGGCTGGCGCGGATGGTGCCCGAGGCGCCGGAATTGTCGGATGCGCAACGGGCCGCGCTGGCCTATCCCGACCGGGTTGCCCTGCGCCGCCCGGGCGATGCCCCCCGCTGGGTTCTGTCGGGCGGCAAGGGCGCGCGGATGGCCGAGGACGATGTTCTGGCGGGTGTGCGGCTTTTGGTGATCACAGACACCGATGGTCACCCGCGCGAGGCCCTGATCCGTCAGGCGATCGCGATCGGCGAGGCAGAGCTGCGTGCGGTGATGGGCGACCAGATCGGGTGGCACGAGGTCTGCGAGTGGTCACGGCGTGAGGGGCGTGTCGTCGCGCGGCGGCAGGAAAAGCTGGGCGCGGTGGTTCTGGACGACCGGATGTGGCGCGACGTGCCGGACGCCGCGGTTGCCGACGCGATGCTTGAGGGTGTGCGGCAGCTGGGCCTGAGCCCGACACCCGCGGCCCAGCGCTTTCGGGCGCGTGTGAGCCTTGCACGGACGGTGGACGGGGGTCTGCCGGACGTGTCGGACGCGGCGCTGATGGCCCGGCTTGAGGACTGGCTTTTACCGCATCTGATGGGGGTGCGGTCGACCGCCGACTGGCGGGCTTTCGACCTGTTGCCTGCGTTTCAGGCGCTGCTCAGCTGGGACCAGTCGCAAACGGTGGACGCCATTGCGCCGCCCCATTTTGCCACCCCGCTGGGCCGGAAGGTGCCGGTGGACTATGGCGGCGATGTGCCAACCATCGAGGTGCGGCTGCAAGAGTTATTCGGGGTGACCCGGCACCCCACCGCCGGGGGCGTGCCGCTGCGGATCAGCCTGCTGTCACCTGCGGGACGCCCGGTGCAGGTGACCACCGATCTGCCGGGGTTCTGGGTGTCGAGCTATGCGGATGTGCGCAAGGACATGCGCGGGCGTTACCCCAAGCATCCCTGGCCCGAGGACCCCACCGTGGCGGAACCGACGCTGCGCGCCAAACGGCGACCGCGCTAGCGATCACCAGGGCCCGTGGTGGCCGGTGCCGTCCATGTCGCGACGCTCAAACCCGTGGGCGCCAAAGAAATCGCGCTGCGCCTGGATCAGGTCGGTCGTGCCGCGGGCCGCGCGCATCGTGTCGTAATAGCCAAGCGCCGCGGCCATCGCGGGCATCGGCAGCCCCGCGGTGAGGCCCGTGGTCACGACACGGCGCAGCGCCGGGATATAGGCGCCCAGCCGGTCGGCAAAACGCGCGGTGAAGATCAGCTGTCCATGGGGCAGCCCCTCGCGAATGGCCGCAGCGATGTCGTCGAGCAGGGCCGAGCGGATGATGCAGCCCGCGCGCCATATCTCGGCCGTGCGCGCCAGGTCAAGCGCCCAGGCGTATTCGTCAGAGGCCGCCTGCAAGAGCGCCATACCCTGACCGTAGGCAACCATGCGCGCGGCCAGAAGCGCCTCTTCCAGATCGCTGTCGAGCACGGCGCGGCAGGGGTTTTCCGGCGCGGCCAGAAGGCCCGCCCCCGCGGCGCGCGCTTCGATACCGGCCGACCAGGAGCGTGCGGCCACCGCCGCCTCGATCGTCGTGGCCGACTGGCCCAGCGTGAGCGCCTCGATCAGCGTCCAGCGTCCGGTGCCCTTTTGCCCCGCCCGGTCGAGGATGATGTCGACCATAGGCACCTTGGTCTCGGGATCGGTAGCGGCAAGGACCTCGGCCGTGATCTCGATGAGGTAGGAGTGGAGCGGGCCGCCGTTCCATTCGTTAAACAGCGCCGCCGCCGAGGCGGGTGTGCGCCCCTGCCCGTCGCGCAGCATGCCCCAGACCTCGGCGATCAGTTGCATGTCGGCATATTCGATCCCGTTGTGGACGGTTTTGACAAAATGCCCTGCCCCGTCCGGACCAAGATGCGCGGCACAGGGATCATCCTGATAGCGGGCCGCGATGGCTTCGATCACGTCGCGGATCGGCGCATAGCTCGCCTCGGGGCCGCCGACCATGATCGAGGGGCCGTGGCGGGCGCCGTCTTCGCCGCCGGAAACGCCCATCCCGATGAAGTTGAACCCTTTTTCCCGCAGCGCCGCCTCGCGCCGCCGGGTGTCGTGGAAGTTTGCATTGCCCGCATCGATGATCAGATCGCCCGGATCAAGATGCGGCAACAGCCCGGCAATCACCGCATCCACCGGATCGCCCGCGGGGACCATGGCAATGATGGCGCGGGGGCGGTCGAGGGCGGCGGCAAGACCGGCCAGATCCTCGGTCGGTGTGAGCTGATCCGCCAAAGGGCCCGCGTCGCGGATAAAGGCCTGCGTCCGCTCTGCGCTGCGGTTGTGGACGGCGACGGCAAAGCCCTTTTCCGCCATGTTCAGCGCCAGGGCCGCGCCCATCGTGCCCAACCCTGTCAACCCGATCCGTGCCACGTCCTGTCCCCCCTTATCGCCTGTGCGCCGTTCGCCTAACCTATGGCCGTCGGTGGCGCGCGCAAGGGCCGGACTACGCCCGCGGACGCCCTGAATTCCACCTCAAGATTGCCGCAATTCATCCGTAATGCGGGCCGATGGGGTGTATCCCTTAGTCAAAAGGGCGCGCGATATGGGTGTTTTGGAAGATGTCTCTGACCGGCTGGCCCAGGACGCGCTGGACCTGGAAGAGCGTCTGGAAGACGACAAGGTCGTGCCCCAGATCGCCGATGCGCTGGGGAAATCGTCCCCCACGATGGAAGAGAACTTTCTCACAGCCGTGCGTATCCGCCGGGCCGAGCGCCGGGCACAGCGGGTGATCGACGAGCTAAGCGCGACCTACGAGGCGAAGATGCCCCGGCAGTTGCCTGCGCGGTAGGGGCACGGACTTCGAAGGGTTGGGGGCGTTGGTCTCTTGCGCGAAGTTGCCGGTGATCCGGTGTCAGCTTTGACGCTTTGAGTCCGGGCGCGCCTTACCTTGTGACATAGACCGATGCGGCATTGGCAGCCGTGGCGAGTTGCTTGGCTGCCGCTTCATCCAGCGGTGCGTGGTCGAACATCAACCGGTACCACATCGTCCCGAACACGATATCGCAGATGAGTTCCGGGTCTGTCTCGGGGGGCAATTCGCCTCGACCAACGGCCTTTTCGACGAGGGACCTTACATTTGCGCGCCTGCGCTGCACGAATACGTCGCGCATCGTCTCGGCAAAGTTGTCATCCTGAAGAAGCTCGGCCGCGAGGGCGCGCATAAGCGGGCGCAAGGCGGTTGAGACCGCAGTGAAGGTGCCGGTCAGAAGAGCAGTCAGGTCGCCTTTGAACGTGCCGGTATCCGGGAGTTCGACGGCTTGGCTGGCTCTCTGTGCGAGCACTTCCATGAACAAGGGCGCCTTGCCTTTCCACCACCGATATATGGTTTGCTTGGCGACCCCGGCCTCCGCCGCGATCCGTTCGATCGTTGCAGCGGCGTAACCCTCCTTTTCCAGAACGGTAAATGCCGCCTGCAAGATAGCAGCGTGGGTCTTGGTGTCTCGCGGTCGCCCGCGCGCTGTTGATGTCTGATCGGCCATGTGCGCCCCTTTCTGGAATTAATAAACGCAACGTTGCGTATTGACAAGACAAACGACTCGACCATATACGAGACGCAACGTTGCGAAACAGGAGGGTGACATGAAAGGACTGACCGCAGCACTTGCAGCCATCGCACTTTCGGCAACCACAACCAGCGCGCAGGAAACGGAAATGAATTTCGAGATTTCAGGCGGTTACGCCTTTGGAGAGACGCATGACATCATGGACCTGGAACAATCGGTTATTGCGCGAGCGGGCCACCTGACCGGAGCATGGCAGTTCCGGTTCGAGGACGCAGAAGGCCCGAGCGGCAACGCGCATCTGGATGCGGCCACCCTGTTCCGGCTGACGCCCAATGGACCAAAACTGAGCGGCATCATGCGTTTCCACATGCATGAAATCGACGGCAACGCGCCCGGGACGGGCTGGCTCTATTTGTCCTACGACGCCACCGACTTGGAGTTCGAAGGCTCCCGCACACGATTTGTGGTCGAAGGCACTTTCGTCGGCGGGACCGGTCGCTTCGAAGGAGCCACAGGAAGGCTTCGCGTCACATCCATCAACGGCTTCGACACGGGCGAGGGTCGGCTGATCTTTGCTGGAAACAACTAACTTCTGCGCGCATCGAAAGGAATTGAAACATGCTCCGCAAAGCACTTGCAGCCGCAGCCGTCGCCAGCCTCACCAGCACGGCGCAGGCGCAGGACATTGTACGAACCCAGATCTCGCCTGAGGGAAACCCCATTGACGCGGCCGAAGTCCACGGCTGGGTAGCGACATACTTCGAAGGCACCCGCAGCATGGATGCCGCCCAGTGGGCCTCTGCCTTTGCGCCGGCCGCCGTGTTGGATGACCCTGTCGGCTTTCCTGTGAAAGACACGCCCGCTGCGATCCTCGCTCAGGGCGAGGGGTTTGTGAGCGCCTTTCAGCAGATCGGGCTTTATGAAAGCTTCGTCCATGTCGTCGGAAACGAGGCGGTTGCCAAATAGGAGGGGCGCGGCACCACGCCAGACGGAGTGGAAATCACCTTTGACGGCATAAACCACTTCACTTTCAACGCGGATGGCCAGATCACGCTGCTGCGTGGGTTCTTCGCATCTCCCGGACAATGAGACGTGTGAGTCAGCGGAAGGGCAGTCACATGCAGGGCTGCCCTTTCTCAGGTTGGCAGCGGGCGGGACCGATCATTGGTTAAGCCCTGCCCGATGCTCACGGGGGGCCTCAAACTCGCCCGGCCCGTCACACCCCCAGGCACCACCGCATGATCGCCTTTTGCGCGTGCAGGCGGTTTTCGGCCTCGTCGAAGATCACCGATTGCGGGCCGTCCATCACCGAGTTTGTCACCTCTTCCTCGCGGTGGGCCGGCAAGCAATGCATGAAGAGCGCGTCGGGTTTGGCCAGCGACATCAGATGGTCGTTGACCTGGTAGGGGCGCAACAGGTTGTGGCGGCGTTCGCGGGTGGATTGGGCATCGTGCATCGACACCCAGGTGTCGGCGACCACGAGATCGGCCCCCGCGACGGCACGCTCGGCGTCGCGGTCAAGCTCGACCCTTGCGCCGGACTGGCGGGCGAGCGCCACGAATTCCTCTTCGGGGTCGAGCGCTTCGGGGCCGGTGACGGTCACGTCGAAGCCGAACTGCCCGGCGGCGTGCAGGAAGGAGGCGCAGACATTGTTGCCATCCCCGGTCCACACGACCTTTTTGCCCGCAATGGGGCCGCGGTGTTCCTCGAACGTCATGACATCCGCCATGATCTGGCAGGGATGGGTGCGGTTGGTCAGCCCGTTGATCACCGGGACGGTGGCGTGCTGGGCCAGTTCCAGAAGCGTCTCTTCCTCGAACGTGCGGATCATGATCAGATCGACATAGCGCGACAGCACGCGGGCAGTGTCGGCGATGGTTTCGCCATGGCCGAACTGCATCTCGGCGCCCGACAGCACCAGCGTCTGGCCGCCCATCTGGCGCACGCCGACATCGAACGAGACACGGGTGCGCGTGGATGGTTTTTCAAAGACCAGCGCGACGATGTGCCCGGCCAGCGGCTGTTCCGCGTCGGGTGTGCCCTTGGGCTGTCCCGCGCGCGCGTCTTTCATTGCGCGCGCATGGTCGATCATCTGTCGCAGGGCGTCGGGATCGGTTTTGTGGATGTCCAGAAAGTGATTCATCGTCTTGTCCTTCATGCGCGGTCAGCGCTGAAACTCCATCACGCGCGCCTGCGCACCGTCGCCTGCGTCCTTGATCCCGCGATCCACGAAACCCGCCTTGCGATAGGCGGACGCAGCGCGGGCATTGGCCGGATCGGGATCGATCACGATGGCCGGGGCGCCCGCATCCATCAGCTCGGTCGCGCGCTGGCGCAGGTAGGCGGCGGCGTGGCCCTGGCCCAGAAAGTCCGGCTCGCCCAGAAACGTATCGATGGCCCGTGTGCCATCAGGGTAACCGGCATAGTGCGGCGCGGGCCAATGGTGGGCCGGATAGTCCTGGACAAAGGCAAAGGGCCTGTCGCCCAGCCAGACGATCCGCATGTCGGTGGGGCCCTGGTCGATATCCTCTTCGATCAGCGCGATCTCGGTATCGGCATCGCCCCACCAGCCACCGATATGGGGCTGGTCCAGCCAGCGCCGGATCATCGGATAGTCGGTCCGCGCCACCTTTACGAAACGGTAGTCAGGCGGCATGCGTCCGGGCCTTGGCCGCCGCACGCTCAAGCCGCGTGACGGCCTGGGCAAGATCGTCTTCGTCTATGGTCAGCGCGGGCAACAGACGGATTACATTGTCGGCGGCGGGCACCGTCAAAAGCTGTTCGTCATAGGCGCCATTGACGATGTCGGTGTTGGGGACGCGGCATTTGAGGCCCAGCATCAGGCCCGCGCCACGCACGTCTTCGAAGATGTCCGGGTAGGTGGCCACCAGGCCCTCAAGCCGTTGCCGGAAGGCTCCGGCCTTGCGATTGACGGCGTCCAGAAACTCGGGATCAGAGATCACGTCCATCACCGCGCTGCCCACCGCACAGGCCAGGGGGTTGCCGCCATAGGTCGACCCGTGCGTGCCCGCGGTCATCCCGCTGGCGGCGTTTTCGGTGGCAAGCACCGCGCCAAGCGGAAAACCCCCGCCGATCCCCTTGGCAACCATCATGATATCCGGCGCGACGCCCGCCCATTCATGGGCAAAGAGCTTGCCCGTGCGGCCCATTCCGCACTGCACCTCGTCGAAGATCAGGAGGATCCCGTGGGTGTCGCACAGATCGCGCAGGCCCTTCAGGCAGGCATCGGGTACGGGGCGAATTCCGCCTTCGCCCTGGATCGGCTCAATCAGGATCGCGCCGACGGTGTCGGTGATCGCCGCAGTCAGGGCATCGTGATCGCCGAACGGAAGATGGATGAACCCGGGCAGCAGCGGACCAAAGCCCTTGGTCATCTTCTCGGACCCTGCTGCCGAGATTGCCGCGGATGACCGGCCATGGAACGAACCGGCAAAGGTGATGATATCGGTGCGCTCTGGGTGGCCCTTCTCGTGCCAGTACTTGCGCGCCATTTTGACCGCGAGTTCGCAGGCCTCGGTGCCGGAGTTCGTGAAAAACGACGTATCGGCAAAGGTCTCGCCCACCAGCTTGTCCGCCAGCGCCTGCTGTTCGGGGATCTGGTAGAGGTTCGACAGGTGCCATAGCTTGCCCGCCTGCGTTGTCAGCGCCTCGACCAAGGCGGGATGGGCGTGCCCCAGGGCATTCACCGCAATCCCGGCGCCGAGATCGAGATATCGCGTGCCATCCTCGGCAAAGAGCCAGGAGCCCTGGCCGTGGGTAAACGACAGGGCGGCGCGGTTATACGTGGGCAGGATGGACGGGATCATGACCGTATCTCTCTGAATAAGACCCGAGTGGTGCCAGCGGCATCTGGGCAAGTCAATGTGTAGGAAGGACACCTGTGGGCGCACAGGCGGGAGGGACGTTGTGGTTAACGTCGGCGTCGGAGGATATGGGCCTCGGGTGACATGGGCGTGTGGTAGCGCAGGAGCCGGGGCCTGTCCATAGCCCCGACCAGGCGCGCAATTGCGACCGATACGTCATTTTATCACCAAGATTTTGATGTGATACTCCGCCCCGAGCAGACGCAATGGTCAGGATTGCAAGACGAAATGGGACACGAGGCCAATATCCTCGATCAGGTTTTTGACTGGCCGCCGGTCGATACGCCTTATATCGCGGGCCGCTGGCATCGTGACCGCTTTACCGCCGAGGGGTTTTGGGTCGAGGCGAAGGTGCATCTCAGATCGCTTGTCGCCGATCGCAACCCCGAGATGTCCAAGTTCCTGGTGATCGCCCGTGCGCGGTCGGGCACGACGCTTCTTAAAGAGCTGTTGAACAGCAATCCCGCCGTGCAATGCGATGGCGAGGTACTGCACCGGGGCAAAGTGGCCCCCCTCGCCTTTCTGAATGCCCTTGCGCGCAAATCGTCGGCACAGGCCTATGGCGCCAAGTTCCTGAGCTATCAGATGGTGCAGGTTCAGCGCCTGCGCGATCCGATCCGGTTTCTGCGCGACGTCGATGCGGCGGGCTTTAAGCTGATCCACCTGACGCGTGACACGTTTTGGCAGGCGATGTCACTGAGCCGATCCCACGCCAAACGCCAGTATCATTCGAGCAAGGGTGCCGAGCACAGCGAAGCGGTGCGCCTGCCGACCGACTGGTTCGTTAAGCGGCTGGAATGGAACGACATGCTCTTACGTTATGAAGAGGCCTGTATGGAGAGCCTGCCGCATCTGCGGCTGTCCTATGACAGCGATCTGCAAAGCGCCGAGCGCCAACAAGCGACGGCCAGCCGGGTGTTTGAGTTCATCGGCGTGCCCGATGCGCCGGTGTCGACAAAGCTGACCAAGATCCTGCCAGCCGATCCACGTGCGGTGCTGGCCAATTACGATGAACTGGCCGAGGCCGTGCGGACGGCGGGGCTGGGCCATCTGTTGCCGGCTGAGTAGCGACGGGGCAAAATCAGGTGGCGCCTTGATATGCCTGCGGCGGGTTACCGCAAACGAGCGCCTTTCTCGTCCCAGTCGGGGCCTCTGTGCGCCCCCTGCCCTTGTATCCGGCGGGATGGCGTATAGAATATCGCGCTGAACAGTTGGTCAAAGCGGCGCCGCGCGCCTGCTTTACAGATAGGATCCCATCATGTCCTGGACGGATGAGCGTGTTGAGCTCTTGAAGAAAATGTGGGGCGAAGGTCAGTCCGCCAGTCAGATCGCGAAAGAGCTGGGCGGTGTGACGCGGAATGCCGTGATCGGCAAGGTGCATCGTTTGGGCCTGTCGAACCGGTCTGGCGCGGCGCCTGCCAAGCCCGCCAAGGAAAAGGCCGCCCCGAAGGTCGAAGCCGATGCCGCGCCGAAGCCGGCCGAGGCCGAGACGCGGCCCGTGGAACGCCCTGCCACGCCACCTGCGCGCAAGGCAATTATCCCGGCGGGTCAGCCCCTGCCGCCGCAGCCATCGGCCAACGAGATCAGCCCTGAGGCGCTGGCAAGCGTGCGTGAGGTTGAAAAGAAGTCCAAGAAGATCAGCCTTATGGAGTTGACCGAACGGACCTGCAAATGGCCCATCGGCGACCCTGCCACGGATGACTTTTGGTTCTGTGGCCTGCCGGTTCAGCCGGGCAAACCCTATTGCGAGGCGCATGTGGGCGTCGCGTTCCAGCCGATGTCCAGCCGCCGCGACCGGAGGCGCTGACGCACCGGCCATCCGGTGCGCCAACTCTCTCTAGAAAAAGGGCGGAGGTTTGTATTGCTCCGGCCAGGGGCGCCGCTTGTGGGTGCGCGGCGGCAGGCCCACGTCGCGCCGCAGGGTATCGTCCAGGTCTTCGACGCCTGTTTCGTCGAGCCTGGGCTTGGGCAGCGGCAGTTGTGCCGCGATCCAAGGGCCGAATTCACGCAATGCACGGGCCAAAGCCGCCGCTGACGGGCCGGACGCGCCCTGTTTTTTGAGTCGTATCATCTGTCTTCACCGATCCGCAGCGCGGATACGGGCTCCTGTTACTTTTGGGTTGAGCGACGCTGGGCTTGGGCGGATCACCAGACACACTGTGCCTGTCGTGCGTTAGCCAAAGATGAGTGTCGCGGATGGAAGGGTGCCGTCCTGAAGACGACGTGACCGGGGCCTAGTGGCGGCTAGATACGCCGCCTGCTCGGGTCGCTGCGCCGCCACTCATACGCACGAGTAGGCGCGATGCGTAAACACAAGCTGTCATATCGCGCCCTCCTTTGTTAGCGGCTGCGGGTGCTGTTTACCCGCTGGGCGCAAAAAGCCAAGTGAATCTTTTGCAAAGCTCGAAAACGGGCCCGCGCCCGCCGCCGCGTCAGTCGAACAGATTGCGCAATCCGCGCCGCAGCTCTTCCTCGACCTTGTCCTTGACGGCGTCCTCGGCGGACGGTTGGTCCGCGGTCAAACCAAGTTCGTCGGTGACCGCGTCGCGCAGCGCATCGTCCACCTCGTCCTTGATGCCTTCGATCTCTTCGTCGATCCGGCCCTGCACCAGGCCTTCGAGATCAAGCTTGAACCGTGGCGCGCTCCAGCTTCCGGTGATCAGAACCGGCACGGACAGGCCGCCATCGTCCCCTTCGAGCAGTTTCGGGACCAGCCGATAGTTCAGCGATTGCCTGGCAATGCTGATCTCACCCGTGCCCGTCGCGCTTAGAAGCGGGGCAAGGATGGTGAGATTGTCGTTGATCACCACGCCATCGACGATCCGGAACGTGGCGGTGATGCTGTCAAAGATCGTCCGCGAGGTGTCGCCGATGAAGGACGTATCGAGATTGCGCAGCATCCCCACGAGGTCGAGCCCCAACAGCTCGCCCGCGCCAAAGCTGAAAGAGCCGTCGCCGTTGAGCGAATTCATCAGCGCGTCCATCGAATTGCCGGACCCCAGCACCTCGATCTCCATATCGCCCAGCGCGACAATCCGGTCGTAGTCGAGAAGTTCTGCCGAAAGGCGGGAAATGGCGATGGCGGATCCGGCGAGATCGGCGCTGGCGGACAGGCCGTTGCGCCCGTTGACGACGATCTGGCCATCAATCTCTCCGTCATAGGCGACCAGTTCCTGGATGCCCAAAACGAGGCGCGCGTTGTCGATCACGATCCCAAGCGCGGTGCGTCCGATTTGCGAGTCCGCGGTGCGGATGCTGTTGGCGTTAAAGACGATATCGGCGTCAACCGTGCCAAGCGCGCTGACGTCGATGGGTTCGGTCGACCACCCCTCGGCACCCGTCTCGGCCTCGGGGGCTGGCTCTTCTGCATCGCCGCCCAGGGCCGAGATATCGAGATCGCCCACATCCAGCGCGCCCGTGATCCGGGGTCTTGGGCCGTCAAGCGCGACGGCGAGGTCACCGGTGATGCGATTGTCATCGAGTGCCGCGTTGAGCCCGCCAAGGCTGAGCGCGGTTCCATCGAACGCAACGGTTGCCGCCGCCGTGAGCGTGTCCTGCCCAAGGCCGGGCGGGATTTCGGGCGCGGGCATCGCAAGGGCGGCAAAGACGGCGGCCAGATCGCTGAGGTCGGCGTCAAGGGCGCCGTCGAGCGCCAGGGGAGACAGGCCCGCGTCCCCGTCAAAGCCCACACGTGAGCCGCCCGCGGTGGCGGCAAGGCTGAGTGATCCGCCGCTGTCGAGGAACCCCGCCAAGGCGGCGATGGTGGCATCCACGGCCACGGGCGCGCCGTTGGCTGTCGCGCTCATCGCCAGGGTGGCCGGGCCCGCGAAATCGGGCAAGGTGAAGGTCGCGTTGATATCGCTGAGCGCAATCTCGGTCCCCGCCGCGTCGCGGAAGGTGACCGATCCATCCGCGATCACCGCCTCGCCGATGGAAAAGGCCGGAATGCCGCCGCTGCCCTCGGCCTCTGGCGCGGCGCCTGCGGTGTCCGTCGCGGCCCCGGGTGCCGCCATTTCCCAATTGCCGCGCCCGTCGGCGTTTGTCGCAAGCGCAATGCTCGGTGCATCGAGCGCGACAGAGTTGATCGTGACCTCGCCCCCGATCAGGGCCCAGAGATCCACGGAGACCGACAGGTTATCCGCGGCGACCATCGGCGTCTCGCCGGCCCAATCGGCATTGGCGATCGACACGGCGCCCGTGTTCACACCGAGCGACGGAAACAGGCTTGGCCGTACATCACCCTCGATACTCAGCGCTCGGCCCGTTGCCTCGGCAAACCGGGTTTCAACCACCGCCGCGATCCGGTCGGAGGGTACGAGAAAGACGGCTGCGACCGCGATGATGATCAGCAGAGCGACAAGCCCGAGCAGACGAAAAACCCAGCGCATCTGTGCCTCAATCTGATTGGAGTGGAACCTGGCCTTCGGGCGTCAAGGATACGCGCGGCCCACCGATCTCTCAACCGCGATCCGACCCCGCGCTGGCAACTTTCTATGGTTTCCCCCGGGCCCGCTTGCGCCTATATGCCCGAGATGTCTATGAACCCGCCTGATCTGCGCCCGGACCGCGCGCGCGCCACCCTGCCCGAGCCTGACCGCCCCGGCCAGCCGACCATCGGCATGGTCTCGCTCGGCTGTCCGAAGGCGCTGGTGGATAGTGAGCGGATCCTGACGCGGCTGCGGGCCGAGGGCTATGCAATCTCGCCCGATTACGCGGGGGCGGCGGCGGTGATCGTGAACACCTGCGGGTTTCTGGACAGTGCCAAGGCCGAAAGCCTTGAGGCGATTGGCGAAGCGCTGGAGGAAAACGGGCGCGTGATTGTGACGGGGTGTCTGGGGGCCGAGCCTGACTATATCACCGGCGCGCATCCACGCGTGCTGGCCGTGACTGGACCGCAGCAATATGAGGCCGTGCTGGATGCAGTGCACACCGCCGTGCCGCCCGCGCCCGATCCCTTCGTCGACCTTTTGCCCGCGTCCGGCGTGACGCTGACACCCCGGCATTACAGCTATCTCAAGATCTCGGAGGGCTGTAACCACAAGTGCAAGTTCTGCATCATCCCCGATATGCGCGGGAAGCTGGCCTCGCGCCCGGCTCACGCCGTGATGCACGAGGCAGAGCGGTTGGTGGAAGCCGGCGTCAAGGAGCTGCTCGTCATCAGCCAGGACACTTCGGCCTATGGCGTCGATATCCGGCATGCCGAGGCGAACGGGCACCGCGCGCATATCACCGATCTGGCCCGCGATCTCGGGGGCCTCGGCGCCTGGGTGCGGCTGCACTATGTCTACCCCTACCCCCACGTGCGCGATCTGGTGCCTTTGATGGCGGAGGGGCTGGTGCTGCCCTATCTCGACATTCCGTTCCAGCATGCGCATCCCGATACGCTGCGCCGGATGGCCCGGCCCGCGGCGGCGGAAAAGACGCTCGACCGGATTGCCGAGTGGCGGGGGATTTGTCCCGACATCACGCTGCGCTCGACCTTTATCGTGGGCTATCCGGGCGAGACGGAGGCAGAGTTTCAGACGCTGCTCGATTGGATGGACGAAGCGCAGCTCGATCGCGTGGGGTGTTTTCAGTACGAAAACGTCGATGGCGCGCGGTCGAATGCGCTGCCGGATCATATCGCGCCGGAGGTGAAGCAGGAGCGATGGGAGCGCTTTATGGAAAAGGCGCAGGCGATCTCCGAGGCGAAGCTGGCGGGGAAAGTGGGCCGCCGCGTTGAGGTGATCGTGGATGAGGTGGACGGCGAGGCCGCGACCTGCCGGACCAAGGCGGATGCGCCGGAGATCGATGGGAACCTGTTTATCGACGCGGGGTTCGAGGGGCTGACGCCGGGGGATGTGGTGACGGTCGAGGTGGAGGAAGCGGGGGAGTATGATTTGTGGGGGCGGGTCGTTTGAGGCTTTGCTGCGTTGAGTTCAAATGATTATTCGGATGGTCCGGTAACCGCATAGGTTACGTATCCTCTCTGTTCCCAACCAACCAAAGAGTTACGCAGGCGAGCCAGTTTTGAAGGCCTCACCACGTCAACATGGTACTCTCGCGGTCGACTACCGTCGCCTACCACCCCAGCTATGCTAAGCCGTGTGACCAATCCCGCCACGCGATCCGAGCTCATGTGGTCTGCGAAGACGACTGTTACGCGAGTGGTCATCGTTCATCGTGCTTTGATACGGTTCTGGGAAACGCTACGGACGCGCTTCCGCGCCGGGTTGCGGGCATCGAACCTAGCCATTGTGGTCACCCGGAATCACGCCCGGCTCGTGTTGCACCTGACACTTACACCAACCGCTCCAACCGCCCCTTCGTCTTGTAGATGTTCTTGTAGTCCCACTGGATCGCCCGGCCCTTCTCCAGCCAACGCGCCAGATCGTCGAAGTTGATCTCGCTGACGTCGGAATACCGCACCGACGCATCCTTGAACTTGCCCGTCCCAGGCGTCAGGCCCGGTTCCTCGAAATCCGCCCCGCTCCAGAACATGCAGCGGATGCAGCCTTTCAGTTTGCTGTAGCCGACGATTGGGTTGCCGCTGAGGAACCAGACCGGGTGGGCGTGCCAGATCTTGCTTTCGGCGTCCGGCAGGCCAGCGTCGATTGCGGTTTGCAATGCATCGCAGATGGCCTTGTCCCCTGGGCTTTGCGCGTCGTGGTAGGCGCGGATCGTTGTGGGCTTCATGGGCAGAGCATATCACGGGCCGGTCTCGTTCCGCCACGGCAGTGCAAAAGATCCCCTGCCGGGCTGCGCCGTTACGCTTTGACTACGCGAGAACCGTGCGCCGCTTGTAGGTCAGGGCCATCGCGAGGCACTGCGCCAGGGCCTTTTTGGCATATCCTTCGCCAAGTGGCAGGTGGATCGCCCGGTTGCCCACACACTCCAGATCATCGCCAAAGCGCGCGCGAAACGCATCCACCAGCCGCGTTGAGCAGATGAACAAGACCTGCGCGGCGTCGGGGGCTTTGTGTGACCAGGCGAGCCGCACCGTGCTGCCGGCCTTGGTCACCTCGGTCAGATAGGCGGGTTCCCCCCATTTGAGCGTCTCTGTCAGCGGGCCGACCTCGAGCTGGGTGGCCAGGTCGAAGAGTGTTTGGCGCACCTCGAAAAGACGGGCGCGGGCGTTTGGCGGGTAGGCCCCGAACGCCGCGGCGACGTCTTCTGGAGGGGCTGGGAGGGTCCCAAGCGTCATGGTGCGATGTCTCCGAACTGGCGGGCTGCAATGGGGATTGCATAGCACAGGCTTGTGTCTTGCGGAGTGGCTTACGCGACATAAGCCGGTGCATGGCAGCGGGCGCTGATCTACTGTGTCGGCACGCAGCCTACAGGACGCCGTCTTGGTCACCCGCCTGTCCCGTCTCTTTGCCCTCCTCGCAAACGCGCTTCTTACCGCGCTTGTTGTTGGGGCGGCGCTGCCCGGGCCGCATCGGGTCCTGGCGGCTCCGTCCTTTGGCCTGACCGAGATTGCCCCACAGGTCTGGACCGATGCACCGGGGCGATCCGAGGCGTTCCTGGCGCTTGCAGACACGGCCCGGTCCCGGGTGCGCGCCTTTTTCGGCGACACCCCGCCCCGCGCCACGCTGGTGCTGTGTTCCACCCGCGCCTGTGCCGATACCTTCGGCGTTGGCGGCAACGGGCTGTCCATCGGCGACAACCTGATCCTGGTCAGCCCCGGCGGGCTGACGCTGGGCACGCTGACCCATGAGATGACGCATTCGCGGCTGCACCGGTCGATGGGGCCGCGCAATCTGATCCGCCAGCCCTACCCCACCTGGTTCGATGAAGGGCTGGCCACCCATGTGGCCGATCACCCAAAGTGGAACGGTCAGGTGACCGCCGCCCACCGAGCACGGGTGCGCGAGGTGCGCCGGTTCTGGCAGTTGCGGGAGGCCTTTCGCGCGTTGGGCGTGGGCCGGACCTATCGCGCGGCAGCGGCGGAAGTGGCCGAGATCGAGGCGCAGGCCGGGCGCGCGGGCCTGCTGAGCCTGATCGCCCGGGCCGAGCGCGGGGAGCGGTTCGACAGCATTCTGGCCGAGCTGACCGCGCCTTAGCCCTGCCCCGGTTTGCGCAGTTGCACCGGGATAGCGGGATCGAGGATCTCCATAATCAGCGGCGCCAGTCCTTCCTTGATCGCGGGCAGCGTTGCCAGTGTGCGATCGATGATCCCGTTCGGGGCCAGCATGTGGTCGGTCGGGCTGATGCGGTCGAACCGGATCACACGCCCCGCCTCGGAGGCGGCGGTCACGATGAAGGTGCCGCGCGATGCCGGGACGACGGCATTGCCCGCCTCGTGGCTGATCGCCACCGGCAACCGGTCATTCAGGCAGGCCGCAATGTCATAGAGACGCGCAACCGTCCGCCAGAGCGGGCCGCGGCCCCGCGTTTCGGCGATCCGGCGCATGACGGGATGCAGGGCATGCCGTCCGGCGACCGAGTTTTCCACCGCGCTGTCGCCCTGCGCGCTGGTCCGGCTGAGCAGTTGCAGCTGGCCTGTTGCCGCCTCGCCCGGGCTGAAGCAGCGATCAATCTTTTGCAGCAGCCGTGCCGTCCCGTGATCCGAGGCGATGTAGGCGTCAAAGTCATCCGGCGTCGCGGGAGGCGCGCCTGCACGGCCGAACACCGCGTGAGCCGCGGCCACAGGATCGCGCACCCAGTCGGGCGAGATCCCACCCGTTTGCAGGTCGAACTGTCCGGGCAGCGCGACGCAAAGCTTGAGCAGGTGGTCGCGCAAAACCTCCTGGCGGAGTTCTTCGTTCATCGCCGCGGCGACCGGAAGACCGAACGCCTTGCGCACGGCCAGTGCCTCGGCCGCGCGGGCCTGGTTGAACAGGCGGGGAACCAGATCGGCCGCCTCGGCCACGGGTTTGCCCAGAACCATCGATTCAATGGGCAGCGGCGGGGGACGGACCGCCGTCAGACGGGCGAGATCCTTGGTTTTTCCGCGGTCGTCGAGCATTGGTTCAATCCCCTGTGGAATGGACCCGCGCCTCAGCGGTACGGGCCTGGCCAACGGTCAATACATGCTCTGTCGCCTCGGCGGCTTGCCGATCTTCGCCGGCTGGCTGCGCCTCGTTAAACAGGACGGCCAGCACGCGGTGGGCCACGGCCACGGCCTGTTCCTGGGATGTGAAGTCGCGCATTGACGCAAAGAGCGTGCAGGCCTTGTAGCCGCCGGTGCGTTCGCGTCGGTTATGGGTAAACTCGTACTCCCCTGACGGGAACGGCAGGTATTCTGCCGTGCCGGTCACAAGGGTCGACCAATCCTCGCCCTCGGCGGGGAGTGCCACGATGCTCATAAGCCAGGGGGTGACCAAGACGCCGACCGGGCGCCCGGCTTGGATGCGAAAGCCCACCGCTTCGATCTCGAGCGCTGAGTTGATCAATGGCACGTCGCGCATCTTGCGGGTGTAGAGGTCCTGAAAGTCCGCCACCAAACGGGCCGCCTGAGGGGCCGCATCATCTTGAGAGGCCCGGCTGCTGCGCAGCAAGAACTCGGACTTTGGCGCATCGCATTTGGGGCAGCACCATTCGTCCGGCAGCGCCGCGAAGGGGGTGCCGGGATCAATCTGGCGGAACCTGTCGCCATGCTCGGGGTCATAGGGGGTCCAGCAAATCTGGCATTCGGCGATGGCATGCGGGTCGATGGCCGGTCCCGCGCCAAGGTATGCGTCCCCGAGCCGGGTCATGCGCGCACTCCGCGGGATGCAACTCTTGTCGGTTCCGTCCGCGCGGCAGGGCGCCGGGGCTGGTTGCAGACGATCTGGGCCGGTTTCATCCGTGTCCTCCCGTGGTGCAGGCAGGCCCAAGATGTGCCCCATCCTGTCTTGGTTCACAGGGACTGCCTGGCCCGGTCTAAGCGCTTTGGAACGGCCACCTTCTGACACCGGACAAGTTGCAATGCGCCCCTGTGACTTATCTTGTTAGGAGAGCGTGAGACGCCCCGGTTTGATCTACATCAAGTTTTTTTCCTGCTCCGTTTGAAGCGCACACTTGGTCGCATGCCGAACGCCCGGAGGGTCTGCCTGACCGTTGCATAAGGATCGAGCAATCGATCAAAATTGCACCGAAAACCCACACGCATCGGTGCGCTGCAACGGCCGCCTCGGGTCGGAATGTGCATGCATTCAAGGCCCTGCGCCGCCCGTGACGCCAGAGCGCGTGCAAGTTACCCACAAAGCGTCTAGAGTGCCTGCCGGGACGAAGTTGGGTGAGAAAATGCTGCAAAAACTTGCGGGTATGACAGTACTCTGCGCCGCTTTGGCGCCGGTGGCCGTGGCTGCCGAATGCGCAATTGGCACCTTCGACAGCGTCGCACCCGCGTTCTCGGGGGCCATTCCGCAACCGCCCAGCGCCGACCTGCGCCCGGAAACACCGGACTGTTTGCGCGGCCTTGCGGCACCGTCGCAAGAGAATTGCAGTGAGGATGAGATGGCGGCCTATTCCGATGCGGTGGACACCTATGTCGCTGCGTTGAACGCCTATATCACCGCGTCGGATGGCTATGCCCGCGCGGCGGCAGAGCATGCCAATGCTGCTGTGCTGCACGCGCAGTCGGCGCAAGCCCATGCTGATGGGGTCTTTGCCTTTGTGACCTGCGAGGCGGAAGCTTTGCGGGCACAACAGTAGCGCAACAGCCCTACCTGATCATTTTTTCAGCATAATTTCGCAATTGCAGCATTTTTTGCTGCATTGCAGCAAATTGCCTTTGGCCCGCCCGATCCTTTCGGGCACGGTACCACCAGAACGAATGGGAGGACGAAGCAACCCTGTAAAGGAGTGTCCCCCATGTGCCTGACCACCGAAGCCTTCGCTCTGTTTCTGACGATCCTTGGCGCGGACCTGACAACGCCCGAGAACCAAAGAGTGACGGTTCACGCCACCCAGGGTGATGTTGTCTGGCACGCGGTTGTCGACGAGTGGTGCACTTCCGCGCCCTTTCCTGACGGTCATCTGCCGTTTCTGGCCAAGGCCGAGACCCTGCCCATGGAGTAGAACGACAGCCTATTTCAGGCGGGGGTTCAGCGCATCGCGCAGCCAGTCGCCAAGCAGGTTGACCGACAGGGCCAGCGCCAGAAGGGTGACGGCGGGGAAAAACAGGATCCACCATTCGCCCGAGAAGAGGAACCCTTGGCCGATGCGGATCAGCGTACCAAGCGACGGCTGTGTCGGCGGCGCGCCGACGCCCAGAAACGACAGCGTTGCCTCGGCTATGATCGCGAGCGCCAGCGAGATGGTGGCAATCACAAGGACCGGCGAGAGGACATTCGGCAGGATATGCCGCATCATGATCGCGGGCCCCGACCGACCGATCAGGCGGGCGGCTTGGACATATTCCTTGCTTTGCTCGACCAGCGTCGCACCCCGAACGACCCGGGCGAACTGCACCCAGTCGCTCAGCCCGATGGCAATGATCAGCACCCAGATCGCCATCTGATCGCGGTATTCCACCGGCGTGAATCCCTTGGCGATCCCAAAGATCAGCATGGCGACAAGGATCGACGGGAAGGTCAGCTGCACGTCCGCCACCCGCATGATGATGGTTTCGGTCCACCCCCCGACATAGCCCGCGATCAGGCCGAGCGTCACACCAAGGATCAGCGCAAAGAGCACGGCCGCGAACCCGACAAAAAGCGATATGCGCATGCCGTAGAGGATGGTCGAAAAGACGTCGCGGCCCTGATCGTCGGTGCCAAGCCAGAACGTATCGCCGGTGAAGGCGTTGGGCTGCATCGGCGCCGAAAACCCGTTCATCAGGTTCAGCGAGGCTGGGTCAAACGGGTTGTAGGGGGCGATGAGCGGCGCGAAGACGGCCGAGAGCACCAGCAGCAGGACCACCGCAAAGGAAACCACGGCGACGGGCGAGCGCTTGAACTTGTAGAAAAAGTCAGAGTCGGTGAACCGGGAGAGGGCCGATGTCTCGCGTGGTTTCTTTGTCTCGGTATCGATCCGGATTTCGGCCATCAGTGCGCCCCCGCCCCGTCGGCGCGAAGCCGTGGGTCAATCGCGAAATAGAGAAGGTCGACGATCAGGTTGATCGCCACGAACATCACCGAGATCAGCATCAGGTAGGCGGCCATCACCGGGATGTCGACGAACTGAATCGCGTTGATGAAGAGAAGGCCAACACCGGGCCATTGGAACACGGTTTCCGTTATGATCGCGAAGGCGATGATCGAGCCGAGTTGCAGGCCCGTGACCGTGATCACCGGCACCAGCGTGTTTTTGAGCGCGTGGCGGAAGTTCACGCTGCGCTCTTTGAGCCCGCGGGCGCGGGCAAAGCGGATATAGTCCTGGCGCAGCACCTCGAGCATTTCGGCCCGCACGAGGCGCATGATCAGCGTCATCTGATAAAGACCCAGCGTGATCGCCGGGAGGATCAGCGCGCGCAGGCCGGACTCAGTCAAAAACCCGGTGGACCAGTTGCCAATCATCACAGTCTCGCCGCGCCCGAAACTGGGTAAGAGATCAAGCTCCACGGAGAAGACGTAGATCAACAGGATGCCTATAAGGAAGGTCGGTAGACTGACCCCTATGAGCGATACGGTCATGATGACGTTCGACATCACCCCATCTCGTCGGATGGCCGTGAAAACGCCCAGCGCGATCCCCCCCAGGATCGCAAAAAGCCCTGAAACGGCGGCCAGTTCGAGGGTTGCGGGCGCGCGTTCGGCGATAATCGTGGCCACGGGACGGCCCTGTCGGTAGCTCACCCCGAAATTGCCCTGCACCGCCCCTTCGAGGAACCGATAGTATTGCACCGGGAACGGCTGATCGAGGCCAAGCTCGGTCCTCAGCCGGTCGATATCGGCCTGGGTGCGTTCCTGGCCCAGCATGTTGTCGATGGGGTCGCCGACGAACCGGAACATCGAAAACGCGACCAGGCCGACGATCAGCAGAACGAGGATCGACTGGAACACGCGGCGGATGGTGTAGGCAAGCATCTGAAATTAGTGCGGGGTCAGCGGCATTTGGTCAAGCGGCGTCGCGATTGTGCGGGGCCGTCCAATCGTTTCGCGGGCCCACTGCCACGATTCCAAGCGGGTTCCGGTTGGGATTGGGGGAATGATAGCCCGCCCGGTAGATGTCGAACTTCACCGTCCCGGCCACGCCGGGCATCGCGAATATCTCCCGCGCGTAGGCCCAGAGGTTGGGGTAGTCGATGATCCGGCGGCGGTTGCACTTGAAGGCGGTGTGATAAGCGACGTCGAAGCGGACGAGCGTGGGGAAGAGGCGCAGGTCAGCCTCGGTAAACTGATCCCCGCAGAGCCAGCGGTTGGTTTCGAGATGTTTCTCGATCGTGTCGAGCGTCTCGAACACCTCGCGCACTGCAGTGTCATAGGCGGATTGCGTGCGGGCGAACCCGGCGCGGTAGACGCCGTTGTTGAAGGCGGGGTAGGTCAGCGCGTTCCACCGGTCGATGTCCTCTTCCAGCGCGGGCGGGCAGAGATCCGGGCCGCCCGGAAACGCCCGCCCCAGCATGCGCACGAGATCAGCGCTTTCATTCGAGACGGCGGTGTCGGTCTTGCGGTCCCACAGTAGCGGCACGGTGATCCGGCCCGTATAAGCAGGCGTCGCGCGGGCGTAGGCCTGATGCAGCGCCGTGACGCCCATGAGCGGGTCGGCATAGGGCCCGTCGGCGTCATAGACCCAGCCGTCCTCTGTCCGGCGCGGGCGGGCGTAGGAGATCGAGATGTCCAGCGATTTCAGGGCGATGACAAGGAGCACCCGATGCGCCCAGGGACAGTTCCACGCCGCGTAGAGGTGATAGCGGCCCGGCTCGGGCGTAAAGGGGCCGTCGGCGGTGATCCAATTGCGGATCGTCGACTTTTGGCGCTGAAACTCGCCACTGGCCTGCGTATCGGGGCCCGGGTCTTCGGCGTGATAGGTTCCCGCGATCATCAGGCCCATGGGCGATCTCCGAATGCAAACGCGCCCGGGTGGGTCCCGGGCGCGTTCAGATACGTGGCGGCGATCAGTTCACCGTCACCCAGCGCAGGATGAAGAAGTTATCCGGGCGCTGTGTCAGGGCGATGTTGTCGCGTGTGCCCCAGACAAGCGGCTGCACGTAGAGCGGCACATAGGCGTGCTCGTCCTGGTAGATCGACGTCATCTCGTCGATCATCGCCTGGCGCTTGGTGTCGTCGATCTCGGACTGCACCATGGGCAACAGCTCATCGATCCGGGCGTTCGAATAGGCGCCGAAGTTCCACGAGCCCAGACGCTTTTCCTCGTTCGGGGTCGAGGCGAGGAAGCGGACGGGGTGTTCGTGGTCGAACGTGCCCGGCGACCAGCCGAGAAGGTACATGTCAAAGTTGTCCTCGCGCAATTCGGGCCAGTAGTTCTGGACCGGCATGGCGTCGAGTTCAGCCGTGATGCCGACCTGCGCGAGCATACCCGTGACCGCCTGACACACCGCTTCATCGTTGAGGTAGCGGTTGTTGGGGCACTTCAGACCAAATCCAAAGCCATCGGCATAGCCCGCCTCGGCCAGCAGCGCGCGGGCGGCGTCCTGGTCAAAGGCGGTGACGTCTGCGTTGGCCGACGAATAGCCGCGCATGGCGGGGCTGACGAGCTGGCTGACCGGTTCGGCATTGCCGCGCATGATCGTTTGCAGGATGGCGGGCACGTTGATCGCCTTGGCCACGGCCTCGCGCACGCGGGCGTCGAGGAACGGGTTCGGGTCCCCCGCGTTCGCGCCGTATTTCAGCGTCTCGGCCTCATGTGTGAAGCCCAGCATGATCACGCGGGCCTCGATACCCTGGATCACCTCGACGCCATCGGTCTGCATCAGACGCTGGGCATCCTGGATCGGGACCGGGTTGATCATATCGACATCGCCCGACAACAGCGCCGCAACCGCGGTGGCCGGGTTTTGGATCGGGGTGAAGGTGGCCTCGGTGATGTTATGTTCGGCCTCGCCCCACCAGCCGCCATGCGGCACGAGCGTCGTGGTCAGCCCCGGCTGACGGTCCGAGACCATGAATGCGCCGGTGCCGTTTGCGTTCAGCGTGGCATAGTTGCCAACCTCTTTATCGGGCAGCGCCGCATCGTTCGCCGCGGCCCAATCGGCATCCATGATCATCCAGTTGGCGATGGAGTCCGGAAAGATCGGGTTGGGTGCGGTGGTCATGATGTCGACGGTATAGTCGTCGACCTTGATGACCTCGCTGACCGGTGCAAACCAGCTGCGCACATCGGCCACCTCGTTCGAGGCACGCTCATAGCTGAAGATCACGTCATCGGCGTTGAACGCGGCGCCGTCATGGAAGGTCACGCCCTCACGCAGGGTGAAGCGCCAGCCTTCGCCCTCGCCAATCGGTTCCCACGATGTGGCCAGTGCCGGCTCGACGGTCATGTCCTTGCCACGGCGCACCAGGCCTTCGTAGACGTTGTTGAGAAAACCCAGAACCGGGGCGGAGTTCACCGCGTGCGGGTCCATGGTTTGCGGATCGGTGCTGCCGGCCCAGCGGAAGGTTTCGGCAGAGGCGGCGGACGCAACAAGGCTTGCCGCCGCGAGGGCCGTTGTGAGTTTGAACATGAATTATCTCCCCGTTGGCGCGGGTTCGCGCTGACCTAACGGGTGTGGCAGCCTGCCGCAGCTAAGGCAAGGGCCCTAAAGGCTTTGTGATGGGCTAGCGCCGTTCACGGGTCAGGATCTGGTCGAGCGTCAAGCGATTGGGAATCTCGCCGTCCGAGCCGGGGATGAATTCCGGATCGGAATGGATACAGGCGATGCCGCAGACGATTTCGGCGGTGCCGTCCGGCCCGTTGACGCGCCAGACGCGGCCCCCCGGCGTGCCGATGTATCCCATGATGCCATCGCTGCGATCGGTCAGCACATCGTCCGAGGATGGCAATTCGTTGAAGTAGCGCGGGTCGAACGCGCCATGGGTGTGGTATGAGGCAAACACGTCGACATCCGCCTCGGGCCAGCGGGGCCGACAGGACGCAAGGCGCCCGCGCCGGGCCGGTGTGGCAACGATCCGGCCAGACGTGTCATAGCCAAAGTAGCCGCAGTATTCGCGCCCGCTGGTCAATGTACGCTGTTGCAAGATGTCGAGGAACGCGCGGGCATAGGCATCCTCGCGCGCCTGATCCGCCGACGCGGCACATCCCGCGAAAAGGGCACTGATCACAACAAAGATGCGCAGCATTGCAGCCACCTAAGGCGACCCGGGCGCGTGACACGCCCGGGCCCAACCCGCTGTTACGAGCGGGTCATCGTGAAGTACTTGAACTTTGCGGTGTCGTCGGGCGCAACGATTGTCCCGATGTCTGACCGCATGCCCCAGTTCAGAACCTGATGGTGGATCGGAATGTAGAGCTGCTCTTCCTGCACGACCTGCCAGATCTCGTTGATCATCTGATCGCGCTTGGGCAGATCGGTTTCCGACGCCAGTGCCTGGATTTTCGTGTCCAGATCGGTGTTTGAGTACCGCGTTCCGTTCCACGAGCCGTACTTTTCGCCCTTGGTGTGGGTCAGGAAGTTGAAGATGTACTCCGAGTCATAGGTCGGCACACCCCAGCCCAGCATGTAGAAGTCGGTCTCGAGGTTGTTGATCAGCGGGAAGTGCTGGGCCTTGGGTTTGGCATCCAGGTTCACCGTCACGCCGATCTGGGCGAGCATGCCCACCGCCGCCTGACAGATCGCTTCATCGTTGATGTAGCGGTCGTTGGGGCAATCAAGCTGGATCGAGAAGCCGTCGCCATAGCCTGCGTCGGCCATCAGTGCCTTGGCCGCTTCGATGTCCGTCACCGATGAGCTGTCCATGGCTTCGTTCCAGCCATTGACAAAGGGCGGTGCGATCATGCCGGCGGGGGCCGACTGGCCGCGCATCACCACTTGCTGGATCGCATCGCGGTTGATGGCCTTTGACATCGCCTGGCGCACGCGCACATCGGCCAGCGGGTTGGCGCCGTCGACATTGTCGTTGGCGAGATCGGCGTCGCCCATGTTCATGCCAAAGAAGATCACGCGGTTCTGCGGCGCGGTGCGCACGTCAAGGCCATCGGTGCTGCCGACACGCTCAAGGTCCTGCACCGGCACGTCCTGGATAAAGTCCACTTCGCCGGACAAAAGCGCGGCAACGCGGGTCGCGGCGTTCTGGATCGGGGTGTATTCGATCCGGGTGATTTCCATCGGAAACTCACCGGTCCCCCAGTAATTTTCGTTGATTTCCAGAACCGTCCGCACATCCGGCTCGCGGCTGATCAGCTTGTAGGGCCCGGTGCCGTTGGCGTTTTTGGCGGCAAAGGTATCTTCGCCCCCTTCATAGTCCTGCACCTTGACGGCGTTGTTCGCCTCGGCCCACGCCTTGTCCATCATGAACATGTTGGTCAGGTTGTTGGGCATGATCGGGTTTGGACCGTCGGTCACAATCTCGATCGTGTAGGCATCGGGTGCGCGCACCTCGACGACAGACGCCAGAAGTTCCTTGTAGTCGCTGTCGGGCGTCATCGCGCGTTCAAGGCTGAACTTGGCGTCTTCGCTGTCGAAGGCCGCGCCGTCATGGAATGTCACGCCCTCGCGCAGCTTGAAGACCCAAACACTGGGGTCGTCGGCGGAGGGTGCCCACTCGGTGGCCAGCGCGGGCACGATGGCGCCGGTCATGTCGCGCATTACAAGCGGTTCCATGATCTGGTGTGCCAGGGCCGAGGTCGGGCCTTCGTTCTGGGCGTGGGGGTCAAGTGTGAGCGAGTCGCCCGCACGGGCCCATCGCAGTGTTTCGGACGAGGCTGCGCCGGCCGTCAAAGCAGCCGCAGACGCCGCCAGCAGAAGGTGGCGAAGTTTCATGAATATTCTCCCTGTGTTTCTTGGTCTTGGTGGCGCGATTATGGGCGCCCCGGCGCCATTGGCAAGCTTGGGATTGTCACATCTGCCCCGGTGCGGTCAGGTGCCGCTTTTTCCGGCAACCTGTGCCGCGTATTCGGCGGCATCGAACCAACCGCGTGAGGCAGCGACTTTCATGTCGGCATCGAGATCCCATTCTTCCCAGCCGTGGATCTTGAGCGGGTTGTTCGTGGCGGCGTCATGGCCGGTAAACGTCCAGACGTAGATGGCGTGGTCACCCGCTTGCCGAATGGAATCGCAAACCAGCGACAGATCGGGGACATCGGCGAAGAACCCTGCTGCCATCTCGGCCACTTTCGAACGGCCCTGCCACGGGTCGCCGTTGTTGATCACAATGCCACCCTCTTGCGCATAAAAGGACGCGACCGCATCCGGGTCGCCGGAATTCCAGGCGGCGGTATAGTCGCGGGCGATATCGGCAAGGGTGGGCATGGCTTTGAGATCCTTTGGTCGTGCGCAGGGCACCCTCACCCACCGATCGCGACACGTCCAGCCGTTTCTAGGCGCTGGCAGCGGCCCGGATGGCGCGGATGTTGTCGCCATAGACGCCCGGGTTGTTCACCGATCCGCCCCGGAACACCGCCGATCCGGCGACCAGCACGTTGGCCCCCGCGTTGACCACCAGCGGTGCAGTCGTGGGGTCGATCCCGCCATCCACCTCGATATGGATCGGGCGGTCGCCCACCATGGCGCGGGCATCGCGCACCTTGTCGACCATCGAGGCCGTGAACTTCTGCCCGCCGAACCCGGGGTTGATGGTCATCACGAGGATGAGGTCGATCGCGTCGAGGATGTGTTCGATGTGGCTGAGCGGGGTGGTCATGTTAAGCGCGACGCCCGCTTTCTTGCCCTGATCGCGGATCGCCTGAAGCGTGCGGTGCAAATGCGGGCCCGCCTCGGCGTGGACCGTGATCATGTCGCTGCCCGCCTTGGCGAACGCCTCAATATAGGGGTCGGCAGGCGCGATCATCAGGTGGACATCCATGAAGGTCGTCACGTGGGGCCGGATCGCGGCGACGACGTTGGGGCCGATGGTGAGGTTCGGCACGAAATGCCCGTCCATCGGGTCCACATGGATCCAGTCCGCGCCTTCGGCCTCAACCGCGCGGATCTCGGCGCCGAGATTGGCGAAGTCGGCGGACAGGATCGAGGGGGCGATCTTGATGGAACGGTCGAAACTCATGGGGCGCTCTCCTTATCGCGCCGCCCTTAGCGTGGAACGACCCGCAATGTCACGATCTCATAGGGTGCAATATCGAGCGTGACGGTGTTGGACTGCACCTCCACCGCGTCCCCATCCTCTTCCAGGATGTTGCAGCGCCGCACCCCGGCCACGTCGAGCCCGAAGCGCACCTGCACCTGGCCGCGGTTCCGCTCATTCTCGTAAAGCCGCACGATCAGCCCGCACCCGTCTTCTGCGGCCTTCACCGTCTCGACAATGACGTTGAAGGCCGAGATTGCCACAAGCTGGCGCATCGCGGCCTCGCCGGTCGCATCGGCAACGGGTCGGGCCAGCAGGGGATTGTTCAGGTCGTAGCCGTTCTCAGCCACATCCGTGCGCCAGTCGCCTTCGTGCGGCAGCAGGGAATAGGTGAAGCCATGCTGGCCCTGATCCTGCACCGGGTCGGGCATGGTTGCGGACTTCAAGAGGCTGAGCCGGATCACATTGTGGTGGATGTCATAGCCGTATTTGCAATCGTTCAGCAGCGCGACGCCGTAGTTGCCCTCACTGAGGTCCGCCCATTTGTGGCCGACGCTTTCAAACCGCGCCCAGTCCCAACTGGTATTTCGGTGAGTGCTGCGCTCGGTATTGCCGAACTGGATGTCGTAGGTGGCCGAGGGTGAGCGGATCTCAACCGGGAAGGCGCATTTCAGGAGGATGTGGCTGGCATGCCAGTCGAGCTCTGTCTGGAAATCGATGCGCTTGGAATTGTGGCGGAGGTAGATCCGCTGGGTGATGCGGCTGCCGCGCCAATCGTGTTCTACGAGGATCCCCGCGCGGATCGGCCCGCGTTCGATGATTTCAAACCGGACGGGGTTTGAAATCACCTCGCTCCGGTCCTCGTAGAAGATATCGATGTCCCAGGCGTCCCAGACCATCGGTCGGTCTTCGAATGCCTGCAGCTGGTTGCCTTTGTGGCCGGGTTTGAGGACCTCGCGTACAGCGGTTTTGTCGAAGAGCGAGGCGATCTGGCCGTCGCGACCAACCTCGACCCGGATCAAGTCGTTTTCGAGGATCGCGCCATCGGCATACTCGGTGACGCGCAGGGCGGTGGAGACGCCGAGTTCTTCGCCTTTGCCCAGCGCGAGCAGGGCGTAGCTGGGGAAGGCGGGGATATCGACGAGGGTGCCGCCCTCAGTTGCCTGCGTCATCACCGGGCGGTTGGAGCGGAGGTCGATCAGGCCGTGACCCAGCGCCTCCGGGATCTCGGCAATGCGGTCCATCGAGAAGCTGGTGGTGTTGATCGCGACGAAGGCGGTTTCTGGGACGAGCGTTTTAGCGAGCGCACCGATGGCGTCACCCTCGGTCTCTTCACACAGCCCGCCGACGGTCGCGTAGTCGCGTTCTGCATCCTCGAAAACCTCGGTGATCGAGGTGCCGGGTAGGATGTCGTGGAACTGGTTCAAACAGACGAGTTTCCACGCCTGTTCCAGCGCCGCTTTCGGATAGGCGTGGCCGGTCTCGGTCTGTGCAAAAGCCGCCAAGAACTCGGCGTCGTGGAGCCAGCGTTCGCTGAGCCGGTTCAACCGCTTGGTTTCGGCCTGGCTGGTCAGGGTGCCTCGGTGAAGCTCCAGATAGAACTCGCCCGACCAGGTGGGGAGGTCGTGGGCAACCTCGGCCTCGATCCGTTCGAAAAACTCGCGCACCGTGCCCATGCGCAGGCGCGGGGTGCCGGGGAGGTGTTCGTAGCTCTCCGCCGCCGCGATCAGCTCGCGCGTTGGGCCGCCACCGCCGTCACCATATCCAAAGCAGGTGATCAGCTCGTTATGCACATGTTTTTGTAGGAAATTGTCCCAGGTGCCAAAAACCTCTTTCGCAGTGAGTTCGGCCTTATAAGTCGTCGGGTGCGGCAGGTACTGCACTGTGGACGGTGTAGTTAGCAGATGGCTCAGCACCCGGCTGCCATCGATGCCTTCCCACCAGAACAGCTGGTTGGGCATCTGGTTGTATTGGTTCCAGTTCAGCTTGTTGGCGACGAACCATTTGAGACCGGACTGCACCATGAGTTGCGGGAGCGAGGCGGTGAAGCCGAAGGTGTCAGGCAGCCAGAGGACGGGGGTTTCCTTGTCGCCGAACTTGTCGCGGAAATAACCCCGTCCCAGCATGATCTGGCGCACCAGGGCCTCGCCGCCTGCGAGGTTGCAATCGGGTTCGACCCACATGCCGCCCATGGCTTCCCAATGGCCGTCCTCGACACGGGTTTTGATGCCCTCGAAGACCTCCGGATAGTCCTCCTCGGCCATCTCGTAGAGGACCGGCTGGGACTGGCTGAAGTGATATTCGCGGTGTTCGTCCATCAGGCGCAGAACGTTGGAGAACGTGCGCCCGGTCTTTCGCCGCGTCTGCGCCACCTGCCAGAGATAGGCCACGTCGATATGGGCGTGGCCCACGGCGATCATGTCCACCTCCATCCGGCCCGCATAATCCTGCATCTCGGCGTGCAGGGTTTCCAAGGCGGCGGGCACGCTGTCGTAGAAAGCGTCGGACCGCATCGGGTCGCGGGTGTCGAGCGTGGTGAAGGCCCGGTCGAGCGCTCTGAGGATCTTGTTGCGTGCGGTGTTCCCCTCATCCATGTGCTGCGCGACGTCGAGCGCGAGGCGGGTGAGGTTGTAGAAATCGCGCGTGGGCACGTCGATTTCGGCGACCGCGCATTCCTTCATGTGGAGCTTGAGCTTGGAGTGGCGGTCGGGCGGCCAGCCAGAAAGACCGGTCCAACCATGGAGGGCGAGGCTGTGGGCCCGGCCATCGCACCATTTGTCGCCGAGGTAGATCTCGTGGTGCTGACGATCGGCGGAGGCAAAGCTTTCGCCGTCGATATAGGCGAGCCCCTCGGGGTGGCAGAAGATGTCGCCGGCGACGCCCAGGGGCAGGTGCAGCGCGATGGGGCCGGAGAAATCCGTGGGCACCGTGAAGTCCGTGCGCATCACGAAATCGGTGGACCAGCCGCCCCAGTAGCTGTCGAAGGGGATTTCCTGCCAGTCGGAGGTGTCGACATCAGGGCCAACGGGCGCAGGCGCAAGGGGCCCGTCGAGCACCCGGTAGCGGAACGGCGTGATCGGGGCCCGGCGGCGGTGGATCAGCGGCGCGATCAGCGGCAGGCGCGAGGCGATTTTCTGATCGGTCCAGAAGATGCGGTGTTTCATGGTCCTGCCTTATGCGCAGCAAAGCCCCGGGCGGGACCCGGGGCCTCTATAGCGCCTTAAGTGTTGCGCCCTACTCTGCCGCCATCCGCATCTCGCCGCCAGTGGTCAGCTCGAACCCCGGCACCTCGCCACGGAAGACGCTTTCGTGGTGGGTCTTGATCTCTTCCATCTGCTTGAGCGCCTCTTCCGCGCTTTCCGTCGTGCCCCAGGACCGGTCGAGATCGGGCCACGGGATCGAGTCAATCAGCATCTTGGTATAGGGGTGCTGGGGATCGCCGATCACTTGCTTCGGTGGTCCGGCTTCGGCCACGCGGCCATGGAAGAGGACAATCACGTAGTCCGACACGTGGTAGGCCGTCGCCAGGTCGTGGGTGATGTAGAGGATCGAGATGCCGTAGCGGTCCTTCAGGTCGTAGATGTTCTTCAGGATCGAAGCGCGCAAGGACGCGTCCACCATCGACACCGGCTCATCCGCGATCAGAAGCTTCGGCGACAGCATCAGAGCGCGCGCCACGATCAGGCGTTGCCGCTGGCCGCCCGACAGCTCATGCGGGAAACGGTGGAGGACGATACTTGGATCGAGGCCCACGGCCTCACACGCCTCGTGCATCTTTTCTTGTACGTGGGCCTCGTTCTTGGCGAAGCCGAAGCGCTTGAAGGGGAACTTCAGCGCATGGTTCACACGGTAGAACGGGTTGAAGCAGGCATAAGGGTCCTGGAACACCGCCTGCACGTTCTTGCGGAAATCGAGCGTGGCGGCGGCGCCCATCTTGTAGACGTCCTGCCCCTCGAACAGCACCTTGCCCTGGGACGGCGGGGTAAAGCCCAGCATGATGCCGCCCATGGTGGATTTACCCGACCCTGACTGGCCGACGATCGAGATGATCTTGGGCTTTTCGCCATCAAGCTTGAAGGACATCGGATGGACCGCCGTCACCGCGCCATAGTCCTTACGCACGCCCTGAAATTCCATAAGTGGATGCGCGGACTCAGAGCGTTTGATCGGCGGGGCGCCAACCTCATCATCGAGGAAGCTGTCTCCGCCCACCAGCGGGACTGAGGAGATGAGTTGCTGCGTATAGGGGTGGTTGGGGTTTTCGATGATTTGGCGGACGGTGCCGTGCTCGACGAGTTCCCCGTTTTTCAACACGGCGAGCTCATCCACCGACTGCGCCATCAGCCCCATGTCATGCCCGATCAGGATCAACGCCGACCCGATGCGCGATTGCACATCGCGGAGCGTCTGCATCACGTGGCGCTGGGTCACGACGTCCAGCGCCGAAGTGGGTTCGTCGGCGATGATCAGTTCTGGCCGCAGGACGACACCCATCGCGATGCACACCCGCTGCTTCATGCCCCCCGACAGCTCATGCGGGTACAGCTGGCCAGTGTGCAGCGGCAGGCCCACGCTTTCCAGCGCCTCGTCCGAGCGCTTCTGCAGCTCGGACTTCGCCACCTTCCCCTCATGCGCGATGATCGCATCCCAGATCTGGTTCTCGATCCGCATGATCGGGTTGAGCGAGTTCATCGCGCCCTGCGGGATGTAGCTGACGCGCTTGAGCCGCGTCTTGCGCATCTCTTCGTCCGAAAGCGCCAACACATCGGTTTCATCCGCTCCCAGCCGGATCGTCCCGCTGGCCACGTGGCCGGAGCCCGCGAGCATGCGCATGACGCTGAGCGCGGTGGTGGTCTTCCCCGACCCGGATTCGCCGATGAAGCCCACGCGGCGGCCCGGCTCAATCGTCAGGTTCAGCTTGGTGACTGCATGGACAACGCCCTTGGTGGTGGGGAAGTCGATGGAGATGTCGGTCAGTTGTAGAACAGCCATGGCGACCTCCCTTAGATCTTCCGCAGACGCGGGTTGGAGATTTCGTCGAGCCCAAGGTTGATGAGCAGAAGTGCGATGAACATCAGTGCCAAGAGCGCCGTGGGCAGGCCCCACCACCACCAGAGGTTCTGGATCAACGCGCCAGAGTTGATGGCGTCATATATCACGCGGCCCAGCGTGGGGATCCGTTGCGGGCCGAGGCCGAGGACCTCCAGCCCCACCGCCGTCACGATGGCCGTGGTCACGTTCGCGATGAAGGACCCGAAGAGATAGGGGATCAGGTTCGGCATCATTTCGCGGAACATGATGTGGCTTGTCGAGGCGCCAGAGAGCTGGGCCATCTTCACATAGCCTGACTCGCGCATGGACAGGACCTGCGCCCGGATCAGGCGGGTGGGCGATTGCCACATGAAGCCCGCAATCAGGAATGCCATCAGGATCAGCGAGACGTCGCCATAGACCGACTGGAACACCACGAGGATCAGCAAGGGCGGGATCGTGATCATCACATCCGACAGGATGCGGATCACGTCATCGGTGCGCCCGCCGATGAACCCGGCAGAGAAGCCAAGCACAATGCCGGTGGTCATCCCGATGAGCGCGGCAACCGCCCCGATCATCAGCGTGTTCGGCGCGCCGATGATGAGAAGGGCGAGCAGGTCGCGCCCCGCCCCATCGGTGCCCAGCGGATAGGCCGCCTCCCCCGGCTGGCCGCGCAAGTTCTCGAACCCCAGCGGCGGCAGACGCAGCGGCGTGGAGCCGGTGAACACCAGTTCAGTGTTCCAGATCAGCCGCCCGATGATGCCCAATAGGATGATGCCCAGCAGAATGCCGACACCCCAGAGAAGTTTCGGATTCAGCCACGGATTGTCGAAGCGGTTGAAGCGGCCCTTGCTTTCGCCTTCGGGTGCTTGCGTCTGTGCAGAAACCTCGGCCATCACGCGGCCTCCTGGCTATGGCGGATACGCGGGTCGATCAGGGGATAGAGCAGGTCGACGATGAAGACGCTGAGCGCCGTCATTAAGATGATGATGAAACTGACCCCCTGTATCACGGCGAAATCCTGATCGAGGATCGCGTCGTATAGAAGCTTGCCCATCCCGTTATAGGAAAAGATACGCTCCACCAGAATCTGGCCCGACACCAGCAACCCGATCTTCAGGGCGAAGGCCGTCACCTGCGGCAGGATCGCGTTGCGCACCATGTATTTATACAGGATGTAGCGCGGCTTCAGCCCCTTGGCCTTGGCAAGGTTCACATAGTCCTCGCCCTGTACCGAAATCATCAGCCCGCGCATCCCCAACGTCCAGAAGCCGAAGGTGACAACCACGATGGAAAGCGCCGGCAGGAAGCCGTGGGTGAGCACCGAGGCAATGAAATCCCAGTTCCAGCCTGGCGTGACCGTCAGCCCGTAGGATCCTGTCAGCGGGAACCATCGGAGTTTCACGCTGAAGATATACATCAACAAGAGCCCCGAGAGGATCGGTGGGATCGAGGTGAAGATCATCAGCGAGGGGATCACCACCTTCCAGGGCCTGGGCGTGCGTTCCCACACCATGAAGGCGCCAAGCGCGTTGCCGATGATGAACGTCAGGATCAGCGACAGGATCATCAGCCCCAGCGTCCAGGGCAGGGCCTGGGCGATCAGCGTCCAGACCGGCGTGGGGAAGCTGGCGACCGAGACGCCGAAATCGAACGTCACCACCGCCCACATGTACTTGAAATACTGGATCACGAGCGGATCGTTCAGCCCGAACCGTTCGCGCAGGGATTGCAGGATCTGTTCGGAGCCTTCCACGAAGGCGCCGCCCGAGGCCATGCGCCCCAGCATCACTTCCGCCGGATCCACCGGGCTCAGGCGCGGGATGATCCAGATCAGCGTCGCCGCGATCCAGATGGTGAGTAAGAACGTCACGAGGCGGTTGATCAGGTATTTCTGCGGAATCCCGAACATCGGCCCTCCTCCCCTGGGTTGGGTCGGGCCGCGACGGTCTGGCGCGCCGCGTACCCGAATCTGTGATCAGGCCGCTGCCGCCTTTTCGCGGGTCGAGTGGTAATTCCACCCTTTCAAGACGACCCCTTCATCGGGATGAAAGTTGCCGTCTTCGACGCGGTCCTGTCCGTTGTACATCTGGCAAAGCACTGTTTTGCGCGTTCTGTCGGACCGATTGGGCATCGACCCGTGCAGTGTGAAGTAATGGAAGAATACCACATCCCCGGCCTTTGCCTCGACAATCGTGGCGTTTTCGATCGGGTACTGATCAAGCGTGTCGTTCTGCTGGCGCCCGTCGGCCCCTTCGACCCGGCCAAGACGGTGGCTGCCGGGAAAGACCCGCAAGCAGCCCATCTCATCCGTTGCATCGCTGACATGGATGATGCCCGCGATCATCGTGTCATTCACCGTTGGGAAATAGGGCCAGTCCTGGTGCATCGGGAAGGGTGAGCCGTTCTCGGACGGTTTTTGGAACAGTTTCGAATGGTGCAGGATGATGTCGTCGCCCAGAATTTGCGACACGACATCCAGGAAGCGGTCGTTCAGAAACGCGTTCAGCCATCGGCGGGAGTATTTCTGCACATTGTGGGTGTGCAGGATAACGTCTGAGGCGCGGGAAAGCCGTTCGGTTTCGGCCCCGCCCCAGGTGGCATCGATCTTCTCGCCCGATTGGGTGAGCTGGGTCACGATGCGGTCGAAATCACCTTCGAGCGCTGCGATATCATCGGGCGAAAAGACACCCTTGGCGTGGTAAAAGCCGTGTTCGGCAAACTGGTCCGCGATCTGGGACATTGTCCTGTTCCTGAGATTGAGAAAAAAGCCCGGGCAGTGCGCCTGCCCGGGCCGTGAGCCGCTAGTTGGCCTTTTCCAGATTGTGAATGATCTGGTGTGTGTGACCCCACCAATGGGCGGGATGGTTGTAGTTGTTTTCCTCGGTCGGCCAGCCCGTCCAATAGGTTGTGTTGAAGGGCAGAAGCTTCGAGGCCTGAACGATCGGGATGAAGGGCACTTCGGCGAAGTAGTGCTGGTAGGCATCCACCACGAGCGCGGGTGCGGCGCTGTCGCCGGGCGCAAGGCCCTGAAGCTTGGCCACCGCATCGGTATAGGCCGCCGTTGCGTCGGTATCCCAGCGGCCCGTATTGTTGAAGCCCGGCGCCCGCTCGCCAATCGGCACGATCGACTCGTTGGTATAGCGCCCCATCGTGGCCCAGGGTTCGTTCACCGAACCGCAGGACAGCCAGGTATAGGCCAGCTCATATTCGCCCAGCGGCAGCGCGGTGCCCCAGAAGACAGAGTTCTCAACCGGCACCGCACGCGCATCGATCCCGGCGCGGATCAGCTGCTCGATGATGATATCGACCGCGCGGGTCAGCTCCGTTGAGGCCGAGTTCACCGTGATATTGGCCGAAAGCGTCTGGCCATCCTTCTCGAAGAACCCGTCGGAGCCCATGGCCCAGCCTTCGCCCTCGATCATCGCCTGACCGGCGGCCACATCGCCTTCGGGGGTGAAGCCGTAGCCCGCATCCACCACCGCATCGATGAAGGGCGCCATCGCACCGTATTGCACGAACATCGAACGCGAGGCTTCCGTGGTGCCCTCATAGGCCACGTTCACGATCTGGTTGCGATCGATGATCGATTCCACCGCCTTGCGCATATTGGCGCTGCCCCAGGGCTCGATCGTGGTGTTGAACTCGATCTGGCGCGCGCAGGGGTCTGACCACGCATAGGGCAGATCGGCCTTCCAGGAGATGATGTTGGGGTTCTGGAACCGCATCGCCTCGAAGGTGCCCAGCGTAACCGTCTGGCCCGCATCCATCTGGTTTGAGGCCAGAAGCTGGGCGCGGTTCTCCTCGCCACCCGATTCAAGCCAGATCAGGCGCTGTGGCGCAGGCAGATCCATGAACCCGGTCTTGGCGCCCCACCAATCATCGTTGCGATCCCAGATCGCGCGGTTGGTGGCGGCGGAGTTGAAGGTATAGGGCCCGGTGCCGATGGGCGGGTTGAAGGCGAAAGAGGCCGCCTCCTGCCCTGTCCAGAGATGCTCGGGCATCACTAGGAACGAGCCGAAGATCCGGTTGCCAAAGTTTTCCACCACGAAGCGGGGGTTGGCATTGTTCAGGGTGAAGGTGACCGTGAGATCATCCACCTTGGTGATCGAGGCCACCTGCGCGCGCACCGTGGCCGCCTCGCGCGATGTCAGATCCTCGTTGCCCATGGCCAGCTCGACCGAGAACACCACGTCATCGGCGTTGAACGCCTCGCCGTCCGACCATTCAACGCCCTCGCGGATCGAAATCGTCCACTCGCTGAAATCGTCGTTCGACTCTGCGCCGGTGGCAAGCCAGGGCTCAAGATCGCCGGTTTCGTAGTTGAGGATAAAGAGCGGCTCCCACATCGCCTGATGCGCGCCGTGCAGGCGCTTCACGCCAGGGGTGAACCAGTTGAAATTGCCGGGGTCGCGGATTGTACGGTCGATGTCGAAGATCACGGTGTCTTCGCGCGCGACATCCTGCGCCCAGGCCGTGCCAGACGCCGCAGCCAGCGCAAGCACCGAGGCGAACCCCAATCCTTTTGCAAGTTTGATCATGTCTTCCTCCCAGTTGTACGGCCGGTTCCGGTCGGCCCTTTCATGAAGACAAAGGCAGGCTAGCGAAGGTAGTCCATCACGAGAACCCTTGTCTTATCAGTCAGTTGCCCTAGGCCCACCTCGGCATGGGGACCAAAGGCGAAATCTACTTGTTCGTCTTTGAAGTGGCTTAGAAAAGCATCAATCCACATCGTGTTCCGCGGCCGATAGGTCAGCGTGCGAAAGTGCATGGGAATCACCAGCTTGGGCCGGGTGCGGCGGATCATCTCCATCAGGTCTGGCAGTTCGATGGTGAGATAGCCACCGGCGAGCGCAAAGAGGACATCGACGCCCTCGTAGAAGGCGATCTGGTCGTCGGTCAGCGGGTTGCCGACATCGCCCATATGGGCGATCTGCATCCCGTCCATCTCGAACCGGTACATGCCGTTCTGGCCGGGCACCGCATGTTCGGGGTGGTGATCCCATTCCGTCGCCTCGATCGCGGTGATCGTGCGGCCCGCATGGGTCGCGGTGCCGCCCGATTGCGCGACCGTCAGCGCGTTGCACACCTCGGGCGTCCCGGGGATCAGGTCGGCGCGGCAATGGGCGCTGTCATCGTCGGAAGAAATGATGACAAGATCCGAAGTTTCCGTAATCGGCGCATAACCCACGCCCTCGGGCGTATAGGGATCGGTGATCACGCCGAAACCGGTATCATCGGTCAGCTTGAACGCCGCATGGCCGAACCACGTGATTTTCATCGTCCTCCCCTGCCCGCGTTGCTGCGGGCTGTGCGGGGTTCATCCCCGCTTTGCATACCTATGCATTAACCTTTTCTACCACCCTCTTCGGCGAAATCAACGAAAATGCGCGGGGCCTGTCAGTTGCCGCCAAGATTCCGGGGGCTGTTTTCGGGGCTCACGTCATCGCCCGTGGGCCGCGCGTGGTGGCGCCAGTATCCGCTGGGATCGCTGCCGCGGCAGATGATCGCCTCGATCCCCTTGGCCCAAGTCTCATCCGTCATGCGCACTTCGGGCGGGCAGTAGCGGATTGTCAGGCCACAGCGGCGCCGGTCGCTTTGGTTCGCGTCCGACCCATGGGCCAACATGTCGGCATGCAGCGACATCTGCCCGGCCTGAAGCGCGTTGACCACGGGGGCGCCCATCGTCTCCCACCCCACGATCTCGCGATCGAGCACGGTGTTCGATTCCGCGGGCTTGCGCCACTCAAGTGGGCCGCGGTCATGGGTACGCGGAATGAACTGCATCGCCGCGTTGCCTGCGTCTGTATCGTCAATCGCCAACCAGACTGTCACCGTCCGCGCCGGCGAGAGCGACCAGTAGGCGGCGTCCTGGTGCCAGGGCACCGCCTTTGGGTCGCCCGGCATCTTGCAAAAGAAGTGCGAGGCCCAGCAGATCACGTTGGGGCCCACGATGTCTTCGACATAGTCAAGAATGCGAGGGTGCGTGCAAAGATCCCAGATCCCAGCCGCACGGGCCTGGTAGCAGTTGAGCGCATAGCCATCGCCCGCCCGTGCCGCCAGCAAGCCATCAAAGTAGCTGCGCGCCGCTTGCGCCTCTTCGGCAGTGAACGCGCCCAGCCCGGTCACGTAGCCTTCGCGGTTATAGGCCGCGATCTGATCCTGCGTCAGAACCTTTGGCGCGGGTGTTGTTACCGGGGCAAACCCCAGATCGTTTGGTTTGTCGAGCATTGCAACTCCTCCTCAACTGCACGCTATCTGGGCTATTTCATGAAATCCTATCTCCGATCTGCTATTTTATGTGCTATTTTGATTTAATGGAGGAACCTGTATTCCGTCATACCGACTATCTCGCGCCGGGGGAGTGTTTTCACTTTGCCCGAACGATCCTCCCAACGACGCGGCCGCGACACCTTCACGGGCAGGACTTTCACGAGGTGTTCTGGATCCAGAATGGCACAGCCCGACACTACGTTAACGACGCCATACAGGTGCTGAGCGAGGGCGATCTGGTGTTTGTCGGACCAGAGGACAGGCACGGGCTGCAAGGTTTGGGCGAGGAGACCTGGCTCGTGAACATCCTGTTCCATCCCGATGTGATCGCGGCCTTTGCCGCGCGCCATCCCGCGCAGGCTTCGCGGTTTCTGACCCATGGCGCGCCAGCCCCGCAGATCCTGAGCCGCGACATGCGCCAGTTCGCCGAGTTGTCGCGTGCGGCCCTGCGGTTGGAGACCGGGCCTCGCACTGCGCTTCGGATCGATGCCTTTCTGCTTGGGCTGATGGCCGAGCTTGACGATGCAACCGCCGATATCCCGCGCGCCGCGCCCGACTGGCTCGCCCGGGCCTGTAGGGCGGCACAGACGCGCGCGGTGTTCCAGCGCGGTGCAGCGGGCTTCGTCGAAGCGGCGGGTCGGCAGCATGCCCATGTGGCGCGGGTCTGCCGCGATCATCTGGGGGTCACGCCCACCGCCTACGTCAACGCCATCCGGATGGACTATGCCGCGCGCCAATTGACCGGATCGTCCGACAGCCTGACCGAGATCGCACTCGACTGCGGGATCGAGAACCTCAGCCATTTCCATCGCCTGTTCAAAGCCCGCCACGGCATGACGCCCAAGGCCTGGCGGCGACGCTATCAGCACAGTGTCATCCAACCGATTTGACCAAATGGTCAAACTTGCCTAAAGCGCGGACCCATGCGACGCTGAGCGCAAAGCAGAGGCTGCCCGAGATGACCGTTTCGACCCAACCAGAGACCGCGTCGGCAGGGGCCGCCAGCCCCGCGCAACTGCCTCAGGTTTCAGAGCCCCGCAATCCCGGAACCACGCTCGATCTCGACTGGGTGCGGCGGTGCCAGGCCAATACCTCGGCCATCGAACGGCGGGCGGCCACCATCGGCACGCGGCGGTCGGTGAAGAAGGACTATCAGGCAGCCTGGCTTTGCCGCGCCATCACGATGATCGACCTGACCACGCTGGCGGGTGACGATACCGAGGGCCGGGTGCGGCGGCTGTGCGCCAAGGCGACAACGCCGGTGCGCGCCGATGTCCTGCAGGCGCTGGGGATGGAGGGGATCACAACCGGCGCGGTCTGCGTCTATCACGATATGGTCGAAACCGCCGTCGCCGCGCTGCAAGGCACGGGCATCCCCGTCGCCGCCGTCTCAACCGGGTTTCCCGCGGGCCTCTCGCCCTTTGACCTGCGCGTGGCCGAGATCGGGCGCAGCGTGGCCGCAGGCGCCGATGAGATCGATATCGTCATCTCGCGCCGGCACGTGCTGACCGGGGACTGGCAGGCGCTTTATGACGAGATGCGCGCATTTCGTGCGGCATGCGGCGAGGCGCATGTGAAGGCAATCCTGGCCACGGGCGAGTTGGGCACGTTGCGGAACGTGGCGCGCGCGAGCGTGGTTTGCATGATGGCAGGGGCCAATTTCATCAAGACATCGACGGGGAAAGAGCCCGTGAATGCCACGTTGCCGGTGACGCTGGTGATGCTGCGCGCGATCCGGGAGTATTACGAGGCCACGGGCCATCGCGTGGGCTACAAGCCCGCGGGCGGGATCTCAAAGGCCAAGGACGCGTTGGTCTATCTTGCGCTCCTGAAAGATGAGCTGGGCGACCGCTGGCTGCGCCCGGATCTTTTCCGCTTTGGCGCCTCATCGCTTTTGGGCGATATCGAACGGCAGCTCGAACACCATGTGACCGGGCATTATTCGGCCAGCCACCGGCACGCGATGGGGTGAGGGCGGAATTTGAGTATTTTTGCCAAGATGAAGAGGAATGGGGTGCCCAGATGAACGTGCGCGACCACTTCGAGAGCATGGAATACGGATCCGCCCCCGAAAGCGCGGCCGAGGCGATGGCCTGGCTCGACGGGCACGGGCGCAAGTTCGGCCAGTTCATCGGCGGGGTGTGGACGAAGCCTGCGCGAACATTCGACAGCCGCAATCCCGCAAGCGGAGTGATGCTGGCCAAGGTCAGCCAGGCCTCGGCCAAGGACGTGGACGCCGCAGTGTCCGCAGCGCGCAAGGCGCAAAAGGGCTGGGCCGCACGGTCGGGGCATGATCGCGCACGCGTGCTTTATGCGCTTGCGCGGCTGATTCAGAAGCAATCCCGGCTCTTTGCGGTGCTCGAATCCCTCGACAACGGAAAACCGATCCGGGAAAGCCGGGACATCGATATCCCGCTGGTCGCTCGGCATTTCTACTACCACGCCGGGATGGCCCAGCTGCAGGAGGCCGAGTTGGCCGGTCGCGAAGCACTGGGGGTTTGCGGTCAGATCATCCCGTGGAACTTCCCGCTGTTGATGCTGGCCTGGAAGATCGCGCCCGCAATCGCGATGGGCAATACGGTGGTGTTGAAACCCGCTGAGTACACCTCACTCACCGCACTGCTCTTTGCCGATCTTTGCCGCGAGGCGGGGGTGCCCAAGGGCGTGATCAACATCGTCACCGGCGACGGGCGGGTCGGCGAAAACATCGTGACGCATGAGGGCATCGACAAGATTGCCTTCACCGGCTCGACCGGCGTTGGCCGCCACATCCGCCGCGCAACTGCGGGCAGCGGCAAGGCGCTGACCCTGGAGCTAGGCGGCAAGTCCCCCTACATCGTCTTTGACGACGCCGATCTCGACAGCGCGGTCGAGGGGCTGGTGGACGCAATCTGGTTCAACCAAGGGCAGGTCTGCTGTGCCGGTTCGCGGCTTCTGGTGCAGGAAGGCATTGCCGAGGCGTTCTATGCAAAGCTGCGGGCGCGCATGAACAAGCTGCGGTTGGGCGATCCGTTGGACAAGTCCATCGACGTGGGCGCGGTGGTGGACCCGGTGCAGCTGAGGACCATCACCGACATGGTGAGCGGCAGCGCGGGTGAGGTGTATCACGCCGAGGTGCCGGTGCCCGAACAGGGCTGTTACTATCCGCCCACGCTGATCACCGGGCTCAGCCCCGCCGACACGCTGATGCAGGAAGAGATCTTTGGCCCGGTTCTGGTGGGCACGACCTTTCGTACGCCGAGCGAGGCGGTGCAGCTGGCCAACAACACGCGGTACGGGCTGGCAGCGACGGTTTGGAGCGAGAACGTGAACCTCGCGCTCGACATCGCGCCCAAGCTGGCGGCGGGGGTGGTCTGGGTGAACGCCACCAACCTGTTTGACGCGGCGGCGGGCTTTGGAGGGGTGCGCGAAAGCGGGTTTGGTCGCGAAGGGGGCTGGGAAGGCCTGATGGCCTATACAAGGCCCCGCGGCACTGCCCGCACTTTGGCCCCGGTTGCGGCCTACCCTGCGCCCAAGGACGCAGAAACCCATCTGCTGGACCGCACCGCCAAGCTCTATATCGGCGGCAAGCAGGCGCGGCCCGATGGCGGCTATTCCCGTGCGGTCTGGGGGCCGAAGGGGGCGCTGGTCGGCCATGCCTCGCTCGCCAACCGCAAGGATCTGCGCAACGCGGTGGAGGCAGCCCATGCCGCCAAGGGGTGGGGCAAGACCACCGGGCACCTTCGGGCACAGATCCTTTACTACATCGCCGAAAACCTCTCGGCCCGGCAGTCAGAGTTTGCCGACCGGCTGCGTGCGATGACCGGCGCCACCAAGGCCAAGGCCGAAGCAGAGGTCGCCACCTCTGTCGACCGCCTTTTCACCTATGCCGCCTGGGCGGACAAATACGATGGCGCCGCAAAAGGCGTGCCGTTGCGCGGTATCGCGCTCGCCATGCATGAACCTGTGGGGGCCATCGGCATCCTTTGCCCCGATGACGGGCCGCTCCTCGGCCTTGTCTCTACCGTCGCCCCGGCCATCGCCATGGGGAACCGCGTGATCGCCGTGGCGTCCGAGCCCTTCCCGCTGGCCGCCACCGACCTTTACCAGGTGCTGGAGACCTCCGATGTGCCCGGTGGCGTAGTCAACATCCTGACCGGATCGCATGCCGAGTTGGCCCCGCACATGGCGGGCCATCTGGACCTTGACGCGGTGTGGAGCTTTTCCTCGACCGACCTGTCAGGTGTGATCGAGGGCGAGGCCGCGGGCAACCTCAAGCGCACCTGGGTGAACTATGGCAAGGCCCGCGACTGGACTGGCGCTGCAGGCGCAGGCCGGGAATTCCTGGCCGCCGCGACCGAGATCAAGACGACCTGGGTGCCCTACGGCGAATAGTGCCTCAGCCCTTCGCGGCCTGCGTCACGATGGTTTCGCAAACCTTCATCGACACCGCCATGTCCTGCACGCTGATATATTCCAGCGGGCCGTGCAGTTCCTGCTGGCCCGTGAAGATGTTCGGGCAGGGCACCCCCAGTTCGGTGAACCGCGACCCGTCCGTACCGCCGCGAATGGGTTCCATCAACGGGTCAATGCCAAGGCTTTTATAGGCGTCCAGGGCCAGATCCAGCGCCCGTGGATCATCCTCTAACCAATACCGCATGTTACGATATTGCGGCCGCGTCTCGACGGTGATCTTAGACCGCGGTTCGGTTGCCTGCACCGTGGCGCAGACCTGTTTCAACAGGTCTGCCTTCGCTGCCAGCCCCTCAAGCTCATAATCGCGCAGGATAAACTTGATCTCCGCCTCCGCCGCCGATCCGTTCAACGCGTAGACATGGAGGAACCCGTCGCGTCCCTCGGTCGTCTCGGGCGTCAGCGTGACATGGGGGAGCGTGACGATGATTTTGGCCGCCAGATGCAGCGCGTTGACCAGCATGTCCTTCGCCGTGCCGGTATGGGTCGAAATGCCTTCGATCTTCACCGTCGCCGCATCCGCCGAAAACGTTTCAACATTCAGCGCGCCCTGCCGCCCGCCATCCAGAGTGTAGGCAAAGTCCGCTCCGAACTCGGCCGGGAGCTCTTCGTGCACGCCGCGTCCGATCTCTTCATCCGGCGTGAAGGCGATGCGGATCTTGCCGTGCGGGATGTCGGGGTTGGCGATCAGATGCCGCGCCATCGTCATCAGGATCGCCACGCCGGATTTGTCATCGGCGCCCAACAGGGTGGTGCCACTGGCGGTGATGATGTCATCGCCCGCCTTCTCGGCCAGATAGGGCGCGATCTCGGGCGACAGTTTGAGGTCGGGCGCATCGGCAAAGGCGATCTCGCCGCCGTTGTAGCCGCGATGGACCACCGGCTTCACCCCTTCGGCGTGAAAGGCGGGCGCCGTGTCCACATGGGCGCAAAACCCGATCACCGGCGCGGCGTGATCCACTGTCGCTGGCACGGTGGCCAGCACCGCGCCGTAATCGGTCAACTGCACATCCGCGGCGCCGATCTCGTTCAGCTCATCCACCAGCAGGTTCTGCATATCGAACTGGATCGCGGTCGAGGGCGTGCTGGCCGACGTCTCATCGCTTTGCGAGTCGATCTTGGCGTATCGCACCAGCCGTTCTTCCAGTTCCGCATCAAATTCGGTTCGCATCACGGCCTCTTCATCTTGGCGAAAATACGCAAATCCCGACCTAACGCCCGGTGATCCGCCGCCACAGCCCCCGCGCGCGGCCGCGCACTTCGTCCGAGGCTTCATCGATATCTTCCATTACCGGGTCGATCCGCCGTCTGCGGAACCGCACCCAAACCCGCCAAAGTGCAAACAACGCGATCGCGAGCAGCAGGAAGAATACTATGTTGAACCAGGGGATCAGCGTGGCGTCAGGGCCGTCGACGGGGCGCAGGCCCACCGCATTGGGGAAGGCCGAGAACAGCTCGCTCCGCCAGCCGTAATGCGTCATCGCATACCATTCCGGCGCATCCCGGTCCGAGACGGCATCTGCCGCCTCGGTCTGCAAATTCGCCGTGTCGAACTTGAAGTAAGGCGGCCAGCCCCAGCCGGTATCCTCGTTGCGATAGACCATCGGGTTGCCGTTCGCCAAAACCGTCTGGATGAACAGGACATCGCGGTTGGGCGCGGTGGCGGACCCGGCGTTGGGCCCCGCCCAGAAAATGCCGTTCCATCCAAAATCCTGGCGCTCTTCGTACGTGTTCACGATCCGCACGATGTCGCGCTGCGGGAGCGTGTAGTGAAAGAAGGCGACGATGATCAGGAAGATCAGGGTCAGGAAAGACCATTTGACGTAGCGCATGGGGTTCTCCGGGGTCGGGCAAGCTCAACATAGGCGGCGCGCCCGCCCCCCACAATCGGGTAACGCAGATCAATCCTCGCGCGCGGCCATCGCCTGGCCCCGACGCGCTTCGATCCCGCGGCCAAGGCCCAGCCCTGTGAGCAGCAGGATCGGCCCCCAGACAAGCGCACCGCGCAGGCCGAGGCCAAAGAAGTACACGGCGGCGGCGCTGGTGCCCACCGTCTCGGGCGCAAGGCCCTGGCGCACATAGAGCGCCGCAAACACAGCGCCGCCGATCACCGACAGCACCCCAGCCGACGCGAGCAGTGTCAGCGCCAGCGCCGCAAGCCTGTCGGGCATCATCCGTTGCAGCGCCCAGGGCACCAGCCACCCCAAGGCGCCAAGGATCACGATGGGCAGCGCGGTTTCGAGACCAAAATTCATAGAACCACCTTGGGCGTTCCGGGCGCCAGGGCAAACCCCCTTCCCGCCCCCGTGAATTCGTGAGACATACCAAATCCATGAGACTTGCAGACAAGACCGCCATCGTCACCGGTGCCGCCTCGGGCTTTGGCGAAGGGATTGCGCGCCGCTTCGCCGCAGAGGGGGCGCTTGTGGTGGTGGCCGATATCAATGCTGAGGCCGCCGAAGCGGTCGCGTCTGAGATTGGAGGCGTTGCGCAATCGGTTGATGTTTCCTCAGGCGACAGCGTCGCCGCGCTGGCCGCCACGGCGCATGATCGCTTGGGGCGGGTGGACATTCTGGTCAACAACGCTGGTGTCACGCACCTGCCCGCGCCGATGGAAGAGGTCAGCGAAGCTGATTTCGACCGCGTACTGGCCGTCAACGCCAAATCCGTCTACCTGACGGCGCGCCACCTTGTCCCGGCGATGAAAGCCGCCGGTAAGGGCGCGATCCTGAATGTGGCCTCGACCGCCGGGGTCTCACCCCGCCCAAACCTGAATTGGTACAACGCTTCCAAAGGTTGGATGATTACCGCGACCAAGGCGATGGCGGTGGAACTGGCCCCCCACGGCATCCGCGTGAACGCGATCAACCCGGTGGCCGGGGAAACGCCGCTGCTCAAGTCCTTCATGGGCGAAGACACGCCCGAAGTCCGGGCCAAGTTTATCTCCACAATCCCGCTCGGGCGTTTCTCGACCCCCGAAGACATGGCCAATGCCGCGCTATACCTGTGCTCGGACGAGGCCAGCATGGTCACCGGCGTGGCGATGGAGGTTGACGGCGGGCGTTGCATCTGATGCGGCCTGGGCCCCGCAATCTGATCACCGATGTTGACGGTATTCTGGTGGGCAATGCCCACGACCCCGCGCTGCGGACCGGCAGCACCGTTCTGACCAGCGACGCGCCCTTTACCGCCTCGGTCCATGTCATGGGCGGGGCACCCGGCACGCGTGAGACCGATCTGCTGAGCCCCGAGGCTTCGGTTGAACAGGTCGACGCGCTGGTGCTGTCCGGCGGTTCGGCCTTTGGGCTCGACTCCGCCGCTGGCGTGGCCGAGGCATTGCAGGCCGACGGTCGGGGCTATGACGTCGGCGTGCGAATCCCCATCGTGCCTGCGGCGATCGTGCTCGACCTTGGACGTGGCGCCGCAACAGAGTGGGACACCCCGCCCTGGCGCGATCTGGGCCGCGCGGCCTACGCGGCGCGGGGCCAGAGCTTTGATATCGGTACGGCTGGGGGCGGCGTGGGGGCCACGACCGCCAATCTCAAGGGCGGTCTTGGGTCGGCCTCGCTGGTGCTTGACAGCGGGGCCACCGTCGGTGCGCTGGTCGTCGCCAACCCGATTGGTCAGGTGGTTGTGGGCGATGGCCCAACCTTTTTTGCCGCCCCATTCGAGTTCGGCGAAGAGTTCGGCGGGCGCGGCATGGCCCCGCAACCCGCCCAGCGCCCGGTGACAAAGGTCGAACGCTCCGGCGCCACGGTGATCGCCACTGTCGCCACCGATCTGGCGCTGACCAAGCCCCAGGCGAAACGCATGGCCGTGATGGCCCATGACGGGATCGCCCGCGCGGTAGTACCCTCGCACACGCCCTGGGACGGGGATCTGATCTTTGCCGCCGCAACCGGGCGCCGCCAACCGGGCGAGATTGGAATTGATCTGATCGACATCGGCCACGCTGCGGCCACCTGTTTGGCCCGTGCCATCGCCCGCGGGATCTATGCCGCCACGCCCGATCCCAACGACACGCTGCCCACCTGGCAGCAACGCTTTGGGAACTGACCCGTTTGCACCGACTCGCCCCGCTGGCTAGGGTCACGGCATTAACCCGTTAGGAGTACCCCGATGAAACTCGCTGTTCCCGCCCTGGCCGCGCTGATGCTGACCACGGCGCCTGTCTTTGCCGATGATGTGACCGATGCCATCAACAACGCGCTAGAGGCCTATAACGAGGGCGACGTGCAATACGCGACCGAAGAGCTGAATTTTGCGTTGCAGTTGCTCAACGAGATGAAGGCGGGGTCGCTGGAAGGGTTTCTTCCTGAACCGCTAGATGGCTGGACCCGCGAGATGAATGACGGCATGGCGGCTGGCATGGGGTTCATGGGCGGCGGTATCGGAGCCGAAGCCAACTATAGCAACGGCTCTGCAGACTTCTCGCTCTTGCTGATGGCTGACAGTCCGATGGTCACCGCCATGGCCGGCATGCTGGGCAACGCTGCAATGATCACGGCCTCGGGCGGCAAGATGGTGCGCGTGGGGCGTGAGAAGTTCATGGCCCAAGATGGTGAGCTGACGGCCTTGATCGGCAACCGCGTCCTTGTTCAGGCGTCTGGCGAGGATACGGATGCGATCATCGCGCATCTGGAGACGATGGACTTTCGGGCGCTGGCCGGGTTCGGGTCGTAACCCTTTCGCGCCTCCCCTGGCCCGCTCTAATTCGGGGGTAGGGTCAGGCACGTTCCCCCAGAATTGTCCCGACCAGGTCGCTCTCGGCCTCCTCCAGCGCGTCGATCACGTCGAAATGGTGCCGCTCCGGTACGATGGTGAGGGCGTTGTCCCAGGCCTCTGCCAACCATCGCGCCTGATCGAGAAAAACGGGTCTCTCATCCGCGCCGACCCAGACCGATACCGGCGCGTCCAGTGCTTTTGGTTGCAAAGCCGGGCTCTCGGCCACGGCCGACGCCGCGTCCAAACCGAAATCGGCATTCATGGATGCCTGAAGCAACGGGCGCAGATCGCTGACCGGTGAGATTGGCACAATTGACCGGATCCGCACAGCGACATCCGCCGACAGGTCGGCATCTGCACAAGCCATGCGCGCCACGAGATGCCCACCGGCAGAATGCCCGGTCAGCGCGATGGGTCCCTGAACCATGCCGGCGGAGTGCAAGAGAGCGGCCCGAACCGACCGGGTGATTGCGTCAATTCCAACCTCGGGCGCCAAGGGGTAGCTGGGCATCGCCACGGCCCAGCCCCGCGCCGTGCAGCCCCGCGCGAAATGCGACCAGTCGGAACGATCAAAGAGCCGCCAATACCCGCCATGGACGAACATCACCAGACCCTCGGGCCGCCCAGCTGGATAGAACAGATCAAACCTTTCGCGCTCATGCGTCCCGTACGCGGTGTTCAACCGGGCGCGGCCCACCGCGACCTCGATCTCGCGAAACTGGCGGGCGTCTTCGGCCCAGCGATCAGGATACGCGTCGCCCCCCGCAATGTGATCCCGGATCGAATAGGCGTCATCGTTCGGTTGCATCGCGCCCTCCCCGCTGGACAATCCCCGGCCCCCCATGCATCACCGGGGATGAACGATCATCCCAGGAAGGACAAGCCATGCTCGACGCCACCACCGATCTTCGCAGCCTCCTGAACGACCCCGACCTGTTCAAGACCGAGGCCTATGTCGCGGGCCGTTGGGTCGGCTCGGGCAAGACGTTCGACGTCACCAACCCCGCGCGCGGCGATGTGATCGCACAAGTCGCGGATGTCGGCCGCGACGTGGCAGCCGAGGCCATCGCAGCGGCAGAGACCGCGCAAAAGGCTTGGGCCAAGCGCACCGCGAAAGACCGGGCCAACACCCTGCGCGCCTGGTTCGATCTGATGGTAGAACATGCCGACGATCTGGCCGCGATCCTCACCGCCGAACAGGGCAAGCCGCTTGCCGAGGCCAAGGGGGAGGTGATGTATGGTGCCTCCTTCGTCGAATGGTTCGCGGAGGAAGCTAAGCGCGCCTACGGTGAGATTATTCCCGGCCATATGCCCGACAAGCGTATCCATGTGATCCGCCAGCCCGTGGGCGTTACCGCCGCGATCACGCCGTGGAACTTTCCCAATGCCATGATCACCCGCAAAGCCGCGCCAGCGCTCGCCGCCGGGTGTGCGATGATCGTGAAACCCTCGGAGCTTACGCCGCTCTCTGCGCTTGCGCTGGGTGAATTGGCGACGCGCGCGGGCTTGCCAGAGGGTATCCTGTCGATCCTGCCCACCATGGACGCCCCGGCCATGGGCGCCGAGTTCAGCGAAAACCACAGCGTGCGCAAGATCACCTTCACCGGGTCCACCGAAGTGGGGCGGATCCTGCTGCGCCAGGGGGCAGACCAGGTCAAAAAGGTCTCGATGGAGCTTGGCGGCAATGCTCCCTTCATTGTGTTCGATGACGCCAATCTCGACGATGCGGTCGAGGGCGCAATCGCCTGCAAATTCCGCAACAACGGCCAGACCTGTGTGTGCGCCAACCGGATCTATGTGCAGGACGGGATCTATGACGCCTTCGCCAAACGCCTGACCGAACGCATGGCGCAGATGAAGGTGGGCGACGGGTTTGATGGCGCGGACCTTGGGCCTTTGATCGAACCCGCTGCTGTCGACAAGGTGGAAAGCCACCTGGAGGACGCCAAGGCCAAGGGCGGCGCCGTCGTTCTGGGCGGCAACCGCCACGCGTTGGGCGGGCTGTTCTATGAGCCGACCATCGTCACGGGGGTTACCCGCGACATGAAGGTGGCGACCGAGGAAACCTTTGGCCCGCTCGCCCCGCTTTTTCGGTTCCAGACCGAGGAAGAGGTTGTCGCCATGGCCAATGACACGATCTTCGGGTTGGCCTCGTACTTCTATTCCAACGATCTGTCCCGCGTCACGCGTGTCTCGGAAGCGTTGGAATACGGGATAGTTGCGGTCAATACCGGCATCTTCTCAAACGAGGTGGCGCCCTTTGGCGGGGTTAAGCAGTCGGGCCTGGGCCGCGAAGGATCGAAGCACGGGCTCGAGGAATACCTTGAGATGAAGTATGTGTGTTTGAGCGTCTAGGCCGCTGGCATCTGTTGGGTGGCGCAATGAATGCCGCCGCCCAACTCACCCAACGGATCGACGTTCAGCATCACGATTTCCCGCCCTGGATAGTGCCGTCGCAGCGCCTCGGCGGCGATTTGGTCGGTCTCGCGATCTCCGAACTGGGCGGCAACGACGGCGCCGTTGCAGACATAGTAGTTGACGTAAGAGGCGACGAAGTCCGCATGCCTGACCCGTGGAGAGACCGGCTCGGGGATCACGTCAACGTCCAGGCCCGCGGCGACGAGCGTGTCATGGGTTTCAAGCGCGGCCCCGTGAAACGGATCCCGCCCGTCCGGTTCATCGGGCAGGTTCATCAGGACACGCCCGGGTCCAGTGAAGCGCGCCAAGCTGTCGATGTGGTAGTCGGTGATGTCTTCGCCTTTTAGCCCGGCGGACCAAATCATCTTATCCGCCCCATAGGCGGCGAGCAGCCGCCTCTCGATCTCGGCACGGGACAGCCCGGGGTTTCGGTTCTCAATGACCCAACTGCTTTCATGCGCCATCAACAGCCCGTGGCCATCCTGTTCGACCCCGCCCCCTTCCCCGCGCAGACCGGTCGGCAGCAGCGGAACACCCAGGCGCTCCGCCACATGCGCCGCGATTTGGCTGTCTCGGGTGTGGATTTGTTTGCCACCCCATCCGTTGAACTGAATATGGCTGATCGCCAGCGTGCCGGTGCCATCAACCACAAAGATCGGGCCGGCATCGCGGCACCAAAGGTCTTCGGTGGGGACATCCCAAAGCTCGACAGTATCCGAAACCAGACGCCGGGCATCGGCATGGTCCTCCTGCGCTGCCAGCATGGCGACGGGCTCAAACGCGGCGATCGTGTTTGCGATATCCGCAATCGTCTGTTGGACCATCGTCCGAAACACCGGATCGGGATAGACCCTGGGACTGACCGGCCATTGCATGAACGTGCGTTGGTGTTTCGCTTCCTCGGGCGGAACGTGGAATGCGCCGCGCCCGCCCGCCGCCGGCTGCCCCAATGTTCCCATTACCGCCAAAGCACCCCCACCCAAAACAACCCGACGCCGTCTCATCCGCCCGCCCGTCTGTGCACCAAATTTGTTTGCGCCATGGCTACCCGTTGCGCGCGTCCTCGGGAACCCCGGGATGCGCCGCTGATGGCCCACACCACCTTTTACAAAACCGCAACGAAACCGTTACGCGACCGTCACACGGCCGCGCCACTCCCCTCTCACACTGTCCAACTGGGGAGCGACAATGACCATCCGAACACTCTGCCTGACCTCTGCACTCGCACTTGCCGCGGGCGCGGCGGCGGCCGACATGAATTTCAACCGCATCGCGAGTTTTGCCACACCGCTGAATATGGCAGACGGCGAAGACACGGCCCGCGAAACCTCGCCCGAGATTATCGCGGCCACATCGGATGGTATGACGCTGGTCTATACCGACAGCCCGCTGGAAGTGCTGGGCCTGATCGACATTACCGATCCGCGCAACCCCGCGCCCCTGGGCAACATCGCCCTTGAAGGTGAACCCACTTCCGTTTCCGTCGTCGGACGCCGCGCCTATGTCGGCGTAAACACATCGGCGAGCTATACAGAGCCTTCCGGCTTTCTCGCGGTGTTCGACATCGACACGAAAGAGGAAGTCGCCCGCTGCGATATCGGCGGGCAGCCTGACAGCGTCGGCGTGGATGCCGCAGGCAGCTTCATCGCCATCGCTATTGAGAACGAACGCGACGAGGATCTGGGCGATGGCCGCACCGGCCAGATGCCCGCGGGCGATCTGGTGATGATCGACCTCGCCGACAACTCGGCCGCCTGCGATACCCTGCGCCGCGCCGATCTGACCGGCCTTGCCGCAGTGTCGCCCGAAGACCCCGAGCCCGAATTCGTCGACATCAACGGATTGGGTGAGGTCGTGGTGTCCTTGCAGGAAAACAACCAAATGGTGGTCGTGGCCCGCGACGGATCGATCGTGAATCACTTCTCGGCCGGGGCCGTCGATCTGGAAAAGGTCGACACCGCCGAAGAGCGTGCGCTGACCTTCGACGACACGCTGACAGCCGTGGTGCGCGAACCCGATGCCGTCAAATGGCTGGATGACGATCATTTCGTCACCGCCAACGAAGGCGATATGGATGGCGGATCCCGCGGCTTCACGATCTTCAACAAGGACGGCACGGTGGTCTACGAAAGCGGGCTGTCCTTCGAATATGCTGTCGCTGAGATCGGCCACTATCCCGAACGCCGGTCCGGCAACAAAGGCGTGGAACCGGAATCGATCGAGATTGCCACATTCGGCGAAACGCCAATGATCTTTGTGGGCTCGGAACGCGGCTCGGTCGTCGGGGTCTATGACGCCACTGATCCTGCCAGCCCGGCACTCGCCCAACTGCTCCCGTCGGGCATCGGGCCAGAGGGCTATGTCACGATCCCCGAGCGTAACCTGCTGATCTCGGCCAACGAGGTGGACCTGATCGAAGACGGCGGCATCCGTGCCCATGTGATGATCTTCGAATATCAGGATGCCGCGGCCAGCTATCCGCACCTGACCTCTGCTGGGATCACGCAGCCAAACGGCACCCCCGTTGGCTGGGGCGCAATCTCGGGCATGGTGGCGGATGCCGATGGCATGATCCACGCCGTCAATGACAGCTTCTACGGCATGCAGCCCACGATCTTCAAAATCGACCCCACGCAGTCACCCGCGCGCATTGTCGACTACACCCGCGTCACGCGCGCCGGCTTCCCGGCACAAAAGCTCGACATGGAAGGGATCGCGCTGGACGGGGATGGCGGCTATTGGGTCGCCTCCGAAGGCCGGACCGACCGGGTGATCCCGCATGCGATTTACCACGTGGGTGCCGATGGCGAGATCGAGGGCGAGATCGGCCTGCCACCGGAACTGATGGCCGTGGAACGCCGCTTTGGCTTTGAAGGGATCACGCTGGTCGGTGACACGCTCTGGATGGCGGTTCAGCGCGAATGGGCGGACGATCCGGAGAACCACGTCAAGCTTGTGGCCTACAACATCGAGACCGAAGAATGGGGCGCCGTGCACTATCCCAAGGCCGCTCCTGACACTGGATGGGTGGGTCTGAGCGAGATCGTGGCCCATGGCGAGTTCGTCTATGTGATCGAGCGCGACAATCAGATCGGTGCCAACGCGGTGACCAAGAAGATCTACCGCATCCCGGCCGCCGAGATGGTGCCTGCGCCGCTTGGTGGGGCTTTGCCCGTTGTATCTAAGGAAGAGGTGCGGGATCTGATCCCCGATCTGACGTCGACCGGCGGCTATGTGCTCGACAAGGTCGAAGGGCTGGCCATCACCTCGGACGGCACCGCCTATGTCTCGACCGACAATGACGGGGTCGATGATCATTCGGGCGAGACGATGTTCTTCTCGATCGGTGCGGTGGCGTCACCCTCGTAAACGCAACGCTTTTTTCGGCAGGACGCCCGGGGTTTCCCCGGGCGTTTTTGCGTTTCGCCCAAGGCCAACGCATCAACGGGGCATTAACGATGGCTCTGGATTGCGCCCAAGGTTTGTGGGTTTCTTAATCCGTCTCTCGCATCAAGCGCTGTGAACCAGCGCGCGGGATCCAGATGCTTACAGATCAAGAGAAAGCCGACCAACCTGGGGGACAGCCTGCATCGGGTCGCCCTGTTGCAGCGCCCGATATTGGCGGGTTCGCCTGCGTGCTTCTTGACCCCAAACTAAGCATCACCGCCCAAACCGACGCGATGACAGCCGAACTGTCACCCGATGCCATCGACGCCGCCACCGCCCAAGTCGCGGCGCTGCAGGGCGACACGCAAACCCTGGAACATCCCTGCACCGCGCGCGATGGCACGCTGCGTCGGTTCTTGTGGACAAAGGCGGCCGATGGATCGTGGCTCGGCCTGCTTGCGCATCCGGACAAAGACGCCGCTCCCGTTTCACAAGCCGTGGATGAACTGACAGGGCTTGAAGGCCGCAACGGCCTGCAAGGCGCCTACGAGGCCCTGCGCGTCGCCTCGGCCCGCGCAGAGGCCATCGTCTTTGCGCTCTATATCGATCTGGACCGCTTTAAGCAGGTCAACGACTGGCTTGGTCACGAGGCGGGCGATCTTTTGCTGAAACGCGTTGCGCAACGGCTCGGTCAGGCGTCGCGCAACGCCGACCGCCTGTTCCGCATCGGTGGGGATGAGTTCGCCGTGCTGGGATCCGCGCAAGAAGGGGTTGTCGCGGCCACCGACATTGCCGAACGGATCGTCGACGTGATCGAACGCCCCTTTCTGATCAAGGGCAACGAGGTCTCCATTGGGGCCAGCGTCGGTATCGCCGTCGCCGAAGCAGGGGACGGCTCAGCCGAGGATCTGCTGCGCCGGGCGGATGTCGCGCTTTACGTCAGCAAGAATACCGGGCGCGGCCGCTTCACGCTGTTCGAGCATTCGATGATGGAAAACATCAAGGAAAGCCGCCTTTTGGAAAACGATCTGAGGCGGGCGCTTTTGCTTGATCAGTTCGTATTGCACTTTCAGCCGCAAATCGCGGTCGAAGGGGGTCAACTTACCGGGTTCGAAGCGCTCTTGCGGTGGCAACGGCCCGAACACGGCCTGCTGACCCCAGCCGACTTTATGGACCTTGCGGACCGCACCCGATTGATTGTGGATATTGGCGCTTGGGTGTTGCAGGAGGCCACATCGGCGGCGACGCGTTGGCCCGACCATCTGTCAGTTGCGGTGAACGTCTCTGCGGTTCAGTTCGAGAATCCGCAATTTCCGAAACAGGTGCAGTCCGCCCTGTCCGAATCCGGCCTCGATCCGGCGCGGCTTGAGCTTGAGTTGACCGAAGCCATGATCACCCACGACCAGGGTAAGGCGCTTGCGCAGATGCGGGCGCTGCATGAGCTTGGCGTCGGCATTTCGCTTGATGACTTTGGGAAGGGCCAGTCGACGTTTTCCTATCTCGGCCAGTTTCCCTTTAGCAAAATCAAGATCGACCAATCCCTTGTCCGGGGTGAGGTGGATGGAACGGATGTCGACCGGATCGTCGGTGCGATATCGGATCTGGCCGACTCGCTTGGCATGCCTGTGCTTGCCGAAGGTGTCGAAACGGACACCGACCTGGGCCGCATCCGCGCCCATGGACTGGCGTCGGTGCAGGGGTACTTCATGGCCAAGCCGATGCCTGCCAGCGATCTGCAAACCTATCTCAGCACGTTAAATGATCTGCCACCTGAGACAGAGGAAACCCCATGACCGAGCTCCTCCGCGTCGTCTATTTCAGCCGGAACACCATCGAAGGTGATGAGGATACCGTCAGGGACGAGATCAATGCGATTCTCGCCGCCTCGCAACGCAACAACGCGCCCATGAACGTCAGCGGTGTGCTGGTGTTCAACGGCGGGGTTTTTGGACAGGTTTTGGAAGGGCCGATGGACGCCGTTGAAGAAACCTTCGACCGTATCCAGTCCGACGACCGCCATTGCGATGTCACCGTGCTTGAGACGCAGGTGATCACCCAAAAGGTCTTCCCAAGCTGGTCGATGGGCTTCGTGGGATCGGACCAAGCCTTTGAAACGCAGTTTGGCGCCATAGGCACCTCAACTGCGTTCGATCTCTCGGCGCTGGATGCACAGCAGATGTTTGCAACGCTGGTGGAATTGACGCGCAAGCACGAAGTACGCTCGCAAGCCGCCTAGCGTTTTTGCGCCGCCATCAGCTGGGCACGCCCCTCTGTCTGCCGCGTCAACATCCATCCAGGGTACTCCTCCGGCAACGCGGTCACGTCGGCGAGGTTGGCGAGGTCCGCCTCGCTAAGCGCCACGTCTGTCGCGCCGATCGTGTCGGTCAGCTGCTCCACCCGCTTGGCCCCGAGGATCACGCTTGTGACCACCGGTTGATGCAAGAGCCAGGCAATGGCCACTTGCGGGACAGTGCAGCCTTTCTCTGCCGCAATGGCGCGCATCGCATCAACCGCGTCATAGGCGCGGTCCTTGTTCAGCGGCGGAAAGTCAAACTCCACGCGCCGCCCCTCGGCGGTCTTCCCTTCGCGGTCGAACTTGCCGGACAGGAAGCCACCGGCCAGCGGGCTCCACACCATCAGGCCAATCTGTTCCGACATCAGCATTGGCACGATTTCGCGTTCCAGGTCCCGGCCCGCGAGCGTGTAGTAGGACTGCAGCGAGACAATCGGCGCAAGCCGCCGCGCCTCGGCGATGCCCACCGCCTTCGCCACCTGCCACGCCGCCCAGTTCGACAGGCCGATGTAGCGCACATGCCCTTGCCGCACCAACGTGTCGAGCGCTTCCAGCGTCTCGACCATCGGGGTCGCGGGATCAAAGCCGTGGATCTGGTACAGATCGATGTGATCCATTTGCAGGCGCGTCAGGCTCGCCTTCACCTGATCCATGATATGTCCGCGCGACGCTCCACGGGCATTGGGCCCCTCGCCCATCTGGCTGAGCACCTTGGTCGCGATCACCACGTCTTCACGCGGAACGCCCAGGTTCTTGAGCGACTGGCCCAAGATCTCTTCACTGCGGCCGTTGGCATAGACATTTGCCGTATCGATAAAGTTGATCCCGGCGTCCAGCGCCGTCCGCACGATCGCGTCCGCCGCGTCCTGTTCAAGCTGCCCGATCTGGCCCCACAGGCCGTCGGTGCCGCCAAAAGTCATCGTGCCGAGGCACAGTTCCGAAACGAAAAGGCCGCTTTGGCCAAGGCGGTTGTAGCGCATGGGAAATACCTGTTTGGGTGTCCGTTAACTTACCATTTAAGGGTTGCCCCCGCCCCATGCAGGCCTGCGCGCAAAAAAAATTGTCGTTCCGCCAAGGATTGACCGACAGCGCGCGTCCTACCCACTGTGATGCGTATGACAAGCTCGGATGAGGATCTGGCTCTGGCCGCTGCCGGGGGGGACCGTGCCGCCTTTGCGGCGCTGCTTGACCGGCACTATGACCGGCTCTTTGGCCTGTGCTTTCGGCTCCTCGGCGCCCGCGATCAAGCCGAAGACCTGACCCAAGACATCTGCGCCGCGCTGCCCGCCAAGCTGCGCGGGTTTCGGGGTGATGCCCGGTTTACGACCTGGATGTATCGGGTGGCGGTGAACGCCGCCCATGACTGGCGAAGACGGGCGGGCACACGGGCGAAGGCGGCAGAGGGTTGGGGTGACTGGGAAATCGCACGCCGGAACGATGCCGAAGAGACGCGCGCCGCGCAAGACTGGCTCGCCCAGGCAATGAACGCGCTGCCCGGTGACCTGCGCGAAACGCTGGCCCTGATCCTCGATGACGAGATGACGCATGCGCAGGCGGCCGCCGTGCTCGACATTTCCGAGGGCACTGTGAGCTGGCGCATGTCCGAGATCCGCAAGCGCCTGAGAGAGATGCAGACCGAGGAGGCCCGGCCATGACCGATGAGATCGCGCGCCTGAAGGCCGACATGGCCCGCGCCACGCCGGCCCCGGACCCCGCACGCCGGGCCGCGAACCTGCGGCTGGCGCAGGAAAATTTTGATGCGCTCCAAGGATCGGTTGAAACGCCACGTCCCACTCTTCGCCGCCCGCTGATGGCGCGGCTGTTGGATGGAGTGACGACAATGATTGACCGAATTTCCCTGCGCGGCGCGGCTTTGACAACCACCGCAATGGTCGCCCTGGGCGTCGTGGTGGCCCTGCCCTTCGATGTCCTGGCACCGCTGCGCGTGGAGTACGATCTGCCGATTGCGATCGAGGAACCAGAGGGCGTTGCAGTGCTTGATGGCGACAACGAAACCGGCGCCGAGCGCGCGCGCACAACCGAGTTACCCCAAGTCATGGCCGAACCGATGCCCCTTGCCGTCGGGCGCGACGAAACTGCGATGGGTCAGATTGCCAGCGAAAGCTTTGCCGCGACCGCACCGACAGGCGCCCCCCCTGTGGCGCAGCGGCGGGTCGTGCCCGTGCCCGGCGACGTGGTTGCGCCCATCGAAGGCGATACCGAAGCCTTCGCAAACGGCGAAACGAACCCGCTCAAGTCGGTGCAGACCGATCCGGTGTCCACCTTCTCGATCGATGTCGATACCGCATCCTACAGCGTGGTGCGGTCCTCGCTGACGCGCGGCCAGATGCCGCCGCCGGACGCCGTGCGGATCGAGGAAATGGTGAACTACTTCCCCTATGCCTATCCCACGCCCGAAGGCGACGCGCCGTTTCAGCCCACGGTCACGGTCCTGCCCACGCCGTGGAACGCGGACACCGAGTTGGTCCATATCGGCATCCAGGGCGACTTGCCCGCGACCGACGATCGCCCGCCGCTGAACCTGGTCTTTCTGATCGATACCTCTGGCTCGATGCAGGCGGCGAACAAGCTGCCCCTGCTCAAGCAGAGCTTTCGCATGATGCTGGGGGAGCTTCGGTCCGAGGATCAGGTCTCGATCGTCACCTACGCAGGCAGCGCGGGCCGGGTGCTGGACCCGACCCCGGCGTCACAGCGCACCACCATCGAGGCCGCGCTTGACCGGCTTGAGGCAGGCGGGTCCACCGCCGGTCAGGCCGGGCTGCAACAGGCCTATGCGACGGCGGAAGAGATGGCCGAAAAGGGTGAAGTGACCCGCGTGATCCTGGCCACCGACGGCGATTTCAATGTCGGTCTGTCTGACCCCGAGGCGCTGAAAGACTTTATCGCCGACAGGCGCGACAGCGGCGCCTACCTGTCCGTTCTTGGCTTTGGTCGCGGCAACCTGGATGACGCGACGATGCAGGCGCTCGCGCAGAACGGTAACGGCCAGGCGGCCTATATCGACACGCTGAGCGAGGCGCGCAAAGTGCTAGTCGATCAACTGACCGGCGCGCTTTTCCCCATTGCAAACGATGTGAAGATCCAGATCGAGTTCAACCCGGCCACCGTCGCCGAATACCGGCTGATCGGGTACGAGACGCGCGCGTTGCGGCGGGAGGATTTCAACAACGATGCGGTGGACGCGGGTGAGATCGGCGCAGGCCATCAGGTGACGGCGATCTACGAAATCACGCCCGTCGGCTCACCCGCTGTGCGGATCGATGACCTGCGCTATGCGCCGGCCGAGGTCACGTCGACCTCGGACGAAATCGGCTTTCTGCGGATGCGCTACAAGACACCCGGGGACAGCCGCAGCCAGTTGATCGAAACGCCGGTGATGCCGGGCCAGGGCAGCGTCACGGACGACATTCGCTTCTCCGCCGCGATCGCTGGGTTCGGGCAGCTTTTGCGGGATGGCGCCTACCTGGGCGATTGGGGCTACGCCGATGCCATCGCACTTGCCAACGGTGCCCGGGGCGCGGATCCGTTCGGGTACCGCACCGAAGCGGTGACCCTGATGCGCCTGGCCGAGGCGCTGGACCGGAACTGAGAAACCAAAAAGGGCGCGCCCTCTCCCGGCGCGCCCAGCTCATCGCAAGCTCTAAGGCGGTTTAGTTGACCGCCTTGGCCTCCACTGCTTTCCCCTCGACCGTGTCACCATTGGTGATCTCGATCCGGCGCGGTTTCAGCGCCTCGGGCACTTCACGCGCGAGGTCGATGTTGAGCATGCCGTCGACGGTGCTGGCACCGGTGACACGCACATGATCGGCCAGGTGGAACCGGCGTTCGAATACGCGGTTGGCGATACCGCGGTGCAGGTAGGTGCGCTTTTCCTCGTCCTTGGCCTTGCGGGCCGAAACGACAAGCGCCTGTTCGCGCACCTCGACCGACAGCTCGTCTTCGGCAAATCCGGCGACGGCGATCGAGATGCGGTAGGCATCATCAGCGGTCTTTTCGATGTTGTAGGGCGGGTAGGACGCGCTGGTGCCGGTATCGGTCAGCACCCGGTCCATAAGGTCGGCGATTTGGTCAAAACCAACGGTGGCCCGATAAAGCGGGGCCAGATCAAACGTTCGCATGGGTCATCCTCCATTGAGCGACAACGATGTTTGCGCCTTCCACCATGGACAGGCGCCGTAAGTCTGTCAGAGCCGCTGCGGGCCTCTGACACGGATTAGGTAGGAAGGGGAAAAGGCGGGTTCAAGACGCCTAGGGCCGCAAAAACTTGGCCCCTCCGCCGCTTGATGGGGCGTCGATGGTCAACCGGCGGACCGTGGGCTTTTGCGACGTTGGCGCGGCCGTCTCAGGCGCGCTTCCAAGCGCGGTGCGCAGTTGCAGCAGGCTGCCGCTGTCCAGACCGGTTCCAACCGATACGGGCTGTCCCCGCAGGAAACCCTTGGCCGAAATGACCGAAACGATCCGGGGCTCGCCATCATCGGACATCACGAAAACCGGTGCGCCGGAAGAGCCAAGATCAATCTCGCACGACATCACCAGACTGCCCGACGGCCGCCCCATGACATGGCAAAGTTCCTGCAAAGCCGGGCGGTTAGAGCGGTTGAGCGCGTAGGACACAACGCCCACGGCGTCCCCCTTGCGCGGGCGTTCGTCGGTCTTGAACGGTGTCACGCTGTTGTTCTGAATCGGCGCGTTCAGCGCCAGAAGGGCCACGTCCTGGGCCGCATAGGCCATGCCTTCGGGGCCTTCGTAGACGTAGTCGGGGTGGATCGCCGCGCTTTTGATGCCGCGATCGGCAATCGCCCGCCCGTTGCGCCAGCCGGCCAGAAACCGCACGTCGCCATCATCGATCCGCTCGAGTGTCTCGGGATCAAAAAGGCAATGGGCGGCGGTCAGGACGATATCAGGTTCGATCAGGGCGCCGGTGCAAAAGGAGCGGCGGCCGATATCCAGGCGTCCGACGCCTTCCCAGCCCTTGCTGTCACCAGCCGTAATCAGGGATTTCAGCGCCGAGGGGCCGTCGGCCAGCGCGCTGACAGGCGCACAAACCCCAAGAATCATCGCAACAAGCCACGCGCGCATCGCCACTCCCTCAATCCCCGAAGACCTGCCTAGCAGCCCGGTCGGGCAGGATTAAGGCCCGATCGCAGCATCTCTTTGCCTTTCTGGGCACCGTTGCACCCGCGCGCCGGGCCGCACACGCAAGCGTGGCGTGCGCAACTGATGCAGATCCCCTAAACTCGCTCCAACCCCTCAAGAAAGGTCCCCTCCCATGCGCCCCGCCTTGCTTTCGCTCTCACTTTTGTTGGCACCGTTCGCGGCGATGGCCGATCCGGCGGTGATAGAGGCTGTGGAAGCCACAAAGCAGGGCGATGGCTGGCGCTTCTCGGTCACGCTGTCGCACGGGGATACCGGCTGGGACGACTATGCCGACGGCTGGCGGGTTGAGGCGCCCGATGGCACCGTTTTGGGGTTTCGCGAGTTGCTGCACCCGCATGTCAATGAACAGCCCTTCACACGGTCGCTCAGCGGGGTTGCTATTCCCGAGGGCCTGGGCACCGTGATGGTACGCGCCCGCACGAACACGGATGGCTGGGATGACGGCGCGCTGACGCTCGATCTGGGTGGCAGTTAGAGGTCGAGGGCAAGATACACTGCAAACGGCCAGACGTCGCGCGGGTTCTCGGATTCCGGGTAGCGCGCAATGGGCCGGAAGCCCATGGTATCATACATCCGGATCGCAGCCGTCATTGTTTTGACCGTGTCGAGGTAAAGCGCGGCCGCACCCAGCGCCCGCGCCTGCACCACAACCCGATCCATTAGCTCCCGCCCCAAGCCGGTGCCGCGCGTGGCGGGCCGCACATAGAGACGCTTCACCTCTGCAACATCGGGGCGGATCATCTTGAGGCAGGCGACACCCACCAGATCGCCGGCGCCGCCATACGCCAGGAACGTGTACCCCCGCGGCGGCAGGTAGCGATCCGCATTCTCAACCGTCAGGGCAACCTGATGGGCGATGTCGAACTCAGGCCCGCCCGCAGCCGTCAGGGCGTCAGAGGCCGAGGTAAGGTATTCATACAGAATGTCCGAGAGCGCGCCGGGATCTGCGATGTGATCCGGTGTTTCAATGCGCACGTCAGGCAGGCTTTGCTGGTCCACCCCGCCGTCCTTCCCAAAGCCAGGCCCCCACGGCCAACGCCGCCGCCACCAACAGCCACAACCACGCCGGCAGGAACGGGCGCACGGTGATGTCGGCGGTCAAGTAGGCCTCGCGCGGGGTGATCCCGATCCAGCCGCGCCCGGCGGCAGGGCGTCCCTCACGCACCCGGCGGATGTCCGGGGCGCCGTCTTCTATGGCCAGTATGCCGCCGCGCAAGGCGCCTACCACAGGTTCCACGACCTCGCCGCTGGCGATCGTTTGAACGAATTCCCGCGGGGCGGCGGGGCCAAGTGCGATCACCGCCTCTTCCTCGCCATTTACGAGACGATAGAGACCGACTTCAGGCGCATCCCAGGTTGCCGTGAAAAGCCCCGGCTGCGTTTCTTCCAGCGGCACCACCGTCACCGCGCCATCTGGGCCCGTGATCTCAACCTCGGGCACCGCCTCGCCCAGGGTGCGGCGCGCGATGGACATGGTCTGTCCCTCGGCGGCGACGCGCAGTGCTTCTTCCTCAAGCTCGGGCTCTTTCATCATCCAATGCGCGAGCCGCCGCAGCAGTTCCAACTGCGGCCCCCCGCCCTCATACCCGCGCGACCAGAGCCAGGCGTGGTCCGAGGCCATCAGTGCCACGCGCCCTTCGCCCACCCGGTCGAGCAGCAGCAGCGGGCGGTCGTCCGGCCCGTGCATCACCACCTGGCCACTGTCGGCGGCCACATCCACAAGGCGCATCCAGCGGCCCCAGGGCGGCGCTTCGGCGTCCACCAGACCGGCCAGCGGCGAATAGGCGGCCAGCCCTTCGGTCACGGGATGGCGGTCGCCCAGATCGGTGATCCCGGGGGTGAACCCTTCCTCGATCACCCGGCTTGTGGGCGATCCGGGCAGGATGTCGCCCAGCGGGGAGCGGAACAGCGAACTGGCCGTTGCGTAGTCCGGCCCCGCCGCGATGAGCACGGCGCCGCCGCGTTCCACATAGTCGCGCACATTGTCGAGGTAGATCGACGGCAGGATCCCGCGCCGCTTGTACCGGTCAAAGATGATCAGATCGAATTCATCGACCTTTTCAAGAAACAGCTCGCGGGTGGGAAAGGCGATCAGCGACAGCTCGTTCACCGGGACACCGTCCTGCTTTTCCGGAGGGCGCAGGATGGTGAAGTGCACCAGATCGACCGAACTGTCGGATTTCAGCAGGTTGCGCCACGTCCGCTCACCCGGATGCGGTGCGCCAGAGACCAGCAACACCCGCAGCCGGTCGCGCACGCCGTTGATCTGGATGACCGCAGCGTTGTTGCGATCGGTCAACTCGGTCTCTTCGGCGGGCACGGTGAATTGCAGCACGTTCATCCCGCCATGGGGCAGCGTGACCGGCAGTTCCAGCTCGCGGCCCACCGGCACGGTGAACGTCTCCGGCTCACCGCCGTCGATGGCAATTTCCAGCGTCGCCTGCGCACCCATTTCGTCCGGGACCGCGCCCTGATCCTCGATCTCAAGCGTCAGCGTCACCGGCTCGCCCAGGATCGCAAAGGCCGGCGCATTGCGAACAATCAGCCGCCGATCCCAATCACCCGCGCGCCCGGTCAAAAGCGTGTGCAGCGGCGCAGGCAGCTCTGGCGTGCGCTCGATGTCGTGGATCTGGCCGTCCGTGATCAGGATCGCCCCGGCCAGCCGCGCCCGCGGTTCTTCTGCCATGGCATCGGCCAGCGCCGTCATCACCAGGGTGCCGGCATCGCCTTCGGCATCGGCGACACGCGCGACCCGCAGCTCGGTATTCCCGAGCGAGGCGATCTCGGCCTCAACCGCGGCCAGCGCCGCCTCTGTCTGGTCCGCGCGATCAGAGATCCCCTGGCTCGCGCTTTCATCCACCACGACCACGACAATGTCGCTGAGCGCATCACGCTCTTCGCTTTGAAGGGACGGGTTCGCCACCGCCATTAGCAACGCGGCCAGCGCCAGCGCACGCAGCGGCGCGCCGGACAGGCGCCGCAACACCGCCAGTGCCACAAAGGCTACGGACAGGCCTGCAAGACCCCAAAGCAGCGGCAGGGGCACCAAGGGATCAAAGATCACTGACCCGTCCATCACTGACCCAACCGATCGAGAAGCGCGGGCACATGCACCTGATCGGACTTATAGTTCCCGGTCAGCACATGCATGATCAGATTGACCCCGAAGCGATAGGCAATCTCGCGCTGCCGCTCTCCGGTAAAGCCGCGGCCGACGGGGAACATCTGCCGCCCATTGGCATCGGTGGCCCAGGCCGCGGCCCAGTCGTTGCCGCCGATGACCACCGGCGTGACGTTGTCGTTGAGGTTGCGGAACGGCATCCCTTCGGCCCGCTGCGCATCTGCCGGGGCGGCTTCGACCCAGACATCGCGGCTGACGTGGCGGCCGGGGAAGTCCTGCAACAGATAAAACGTGCGCGTCAGCACGTGGTCGTCCGGAATGGGCTCGAGCGGCGGAATGTCCAACGGGCGCGCCAGTTCCTGAAGCTTGCGGCCCGCCGGGCTGCCGCCGCCGAAGCGGCTGATATCGGCATCGCGGGTGTCAAAAACGATCATGCCACCGGTGCGCAGATAAGTGTTGAGCCGGGCATAGGCCTCGGCCGACGGGGTCGGCTGCGATGGCGTGACGGGCCAGTAGAGGATCGGGAAGAAGGACAGCTCGTCCATCTCGAGGTTCACCGCGATCGGATCGGCGGGCTCGATCGAGGTGCGGCTGAAAAGAACATCCGACAGACCCCGCAACCCCGCAGCGGCCATATCGTCCAGCGTTGCGTCCCCGGTGACGACGTGGGCCAGGACCACCTCAGTGGTCGCCGACAGCGCAAAGTCATCCAACGCCGGGCTCTGGGCGTCGGCCCCGTGGGGAGCAACCAGAAAGGCGGCGAGGAACAGGGCGGCAACCCCGGGACGCGGCCCGGTCAGACGGCCTGACAGCCAAAGCGCGGCCAGAATATCCAGCATCAGCATAAACACGGCCCCTGTCAGAAAGGCCCCTTTCAGGGCGGTCTCGCGTTGCACTGCGAGGCCTTCGATGGCGACCCGTGCGGGCCAGACCGCTGGCGCAATCTCGGTGTCGTCGTTTACGGCGTTCAGGGCCAGCCGCTGATCTTCGCCGACATAAAGCCCGGGGCGCAGATCGGGCCCAGTGACGGGATCGACCAAAACCTCGCCCGGGATCCCGGGCAAAACGCCCGCATCGATTACCTCGCCAAAGCCGGTCAGCACCTGATCGGGCGTCCATGTCGTGCCTGCCAGATCCTCGGCACTTGGGCTTGCCGGACGGGTAGAGACGGCAAGCCGCTCCAGCATCTGCACGAACAGTCCCGACAGTGGCAGCGTCGACCACTCGGCATTGGCGGTGACGTGGAAGAGCACGATCTGCCCCTGCTCCACCCGCTTGCGCGTCACCAGCGGGGTGCCATCGGCGAGCGATGCGATGGTGCGTTCGGCCAGCGTTGGATCGGGTTGCGCCATGACCTGGGCGGTGACCGTAACCTCATGGCTCACCGACAGCCCGAAGAAAGGGGATTCCGCGGTGAAGGCGCGCAGAGCCTTGGGTTCGCCCCAGCTCATGGCGCCGCCGACAGTCCGGCCCCCGGCCCGCAGCCGTACCGGCATCAGCGGGTCTTCTTCACCCCGGCTCACATCGCTGGCCGCCAATCGCGGCCCGGCAAAACGCACCAGCAACCCGCCGGACTCGACCCAGCTTAGCAGCGGCTCAGCCTCGCCCGAGGAAATCGTTGCCACATCGGCCAGAACAATCGCGTCAGGGTTGGCGAGCAGAATATCCGCAAGCCGCCCTTCGATCAGTTCCGCAGTGGGTTCGAGCGCCTGTTCGAGGTAGTGGGTCGGCGACAAGAGCTCGAGCCCTTCGCGATCATCGCGCCCGGCGATCAACGCGACCTCGCGCCGCCGCAGCGCGTCGTCGGTCAGCGTGACCGCCCCGGCCGATCGTGTGCCTTCGACCTCGAACCGGCTGATCCGATTGCGCAGCTCGGGTGGAAGCGACAGCTCGGTCTCTGACGTGGTCTCAGATGGCGCAAATGTCATGTCCACCCGCGCCAGCACGCGCTGCGTGCCGTTTGGATCGACGCCCTGCGCGGCGACGCCAACCGTCAGCGGCTCACCCGCCGTGGCTCGGTCGGCGCGCAGAAGGATCCGCCCGTCCTCAAACTGCACCGGGCGCAGCGCCACAAGTGGGCGCGCGCTTTGGAAGACGGTGACGTTGCCCTGTGCTTCCGCCCGCTCAAGCAGCGCCTCGCGCCAGTCCTGCGACAGCCCGTCGGACATCCAGAACGTGTCGAACGTGCCCTCTGCGGTCGCGTCCCACCACGCCAGCACGTCCTCGCCGCGGGGCACCCAGGGCTGGGGCTCCAGGCTGGGCAATCGCGCGCGCCATGCCTCGGCCGGTTGGAACGGCAATGCGCCCGCGGGCAGGTCGGTCAGCGATACCACGGCGGCCGGGCGGCCCATCCGGGTCGCCTCGGCCAGCAGGGCATCGACCCGGTCGATCTGGCGCGACCAGTCGCGCGCATCCGCCCAGGTGCCGTCGATCACCACCAAGAGCGGGCCGTCGCCCTGACGTTCCGCCTGCGGGTTCAGAACCGGGCCCGCAAAGGCGACGATCACCGCCGCGATGGCAAGCGTCCTGAGCAGCAACAGCCACCAGGGCGTCTTGTCCGTTTCGTTCTGGTCATCTTCAAGCCCGAGCAGCAGGGTCACCGCCGGGAAAAGCCGCCGGATCGGCGCCGGTGGCACCGCGCGCAAGAGGAACCACAGGATCGGAAGGGCGATCAGGCCCAAAAGCAGCCAGGGCGCCGTGAAGCCAAGGGATCCCAGTGTCAGCATCAGTGCACGCGCTCCAATGCCTGGTACATCCACAACAGCGCGGCTGTTGCCGACTGGTCGGTGTGGTGCGTCGAAAACTGCCACCCGGTCAGCCGGGCCAAATTGGTTAGGGCATCCTTGCGTTCGGCGAGACGCTCAAGATACCGGTCACGCAGGTCACGCGCGCGGCGCGTCTCGTGGCTGAGCGTGCCCGCGACAGAATCGAAAATCGTCCGCCCATCAAAGGGAAACGCTTCCTCCTGCGGGTCGAGGACCTGCAACAGAACACCTTCGACCCCGCGATCCGCCGCCTTGGTCATTGCCCGTTCAACCGGGGAAAGATCGCCGAGGAAATCGGAAACGAACACCGCCTGCGCATGCGCCGGAAGCCCGCGCACCACCGGCTCGGCGTAATCGGCATCTTCCGACTCATCGCTCAGCGCCGCCGCGAGCCGCATCAGCTGCAACTCACCCGAGCGTGGCGGCAGCGACAGGTCGGCAAGCCCAACACGCTCTCCTCCGCGGATGAGCAGAACCGCAATGGCCAAGGCCAGGGTGCGAGCGCTAAGAAACTTGGTGGGCAGGTTCGGGGTCGAGGCAAAGCGCATCGACTGCCCCGGATCCGCCCAGATCACGATGCTTTGCGCCGCCTGCCATTCCTTTTCCCGCACGAAATGCACGTCCGAGCGGGCCGACCGTCGCCAGTCGACCATCCGGGCCTCATCACCTGGCTGGGCGGGACGATATTGCCAGAACTCGTCACCCGTGCCCGCGCGGCGCCGACCATGCTCTCCCAACTGCACCGACGAGGCCAGATGATCGGCCGCCGCGAGCAGCGGTGGCAGAGGCCCGGCAAGATCTTCGGCTGTTGAGCGAAGGTCGGCGGCTTTGATCACGCGGCAACCTCAACCCGCGTCACACGGTCGGCCACCTCGGCGATCACGCCGCCAAGATCCGCGCCGCGCGCCCGGGCCGCAAATGTCAGCGCCATGCGGTGGCTCAGCACCGGCGCGGCCATCGAGGCCACATCTTCCGCAGACGGTGCCAAGCGACCATCGAGCAGGGCCCGCGCCCGCACCGTCAGCATCAGAGACTGTGCTGCCCGCGGCCCGGGGCCCCAGCCCACGTTCTGGCGCACCATCTCCGGCGCGGCCTCATCTTCCGGGCGACACGCGCGGACCAGATCAAGAATAAGCTCCATCACAGCCTCGCCCACCGGCATGCGGCGCACCAGTTCCTGTGCGGCGATCAGTTCGGCGGGTTCAAACACCCGGGTAGACGTGCTTTCGCTGACGCCCGTGGTCGCAATCAGAATGTCGCGCTCGGTGTCGCGATCGGGGTACGGCACATCGATCTGAACGAGGAATCGGTCAAGCTGCGCCTCGGGCAGCGGATATGTGCCCTCTTGCTCAATCGGGTTCTGGGTGGCGAGCACGTGGAACGGTGCGGGCAGCGGATGCGGCTGGCCCGCGATCGTCACCGACTTTTCCTGCATCGCCTGCAACAGCGCCGACTGTGTGCGGGGGCTGGCCCGGTTGATTTCATCGGCCATCAAAAGCTGGCAGAAAATCGGGCCCTCTATGAATTTGAACGTCCGGCTGCCATCGGCGCCGGTCTCCAACACCTCTGATCCAAGGATATCCGCGGGCATCAGGTCCGGCGTGAACTGCACCCGCGCGCCATCAAGGCCCAGAACGGTCGACAAAGTGTCCACGAGACGGGTTTTTCCCAGGCCCGGCAAGCCGATCAGCAAACCGTGACCGCCGCACAGGATCGAGGACAACACCAGATCAACCACCCGCGGCTGGCCGATAAAGCGTTGTGTGATGCTTGACTTGGCCTCGGCCAGCTTGGCCCCCAGCGCTTCAATTTCGGCCACAAGATCGGGGCTATCGCTCATCAGGGGGGTCTCCGTGGTTGAATATGGGGCCATTAAACGGAAGTATCTCGGCAAGGACAAATGGCAAAAATGTTAACACCGCATTCATGACGCAACCCTCCGCCGAAAGCCTCGCAGACAGCGCTCGTGCTGCATCCAAAGGCGGTTTGCCGCCGGTGCATCTGTGGAACCCTCCGTTCTGCGGCGACCTCGACATGCGGATCGCAAGGGATGGCACTTGGTTCTATCTGGGCACGCCAATCGGACGCGCAAGCCTTGTGCGCCTGTTTTCCTCGATCCTGCGCAAGGATGGCGAGGATTACTTTCTGGTCACGCCGGTCGAAAAGGTCGGCATCACTGTCGACGACGCCCCTTTTGTGGCGATCGATTTTGAGGTGACGGGAACGGGCGACGCCCAGATCGTGACGTTCGAGACGCATGTGGGCGACACCGTTGCGGCCGGCCCCGATCACCCCATCCGCGTGGTGCGCGATGAAACGACGGGTGAACCTTCGCCCTATGTGCTGGTGCGGGCCAATCTGGAGGCGCTGATCGATCGCAAGAGCTTTTATCGGCTGGTGGAGATTGGGGTGCATCAGGAATTTGAGGGAGAACGTTGGTTCGGGCTTTGGTCGGGCGGTGCGTTCTTTCCCGTGATCCCATCGGCAGAGTTGGTTGAAGGCTAGCCGCCAACACCCCGCACACCTATAAGCGTTGCAGACGACATCCGGGGGCATTCGCATGAGTTTCGGCAAAGGACACCACCTGCATCTGGTGGACGGCTCGGCCTTTATCTTCCGCGCCTATCACGCGCTGCCCCCGCTCACCCGCAAGTCCGATGGATTGCCAGTGGGCGCGGTGTCAGGCTTCGTCAATATGCTGTGGAAGATGGTCGAGGATAACAAAGGCCCCGACGCGCCGACCCATGCTGCCGTGGTGTTCGACAAGGGCAGCCATACCTTCCGCAACGACCTCTATGATCTCTACAAGGCCAACCGCGACGAGATGCCCGAGGATTTGCGTCCGCAGATCCCGCTGACCCGCGACGCCACCCGCGCCTTCAACCTCGCCTGTCTGGAACAGGAAGGGTTCGAGGCCGATGACATTATCGCCACGTTGGCCTGCCGTGCTCGCGACGCCGGGGGCCGGGTCACGATCATCTCATCGGACAAGGATCTGATGCAGCTCGTCGGCGACGGGGTCGAGATGTACGACGCCATGAAGAACCGCCGGATCGGGGTGGAAGGCGTCGAGGAGAAGTTCGGCGTGGGCCCCGACCGCGTGGTCGATGTCCAGGCGCTGGCGGGCGACAGCGTCGACAACGTGCCGGGTGCGCCGGGGATCGGGGTGAAAACGGCGGCGCTTCTGATCAACGAATTCGGCGATCTGGAGACGCTTCTGGAACGCGCCGAAGAGATCAAGCAACCCAAGCGGCGTCAGACGCTGATCGACAATGCCGATCAGATCCGACTGTCGAAGCGCCTGGTGCAGCTCGATTGCGAGATGGAGCTCGACTATGCGCTCGACACGCTGGAGGTGAAGGATCCCGAACCCAGCGCGCTTCTCGACTTCCTCACCGCGATGGAGTTCCGCACGATCACCAAGCGGGTCGCGGACACGCTGGGGGTCGAGGCCCCGGTGATCGCCGACGCCCCCGCCCCGGCGATTGAGACACCCGAAGCCGAAGCGGTGCCCTTCGACGCCGACACCTATGAAAAGGTCACCACCGAAGCCGCCCTGCAAACCTGGATCGACACGGCCTATGCCCGCGGCTGGGTCGCCGTGGATACCGAAACGACCGCGCTCAACGAGATGACGGCCGAGCTGGTCGGGATATCCCTCGCCGTTGAAGCTGGCACGGCCTGCTACATCCCCCTCGCCCACAAAGCGGCGGCGACCGACGATCTCTTTGGCTCGGACGCGCTGGCCGAGGGGCAAATGTCGATGGACACTGCGCTGGCCATGCTCAAACCGCTGCTCGAGGACGCGTCCGTCCTCAAGATCGGTCAGAACATGAAGTACGACGCCAAGATTTTTGCCCGCTACAGCGTCGACGTCGCCCCCATCGATGACACCATGCTGATGAGCTACGCGATGAACGCGGGGCTGCACAATCACGGGATGGATCAGCTGTCTGAGCGCTATCTCAGCCACAACCCCATCGAGATCAAATCGCTGCTGGGCACCGGCAAATCCGCGATCACCTTCGACAAGGTGCCGGTGGACGACGCGGTGAAATACGCCGCGGAAGACGCCGATATCACCCTGCGCCTGTGGCAGTCCTTCAAGCCGCAACTGCATACCAAACGCGTCACGACCGTCTATGAGACGCTCGAACGTCCCATGGTGCCGGTCCTGGCCGAGATGGAGATGTCGGGCATCAAGGTCGACCGCGACACGCTGAGCCGGATGTCCAATGCCTTCGCGCAAAAGATGGCGCAGCTCGAAGACGAGATACAGGGACTGGCGGGTGAGAAGTTCAATGTCGGCTCGCCCGCGCAGGTGGGCGAGATCCTGTTCGAGCGCATGGGCCTGCCCGGCGGCAAAAAGGGCAAGACCGGCAAGTACTCGACCCCGGCGGACGTGCTGGAAGACCTTGCCACCGAGCACGAATTGCCCGCCCGCGTGATCGACTGGCGGCAACTGTCGAAACTCAAATCGACCTATACCGACGCCCTGCAGGAACATATCAACACCGACACGGGCCGCGTCCACACCTCCTACTCCATCGCGGGCGCCAACACGGGCCGCCTCGCGTCCACCGACCCCAACCTGCAGAACATCCCTGTCCGGACCGAGGAAGGTCGCCGCATTCGCGAGGCCTTCGTGGCCGAGCCCGGCCGCACCCTCGTCAGCCTCGACTACTCGCAGATCGAACTGCGCATCCTTGCCCATATCGCCGATATCGAGGCACTGAAGCAGGCCTTCCGCGAAGGGCAGGACATTCACGCCGCCACCGCGTCGGAGATGTTCAATGTGCCGCTCGATGAGATGACGCCCGAGGTCCGCCGCCAGGCCAAGGCGATCAATTTCGGCGTGATCTACGGCATCTCGGGCTTTGGCCTCGCCCGCAACCTGCGCATCCCGCGCGATGAGGCGCAGGGCTTTATCGACCGCTATTTCGAACGCTTTCCCGGTATCCGACAGTACATGGACGATACGGTGGCGTTTGCGAAGGAACACGGGCGGGTCGAGACGCTGTTCGGTCGCAAGATCAACACGCCCGAGATCAACGCCAAGGGTCCCCACGCCGGTTTCGCCCGCCGCGCCGCAATCAACGCGCCGATCCAGGGGACGGCGGCTGACGTGATCCGGCGCGCGATGGTTCGGATGCCTGCCGCCATCGCAGACCTGCCCGCCAAGATGCTGCTGCAAGTCCACGATGAGCTGCTCTTCGAGGTTGAGGACGCCGCCGTCGACGATCTGATCGGCACAGCGCGCGCCGTGATGGAGGGGGCCGCCGACCCCGCGGTCAAATTCTCGGTCCCGCTGGTGGTGGATGCGGGCCAGGGCGCGAACTGGGCCGAGGCGCATTAGTGACCTACACCATCACATTTGTGGATGAGATCACCGACCGCGGCGCCCTGGCCGGGATCACGCACCGCTACTATTCTTTCATGGTCCCGAAACTCGTCGCCATGGGCGGGCCCAAATTCAACCCCGACGATCTGGTCGAAGACACCCTGCGCGCCATCTCTGGCTTTCTGCCCCCCTCGGGCCGCGTTGCGCTGGCCCATGACGCCGCCGGCCGGTTGGTCGGCTGCGGGATGATGCGCACCTGCGCGCCGGGGGCCGTGGAACTCAAGCGCCTCTTCGTACTGCCCGAGTGCCAGGGCAGCGGGCTGGGGCGGCGCCTTGTGGAAGCACGCCTAGAGGAAGCGCGGGGCATGGGAATGACGCATGCCTATGCCGACGCATTCAAGAACAACGTACCCATGCAGAAGCTCTATGAGACTTTGGGGTTCGCGCCGTGCGAGCGGTATGAGGGCATCGACGAGTACGACGAACTCACCGAATTCATGATCTACCGCCGCCTGACCCTGTAGATGAGCAAGGACGCCCCACGCATCGAATTTCCCACCCGCGCCGCTTTGCGTGCTTGGCTGTCCGACAACCACGCCGACAGCGGCTCGGTCTGGGCCGTGACCTACAAAAAACATCACCCAAACTACCTGCCCTTCGGCGAGGTGGTCGAAGAACTGATCTGCTGGGGCTGGATCGACAGTTCGGTGCGCGGTGTCGATGAAGATCGCATGATGCACCTGATCTCACCGCGCAAGGATGGCTCGGCCTGGTCGGCGGTGAACAAGGAAATCGTGGCGCGCATGCGGGCGGACGGCCAGATGACGCCCGCGGGTGAGGATCGGATCGCCGTGGCCGAGGCCAACGGGATGTGGACATTCCTCGACGATGTCGAACGCCTTGAGCGTCCGCCCGACCTCGACACCGCCCTCGGCGCGTTGATCGACGGGTGGGAGGCCTACCCCCGGTCGGTCAAGCGCGGGACGCTGGAGTGGATCAAGCAGGCCAAAACTCCGCCCACCCGCGACAAGCGGATTGCGGATGTGGTGGCGAGCCTTGAGGCCGGGCTGCGACCGTCACCGTTTCGGCGCTAGGGCGATGGCGGGCATCACGCCGCGTCCAACAACCCCCGGCCCTTCAGCAGCGCCTCGACCCCCGGCATCGCACCGCGAAACGCCACGTAAAGCGCTTCGGCATCCTGCGTACCCCCCGCTGACAGAATGTGCTCCTCCAGCTTCTGCGCCGTGCCCGCGTCGAAAGCCCCGCCTGCTTCTTCAAAGGCGGCGAAGGCGTCGGCATCCATGACCTCGGACCACATGTAGCTGTAGTAACCGCTGGAATAGCCGTCGCCTGCAAAGACATGGGCAAAATGTGGCGTGGCGTGGCGCATGCGGATGGCGTGGGGCATGCCCATGTCGGCGAGGACCTCCTGCTGCTTTTGCATCGGGTCTTTCGGCGCAGGCCCGTCATGGAACGCCAGATCCACAAGGGCAGAGGCGACGTATTCAACCGTTTGGAACCCCATATCGTAGGTCGCCGCCGTCAAGAGCCGCGTGCGCAGGTTATCCGGCATCGGCGCGCCCGTCTCCGAGTGGGTGGCAAACTCGGCCAGCACTTCGGGCACCTCCAGCCAATGCTCATAAAGCTGGCTCGGCAGTTCCACGAAATCGCGGGCGACCGAGGTGCCCGAGATCGACTCGTAGGTCACGTCCGACAGCATCTGGTGCAGCGCGTGCCCGAACTCATGAAAGAGCGTGCGCGCGTCGTCATAGGAGAGCAAGGCGGGCTGGCCGGCAGGCGGCTTTGCGAAGTTACAGACGTTCAGCACCACGGGGCGCACGGCGCCACCCAGTTTGCGCTGCGCCCGCGGGGCCGAGCACCACGCGCCAGAGCGTTTGGAAGAACGGGCAAAGTAGTCGCCGACAAACAGCGCCATATGCGCGCCGTTGCGCGTGACATCCCAGGCCCGCGCGTCTGGGTGGTGAAGCGGCACCTCGACCGGGGCAAATTCGAGCCCGAAGAGACGGTTTGCGCAGGCAAAGGCCGCCTCGATCATCCGGTCGAGTTGCAGATAGGGCTTTAGCTCCGCCTCATCGAGATCATGTTCGGCCTTGCGGCGTCTCTCCGAATAGTAACGCCAGTCCCAGGGCTCAAGCCGCCCGTTGACCCCATCGGCATGCATCATGTCTTCCAGCACCTGCGCGTCGGCATCCGCCTTTGCCTTGGCCGGTTGCCACACATCCATCAGCAGATCGCGCACCTTGTCCGGCGTGCCCGCCATCTCGGTCTCAAGCTTGTAGTCGGCAAAGCTACCATACCCGAGAAGCTGCGCGCGCTCTTCACGCAGCGTCAGGATCTCGGCGGCAATGGCGCGATTGTCCGTCTCGCCCCCGTTCGCGCCACGCGCGGTCCAGGCGGTATACGCCTTTTCGCGCAGGTCCCGGCGTGGTGAGAACTGTAGAAATGGAACAACTAGCGAGCGTGACAGCGTCACCACCGGCCCGTCGGCCCCACGCTCTTCCCCGGCGGACCGGGCGGCATCGATCAGAAACGCGGGAAGCCCCTCTAGATCGTCTTCGCCGAGCGGCATGGACCAGTCTTTTTCGTCGGCCAGAAGGTTCTGCGTGAACTCGGTGCCCAGCACCGCCAGCCTTTCCTTGACGGATTTCAACCGCGCCGCCGCGTCGCCTTTGAGCGCGGCACCCGCCCGCACGAACCGGCGGCGGGTCAGCATCAGCACACGCGCTTGCTCGGCCGTAAGGTCCAGCGTCTCACGCGCCTCCCACAGCGCCGCAATCCGGTCAAAGAGCGGCCGGTTCATCGTAATCTCCGACCCGTAGGCCGACAGCTTGGGGCTGAACGCGCGCATCAGCGCGTTGCGGGTGTCGTTCGTGTCGGTTCCGGCCAGAGTGTAGAACGTCGACAAAACGTTGCCCAATGTCTCATCCGCCAGTTCCAGCGCCTCGATGGTGTTTTCGAATGTCGCCGGTTCGGGGTTTGTGGCGATCCGATCAATCTCGGCGCGCGCCTCGTCCAGCGCCGCGTCAAAGGCCGGCTCAAAGTCCGCGTCCTTGATCCTGTCGAACGGGGCGACCCCGAAGGCTGCGGTCCAGGGCTCAAGCAGGGGGTTCGACATGGTCAGCTCCGTTTGTGTCTGCGCGATAGGTAGGGCCGCGACAGCGCAAGCGCAAACGCAAGGTCGGATTTCAGCCGCTGTCCCCGCAAACCGGGCAGTTCGGATCCCGCGCCAGACGGATCGTCCGCGTCTCGCCATAAAGCGCATCGTAAATCAGCATGCGCCCGGCCAACCCGTCGCCCGCTTGCGCAATCTCTTTGATGGCCTCAACCGCCATCATCGCGCCAATCACCCCCGGCAACGGGCCAAGCACACCACCTTCGGCGCATGTGGGCGCGAGGCCCGCAGCATTGGCGACGGGGAAGACGCAGTGGTAGCACGGCGACCCGCGATGGGACGCAAAGGTGGTGATCTGGCCTTCCCATGCCGACAACGCGCCCGAAATCAGCGGGGTCTCCGTAGCCACGCAGGCGGCGTTTACGGCATAGCGCGTTTCAACATCGTCGCAGCCATCCAGGACCAGATCATACTCACCAATCAGTTCCTGCGCGATGTCTTCGGTCAGCCGCCGATTGTAGGGGCGCACTGTTAGAAAGGGGTTTTGCGCTTCAAGCGCGGCTTGCGCCGAAAAAACCTTTGGCATCCCGATCCGAGCATCAGTGTGGATCACTTGCCGCTGCAGGTTGTCGTTGGACACGACATCGTCGTCGATCACGCCCAGGGTTCCAACACCCGCAGCGCCAAGATATTGCAGCGCGGGCGCGCCAAGCCCACCCGCGCCGACCACAAGCACACGGGCCTCTTTCAGCCGTTTCTGCCCCTGCCCGCCGATCTCGCGCAGGACGATATGGCGGGCATTGCGCTCAATCTCGACCGAGGCGGTTTCGCCCGGCGCCGGTTCCTTGGGCTTGTTCTCTGGCCGAGTCATGCCGCGCAGGCGCCTGAGGCCCAGGCTGTATCCCCAGATCCCAAGCCCCAGAGCGCCGATCAAGAACCACTCCTCTTTCGAGCCGCCGGTGGCCAATTGCAGCGGGTGGTCGTCGGGGAACACGATCTTCACCGCAAGCACGGCCAGATAGAGCAAGAGGATCATGATCCAGCGCGCATTGCGCGGAGTGCCCATGAAATAGCCAAGCGCCCACAAGGCCACCGCCAAGGTCAGAAAAAGCGCCATTAGGCCCGACCGGTCGAGCCGAAGCCGCCGCTGCCCCGCGCGGTATCGCTCAGGGACTGGGCAAGCGTGAACCGGGCGCGCACCACCGGGGCCACGACCAATTGCGCGATCCGCTCACCATGCGCGACGAGGAACGGCGCGGCGCCGAGGTTCATCAGGATCACGCCGACCGGACCCCGATAATCCCAATCGATTGTGCCTGGACTGTTGGGCAAGGTCAGCCCGTGCTTCAACGCCAGCCCGGACCGCGGGCGCACCTGAACCTCGAAGCCTTCGGGTATTTCAATTGAGAGCCCCGTCGGCACAAGGGCCCGTGCCCCCGGCGCGATTTCAAGGCCCGTTTCGCGCATCTCGGGCGGCAGGTTCGCCCGCACATCCGCGCCCGCCGCGCCTTCTGTCTCATACGCGGGCAAGGGGATGTCGGGATCGGCCCCCTCGCGCCAGTGGAACAGGATCTCGGGCGTCACGACAGCGTGTCTGCGATTTTCTGGGCCAGCCGCTGGGCCACTTGGTCTTTGCCCATGCGGGGCCAGGGGTCAGCGCCGCCATCGGTGATCAAGGTCACCGCATTCTCAGTGCCGCCCATAATACCGGTGTCCGGGCTCACATCATTTGCAACGATCCAGTCGCATCCCTTGCGCGCGCGCTTGGCCGTCGCATGGGCAATCACATCGTCGGTTTCCGCCGCAAACCCCACCACCAGATGGGGCCGCCCCTCATTCAGCCCGGCCACATGGGCAAGAATGTCGGCATTCTCGGTCAGGTCGAGTTGTGGCAGCGTACCCGTGCCATCCTTCTTGATCTTGCTGTCCGTCGCACTGGTGACGCGCCAATCGGCAACGGCCGCGGCGAAAACCGCTGCGTCTGCCGGCAACGCATCAAGGACCGCGGCGTGCATCTGGGCCGCCGTCTCCACGCCGACAAGGCGCACGCCGTCGGGTGGCGGTGCGCTGGCCGGGCCGGTCACAAAGGTCACCTCTGCCCCCAGTGCGGCAAGCGCGCGCCCGATGGCCGCGCCCTGCGCCCCCGAAGACCGGTTCGCGATGTAACGCACGGGGTCGATCGGTTCATGCGTGGGGCCCGAGGTCACGATCACATGCTTGCCGGCCATTGGGCCGCTTGCCAGTGCCTGTTCAATGGCGCCCACGATCTCATCTGGTTCTGACATGCGCCCGGGACCGAACTCTCCACACGCCATGCTGCCGTCGACAGGACCCGCAAATAGAATGCCGTCGGCGGTCAGTTGCGCCGCATTGCGTTGGGTCGCCGGATGCTCCCACATCCGCACGTTCATCGCGGGCGCGATCAACACGCGCTTGTCGGTGGCCATCAGCACCGTTGTTGCCAGATCGTCGGCATGCCCGCCCGCCATCTTTGCCATCAGGTCGGCGGTCGCGGG
>JBCCWO010000015.1:0-87173 GCA_039193455.1 Pseudomonadota bacterium
CCATCAATCTGGTCATACGCCTTGAAGTCCCCGAAATACTTCGTAATCGCCGCCGTCAGCGTCGTCTTGCCGTGGTCAACATGGCCAATCGTGCCAATGTTCACATGCGGTTTCGTACGTTCAAACTTTTCCTTCGCCATGATGGCCTCCTATTGTCGCGTTCTGGCGCGCGCTTACGCGTATTTCGCCTGGATTTCTTCGCTGATGTTCTGCGGCACGGGTTCGTAATGGTCGAACAGCATGGTGAAGTTCGCCCGGCCCGAGCTCATGGACCGCAAGTTGTTGATATAGCCGAACATATTGGCGAGCGGCACGAAGGCGTTGATGACGATCGCGTTGCCGCGCGTCTCTTGCCCCTGCACCTGACCGCGGCGGCTGGTGAGGTCACCGATGATGTTGCCGGTGTACTCCTCGGGCGTCACCACCTCGACCTTCATGATCGGCTCCAAAAGCTTGGCACCGGCCTTCTTCATGCCTTCGCGCATACCCATCCGTGCGGCGATCTCAAACGCCAGCACGCTGGAGTCCACGTCGTGGAACTTGCCGTCGATCAGCGCGACCTTGAAGTCGATCACCGGGAAGCCCGCGAGCGGACCGGAGTCCATCACCGACTGGATGCCCTTTTCGACGCCGGGGATGTATTCCTTTGGCACCGCACCGCCCACGATCCGGCTCTCGAACGAATAACCTTCGCCAGGCTCGGTGGGCGCGATGATCATCTTCACTTCGGCGAACTGACCCGATCCACCCGACTGCTTCTTGTGGGTGTAGGTGTGTTCCACCTCATGACCGATGGTTTCGCGATAGGCCACCTGCGGCGCACCGATATTGGCCTCGACCTTGAACTCGCGCTTCAGGCGGTCGACCAGGATATCGAGGTGCAATTCGCCCATGCCCTTCATGATCGTCTGACCCGATTCCAGATCGGTTTCGACGCGGAAGGAGGGATCCTCTGCCGCCAGACGCTGCAGACCCTGGGACATCTTCTCTTGGTCGGCCTTGGTCTTGGGTTCCACCGCGATCTCGATCACCGGATCGGGGAAGGTCATCGTCTCAAGCACGACCTGATCCTGCGCGTCCGACAGCGTGTCGCCTGTGGTCGTGTCCTTCAGACCGGCCAGCGCGATGATGTCGCCCGCATAGGCCTCTTCGATCTCTTCGCGGTTGTTCGAGTGCATCATCATCATCCGGCCAATGCGCTCACGCTTGCCCTTGGTCGTGTTGAGGATGCCGTCGCCCTTCTTGAGCGTGCCGGAATAGATCCGCGTGAACGTGAGCGAGCCCACGAACGGGTCGTTCATGATCTTGAACGCCAGCGCCGAGAACGGCTGGCTGTCTTCGGCCGAGCGGGGCACGTCACGGGTTTCAGACTCGTCACCCGGGCGGAAGCCCATGTAGGCGGGCACGTCCAGCGGGCCGGGCAGATAGTCGATCACCGCGTTCAGCATCGGCTGAACACCCTTGTTCTTGAACGCCGAGCCGGCAAGCACCGGCACAAACGTCATCGACAGCGTGCCCTGACGGATCAGACGGCGCAGCGTCGCCTCGTCGGGCTCATTGCCCTCCAGGTACTGCTCCATCACGTCGTCATCCATCTCGACGGCGAGTTCGACAAGCTTGCCGCGCCATTCCTCGGCGAGCTCCTTCAGGTCGTCGCGCACCGGCTGGCGGGTCCAGGACGCGCCCAGATCCTCACCCTTCCAGGTCCACTCTTCCATGGTGACCAGATCGACGATGCCCTCGAGCTGATCCTCGGCACCGATCGGCAACTGGATCGGCGCAGGCTCGGCCCCGGTGCGGTCCTTGATCATGTGCACGCAGTTGAAGAAGTCCGCACCGATCTTGTCCATCTTGTTGACGAACACGATGCGCGGCACCTTGTAGCGGTCGGCCTGGCGCCACACCGTTTCGGTCTGCGGCTCGACGCCCGCATTGGCGTCCAGCACGGCCACGGCGCCGTCAAGAACCGCCAGCGACCGCTCAACCTCGATGGTAAAGTCCACGTGGCCGGGGGTGTCGATGATGTTGAACCGGTGCTTGTCCGACTGGGCGGTTTCGCCGTCTTCGGTCCGCTCCCAGAAGGTCGTCGTCGCAGCCGAGGTGATGGTGATCCCCCGCTCCTGCTCTTGCTCCATCCAGTCCATCGTGGCGGCGCCGTCATGGACTTCGCCGATTTTGTGGGACTTGCCGGTGTAATACAGGATGCGCTCGGTCGTCGTGGTCTTGCCGGCGTCGATATGCGCCATGATCCCGAAGTTCCGGTAGCGGTCGAGAGGGTAGTCGCGTGCCATGGGTATGGTCCTCAGGCTGAATGGGTTACCAACGGTAGTGGCTGAACGCCTTGTTGGCGTCGGCCATCTTGTGGGTGTCTTCGCGTTTCTTCACGGCCGAGCCGCGGCCGTTGACCGCATCGGCCAACTCACCGGCCAGCCGCTCTTCCATGGTGTTCTCGTTGCGGGCGCGACACGCGTTGATCAGCCAGCGGATCGCCAGCGCTTCGCGGCGCTCGGGGCGCACCTCGACGGGGACCTGGTAGGTCGCGCCGCCGACCCGGCGCGAGCGGACCTCGACCGAGGGTTTGATGTTGTCGAGCGCTTCGTGGAACACTTCCACCGGCGCTTTCTTCAGCTTCGATTCAACCCGGTCGAACGCGTTGTAGACGATGCGCTCGGCGACGGATTTCTTGCCGTCGATCATCAGGTTGTTCATGAACTTCGTCAGAACCCGGTCGCCATATTTGGCGTCGGGCAGGACTTCTCGTTTCTCAGCGGCGTGACGGCGGGACATGTATCAGTCTCTTCCTCTATAGGTCGTCGGCGCAAAACTTGCGCCGGAGTTCACACGAAGCACCGGCGACTTCGCGACAATCGGTCAGCGCACCGGTTTCGGCGGCATCGCGGTTTCTGGCCTCGACAACGAAGAACGTCGGCGCAGAGTTCACGCGTCCCCGAACGATGGCGGCGCAGTTGCGGGTCGTGACAGCCACCGAACACCCGGCGTCATTCTCCGAATATTCGCGGCAATAGTGCATGGCGCGGTCGCGCGCATCGGCGCGGCTATTCCAGCCAGCAGAGTAGCCCCAGCCGATGCCGTCCGCATTCACGGCGACACCGCCCCAATCCGCAAGCGTCGGGGTGGCGGCGAGGGCAAGGCCCAGCGCGGCAGGATATGCCAGCGCGTGACGCATTACTTGGGACGCTTCGCGCCGTATTTCGAGCGGCGCTGCTTGCGATCCTTGACGCCCTGGGTGTCAAGCACACCGCGCAGGATGTGATAGCGCACGCCGGGAAGGTCTTTGACACGACCGCCGCGGATCAGCACCACCGAGTGCTCCTGCAGGTTGTGGCTTTCACCGGGGATGTAGCTGATCACCTCAAAGCCATTGGTCAGGCGCACCTTGGCGACCTTACGCATGGCCGAGTTCGGCTTCTTCGGTGTCGTTGTATAGACACGCGTGCACACGCCGCGCTTCTGGGGGCACCCCTCCAGATGCAGCGACTTCGAGCGTTTCACTTTCGGCTGCCGCGGCTTGCGGATCAGCTGCTGGATCGTTGGCATTCCGGTTCTATCCCCGTGCTCATCTCGTCATTGGAATGCGCGCGCATCCCGGTTTCGTCAGTAATCTCGCAATGCGCGTCCGCAAAACGAGAACAACCGCAGGCGCGCCCTCAATCGCAGGCGCGGCGCGGTGGGTATCCAGAGGATCGGGCCCGGGGCCGGATCGTGACCACTTACATCTTGTAGACCCTGCACCAAGCGTTAACCGCCCCGCAGGGTGCGCGCGATATAGGAGGAGTCGGGGGGCCTGTCAACAGCGCCAGACCAAACCAGACTCTGACGCAAATTCAGGCGATTCCCCGCCGGGTCCGCCGAAACCCGGCCGTGGCGCGCGAAATCGGCGATCCCGCCCTTGGAAACACAGCCCGCTCATCCCACTATGGCGCCGCGCGTCAGGGAAATCGGGGCCTCGCAATGGTGGACTTCCTCGCAAACGGCTTGGCCATCGCCGAGCTTTTGGCAGACAATGCCGGCGGCAGCGCGATCGACACCGATGGCGACGGCGGCGCCAACAAGGCCGACGAATATGTCGAGATCCAAAACGGGTCGGGCAACACCGTTTCGCTCGACGGGATCGAGATCTGGTCGCAAAAGAACGGCCTGCTTTTCGCCTTCCCCGACGGCGAAACGCTGGCGCCGGGCGCAACCGCGACCGTTGTCGGCGAATATACCGGCACCCCGCCTGCGGGCTTCTACGATGCGGGAAACGCCAACAACATCAACTTCTTGCCCGATGGCGAAGGCGGCCTGTGGGACAGCATTTTCCTGCTCGACACCACGACCGCACCACCCAGCTACACGGTCTTCTCCTACGGCACACCGCCCCGCGCCCCCGCGCCGCCAGGCGGCTTTCCGTCCGATGCCGTCCAGATTGGTACCGGCGAGTCGATCAACTCATCCTCGCCCAACGGCGCAGGCTTTTCGCGCGATTTGAACGGCGACTTCGTCGAGGGCAGCCCGGATCCCGGCACCCCCGACTTTCTGTGCATCGCCGCCGGCGCCCTGATCGAAACCGTCGACGGCCCGGTGGTCATCGAACACCTGCGCCCCGGCACGCGCGTCCTTGGCCGTGACGGCGGCGCGCATGAACTCATCGCCATTGGGCAAACCACCCACTCCGCGGCCCGGCTCGCGCTGCTGCCCGGTCTTTGCCCGGTCGAGCTGGCCACGGGCACGCTCGGGGCCACGTCCGCCCTACGCCTGTCGCCAAACCACTGCGTGCTCATCGAAACCCCCTTGTCCGACGTGCTCTTCTCGGGTCCCGCGCTGGTGCCCGCCAAGGCGCTGGAACACGCGGCGCTGGCCCGCGCGGTGCCCAGCGGCGCAAACACCCGCTACTTCCATCTGCTCTTTGCGGACCACATCGTGTTGAAAGCGTCGGGCGTCTGGGTCGAGTCGCTTTATCTCGGCGCAATGGCGCAAAGCTGGGTCCGGGCCCAGCGCCAGGCCGGACAGTTGACCGAACGGGACGCCGAAACCACAGGCCGCATCGCCCACCCGCGCAAGGCCTACCGCGCGCTCAGGGCGCATGAGGCGCGCCTTTTGATCGCAAATATCGCGCAATCCCACCTGGGACAGACCCTCAGAAGCAAAGTGAACCCAACAGAACACCCTCTGAACTGAGACATTTTTTCCTGCTTTGTGGGAGATTGGCGTGTTGCCGCCCGCCCGCAAGCCCACTAGAACACGTACAAAACATGGCGTGGATGGCTTGATGCGTCCGCCCAGTAGCCACTCAGGAGAATGGTATGGCCGACGCTGCCGCTCACGGGCACGAGGATCATGACGAGCGCGGGTTCTTTACCCGCTGGTTCATGTCAACCAACCACAAAGACATCGGGATCCTGTATCTCTTTACCTCGGGCATCGTGGGCTTCATTGCCGTCGCCTTCACGGTCTACATGCGGCTCGAACTTATGGAGCCCGGCGTTCAGTACATGTGCATGGAAGGCGCGCGCTTCACGGCCGCAGCCGCCGGTGAATGTACGCCCAACGGCCATCTCTGGAACGTCCTGATCACCTATCACGGCGTCCTGATGATGTTCTTCGTGGTGATCCCGGCGCTCTTTGGCGGCTTCGGCAACTACTTCATGCCGCTCCAGATCGGCGCGCCGGACATGGCCTTTCCGCGTCTGAACAACCTAAGCTACTGGCTATTTGTTGCGGGTGTCGCGCTCGGTGTGGCCTCGATGCTGTCGCCCGGCGGCAATGACCAGATGGGCTCGGGCGTGGGATGGGTGCTCTATGCGCCGCTCTCAACGCTTGAAGGGGGCTATTCGATGGACCTGGCGATCTTTGCCGTCCACGTCTCTGGTGCCTCCTCGATCCTGGGCGCGATCAACATCATCACGACCTTCCTGAACATGCGCGCGCCGGGCATGACACTCTTCAAAGTGCCGCTCTTTGCATGGTCCGTGTTCATCACCGCGTGGATGATCCTGCTGGCGCTGCCGGTCCTCGCCGGGGCCATCACCATGCTTCTGATGGACCGCAACTTCGGCTTCGCCTTCTTCGATCCCGCGGGCGGCGGCGACCCGGTGCTCTACCAGCATATCCTGTGGTTCTTCGGGCACCCGGAAGTCTACATCATCATCATCCCCGGCTTCGGCATCATCAGCCACGTGATCGCCACCTTCAGCCGCAAACCGATCTTCGGCTACCTGCCGATGGTCTGGGCGATGATCGCCATCGGCGCGCTGGGCTTCGTGGTCTGGGCGCACCACATGTACACGGTGGGGATGAGCCTGACGCAGCAGACCTACTTCATGCTTGCCACCATGGTGATCGCAGTGCCCACAGGGGTTAAGATCTTTAGCTGGATCGCCACGATGTGGGGCGGCTCGGTGGAGTTCAAGACACCGATGCTCTGGGCCTTCGGCTTCCTGTTCCTCTTCACGCTGGGCGGCGTCACCGGGATCGTCCTGTCACAAGCAGGCGTCGACCGGGCCTACCATGACACCTACTACGTGGTGGCCCACTTCCACTACGTGATGTCGCTCGGGGCGGTGTTCTGTATCTTTGCCGGGATATACTTCTACATCGGCAAGATGTCCGGGCGACAATACCCGGAATGGGCGGGCCAGGTGCATTTCTGGACGATGTTCGTCGGCTCGAACCTGACGTTCTTCCCGCAGCACTTCCTGGGCCGCCAGGGCATGCCGCGCCGCTACATCGACTACCCCGAGGCGTTCGCCTACTGGAACTATATCTCGTCGATCGGCGCCTTCATCGCCTTCGCTTCGTTCCTCTTCTTCATCGGCGTCATCGCCTACACCCTGATGTACGGACGCCGTGTGACCGAGGCGAACTACTGGAACGAACATGCCGACACGCTGGAGTGGACACTGCCCTCTCCGCCGCCCGAGCACACGTTCGAGACGCTTCCCAAGCAGGAAGAGTGGGACAAGCCCCACGCACACTGAGCGTGACGTCACACACAGAGAGAAGCCCCGGCTCAGCCGGGGCTTTTTTTATGGCGCGAGGCCCCGGAAGATCGCCTCGAACACCACGACCTGATCGTCGGGCGCCGCACCCTCGGCCACGTCCAGTGCCGCCCGTTCGAACATCGACGACAACACCGCCGTCAAGGGCCCCAATGGCAGGGCCTGAATGTCACCCTCTGCCATCGCCGCCTCGAGCCCCAGCCGCAGCGAATCCGCCGAGGTGCGCCGATCGATCTCATCCAACGCGGCCCGGCCCAGCACAGCAGGACCGTCCAACAGCATCAGCCGCACCCGGCCCGGGCCTTGCATCGCCGCAAGGTATCCCCGCCCGCCTTCCACCAGCGCCTCAACCGTTCCGCGCGGCTCACCGACGGCGGCCCGCGTGATCTCGGCCTCAACGGCGGCATATTCCTGTTCCAGCACAGCACGGAACAGGGCCGCCTTGTCGGCAAAGTGGTGATACAGCGCCCCGCGCGTTGTGCCCGCTGCCCGCACAATCTCGGGCGTCGATGTCTCGGCATAGCCTTTCTCGGAAAACAGCGCCCGCGCCGCGGCGATCAACAGCCCCCGCGTCGCCTCAGAGCGCGCGACATTGCTTCGACGTTCAGATTTCTCTTGCATACATACAGCCTGTATGTTTATGACTTTTCTTACATACAGACTGTATGTATCTAATAGGAGTACCGCAAGCCATGAAATGCACCCAGTTCTACCCCGTCATCCAAACCACCGACGTCGCCGGGACCGCCGCGTTCTATACCGCGCACTTCGCCTTCACCGTCGTGTTCGAAGCCGACTGGTATTGTCACCTCCAGTCGTCTGAGGACCCCTCGGTCAACATCGCCGTCCTCCAACACGACCACGACACCATCCCGGCCGAGGGCCACGGCACCGTCGCCGGCCTGATCCTGAATTTCGAGGTCGAGAACCCCGACAAGGTCTATGCCGACGCCCAGTCCGCTGGGCTGCCGATCCTCAAGACGCTGCGGGACGAACCCTTTGGCCAACGCCATTTCATCACGCGCGATCCCAACGGCGTCCTCATTGATGTCATCAAGCCGATCCCGCCCTCTGCCGAGTTCGCGGCACAATATGCAGACACCGCCCTTCCGGGGTGAAACCGACATGCGGGCCCTCGCACAGGCCAGGGCCCGCGACATCCTGCTCGGGCGCGAGTCGAGGGGTTTATTCGACCACCCAGCAAGCTATCCTTCGACGGAAAGCGCAAAAGATCACAATGCCCTACCGCTGGACCGAGACCGAAGACCCAACCGACAGCGCGCCATTGGCGCGTCTGATCCTCTGGCCGCACCAGTCGATGACCGGCAAGGGCTTTGCCACCTTTATCGGGATCACCGCCGCGATGCTTTCGCTGCCGCTCTTTGCTGTCCTCGGCTCACCGATCATCTGGGTTTTGCTGTTATTCTTCCTCGCCGCGCTCTGGGCGATCTGGTTCGCGCTGATGAAGAACCGCCAGCATCGGATGCTACATGAAGAACTGGCGATCTGGCCCGATAAGATGCACCTCGCCCATGTCCAGCCGCGCCGCCCTCCGCTGACATGGGACGCAAACCCCTATTGGGTGTCCACCCATCTCGCACCCGAGGGCCCGGTAGAGAACTATCTCACCCTGAAAGGGGGCGGTCGCGAGGTTGAGCTTGGCGCCTTCCTCAGCCCGGAAGAGCGTGTGGCCCTGCGCGATGAGCTGGACACAGCCCTCGCGCGGGTCCGGTCAGGCGCGCGACGGCCCCCTAGCCCAGGCGATCCTTGACCATCGGCCCGACCCGACCGAAATCCATCTGCCCGGTGAACTGAGACTTCAGTGCCCCCATCACCTTGCCCATATCGCGGATCGAGTCGGCACCCGCCGACCGGATCGCCGCATCCACGGCCTTGGCGATTTCGTCGTCATCCAACTGGCGCGGCAGAAACTCTTCGATCACATCGATTTCCGCCCGCTCCTTCTCGGCCAGCTCCAGCCTCCCGCCTTCTTCATAGGCGCGCGCGCTTTCCTGCCGCTGCTTGACCATCTTGCCAAGAATCTGAAGGACTTCCGCGTCCTGGACGCCGTCGTCGCGGCCTTCCCCACGCAGCGCGATATCGCGGTCTTTGATCGCAGCATTGATCAGCCGCAGCGTCGACAAACGCTCACCATCCTTTGCACGCATCGCGGTCTTCAGCGCGTCACTCAGCCGATGTCGCATACCCATACCCGTGCCCTTCCCCTTTAAGAAGTCAGAATGGTCAACATATAGAATGCAAATTCCAGAAACAAGTCACGGGCACCCCATCTAACACATTGATATTGCGTGATAAGTGTTTTTCGCCCCTTGCTTGACGCCCCCCCGCGCGCCCCGTAGTTTCCGCCAAGTTTGCCCACCGGAGCCCTGCAATGCCCCCTGCCTCGCCAACCGCCTGCCTCGCCCTTGCCGATGGCACGCTGTTTTTCGGCAAGGGTTTTGGCGCCACCGGCCAGACCACGGCCGAGCTGTGCTTCAACACCGCCATGACCGGGTATCAAGAGATCATGACCGACCCGTCCTATGCCGGGCAGGTCGTCACCTTCACCTTCCCGCATATCGGCAATGTCGGCGTGAACCCCGACGACGATGAAACCGCGGAACCGGTGGCCGCGGGGCTCGTGGTCAAGTGGGACCCGACCGAACCGTCGAACTGGCGCGCCGCCGAACCGCTGACGACCTGGCTGACGCGCCGGGGCCGCATCGGCATTGGCGGGATCGACACCCGCCGGCTGACCCGCGCGATCCGACAACAGGGCGCACCGCATATCGCGTTGGCCCACGATCCCAACGGACAGTTTGATATCGAAGGTCTTGTGGCCGCGGCCAGGGCCTTCCCCGGTCTCGAAGGGCTCGACCTCGCCAAGGATGTGACTTGCGCGCAATCCTACCGCTGGGATCAGATGCGCTGGGCCTGGCCCGACGGGTATCAGCGCCGCAAATCCCCCGGCCACAAGGTCGTCGCGATCGACTATGGTGCAAAGCGCAACATCCTGCGCTGCCTGGCCAGCGCGGGCTGCGATGTCACGGTGCTGCCCGCGACCGCCACGGCGGAGGATGTGTTGTCGCAATCCCCGGCGGGCCTGTTTCTGTCAAACGGCCCGGGCGATCCCGCCGCGACGGGCGCCTATGCCGTGCCGATGATCCGCGAGGTGCTGGAGACCACTGAAATCCCGGTCTTCGGGATCTGCCTCGGGCACCAGATGCTGGCGCTCGCCCTTGGCGCGCGGACGATCAAGATGAACCACGGCCACCATGGGGCCAACCATCCGGTGAAGGATCTCGAAACCGGCAAGGTCGAGATCACGTCGATGAACCACGGCTTCACGGTCGACAGCCAGACGCTTCCCGATGGCGTCCGGGAAACCCATGTCTCGCTGTTTGACGGTTCAAACTGCGGCATCCGGCTGTCGGACAGGCCAGTCTTCTCGGTTCAATACCACCCAGAGGCGAGCCCTGGGCCGCAAGACAGCTACTATCTTTTTGAGCGCTTCACCTCTGCGATGGACGCACAGGTGTGACACTCTGACTTGTCCACCGGTCAATTAACAGTTCGTTAACCCCAACGGAAAAAGGCTCAGGCGTTCCTTTTGACGTAGGCCTGTGATTCTGTGACCGCCCTGATTGCTAAAAAACCCGCCGCCTCTCCGACGCTGCCACTGCACCGCCCGCGACCCGCTCAGGTTGTGCCAACGGTACCGGCCAACCGTGACGCAGAACTGCCCGCGCTGATCGATCCCGGCCAAAAACGCTGGCAACATATCTGGCTGGCCCCGCTGCCCCGCCCCCAGGCCACGGCCACGGCCTATGCGCCATCAAAGCCACGCGCCCCGGGCCACATCGATCTTGAACGCGATCCTCCCGACCCGCGCCTGATCGACCGCCTCGGCGCAGATGTCTGTCTGCGCCACGGTCTGGTGCCATGGCGCCGCGTTGGCGGCGCGACCGTTGTCGCCTGCGCCGACGCCGCCACCTTTGCCGCCCAGGTCGACAGGATGACCGCCACCCTGGGCCCGGTATTAATGGCCCGCGCGCCCCAAGCCGCAGTGGAACGCGCGGTTCTGAACCTCCGCGGCCCCGCCCTTGTCGCACGCGCAGAAACCGCGCTCGCCGCTGACGCCAGTTGCCGCAGCCTCGCAACACGTCCGCTGGCCATCGCCGCCGCCACGCTTGCGATCGCTCTCACCGCCGCCGCAATACTGGTCCCCACCGCCACCTTTTCCGGGATCTTCGGCTGGGCGATGCTGGCCCTTCTGGCCATGACCGTCCTGCGCACAGCGGCCCTGGTGAACGAGGCACACCAACGGCTCACCCGCGCGCGCGCCTTTTCGACCGCGCGCAACGGCACCACCGAAGGGCCGTTGCCTAGGATATCGATCTTGGTGCCACTGCTTTGGGAAAGCAGCATCACCGATGCGCTCATCGCCCGGCTCTCGGCGCTCGACTACCCCGCTGAGCGGCGCGAATTCCTTTTTGTGCTGGAACAATCCGATGGCGGCACCCACCACGCCTTGGCGGGCCAACGGCTCGGCCCCGGCATGCGTATCGTCACCGTGCCGCCCGGCACCGTGCGCACAAAACCACGTGCCCTGAACTACGCGCTTGATTTCGCCCGCGGCGACATCATCGGCATTTACGATGCCGAGGACGCGCCTGATCGCGACCAACTGCGCCGCGTGGCCGAGGCGTTTGCCCATGCCGCCCCCGACGTGGCCTGCCTGCAAGGGCGCCTCGATTTCGACAACGCCCGGCAAAACTGGCTGACCCGCGCCTTCACGCTTGATTACGCCGCCTGGTTTCGCGTCTTCCTGCCCGGCCTCGCCCGGCTTGGCTTTGCGATCCCGCTGGGCGGAACGACGCTGTTCCTGCGCCGCGCCGCTCTGGAACAGATTGGCCGCTGGGATGCCCACAACGTGACCGAGGATGCAGACCTTGGCATCCGCCTCGCACGGCACGGCTATCGCACCGAGCTGATCGATACGACAACACAGGAAGAGGCGGCAAGCCGTCTGGGCCCCTGGATCCGGCAACGCTCGCGCTGGCTCAAGGGCTACGCGCTGACCTATGGCGTGCACATGCGCCGCCCCGGACGCCTTCTGGCCCAACTTGGCCTGCGCCGCTTCCTCGGCTTTCAGATCATGTTTCTGGGAACACTCACGCTTTTTATCTGCACGCCGCTCTTCTGGACATTCTGGCTGCTGCCCTTCGGACTGCCCCACCCCGCCTTCGCCACCCTGCCTGACAGTGTCCGCATCGGCACCATCGCGCTGTTTCTGACCTGCGAGGCCGTGACCTTGCTCAGCTATGCGCTCGCCCTCTCAGGCACGCGCCATCGCCGGCTCTGGGTGTGGATCCCGACGATGCATGTCTATTTCGCATTGGCGGTCATGGCCGCCTATCGTGGGCTCAGCCAGATCTTTCTGCGCCCGTTCTTTTGGGAAAAAACGGCCCACGGGCTTGTGCCCGCCGGACCCGCTACTCCGCGCCCAGCGTCGCCTCGGCGTCCCGCCGCAACCGCGTCTCAAACGCGTGGCTGATATGGGCCTTGAACGCGGCATAGGCCGCGTCGCCATCATTCTCGGCAATCGCGTCAACGATGGCCGTGTGCTCTTCCAGCGCCACCTTGCCCCTGCCCTCGGCGGCCAGTGACGTCGTCGCCATCAAGGCCATCGAGCGATAGACAAGATCGAGCTGCTGCACCAGAAACCGGTTGTGCGAGGCCAGATGCACCTGCCGGTGAAACCGCCGGTTCGCCCGCGCCAGCGCCGCGGGATCGCCCACCAGCGCCGCATCCTCGTCCACCATCCGCCGCAACACCCGCACCTCTTCGGCACTGGCATGGCGCGCGGCCAGCCGTGCTGCCAAGCCTTCAAGCTCACTGCGCACCACGTAAAGCTCGGCCATCTGGTTATGGTCGAGCGAGGCCACGATCAGGCTCCGCCCGTCCCGCGCCAGCAGCGATTGCGTCTCAAGCCGCTGCAGCGCCTCGCGAATGGGCGTGCGCGACACCCCAAAGCGTTCGGCCAACTCGCTTTCCACCAGCCGATCCCCAGGGCGGTAAACCCCGGTATCAATCGCCTGCAACACCAGTTGATAGGCATCCTTCTGCGGATGTTTTGCGTCGTCCATCGGCCTCTCCTGCGCGTCTGACGACCATATGCGGGCGCAGCCAGCCGGATCAAGCGTTGCCGCCAAAACCCGCACGGCCTAAAGAAGCGCCATGGTGGCCCAAAACTTTACCCATGTCCGAACCTGGGTCTTCGATCTCGACAATACGCTCTACCCGCCCTCGGCGCGTCTCTTCGACCAGATCGAGGTGCGGATGACCGACTGGGTGGCCGAAACCCTCGGCCTCGCACACCCCGAGGCGGACGCGCTGCGCCGCCACTACTGGCGCACCTACGGCACGACGCTGGCGGGGCTGATGGACGAACATGGCGTCGATCCCGATCCCTATCTCCACCACGTGCACGAAATCTCGCTCGACCATCTGTCGCCCGAACCCGCGCTGACCCGGGCGATCCAGCGCCTGCCGGGCCGCCGCGTCGTCTACACCAACGGCAGCGCCCCCTATGCCCGCCGGGTGATCGCCGCGCGCGGGCTCGACGGGCTCTTCGACGCGGTCTATGGCGTGGAACATGCGGGCTTCCGCCCCAAGCCGGAACGCGCGGCCTTCGAGGCGGTGTTCACCGCCGACGGCATCACCCCGGACACAGCCGCGATGTTCGAAGATGACCCCCGCAACCTCGCCGTGCCCCACGCGATGGGAATGCGCACGGTCCACGTGGCGCCCGACCCGCACGAGGCCGACCACATCCACCATCACACCGACGACCTCGCCGCCTTTCTGTCGCAGCTGGGCTAAGTCGCCTTTCCCACAGGACGCCCGCGACCTACCTTGCCGCCCATGATAGACCCTGTGGATATCTTCATCTCCGGCGGCGGCATCGCGGGCCTTGTCGCCGCCGCAGCCTTTGGCCGCGCGGGTTTCACCGTTTGCCTTGCCGACCCGGCCCCGCCGGTGGATACGGCCGAGGCAGACGGCTCAGACTTGCGGTCCACCGCCTATCTGCAACCCGCCCGCGATCTTTTGGAAACTGCCGGTCTTTGGGACACGCTCACCCCCCACGCCACACCGCTCGACGCGCTGCGCGTGATCGACACCACCGGCTGGCCGCCTGCACCCACCGCCACACGCGAATTTCGCGCCGACGAACTCGGCGATCTGCCGTTTGGCTGGAATCTCCCCAACTGGCTGACCCGCAAGGTCCTGGCCGATCACATCGCCACGCTCGACCGCGTCGACCTGCGCCTGGGCGTGGGCTTCAAGTCCCTCCTGCAGCGCGACACCGCCGCGCTGATCACGCTGACCGACGGCACCCGCCTGTCGGCTAAGCTCGCCATCGCCGCCGATGGCCGCGCCTCGCCCCTGCGCGACGCCGCCGGGATCGGCGTCACCACCACGCGCTACGGCCAGAAGGCGCTCGCCTTCTCTGTCACCCAACCGCACCCACACGAAAACATCTCGACCGAGATCTACAATGCGGGCGGCGCCTTCACCCTCGTGCCCCTGCCCGACCATCAGGGTGGCCCCGCCTCGGCCGTGGTCTGGATGAACGATGGCCCCCGCGCCGCCGAGCTTTTGGCCATGGACACGCCCGCATTCGAGGCGGTGATGACCGAACGATCCACCGGCCTTCTCGGCCACCTGACGCTGGCCAGCCCCCGCCGCATGTGGCCCGTGATCACCCAACGCGCCACATCGCTCGCCGCCCAGCGCGTCGCCATCACCGCAGAGGCCGCCCATGTCCTACCACCGATCGGCGCGCAGGGGCTCAACACCTCGCTCAACGACATCGCCGCGCTCCAGGAGATCGCCACCGCAGCGCCGGGAGAAATCGGGACACCCAAGATGCTCTCGACCTACGAGAAAAACCGCGCCCGCGACATCACCGCCCGCGCCAAGGTCATCGACCTCTTCAACCGCATCTGTCGGTCCGATGTCGCCGCGATCCAATCGCTCCGCACCGCGGGCCTGAAAGCTGTCTACGACATCGCCCCTGTGCGCAGGGCCGTGATGCGGGCCGGGCTTGGGCCTTGAGTATTTCCACCAAGATGAAAGCCCACCCTTCATCTTGGCAAAAATACTCATTCACCCAATCGGCCCCGGCCGCCGTTCCTCGCTCAAAAGCACATTCGCCTCGACATTCCCGACCCCCGGCAGGGTCATGATCCGCCGCCGCAAGACCCTCTCAAAGTCGCTCAGATCCCGCGCCACCACGCGCAGGCGGTAGTCGTAAAGCCCCAGCACGTGATGCACCGCCTGCACCTCGGGGATGGCCGCCACCGCGCGCTCGAAATCCTCAAGGCTGACCCGCCCCTTGGTGGCAAGCTTCACGCCCAGAAACACCGTCACTCCGAAGCCCGCCTTCTCCAGATCCAGGTCAACCCGCCGCCCGGCCAGCACCCCCGCCTCTTCGAGCCGCTTGATCCGCCGCCAGGTCGCGGGTTGCGACAGGCCCAGGCTGCGCCCCAACGCCCCCGCCGATTGCGTGGCGTCCGCGACCAGCGCGCGCAAAATCTGGCGGTCGGTGTCATCGAGCGCGGTCATATCGGCAGCGCCTCGTCGGATTTGACGGTCGCGACCTGCATCAGCGCCTCGATATCGGTGATATGCGGCAGGGTCAGGATGCGGTCGCGATAGATCTCCTGATAATGCCCCATATCGCGGGCAATCACCGAGACGCGCACATCGACCCGGCCCAGAAAGGTCTGGATTTCCACGGCTTCGGCCACCCCGCGCGCAGCCTCAAGAAACTGGTCGAACGCCTGCGGCACCGTCTTGTCGAGCGTGATCCGCAGCGACACCTCCACCGCATAGCCCAGCGCGCGCCAGTCGATCACCGCGTGGACCCCGCGAATGATCCCCGCGGCCCGCAGCTTGTCGAACCGGCGCGAGGCGGCGGCGGGGGACAGCCCGGCGCGGTCGCCAAGTGCGGACACCCCGGCTTCGGGAGTCGCCATCATCTGGCGCAGCAGGCGGCGGTCGGTGTCGTCAAGCATGACTTTCGCAATATTCGTGAATTGACGAATGATCTTTGCTCGATTTCCGAAAATCAATCAAACACAGAAACAGGTATCGTCCCAATACCCCTATGGTCCCCTCCCACAAAGACACCCACGTCAGGAAGGACCCAACCCATGCGCGTCTATTACGATCGCGACTGCGACATCAATCTCATCAAGGACAAAAAGGTCGCCATCCTCGGCTATGGCAGCCAGGGCCACGCCCACGCGCTGAACCTGCGCGATTCAGGCGCCAAGAACCTCGTTGTCGCGCTCCGCGAAGGCTCCCCCAGCGCGGCCAAGGCCGAGGGTGAGGGGCTGACCGTGATGGGCATCGCCGAAGCCGCGGCCTGGTGCGACCTGATGATGTTCACCATGCCCGATGAGCTTCAGGCCGAGACGTACAAGAAGTATGTCCACGACAACCTCAAAGACGGCGCGGCCATCGCCTTTGCCCACGGCCTGAACGTCCATTTCGGCCTGATCGAGCCCAAGCCCGGCGTCGACGTGATCATGATGGCCCCCAAAGGCCCCGGCCACACCGTGCGGGGCGAATACACCAAGGGCGGCGGCGTGCCCTGCCTTGTGGCGGTCGACAACGATGCCAGCGGCCGCGCGCTGGAAATCGGCCTGTCCTATTGCTCGGCCATCGGTGGTGGGCGTTCGGGCATCATCGAGACGAACTTCAAGGAAGAGTGTGAGACCGACCTCTTCGGCGAACAGGCCGTGCTGTGTGGCGGCCTTGTCGAGCTCATCCGCTGCGGGTTCGAGACACTGGTCGAGGCGGGCTATGCCCCCGAGATGGCCTATTTCGAGTGCCTGCACGAGGTGAAGCTGATCGTCGACCTCATCTACGAAGGCGGCATCGCCAACATGAACTACTCGATCTCGAACACCGCCGAATACGGTGAATACGTCTCGGGCCCGCGCGTGCTGCCCTATGACGAAACCAAGGCGCGGATGAAGGCGATCCTGACCGACATCCAATCGGGCGCATTCGTGCGTGACTTCATGACCGAGAACGCCGTGGGCCAGCCCTTCTTTAAATCCACCCGCCGCAACAACGACGCGCACCAGATCGAAGAGGTGGGCGAAACCCTGCGTGGCATGATGCCGTGGATTTCGGCGGGTCGCATGGTCGACAAGGCCAAGAACTAAGCGCCCGGCGCCACGGGACATGGACCCAAAGAGCCGCCGCCTTGTCTGGCTCCTCGTCGGCGCCCTCGGGATCGGATTGATCGTCGAGGGCGTCGCCTCTGCCATGGCCTTGGCCCGGTACAGCCCGGTGACCCATGTTTTGGCCCGCGGCGACGCCCGCGTGCCCATCTTCGCGATGACAACGCCGCCCCCACCCAACCATGCCGCGCGCCAACCGGGCGCGTCGGTCTATTTCGGTTTCACCGAAGGCTACCGCCTGCCCGATGGCACCACGGTGCGCTGCCGCTATATCGGCCCCATCGCCCGCTGCTCGGACGGATGGACCGCCGTCTTCCCCGACACCCCGGTGCAATAGCGCGCAGGCCCTGCCCGCCACCGCACATTGTAACAGCGCGACCTCGCCCCCATCTCGCGGCGATGACCCAGTACAGCATCCATACCCGCGAGGGCTGGCCCTCGGACGCAGCAACCCTGCTCGCGGATTACCCGCGTGAGGCCTGGCCCGGTCACCCGAATTTTGCGCAATCCATCCAGAACTGGTTGGGCGCCCACCAGGGCTTTCGACAGTTGGGCGATCTCGTCCGGTCGAGCACCGAAGAGTTTCTCGACCGCGAGATTGCGCCAGACCGCTTTGCCCGGGCGCTGGGCTACTATGGCAATATCCTGGTGCGGAACCTGCACGGCCATCACACCTGGGAAGACCGAAATTTCTTCCCTGAAATCAGTGCGGTGGATGACCGGTTCGACCATGGGCTCGACACGCTCGAATCCGACCACCACGTGCTCGACGAAACGATCGAGACACTGACCGAACAGGCCAACCGCACGATCAAGCTGGTCCAGCTTGATGAGCTTCAGGCCCGCAGCGAAGCGGGCAAGCTGCACGATACCGCCGCCGGGCTGGAACGCTTTCTCGACCGGCACCTCACCGATGAAGAGGACCTGATCGTGCCCATCGTTCTGCATCACAAGATGCGCGGATGATCCCTTGACCCCGGCCCCGCGCCGGGGTCTTAGCAGGGCATGACGCCCTCCCCCGAAAACCCGGGACTTCTGAACTGGCTCCTGATCCTCGGCCTCGGGATCGTCTGGGGCACGGCATTCATGAGCATTGCGCTCGCCCTTAACGGCTTTCAACCGATCACCGTGGCCGCCCTGCGCACCACGCTCGGCGGGTTTGCGCTGTGGACGGCTGGCATGGCGATGGGTCAACCGCTCGGCGCCGCCCCGCGGGGCACCTGGCCAACGCTGACGATCATCGCGATCACCAGCGCGGCCCTGCCCTTTCTGCTTTTGGCCTGGGGGCTGCAACACGTCCCCTCGGCCTTTGCGGGCGTCGCCATGGGCGCGGGGCCATTGCTCTTGTTGCCGCTCGTCTACCTCTTCTCACCGGATGAGGGGATTGGCCCCCGCCGCGTCGCTGGCGTCCTGCTGGGGTTCGTCGGCCTTGCAACGCTGATCGGGCCCGGGGCCTTCGCAGGCGTAGGAGACTTTACCACGCTCGGGCGCCTGGCCTGCGTCGGTGCCGCAACCTGCTATGCGATCAGTTCGATCCTGACCCGGCGCGCCCCGGCAATCCCGCCGATCACCTTTGCGGCCGCCACCCTGCTGATCTCGGGCGCGATCCTCCTGCCCATCGCGCTGTCGGTCGAAGGGCTGCCAAACCATCCGCCGTTGAGCGCGACACTCGCCCTGATCTACCTCGCGCTCTTCCCCACCGGGCTTGCCGCGCTGTTGCGGATCCGCGTGATCCGGACCGCCGGGTCGGTGTTCATGAGCCTTGTCAGCTATATGGTCCCGGTCTGGGCCGTCGTCTTCGGCCTGTTCCTGTTGGGCGAAGACCTCCCGCCCCAGGTTTTCACAGCGCTCGCACTGATCCTCGCCGGGATCGGGCTCAGCCAGTGGCGCAGTCTGCGGGCCGGTCTTTTGCGGCGCACGGCGGTTCGTGAGTGATCCTGCGCGGGAAGGATTCACATCGCGCTCCGCCCACGTTAGAACACGCGCAACCGCCTCCAACACAACGAGAGAAGAGCAGCCCATGACAAGATACCTGAGCACCGCCACCATTGCACTGGCCCTGCTATCGGCCTGCGCGGCACCCTCTGACGACACCGCCAGCCGGGAGACGGGCTATACCCCGCCCGAGGCGTCGGGCCTTATCGCCGTGCGTCCATTCCCGACCGAAGGCGATGTCTGCCAGGTTGTGGGCGAAAACGATACGACCCGCGATTACCTGGATGACAGTGCGACGCTGATCGGCTGCCCGTCGAATGAGCTTGGCGCCATCGAAGACCGTGTTAACGCCGGGGCGACCCTTGTGGCGCGTGCGGGCGAGTGGTGGCTGCTCTCCGTTCCCAGCGGCCCGGCGGGTTAAACCGCCGCTTCCACCTCGGCCACGATACCGTCCACCACCTGGCCCAAAAGCGCTTCATCCTCGCACTCGGCCATCACGCGGATCAATGGCTCGGTCCCCGATTTCCGGATCAGCAACCGCCCCGTTCCGGTCAGCCGCGCCTCAGCGTCTTCAATCGCGCGCCGCACCGTGTCGGCGCCCAAAGGATCCGACCCGGCAGCATAGCGCACGTTCTTCAACATCTGCGGCACCGGCGCAAAGGTCTGGGCCAGCGCGCTCGCCTTCTGATGGGTCTCAACCATCTCGCGCAGGAACTGCAGCCCCGCGATCAGCCCGTCGCCCGTGGTGGTGTAGTCGGTCATCACGATATGGCCCGACTGCTCGCCCCCCATGTTGTAGCCGCCCTTGCGCATCGCCTCGACAACGTATCGGTCGCCGACACCCGTGCGGTGCAGCGCGATCCCCTGCCCCGCCAGGTGCCGCTCTAGCCCGAGGTTCGACATCACTGTGGCGACCAGCGTGCCATGGGCGAGCCGCTGATCCGCGGCCCAGCGACCCGCGAGCAGCGCCATGATCTGATCGCCATCCGCCAATGTGCCGGTTTCATCCAGGACCATCACCCGGTCGGCATCGCCATCAAGGCAGATGCCCACATCCGCGCCATGCGCCCGCACCGCCGCCGCGGCAGCCGAGGTATCCGTTGACCCACAGCCCTTGTTGATATTGGTGCCATCCGGTTTCACCCCGATCGCAACCACATCCGCACCCAGTTCCCACAGAACTTCGGGCGCCGCTTTATAGGCCGCACCGTTGGCACAATCGATCACCACCTTCAGCCCGTCGAGCCGCAGGTCCGAGGGGAAGGTCGATTTCACCCGCTCGATATAGCGATAAAGCCCGTCATCGATCCGCCGCGCCCGCCCGATATTGCCCGCCGCAGCCGGTTGGATATCACCGCCAAGGATCGCCTCAATCTCGGCCTCGGCCTCATCGGACAGCTTGAAGCCGTCGGGCCCGAAAAACTTGATGCCGTTATCTTCATGCGGATTGTGGCTGGCCGAAATCATCACGCCAACATCCGCCCGCATCGAATGCGTCAGCAAACCCACCGCCGGTGTCGGCACAGGCCCCAGAAGCAGCACGTTCATCCCCGTCGAGGTGAACCCCGCCGTCAACGCGTTCTCAAACATATAGCCCGAAAGCCGCGTGTCTTTGCCGATGACCACCCGATGGGCCGAGGAATGATCCCTGCGAAAATAGCGCCCCGCCGCCGCGCCCAGACGCAGCGCAACCTCTGCGGTCATGGGATAGGTGTTCGCGGTGCCGCGCACCCCGTCCGTTCCGAAAAGTGTTCGTGCCATACTGCCTTCTGCCTCTGCCGCACAAAAAATTTGCGTCACTCAATCACGCCTGCCCGGAGGCTGCCGTCCATAGCGCCAGCGCTTGCCGCGTCTCAACTATATCATGAACCCGCAGGATCTGAACACCCTGCGCCACGGCGGCCAGCGCCACGGCCACCGATCCCGGCATCCGCGCATCTGCGGCCTCTGCCCCGGACAGCGTGCCGATAAACCGCTTGCGCGAGGCCCCGATCAGGATCGGACAACCAAGCCCGTGAAACAGGCTAAGCCCGCGCAAAAGCGCAAGATTGTGGTCCAGTGTCTTGCCAAACCCGATGCCCGGATCCACCACGATCCGCGCACGGTCTATCCCGGCCGCAACAGCGGCATCAATCCGCCGGTCGAGGAAGTCATAGACGTCAAGCAGCACATCATCATAGCGCGGCGCGTCCTGCATCGTCACGGGATCGCCCTGCGCGTGCATCAGGCACACCGGCGCCCCCTGCGCCGCGGCCACCTCGGCAATCCCCGCGTCATAGGTCAGCGCCGCCACATCGTTCAGCATCGCCGCACCAGCCTGAAACGCCGCCACGGCCACCGCCGCCTTGCGCGTGTCGATCGAGATCGGCGTCTGCACCTCGCGGTGCAGGGCCCCGATCACCGGCGCCACCCGCGCGACCTCGTCCGCCACAGGCACCGTCTCGGCCCCGGGCCGCGTGCTCTCGCCCCCGATGTCCAGGATATCGGCCCCGCCCGCGGCCAATGCGGCGCCATGGCGGGCCGCCGCCTCGGGTGCCGCATAAAGCCCGCCATCCGAGAAACTGTCGGGCGTGACGTTGACGATCCCCATCAGGCGCGGGCGATCCATCCCCAGCCCGGCCACCGGGGGCCGCACCGCGCTCAACCTGTTGCGGATGTCTTCCGGCAACTCCGAGACGGGCACCACCGCCCCGCCCCGATCCCGCTCGATCCGCTCGGCATGGGTCGCCCAGCCCCAGCCCCCGGCGATCCGCAACGCGCCGGCGGGGCGCGCTTGGCCGATCTGCACCAAGGGACGGTAGTAGACGCCCATCACCTAGACCAACGCCTCGGCATCAAGCGGCAGTGCCCCGTCCGTGTCCGTGCCCACGGCGATCACCGCGCCTGCCTCCATATGCTCGGCCAGCCAGCGCGCCAGCGCCTCTGGGTCGAACGCGGCGGGCTTGTCGGTCGCATCGAGGATCATCTTCGACGGCGCCCACACGCTGATCCGCCGCTTGCCCCGCGCCCAGTCCAGTTCAGTCCGGCTGTCGACCACCACACAGCGCGGATCGCGCGCCGCCAGCGCCCAGGCGTTCTGTTCGATGGCCAGCAAATCGACCCGGCGTTGCGTGGGCATGTGCCCCGTCTCAATCCGCGTGTCCTCTGGCAAACCCACGCACAGGATCGCGGGCACCTCGGCCGCTGCGATCCCGTCGATCCACCGCACCAGCCGGGGCGAGGCCATCGCCGCGTTCGACAGAAAGATCACCACGGGCGGCGGCGCAATCTCATCCGGCAGGCTCACCCCGCGCGGCGCCGACACCGCATCGCGCACGATCTCGACCCCCAGAGCCCCGGGCCCCAGGTCAAGCTTTTCGATCCGCACAAAACACCGCAGCGCCTGCGGCTCGGACAGCACGCGTTCGGCCACGCGTTCCGCCAGCGTCTCAAGCAGGTTCAACCGCTCCACAGCCAGCTCTGCCGCGATCGCCTCGGTGATCCGGTCGTAGCTGAGAATGCGATCGACATCGTCGGCAATCTCACCCTGCGGCCGCACCTCGACCACCACATTGAAACTCACACGCTGGGTGCGCCCCCGCTCGGGCTGGAATGCCCCGATCTCAACCTCGACGACATGGTCGCGCAGCGATATCCGGTCGCGCACGCCGTCGGGCGCCATCGCGCGGGCGCGGTGTTCGGGGTGATCAAAGGCAAGGGCGATGGGCTGGGCCATGGCAGGCTCCCGCAGAGACGGTTTCACAAGCCCTACGCATCTCACCACCCGGGCGCCGCATTACAACCGGCGCCGGGAACGCGGGATGCGACCTCAGCGTTGCGCGACCTGATAGTCCTGGCGGTAGAAGTGGTGGTAACCGATCGTCACCGTGCGCGGATAGACCTTGGCCCAGCGCGGGTTCACCGATTTGGTGTGGTAATGCGTGGCGCCATAGGTCAGGTCCCGCGGTGCATCCTCGGCCAGCATCAGTGCTGCGATCTTGCCCACCTTGGCATAGGCACGCGGCTCTCCGATGATCTCTTTGCGCCCGTCGCAGGCATAGGTGAACTGGCACTGATAGCGTGCGCCCGTCCCCTGATAGATCACCCCGCACACCGTGTCGGGGTACCTCGGGCTGTCGACCCGATTCAGGATCACTTCGGCCACTGCGAAGATGCCCTTGGTCGTCTCACCGCGCGCCTCAAAGTACAGCGCTTCGGCCAGACACCGCCACGCCTCATCCCCCGAGGGATCGGGCAGACCGGCCAAAAACTTGGGATCAAAACGGCTCACTTCAATTTCGCCGCCGGCGTCCGTGCTCAGCTTGCGAGGGTCACGCGACAAACGCCTGACATCGCGTGCCGAAATCGACTGAACGCCTTCATGCTCCATCTCAAGAACATGGGCGATCTTGTCGGTAAACACCGCCGTGGGATCGTTGGAAGAACTCAGCACAACATCGGCCTGCGCGCCGCTGGCAAACATCGCGCAAACACTAAACATCGCAGCCCAATAAGCTGGTCTTCTTGGCATTTTGCCCCCCAAGGCGAAAACATACGGACACAAGTCCATGGCAAGCTTTTGCCGTTTAGAATGATTTCACCTTTTCGTCCAATCGACCCGGCAAAACTCCGCCGATACAGACACTAAGCGGGCGCTCTTCAGAAAATGGTTAGACTTTGCGGGGACGGAAAGCGGCCTTGGCTTCAACGCGTTACGGCGTGATGCTGTCCGACCGGATCGCCAGATGCGCCGCCGCCAGGCGGGCCACCGGCACGCGAAACGGTGAGCAGGAAACATAGCTAAAGCCCACGGATCGGCAAAAAGCGATGGAATCTGGGTCGCCCGCATGTTCACCGCAAACCGACAATGTGACATCCGGGCGCCCGCGCCGTCCGCGCTCGGCCCCGATGGTCAAGAGCTCACCCACGCCCTCTTCGTCCAGCCGGTGGAACGGGTCCTCGGCAAAGACACCCTGATTGACGTAGGACCCCATGAACCGCCCCGCATCGTCGCGCGACAGGCCATAGGCCATCTGGGTCAGGTCATTGGTGCCAAAGCTCAGGAACGAGGCATGCGCCGCGATCTCATCGGCGCGCAGCGCGGCACGCGGCGTCTCGACCATCACGCCCAGGCGATAGTCAAAGGTCGTCTGCTGCTCGGCCGTCACCGCCGCGGCAACCGCATCGATCCGCGCCTTCACAAGCTCGACCTCGCGCTTGGCCGACACCAGCGGGATCATCACCTCGGGCGCGACCGGCGCGCCCGACCGGCTGGCCGCCACCGTCGCCTCAAAGATCGCGCGGGCCTGCATGTCGTAGATCTCGGGCACGGCAATCCCCAGCCGCACGCCGCGCATCCCCAGCATCGGGTTGAACTCGGCCAGCGCCTCGACCCGGCGCGTCACTGTCGCCACCGACAGATCCAGCGCATCGGCCAGCTCGCGCAGGCCCTCTTGCCCATGGGGCAGAAACTCGTGCAGCGGCGGGTCGAGCAGGCGAATGCAGACCGGCTGGCCCTGCATGATCTCAAAGAGCGCGGTGAAATCCGCGCGCTGCATCGGCAGCAAGCGCTCGATCACGGCGGCGCGGTTTTCGGGACCGTCGGCAAAGATCATCTCGCGCATGACGGTCAGGCGATCGTCGTTGAAGAACATGTGCTCGGTCCGGCAGAGCCCGATCCCTTCCGCGCGGAAGGTCCGCGCCATGCGCGCCTCGGCCGGTGTATCGGCATTCGCCCGCACGCCGATATCACGCGCCGCATCTGCCCAGCCCAGAAGCGTCTGGAACGCATCGTCCAGCGCAGGTTCCAACAGCGGTGCGGACCCGGCCAGAACCTGGCCCGTGGTGCCATCAATGGTCAGGATATGGCCCTCGCCGAACACGCGCCCATCATCTGCGGTCAGCGTCTTGTCGCGGCGGTTCAGCCGCATGCCCGAGGCGCCCACCACACAGGGCAGGCCCAGGCCGCGGGCGATCACCGCCGCATGGCTGGTCGCACCGCCACGCTCGGTCAGGACGCCCACGCTGGCATGCATCCCGCGCACATCCTCGGGCGAGGTTTCGCGGCGCACCAGGATGCAGGGCTCATCGCGCGACGCGCTCGACTGCGCGGCGCGCGCGCTAAAGACAATCCGTCCCGTCGCCGCCCCGGGGCTTGCCGCGATCCCTGCCGCGCAGACATCGCGCGCCCCGCGCGGATCGACCTGACGGTGCAGCAGTTCGGGCAGAGCCTGCGGCTCGACCCGCAGCACCGCATCCTCGGGCGGGATGATCCCGTCTTCGGCCAATGCAACGGCGATCTGCACCTCGGCCCGCGCCCCGCGCGGCACCCGCACCGCATCCAGAATGCTGAGTGTGCCCGCCTGGATCGTGAACTCGATCTCCATCTCTTCCTTCAGACGGGTCCGGCACAGCCCGCCCATCTCTTTGAGCGTCTCGAACACCTCGGGGCACAGCTCTTCCAGCGACGGCCCCCGCGGATCGCGGGTCAGGTAGAGCGCGCCGTCGGTCTGGCGCACCGCATCGCGCCCCTGGCTCTGGCTCAGGTAGCGTCCGGTGATCTGCGGCGTGCCGGTGGTCGCATCGATGAACTGGATCACGCCCGAGCCGCTTTCGGCCTTGCCCACGCCCAGCGCCATTTCCTGCACGACCAGCCCCAGCCCCGCATCCGGCGGCGCACCGCGCGCCTGGCGCAGCAGCCGGGCCGAGGTGCCTTCCCAGGCCCGCGCCATGGATTGCAGCACATCGGCCAGCTGACGCTCGATCTCTTGCGGGAAGGGTTCGTCCGCCTCATCCTCATAGGCGTCGAGCAGCGCGTTCAGATCGCTGTCGCTTTCAGCCTCGTCAAAGACATCGGGGTCGAGTCGTGCGACATGGGCGGCGTACGACTGGATAAACCGCCGGTAAAGCGCATCGGCGGCCTCATGCCCCATGGTCTGGATCAGTTCGGCGTGGCGGGCATCGTTCATCCCGATGTTCAGGATCGCGCCCGGACCGCCCCAATCCGGATCCTGGCTAGACGGGCGCACAGACACCAGGGGCTTTGGCCCGAATGCCGACAAAAGCTCTTTCATATCAGGGACTTGCCCGGATGCCAGTCCGCGAACGGCGGGGAAGGACAGCGCCACGGTCCGCGGCACCGGCATCTCAAGCCGGATCAGCCGCTGCAGGCATTTCGCCCGCCCGCCATGCAACCCGGCCGAGATCGGTGCGCTTGGCGTGATCTCGGCAAAGTCAGGGATATCAATATGTTTCTGCACTGCGGCACCATTCCTGATCCGCAGAATAAGGTGTCAGGTCGACTTGACAAGGTCGCCAATGTCGCGCCGCAGCATCACTCGGCGATACGCGTCAAATCCGCCACGGCGCCACAGGTGGCCCGGATCCGGTGCAACAGGTTCAGCCGGTTGCGCCGCAGAACCTGGCTTTCGGCATTGACCTGCACGGCCTCAAAGAACGCATCAATGGGCCCGCGCAGCCCCGCCATGGCATGCATCGCCGTCTCAAAATCCTGGCCCGCCATCGCCGGCGCAATCGCCGCCTCGGCCGTATCGAGCGCGGCAAACAGCGCCTTCTCCGCCGGGTCCTCGGCGAATTTCAGATCGGCGCCATAGGAATACTCGACCCCGTCCTTTTCCTCCGCCTGGGTGAGGATGTTATTGGCGCGCCGGAACCCCTGGATCAGGTTCTCACCATCGTCGGTGGCCAGCGTTGCCTGCAACGCCGTGGCGCGTTTCACCAGAAGCGCGAGGTCATCATTGCCGGGCATGGCGAGGCAGGCGTCGATCACATCGTGGCGGATGCCCCGGTCGCGGAGGTAGACCTTTAGGCGGTCGAAAAGGAAATCAAGCACGCCATACCCAACAAACCATTTGCCATCTGATCCCGACACAATAGCAAGCTGTTGTTCGACCGACCGAGCGTCAGGATACCTCTCGTCTCCGCGATAAGTTGGTTCAGGATGTGCGTCTGCGGCGAAGCGCAAGTGGTCAAAAGCTCTTAATTGGAGATCATTCTCCAACACTAACCGAATAACCCCGAGCGCCGCCCGCCGCAGCGCGAAAGGATCCTTCGATCCGGTGGGCTTTTCATCAATCGCCCAGAACCCGGTCAGCGTGTCGATCTTATCGGCCAGCGCAACCGCCACCGACACCGGCGCGGACGGCACATCATCAGATGGCCCGAGCGGCTGGTAATGCTCCTGCGCCACCACCGCGATCTCATCGCCCAACCCGGCTGCCTTGGCATAGTAGCCGCCCATGATCCCCTGCAACTCGGGAAACTCATAGACCATCTCCGACGACAGATCGGCCTTCGCCACCCGCGCCGCCTGCTCCGCCACGTCCGGATCAGCGCCGACCACCGGCGCAATCTCGCGCGCGAGCGCCGCAATCCGATCGATCCGCTCGGCCTGCGAGCCGAGCTTCGCATGGAACGTCACGTTTCCAAGCTGCGCGAGCCAAGGCTGCATCTTCTCAGCCTCCGCCACCCGCAAATCATTCTCCCAAAAGAACTTCGCATCCGCGAGCCGCGCCGCCAGCACCTTTTGGTTGCCCGCCAGGATCGTCGCCCCATTATCCGCCGTCTCGGTATTGGCGACCGTCACGAATTTCTCGATCCGCCCGGTCTTGGGGTTCCGGATGGAAAAGAACTTCTGATGTTCTTTCATCGAGGTCTGCAAAACCTCCGGCGGCAGGTCGAGATAGGCGGCCCCAATCTCACCGATCAGCACAACCGGCCATTCGACGAGCCCCGCCACCTCGGCCAAAAGCCCCTTATCCCCGACAACTTCCAGCCCCTGCGCAAAAGCCTGGCTGGTTGCGTCGGCCCAGATATGCTCGGCCCGCTCTTCGGCGGACAGAACGACAAAGGCGCGTTTCAGCTTGGCGGCATAATCCTCAAAAGACGTCACCTGAAACGGCGTCGGCGCCAGAAACCGGTGGCCTTCGGTCATATCGCTTGCCGCAAGGCCCTCGATCTCCACCGGCACAACCACGGCCCCGGCCTCGTCGCTCATAAGGCACAGGATCCGCTGCAAGGGTCGCACCCAGCGCAAGCTGCCAGAGCCCCAGCGCATAGATTTGGGCCACGGGAAATTGCGCACCGTCGCGTCCAGTACCTCGGCCACAATCTCCGCTGCCGGGCGCCCGGCCCGTTCGATCACGGCAAAGAACACCTCGCCCTTCTTGTCGGCCCGGCGCTCCAGCTGATCCATGCTCAGCCCGGTGGAGCGCAAGAACCCCTCCACCGCCTTTTCCGGCGCATCCGTCCGGGGGCCCTTGCGCTCTTCGCGCACCATCGGGCTCTCTGCCGTCAGCCCCTCAACCGTCAACGCAAGCCGGCGCGGCGTCGAAAACGCGCCCGCACTGGCATAGGTCAGCCCCGCCTCGACCAGACCGTCCGTGACCAGACGCTTGAGGTCGCTTGCGGCCTTCGCCTGCATCCGCGCAGGGATTTCCTCGGAAAAGAGTTCGATCAGAAGATCGGGCATTACGAGTTTCCTTCCGGCGCTGGCGGGCACCCTTCGGGCGCGGGGCGGCCATCAAACACCTCTTCCCCGCAGATATTGATCTGATGCCAGGCAAAGGCCCGGCCATCGGGAAATACCGCAATCACGCGATCAATCCCGAACGTCACGTTGGACTGGCCGAGATACGCCTGCGCGCCCCCGCTGGCAAGCGCATCGCCGATGGCTTCGGCATCAAAACAGTCGAACCACCCCGGCGCGTTCAGCGGGACCGCCTGCGGATAGGGATCACCCGCGACCTCTCCGGCCACCTCAAAGCAGGCGCGAAACCGGATGGGCGAACTCGTGGCGTCGATCGCCTGCACATCCATGGCCTCCAGCGGTTGCGCCACCCCGTCGGTAGTGATGGCCAGCGCAACATCATCCACCCGCTCGTAGAACGCATACACCTGCAGCCAGTACATCGCTGCCCCACCGGCCAGCCCTGCAACAAGCAAGAATATCACCATGACCTTGCCGCTCATGCCCTCAGATCCAATCGAGATTGACCTTGGTCGTGGGATAGGTCGCCGCCACGCGCTCTTTCAACGCGCGAAACCGGGGGCGCAGCGCCTTGAACTTGCGCTCATGAGTTTCGGCCACGGTCAGGCGGATCGGTGCGAACAGATCCTGCCGCTCCATCTCTTCCAGGATGTCCAATTCGGCCCCTTCGATGTCCATCTTCAGAAAAGCAATGTCGCCATGGGCATCGATCAGCCCGCGCAAAAAGGCGGGAAAGTCGATCATGTCGACGGCAATCCCGGCCGCGTCGCCCTCGTCAATGCCGCGCCCGCCCGCGATCACGGTGCTCTTCACCGATCCGCCGCGCGGGTTGTCGGCAAAGTTTGCCGCCCGCATCAGCGTGATCTGCCCGGAATGCAACCCAACCGCCGCTTGGTGCAGCGTCACGTTCCTGGCCGCGCCAAAACGTTTCGAGAGCTTGCCAAAGGCAAAGGGATCGGGCTCAAAGCAATGCACCGTCGCCCCGGTCGCGGCAAGAACCGCCGTCACCTCGCCCACGTTCGCCCCGCAATCCACCGCCACATCGCCGGGCCGCAGCATCGAGGCGATGCCATCCAACAGCCCCCGCGCATGCGCCACCCGAACGTTCCGGTCATGGCGGCGTTTCAGCTTTTCCACCTCGGCGATGGCGGCCTCACTCATCCCGGATCCTGCCCAAAGCACACGACATTGCCGTCAGGATCCGTGATCTCGATCTCATCCATCCCGTATTCCGTGCGGGTGGGGCCGGTGAACGTGGCCCCCGCCGCGGCGAACGCGGCCCGGAGCCCGGCCAGATCGTCGGTATGAAAATACGCCCGCCAGCGGTGATAGGGCGCCTCGGGGCCTTGCCACGCCTCCAAAAACACCTGCGCCGCGTCACGCCGATAAATGCCAAAGCCCGTCACCGGCTCTCCCGCTTCCTCGCCCACCCGAAACCCCAGCACCTCGGTCCAAAACGCCCGCGCGCGCGGGTAGTCCGAGACGCGCAAGACGGGGATCGAAGACGTCAGGCTCACGCCGCCGCGCCCCCGGCCTCGGTTTGGACGAACGCATCCGCACATTGCTTGGCCAGCGCCCGCACCCGCCCGATATAGGCCTGACGTTCCGTGACCGAGATCACCCCCCGCGCGTCCAGCAGGTTGAAGAGGTGGCTCGCCTTGATGCACTGATCATAGGCTGGCAGCGCCATGATGATCCGGCGGCCGGTCTTGGGGTCATCCGCAGGCTCGCCCAGAATGCGCTGGCACTCGGCCTCGGCATCCTCGAAATGCCGCATCAACATCTCGGTATCGGCCACGTCAAAGTTCCACCGCGCATATTGTGCCTCGGCCTCGCGAAACACATCGCCATAGGTCAGCGGAATGGGCGATTGCGGGTCATTGAACGGCATCGCGTTGCCGTCATCATAGCCCAGCACATACATCGCCAGCCGCTCCAGCCCATAGGTCAGCTCACCCGACACCGGTTTGCAGTCATGCCCGCCCACCTGCTGGAAATAGGTGTACTGGCTCACCTCCATCCCGTCGCACCACACCTCCCAGCCCAGGCCCCAGGCGCCCAAGGTCGGGCTTTCCCAGTCATCTTCGACAAAGCGGATGTCATGCAGCGATGTGTCGATCCCAATGGCATCGAGCGAGCCCAGGTAGATCTCTTGCAGATCCGGCGGCGAGGGTTTGAGCAGCACCTGATACTGATAGTAATGCTGCCAGCGGTTCGGGCTGTCGCCATAGCGCCCATCGGTGGGCCGGCGCGACGGCTGTACATAGGCCGCGGCCCAGGGCGTCGATCCCAGCGAGCGCAGCGTGGTGGCCGGATGAAACGTGCCCGCGCCCACCTCCATGTCATAGGGCTGCAGGATCGCACAGCCACGGCCCGCCCAATAGGTCTGCAGCCGCAGGATCACATCCTGAAAACAGGTGGGGGTGTCTGCCATTTTCGCCGCCATGCCCGTGGAAAAACGCGTTCTCAATAGGCAACAGGCCGCCGGGGGTCAATCAAGCCCCGGGTTATGGGCGTGCAATGGCCGCGCGCTCTGGTATCTTGCCGAAAAAATAACAGTGCGGGGGCGGCATGCAGGGCGTAATTCGGGCGTTCGTCGCGGTAGTTGGCATTCTCTGGCTTGGTCTGTCCGGGCCGACAGCGGCGCAGGATCAACAACAGGTCTGGGTTCAGATCGAGGCGCGCCCAACGCTGCCCCAGGCGTTGGAACGCGCGCGCGCCTATGACAACGCGGTGCGCAACGTGACAGGTTATCGCCTGCGCACCGGCTGGTATGCCATCGCGCTCGGACCCTACTCGGCCCCCTTTGCCGAGGCAGAGCTGGCCCGCCTGCGCGCCGAACGCGCCATCCCGCCCGACAGCTTCATCGCCGATGGGGGTGAGTTCGTGGAACGGTTCTGGCCCGATCAGCCGCTGGTCACCATTCTGCCGGAAACCGTCACGCCGCCCCCGGTTCTGGCCGACGAAACACCGGCCCAGGCCCGCGCGGGCGAACGCGCCCTGTCCGAAGACGACCGCATCGAATTGCAACGCGCCCTGCAATGGGCGGGCTATTACACCAGTACGATCGACGGCCTGATCGGCCCCGGCACGCGGCGGTCAATGGCCGCCTGGCAGGCGGCCGAGGGGTTCGACCCCACCGGGGTGATGACCACCGGACAGCGGGCCGATCTTGTGGGCGCCTACCGCACGGCGCGCAACAGCCTGGGGATCGAACGCGTTGTCGATTTCGAGGCGGGGATCGAAGCCGATCTGCCCAAGGCACTGGTGGCGTTTGACCGCTATGAGGCCCCCTTCGCCCATTTCACCCCCGTCAACGACAGCGGGGCCGAAGTTCTCTTTATCTCGCAGGCCGGGGACAGCACGGCGATGGCCGCGCTTTACGAGATCCTGCAAACGCTTGAGATCCTCCCGCCCGAGGGGCGGCGCGTGCTCAGCCGCCGGGGGTTCACCATCGAGGGGGAGAATGAAACGCGCTACGGCTTTGCCAGCGTCAGCCTCAGCGAGGACACGCTCAAGGGCTTCATCCTTTCCTGGCCGGCCGAGGATCGCGCGCGCCGCGTTCTGGCGCTCGGCGCGCTTCGCGACAGCTTTACCACACTGCCCGGTGTGCTGCCCGATGACATCGGGTTGACCGAAGACCAGCGCCCCGACCTTGTGGCGGGGCTACAGATCCGCGCCCCCCGCCTCACCCAGAGCGGCGGTTACATCGACGCGGGCGGCGGCGTTCTCACCGCATTGGGCCAGCTTGAGGGATGCGGCCGGATCACGCTGGGCGATGAGACCGAGATGTCACTCACCGCAGCCGACCCCACGCTCGGCGTCGCGCTCTTGCGCCCCACCGCGCCGCAGGCCCCCATCGCAACCCTACGCCTCGCGGCAACCACCGCGCGGCTGAAATCCGACATTGCCGTCGCGGGCCACTCCTATGGCGGGATTTTGGGCGCGCCGACGGTGACCTATGGCACGCTCGAAGACGTACGCGGGCTTGACGGCGACGCCCGCCGCGACCGCCTTTCGATCAGCGTTCAGCCCGGCGACGCAGGCGGGCCGGTCCTGTCCCCGGCGGGCGCGCTGCTTGGCGTGCTGATGCCCGCGCCTGCGGACGGCGAACGCACGTTGCCCGCGGATGTGCACCTGTCCACGGATGCAGCCGCGCTCGCGCCGTTTCTGGCAGATAACGGTGTGCCCGACGCAGCCTCCTTCGGCGCCGCCCCGATCGCGCCCGAGGATCTTGCGACACTCGCCGCCGATGTAACCGTGCTGGTGCAATGCTGGGACTAAGCGGACCTTAACTCGTCCGCCAGAATGCCACCGTGAGCAGCGCATAAACCGCCATCAACTCCAGCCGCCCGATCAGCATCCCGGCAATCAACAGCCATTTCGCGGTATCATTCAGCCCGCCAAAATTCCCCGCGGGCCCGATCTCATCCCCAAGCCCGGGTCCGATATTGGCAAGCGCCGCCGCCGCCCCGCTGACCGAGGTGATGAAATCCAATCCCGTCGCCCCCAGCGCCACGGACAAAACCCCCAGCGACACGATAAACAGCACAAAGAAAGCCATGACCGAGGACAGCACATCCTCACCCACGGGCCGCCCCGCATAGCGCGGTGTAAAGACCCCGTTGGGCGAATGGATCTGGCGGATCTGAACCTTGATCGACGAAAACAACAGCTGGTAGCGGAACACCTTGATCGAGCATGAGGTTGACCCTGCGCACCCACCGATCAGGCCGGTGAAAAAGATCAGCACGACCGGAAACGCGCCCCAGACCATGTAGTCCGCGCTGGCATAACCTGTGCCCGTCAGGATCGAGGCCACGTTGAACAGGGCCTTGCGGAACGCCGCCTCGCTCAGCGCCCCGGCCTGCACCCACAGCCACAGGGTCACAATCGCCACGATCACCGCCAGAATGATGAAAAAGACGCGGATCTGGCTGTCCATAATCAGCGGGCGGGCGGACCCGGCGAGCAGCTGCACATAGCGCACAAAGGGCAACGCGGCGAGCAGCATAAAGACGACCGCTACATACTCCACCGCGGGGGCAAACCCGGCGAACGAACTGTCGTAATTGGCAAAGCCGCCTGTGGCCACCGTGGTCATCGCATGGGTGACGGCATCGAAGGTGTTCATGCCCGCGATCAGGTAGGCCAGCGCACAAAAGAACGTCAGCGAAAAGTAAATCACCGAGATCTGAGACGAAATCTCGGTCGCGCGCGGCAGGATCTTTCCAAAGGTGTCGAACCCCTCGGAGCGAAAGATCTGCATGCCGCCGATCCGCAGCTCGGGCAGGAACACCATCGCCACAACGATGATCCCGATCCCGCCAAACCATTGCAGCAACGCGCGCCAGAACAGCAAACCCTGCGGCAATGTCTCAAGATCGGACAGCACCGTCGACCCCGTGGTGGTCAAGCCCGACATCGCCTCGAAAAACGCATCGACGAACCGGGCCTCTGTCGCGCCCAGCGCAAAGGGCAACGCCCCAAAGACCGGCAGCGCGAACCAGACCCCGGTGGTCAACAAAAACGTCTGCTGAATGCTCAGCCGATCCGTGACGCCATTGGCACAGGCAATGGCCAGGAACACGCCCGTCAGCGTGGTGATGATCGAAGCTTGCAGAAAGGCCGTCCAATGCCCGTTGCCCTGCGCCACATCAATCAGCAGCGGGACGATCATCGCCACGCCCAGCGAGGCGACCAACAGGCCAATCACGTGCCCCACCGGGCGCAGATCAATCATGGGGGCGAGCGTTGACGGCTGCATCGCCGCCTGTCAAGCGGTGCCTAGCCGGTGTGAAACAGCGTCTGGAAGAAACGTGGATCGACGCTGGCCTGCACAAAGGTCTCGCCTTCGGTCAGGATGCTGACCGCGTCATGGCTGTGCAGGCTTTCCTGATGGCTTGCCGCCACCCGGAAGTCACCGATGCGCGGATCGGCCTGCAACTGCTCGGCAAAGAGCCGGGCGGCATCTTCCACAAAGATCGGATTGGCGGCGTTCAGTTCCGCAAAGGCCTGCTCATCCTCGCGCTTGACCATCACCTGCGTTTCGGTGGCCACGGCAGCGCGTGCCAGCTCGACCAGGTCTTCAAACCAAAGCCGCCCCGCGCTTTCATCCAGCACCACGGAAATCCGCGCGACCGAACGCTGCGAATGCGGTGTAGCCAGCTGGCCGCGCGTCTGGCGCGCGTGCTCTGACAGCTCGAGCGAGCAGGGGCAGGTCGACGAATAGACATAGTCGAGATGCATGATCTTGCGACGCACACCCGCCTGCTCGATCAGTTCCAGCGTGATGTCATAATACTGATACCCCGCCAGACCCGAGCGCAGGCTGTCCACCTTCATCGGATAGCTCAGCCGCATCTGGATACGTGCATCCAGGCTGCCCAAATCGACCTTATAGTCATCAAGCGCCGCCTCGATCACGCCGAAGGACACCGTATCCTCGGCATGCCGGTAAAAGCTGCGCATGATCCGGCTCATGTTGATGCCCTTCTTGTCCGCCGCCAGGCTGACAGTTCCGGTCACCGATGTTTCAAGCACATGATAGCCACCCGCCCGGTTGCGATACCGCAGCGGCAGACGAAAGTTCGAGATGCCCACATGCTGGATCTGGCGATGCGCGCCCTTGATCAGGCTCTCGGGCCCGTTCTGCAGATCGGGCAATCCGGTGCGATAGGCGTCATCGACCCGGAACTCTGCCGGATAGCTCCGCGCCAGCGTCGGATACGCCGCCTCGCCGTCCCCCGGCACCACCCGCGCGATGGCCGGATCGAGGGTGATCACCTCTTCGGGCGCCGCCGTACCGGCCCAGGCCCGCAGCACCGCCAACGCGCGTTCGGCCTCGTCGCGCGTGGGTTCGCGTTCGATCGTCGTGGCGTGAATGTTCATCGGTTACCCTCCGCCCAATCATCCGGGGGCTACAGATGGGATGCTGCGACGGATTGTCCAGTGATGTTTACCTTAATTTCACGTCATCGGGCGGGCGGTTGCGCATCCTGCTGGACGGCTGCCCTAGGGAAACGGCCGAAGGAAACCCCGCCGATTACCCATATTTTTCAATGAACTTCTGCAAAATCCGTTCCGGCTGATCCACATGCGCAGCCAGACACCGGTCGGTCAGATCGGCGGCATCGGCCGGATCGAAATACCCCCGGTCGCGGTAAATCCGGATACGGTCGGCAAAGACCGCGCCGTCCGCCTCGGGGTGGAACTGCGTGGCATAGACGTTCTCGCCAAACCGGATCATCTGATAGGGGCAGCTGTCCGACGCCATCAGATGCGCGCAGCCCGCAGGCAGGGCCTGCGTCGCCTCTTTGTGACCGACCAGCGCGGGAAACGCGCGCGGCAGATCGGCCAACAGCGGGTCCGCCGCCCCCTCTTCTGTCACCGTGCAGTCGACCGGCCCCACAGGCTCGCCCCAACGGCGCTTGCTCACCTCGGTGCCCAGGTGATGGGCCAGAATGCTGATCCCATAGCAGCAACCCATGAACGGCATGTCGCGCCCGGTGATTTCGGGCATCAGCCCCAGGATCTCTGCCTCGATCCGCGCCTCGATCGGCGGCTTGGTCTCGACGGGGTCGCTGACGCATCCGGGGCCGCCGCCCACGATGACGCCCGCATAGTCCGACACATCCAGATCCTGCGGCATCGGCCCCTGATCCAGCCGGATACGATGGGTCCGTTCGGGCGCGAGCCCGCCCTTGGCCAGAAAGGCCGCGTACTCGCCATCGGACGCCTCGGTTTCGGGCCGGAGCTGAAGGATCAAAAATCGCCGCATTGCCCGTGATTACAGGAGCTTGCGCAGAGTGGAAAGTCGCGTTGCGCAGGGCCTAGGCCGCAAGCGCCCCGTCCGCGAAACTCGCCCGCATGTGATCGGCCGCCGCAAGCGCCGCCTCAGACAGATTCTGCCCGGTCACAAGCACCAACTGATAGCTGCACAGCCTCGGCAAACCCGCCTCGAACGGCACCTCGACAATGCAGCCACCCAGCGTGCTGCGCGGGATCGGGGCCACCGCCAGATCGGCATGCACCGCCGACTTCTGGCCGGCGAGGCTCCCCGATTCAAGGACGATGCGGTAGTTGCGCTTTTCGTCTTCCAGACCTTCGAGCCCCGCCTTGCGCCAGGCACAGCTCTTGTCCCAGACGGTCACCGGCACCGGGTCCATCTCATGTGCGACACCGCTTTTACAGCCCGCCCAGACCAGCTGTTCCTCGAACAGGACCTCGCCCGGGCGGTCCTTCACCTGCGATGGCAGGCGCGACACGACCGCCAGATCGAGCCGTCCCTCATTGATCATCCGCAACATGGGCCCGGTGTTGTCGACAAGCGCGTTGATCGCCACGCCCGGATGGGTACAGGCGAACCGGCGCAGCATATCGGGCAGCACCTTTTCGGCCATATCGTCCGGCAGGCCCAGCCGCACCTCGCCCGTCATCGTCTGCGGGTGGAACGCCGCAACAAGCTCGCGATCAAGCGCCAGCATGCGCCGTGCATGGGCCAGCACCCGTTCGCCGTCTTCGGTCAGCGTGACCGACCGGCTGTCGCGGGCAAAAAGCGGACGGCCGAGGCTTTCTTCCATCTTCTTGACCTGCATCGACACGGCCGAGGGCGTGCGAAACACCGCTTTTGCCGCCGACGAAAAGTTGCCGGTTTCAGCAATCGCCACAAAGGTCCGCAACAGATCGAGGTCGAGCGTGTACATGGGCCCATCTTTCATTTTTTCTGATAGCAAATGTAACTTCTTTTCGTTTTTCTGACAAGAGACGGCTCCTTATGTTCCCTCTCAGACAGCGAAAAGGAGCCCACCATGGCCGACCAGACACTCCCCTGCCCGCCCGCCCCGCGCAGCCTCTTTGCGGGCGTTCACGCCGCCTTTGCGACGGTGCTAGCGTTCGCGACACGCCCCCAAGATCCCCGGGGCGTTGCAACGCTCCCCGACCATATCCGCGACGACCTTGGCCTGCCGCGCGGCGATCGCCCGACAACGCACCTGTCGAGCAACAGCCGCGATGCCATGGCCGCACTGGAAATCGCTGCCCTGAAGGGGCGGTCGGGCTGATCCGGCAAGGCCGCGCCGTTCGGGCGCGGCCTACTCGGTGGCGTCGGCAGCGATCGCTGCGAATATCGCGTCCAACTCTGCTGCGGCGGCGGCCAGATCCGGATCTGCCGCCGCCGTATAGGGCGCGAACACGGTACTGGGCAGTTTGTAGGACAGCGTGGCCGTCCCATCCGCATTTTCCGTCACATACATCCGGACTGGCGCCTCGATCATCGCGGGCGTGGACAGTCGCAGGATACGGACCGCGAAGTCGTTGTTGAAAATCCCGATCACCCGGTTGCCCGGGATCTCGATCCCCCGGTTGCGCGCAACGCCCGTCGGCCCCGCCTCGGTCACCACGCCCATCCCATTGGCCCGCACCGCGTCTTTGACCGATGAAATCAGGTCGGCATAGGGCTTGCCGGTCTCGGTCACCGACCAGCCGGGGCGCGGCGCCATCTCGGCAAAGGCCGGGGCGGCAAGCAGGCAGAAAATCAGGGCAAGGCGGTACATCATCGGCTCCAAACGCAGTGTCCCGGCTGGGATACGCCAATGCGGGCGGCGCTGCTGCTCACAATCCCGTCACGGGGTCAGATCCTTGCGCATCTGGAACCGGTGCAGCGCAACATCGTTCCGCGTCACCTCTTCGCGGGCGATCACGTCCCACCCCATGGCCTCAAAGAAAGGTCGCGCCACGGCACTCGCCGCGGTGGTCAGGATCAAACACCCCGCCCCGCGCGCCGCCTCTTCGATCGCACCATAAAGCGCCCGGCCAACACCCTGCCCCGCCATCTCGGGCGCGACAAAGGCCAGGTCGATATAGCCGGTGTCAGGATCAAGCGTCATAAAGCCCGCCGACTTCCCGTCCACCTCGGCAACGAACGTAGTCGCCATAGCCAGCCGCGCGTCCCACGCCGACACCTCGGGCACACGCGGCGCCCAGGCCGCGCGTTGCTCGGCGGTGTAGGCCCCCGCCGTTCCGACATGCACCGCGCGATGGAAAAGCGCGGCCAAGGCCTCTGCATCCGTCGTCCGGTATGGCCGGATGCGCGGCGTCACACCGCCTCCAGCGCCCCGCGGATATCGGCCAAAAGGTCGCTGGGATCCTCGATCCCGACGCTCAGCCGCACCAGCCCCGGCGTGATCCCCAAATGCGCCCGCTGGTCGTCGCTCAGCCGCTGATGGGTTGTCGTCGCCGGGTGGGTGATGATGCTTTTGGCATCCCCCAAGTTGTTGGAAATCGTCACGATATCCAGCGCATTGAGGAAGCGGAACGCCGCCGCCTGCCCGCCCGCGATCTCAAGCGCGATCATGGTCCCGCCTGACCCCATCTGCGCGCGCGCAATCTCGTGCTGCGGATGCGCAGCAAGGCCGGGATAGATCACCTGGGTCAATCGGTTGTCACCCTCGAGCGCCTGCGCCAACGCCAGCGCGCCATCGGCCTGGGCCCGCACACGCAGATCCAGCGTCTCCATCCCCTTGAGCATGATCCAGGCGGTGAACGGGCTCATCGCGCCGCCGGTATGCTTGAGATAGGGCTCGACCGTCTTGCGAATGAACTCTCGGCGACCAAGGATCACCCCGCCCAGCGCGCGGCCCTGCCCGTCCACATGCTTGGTCGTCGAATAGACGACCACATCCGCCCCCATCTCTAACGCGCGCGAAAAGATCGGGGTGGCAAAGACGTTGTCGACCACAACCGTGGCGCCGACCGCATGCGCCAGGGCAGACACCGCCTTCAGGTCGATCACTTCAAGCGTCGGGTTCGACACGGTTTCCAAGAACACCGCCTTGGTGTCGGGCCGGATCGCCCCCTCCCACGCGGCAAGATCGGTGCCGTCGACAAAGGTCACCTCAACGCCGTACCGCGTGAGCACCTCTTCGAGGATGTACAGACAGGATCCAAACAGCGCGCGGGCCGATACGACGTGATCGCCCGCCTTCAGCATCGACACCAACGCCCCGTTCACCGCCGCCATGCCGCTGGCCGTGGCAAACCCGTCCTCGGCCCCTTCGAGCGCGGCAATCCGTTCCTCGAACATCCGCACCGTGGGGTTGCCATAGCGGGCATAGATGAACTCATCCGCGCCCGCCTGCAAAAACCGCGCCTCGGCGGCCTCGGCACTGTCATAGACAAAGCCTTGCGTCAGAAAGATCGCCTCTGACACCTCGCCATATTGGCTGCGGCGGGCGCCGGAATGCACAAGTTTCGTTCGGGTGTTCCAATCGTCGGCCATCGCCGCCTCCAACAAAAAGCCCCCGGGCGCGAGCGTCGGGGGCAGTCTGTCCCTGACCTCTTTAGCGGCATGTTTAACGTGGCCCGCAATCCGGTGAACAAATCGCCACGGTGTGCGGCTTACTGCGCCCCCTTGTGGCGGTCAAGCACCGTCACGGGCCTGTAACAGACACGTCATGCGCCTGTCGTATGTCGGGCCTAGAGGATCACCACAACATCTAGTGGTGGTGCGCGATGCCCGTCATAGAGATCAATGCGATAGACGGTGTGGCAACCGGTTCGGGACGGGCCGGGTTGTCCACAGCCTTGCGTGACTTATCCCCAGGCGCCCCGGTGATCGTGCTGGTGCACGGCTACAAGTATTCACCGCGCCTGCCCGCCAGCGATCCGCACCAGCTGCTCTATGCGCTCAAACCCCTGCGCGGCGGGCGCACCCTGTCCTGGCCGCGGCATCTGGGTTTTGGCCGGGGCGATGCCCGTGAAGGGCTTTGCATCGCCTTTGGCTGGCACGCGCGCGACACGATCTGGCACGCCGCTGGCGCGGCCCGCGCGGCGGGCGCGACATTGGCCGACGTGATCGCCGAGGTCCGCCAGCACCATCGCGGGCCCGTTGATCTTTTTGCCCACAGTCTGGGCGCCCGTGTGGCCCTGTCGGGCCTGCACCACCTGCGCGCGGGCGATATCGGGCGGATGATCCTGTTGTCGGGGGCCGAGTTCCGTGCGCAGGCGCGCAACGCAGTGGGCACATCTGCGGGGCGACATGCCGAGATTGTGAATATCATCAGCCGCGAAAACGATCTGTTCGACCTGCTGTTCGAACGCCTGTTGCAGCCGCCCACCCGGTTCGACACCGCCATCGGCACCGGGCTGCCGGACGCGCCCGATGGGTGGCATGACCTGCGCATCGACGATGACGCCACCCGCAGCGCCCTGAAATCGCTGGGGTTTCGCATTCCGCCACCCAAGCGCACCTTTTGCCACTGGTCCGGCTATATGCGCCCGGGCCTCTTCGCGCTTTACACCGCGATCCTGCGGGACCGGCTGTGCCTGCGCACCCTGTCGGCGGCCCTGCCTGCGCCGGCGCCGCAACGGGCGCCCCGGCTGATCCCGCGCGAGATGCCCCCCTTGCCCTTGCTGCGAAACGCTTCATCCTAGGGGTGTAACCACCAAAGGATCGCCCATGCCCGCCCCTATCGACCTGTTCTACTGGCCCACGCCCAACGGCTGGAAAGTCTCCATCGCGTTGGAAGAGATGGGCCTGCCCTACACCACGCATTTCATCGACATCGGCAAGGGCGACCAGTTCGATCCCGATTTCCTGAAGATCGCCCCCAACAACCGGATGCCCGCGATCACCGATCCCGAGGGGCCCGATGGCGCGCCGATCTCGATCTTTGAATCCGGCGCGATCCTGCAATACCTCGCCCGCAAGACCGGCCAGTTCTATGGCGAGACCGAGCGTCAGCGCGTGGCTGTCGAGGAATGGCTGATGTGGCAGATGGGCGGCGTGGGCCCGATGGCAGGGCAGGCGCATCACTTCCTGAAATACGCCCCCACGATGGAGCCGCCACAGGTCCTGCCCTATGCCCAGGATCGCTACCGCAACGAGGTCGGGCGGCTCTACCGGGTACCGAACGACCGGCTCGCCGACAACGAATACGTCGCGGGCGATTTCTATTCGATCGCGGATATGGCGCTGTGGGGCTGGTGCAAGGGCTGGGAAGGCCAGCAGCAGACGCTCGACGACAAGCCGCACTTCGCCCGCTGGCTCGACGCTGTCGGCGCCCGCCCGGGCGTGGTGGCCGGCTTTGCCGTCGGGCAAGAGCTGCGCAACCGCACAAGGTCCCGTGAAGAAGAGCTGGCCGCGCAGAAGGTGATGTTCGGGCAAAAAGGATAGCGGAAGCGCAAGAAATCTCACAAATTACTGATTTTGTGAGGAACTTTGATGAGTTTGTCCATGACGTCGAATTGCTGGAAATTGCGTTAGCCGGGTCTCTGCAGTGGTCTCAATACATGCCAGCTTGCTGCAGAAATCCGGCGCTCAGGTGGGTGTCTCGTCGTTCGAGGACCGCGGCTTAGCAGTAGCGATGTGCGCGTCCTCAACCGCTGGCTAGGTGTCGGCTATGCGAGACGGAGCTGCCGTTCGCATGAATTGAACTCAGAGCAAGCGCAGTTGAGTCTCGAGTTGCCGCGCATGCGTCATCCTTTGTCAATGTCCTTGAGGAATTCGCTCAATGCGTTGGCCAGCAGCATCCAGATCCGATCAACCCGTGGGATGTGCCTGACCGTCTCGTGCGCAGTGAGCCAGAGTGGTAGCGTTGGCAGCTCCATGTCGATGGGATGAATCTCGATCGTCAGGGGATCGGCCCGTCCGACGTGAGCCTGGGTGAAGCCAATTCCCGCTCCTGCGCGCACGAGTTCCCAATATGCGCTCTGGTTGTCGCATCGAACAGCAAAGTCATCCGGTGTCACGTGGATCCCAAGATTGCGCATCGCGTCAATGATCAAGGGGGATCGGTCATATCCGACAAGGTCATGCGCCAAGAGGTCGTCGGTCATCTTCGGGAGCGGATGGCGGGCGGCGTAACTCTGGGACGCAAAGATCCCCATCCGCACATCACCCAAATGTCGTGCCACGAGATCCTGTTGTCGCGGTCGATACATGCGTACCGCGATGTCAGCATCTCGAAAGGTCAAATTTTCGCTTTCGTCACTTGGCTGTACCACGAGCGATATCCCCGGTTCCGCTATGCGCAGGTCTTCCAAAACCGCTGGGAGAACGTGATGTGCCGCGAAAACAGACGACGCGATGCGGACTGTGCCGTTCAACTGTTGCGACTGCGATTCGGCCGTCATGGACAGGAGATGGACGGCCTCGCGCATTTGCTCCGCGGCGGGTCGAATTGTCTGTCCGGCGGCCGTCAGCCTGAGGCCGCGACGGTGGCGCTCAAAAAGCTCAAGCTTAAGCGTGGCTTCGAGCGCGCGAATGTGTCGGCCGAGCGTGGGTTGGCTTTGTCCGAGCGCGGTCGCGGCCCCGGACAGCGATCCTGTCTCGGCGACAGCAAGGAAACTCTGAACCAATGACCAGTCGAGGGGACGTTTCTCAGACATTCGTTAATGAACACATACTATACATGAATATGCAATTTCCTCTGGCACTCTAGCACGGCATATCGGCATCGCATCCACTGGAAATGGAGATGGTGATGACCCAAACGGCCCTTATCCTTGGCGCGAACGGAAGGTTCGGGCGGCATGCTTCTATGGCGTTCAAGGCCGCTGGATGGTCAGTTCAGCATTTCGACCGCGCGCGCGGCGACCTTGGAGATGCTGTGGGCCAAGCCGATGTTGTAGTGAATGCATGGAACCCGCCGGACTACACCACGTGGCACAAGGAACTTCTGCAAATTCACCAGCGGGTGATCGACGCCGCGCGGCCGCATCAAACGACCGTCCTTGTTCCGGGTAATGTCTATGTTTTTGGGGCCGTGGTTGAGCCACCCTGGTCCGAAAACTCGCCCCGTCTTGCGTCAAACCCGCTTGGTCGCCTGCGCATCGAGATGGAAGAGCGTTACCGCGCATCGGGCGTCAAAACCATCATTCTCAGGGCCGGTGATTTTCTCGATACCGAGGCGTCAGGAAACTGGTTCGATCGGATTATTACCAAACCTTTGAGAAGGGGTCGGATCGACTACCCGGGGCCCCTCGATGTGCCCCATGCCTGGGCATTTCTGCCTGACGTCGCGCGCACAGCCGTCGCTCTGTCGGAGAAAAGGCATGACTTGCCGCAGTTTGCCGACATCCCTTTCCCCGGGTACACGCTGACCGGCGCGGAGATTGCCAAAATCCTCTCCAGAGCGCTTTCACGTAACATCAGGGCGGCACGTATGAACTGGTGGCCGTTAAGGATGGCAGCACCCGTCTGGCCAATGCTGCGGGGTCTTTTGGAGATGCGATATCTTTGGGATACGCCGCACTGTCTGGACGGCTCGCAGTTTGCGAAAGTGTTGCCGGATTTCCCCGGGACGCGGGTGGAAGCCGCTTTGGTGCAAGCCGCTAGGTCTACATAGGCCGACCGGGCCAAAGCTGGCGATCAGGTCAGTTCGTACGCGACAGTCAATAACGATGACGATTTGCCGATTACTGAGCTCGTGCAGCGCAAATTTGTCTTTTCGCGGTTCAGTTGATGTGACGCACAAAGGAAAAAGCCGTCTTTGGGCTCAAAGCAGTCATCCGATAGTTCCCCTCCACCTAAAAACACACCGCACGGTCAGGTCACCGCTTGTTTGCCGATGCCCCCTACAACCCCGCGCCGAGGCCTCACCACGACCAGGAGACCGGCCCCCGATGCGGTGACAGAGCATGGGGGCGGTCCGCGCCCGCGTCACGACGCGGGCTTGCGCATCAGGACTTCGGGGGAAACCCCGACGGCATCCGTTCCGGCGGCGCCGCCACTTATCCGGGGCCTTGGGCCCGTATGCGATACAATCAGGACGGTTGAAACCCGGCGCCGGGGAAGCTGGCGCGGGGGTCTTGGTGCGGGGAACCCCCTACTCCACCTTATCCGGATCCGCCTGCCCCACACCCTTGAAGATCGCCTTGAACGGCAGTGCCCAGACGATCCCCAATGCGAGATATACCCCGAACTCGACCCACAGGGGCGGCCGGCCGAGCCAGTTCATGATCGTCACGGCCGCCACGATATACAGCGGCAATCCAACCAGCAGGATCACCAGCGACCAGCGGCGGCGGGCTTTGTAACTCAGGGCCATCAGTCCTCAAACGGGTCGGTGACAAGGATCGTGTCATCCCTTTCGGGTGATGTGGAAAGTAGCGCCACGGGGCACTGGATCAACTCTTCGATCCGGCGGACGTATTTGACCGCCTCGCCCGGCAGATCGGCCCAGCTGCGCGCGCCTGCGGTGCTTTCGTCCCAGCCCTTCATCGTCTCGTAAACCGGCGTCACCCGCGCCTGTTTGTCGGCGGCGGTGGGCAGGTAGTCGAGCATCTCACCGTCGAGCTCATACCCGGTGCAGATCTTCAGTTCGGCCATGCCATCGAGCACATCAAGCTTGGTCAGCGCAATCCCGTTGACCCCGCTGGTCGCGCAGGTCTGGCGCACCAGCACCGCGTCGAACCAGCCGCAGCGGCGCTTGCGGCCCGTGGTGGTGCCAAATTCATGCCCCCGCTCACCCAGCCTTTGCCCATCGGCGTCAAAGAGCTCGGTCGGGAACGGGCCTTCGCCGACGCGGGTGGTGTAGGCCTTGACGATCCCCAGCACAAAGTCGACCGACCCCGGCCCGATCCCCGTCCCCGTCGCCGCCTGCCCCGCGATGACGTTGGAGGAGGTCACGAACGGGTAGGTTCCGAAATCGACATCCAAGAGCGCGCCCTGTGCGCCCTCAAACAGGATCCGCTGGCCCGCGCGGCGGCGGTCGTTGAGCTCTTTCCAGACGGGCGCGGCATGGGGCAGGATCTTGGGCGCGACCTCTTTCAGCGCGGCCACCAACGCGGCGCGATCGACCTCGGGCAGGCCCAGTCCCCGCCGCAGCGCGTCGTGGTGGACCAAGAGCCGCCCGACCCGCGTCTCAAGCGTCGCCTCATCGGCCAAATCGGCGACCCGCACCGAACGGCGTCCCACCTTATCCTCATAGGCCGGGCCAATCCCGCGCCCTGTGGTCCCGATTTTGGCGACCGAGTTCTGCGCCTCGCGCGCCCGATCCAACTCGCCATGGATCGGCAGGATCAGCGGCGTGTTCTCGGCGATCTTCAGCGTCTCCGGCGTGATCTCCACCCCTTGCGCCCGAACCGTCTCGATCTCGTCGACCAGATGCCAAGGATCGAGCACAACACCGTTGCCAATCACGCTCAGCTTGCCACCCCGCACAACGCCAGACGGCAACGCATGCAGCTTGTAGACCGCCCCATCGATCACCAGCGTGTGGCCCGCATTGTGGCCGCCCTGAAAGCGCGCGATGACATGGGCGCGCTCGCTTAGCCAGTCGACGATCTTGCCCTTGCCCTCGTCACCCCACTGGGCGCCGACCACCACCACATTGGCCATGCGTGTTCCCTTCGCTGCGCAAACCCGCGCCGGTATAGCGGGCCTGCCACCCTGGCGAAAGGCGCGATTTGGCGGGGTAGACACGCCTGCCCGACCGCGACAATGATCGCGCCAAAGGAGAACACCCGATGGGCTTTGTACTGCGCTGGCTGATTGCCTTTGTGCTGTTGGCGGCGACTTTCAATCCAACCCAGATCAACTTTATCCACTGGGCCACGCATAACTTCGACACGCAGATGCCGCAGGTCGTACTGGTCGGGCTGGTACTGTTCGCGGGCTATGTGATCTATCTGCGCGCCACCTTCCGCTCGATCGGCGTGGCCGGGATGCTCTTGGTCGCGGCGCTTTTCGGGGCGCTGGTCTGGGTGCTGATTGATTGGGGCATTCTCACGCTGGAAAATCCCAGCGTCACCGTCTGGCTCGCGCTTCTGGCGCTGTCTCTGGTGCTTGGGATCGGGCTGTCGTGGAGCATCATCCGGCGCAAGCTGACCGGGCAAACGGACGTCGACGACATCGACGAATAGCGGGCCTTGCGCGGGGCGCCGCCGCGCTGCCGCCGGGATATCCCCAAGGCAAAGCGGCGCACGGTGAAACTCGTGCGCAAACACCGCTTGCGAAGGGGCCCCGGCGCCTTTAGATACCCCAAATCCGCAATGGCAAGGCCCACCGCCCCATGGAAAACGTTGTCCTGATCGTGCATCTGATCCTCGCCCTGTGCCTCATCGGCGTAGTGCTTTTGCAGCGCTCCGAAGGCGGTGGTCTGGGCATGGGCGGCGGCGGGGGCGGCGTGTCCTCGCGCGGGCAGGTCACCGCTTTGGGCAAGCTGACCTGGGTGTTCGGCGTGGCCTTCACCATCACCTCGATCACGCTGACGATCATCGCGGCGCAGAATTCGGCCGATACATCGGTCATCGACCGTTTGGGGATCGAGGCGCCCGCAGGCGGTGCACCGGTGCTGCCCCCCGCGGGCGATCTGTTGCCGCCACCGGCCGATGGCGGACTGCTGGCGCCACCGCCGGTTGAGTAGTTTCGCACAGGTCTAGCGGGGCAATCGGCCTCGTAACACATCATCTTGCGATCCGCCCCTTGTGAGCGGGGCGCGAATCTTTTATTGCTCAAGTCCCGTGAGACCGGTTGGCGCAGCGCATGCGTCCAGGGTCACCAACACGGCGCGCGGGGTTCCCACAGACTATGGCTCGGTTCGTTTTCATCACTGGTGGTGTGGTGTCGTCGCTTGGCAAGGGCCTTGCCTCGGCGGCTTTGGGCGCGTTGCTGCAGGCGCGCGGCTATAGCGTTCGGCTGCGCAAGCTTGACCCCTACCTCAACGTCGATCCCGGCACGATGAGCCCGTTTGAACATGGCGAGGTCTTCGTCACCGATGACGGCGCGGAAACCGATCTCGACCTTGGCCACTACGAACGCTTCACCGGCGTGCATGCGCGCGGCACCGACAGCGTGTCTTCGGGCCGGATCTATTCCAACGTGCTCGAGAATGAGCGGCGCGGCGACTACCTGGGCAAGACGATCCAGGTGATCCCGCATGTGACCAATGAAATCAAAGACTTCATCTCGATCGGCGAGGATGAGGTGGATTTCATGCTGTGCGAGATCGGCGGCACCGTCGGCGATATCGAAGGCCTGCCGTTTTTCGAAGCGATCCGCCAGTTTGCCCAGGACAAGCCGCGCGGCCAGTGCATCTTCATGCACCTGACGTTGCTGCCCTGGATCGCGGCGAGCGGCGAGCTCAAGACCAAGCCAACGCAACACTCGGTCAAGGAACTGCGCTCAATCGGCATCGCGCCTGACATCCTTGTTTGCCGGTCCGAACGCCCGATCCCCGAGAAAGAGCGCGACAAGCTTGCGCTCTTTTGCAATGTGCGCCCCGAGGCGGTGATTGCCGCCCTTGATCTCAAGTCGATCTACGAAGCGCCCTTGGCCTATCACCGCGAGGGGCTGGATCAGGCAGTGCTTGATGCGTTTCAGATCGCGCCCGCGCCCAAGCCCAACCTCGCCCGCTGGGAAGATGTGCACGACCGCATCACCAACGCCGAGGGCGAGGTGCGCGTGGCGATTGTCGGCAAATACACCCAGCTTGAGGACGCCTATAAGTCGATTGCCGAGGCGCTGACCCATGGCGGCATGGCCAACCGCGTCCGCGTGCGGGCCGAATGGATCGATGCGGAAATCTTTGAGCGCGAGGACCCTGCCCCCTATCTCGAGAGCTTCCACGCCATCCTGGTGCCCGGCGGCTTTGGCGAGCGCGGCACCGAGGGCAAGATCAAAGCGGCCAAGTTCGCCCGCGAAAAGAAGATCCCCTATCTGGGGATCTGCCTGGGCATGCAGATGGCGGTCATCGAGGCGGCGCGCAATCTCGCCGGCCTGGAAAGCGCGGGATCCGAAGAGTTCGACCACGAAGCGGGCAAGAAACGGTTCGAGCCGGTGGTCTATCACCTCAAGGAATGGGTGCAGGGCAACCACACCGTGGCGCGCAAGGTCGATGACGACAAGGGCGGCACGATGCGCCTGGGCGCCTATACCGCGAACCTCGCGCAGGGATCGAAGGTGGCCGAGGTCTATGGCCATACGGTGATCGAGGAACGGCATCGCCACCGCTATGAGGTGGACATCAAGTACCGAAAAAAGCTGGAAAAAGAAGGGCTGTGCTTTTCGGGAATGTCGCCCGACGGCCGCCTGCCCGAGATCGTCGAGGTGGCCGATCACCCCTGGTTCATCGGGGTACAGTTCCACCCCGAACTGAAATCCAAACCCTTCGCCCCGCATCCGCTGTTCGCGGATTTCGTGCGGGCGGCGACGGAGGTGTCGCGGTTGGTGTAGGCCACTATCAGACTGGAACTGCCGAAAATTCGATCTTCGCAGTTGGGCGAGCCCGCGCTACCCTCCCCCAATGCGCGCGCTATTCGCCCTTTTCACCCTCGCCCTGCCTGCAACGGCAGAGCCCATCACGCTTGTCCCCTACGCCGATCTCGAACCGCGCCTTGTCACCCGCGTGGATTTTGAGGATTTCCCGCGCCGCCTGTCCCCCGGTGTGCAGATCGACGGGATCCAGCGGGTCGAGGGCGCGGCGATGGGGGAACGGTTTCAGGGGCAGTTGATCTGGCAAGAGGACGGGTTTGACCGGGTCGGGCCGTTGGCGGACGCGCCGCTGGCGCTGGCGGCGGGGGCGGATGGGCAGAACCTGTCGATCTCGCTCATCTATCAGCTCTCAAACCAACTTCAGGGCCTCGCGCCGCCGGGCTATCCGGCCATCAATGCCGAGGGCGAGGGCGCGGTGGCGGTGCTGTTTGACCGCGATCAGTTTGCGTTGGGCTTTCGCGTCGCGGCCGAGCCACAGCCCCGCGATGGCGCCGGGCGGCCCGGCGCGATGACGGTTCAGTTCTTTACCCGCGATGCCCGGCTGATTGCGTCCATGCCGGTGACGCTGGGATGGGGGCGCAAGGCCTATGGGTTTGTGCGCGCGGGCGAAGAGCCCGATATCGCGGGGATCACGATCACCAATGCGGACCCCGCCGGAATCGCGATCGACGATCTGATCTTTGATCATGATCTTGCGATTGGATGGCGCGATCCGAACGAATATTTGGGACAAATCGTACGGCTCAGGTGAAAACAGTTTGTTGCGCACAGGCCACCAATCGAATTGTGGCACGCCCAAGACGGGAAAGATGCGCAAACTGTGCCGGTGATTGTCGCGCCTGGGGCGACAATCCCGCCACATTTCAAGGGGGTGGCAGCAAATTTCCGCTTATTGTCCGCGAATTTTAACGACCGCCCAAACCGCCGCCAAAATCGTAAACGCCCGGCCTTCTCAGAAGCGTCACAAGTGGGAGAGTTGTTGTCCGAACTTCGCCGCGGTTTGCTGGCTTAACGGTCATCGTGGCGGAAGCCGTAGCACACCGGCGTCTGTGTAGACAGTTCTTCTGTGCGATCGCGCTTGGATTTCGATCCAGCGCGATCTGCAGTTGAGCGGCCCTTGACCGCCATGGGTTTTCGTTTCCGCCCGGGCGGCATATATCCGGTGCATGTTTGCAGAGTTTCTGAACCGCCTCACACAGCCCGATCCCGAACCGTTGCAGGATGCCGACGCGCGCCTCGCGCTCACAGCGCTTTTGGTGCGCATCGCGCGATCGGATGGGGAATATGCCGAGGAAGAGAGCCGCCGCATCGACCGGCTGATGGCCAAGCGCTATGGCCTGTCGCCGTTTGAGGCCAGCGCACTGCGCCGCGATGGTGAGACGCTCGAACGCGAGGCCCCCGACACCGTGCGCTTTACCCGCGCGATCAAGGATGCGGTGCCGTACGAGGACCGCGAGGCGGTGATCGAGGCGATGTGGGATGTCGTGTTGGCCGATGGCGTGCGCGACGAGGAAGAAGACGCCTTGCTGCGGCTTGTGGCCAACCTTCTGGGCGTCAATGACCGCGACTCGAACCTTGCCCGCAAGCGGGTCGAAGCCGCGCGGGGATGATCGCCAGCCTGGCGATGTACGACCGGCCCGAGACGCGGGCCCATTATGCAGCACTGTGGGACAGCATCCGGGCGGCCTACCCTGGCCCCAGCCCCGAAACGTTGACCTATGGCGGTGATCCTTGGGCACAGTGGACCGCGCCGGAACTGGTGCTGTCGCACACCTGCGGTCTGCCCTATCGGGCGCGGCTGGCCGATCAGGTCACGCTTGTGGGCACCCCGGATTACGGCATCGACGGCTGCAACCCCGGCTTCTACCGCTCAGTCGCGGTGATGCGGCTGGGAGAAAGCCTTCCGGACGATTTTGGTGCATTGCGGTTGGCCTATAACGAGGGTCTGTCGCAATCCGGATGGGCGGCGGCGATGGAGTTTGCGGGTGGTTTGCGCTTTGGCGGCTACCTTTGCAGCGGGGCGCATGCCGCATCCGCGCAGGCCGTGGCCGAGGGCAGGGCCGACATCGCGTTTCTCGATGCCGTGACCTGGCGCATGATCACCCGATGGGACGGGGTGGCCGCAAAGCTGCATGTGGTCGCGACCACCACGCCGCGCCCCGGTTTGCCCTTGATCACAAGGGCCGGAGACGCAGCCGCCCTGGCCCGCGCAACGCAAAGCGCCATTGCCGCCATGACCGATGCGGCACGCGCGGATACCGGGTTGATCGGGCTCGCCCAGATCCCGCGCGCGGCCTATCTGGACGTGCCGCTTCCGCCGAAACCGCTGAAATAAGTCACAACCGGACAGTTTTGCTGACAAAAACAACTTAAACGATTGCAACCGGGGGCTATTCCCGACTTAAACTAATGTTCGGGACAACTAATTTTTGGGATTTGATACCTGGTGACCACCCCACCCGTGATCGAAATCCGCGACTTGCACAAAAGCTACGGCGCCCTTGAGGTTCTCAAGGGCGTTGGGATGACGGCTGCCAAGGGGCATGTGGTGTCGCTCATCGGGTCCTCGGGCTCGGGCAAGTCCACCCTTTTGCGCTGCGCGAACCTGCTGGAAGACAGCCAGCAAGGCGAAATCCTGTTCGAAGGCGAACCGATCGCGTGGCGCGGGGAAGGTCTGCGGCGCCATCCGGCCGATCGCGCGCAGGTCACGCGCATTCGCACCAACCTGTCGATGGTGTTCCAGCAGTTCAACCTGTGGGCGCATATGACCATCCTGCAAAATGTCATGGAGGCGCCCGTCACGGTGATGGGCCGCGACAAGGCGGATGTGGAACAGGCGGCGCGGGGATATCTGGGCAAGGTGGGCATCGGCGACAAATGCGACGTCTATCCCGCGCAGCTGTCTGGTGGCCAGCAACAGCGCGCGGCAATTGCCCGCGCTTTGTGCATGGAGCCGCGCGCCCTATTGTTTGACGAACCCACCTCGGCCCTGGATCCCGAGCTGGAACAAGAGGTCGTCAAGGTGATCAAGGATTTGGCGCGCGAGGGGCGCACCATGATTATCGTTACACATGATATGCGGCTTGCAGCCGATGTGTCCGATCACGTCGTGTTTCTGCACCAGGGCCGCATCGAAGAAGAAGGGCCGCCGGACGAGGTGTTCGGCAACCCGAAAACCGACCGGCTGCGGCAGTTTCTGTCTGCGACTGCTCCGGCCTGAACCCATGGTGTCTTAGGGAGATTACAAACATGAAACACCTGATCCTTTCCGCTGCCGCCCTGGCGATTACCGCCGGGGGCGCCTTTGCCCAGGACATGGTCCGCATGGGGACCGAGGGCGCCTACCCTCCGTGGAATTTCATCAACGATTCCGGTGAGGTGGACGGGTTCGAACGCGAACTGGGCGATGAGCTGTGCGCCCGTGCCGAGCTGACGTGCGAGTGGGTGACCAACGATTGGGATTCGATCATCCCGAACCTCGTTTCGGGCAACTACGACGTGATCATCGCCGGCATGTCGATCACGGATGAGCGTGACGAGGTGATCGACTTCACCCAAAGCTACACGCCGCCCGACCCCTCGGCCTATGTCGCGATGTCCGATGGCGTGGACCTGGAAGGCGGTGTCATCGCCGCCCAGACCGGCACGATCCAGGCAGGCTACATCGCCGAAAGCGGTGCCACGCTGGTGGAGTTTGCGACGCCGGACGAAACCATTGCAGCGGTGAAGAACGGCGAAGCAGACGCTGTGCTGGCCGATCAGTCGTTCCTTGCCCCCATCGTGGACGCCGATGGCGAGTTGAGCTTTGTCGGCCCCGAAGTGTCGCTTGGCGGCGGTGTCGGCATGGGCATTCGGGAAACCGATGGCGAACTCAAGGCCAAGTTCGACGCGGCGATCCAGTCGATGAAGGACGATGGCTCGCTGAACGCGATGATCGCGAAATGGGAAGTCAGCTCGCAGTTCGAGTGAGCCCTTGCTTTGGCGGGCCCCGCGTTTCGACAGGCAGCCCGGCGGTACACCGCCGGGTGATGGCCTTGCGAGCTGCGGGACCCGCATCTTTACCGCGGATAGACCGCAACTCCGCGATTTCAGGACGCGTCGGGGACCCATGGGCCCGTTTCCACGCGCATTGACCGATGGCACCCGGGTGCAACGCCCCCCGAACCACAGCTCCCAGCAGCATCTACTTCGGGGTGCGCCTGATATAAGGACATCGACCGTTCGGGGCAGGAAGATTAACCGCTAGATGTTTGAATTCTGCTCTGACCCTTCCGTTCTTGCCAATTTTCAATGGTTTGCCTGCTATCTGACCACGGGCAAGCACGCGATGATGTACGTGTCCTTCGGGACCGTCTTGCTGCTTTTGGCGATCACCGCCCCTGCGGCGCTGTTTTTTGGCTTCGCCGGGGCGATTGCCGCCCGATCCGCGATCCCGCCGGTGGCCTGGCTGGGCAAGGGCTATATCGCCATCGTCCGCGGCGTACCGGATATCGCGTTTTTCCTGTTCTTCGTCATCGCGCTCGACCAGGCGTTTGAGTGGATCCGCCACGAGGTGAAGTGCCCCGAATGGCAGGAGCCGATCCGCCAGGGCAATGACTTCATCGTCTGCGCGGCGGCCAAGCTGCCGCTTTCAACCTCGCCGCAATGGGTGCACGAGATCTACGGGTTCTCTCTGGCCGTGCTGACCTTTGCCATCGTCTATGGCGCGTTCACGGCCAATGTCCTGTTCGGCGCGATGCGGGCCGTCCCCCGGGCGCAGCTTGAGACGGCCGAGGCCTATGGCATGACCGAGCGCCAGACCTTCTGGCGCATCCTTGTGCCGCAGATGTGGGTCTATGCGCTGCCCGGGCTGTCGAACCTGTGGATGATCCTGATCAAGGCCACGCCGCTCTTGTTCCTCTTGGGCGTGGAAGACATCGTCTACTGGGCGCGCGAACTGGGCGGAACCGCCCTGCCCCGGTTCACCGACTACCCCCATGGCGACTGGCGGGTGTGGTACTTCCTCGCGCTTCTCGTCTTTTACCTGGGCTTTACCAAGCTGAGCGAGGTGGTGCTGGAGCGGATCATGCGGCGGCTGAGCCACGGCCAAGCCACGCTGGGCGGCGAGCGTCAGAGGGCCGAGGCATGAGCTGTTGGGAAACGATCGCCGAATATGGCCTGCGCTCGATCGGGATCGGCGAGCGGCTGTTGCCGCGCGAAGGCTTTACGCTGTGCCAGCATTTCACCCTGATCGGATCGGGGATGATCTGGAACATCTATTTCGGCGTGCTGGCGATGTTCTTCGGCTTCTTCATGGCCACCGCCGTCGCCATGGGCAAAGCCGCAACCTTTACCCCGGTGCGCAAACTGTCCGAGTGGTTCGTGCTGATCTTCCGGGGCTCGCCGCTGTTTATCCAGTTCTTCTTTGCCTACTTCCTGTTTCTCAGCCTCAAGAGCGAATATCCCTTCTTTGACCCGTTCACCTCGGCCTGGTTGGGCGCGTTGATCGTGCTGTTTCTGAACACAGCCGCCTATTCGGGCGAGATCTTCTACGGCGCATTGCGCAGCGTGCCGCGCGGCGATCTGGAGGCGGCGGATGCCTATGGGCTGTCGGGGTGGGACAAGTTTCGGCGGGTGACCTGGCCCACGATGCTGCGGCTGGCCTGGCCGGCCTATACCAACGAGGCGATCTTTCTGTTCCAGGCAACGACGCTGGTGTTCTTTTCCGGCTTTCCGGCGTGGCAGCAGCGGGGCGATGCGCTGTATTACGCGAATTTCTTTGCCGACAAGACGTTCAATCCCTTCATCGCCTACCCGATTGTTGCAGGGTATTTTATCCTACTAACGCTGGTGATTATCGGGCTTTTCGGGCTGGTGAACCGGCGTTTGACCCGCCATCTGCCGCAAGAGCGGCGCAGCCGGGTACGGTATCGGCCCCAGCTGATGCGATAGCGGGTGCCCGCCAATTTGACGCCCCCAGCCCGACCGGCTAGCGTGCGCCAACTTTCAACTCTTGGTGGTGTTTCATGCAGATCGGTATCCTGCAAACCGGCCACGCCGCCCCGGCCATGCGCGCGGCTGTGGGGGATTATTCGGACTACTTTGCCTTGTTCCTCGCAGGTCAGGGGCTGAGCTTTGCCACCTTCGATGTGATCGACTGCATCTTCCCCGCCTCGGTCCATGATTGCGATGGCTGGCTGATCACCGGCTCGCGTCACGGGGCCTATGAGGATTTGCCCTGGATCTCGAAGCTGGAGGTGTTTCTGCGCGACGCCTATGCAGCGCGGGTGCCGATTGTTGGGATCTGTTTCGGGCATCAGATCCTCGCCCAGGCGCTGGGGGGCAAGGTCGAGAAGTTCAGCCAAGGCTGGTCCGTGGGGCCCACCGATTACGACTGGGGCGGCGAGACGGTGCGGCTGAATGCCTGGCACCAGGACCAGGTGACCGACCTGCCCGAGGATGCCGAGGTTCTGGCCGGAAACGCGTTCTGCCAATACGCCGCACTGGCCTATGGCGACCGCGCACTGACAGTGCAGGCGCATCCCGAATATGACGACGATGCGATCCGGGTGCTGATCGAGGCGCGGGGGCCGACGATGGGCATCGATGATCTGTTGAAGTCCGCCGCCGACGCAATGGGGCAGCCCGATGGCCGGGCGCGGATGGCCCAGGAAATCGGCGATTTCTTTCGGAGGGCGCGGGATGGGTGACTGGCTGAAAAAATGCCCCGAGGCGGCGCAGCGTTACCTCGACGGGCGCACGCTGGATGAAGTGGAATGCATCATCGGCGACCTGCCCGGCATCGCGCGCGGCAAGGCGATGCCTGCGGCCAAGTTCGCCACGCAAAAGCGGTTCTTCCTGCCCAATTCGATCTTCTACCAGACGATCACCGGCGATTGGGGCGAGGCAGCAGGGGATGAGGGCTTTACCGAGCCCGATATGATCCTCAAGCCCGACTACAACACCGCCTCGGCCGCGCCCTGGACCGGGGACTGGACGCTGCAGGTGATCCACGACGCGTTTGACCAGGCGGGCAAACCCATCCCGATGGCGCCGCGCAACGTCCTGCGCCGGGTGGTGGAGATGTATGAGAAGAAGGGCTGGAAACCCATCGTCGCGCCCGAGATGGAGTTCTATCTGGTCGCCCGCAACATCGACCCGCGCCAGCCCATCGAGGCGATGATGGGCCGCACCGGGCGCCCGGCGGCGGCGCGGCAGGCCTATTCGATGAGTGCGGTCGACGAATACGGCCCGGTGATCGACGACATCTATGATTTCGCCGAGGCGCAGGGGTTTGAGATCGACGGGATCACGCAGGAAGGCGGGGCCGGTCAGGTCGAGATCAACCTGCGCCACGGCAGCCCGGTGAAGCTGGCCGATGAGATCTTCTACTTCAAACGGCTGATCCGCGAGGCGGCGCTGCGGCACGATTGCTTTGCGACCTTCATGGCCAAGCCGATTGAGGGTGAACCGGGCTCGGCCATGCACATCCACCACTCGGTGATCGACAAGGAGACTGGCAAGAACATCTTCTCGGGGCCGCAGGGCGGCGAGACGGATGCGTTTTTCCAGTTCATCGGCGGCCTGCAGAAACACCTGCCGCAGGTGGTGGCGATCATGGCACCCTATGTGAACAGCTATCGGCGGTACGTGAAAGATCACGCCGCCCCCATCAACCTGGCCTGGGGGCGCGATAACCGGACCACGGGATTGCGGATTCCGATCAGCGATCCGGAAAGCCGCCGGGTGGAAAACCGGCTCGCAGGGATGGATTGCAACCCCTATCTCGGGATCGCGGCGTCGCTGGCCTGTGGCTATCTGGGGTTGGTGAACGAGGAATGGGCGGGGCCGTCCTTCAAAGGCGATGCCTATGAGGACAGCGAGGAAGATTTGCCCAAGGTGATGTTCGAGGCGCTGGATCTGTTCCGCGACGCGCCCGAGATGCGCGAGGTTCTGGGGGAGCGGTTCTGCGAAGTCTACGAGATCGTGAAGCAGGCCGAGTACGACGAGTTCTTGCAGGTGATCTCGCCGTGGGAGCGGGAGCATTTGTTGCTGAATGTGTAACGACCTAGTCGGCAACGAGATCACGATGTGCGCAATGATCTGATCAACCGGATGGCCAAAGCTTTGGACGAGCTTAATGACCTATATTCCGGTGTCGACGAGGGTAGATGGCCCCCTAAAGAAGCCGAAGAAATCCGCGCTGAGTACCGAGCAATGACAGCGGCACACAAGAACTCTGGGAAAGCCGCTCTTTCTCGCTCCCTCCGGCACCGGATCAAGGAAATGCAGGACGCCACGCGAGACGGCGATGGGTACGCCGAAACCAAAGAGATCCTCGACCGCTGGAACATCAGCCTGGATGATCTGAAGATCGACGCGCAGGACATCCTGGCCAAAACGCTCGAACGCGGGCGGATTACGAGCCACCTGAACTACTATGTCTGTCGAACCCAGTTTGAGCGGACGTCTACACTGGACCCGGCGACGCGGAACCAGCTTGACCATATTCTGGAGAAATTCGAGCAGAAGTGGGGGGCCTAGGGGCGGCGCGGGTTTTCCGCTGGCTTCGCCCAAGGGAGCGGTCCGAAGACGCTGTGGCTAAATAACGGCACTCGCCGCGGTTTGCTCCCGATTGATCGCGGGACCACCATTTCCCTCGCCTTAGACGCACGCTTGATGTACAGAAATCCCGAAAATCACTTTCAGGATTTCCGAATATGACCCTCGCCCCCAACGCTTATGACGCCGAACCCATCCCCGAAGCCGCCCGTGCAGAGGTTGAGCGGTTGCTCACCTCGGGTGATCTCTTTCGCTACACCGCGCCTGCGGATGCGCCGGTGAGCCTTTTGGAGGCCGAGTTTGCCGAGCTTATGGGCGCGAAATACGCGCTGGCCGTCGCGTCATGTTCGGCGGCGCTGTTTTTGTCGATGAAGGCGCTGGGGCTGAAGCCCGGGGCGAAGGTGCTGATCCCGGCCTTTACCTTTGCAGCGGTGCCGTCGGCGGTCGTGCATGCAGATTGCGTGCCGGTGCTGGTCGAAGTGCGCGAGAATTACCGGATTGATATGGCCGATTTCGAGGCCAAGTTGACGGGCGATATCGACGCCGTCCTGATCAGCCATATGCGCGGCCATACCTCGGACATGGATGCGATCATGGCCTTGGCAGATGCCGCAGGTGTCCCGGTGATCGAAGATGCGGCCCATTCGCTGGGCACCGTGTGGGACGGGCGCAAGATCGGGACGATCGGGCGCGTGGGGTGTTTCTCATTCCAATCCTACAAACTGGTGAATGCGGGCGAAGGCGGGATCCTGATTACGGACGACGCGGAGTTGATCGCCAAGGCGGTGATCATGTCGGGCGCCTATGAGCATAACTGGAAAAAACACCCGGTGCTGCAGGACTATTTCGCGACCTGGCAGAACCAGCTGCCGCTGTACAACACGCGGTTGAACAACCTGTCGGCGGCGATCATCCGGCCGCAGCTGGGTGAGATTGCGCGGCGGGTGCGGGATGGCCGGGCGAACCACGACTATGTGGCCGGGCGGCTGAACGGCTCGCCCTGGATCACGGTGCCCGATCCGTTGGGCCCCGAGGAACGCGCGCCGGATTCGATCCAGTTCAACCTGGTGGGCATGTCGGATGACGATGTACGCGCCTTTGCCGAGGTCGCGGGTCAGGCAGGCGTCAAGGTGCAGGTTTTCGGGATGTCGGCCGACAATGCGCGGGCGTTCTGGAACTGGCAGTTCCTGGACGATGTACCGGAATTGCCGAAGACCCGTGCGATGCTGATGCGGGCCTGCGATGTGCGGCTGCCCGCCCGGCTGACGGGCGAAGAATGCGATTTCACCGCCGAGATCCTTTTGGGCGCGGCGGCCAAGGTGATGTCAGAGCACGCGAAGGCCGTCGCCTAGCCAGGGCATCCGCGCCTTTGCCGGGCCCACGATCAGGTCGGTAAGCAGCGGCCGCAGACGGGCGGCCACCTGTTCGGGCATGTCATGCAGCACGCCGCGGCGCGCGATCAGGGAAATCGTGCGCGCCATCGGCGCCATCGGCAGCGCGATCACATCCACCTTGTCGCGGAACCGGCCCGCGCGCAGGTAGCCCAGCGGCGTCATGATCGACCACCCTGCCCCGGCGGCAACCATGGCGAGGATGGCGTGATAGCTGTCGAGCTCGAACCTGTGGTCGAGCGTCAGGTTCTGCCGCGCCAGGTGTGCTGCAATCTGGCGTCCCATCAGGTGGCGCTTGGTGTAGCGGATCAGCGGCATGGGGCGGAGTGTGGCGAGCGGATCCCCCGCCCCGTCGAGCGCGCCTTTGGGAACGGCGGCGATGAACGGCTCTTCCAGCAGCGGGTGCACCTCGGCCCAGCTGCTCGCGGCGGTGGTTTCGGCGGCGACGATCACGTCGAGAACACGGGTTTCCAACAGATCGTACAGGCGGTGGCTCGCGCCGGTTTCCAGCAGGAAGCGGGTGCCGGTCAGCGTATCGCCCATCTCGGCCAGAAGCTGGGGCGTCACGTCGGCATCGAAATCCTCGATCATGCCAAGGTTGAAGCGGGACAGGCGCGACAGGTCATTCATCGCCAACTCGGCCCGCGCTTCAGCAGCTTCGTTGAGGATCGTTTGCGCCCGCAGCAGGAACACGCCGCCCGCGGGCGTCAGCGCAAGGGGGCGCGCGCTGCGATCGACGAGGCGGGTGCCGAGGGCGTTTTCAAGATTGCTGAGTTGTTGGCTGATTGCCGAGGGCGAGGCATCCAGGCGGCGCGCGGCGGCAGAGATCGAACGCTCTTCGGCGGTGGCGGCAAATACCTCGACCCCCCAGAGGGTGATCTTGCCCGGCGCGTCGACCATGCGCGGCCCCCCCGGCCCGCTCCGCCGCGGGCTATTTGCCCATCTTCGACAGTTGCGCCTGAAGCTCGGCAAGCTGGCGCTTGATCGTATCAAGATCGCCTTCCTTGTCGTCGTCCTCGTCCGGCGCATCGGGCGCGGACCAGCCCGACATCCCGCCGGTCATCGCCTTGAGAAACGCCTCTTGCTGGGCGCGCATGGCGTCATAGCCAGGCATCGCAGCCATCGGGTTGGCCATGTTTTCGATCATCTTCGACTGGCCGTCGCGCAGCATCTCAAAGCTCATAGCAAGAAACTGCGGCACCACGGATTGCGCCTGGCTGGTATAGCTGCGCACCAGGTCGGTCAGCACGCCCAGCGGCAGCACGTTTTCGCCCCGGCTTTCATGTTCGGCGATGATCTGAAGCAGGTATTGCCGGGTCAGGTCGTCGCCCGATTTCAGATCGACAATCTGCACCTCGCGCCCCTCGCGGATGAACGCGGCGATGTCTTCCAGCGTCACGTAATCGCTTGTCTCGGTGTTATACAGGCGCCGGCTGGCGTAACGCTTGATCAGCAGCGGTGCAGGGCTGTCGGCCACGAGGCGCACCTCCCGGATTTTTTCGCAGTGCAGCGCAGCTTACGGCGTTGCAGCGAAAAAAGAAAGGGCGTGCAGACGCGCCACGAAAAAGGGCGGGCCCGAAGGACCCGCCCAAGATGATGCCAGCAGGGAGGACGCTGACAATCGTAACTCGTTACCCCACCGTTATTACTTGGCGGCGGCAGTGGCCTTCTTGGCAGCTGCGGTGACGTCAGCCGTTGCTTTCTTGACAGCAGCGGTTGCGTCTTCCGAGATATCTTTGCCAGCGGCGAGCATCAGCTCAACCGTTTCCATCTGCACTTTCTTGGCAACCTCGGCGAAGGCAGCCATGTTTTCAGCAGCCATTTCAGCCTGAGCCGAAGCGAAATCGGTCATGGCCTTGCCGTAATCGGCGGGCTCGTCCTTGACGGTGGCCACAACGCCCATCTTGCCGATGGTGTCTTTGGTCCACTTCGAAGAAATCTCGGTCGACTTTTCAGCGGCTTCCAGAGCCACTTTCGACATCTTCTCAGCAAGCGACGCCTGAGTTTTGTAGGCTTCCTGCATGGCGGTCGTATCGACCGGGAATGCGCCCATCATGTCTTTGAACACTTTTGTGTAATCCTGTGCTTTAGCCATAGTCTCTCTCCTGAGCTATCCTGCGGGACGGCCCCGCTTTCTGCGACTGCAAACTATATGCCTGCTGCGGTGCGGCATTTCAAGGTCTTTTTGCTGCAATGCAGCAAAAATTATTTTGGGCAGTAATTTAAGGGGCTTAGGCGGCGCTTACATAGGTGCCGGGGGCCGGTGCGAGCGTTTTATGTCCGCCTTCCCCGGGCACGCGGGCGGGAATCCTTTTACCAGACCGCTTGGACAACCAGCCTTCCCACCGGGGCCACCAAGAGCCCTGGTTGAACGTCGCCGTCTTTTGCCAGGCCTCGGGCGCGAGGCTCAGGTCTTCGTTGGTGTAGTGGCCGTATTTCTTCTTCGCCGGGGGGTTCACGATACCGGCGATATGGCCGGACTCGGACAGGATGAACATCTTGGAGCGTGACCCCATCTGACGCACGCCGGTGTAGCTCGCCTTCCAGGCGGCGATGTGATCGGTCTCGCACGCGATGGCGCAGACGGGTACTTTGACGTCGGTCAGCGCAACGGTTTCACCGCAGATCGGGAAGCCCGAGGTGGCGAACTTGTCGGCCTGGCAAAGGCCGCGCAGGTATTCCACCGACATCCGCGCAGGCAGGTTGGTTCCATCGCCGTTCCAATAGAGCAGGTCAAAGGCCGGGGGGCTTTCGCCCATCATATAGCTGCGGATCGCCGGGCCGTAGACCAGATCGTTGGAGCGCAGATAGCTGAACGTGCGGCTCATGAAGAACGAGTCGAGGATGCCCGTCTCGGACACCTCGCGTTCGATGGCATCCACGAAATCGTCATCAAGGAACACGCCGACCTCGCCCTGATCCGAAAAGTCGGTGAGCGTGGTAAAGAGCGTCGCGGATTTGACCGACTTGTCGCCGCGCTTTTCCATCAGCGCGAGCGTGAGCGACAGCGTCGTGCCCGCGATGCAATAGCCGATCGTGTTGATCTTGTCCTGTCCGGTGATCGCCTTCACTTCGCGGATCGCGGTGAGGTAGCCGTCCTCGACATAGTCGTCCATGCCGACGTCGGCATAGCTCGGGTCGGGGTTCTTCCAGCTGACCACGAACAGGGTATAGCCCTGGTCGACGATCCACTTGATCAGGCTGTTCTTCGGCTTGAGATCGAGGATGTAGTACTTGTTGATCCAGGGCGGAAAAATCACCAGCGGCGTTTCGTGCACAGTCTCGGTGGTGGGGGCGTATTGGATCAGCTCGAACATGCGGTTGCGATAGACGACCGAGCCCTCGGTCGTGGCCAGGTTCTTGCCCACCTGGAACGCCTCTTTATCGGCCAGCGTGACGACCACATCGCCATCGTTGGCCTCGATATCGCGGACGAGGTTTTCGAGCCCCTGCACCAGGCTTTCGCCATCGGTTTCCACCGCGCGGCTGAGCGCCTCGGGGTTGGTACCCAGAAAGTTCGTGGGGCTGAACATGTCCACGATCTGGCGGCTGAAATATTCGACGCGCTTCTTTTCCTTGGCGTCGAGCCCTTCGAGATCGCCAATCGCCTGTTCCATCGCCTCGGCATTCATAAGGTATTGTAGTTTAATGAAATTAAAGTAGGGATGGCTTTGCCACAGCGGGTTGGAAAAGCGCCGGTCGTCGGGTGTTTCGTCGGGCGGGGCGGCCAGTTTGCCCTGTGCCAGGGCCTGCTGCGCCTCGACATAGTGCTTCAGCGATTTGCCCCAAAAGCTGATCTGATGTTCGAGGATCTTTGACGGGTTCGACATCATCTCGGCCATATAGGCGGCCGCGGCCTTCATGTAGAGATCCTGACCCGGGCCCTGCAAACTGGCCGGTACGGATTTCTTGCGCGAAAACGCCGCCACCAGACGGGATGACAGCTCCTCCACTTTCGCCAGATTTTCGTTCAGTCGCTCCAGTTGTTCCGATTGCGCCGCTTCCGTTTCGGCGGCGTCTGTTTCTTTTGTTGTCATCGGTAACTTTCCGAGTTATTTTGCAGGTGCAGCATTTTCGACTGCTGCTTCGATCATACTGTCGCAGGGTTCGGGGGGCAAAGCGACCAAATGAACCGGCGTGTCCTCGGTTAAGGAGTTTCCTGTGCGATATATGGTGACCTACGATCTCTACGAGACGATGCGCAACACCAACCAGTGGATGGGTGCATCGGCCCTCGCCATGGCATCATATCCCGCGACAGGACTTGTCCCGAACCCGTTCTTTCAGCTTGTGGCCGCCTGGGGCGAAGTGACCGAGCGCAGCTTTGCGCGGATGGTTGCCAAGCCGGGCTGGGGCATCTCAAGCGTCGTGGCCGAAGATGGGCGCGACCATGTGGTGAGCGTTGAAGTCGACGTCAAACGCCCGTTCGGCGATCTGGTCCGGTTCGAGGTTGCCGGCCGCCCCGACAAGCCGCGGCGCATCCTGCTGGTGGCGCCGATGTCGGGGCACTATGCGACGCTCTTGCGGTCGACCGTGATGAGCCTTTTGCCCGATGCCGATGTCTGGGTGACCGACTGGCACAACGCCCGCGACATTCCGGTGAGCGAGGGCAAGTTCGATATCGAGGATTACACGCTCTACCTGATGGATTTCATGCGGTTCCTCGGGCCCGATACCCATGTGATCGCGGTTTGCCAACCCGCACCGCTGGCATTGGCGGCGACCGCTTACCTTGCCGAGCTGGAGCCCGACGCCCAGCCCCGTACGCTGACCCTGATCGGCGGGCCGATCGACCCCGATGCGGCGCCCACGGACGTGACCGACTTTGGTCGCCGGGTGACCATGGGACAGCTTGAACACCTGGCGCTACAGCGCGTGGGCTTCAAATATCCGGGCGTTGGAAGGATGGTCTATCCAGGTCTGGCGCAGCTGACCTCGTTCATGTCGATGAATGCCGAGCGGCACAGCAAGGCTTTCTATGAACAGATGCTGCGCGTCGCCAAGGGCGAGTCGGGCGACAACGACAAGCACAACCGCTTCTACGACGAATACCTGGCGGTGATGGACATGACGGCCGAGTTCTATCTGTCGACCGTCGAGCGGATCTTTAAAGAGCGTGAGATTGCGCGGAATGCCTTTGTGGTCGACGGCCACACCGTGGATCTGGGCAAGATCACCTCGGTCGCGGTCAAGACCGTCGAGGGCGAACAAGACGATATCAGCGCGCCGGGACAGTGCCTGGCGGCGCTGGACCTGTTGACCGGGCTGCCGGACGACAAGAAAGCCGCCCATATCGAACCCGGCGCCGGGCATTACGGGATCTTCGCGGGCAAGAGCTGGCGCAACAACATCCGCCCGCTGGTGCTGAACTTCATCGACGCGAATGCGGGCGGGAAGCGGCGGCGGCGGATCCAGGCGGTGACTTAGGGGCGGGTTACTCGCCTAGTCTTTGGCATCGCCCGTGGGCACGCGTCGGCATGGGCTGAGCAATAATCATATAGTACGTTGCAACAACGACCGCGCGCATGTCGGACTTCTGTATGGTCAACTGATAGTCGACAAATCGTTCCGATAAGCGATTGTCTATCTTCTGCAACATCGACCTCGGTACGTTCTCAAATCGCCAGGTCAACCGCAGTCGATCATCTGTGTTGGAGTCGATTTTTGCGAATTGTCTCCCACGATCGAGCGGTCTTCGCACACTGTCGTCAACCAAGGCACGATCCGAAAACTCGCTCAGGACGAACGTTATGTCAGTTGGCAACTGAAAGCCGCTTTCAGGAAAGTTGCAGATATAGCGCTCGGCTGCGACCAGGGTGGGCGTCAGGCATAGGATGATGGCGCAAGAAAGAAGGCTTTTCATCTGTGGAATCCTTGAAAAACTCTACTGAGCAATGACCAATATGCTAGCGCCACCAAGAGAGTTTCGCAAAAACCTATGCGCTTCCAATCGGTTGACCTGTCTGGGATGTGCTTTCTTGGTGAACAATGTCCGAGGCACCCGCAAAACTATCAAGAAACCAACAACGATCGGATACCAGATGATTTGTACTGGTAAGCCATAGGAACAGCGCCGGGCCGCGCGCACGGACTTGAGCGTCGCGCTGAAACCGCAGCGGCATTGCAGGACGCGGGCTTGGCGCACGAGAACTTCCGGGCCCAGCGCCATCTCCATCACCAGACCCAGTGTCTCTGCGCGGGCGATCACTTCATTTGCGACCATCCCGCCGATCGACAGACACCACAAAGAAATGCGCGAGGGTGCTGTGTCGAGGATGGCGATGGCGATCTCTTCGATTGTCTCAACCGCAGTGATAGGCGCGTGATGGGTAGCGCGTATTGCCAATAAAGCGGCGATTTGCGGGCCAAAGGGTAGGACACCGCACATCATGCCCGGCGCGAAAACAATCGGCTCAGACACGGTGTTACAGGCAGGCAGAGGCGCGCAACACGATATCAGTGCGCCAGGACAGTGCCTGGCGGCGCTGGACCTTATGATCGGGCTTCTGGACGACGCGAAAGCCGTCCATGTCGAACCGGGTACCGGTCGTTACGGTATCTTCGCCGGAAAGAACTGGCGCAACGACATCCGCCCGCCGTGCTAAACTTCATCGACGCAGATGCGGGCGGGAAACGGCGGCGGCGGATCCAAGCGGTGACTTAGGGGCGGGTTACTCGCCTAGTCTTTGGCATCGCCCGTGGGCACGCGTGACTTCTTGCTGAGCACCTACAACGTAGTTTGTCACTACAACCACGGCGGACATGTCTGACTTTTGGACCGTCAACTGATAGTCCAAGAAATGGCGTGGAATCGGGTGGGATATCCTGCGCAGCATTGGTCTCGGTACATCCTCGAAGCGCCAAGTAATGCGCAGGCGTTCGATTGTATCGGCGTCAACGTCGCCGAAGTGCCGCCCGCGTTCGAGGGGCCTGCGAACACTGTCGTCGATCATTACTCGATCGGAAAACTCGTTCATAACAAGTTTAACGTCCGTCGGTATCTGAAGCTTACTCTCTGGAAAGACGCAGTTCAGCCGTTCGGCCGCTACAATGGTCGGCACTACACAGAGGACTACAGCGAAAGAAAGAAGTTTTTTCATGTTTGCGTTCCCGAATTGAACTTTAGTGGGCAATGTCCAATACGCTATCGCCGCAAAAAGAGTTCCGCAAAAACTTACGCGCTTCCCGAGTGTTAACCGTTCTTGCTGTGCTTTCTTGGCGAACAATGACCGTGGCACCCGCAAGACTATCAAAGAACCAACAACGATCGGATACCGGATGAATTGTGCTGGCAAGCTAAGGGAACAGCGCATCAGAATTGTCTGATTGAAACGGGGCTGCGGAAACTCTCTGCCTCACCCCGCTCCCCTCGCCGGAAGCGCATCAAAGCAAGGGTCTCGCCAACCACCGCTCCAGCGCCGCTGCCACCTCATCCGGTGTCTCGAGCGTCGGCAGATGCCCGGCCCCGTCGATCACCACCAGGTCCGCGCCCGGGATCATCGCCGCCATCAGCTCATGCCGCGAGACGGGGCAGAGCTGGTCGTGGCGGCCGCAGAGGATCAGCGTGGGGGCGCGCACGGATTTGAGCGTGGCGCTGAAATCCGGGCGACGTTGCAGGGCGCGGGATTGGCGGACGAAAACATCCGGGCCCAGCGCCAGCGCCATCTCCATCACCAGATCCAGTGTCTCGGCGCGGGCGGGTCCGGGGGCGAGGTAGTTGGGCTTCATCTCGTCGCGCATGATCTCGGCCAGGCGGCCTGCGCGCGCGCCGACGATCTGGGGTTCGCGCAGGGCGGCCTTCTCAGGAATTTCGGGCAGGAAGTTGGTATCGAGCAGCGCAAGGCGCGTCACGCGGTCGGGCGCGCGGGCGATCACCTCCATCGCAACGATCCCGCCCATCGACAGACCGCAGAGCGCAAAGCGCGGCGGCGCCGTGTCGAGGATCGCGGCGGCGATATCCTCAATCGTCTCGCCTGTGGTGATCGGCGCATGATGGATCGCATGCGTGGCCGAAAGCGCGGCGGTTTGCGGGCCAAAGAGCCGGGCATCGCACATCATGCCCGGCAGGAAGACAAGCGGCTCAGACACGGTGTTACAGACGGGCAGAGGCGCGCCGGGCCCCTTCGGACAGGGCCGCGAGCTTGGCATAGGCAATCTCGGGGTCGACGGCACCAAAGCCCGCAAAGGTGCCAAAGCCGCAGTCGGAGCCTGCGATCACCCGGTCAGCACCGACAATGTCGGCAAAGCGTTCGATCCGTTGTGCGACCAGTTCGGGGTGTTCGACAAAGTTGGTGGTCGTGTCGACAACACCGGGGACAAGGATGCGATCATCGGGGATTTCCGATTTGCGGTCGCGGAACACTGTCCATTCGTGGGCGTGGCGGGGGTTTGACGTCTCGAACAGGATGTAGCGCGCATTGGCCTTCATCAGTGTCGGAAAGACGGTGTCCATGTCGATGTCGCAGACATGGGGGCCCTCGTAATTGCCCCAGCAGATGTGGATGCGCACGCGGGCCGGGTCGATCCCGTCGAGCGCATGGTTCAGCGCGGCGACATGGCTGTCTGCGATTTTGAGGAACTCGGCATCCGAGAGATCGGTGAACAGCATATGCCGCGAAAGCGCGAGGTCGGGGCAGTCAAGCTGCAGGTCAAGGCCGGCCTCGGTGATCGTGCGGTATTCCTCGCGCATGGCGTCGGCAAGCGCAGCAAGGTAGGCGTCCCGTGTCGGGTAGAAGTCGTTCTGCAGGAAGAGAGAGATGACGCCCGGCGAGGCGGCATTCATAAAGCCGCGCTCTGCCCCGTGTTCGGCCATTCCGGCTTTTAGGTTGGCGATGTCTTTTTCAAGCTCGCCCTGCCCTTTCGATCTGACGTCGCCCACGCAGATGGGTCGGGCATAGGTGGGCGTGCCGCCGTCATCCTTTAGCCGTTCGAGGAAACTGGGATAGAGTTTCAGATCGGCGGGCGCGTTGCGCGGGCTGTCACCGGCGAACCCGGTGTAGCGGTCTTTGACATAGGTGGCGTAGCTGATCTTGGAGGTTTCGCCGTCCGATACGATGTCGATCCCCGCCGCGACCTGGCGGCGCACGGTTTCGCGCGTGGCCTCTGTCATCGCCGCGTCGAAGGCCTGGGCGTCAAAGCTTTGTTCCTTTTCGCGGGCGAAGATGAAATCGACGACGGTCTGGCTGCGGGGCAGGCTGCCGACATGGGTGGTGGCGATGGTCATGCGGGGCTCCTTTATCCAGATGCTTCTTGGTTCAGGTGTCGCGGCGCGCGATCAGGATCGAGTGATAGTCGCAATCGGGGTCTTCGGCGATGAACGCGGTCAGGCGCATGGCGTTGGCTTCCAGAATGGTGGCGTATTCGGCAGGCGAAAGGCTGGCGTGAAAGACGGCGTCGCCCTCGACAGTGCCGGTCACCTCGCCCGCCTTGGGGCCAACGGTGACCATAAGGACACCATCGGGTTTGAGGTGCCGGGCGAGCCGCGGCAGGCAGGCGCGCTGTTCGTCTTGGGTGAGGTGGAAGAAACTGTTCCAGCCGATGATGCCATCGAAGCGGTCGGGCACATCAAGCGTGCGCATGTCGGCGAGACGCCAGTCGCCCTCGGGCCAGCGCGCGCGGGCGAGCGACAGCATCGGTTCCGAGAAATCCGCACCGGTCAGGCGATACCCCTCGCCGATCAGCCAGCCTGCGATGGGGCGGCCCGACCCGCAGCCAAGGTCAAGCACGTGGCCGCCCTGGGGCAGCGCGCTGGCAAACCGGCGCAACCAGCGCGCCTCGAACAGCGCCCGGGATCGGCGGGCATCATAGCCGGTGGCGTGGCGATCATAGACGGCCTGCGTCGTGCTGGGGTCGGCGGGGGTCATCCGGTCCAGGTGGCGCCTGCGGGATCTTCGGTGGCCACGACGCGGTACAGGGACGCCTCGCCCGTCATCGATGGCACGGCGGTGTGGCTGAGCCCGGCGGGCAGCGACATGGTATCGCCGGGCGCGAGCGTGGCACTGCCCCCGTCGAAGTCGACCCGCCAGTGCCCCTTGACCGGCATCAGCACCGCGGGGAGCGCGTGGGCGTGCGCGTCCCGCACCGCGCTGGCGCAGGTGAGAAAATCAATCTCGAACCCCGGCTTGTCGCGGATGATCCCGGTTTCGCCGATGACCTTGCAGGGTGCGCCGGTGCTGGCGAGCGCGACCATGTCGAGATAGCGGCGCACATAGCCGCCGATGACCTGCATCGGTGTGGGGCGGTCGACCTTGTCGAGTTCTTCCTGGCTGAGGAGCGGCATGGGCCCCACGCCATCGGGCAGGCTCTCGCCCTTTTTGGTGTCGTAAAGCTTGCCGTTTTCGCCCAGCACGAGCCCATGGGCCTGCGCGTCCTGGATCACATGCGGGGCCCAGATCACGCCGCCCCCGGCATCGTCGCCCCCGAGCACGGCCATGATCATCCCGTAATCGGTGCCGATGTTTTCGAACCCCCGGAAGATATTGGTGGGTATGTTGAAGATATCCCCCTCTTCCAGGATCACCTCGCCCGCATCGCCATGTTCGCCCCAGAAAAACCGCCAGCGGCCTTTGAGGACGAAGAACACCTCGGCGGTGCGGTGGTTGTGCAGCGAGTTGCGGCACTTGGGCGGTTGGCCCGCCGCGCCGATGTTGAAGCCGTGCGGTTCGCTGATGTGCACGTGCTGGTCAGGGCTTTCCGACACGCCGCCGCCGATGATCGTGAAGTTTTCCTTCTGGTCGCTGCCCGGTGTGTGGGCGTCGATGAAGGCGGTCTTGCAGGGAACGAGATCGCCGTAGCGGACGATGCGGGCTTCCATCTCGGACGGTGTCATGGGTCTTCCTTCCAGTCCGGCTTGAGCGCGGTCAGCCGGGATTCGAGCATCTCGATATGCGCGTTGATATCGGCCATGCGGAGCGCCAGCATGGCTTCGACTTCGGCCTGGGTGTACCTGGGTTCGATGAATTGCGGGCAGTTCCAGTCAAGCGCGGTGATCTGGATCGTCACCAGCCGTTCCACCCGGCCCTGACCGTCCGTGGCCAGCGCCTGGGCCAAATCGGGATCGGCATCGGCGGGCACCATCGCCGCGTGGCCGATCAGCTTGAGCCGCGCCTTGCGGGGGTAATCCATCAGAAACAGTGCGACCCGGTCATTGTCGGACAGGTTGCCTTGCGAGATGTACTGGCGGTTTCCGCGGTAATCGGCAAAGCCAATGCTGTCAGGGCCGCGGACCTTGAGAAACCCTGCCGGACCGCCCCGATGTTGGATGTAGGGCCAGCCATTGGCCGAGACGGTGGCCATGTAGAACGACGTGCAGGCGCCGATAAAGGCGCGCGTGTCCTCGTCAAGCGCATCTTGGGTGCGCTTTTGGTACATGGCGGCGTATTTCTCGGCGGTGCCGTCGGCCTCTTGCAGGGCCCGCACGGTTTCGGTGAAGAGGTGGTCGGCAAACGACTCCATGCCCTACCCCGCCAGCAGCGCAATCTGCTTCCAGATTGCGGTTTCGTCGTAAAGCGTCCACTCGCGGCGGACGCTCGGCTGCGCGCCGCCCAGCGCGCCGAACTCCACATGGGTGATCCCCATCACATAGACCTGCGCGCCGGTGGGCGTGCCGAACGCACCCCAGCCATCGTGTGTGCCCCAAAGGCTCCAGCGGACGGCGGCGCGCGGCGGCATCATCGGATCGTCGCGTCCGATGACATGGTGGATCTCGAACGCCGCGTCGGGGAAGGCCGCGCGCAGGCCCAGCCAGAACGCATCCGCCGCGGCGTGGCCATGGGCCGAAAGGCCCCCGGGGTATTCCAAATGACAGGCGCGGTCGTACGCGGCCGGGATGACCGAGAACTCTGCCGCCATCATCCGGGTCAGCAGGGTGGCATGGCGCTGGCCCCATTCGTTGTCGTTGCCCTGTCCCGTATAGGGGCCTTCGACGTCATTCTCTGGCGTCGTTGGCGCCCCGCCCCGGCCTGCAGCCACCTCGGCAAAGGCCCAGTCGCGCGGGTCCTGCCCCATCTGGCGCAGCGCCGCGCCGTTGTCGCGGATCAGCCATTCGTCAGTGATCTGGTTGTCCCTGGCATAGCAGTCGGCAATCGCCCGGTAGGTGAGCGTCTTGCCCGTCGCGGGGCCGAACATCCCGTCGCGCGCATGGGTGGCGGTGGACAGTATCCGGTGGGACGACAAGAGCCCCACATCGGGGTTGCCGGACCAGATCACATCCTCGCCCAAGAGCACGCGGTCGGGAAACTCGTGAAGCGTTGACATCGTCGCCTGGGTCGAGGCGGGTTCCCCATGGCTGATCCCGCCGGGCATCCGGACGATGACCTTTTCGCCGTAATATTCGCGCATCCGCGCGCCTAGGCCGCGATCTTCCCAGATCTCTTGCGTGATCCCGAGAATATAGTCCGGGAAATCGGTCCAGCGGTTGTCAAACCCCCTCATGTCCATCCTTCCGGGATGCGCGCCGAGCCGCGCACGATCAGCGGCCCGTCGATGGCGATTTTCTGTGGCTCGGTATCGGGGTTTTCGATTCGGTCGAGCAGCGTTTGAACCGTGGCCTCGACCATGCGGCCCGACGGCTGGCGGAGCGTGGTCAGGTCATAGGCGGGCCATCCGGCAAGGGGCACGTCATCGTAGCCGACGATCGAGATATCCTCGGGCACGCGCAGGCCGATCGAAGATCGCAACTCATCCATCACCGCAAAGGCCATGTGATCGTTGCCGACAAAGATCGCGTCGACCTTGGCGTCTTCGATCATCTCACGCGCGGCGGCGGCGGCCTCGGCCCGGCGGTAGTGGCCATCCAGGACAGCGACCGGTTCGGCCCCGACGGCGGCAAGCCCCGCCCGAAACCCGGCTTCGCGATCGCGCCCCGTCGAGGACCCCGTCCACCCGGTGATGTGGCCGATGCGCTGGTGCCCACCCGCCAGCAGAAACTCGGCAATCTTGCGGGCACCGTCGACATTGTTCGAGGTGACCTGGCTGAGCCTTTGGTCATCTTGCCCGCGGTTGAACAGGACCACGGGGATCCCCGCCGCATCGCACCGCGCGGCCAGTTCATCGGACATGCCCACGCTGGCGGTGACGATCCCATCGACCTGGTAATCGAGCAATTCGTCAATGACCGCGCCGACGCCTTCGCCGGTGCCCGAGGCCATGAAGATCAGGATGTGGTAGCCCTGTTCCTGCAGCGCGTTGGACAGGCGTTCCAGCGCATCGGGGTAGAACTGGTTTTCGAGGTACGCCACGACAAGACCGATGATCCGAGACCGCCCGGTGATCAGGGACCGGGCCAGCACGTTGGGGCGATAGCCCAGTTCATCCGCGGCGGCGCGCACCTTGTCGGCCATCTTCTTCGATACGCTGGCGCCCGGTGTGAAGACCCGGCTCACAGCCGACTGGCTGACCCCGGCCTTGGCCGCGACGTCCAGCGAGGTGACCTTGCGTTCGCCCATCAGCCCGCGGTCCATCCGCCATCGACCAACAGCGATGTGCCGGTGACAAGCGATGCGGCATCGGAGGCGAGGAACACCACGGCGCCCATGATATCCTCGACCGCGCCCACCCGGCCGAGTTTGATCTTTTCCTTGATCCAGGCCACCCGCTCAGGATCCTGAAAGGTTGCCTCGGTCAGGGGCGTGCGGATGAAGGTGGGGCAGATCGTGTTCACGCGGATCTGGCGCGGGCCCCATTCGATGGCCATGGATTTGGTCATGCCCTCGATCGCATGTTTTGATCCGCTATAGACCGCGCGGTCGATCCCGCCGACATGGCCCATCTGGCTGGAGATCTGGATGATCGAGCCGCCGTTTTCCATGCCCTGTGCCACGGCCTGTGACAGGAAATAGGCGGCGCGCAGGTTGACCGACATCACCGCATCGAAATCCTCGGGCGTGGTGTCGAGCGCGGGGGCATGGCGGGCGATCCCGGCAGAGTTGCACAGGATGTCGAACGGCCCCTGATGCGCCACGGCCCCGCGCATCGCGTCAAGGTCTGTCACATCGAGCGCCAGCGCCGAGGCCGAGAGCCCCGCCCCGGTCATCTCTTCCACCGCCGCCTGCAAGGCTTCGGCCCCGCGCGCGGCCATCACGACATGCGCCCCGGCCTCGGCCAGGGCCACCGCACAGCCCAGCCCGATCCCGCGGGAGGCACCGGTCACCAAAGCAAGGCGGCCATCAAGGCGGAAGGACGGGGTTTTGGGCAGGGCCATTGGCGGATCGTTCTTTTGCATACCTGTGCAAAGCAAACCTTACGCCCGCAACCCGCCCCTGTCGAGGGGGCTAAACCGGCATCGCGATCCCGCGAAACGGCGGGAAGTCGGCGTAGCGCTTTTGCCGTTCGGCCAGCGTCTCGTCCGGCTCTGCCCCGGCGGCGAGCAACGTGCCCCGCGGGGGGATATAACTCAGGATCCGGCGCGCGGGCGCTTCGCGCCAGGTGAGGTTGAAGGCCGCGAGGCGCGGGAAGAAATACATCTCGTGATAGGGCAGATGGTCATGGATCCACCAGGCCAGATCGCGCCAGTCACGCCCCTTGGCGTAGCGGTCGGCAAACCACGGGATCGCTATGGACACGGTCGCCCCCATCCGCCCCATTGCATCGCGCTGGTCCCAGATATGCCCGGCATAGTTCTTGTCGTTTTGCGAACACTTTTGGGGGCGCACCTCGGTGGCCCCGAAATGGTTCAGCGCAGGCGACCGATAGCCCGAGCGGATTTCCACCGCGCCGAAGGTTTCGTGCAGGGGGTCGAGCAGTTCGGTCGCAAACTTCCGCCCCGCCGCAATCGCCAGATCGGGATTGTCGGGGATGTTGGGGCGGCCAAAGAAATTCGCGATCTCGGAATTCAGGAAGTTCCGCATGAAGTAGTATTTCGACAACCGCACCCGCCCCAGGTCTTCGAGTGCAGTATAGCTGCCGGGGCGCTTCATCCGCGCCATGCGGGCAAGGCGCGCATCCGGTCGAAGACGTCGACGCCAAGCTGGGAGTAGACATCGAGGAGATCGACCAGCACCCAGTTTTCGCGGATCAGATCGCCCTCGACCCGCCAGAAATCGAGGCTGCGCATGGTCAGCTCTTGCCCCGATCCCGGCAGACCCAACCAGCCGCCGCCGCTCAGCGTCATCGCCATGCCGGGCCAGGCGGTGAAGCCCACGTAATCGCCTTCGCCGAAGAAGTGGCCATTCTCCATCAGCGCGCGGCGGTCGGGCATGGCGTCGAGGAAGGGGATCTGGTGGTGTTCGCGAAACCCCCGGATGCCCCGCCCGGTGCCGATGCCCGAAGGCCCGTACCAGGACGCCCGCGGATGCCAGTAGCGCGGCAATTCCATTGCTTCGACACCTTCATTGTTGCGCTTGAGCGCGCCCAGCATGTCGCCCACAACCTGAAGCGCATGGGTGCCGTCGCCGTCGATGCGCAGCCCGTCCTGGCTGGCCGGTCCGGGCACCGCCCATTCGCGCCCAAGGCTTGGCACCATGGGCCAGACGCCCGCCTGCATCATCAGTTCGGGGATGTCCCAGAGCGCCTGCATCTCAACCGCACGACCGCCCTCGATCCGGAAGAACTCGTGATATCGCAGCGTGGCGGTGCGGCCGGTGGGCGGGATATCAAGGAAGGGTGCGGTGAAGGTGCCGACAAACTGCCCGCCCATGCCGACCCACATCTGGTCCTGTCCGTCCACACCCGCCATCACGATGGCGTCGCGGCGTTCGAGGTCCGGCATCGCGGTGTAGAGCGGCGCAATTGCGCGGGCGTTGAGCTCTGCCGGCCCGTCCAGCGTCTCAAACGGCTGGGCCAGATGCACCTGCGCGTCCGGGGCCAGCACAGTGGCAAAGGCCGCCTGCGCCGCCTCGGCATCACAGTCCCAAAGCCGGGACAACGGTGCCACCACCGCCTTGGCCGCTGCACTGTACATGCCCTGCCCCTTCATCTTGGCACAAATACTCCCGCCGGAGGCGGTCCCTACTCTGCCGCCTCGCGATACGGTGCGGCTTCGCCATAGGGCACGTTCACCCCGCCATAGCGGCGGACGCGCACGTTGCACTGCTCGGCGTGACCCACGAAACCTTCCAGCATGCACAGGCGCGAGCCATATTCGCCCACCAGCGTCGCGGCCTCGTCGGTCATGACCTTTTGATAGCTGTGGGTCTTGATGAACTTGCCCACCCACAGCCCGCCGGTATAGCGCCCGGCCTTCTTCGTGGGCAGCGTGTGGTTGGTGCCGATCACCTTATCCCCGTTCGCCACGTTGGTGCGTGGGCCGAGGAACAGGGCGCCGTAGTTCGTCATGTTCTCGAGAAACCAGTCGTCGCGGTCGGTCATGACCTGGACATGTTCCGAGGCGACGTCTTCCGACACGGCCAGCATGTCATCATAGTCATCGCACAGGATGATCTCACCATATTCCTCCCAGCTGACCCGGGCGGTGTCAGCGGTGGGCAGGATCGCAAGCAGGCGGTCAATCTCGGCCATCGTGGCGTCGGCCAGCTTGCGGGAGTTGGTGATCAGGACGGCGGGCGAATTGTACCCGTGTTCGGCCTGGCCCAGAAGGTCGGTCGCGCATATCTCGCCATCCACGGTGTCGTCGGCGATGACGCAGGTTTCCGTGGGCCCGGCGAAGAGGTCGATGCCGACGCGGCCGAAAAGCTGGCGCTTGGCTTCGGCGACAAAGGCATTGCCGGGGCCGACGAGCATATCGACCGGTTTGATTGTCTCGGTGCCGATGGCCATGGCGCCCACGGCCTGAACCCCGCCGAGGACAAGGATCTCGTCCGCGCCGCCTTCATCCATCGCCGCGACGATGGCCGGGTGCGGTGCGCCGTCGACCGGCGGGGCCGAAGCGACGATGCGTTTGACGCCCGCGACCGAGGCGGTGAGCACCGACATATGTGCCGAAGCGACCATCGGGAACTTGCCGCCGGGCACGTAGCAGCCGACCGAGTTCACGGGGATGTTCTTGTGACCAAGGATCACGCCCGGCATCGTCTCGACCTCGACATCCAGCATCGAGGCACGCTGAGCCTCGGCGAAGTTGCGGATCTGGGCCTGGGCGAACCGGATATCGTCCATTTCGCGCTGGCTGACCTTTTGTTTGGCGGCGTCGATTTCCGAGCGGGTGAGCACGAAGGCCGCGGGTTCGTACTTGTCGAACTTGGCCGACAGGTCCCGCACGGCGGCGTCGCCGCGCGTTTCGATATCCGTGAGAATGCCTTCAACGGTGGCGCGCACCTTTGCGTCGTCTTCGGCACGCTCATCGGCGGGTTTGCCCCGCTTTAGGTATTCGGCCATGCACTGATCCTCCCATCACCTTTCGCGGGGGACGGCAGACTCAGCCCCCACTTTTGCGGCTAGGATAGCGGTGCGTGGCGCTGGCTCAAGCAAATTTTGCATACGCTTGCAAGTTAGGACACCACGCGCGCGATCACCTCTTCAATGGCATGAACGATCAGGTCGAGGTTTTCCGGCTCGGAAAACCGGTGGTCGGCGCCCTTGACCAGGGTGAGCCGCGCATCGGGGCTTTCGATATGCTCGATCAGGCGCAGCGGGACCGAGATCAGCACATCTGTGTCCGCCGTGCCGTGCACCAGCCGGACCGGAAACGGCGCGGGCAGCGGATCGCGCAGGACAAGCTGGTCGCGCCCGTCTTCGATCAGGCGGCGGGTGATGATGTAGGGCTCGTCCGAATAGTCAGAGGGCTGTTCGACCCGGCCCTGTTCCGTCAATCGCGCCTTTTCTGCGTCTGAAAACCCCGCCCACATGCTGTCTTCGGTAAAGTCCGGCGCGGCAGCAATGCCGACGAGGCCCGCAACACGCTCTGGCATGGCGCGGGCGGCCAACAGCGCGATCCAGCCGCCCATGGATGACCCGACAAGGATTTGCGGGCCTTCGGTCAGCGCGCCGATGGCGGCCATGGCATCCGCAGCCCAGTCGCCGATCGCACCGTCCAGGAAATCGCCCGAAGACTGTCCATGCCCGGAATAGTCGAACCGAAGAAACGCACGGCCCTGAGCCTGGGCCCAGGCTTCGAGATGCAGCGCCTTGGTGCCGTCCATGTCGGATTTGAACCCGCCAAGGAACACGACACCGGGCCCGGCCCCCGTGCTGCGATGATAGGCGATTCGGCGGCCCTGGGCGGTGTCGAGAAACTCTGGCGACATGGATGTCACTCCCTTTTTCCTTTGGATGCCAGAGCGATAGCACAGCGGCAAACGCTTATTTAGGTGACTCTATTGTCACGTGAGTATCTAGTCACATATAATTTTTTCATGGATGCGATCTTCAAAGCCCTGAACGACCCCGCGCGCCGCGCGCTTCTGGACAGCCTGCGCCAGAACGACGGCCAGACGCTGAGCGATCTGGAAGCGCAACTGGACATGACCCGGTTCGGTGTCATGAAACATCTCAAGGTCCTGGAAGACGCGTCCCTTATCGTCACGCGCAAACAGGGGCGGTTCAAACACCACTACCTGAACGCCCTGCCCCTGCAGGAGGTGATCGACCGCTGGATCGATCCGTTCCTGGCCAAGCCCACCGCGCGTGCGGTCATTGACCTCAAGAGCAAGCTAGAAGGAACCGCCCAGATGCTCGATACCGAGACGAAACCCGATTTCATGATGCAGACCTATATCCGGTGCAGCCACGATGCCCTGTGGGACGCGCTGATCGATGAAGGCCAGATGTCGGCCTATCACTTCCTGTCGCCCAAGGTGACGCGCGAGGGAGAGACCTATACCTATCACACGCCAGATGGCGGGACGATGATGGTGGCGCGGACACTGGCGACCGATCCGAAATCGCGGATCGAGGCGACGTTCGAGCCGCATTGGGAACCGGGTATTCCGGCCTCGCGCACGGTGTTCCTGCTGACGCCGGAGACCGGACATATCAGGCTGGTGATCGAGCATTACGACCTGCACTTCCCCGTCGTGCCCGGTGAAGGGGTTGCCGACGGCTGGGAACGCTGGGCCGCGGGTCTGAAGACCTATCTGGAGACCGGCGAAGCCGCGCGATTCAACGAGACAGGTGCGATCTGATGTCGGTCGAGATGATCTATCTGACGCTCACCGCGCTGCTCGCGGCATCGCTGTGGATTCCCTTCATCATTGGCGTGAACACCCAGACGGTGAAGGACATGAGCGATTTCACCCGGCCGCCGGATCTGAGCGACCTGCCGCCCTGGATCCACCGGGCCTGGCGCGCGCATCTGAACCTGATCGAGCAATTCCTGCCCTTTGCTGTGATCGTGCTGATCGCGCATCTGCAGGGGGTGTCGACGGGGGTGACGGTCTGGGCCTCGGTCGCGTTTTTCTGGATCCGGCTGGCGCATGCGGCGGGGATGATCACGGGGGTCGCGCGGTTCCCTGTGCGACCGGTGATCTTCACCGCGGGGTGGGTCTGCATCCTGCTCATCGGCTGGCAAGTCCTTGCGCATGGGTGACCGGCTGGGGGCGCTGCCCCCAGGCCCCCGGGATGTATTTGGACCAAAGAGACGGGCGCGGCGCTTGACAATGGCGGCGCGCGCGGTCACTTCAGTCGCCACATACCCGCAACCGGGCGCTTGGTAGGCGCCAAACCGACGAGGAGATAAGGCCATGAGCCTTGATGCGTCCCAGATTTCCCTGACATTTCCCGATGGCAATGCGCGCGCCTACGCGGCGGGCGTGACCCCTGCCGAAGTGGCGGCCGATATCTCGACCTCGCTTGCCAAGAAGGCGATCAGCGCGACGGTGGACGGCGCGCATTGGGATCTGCAATGGCCGATTCCTGCCGATGCGGCGATTGCCATTCACACGATGAAGGATGACGCGCCCGCGCTGGAACTGATCCGGCATGATCTGGCGCATATCATGGCGCGCGCGGTGCAGGCGATCTGGCCAGACGTAAAGGTCACCATCGGGCCGGTGATCGAGAACGGCTGGTATTACGACTTTGATCGGCAAGAGCCGTTCACGCCCGAAGACCTGGGCGCGATCGAGGCAAAGATGAAAGAGATCATCAACGCCCGTGACCCCGTGCGGACCGAAGTGTGGGAACGCGCGCGCGCCGTCGACTTCTACAAGGCAAATGACGAGCCCTATAAAGTCGAGCTGATCGAAGCCATTCCGGGCGATGAGCCGATCCGGATGTACTGGCATGGCGACTGGCAGGATCTGTGCCGGGGCCCGCATCTGCAGCATACCGGCCAGGTGCCCGCGGACGCCTTCAAGCTGATGAGCGTGGCAGGGGCCTATTGGCGCGGGGATTCGTCGCGGCCGATGCTGCAGCGGATCTATGGCGTGGCGTTCAAGAACCGCGACGATCTGAAGAAATACCTGACCTTCCTGGAAGAGGCCGAAAAGCGCGACCATCGCAGGCTGGGGCGCGAGATGGAGCTTTTCCATATGCAGGAAGAGGCGCCGGGGCAGATATTCTGGCATCCCAACGGCTGGACCATCTACACCGTGCTGCAGGATTACATGCGGCGGCGGCAGACCGAGTATGGCTATGTCGAGGTGAACACGCCGCAGGTGGTGGATCGCAAGCTTTGGGAAGAATCCGGGCACTGGGAGAAATACCAGGAGAACATGTTCATCGTCGAAGTGGACGAAGAGCATGCGCGCGAGAAGGCGATAAATGCGCTCAAGCCGATGAACTGCCCCTGCCATGTGCAGATCTATAACCACGGGCTCAAAAGCTATCGCGACCTGCCGCTGCGCATGGCCGAGTTCGGGTCGTGCAACCGGTATGAGCCGTCGGGTGCGTTGCACGGGCTGATGCGGGTGCGCGGGTTCAAGCAGGACGATGCGCATATCTTCTGCACCGAAGATCAGCTTGAGGCCGAATGCGCGCTGTTCATCGAGATGCTGAGCAAGGTCTATAACGACCTCGGGTTCGAAAGCTTCGATATCAAGTTTTCGACGCGGCCCGATGTGCGCGCGGGATCGGATGAGATCTGGGACAAGGCCGAGCATGCGCTGGAAGCGGCGGTCAAGAAAGTGACGTCGGATTACGAGGTCGATCCGGGCGAAGGCGCGTTCTATGGACCGAAGCTTGACTTCAAGCTGACCGATGCGATCGGGCGCGAATGGCAGCTGGGCACGTTCCAGGCGGATTTCGTGCTGCCCGAACGGCTGGATGCGAATTACATCGGCACAGACGGCGAAAAGCACCGGCCGGTGATGCTGCACCGGGCGATCCTGGGCTCTTTCGAACGCTTTATGGGGATCCTGATCGAAAACTACGCCGGTCGTCTGCCGCTGTGGCTGGCGCCGCGGCAGGTGGTGGTGGCCTCAATCGTGTCGGATGCCGATGAGTTTGTGCACGAGGTAGTGGCCACGCTGAAGGCCAAGGGCCTGCGCGCCGAAGCGGATATCCGGAACGAGAAGATCAACTACAAGGTCCGCGAGCACTCGGTCGGCAAGGTGCCGGTGCTGCTGGCCGTGGGGCAGCGCGAGGTTGAAAACCGCACCGTGTCAGTCCGGCGGCTGGGCGAAAAGCAAAGCACGGTGCTGGGCCTGGACGAGATTGCCGGTGCGCTGGCGGCCGAGGCGCTGCCACCCGATCTGCGGGGCTGATTGGATTGTTACAGTTCGCCCGGGCACGCCCGGGCGGACGGCAATTTCCTGCCGCTTCACCCGGGGAAACGGGTTAGAATATTTCAAAGCAACACGAGCTTGTTAACCCACGGGCCTGTGATTGGTGTGTTACGGTCGCGGTCCCGTACCTGTGCGTCGTCGCTGCACGCGATCACGTGTTTTATGGATCAAGAGGAAAAACCATGTCCAATACCGCCAAGACTATCGCCGTCGCCGGTGCCGTTGCCGCCGCTTTCGCCGCGCAGATGACCACGCCTGCCCACGCGCAAGCCAAGGAAAAGTGCTTTGGCATCTCGCTTGCGGGCGCCAACGACTGCGCCGCTGGCCCCGGCACCACTTGCGCCGGCACCTCGACCGTCGACTACCAGGGCAACGCCTGGACGCTGGTCGACGCAGGCACCTGCGCTGACATCGAACTGCCCGCAATGGCAGACGGCACACCGCGCGTCGGCTCGCTTGAAGAGCTGGAACGCGATCTGCCCACGGGCTAAACTCAGAGCTGTCCCCGGCGCCGTGGCGTGCCGGGGACGCACGGCCGCAAAGGACCGCCGCAATGCTGGACGCCGCTTCATCGCAACGCCGTGACACTGGCCTGCCCCTGGGCATGGGTGTCGGCTATAAGCCGCAGCATTTCGAAGCCCTGCTGGCGGAGCCCGGCCCGGTGACCTGGCTTGAGGTTCACGCCGAAAACTACATGGGCGACGGCGGGCGCCCGATTGCCCAGCTGCGCCACCTGAGCGAGCGCTTTGCCATCTCGGTCCACGGTGTGGGCCTGTCGATTGGCGGCGAAGGGCGGCTCGACCCCGAACACCTCGCCCGGCTGAAACACCTTGTCGGCTGGCTGAACCCGGCGAGCTTTTCCGAGCATCTGGCATGGTCGACCCATGACACGGGCTTTCTCAACGATCTGCTGCCCCTGCCCTACACGCAGGCCACGCTGACCCGTGTGGCCGACCACATCGACGAGGTGCAAGAGGTGCTGGGGCGGCGCATGCTGTTGGAAAACCCGTCGACCTATCTGGCCTTCGACGAAAGCGATATGCCCGAGACCGAGTTTCTGGCCGAACTGACCCGGCGCACGGGCTGCGGCTTGTTGCTGGACGTGAACAACGTCTTCGTCTCGGCCACCAACCAGCAGACGGATGCGATCAGCTATCTGAACGCCTTCCCGATCGACGCGGTGGGCGAGTTTCACCTGGGCGGCCATGATGAGGACGCCGATGAAACCGGTGCACCTTTGTTGATCGACAGCCATAACCGCGAAGTCGTCGATCCGGTGTGGGAGCTTTATGCGCACGTCATCGCACGCGGTGGCGCGCGCGCCACGCTGATCGAGTGGGACACCGATGTTCCCGACTGGCCCGTCCTGCGCGCCGAGGCCGAGCGGGCGGCCGCCTTTTTGACAGCGGCCGTGGTATGACCGTCGGCCAGGATGCCTTTGCGGCCGCGGTTCTGACGCCGGATCGGCCCGTGCCCGCCGGACTGTCGAACCCCGATGGCAGCCCGGCGAGCAAGCGCTTTGATGTCTACCGCAACAATGTGATCCTCAGCCTGACCGAAGCGCTGGCCGCCGCCTTTCCCGTGGTGCGCAAGCTGCTTGGGGCCGAGACGTTTGCCAAGCTTGCCGGTGCGTTCGTGCGGGCGCATCCGCCGGTATCGCCTGTGATGATGCAATACGGCGCAGCGTTGCCTGGGTTTCTGGAAGATTTCGCGCCACTGAAGCAGATCGGCTATCTGCCCGATGTCGCCCGGCTGGAACAGGCGATGCGCGAGGCCTATCACGCCGCCGATGCCGCGGCTTTCGATGCCGAGGTTATGGCCACCTTGCCGCCCGAGGCCCTGGCGGCCAAGCGCGTGCGGCTGGCGCCATCGCTGCGGCTGGTTCGGTCGAACTGGCCGATCCATGCGATCTGGGAATTCAACATGGTCGATGGCGCGCCGAAGCCCGCGATGGAGGCGCAGGACGTTCTGGTCCTGCGCGCCGAGTTTGACCCCACGCCCCTGCTGATCGGCCGGGGTGCGGCAGAGTTTATAGAAGCCGCTCAGGCAGGGCGGACATTTGGGGAGGCGCTGGAGGCCGCGACGGTCGCAGCGCAAGACTTTGACCTTGGTGCGCTATTGGGCGTGCTGCTGGCGCAAGGCGCCATCACTCAACTGGAAGACTGAAATGAATATGATCGCCTCCCTCCACCATGCCGTCTTTGGCCAGATCGAACGGCTTGCGCCTGTGGTCATGCCCACGCTGGCCCGCCTGATCTTTGCCGGTGTCCTGATGTTTTATTTCTGGGCCTCGGCGCTCACCAAGCTGGGCGACGGGATCTTTGGGTTCCTGAGCCCCTCGACCGGCGCCTATGCCCAGATCTATCCCCGCAAGGCTGAAGCCGTGCTCTACGACGCCACCCAGTTCAGCGGGTTCGAGAAATTCGTGATCCTCGCCGGGACCTGGGCCTAGTTCATCCTGCCGCTTCTGATCGTGATCGGTCTGTTCACGCGTCTGTCGGCGCTTGGCATGATCGGCTTTATCGTTGTGCAAAGCCTGACCGACATCGTCGGCCACAGCGCGGCCCCGGAAACCGTGGGCACGTGGTTTGACCGGATCTCGGACAGCCTGATCGTGGATCAGCGCGCGTTCTGGGTGTTCTTGCTGCTGTACCTTGTGTTCCGCGGCGCCGGGCCCCTGTCGGTCGATAACGTTCTGGTGCGGCGACAGGCGTCAGCCGAGGCCTAGCGCGGCACGCACCTCGGCGGTCCAGCCGAGGTGCAGGGTCCCGCCATCCGCGATCACCGGGCGCTTCATCAGCGCCGGGTGGTCGGCCAGAAGCGCGGCTGGATCGCCCCCGCGCGCGGCATCATCCAATCCCCGCCAGGTGGTGGAGCGCCGATTGATCAGCGCATCGCCAAACGCCGCCAGAAATTCCGCGATCTGATCGGGGGTCAACGGGGTCGCGCGCACGTCCTGGAGTGTCACATCCCGCCCCGCGGCCTGCGCCGCCTTGAGCGCGGCCCGGCATGTATCGCAGGCTTTGAGACCGAAAATGCGCATTTCATCCCCTTTTTTGAGCGATTCCCTCACGAACCACGGAGGAAGCCAAGTGTAAACCTTGTCTTTCACCGGAAATGTCCAATCTCTTATGAAGGCGTGTCACCAGATGCGCACCCCCAAGAACCCGCTGCATCGCTGCACGGGAAGACACTTAAGGAGAGACGGAATGCCCACCGGCACCGTGAAATGGTTCAACACCACCAAGGGTTACGGGTTCATTGCGCCCGATGATGGCGGCAAAGACGTGTTCGTGCATATTTCTGCGGTCGAACGCGCCGGAATGACCGGATTGGCCGACAACCAGAAGATCAGTTTCGAGATGATCGAAGGCCGCGACGGACGGCAGTCGGCAGGTGATCTGAAAGCGCTCTGACCTGGCGCCGCCACTCATTTCACCAGATCACCGGAAGAAGCTCTTAATTTAGGCAATCGCCCGGTGCGCCCTTTTGCTGCAGCGCAGCGAGATCGACGGCGGCAGGCCCCGATGCTAGGGTCTGCCCCGTGTGTAACGAGTGTCCAACGGGAGGTGGCGGCCATGCCATATGGCGCCCTCCCGGGGCTGTTTTTGCTGTGCGCTCCACCTCCCTTTCACAGGCGAATGGAGAGGATGATGGGCGAATTTCTGGCACTGCTTTCACTTTACTACATGTGCGATGCAACTGCAGCGATGCGACCCCTGGCGGGCGACGAGCTGGCGGCCTGTACCGAGGCCTATGAGACCGTGAAGGTCTATTTCATCGAAGACTGGGAACTGGCGCCCAAGGGCTCGCTGGAGCGGTTTGCGCAGAACCTGCAAGGCTACCAGGGCTTCAAGGCCTGGGAGGCCGAGAACTCTGACCTCGTGGCGAAGCTGAAGCGCGAAGCGGAGGCCGAGGTGGTGTTCGGCGTGTCTTACTGAGGGGTGATCGGGCCGCCCGACCGGGTGTCAGCGCAGCGTGACAGGCGCCGCTTTGGCGAGGCGCGGGCCTGGCGCACACCCCGTACACTGCGCGTACACCGGGGCGCGTCAGCCGCGCGTGACAGCGCGCGGGTTAGGTGGGGGAGGCGCAACGGGTGTTGGGGGTTGATGGTGTGGGCTGGGCCGCTTGAACTTCGTGTTGGTACTTGATACGTATCACGTATGATAAGCTCCTTCGCTGACCGCGATACGGCCAAGCTTGCGCGGCGCGAGCGGGTGCGGCGGTTTCAGAGCATCGAACGCGTGGCACTGCGCAAATTGGCGATGGTGGCGGCCGCAGCGGCGCTGGACGATCTGCGCGTGCCGCCGGGGAACCGGCTGGAAGCGCTGAGGGGAGACCGGGCCGGACAATTTTCGATCCGGATCAACGACCAGTACCGGATCTGTTTCCGGTGGGAAAATGGAGACGCGCATGACGTCGAAATCTGCGACTATCACTGAGCCACTCGCGCCGACGCATCCGGGCGAGGTGCTGGCCGAAGAGTTCATGAAACCGCTTGGCCTGTCGTCGAACGCGCTGGCCGCACGGATCGGGGTGCCGGGCAACCGGGTGTCGATGATCGTTGCAGGGAAACGGGCCGTGTCGGGCGATACCGCGCTGCGCTTGGCGGCGGCGTTCGGGACGACGGCGGAATTCTGGATGAACCTGCAAAAGGGGTACGAGTTGGCCGTGGCGCGGGATGGGTTTGCGGCGGAGATTGAGCGGGTTGGGTGACGCCTGCCAAAGCATTTCGCAAAAAAGCGCGACGTTTCGCTGATCTAACGAAAAGCGAGACGTTGAAGTGAATCTCGATAGCTTTTTATCAACTGAAATGTGGGCTGGGCATCGCGAAGCAAAACATCACTATCAAAGCCGTCTTCGTCGGTGAGACCGCAAAGCTGACGGACACGCTTCAGTGTACTGTCTGGTACATCAACACCCTCTCCATGGTATGCAATTGTCCCAACTTTCAGTTTTTCTGTTACAACTTTGTCGCCCCGCCAGAACCTATGAACAGTTTTTCTTTCGCTCTTGACTACATCAATTGTTCCTTTGAACTGATTTTCAAAATCAAACCCATACCTATTGATCATCTGCCGCAACTGACGAAACTTGATTGTTTTCGTCAACCGCGCGGTCTTTCGGGAGTTACGCTCCAAGTAGCGCCCGAGATATCTTATTTCCGGGTGGGATAGCTTCTTTCTGCTAAACTCCTTCAAAGCGGCTCGACGCATCACCGTGTTGTCCGCCACACTAACCATCAAATCCTCGAACTCCTTTTGCGAAACAGAGATGGTCCTACCCATCCTATGCAACTGCAACAAAGCGCACAGAAAAGCTGAGCGCTTGTTCGCATCATAGAATGGATGGTTCTTAATGATTCCGTACATAAGGCTGGCAATACGCTCATATTCTGTTTCATAGACCGTAAAGCCACCAAAGCCGGTCCATTGCCTCTCAACCGTAGAAACAAATGTGGCGATTTCGCGGGGCCCTATGCCGCCAATTCCATAGTCTTCTTGAACAAAAAAATCCGCAATACAGAAATGGGCATCAAGCACATCACAATAAGTCAGCAAATGCGGAGCCTCAACCTCACGACCAAAATCCGGTAAAAGTGCAGAAACGCGAGAATGCTCTTCCCTTAACCTTTTCGAGGCCAGAACAACCATCTACCCGACTACTTGCAGAAACTCCCGCCACTCTCCCTTCGACATCCCGCTCGTCTCCTGCGTCACCTCTTCCCCCGCAATCATCCGCTTCACGCAGTCCACCGCCTTCGCTGACAGGGTCGCCCCGCCCATCCGGTAATCCTCGAACGCGGCATAGGCGAAGGGGACCCAGTCCTTGACCATCTCGCAGATCGCCTCGGCATAGACCCGGATTTCGTATTGGGCGTGGGCGTCGGCGCGCAGGCGCAGGAAGTGGAAGAGGTTGTGGAGGTCCACCTTCCAGTACCACTGCGTATAGATGTTGGCGGGCAGGTTCATGCGCGCGAGTTCACGGGCGAGGCCGGCCTGGCCGTCCTGGCTGAGCATTTCCTCGTAGTGGTCATAGGCGCGCATGCTGTCCTCGCGCAGGATGTCGAGGACGCGTTGCGCCTCGGCCCCCCCCAGGGGGTTCCACCCCACATGGTGGTGAAGGTTTCGGCCTGGGCATGCAGATCGCCCGTTCCAAGTGCCGCTTCGACGCCGGCATTGTCCGCCTTGTAGCGGGCGTAGGCATCAGGATCATGAAGGCGCGCTGCCGCGAAATAGACCGGTTCGATCAGCACTAGGTCCGTCACCAGATCGGGACGCTCCACCGCCAGCCGCAAGGCAACCGTCGCACCGAAGGAATGCCCAATGACCGGCCCCGGACCCGTCATGACTTCCCTGGCCCAAGCCACGCATTGTGCCTGATAATCCAGCGTTTCATCCCAGGGCGGGCTTTTCCCGTGGCCGGGTAGATCAATGCCAAAGCCGCCGCCGAGCGACGTCGCCAAGGGTGTTAAAACGCCCGAATGCGCCAAGGCGCAGTGCAGATAAAGCGCGCGTCCCGGGCCCTCCCACCGCCTGAGAAATGGCGTCATGCAGCGAGGTGCCGGTCCAAATCCTCAATGCGGTCCTGACCCCAGAAGCGCGCGCCGTCATCGGTGATGTAAAAGGGTGCGCCGAAAGCACCGTCACTCACCGCGTCTTCGAGGTTCTGAGCATAGGTCTCCGCCCCCGCCAAAAGGCCACTGTCGGCCAGGCTGGGATCAAAGCCCGCGGTCTCCAGACAGCTTCGGATAACCTCGTCCTGCGCGATGTCCTTTTCCTCC
>JBCCWO010000016.1:0-86740 GCA_039193455.1 Pseudomonadota bacterium
CCGCGACATGACCATCGACGAGGCCGGTGACGCCCTCATCGACATGATCCGACGCACCGCAAACGGCAGAAACACCGCCGCAGAAGCCCTCGGTCACAGAGAGTTCTCTATGACAAAACTATACAGAAGCGCCTGAAGGAGAGAGGGGCGGGCCCACGTCACCGCCCCGACACAGCCATGCCCGAGCCCGAACGCATTCCGATCCGCGCCGCAGAAGCGCTGCTGACAACGACCTTTGAGAACAAAGGCGTGCCACCGGCGGCGGCGCAGTCGGTGGCGCGGGCGTTGGTTGCTGCGGAAGCCGAGGGCCAGGTGGGCCACGGCTTCTCTCGGCTTGACGACTACATCGCCCAGGTCGAAAGCGGCAAGATCAACGCAGGCGCCCGGATCGCGGTGACCCCGCGCGGGCCAGCCTCGCTCTTGATCGACGCGGATCGGGGCTTTGCCTACCCCGCGCTTGATGCGGCCATCGCCGCCGGGATCCCGGTGGCCCAAGAGATGGGGATCGCGATCATGGCGGTCGGCAATTCGCACCATTGCGGCGCCCTGTCGGTGCAGGTCGAGCGGCTGGCAAAGGCCGGCCTGATCGGGATCATGGTGGCCAATGCCCCCAAGGCGATTGCGCCCTGGGGCGCCAGCACGCCGCTTTTCGGGACAAACCCCATCGCATTCGCAAGCCCGCAGGCCGAAGGCGCGCCGTTGGTGATCGACCTGTCGCTGTCGAAAGTCGCGCGGGGCAAGGTGATGGCGGCCAAAAAGGCCGGGACCGACATCCCCGAGGGGTGGGCCCTTGATGCCCAGGGCGCGCCGACGACCGATCCCGCCGCAGCGCTCGCTGGAACCATGCTGCCCATCGGGGACGGGAAGGGCACCGCGCTGGCTTTGATGGTCGAGCTTTTGGCCGCCGCGTTCACCGGCAGCGCGTTCAGCAACGAGGCAGGGTCGTTCTTCACCGCAGACGGCCCGGCGCCGCGGGTGGGGCAAACGCTGATCGCGATCCGGCCCGACGAGGGCTCAGGGTACCTCGGGCGCGTGCGGGAGCTCTTGGCGACCATCACCGCGATGGAAGGTGCGCGGCTACCGGGGGACCGGCGGCGGGCGGCGATCCGGCAGGCCGAGGCCGAGGGGATCGCCATCTCGGCTGACCATTTGGCACTGGCCCGGCAGCTTGCGGGGGAGGCGGGGGCCTAGCACCTGGGGAGCAAAGCAGCGCCAAAGCGCGGCACACAGGGCGAGTGGATCAGGATTTGGACGCCGACTATGTCATCATCGGGGCCGGGTCTGCGGGATGCGTTCTTGCAAACCGGCTGAGCGCGCGGCCGGGCCTCAAAGTGGTCCTGCTCGAGGCGGGCGGGCGCGACCGAAACCCCTGGATCCACATCCCCGTCGGCTACTTCAAGACGATGCACAACTCCGCGCTCGACTGGTGCTACCGGACCGAGCCGGACCCGGGGCTCAACGGGCGCCGGCTTGACTGGCCGCGGGGCAAGGTGCTGGGCGGCTCCTCATCGCTCAACGGATTGCTCTATGTGCGCGGCCAGCCGCAGGATTACGATCGCTGGCGGCAGATGGGCAATGCGGGCTGGGGGTGGGATGACGTTCTGCCGCTGTTCAAACGCTCGGAAAATCAGGAACGGGGCGCCGATGAGTTTCACGGGGCGGACGGCCCGCTTGCGGTGTCGGACATGCGGGTGCAGCGGCCGATCTGCGACGCCTGGGTGGCCGCGGCGCAATCCGCCGGATACCGCTATAACCCCGACTACAACGGAGCCGAACAGGACGGCGTTGGGTATTTTCAGCTGACCGCCCGCAAGGGGCGGCGCTGTTCTGCGGCGGTGGCCTTTCTGAACCCGGCGCGGGCGCGGCCGAACCTGACCATCCTGACCCATGCCGCAGCGCGCCACCTTGTGTTCGATGGCCGGCGCGCGACGGGCGTGGCCTACCGCGACCGCGCCGGTCGCGATCGCGTTGTCACCGCCCGCCGTGAGGTGATCCTGGCCTCTGGCGCCATCGGATCACCGCAGCTCTTGATGGTCTCCGGGATCGGACCGGCGGCGCATTTGCAGGAGCATGGGGTGGCGGTGCATCACGACCTGCCCGGCGTGGGCCAGAACCTGCAAGATCATTTGCAGGCCCGGCTGGTGTTCAAGTGCCACGCCCGCACACTGAATGACGAGGCGCGCAGCCTGACCGGCCGCGCGCGCATCGCGCTGCAATATGCCCTGTTCCGCTCTGGGCCCATGACAATGGCGGCGAGCCTGGCCACCGGGTTTCTGCGCACGGGCGATCATGTCGAGACCCCCGATATTCAGTTCCACGTACAGCCCTGGTCCGCCGACAGCCCGGGCGAGGGGGTGCATCCGTTTTCCGCCTTCATGGTATCAGTGTGCCAGCTGCGTCCGGAAAGCCGGGGCGCGCTCCGCCTGGCCTCGGCCGACGCGGCGGTGTCCCCCAAGATCCACCCGAACTACCTGTCGACCGAAACCGATTGCCGGGCCATTGTCGACGGGGTGAAGATCGCCCGGCGGATCGCCCGATGTGAACCGCTGTGCCACGACATCTCGGAAGAGTTTCGCCCGGACCGGACCCTGGCGATGGACGACTATGACGGCACGCTTGGCTGGGCGCGCAACAACTCGGCCTCGATCTACCACCCCACGGGCACCTGCAAGATGGGCGCAGGCGCCGATGCGGTTGTCGACGCGCGGCTGCGGGTTCACGGTGTTGCCGGGCTTCGGGTCGCCGATTGTTCGATCATGCCCGAGATCGTCTCTGGCAACACCAATGCCCCGGCGATCATGATCGGCGAAAAGGCATCGGATATGATCCTCGAAGATTTCGATACCAGCGCCCTGGCGCCCGGGGGATGACGACAAAACGGCTGGACATAATATGCGGTGCGGCCTGGACCTAGTCTGACGCCGCAGAGACCACCAAACAACCGCGCAAAGGATATGGAGACGCGCCGATGAAGATGACGACGGAAGAAGCCTTTGTAAAAGTCCTGCAACGGCACGGCATTCAACATGCGTTCGGAATCATCGGATCGGCGATGATGCCGATCTCGGATCTGTTCCCCAAGGCGGGCATCACCTTCTGGGACTGCGCGCATGAAGGCAGCGCAGGGATGATGGCCGACGGCTACACCCGTGCGACCGGCAAGATGTCGATGATGATCGCCCAGAACGGGCCGGGCATCACCAATTTCGTGACCGCCGTGAAGACCGCCTATTGGAACCATACGCCGCTGTTGCTGGTGACGCCGCAGGCGGCCAACAAGACCATCGGCCAGGGCGGGTTTCAGGAAGTCGAACAGATGAAGCTGTTCGAAGATATGGTGGCCTATCAGGAAGAGGTGCGCGACCCCACGCGCGTGGCCGAGGTGCTGACCCGTGTCGTCAGCCAGGCCAAACGCCTGTCGGGGCCCGCCCAGATCAACCTGCCGCGCGATTTCTGGACCCAGGTGGTGGATATCGAGATCCCGGACCCGATCACGTTCGAAGCGCCTCCGGGCGGCGAGAACTCGGTCGCCGCCGCGGCGGAGCTTTTGAGCGACGCCAAAAACCCTGTGATCCTGAACGGCGCGGGCGTAGTGCTGGCGGGTGCGATCCCGGCCTCGGCAAAACTCGCCGAACGCCTGACCGCGCCGGTCTGCGTCGGCTATCAGCACAACGATGCCTTCCCCGGCTCGCACCCCCTCTTCGCGGGTCCGCTGGGGTATAACGGCTCAAAGGCCGCGATGGAGATCATCCGCGACGCCGATGTCGTCCTGTGCCTCGGCACCCGGCTCAACCCGTTTTCGACCCTGCCGGGCTATGGCATCGAATACTGGCCGCAAGACGCCAAGATCATCCAGGTCGACATCAACCCCAACCGCATCGGGCTGACCAAGAAGGTCACGGTGGGCATTGTGGGCGACGCCAAGAAGGTGGCCGAGGCGATCCTTGACCGGCTGGCGGACACCGCGGGCGATGCCGGTCGCGAAGAGCGCAAGAACCACATCGCGCTGACCAAGTCGAAATGGGCCCAGCAGCTGGGATCGATGGATCATGAAGAGGATGATCCCGGCACAACCTGGAACGAACGCGCCCGCGCGGCGAAACCCGAATGGATGAGCCCCCGCATGGCCTGGCGCGCGATTCAGGCCGCGCTCCCGCGCGAGGCGATCATCTCGTCGGACATCGGCAACAACTGCGCCATCGGCAACGCCTACCCCTCGTTCGAGGAAGGGCGCAAATACCTCGCCCCCGGCCTGTTCGGACCCTGCGGCTACGGCCTGCCCTCCATCGTCGGCGCCAAGATCGGCTGTCCGGACACGCCCGTCGTGGGCTTTGCCGGCGACGGCGCCTTCGGGATTGCCGTGAACGAGCTGACCGCCATCGGCCGGGGCGAATGGCCCGCCATCACCCAGATCGTCTTCCGCAATTACCAGTGGGGCGCGGAAAAGCGGAACTCGACGCTGTGGTTTGCGGATAACTTCGTTGGCACCGAACTCGACGAAGGTGTGTCCTATGCCGGGATCGCACAGGCCTGCGGTCTTCAGGGCGTGGTGGCCCGCACCATGGATGAACTCACCGACGCGCTGCACCAGGCGCTCGCCGACCAGAAACAGGGGAAGACAACCCTGATCGAGGCAATGATCAACCAGGAACTTGGCGAACCCTTCCGCCGCGACGCGATGAAAACGCCCGTCGCCGTGGCCGGGATCGATCCGGGCGACATGGTTGAGCAGGTTGCCTGAACAATAAGAAGATCCACTCACGGACTGAACGCCCGGCTCGCCCTGCGAGCCGGGTTTTTTTTACGCGCCGGTCTGGGCTGCCCAAAGCAGGCCAAACATCAGCATCGCGGATGCGGCGGAACAGGCGACGGTGCGCACGGTGTTCCAAAAGGTCCAGCGCGGCAGATAGGTCGATGTCCAATAGGCCCGGGTGGCCTCATCAGACAGATCCATCTTGGCCAGCGCCTCGTTCATCGGAACGTTGAAGACAACCGTCACCGCGAAACAACCGACCAGATAAATCACCCCCGACGCCAGGATCAGCGTGCCCGCCGGTCCGCTCAGCGCCAGGGCCCCGTACCCGACAATGGCGACCGAGACGGCCCCCATTCCGAGAAAGAGCGCCATGAACACCCACCGAAACACCTCGCGATTGATGACCTGCATGGTCTCGACCCCGCCAGTGCCGCCGGTGATCGACAGCGAGCGCATGATGAAGTCGGAGAACGCCAGGAAGACACCGCCAACCAGCGCATAGGCGAGGATGGCGAATTGAAGGAGGACGAAGAAAAAGAGGGACATTTTTCAGGTCTCCGTCACTGTGCCGTCAAGGCACTGCTAGTGGGGACGTCCAGCGGCCATTGCCCCGCCGCCGCAGCAGCACGGGCGTATTCGGCGAAATCGCGCGGCGCCCGGCCGATGGCTCGCTGCACCCCGTCACAAACAAACGCGTTCCGGCCATCCAGCGTCTCTCGCGCAATCGCGGTAAAGACATCGGCCACAAAATCGCCGCCCGCCTCGGCCACGTTCGCGTGGAAGTCTTCGAAGGTGATCGGCACATGCTGGATCGGGCGACCGATCACCTTGGACAGCTCTGCCGCCATGTCCGCAAACGTCATAAGCCGCGGCCCGGTGACTTCATAGAGTTCGCCGGCATGGTGATCTTCCGTCAACGCGGCGACCGCCACATCGGCAATGTCGTCGATGTCGATAATCGGCTCGGCGATCATCCCGCCCGGCATCGGCAGAACACCGGCCAGGATCGGGTCGCGCAGATAGCCTTCGCTGAAATTCTGCGCGAACCAGGCCGACCGGATCAGCGTGAATTCAACGCCCGAGGCCCGTACCGCCTCTTCCCCCAGCCGGGCATGATGTTCGCCCCGCCCCGACAGCAGGACAAGACGTTCGGTGCCTGCGTCCTTGGCAACAGCGGCCAGCGCTTCGACCTTTTCGACCGCACCGGGAAAGGCAAGATCCGGGAAGTACGTCACATAGGCCCGCGAGACGCCATCAAGCGCGGGCGCCCAAGTGTCGGGTGCGTCCCAGTCAAACGGGATCGGCGCGCTGCGGGTCCCGCGACGGACAGAAACGCCGCGCTCTTCAAGTTGGGCAGCAACGCGTGATCCGGTCTTGCCGGTCGCGCCGATGACGAGGATGGGTTGGGTTTGCATGTTCGTGCTCCTTGGCTTGAGTTGATGGCCAAGGGATAGGGCGCATGGGCCGCGGCGGTATTGACCGCCGGTGCCAGCGTTTTGACCGATCCGGCCAAGCAGCACTCAGGCCGCCGATTGTTCCTTGCGGTAGTTCGCGGGCGTCTGCCCGACCCAGCGCTTGAAGGCGCGGGTAAAGGCGCTCTGCTCGGAGAACCCTGTGAGAAACGCGACCTCGGCCAGCGAATACCGGTCGTCCCGCAGCATGCCTTCGGCCAGCTCGCGTCGCGTCACCTCGGTCAGGTCCTGATAGCTCAGCCCGTGTTCGGCCAGCCGACGGTGAAACGACCGCGCGCTCATCCCCAGCGATCGGGCGATATCAGCAACCTTGGGCAACCCCTCGCTCAGCGATCGGGCAATCGCGTCTTTGACCACCGCGTCCAGCGTGGGGTCCGTTTCGACGTCCCGCAGTTCGGCGTCGAGATGGGACAGAAGAAAGTGCGTAATCCCTTCGTCCCCCAAGCGGTTTTGCACCCGCAGGCTCGCAGGCGACAGCAAGAGCGCATCCTTGTCCGATCCAAAGAAGATCGGGCAGCGAAAGTAGGCTTCGTGGTCGGCAATCCGGGCCGGGGCCGGATGCTGGAAATGCACCTCGAGCGGCGCAAACGGCTGTGGGCAGACCTCGCGACTGATCGCCACCGCGCTGGCCAGGGTCGCCTCGTTCGACAGGCGCAGCCCCAGACGGCGCGCGCCAGAACGGTGCAGAAAATACCACGTCCCCCGGTCCGCCGTTTGCAAGTCGTACTCGACGACGCTGGTCCACAGCCGGGCATACCGCGCCACCCGCAAATAGGATCCGCCCAATGTCGGCGCCGCCTTCCACGCCAGACCAAGGGCCCCATAGTCATCGCAACGCATCGATCCGCCGGTCCGCAGCGGCAAGGCGGTGACGTCCGTTTGCTGTGCCATCGCCTCCAGCATCTCGTAATATACGGTGTCGCGCAGCATCACCTTCGGGTCCCAGGCCGCGTCCGGGTCAAGCCCCGCATCTCGCAACAACGCCGGGCCATCCACCGCGTCCCCCGCGGCAGCGACCATCTTTCGCGCAAAAAGTGATGTGATGTAGCCCATGACGCGTATCGTCCGCCCGTCCCCACGACAGTGTCGGGCGATCATCGGCGGCTCGCAATGAAAAACCGCCGCGTGCGGCACACACGCGGCGGTTCGCCAAAAGGCTGGTCCGACCCCTCGCGAAATGCCCCCTCAGACATTTAACGCGTCAAACCGTCAGTGATTTGCCAAACACGGCATACTCGTTAACTGTCACTAATATGGATGGAGCCCAACTGATTTGCACCATGCCTAATGGTTAGTTATCCATACACCTGCTGGAACGGTGCCGCCCGGCGCGCCGCTATTGTCACCACGGCCGGGACAAGTGGCCACAGTTCCGACACATCTCCGATTTTCCGGGTGAGTGCGGCAAGGCTGAGTCGCGCTATACGTGTAAACCTAAAATCATCCCATTTCGGATGATTCGTCCCACACCCCGCTGGGGACCCGCCCGCAAAGTGCCGTCGGGCAAGTTATTTCCACAGTTTGAGCAAACTCTGGCGAGTTTTTCTCGACACGATGCACCACCGTTAGGCGAACAAACACACCGCTTACACATAGTAGGCAGATGGGCGCAGCAGAGCAGACATTGGAAGACTATCGGTTCTACGACCTATCCCCGGCGGGCTTTTACGTGGCCGCACGGGTCGGTTTCGCGTTCCCCGAGTTTGAACACAACGCGATGCCCCTGGCCTGGGTGGCCAAGTACGCGCAGGGCAGCTTTGTTCTCTACGATCCCGTCACACGCTGGCTCTACGAAAACGCAGGTGCCGTCCGGTGGAGCGAGATTTGCGATGAAGATCCCCGCCAGGTCATGTCCGCCGCAGCCGAACATGGCATGGCCTTCGGCGCCGCGGTCTGTGTCCGCGATCTACGCGATCCGTCGCTGCGCACGTTTGGCGCCTTCGCCCGGTCCGATCGCGAGTTTCGGGATGATGAAATCGCCATGCTGTTCGAAGACCTCGAGGCGTTGCACCTGGCCCAATCGCCCCCCGACGATCTGACCGAGGCCGAGCTTGAGGTGCTCGTCATGACCAAGCGCGGCCTGCGGATCAAGGAGATGGCCTATCAGCTGGGCATCACCGACAGCGCCATCAAGCAACGCCTGCGCAGCGGCAAGGCCAAGCTGGGCTCGCGGACCACCGCGCAAGCCGTGACTGCAGCGACCAGATACGGGCTGATCTAGGCCCGCGGACCAAGCCGCACAATTGGTGCCGCGGCCCGTCCAATCACCGCCGCAGCCCCAGACTTTGCCCCGATTCGGAACGGCGGAGGGCGGCAAATCTCCGCCCATCGCCCGATGTGTGGCATTTTCGCCTTAGAGATCGACACAGGCACACACACAATAATTGTTATTTTTCAGAAACTTCCAGATCTCCCCATGCGCGTCACACACGTTTCCAATCCGGAAACGCTGCATTTCCATCACAACGGTCGCGCCGGGCCCCGCACCTGGCACACAGTGTTTCCGGGGGAAGAACGACGCTCGCAAAACGGTGCTGCCATGGGACAACTCGAAGCTCTAACCCTGCTCAAGCGGATCTCAGGTGCCAAGGGCACGGCCAGCGCGTCCGAGAAGACGCCCCGCAAACTGCTCGAAAAACGCCGTCTGCCTTTGCTGTCGCATGACTATATGGATGCGATGTTTGACCAGAGCGAGCGGGCCCTGGCCAAGCAGACCGCCCAAACCTCCTAAGCACCGCCGGCGCACGTTTGACGACCGGCCCCAATTCCTGATTTGAATTGCGGCCATGACCGGCAAACGCACTCCCCCGAACACATCATGACCACCCGGCCGCTTTCCGGCGTCCGCGTCCTCGACCTCACCAACGTTCTGGCGGGCCCGTTCGCATGCCACCAGCTCGTCCACATGGGCGCCGAGGTGATCAAGGTCGAAGCGCCCGGGCGGGGCGACCTCGCCCGCCAGCTTGGCGCAGACCCAGACCTGAACGCCCGGGGAATGGGCGTGTCCTTTCTGGCCCAGAACGCGGGCAAACAGTCGGTCACCGTGAACCTTAAACACCCCGAAGGCAAAGCGCTGTTCCTGCGTCTGGTCGAAACAGCCGACGTCGTCGTCGAAAACTTCCGCCCCGGCGTCATGGACCGGCTGGGCGTCGGCTATGACCGGCTGAAAGAGGTCCGGCCAGAGCTCATCTACTGCGCCATTTCCGGCTTTGGTCAGGACGGCCCATGGGTGCACCGCCCGGCCTATGATCAGATCATCCAAGGCGCCTCGGGCGTGATGTCGATCACGGGAACCGACGCGTCCGCTCCGCTGCGCGTGGGATTCCCGATCGCCGACACGATCGGTGGCATCACGGCAGCCTTCGCGATCTCCGCCGCGCTCAACGCGCGACCGCGGGGGACGTTCATTGATGTCTCGATGCTGGAATCCATGCTCTCAACAATGGGATGGGTCATCTCGAATTATCTGATCGCAGGCGCCGACCCCGCGCCCCACGGCAATGAAAACCCAACCTCCGCCCCCTCCGGTGCGTTCGAGGCGCAGGGCGGTCTGCTGAACATCGCGGCAAACAAAGACGAGCAATGGGTGCGCCTCACCGATCATCTGGGGCTCGCACACCTGCGCGACGACCCGGCCTTTGCGACGCGAGAGGCGCGCAAGACGAACCGGATCGCGCTGAAAGCCTCGCTTGAAACGGTGCTCAGAACCAAGCCCGCCCGCGACTGGGCGAAAGAGCTCAACCACATCGGCGTCCCCGCCGGTGCGGTTTTGACGGTGCCGGACGTCCTCGCCATGCCACAGGTTGCCGATCGCGGGTTTCTCAAGCACTTCGAAAATGTCCCAGGCGTCGGCCGCGACATCGACGTGGCCACCACAGGCGTCAAGTTCGATGGCGCGGCGCCCACCGTCACAGACCCGCCGCCACAGCTTGGCCAGCACAACGCAGCGGTCTGGGGCACGCTGGGTCTGAACGACGGCGACGTGCAGGCGTTGCGGGACAAGGGGGCGATCTGATGGACCAAACGCGCGACGTGACCGATTGGTGGACGACAGAGATCATCGACATGGCCCCGGGCCAGATCCGTCTGCGCGGCCACCCCATCGAAGAGCTGATCGGCACGCTGACCTTTCCGCAGATGATCTGGCTGATGACCCGGGGCGACATGCCCAGCACCGACAAGGCCAGGCTCCTCGAACACGCGCTGGTCGCCGCGGTGGATCACGGCCCGCAGGCGCCCTCGATCGCGACGGCCCGCATGGCGGTGACCTGCGGCGCGGGGATCAACAACGCCCTCGCCTCAGCGGTCAACATGCTCGATGACGTCCATGGCGGCGCGGGCGAACAGGCGGTCGCCCTCTATCACTGGATCGACGAGGCGCACCGGGCCGGCGCCCCCCTGTCACAGGCCACCGCGCTGATGCTGGATCGCTGGCAGGAAGAGCAAGACCCCTTCATCCCCGGCTTCGGCCACCGCTTTCACAAACCCACCGACCCGCGCGCGCCACGTCTGCTCGCCCTCGTCGATGCCGCCGCCGAGGCGGGCACCGTCGGGGGCCGCTTCGCCCAGATCGGGCGCGAGATCGCGGCAACGCTGCAGACCCGCAAAGGCAAACCGGTGCCCATGAACATCGACGGCGCCACGGCGGTGATCTATGCCGAGCTTGGCTTTGCCGGGCCGCTTGCACGCGGGCTCTTCTGTCTGTCCCGCTCTGTCGGGGTGATCGCCCACGCATGGGAACAAATGCAGCAGGGTGGCCGCAACAAGGGGCCCACCCCACCCGCCTATCGCTGGCGCTACAGCGGTGAAAACCCGATTGAGTGAGCGGCGCGCTCTAGCCCACCGTAAACTGCCCCATCATCCCGCAATCCTCATGCTCGAGGATATGGCAGTGATACATGTACGGGGCGTCCGCGGGCGCATCGTGGTCGAACCGCACCAGCACCTCGGACCACCCGTCCTCGACATGAACCATATCCTTCCAGCCTTGGGCATAGGCCGGCGGCGCGGCGCCGTTTTGGCTGAGGATGCGAAAGGAACACCCGTGGATGTGAAACGGATGCAACTGGTCATCGACCGAAATCCGCCAGATCTCGGTATCGCCTTTGGCAACCGTCTCGTCGATCCGGTCCATGTTCATTGGCAATCCGTTAATGGCCATGGCCCCGGCATCGCCGCAAAAGTTCTCCCAAGCCAGTGCCAGCGCCGCTAGGTCCGCCCCCACATCCATCTGCAACTCGAAGGACCGGGTGACCGTCGCCTCCGCCGGTGTTGGCGGGTCGAGCGTGGCCAGCTGCGACGGCATCGATCCGGTGAACCCGGTCTCATCCGTTCGCGACAGGGTCAGCGCCGTGGTCGCTTGCGCCCCGCCAAAGAGACCGGCGAAGAACCCGCCATCGCCATCCCCCTCTAGGTTGACGGTAAGCGCATTGGATGGCGTCGCCCCCATGTCCACCAGCACTTCGTAACGCTCCCCCGGTGACATCGCGATGCTATCCGCCTCGACCGGAGACGCCAGGAACCCGCCGTCCGAGGCGATCACCGTGATCGGCCCGGTTTCCATCGACAGCGCAAGAAACCGCGCATTGCAGGCATTCAGAATGCGCAGACGGACCAACCCGACCGGGACAGCCTGGCGTGCCGGGGCAATGGCACCATTGATCACCAGCGTGTCCCCCTGAAAGCCGTCTTCGAACACCTCGCCGGTCAACGCGTAGGTCATGCGCCCACTGCCATCGAACATCTTGTCCTGTAGAACGACGACAAAGTCATCGACGCCGTAGGTTTTCGGCAGATCCGCATCGAGGCTCGCCTCATCCTCAATCAAAAGAACACCCGCCAGCCCGTTATATGTCTGCCGCGCCGTCTTCCCGTGTGTGTGAGAGTGGAACCAGTTCATCGACGCGTGCTGAACGATCGGCACATCCGGTGACCAGACGGCCCCCGGGTCAATCTCCTGATGCGGCCCGCCGTCCACCGCACCCGGGATATGCAGCCCGTGCCAGTGGATCGTCGACACATCCCCGATATTGTTGGCCACGTCGAAGGGCAGCGTCTGCCCCTGCTTGGCCCGGATCACCGGACCGAGGTAGCTTTGGTTTATGCCAAAGGTCTCACTCGCCACGCCGTTTCCAAAATCATGCGTCCCTGGGCTCAACGACAGGCGGATACGGCCGTCGATCCCGTCAACCAGGTCCGTCATCGGGATCACGCGCAAAGGCTGCGCCGCGCCTTGCGCAAAGACAGCACCGCCCGCGGCCACTAACGCTCCGGCCCCGCTCATCGTAAGGAATGTCCGCCGGTCCATTGGACCCTCCAATGTTTGTCAACTACGGTTGATAAGTGAGCAGCAAGGATTTTTTGTCAACCGTGATTGATAAAAAGGATGACGACTTCCTCGGTCAAAACATCAAGGGCATGATGATGACCCTGATCGCGCAGTGGAACGCGCAGATGGACGACGCCCGCGCCGAAACCGAATTTGCGTCCGTGCGCCCCGCCGACATCCGGGTCTTTGCCCAGCTTCGGGGACGCAGCATCAAGCTCTCAGCGATCCACCGAGAGATGGGGTTCTCCCGCCAGGCCGCACAACAGGCCGTCGACCGGCTGGTGGCGCATGACATGATCACGGTCCAGCCCGACCCCGACAGCAAGCGCGACAAGGTGGTGCGCATCACCGAAAAAGGCCAACGCTGGCGCACAATCGCCGCCGCCCAGATCCGCAGCATCGAGGCGCATATCGCCGAGACGCTGGGAGAAGACGCGCGGGAGGCTTTGCGCCGCGCCCTGAGCGCCTTGGTGGCGGAGACAGTTGGATAGGGCATCGGTTGGACACGGGCGCAAGGGCGCCGGTCGGAGGCGGCACTGCGCCTAGATTGTCAAAATTTGATAGATGTGTCCGAGCTAATGCGTCAAAGTCGATTGAAAGCGTAATGGACTGGCGCGCAGGCGCCGTCGCAATAAAATCGCTGTTTTGCACGGGGCGCTGGCAAGTTGAAATTCAAAGACGTTGAAGAGCGGGTGCGTGGGATTCCCTTTATCTCAAGGAGCGACGCAAAGTACCTCTACAACCTGATCCTCGATGAGGACATCTCAGACATTCTGGAACTTGGGATCGCGCACGGCACGGCGACGTGCTACATGGCCGCGGCGCTAGAAGAACGTGGCGGCGGATCAATCACCGCCGTGGATTTGAGCGAACGGGCCGCGCACTATCAACCAAGCGCAGAAGAGCAATTGGCCAAGCACGGGTTCGAGAGCCTCGTCACGATCGCGCGGATGCAGACGGGCTACACGTGGTTCCTGCATGACGCGATCCGCGCCGCCACCACCGACGGCCACTGCGAACCCTGCTACGATCTCTGTATCATCGACGGCCCTAAAAACTGGACTATAGACGGTGCTGCGTTTTTCATGGCTGACAAGCTTCTGCGCAAAGATGGCTGGCTGGTCTTTGATGACTATGACTGGAGCTATGGCCGAGCGGACGAAAGCCGCGAGGCGACAGATGGCATCACCCACCGCGCACTTTCCGAGGACGAGCGCAGAATGCCCCAGATCAAGGAAGTGTTCGAACTACTGGTTCAGCAGCATCCAGACTATTCGAACTTTAAGGTCATCAACGAGAATTGGGCGATCGCTCAAAAAACGCGGTCGGGGGTCAGCGAAACGACGTATGTCGACAAACACAGGGATCTTGAAGGCGGGCCCGCAAACCGAGCTTTTCGCAAGCTACGAAGGGCTGCGAAGCAAAGCATTCGTTCGGCGCGCGGCACACGGCGCAAAGCGCCATGAAACAGGCCTGGGCGAGGCTGTCATTGCTTGAAGGCTTGGCTTCTGGGCGAGTGCTGGCGATACCAAACGATGGGCGGTTGCATCAGCGGTCAAACTTCTGCACCTGCGCATCCGCCGATCTCTTTTGGTGAGCCGCACGGATGCCCACAGCCAACTCTGAAATCCACGTCCTGCTCGCCGCGGATGAAGCCTATGCCGGTTATGCGGCGACGGTGATCGCGTCGGTGATCGATAACGAGCGAACCACCACCCCGCTGCACTTCCACGTTTTCTCGGACGGGTTCTCAAAGGAAACCCACCATAGGTTCGACCTCATGGCGAAGCGTTTCGATGTCAGTATCGAGGTAGAGGAATTCAGTCCCGCCGACCTCGAGTCTCTTCCACATACGCGCCACACCATTAACGCCTACCTGCGGTTGTTGGCGGCCGAGCGGCTGCCGGACATCGACGCGCTCGTCTATCTCGATTGCGATCTTGTCGTTCTGGGATCGATATCCGAGCTTGCGGGCATCGGAACCAACGGCACCCCGGTAGCAGCCGCTTTGGACACGATTGTCCTATGCGGGTACGAGGACAGCGATCCCGTCACGGAGTTGATGTCCAATCCTGGGACGTATTTTAACTCCGGCGTCCTTGTTCTGGACCTTGCCTATTGGCGAGAGAACGACGTGACGACAAAAATCATGCGCGCAATTGAACGCATAACACCCATCTCGAGTTATGAAGATCAGGCCGCAATGAACCTGGTGTTTGATGGAAACTTCAACACACTCCCTTTGAAGTGGAACCTGCAGGTTCCATTGCTGGACTACTACTTTGGAAAGTGGCGCAAGAGTGAGTTCATCGGAGACGCATATCGCGATCCCGGAATTGTGCATTTCACAACGCCGCGCAAACCGTGGAAGCGCCAGCACAGCCAACCATTCGCATCAAAGTACAGAAAGTACTGGCGGTCGACGCCGTGGGGCGCTGATGGACTGCCCCCGATGTCAGGGGACGAAGTGAAAACCCGTATCTCGGAAATCGTCGGCGGCGTCCGCCGACGAGTGCGGGGTACGAAACGCCGAATGACCGGAAAGTCCAATGTGCTGCAATCGACCGCCGAGAAACTGGCCATCAAGGGCTAATCGCGCATATCGATGGATCTAACTTTATTTGAGGTTCGCATCCGACGGCGCTCCGGAATAGGAACCAAGATACCTCCGATGGGCCAGAAACAGGAATTGGCAAATCTAGGCGCTTGGATCGCCAGCACGCTTAGGAGGATCGGACTCGAACGTGCCTAAAGGCTTACTGACCAGCGTGTCCAAATTTCTGAACGCAATCTTTCCAGAGTGCCGCGATCTGCGCATTGGTTGGTACGTGGTCTTATGCGCGTTGCTATTCGCGTTCGTCGGCCTGACGGCTTGGCAAGAAAAGTGGATCTCCGACGACGGCTATATCTACATCGCATACGTCGCGAACTACTTTCACATCGGCGAGCTCACCTTCAATCCCGGAGATACAGTCGACGCGGCAACCGGGTTCCTGTGGCTGTTGCTCCTTGTCGCCGCAGAATACCTAAGCCCGTTCGCGATGATCGAGCAAACGACCATTGCTCTCTCGGTGGCGTTCTCACTTATGGCGGTGATCGTAATGGTATCGGGTCGGGTTGGCTCCGCAACGCTCGCCGCCGCCGCAATTCTGTTCGTCCCGTACTTCATGCGTTCCTTTGCGACGTCTGGCCTTGAGACGCCTCTGATCGTCTTTTTCCTGATCTGCCTGCACTACGATCGATCCTGGGGCCGACGCGCCGCGATACTCGGCGCGCTTCCATTTGTTCGGCCCGAACTGGCTTTGGTAACCGCGATCTATCTGCCCGTCGTCGCTGCGGGTCACAGGTGGGGGGTGCTGCTCATCATGTCCGTGGTGGGCCTCGGGCTTGCAGGGTTTCGCTTCTTTCTTTTCGGCGACGTTCTTCCCAACACGGCATTTGCCAAGCTCGGGCTCGATACTTACGAGAATGGGTCGGACTACGCGGTTGAGTTTCTGCGATCCTATCCACACGTGCTCATACTCTTGGTGGTTCTCGTCACGGGTGCCGTCGCGCTCGGTAAGATACGCGGGTTCCAAGGCCCCATCCCGGCGCGCATCGTCCCACCCACGGTAGGGGCGGGACTCTTGGCCTGCTACACTGTGCTGTCGGGTGGCGACTTCATGCACGGCCGGTTCTTCCTGCCTGCCTACGTGTTGACCGTGGTCGCGGTATCCGAACTGTGCCACGCGATCTACGAACACCCCAAAAGACCGCAGACCTCGGGCGCGGTCATCGCCTTTTGCCTTGTCGCAGCAATTCCCGCTGGCTTGGCTGGCAGCAGCCTGGCAGGCAACCAGCCGTACAACTGGTGGAAAGGGATCATGGACGAGTCGGCGGCCTACGGTGCGAACAACCCGGCCCAACACCAGTGGGCCCGCGAGAACGAACATCCGTGGGCGCAGGAGGGGCGCGCCCTGGCCGACCTGTCCCGCAGGATCGAGCGACCTGTTGGTGTTGCACGAACAGGCATTGGCCAGGTCCGGACGTTCTCGATCACGGGCGATGTATACGTGTTCGACCTGTTGTCGCTGACCCAAGTCACCGGGACATTCATAGATCAGATGGGCCGATGGGATCGTCCGGGCCATGGCGCAGGAATCCCGTTCGAAATCGTCTACGGCGCGAACCGCGTCACGCTCTTCGAACCCCCCGATCCCGCCCTGGCAGAGCTCTTGACCTTCAAGTTTCAGGGACACACCTATGTGCTGGGGGCGCTGGATGAGCTTGGCGTCTATGCTTCCAAAGGCTTGCTCCCCCCAACCACAGAAGCCAGGGTGCACGAGCGCATCGAGGCCATGTTGACCCAGGATGTCATCGACACCCGGGCCCTGCTCTACTTCCATCATCGCTATCCACCGGACGGGCCGCTCCGCGATGGGATAGACACGATGTTCCGCACACTGGCGGAACGCGCGCACACCTATCCTGCGTGGTACACGTCGGTCGAGGCACTGATCAAACGCGGGGATGAAATTACGCGGGGTCAGGCCAGATCACTCCCAACCCGCTACGCAACACTGATCCGGGCCGGTGACACGCGCCCCATCAAGCGCCGCTACGCCTTCCGCCAGCATGTCTCTATCTCCCAAGAAGACTGCCGAATTCCCCTGTCGGACTGGGACATTTCCGGCGCCACTGCGAACACGGACGGCAAAGGCGACACCCTTGTCATCAGTGAACCCGGCGCGACCCTGTCGCTCGACAAGTCTAAAGTTGTCGCGCGTTGCGGCGCGTCGCGGCAGCGACTTCAACTCTTGGTGCAGCCGTTGTTTGGCGATCCTTCCCCGGCGAAAGGTTATCGGATCGGTGAGGCCGAAGAAGAACTGCCCTTCTATGGGGGCCGCGTGGACGCGCCGCGCACGGTCGAGATCCCGTTGGCGACGATCGAGGACAGTATCGTTCTCAGGCCAAGCCTCGACGCCGGACAATCCATTGGGATTGAACTGGTCTCATATGCTGATTGAACACTCCCATCTTCTCGGGCGCGCTGTACTTCCATGAACACATAGGCTCGGCCATGCAAATCACCGCGCCGGTCAGTGTGGCCCAACGAGAGGCGTCGCAAGCAAAGGGAAAATCCGCTGAGGTACCAAAAAATCTCGGAGTGGCGAGATTCGAACTCGCAAGCCCTGCCTCCCGAAAGCGAATAGGCAGTGTATCTGAGTGCAGATACCCTTGCTCCATCGAGACCTAGATCAGTTGAGATCGCTCAATACTGCTTGAGACGTTGCGGCATCGTTGCGGATGTCGCCGGAAACCAGCTCATTCCTGCAACCGCCAAAACCGGTAACGCTTCACACTCACCGCTCAAAGCGCTGAGCATTGCCGGCTTGCCGCCTCTCTTGATTTTGGTCTCTGCCTACATGGTCGCCTTCTATGGCTCCTACGCGTTTCTCGGCACGCATCTGACCCAAGAGCTTGGTGTTACGACAACGATTGCGGGCCTAGCCGCGCTTTCTTACGGGATCGGCTTCGGTGCGATTGCTCCACTCGATCGCTTGATTGATCGCCATGGCGAAGTCGAAACGGCTCCCTTCATCTTTGGTGCTCTCACACTTGCCTACATCGGCTTGGCTGCAGTCTCTGAAAACTGGATCGGGTTGCTCGCGATGTGTGCACTTTGGGGTGCGGTCAATCATCTGGGTCTAAACTTGATCGTTGGCGCGCTAACCGCCATTCGCCCCACTCAGCGCGGCACGATCCTTGGCCTTTACAGCGCTGTGACGTATGCTTCCATGTTTGCCGGCACCACAGTCTACAAGCCTCTGTTCGAAGCCAACGGGCTCATGTGGTGTGCAGTGGTATCGGCCGTCTGCATCGTCCCAGCGACGCTGTTTTCCCTGGTGCGTCAGCGCCGCCACAAACTTCTACACGAAACTCGGAAATGACATGGGTGAGCTTGGTTCAGACCTTCTCTGCGCTTCAAACAGTCCCAAAGCTTAACCGTATCTGCGATCTCGATCGCTACAGCTTTGACGCTGCTCTTTCCGGCAGCAGACCCTGGAGATCGCGCAGCCAAATAGTGGCTTGTCCGCATGGCGGAACTTGGCAGCTGGGTGTCAGAGGTTGTCGCCAACACATGCGCCCTGCCATTTCATTTCGGTAGGGCAGTGCTCAACACAAACAAATTTCAGCGTCAGATGCGCTGGTTCATCTCTCTAGATCACTTTGTGAGTTTAGTTTTGGTCGGAGTGGCGAGATTCGAACTCACGACCCCTGCCTCCCGAAGACAGTGCTCTACCAGGCTGAGCTACACTCCGACCGTGCCGGGCGGCCTACTCTGTCCGTTTCGATTTTGCAAGGGGAGCAGGGCTTCCCAAACCCGATGACCCGCGCCCGGGCAGGCCGGCCATGGTGCGGGGTGAGGTCGCCGTCTCGGGCCGGGTCCGCGATTGCAGAACCGGGGTGGTCGCGGACCGGCCGCCGAAGGCCTCGCGCAGGACGATGTAGAGACCGCTGGCCATGACGATGGCCGCCCCAATCCCGGTGATCAGATCCGGCGCCTCGTCAAAGAACAGCAGGCCAAACACCGTGGCCCAGATGATCTGGGAATACTGCATCGGGGCGACGACCGCGGCATCTGCCGCCTTGTAGGCCGCGATCAGGCACAGCCCCGCCACGAAGGCCAGCGTGGCCATCACCGCGATCAGGCGCAGATGCTCCAGCGGCATCGGACGATAGACCAGCGGCAACAGCGCCGCCATCAGGATGAAGTTTGCCATCATCGGATAAAGCAGCAGAACCGCGCTGCGTTCATCCCGGCCGATCTTGCGCACGATGGTCGCCGCCAGCGCACCGCAGATCGCGGCCACCAGAGCCGCGAGATGACCCAACCCCAGTTCGGCCGCACCGGGCCGCAGGACTACAAGCACCCCGACCAGCCCGACGATCACCGCGCCCCAGCGATGGGCGCCCACCTTCTCGCCCAGGATCGGGATGGACAACACCGTGATGATCAGCGGCCCGGCAAAGAGGATCGCATAGGTCTGCGCAAGCGGCAGAACGGAAAAGGCATAGAACGCCGCGCTGCCGGTGATGATCGCCGCCACTGTGCGCAGCGCGGTCCACCAGGGATGGCGCGGGATCAGGGTGGCGTTGGTGCCATCCCGCATCAGCATCAGCACCACCAGCGGGAACGACAAAAGCACGCTGAAAAAGACGATCTGGAACGTCGCGTAATCGCCGCCCAGCGCCTTGACGATCACGTCATGGGTCGCAAACAGCGCAAAGGCTGTCAGCCCGAAAAGCGCGCCCTTGGCGCTGGATTTGCCGGTGGTCGTCATGGAACTGCGTCTTGGCCCTTGCGCCAACCCAATCGGCGTTCGGCGCGAACGGCAAGGACTATCTGCGCAAAGCTGCTATCCGGTTACCGCAATGGCTGCCTGCGTCCCTGCACCGGCCTAAAGCGGCGCCTCCAGCGCCGCCACGATGGCATCGCCCATCTCGGACGTGCTGGCAAAGGCCTGCCCTTCTTCACCCAGAAGATCGGCGGTGCGCAGCCCGTCGGCCAACACCGTCTCAACCGCCGCTTCCAACCGCGCGGCCTCATCGCCCTGATCAAACGAATACCGCAACGCCATGGCGAACGACAGGATACAGGCGATCGGGTTGGCCTTGCCCTGCCCCGCGATATCGGGGGCCGAGCCGTGGACCGGTTCATACAGCGCCTTGGGCCGCCCGTTGGCCATCGGCGCCCCCAGCGAGGCCGATGGCAGCATGCCAAGCGAGCCGGTTAGCATCGCCGCCGCATCCGACAGAAGATCGCCAAACAGATTATCGGTGACGATCACATCGAACTGCTTGGGCCAGCGGCACAGCTGCATCGCGCCGGCATCGGCATACATATGGCTCAGCTCGACATCGGGGTACTCGGCGTCATGCACCTCTTGCACCACCTCGCGCCACAGGATGCCGGATTCCATGACGTTGGCCTTTTCCATCGAACAGACCTTGTTCGACCGGCGGCGCGCCAGCTCGAACGCGGACCGTGCCACGCGCGCAATCTCGCTCTCGGTGTACCGCTGGGTGTTGATGCCGACGCGTTCATTGCCCTCGTTGATGATGCCGCGCGGTTCGCCGAAATAGACGCCCGAGGTCAGCTCGCGCACGATCACGATATCCAGCCCGGCCACCACATCGCGCTTGAGCGATGAGAAATCGGCCAGCGCGTCAAAGCACTGCGCCGGGCGCAGGTTTGAATAAAGGTCCATCTCCTTGCGCAGGCGCAAGAGCCCGCGCTCGGGCTTCACGCTGAAATCGAGATCGTCGTATTTCGGCCCGCCGACCGCCCCCAGCAGCACGGCATCGACCGATTGCGCCTGTTCCATCGTCTCATCGGTCAGGGGCGTGCCATGCGCATCATATGACACACCGCCCACCAGCCCCTCGGACACATCAAACGCCATGTCGCGGCGGGCACCGTACCAGTCGATGACCTTGCGCACCTCGGCCATGACCTCCGGCCCGATGCCGTCGCCCGCAAGGATCAAGAGAGAGGGCGTCGTCATGGCGAAGTTCCTTGTCTGTGAGTGTCTGCGTCCGCCTATCTGCTCGCCGATGAAGGGTCAAGAATACCCGCCGCTGCGGGCACCACGTCCACCCAGACCAGCCCGTGCCGCGGTGCCGCCGCGCCGTCGCCCGCAGGCGTCGCCCAGGTCACGCCAGCGTCCATGATGGCCCAGTGCCGCGAGGGCAGCACATAGTCGACACGCAGGTTCCCCGGCCCCGGCTCGTCCCGCCAGTTCGCGGTGTCCAGCGCCGGGTCGCCCCGATGCGCCGTGTTCGCGCCGCCCTCCGCCGCGGCCATCTGTGCCGCCCAGCGGCTCTTCGGTTCCGGGTCCTGCACCATCGGATGGGCGCGCAGGGCATCCAGCGCATCGGGCCGCCCCTCGCCATCCAGCGGATCAAGGTTGAAGTCCCCCAACAGGACAAAGGGGCGCTCCCCCGCGGGGCCAAACGCCCCCTCCAGATGACGCAGCCAGAACGCCGCCTCATCATGGTTGCGCCGCCCGTTGCGGTCCTCGGGCCCGTCAAAGACCGGCGGGCTTGCGTGGAAGGTCCAGATCTCAAGGGCCGCGTCCCCCGGCCCGGCAAGCGTGATCACCCAGTGCCCATGGGACGACAGGCGTTGCACGGCCCGCGCATTGGGCGAAAGCGCCGCGTCGGTGATCAGGTTGCCGGGCAGATCCGCCCACAGCAATTTCGTGAAATCGCGCGTCTCAACGATGGGCCAGCGTGACAGCACCGCCATCGCGCCCGCACCGGCAAAGGCGCCATAGCCCTGCGCATCGCGGGGCCCGCCAAGACGCCCGTCGCCGTCAAGATCGATACCCGTGGCCAGACCCGCATTGGACGGCAACGCCACCCGATGCGGATAGCTATGGCCGCGGCGCCCCAAACCATCGGCAAAGGCCCCGAGCGCGTGCATCCCATGGTCGTAATCGATGCCCTGCAACACCAGGATATCCGGCGCGGCATCCGCGATCACATCGGCAACGGCGGCGATGTCCGGCGCCTCACCGGCAAGGAAATCCCGCAACAGCAATCCCGGCCCGTCCCGGCCCAGCTCTGTGTTGAAGGTTGCGATGCGAAGGGGGTCTGCCCGCCCCGCTGGCGCGAGGCACAGGGCGATCAGGCCGGCAGCAACCCATTGCGATGCGCGGCGGCCAGGTTCTGTCGGCGCTTGTCTTCGATCATCCCGGCAATCCGGCCCATCGCGATCCCGCGCATGAACAAGGATCCTGGCAAGAACGCCCATGCCGCCACCGTCCAGATCAACGTCTGCGGATTATCAAGCGCCACCGACCCAAAGATCGACGCCGCCGCCTTGATCACCGCCGGGGTCAAGAATGGCAGCAGAAACCCTAACGCAATGTTAATGCGCGCATCCCGCTCCAGACGCTCCACCACATCACCGCCCGCTGTGGGATCGAACGTGGGCAGGTTCACCCACACGTTGAACATGCCCTCACGGTTCGGCCAGCCCTTGATGCGCAACACGATCAGAAACACCGCCAGCGTCAAAAGCGACACCAGATAGCTGATGCCGGCCGCCGTGCGCACCGTCGACAGATGATCCATCCCGGTATCCTCGGGCAGCATCAGCACCACAAGGCGCACGGGGCTGTAGGGAAAGTCGATCACTTGCCCGATCAGCGCACCCACTGCCGTGATGAACTGGCTCAGAACGCTCGGGTCATGTTCACCGCGCGCGATCATGGTCAGCAGGAACACCGTCAGAAACAGCGACCCAAAGCGGATGCGGTTAAACGGCGGGGCATCGCGAAACTCGACAAGGCCCGGATAGGTCGACTGGTATTCAAAGAAGGTCAGCGCCGCAGCAAAGAGCGCCACAAGCGCCACGATCTGCGCCGCGTCCGAACTGACGCCCGGCAGCATCAGCGACGGCATGGCGATCAACACCACAACCAGAAACGCGCGCACCAAGGCGCCTGCCAGACGAAACATCACCGCGTCATGCCCCAATGCCAGCCACAAACGCCCCAAGGGACGCCGCGCCGGCTTTTGCTTTGTGCGCCCGCCAATTGTGGCGGTGTGCCTTATTGTTGCCCAATTTCTGCCAACTTTCGGAATCTGCAGCAAGATTTCCGGAAGGAAGACCAAAAAACTGCGGCATTTTCGTGGTGAAACTGGTGCGGGAATGCATCAATTTCCCCGGGGCCCGCCGGGTTTTTTGAGAGTTTTAAGGGTTTCTACAGGTGTCCGGGGGACCCGCTCACTGTCTCATCCCAGCCACATTGCACAGCCGAAGGGCGCGCCCAAACCGGACGCGCCCCTGTGCGAACTGCTGTCAGTTCCGCTTAGACCCAGGGCCGCGCAACGCCGGCCTGCGCCTCAAATGCGTCGATCGAGGCCGCCTTCTCCATCGTCTGCCCGATATCGTCGAGCCCGTTGAGAAGGCAGTGCTTTTTGAACGCATCAACCTCGAAGGCAAAGGATGTGCCGTCGGACGCCGTCACCGTCTGCGCCTCAAGATCCACGGTGATCCGCGCATTGGCGCCCTTCTCTGCGTCCTGCATCAGAACGTCCACCTGCTCTTGCGGCAGTGCGATCGGCAGAATGCCGTTCTTGAAGCAGTTGTTATAGAAGATGTCGGCAAAGCTTGGCGCGATGACACAGCGGATGCCGAAATCCAAGAGCGCCCAGGGCGCATGCTCGCGGCTCGACCCGCAGCCAAAATTGTCACCCGCCACAAGGATCTCGGCCGTACGATAGGCTGGCTGGTTCAGGACGAAGTCGGCTATCTCCTTGCCGTCATCATCATAGCGCATCTCATCAAACAGGTTCACGCCCAGGCCCGAGCGTTTGATGGTCTTCAGAAACTGCTTGGGGATGATCATATCGGTGTCGATATTGATCAGCGGCAGCGGGGCGGCGATGCCGGTCAGCGTTGTGAATTTGTCCATGGGTATGTCCTCCGCAGGCGGCCAGCGCCCTCGTCTTCGGGGTTAGGCCGGTGTCGCGTAAGTGTTATGGTTGCGCACTAAACGTGCGGTTGAAAAGGTCAGGAGCAGGCGATGGCAACCTACACTGCCGTGCTGATGCACGGAAATCGCGGCGGCGAGGGAACGCATACCTTCGAAGGGGATGCCGATCTGATGTCGCGCTCGCCCGTCCGCATCCTGCGCGTCTTCATGGCCGAGCTTGAGGGCAAGGCAGGTCTTGGCCACATCGACTATGAAGTGAACGCCGCGATGAAGAACGAGGACAAGAATGTCGTGACCGCGCTTGGGAACCTCATTCTCCACGGCGACGACACCCAGCCCTTTGTCTGTATGATCAGCCCGGCCTGACACGCGCTCACATCAGCTCCCGCACATCCGTCAGCCGCCCGGTCACCGCGGCTGCGGCGGCCATGGCGGGGCTCATCAGATGCGTGCGCCCGCCCCGGCCCTGACGGCCTTCGAAGTTGCGGTTCGACGTCGCCGCACAGCGTTCGCCGGGGGTCAGCTGATCGGGGTTCATCGCAAGACACATCGAACAGCCCGCAAGCCGCCACTCGAACCCGGCCTCTTTAAAGATATCGGCCAGCCCCTCTTCCTCGGCCTGCAGGCGCACAAGGCCGGACCCGGGTACAACCATGGCCCGCATCCCGTCCTTGATCTTCTTGCCTTTGACGATCTCGGCGGCAGCCCGCAAATCCTCGATCCGGCCATTGGTGCAGGACCCGATAAAGACCGTATCGATCTCGATATCGGCCAGCGGCGTGCCGGGCGTCAGCCCCATATAGTCGAGCGAGCGTTTGGCCGCCTCGACCTTGCCGCCGTTAAAGTCCTCGGGCGCGGGCACCGCACCGGTGATGGGCAGAACATCCTCGGGCGAGGTGCCCCAGGTCACGACGGGCGCGATATCTTCGCCCTTGATCGTCACCACCATGTCCCAATGCGCATCGTCATCGGAATAAAGCGTCTTCCACCAGGCCAGCGCGGCCTCCCACTGCGCGCCCTTGGGCGCATGGGGGCGGCCCTGCACGTATTCATAGGTCTTCTCATCCGGCGCGATCAGCCCCGCGCGCGCACCGCCTTCGATCGCCATGTTGCAGACGGTCATCCGCCCTTCCATCGACAGATCGCGGATCGCCTCGCCGCAATATTCGATGACATAGCCGGTGCCACCCGCCGTCCCGGTCTTGCCGATCACGGACAGTGTGATGTCCTTCGCCGTCACCCCGGGCCGCAGCTTGCCGGTGATCTCGACCTTCATGTTCTTCGATTTCTTCTGGATCAGCGTCTGGGTGGCCAGCACATGCTCGACCTCGGACGTGCCGATGCCATGCGCCAACGCACCGAACGCCCCATGGGTGGCAGTGTGACTGTCGCCGCAGACCACGGTCATGCCGGGCAGGGTCCAGCCCTGTTCGGGTCCGACGATGTGCACGATCCCCTGCCGGATATCGCTCACCGGATAATAGTGAATGCCGAACTCCTTGGCATTGGCATCAAGTGCGGCGACCTGAATGCGGCTGTCTTCGGTCATGTTCGCCGGATTTTCGCGCCCCAGCGTCGTGGGAACATTGTGGTCGGGAACCGCAATCGTCTTGTCCGGCGCGCGCACCGTGCGGCCAGACATCCGCAACCCTTCAAAGGCCTGCGGGCTTGTCACCTCGTGCACGAGGTGGCGGTCGATATAAAGAAGGCAGGTGCCATCCTCGGCGGCATGGGCCACGTGGGCGTCCCAGATTTTGTCGTACAGCGTGCGGGCGGTCATTGATCCTCTCCCGAATTGTGGATGTGGTTACGTGTCGATCAGATGCGTCAACCGCCGCATAGGCGGGACAACACTGACCGTGAGGCGCCAAAGAACCGCCAGGGCAGGCGCGCGCGATCATCCATATCAAAGACTCGATGCATCCGCGTTCTCTAGCCCGAGGCGCTCTGTCTCACAAGTCCATGGCGGGAACGTGCGGCGACAGGCCTTCAACTGTGGGGCCGCACCTGACATGATGCGTCGGTAACGGTGACGAATGGGCGGTTCAACAAAGATGGGCAGGCAAACACACCGCACGGGCGCCGGCCTGATGCTGGCCGCGGCCCTTCTGGCGCACCCCGTGGCAGTCGCCGCGTTCGAACGCGTGGAGATGAGCGTGCCGGGCGCCTCCGACGACCTGATCGAACGCTTGCAGGCCGCATCGCTCGTCATCACCGCCCGCCGCGACGGGACCACCCGCGGCGATGAAATCCTGGCCGCCGCGCAGGCAGACTATGCGCGCTTTCTCGGCACGCTGTACGAGGCCGGGCGCTATGGGCCCACCGTCAACATCCTGATCGACGGCACCGAAGCCGCCGCCATCGATCCGATCAGCGCGCCCGAGACCGTCACCACCGTGACGATCCGGATCGATCCCGGCCCGATCTACACGTTCTCGCGCGCCGAAATCGGCCCGCTCGCCCCCGAAACAGAGCTGCCGGAAGCGTTCCGGACCGGCGCACGCGCGCGCTCCACCGCAATCCGCAGCGCCGCAGAGACGGCGGCGGGGGCCTGGCGCGACGCAAGCCATGCCAAGGTAGAGGTCACGGATCAGTCGATCACCGCCAAACACGCTGAACGCACCGTTGACGCCACCGTCCGGATCGACCCGGGCCCCGAGCTGCGGTTCGGCAACCTGATCGTACGCGGCAACGAAGGCGTCCGGACCGATCGGATCACCCGCATCGCCAGCCTGCCCAGCGGCCAGCCCTACAGCCCGGACGAGCTGGACCAGGTCCTGCTGCGGCTGCGCCAGACCGGCGCGTTCCGTAGCGTCGCCCTGTCCGAGGCCGAAACCGTCAACCCCGACGGCACGCTCGACATGTTCCTCGACGTGGCCGAACAACTGCCCCGCCGGTTTGGCTTCGGGGCCGAGCTCAGCACCGTCGATGGCCTGACGCTTTCCGGCTTTTGGCTGCACCGCAACCTGCTCGGCGGTGCCGAGCAATTGCGCTTTGATGGCGAAGTCGGCGGTATCGGCGGCGACACCGGCGGTGTCGATTACTCCATCGGCGTGCGCTACGAACGCCCCGCCACCTTCGGCCGCGACACGTTGCTCAGCATCTTCGGCGAACTCAGCCGCGAAAATGAGCCAGAGTTCGACTCCCGCACCGCCGAGGTCGGCTTCAGCGTCGCCCGCCAGTTCACCGACGATCTGCCGATCAGCGCCGGTATCACCTATTCGACCTCCGAGGTCACCGATGCCTCGGGCGTGGAACGTTACCAGCAGTTCTTCTTCCCGATCTCGGCAACCCAGGACCGTCGCGAAAGCCCGCTCGACACCGATGACGGCTACTACATTTTTGCCGAGGTCTCGCCCTTCCTCGGGATCTCGGATTCCGAAGACGGCGTGCGCACCACGCTCGACGCCCGCGGCTATCGCAGCTTCGGCGAGAATGCGCGCTACGTCCTCGCCGCACGTCTTCAATATGGCGGGATCTTCGGCGCCTCGATCACCGGCCTGCCCAACGATCTGCGCTTTACCTCGGGCGGCGGCGGCACCGTGCGGGGGCAAGGCTACGAATCGCTGCAGATCGATCTGGGCGGCGGGCTGCTGTCCGGCGGACGCTCGTTTCTCGGGCTCGCCACCGAGGTGCGGACGCGGGTGCGCGACAATGTGCAACTCGTGACCTTCTTCGACTGGGGCCAGATCGGACGCGACAGTTTCCCCGATGGCGACAGCCATACCGGCGCCGGGCTGGGCGTGCGCTATGATACTGGCATCGGCCCCCTGCGGTTCGACATCGGCGTCCCGGTCAGCGGACCGGGCGATGAATCAGGCTTCGAGCTTTACATCGGGATTGGACAGGCGTTTTGAACCGGCGGATCACAGCTCTCGTTCTGGCCACGGCGCTCACCGCGCCGACGGGCCTTGCCATTGCGCAGGACGATGACCGTGGCTTCGTCCAACGCACCCTCGAAGACAGCCTCTCCGCCGAAGGCCGCACCGTCCGCATCACCGGCTTTCGCGGCGCGCTCAGCGCACAGGCAAGCCTGGATGAGCTGACCGTCGCGGATGACACCGGCGTCTGGCTCACCCTGCGGGACGCCACGCTCGACTGGCGCCGCGCCGCGCTCTTGCGTGGTCGCGTCGAGGTCGAGGAATTGCGCGCCGCCGAAATCATCCTCGACCGTCTGCCAGAGCCCTCGCCCAGCGCGCCGAACCCCGAAGCCTCGGGGTTTTCGCTGCCGGACCTGCCCGTGGCGATCAACATCGGGGCGCTGACCGCGGAACGGATCGAGATTGCCGAAGACGTGCTGGGCCAGGCCGCCACCTTTTCCCTCGACGGCGCGATGCAGCTGGCCGATGGCGAAGGCGATGTCCGGCTCGAAGCGCTGCGCACCGACCGGACGGGCGACGCCTTTACCATCGCAGGCAGCTTCGCCAACCAGACCCGGTTCCTGACACTGGACCTCCTGCTTGAAGAAAACGCCGATGGCATCGTCTCGAACGTCCTCGGCCTGCCCGGCAACCCCTCGCTGCGCCTGGCAACCCAAGGCGAAGGCCCGCTTGAGGATTTCGCAGCAACGCTTGATCTGTCCACCGACGGCGCCGACCGGCTGGCGGGCACGTTCGAGCTGACCGAAACCGACGGCACGCAGAACTTCGGCGCAGATGTACAAGGCGATATCGCACCGCTCTTTGCGCCGGACCATCGCGACTTTTTCGGCAACGACATCGCGCTCACACTCACCGGTCGAACGCTGCCCGAAGGCGGCACGGTGATCCCCGAATTTGCCCTGACCGCCGCCTCGATAGATCTGCAAGGCGCGCTCAGCATTGGCGCCGATGGCCTGCCCACCGAGATCGATATCGATGGTGAGATTGCGGCCCGCGACGGCACCCCGGTCCGTCTGCCAACCACCGGCGCACCGACCGAGGTGCGGCAGGCAACGCTACGCGTGGCCTTCGATGCCGCAGCTGGTCAAACCTGGACGGCCGAGACCGTGGTCACCGGCTTCGCGCAACCGGGCTTTCGGGCCGAGTCGGCGACACTGTCAGGCTCCGGACGGATTGCCCGCGAGCCAGAGCCCGCCGTGACCGCAGATCTGACCTTCGTGGCCGAGGCGCTCGACCTCAGCGATGCCACCGTCGAACAGGCCCTGGGCGAAGAGGTTTCGGGCGCGGTCGACATCGCGTGGACCGCTGGCGCACCTATGACGCTCGACAACCTATCGGTGCAGGGCGAAAGCTATGCACTCGACGGCAACGCCGTTGTCGCGACCATCGATGGCGGGCTTGAGATCACGACCGCGCTGGCCGCCACCGCCCGCGACCTCAGCGTGTTTTCCGGCATTGCCGACCGGGCCCTCAGCGGCGCGGTCTCGGCGGATGTCGCGGGCACCCTGACGCCGCTTGCCGGGACATTCGATCTTGAACTGTCGGGGGAAACCCAGGACGTCACCGTCGATCAGCCCGAGGCCGACCGCCTGCTGGCGGGCACCGCAACGCTTGAGGCCGCGCTGCGCCGGACAACAGAGGGCACGTTCCTCGACGCGCTCCGGATCGATGGCGACGCGGCCGAGATCACGGCGCAGGCCACGCTGGCGGGCGACAACAGCACCGTGGCCGCGGACCTCGTTCTGATCGACACCGCCATCATTGCCGAGGATGTGACAGGCCCGGCCGAGCTGACCGTCACCGCCGCGCAAACCGGACCGGTCTGGGATGTGGACGGCACGCTCGAGGCCCCGGATCTTCGCGCGAACTTCGACATCGCCGCCGATCTGGCCAACGACGTGCCCGAAATCAGCGGCACGATCGATGCCGACACCGCCGACCTCGCGCCCTTCTCGGCCCGCGCCGGGCGCGCGTTGAGCGGCGGGGTTCAGCTGGCGGCAAGCGGCAGCCTGACAACCGATCTCACCCGCTTCGACGTCGCATTTTCGGGCGAGACGCAGGATATCACCATCGACCAGGCTGAGGCGGATCGCCTGCTGGCGGGCACGACGACAATCAACGCCGCACTGCGCCGAACGGATGAGGGCCTCTTTGTCGAGACTTTGCGGGTCGATGGCGAGGCCGCGGATATCGAGGGCAAAGGCCAGATCACCGAGGCAAGCGGGACGGGATCCGCGCAGATCGTGCTCTTCGACACCGCGCTCATTGCCGAGGATGTCGCCGGGCCCGCCCGCCTCGACGTGACCGCGGCCCAGACCGGACAGGTCTGGGATGTGGCCGGCGTGCTGGCGTCACCTGATCTTGAGGCGGATTTCGACGTCGCCGCAGACCTTTCAACCGATGTGCCAGCGCTCAGCGGAACCATCGCCGCCAGCGCCGCCTCGCTCGCCCCGTTTTCGGCGCGGGCGGGCCGCCCTCTGGCGGGCGGTCTGACGCTCGACGTCGCGGGCAGCCTCACGGCGGATCTGACCACGTTTGATCTGGCGGGCGACCTGACCGGACAGGATCTGGCGATCGGGCAAGCGGATGCGGACCGACTTTTGGCGGGCACCGTGGTCCTCGCCGCCGATCTCGCCCGCGACGGCGACGCGTTCGACGTCACGACCCTCTCCATCGATGCGCCCGAGCTGCAGCTTGCCGTTACCGGCGACATCGCCCCGGAAAGCGGCACATTGGATATCTCGGCACGCCTTGCCGACATCGGGCCCTATGCGGCGGGCTTCAGCGGGCCCGCAACCGTCGATGGCACGGTGGGCCGCATCGCTGGTGGCGATTGGCAGGTCGATCTGTCGGCGGTCGGTCCCAACAACGGACAGATCAACGTGGCCGGAACCGTGGCCGAGAACGCCGAAACAGCCGATGTCACGGTGCAGGGCGCGGCGCCCCTGGCGCTGGCGAACCGGTTCATCGCGCCCCGCACCGTCAGCGGGATCCTGAACTTCGATCTCGCGCTGAACGGCGCACCCGGGCTCGACGCCATATCGGGGCGGGTGACCACCGCCAACGCCCGCGCCGCATCGCCGGGCGAACGCATCGTGCTCAGCGATATCGACACCGCCGTCACGCTTGCCGGCGGTCGCGCATCGCTCGATTTCCGCGCCGCAGGTGACGCAGGCGGCGGCCTGTCCGTTACGGGCCCGGTAACCTTGGCGCCGCCCTATAACGGGGCGCTCGAACTCACCCTCAACCGCTTCGTCCTGCGCGACCCCGCGCTTTACCGCACATCGGTTGACGGCAGCATCCGCCTTGACGGGCCGCTCGCGGGCGGCGCAAGCATCGCCGGTCAAATCGTCCTCGACGAGACCGAAATTCAGATCCCTTCAGGCAGCCTGTCGCGCGCCGGATCCATCCCTGACATCGTCCACCGCAACGAACCCGCCGCCGTCCGGGCCACCCGCGCGCGCGCCGGCCTGATCGCCGAAGACACCGACAGCGACGCCACCGGGGGCGCGGGCCCCGCCTTCCCGCTCGATGTCTCGGTGGTGGCCGCCAACCAGATCTTCATCCGCGGACGCGGCCTAGAATCCGAACTCGGCGGCAGCCTGCGCCTGCGCGGCACCACCAGCGACATTATCCCCGAAGGTCAGTTCGACCTGATCCGCGGGCGGCTCGATATCCTCAACCGCCGCCTCGAGCTGACCGAAGGACGCGCCACACTCGAAGGCGATTTTGACCCCACGCTCTACTTCGTCGCCGAAACCGACGCCGATGACGTCACGGTGCAGATCGTGGTCGAAGGCCGGGCCTCTGAACCCGAGATCAGCTTTCAATCGGACCCCGACCTGCCCGAGGATGAGGTGCTGGCCCGCCTCCTCTTCGGCCGCGGCCTCGACACCCTCTCCCCGCTTCAGGCGGCGCAACTTGCCTCGGCGGTCGCACAGCTTGCGGGCACTGGCGGCGAAGGCATCGTCTCGCGCCTGCGCCGCAATTTCGGGCTCGACGATCTGGATGTCACGACCGACGATTCCGGAAACGTCGCCGTCCGCGCCGGGGCCTATCTCTCGGACAACGTCTACACCGATGTCACCGTCGGCGGCGAAGGGCAGACCGAGGTCAACCTCAACCTCGATGTCTCATCCTCGGTCACGGTCAAGGGCGGCGTCGATAACGAGGGCGAGACCGGCGTCGGTATCTTCTTTGAGCGGGACTATTGATCGGGCGCAACCGCCTCAAGCAGATCGCCGGGCTGGCACTCAAGCGCATCGCAAATGCGGGCCAACGTCTCGAACCGGATGCCGCGCACCCGCCCCGACTTCAACAGGCTGATGTTCTGCTCGGTGATCCCCACATGCGCCGCCAGTTCGCGCGACTTCATCTTGCGCCGGGCCAGCATCACATCCAGCCGCACCACGATCTCCATCACACGATTTCCGCGTTTTCCTGCGCCGCGCGCACCGCGTCGGCCATCGCCCAGCCAATGGTCAGCAACAGCCCGCCCGCCAGCACCGCCGCAAGGTCCATGCTGCCAAACCCGATCGCCAGCACCCGGTCCCCCGGCGGGTTGCCAAGGCTCGCCAGAAGGATCTGCACCGGCCGCACCACCGCGCCCAGCGCCGCCATCACCAGGATCCCCCCACCAATCCGTCTGATATGGCGCGCGCATCGCGGGGTCAGCGTCTCACCCGCGCCATAGCAGCGAAAAAGCGCCCCCATCTGCGCCAGCACATAGACCATCGCAGCCGCAGGCAATGCCCCCAACAGGGCAAGCCCGCTGCCCATCAGGCGCGAAAGCTCGGCCTCCGGCGCAATGCGGGCGGCCACACGAATGTCCTGCGACACCTGGCCAAGCAGCACCGCAGCGCCAATCACCAGCACAACGATGACAATTGCCAGGATCGACAAAATATTAAGCACTTGCGCCCAACGGCGGATTGGCGGGGAAGCTGTCATTGAATTTATCCGATTTCACGATGATTCTTTACTGTTTTACAATAAAGATTCTCAATCCACCAGCCCCCACCCGACCAAAACAGCCCACACATCGCGCCAAAACCCGCCCCGATCCCGCACTGACATTGAGATTTCACATATCCAATGCTACCTTTTCGACATGCCCGGCGCCGGGGCCTATCGGCGCGTAGCGTAGGAGGCTTATGCCCTGTCTCAGCTTCACGATGCGGTCCGTGACCCGACCGCCCCGGACCCTGCCATGAGCGAGGGTTCCCTTGAAACCTCAAGCAAAGACTTGCTTGAACGCATCCTTTCATCGCTGGAAGACGACAAAGCCGAGCACGTGGTCGTGATCGACCTCAGCGGCAAGTCCGAGATGGCCGATCACATGGTGATCTGCTCGGGCCGCAGCTCGCGCCAGGTGGCCGCGATCTCGGAAAAGCTCATCGACCGGCTCAAGCAAGAGTTCGGCGTGCTCTCCAAGGTCGAAGGCAAAGAGGCTGGCGACTGGGTGCTGATCGACACGGGCGACGTCGTCGTCCACGTCTTCCGCCCCGAAGTGCGCGACTTCTATCAGCTCGAAAAGATGTGGATGACGCCCAGCCAAAAGACGGCGGCGCGCCCCTAAGGCATTTCGAGCTGTCGTTGAGACACCCGGCATCGCGTGTCGCGCTGGATCAAAGGGCGCGGCAGCGAAACTGCGCTGCACCGTGAAGGCGACGCGCCATTGGGGGTCCGGTGCGCGCGTGGCCGTTCGTCGGTCTTTGCGGGCAGGCCACAGCAACAGACACCGGAACCACCCTGAATGAAGATCCGCATCTGCGCGGTGGGCCGGCTTCGGTCCGGACCCGAACGCGAACTTTTTGACGACTATGCCAAGCGGTTCGACCGCCTGGGCCGCAGCCACGGCCTCGGCCCGATCGAGCTTGTCGAGGTTGAGGCCAAAAAGGGCCTCAGCGAGGCTGACGCCCTGCTACGCGCCCTGCCCGACCCGGGCCAGGTCTGCGCCCTCGACGAACGCGGCCGCACCCTCACCTCCCCCGACTTCGCCGATCTCATCGCCCGCTGGCGCGATCAGGGCCACACAACCGCAGCCTTCGTCATCGGCGGGGCAGATGGCCTCGGCGACACGCTCCGCGCACGCGCGGACACAACGGTGTCCTTCGGCTCCATGGTCTGGCCCCACATGCTGGCCCGCGTGATGCTCAGCGAACAACTCTACCGCGCCGCAAGCATCCTCGCCGGCGCGCCATATCATCGGGAATAGGCGCTAGGGCCGCCGCCCCGAGATGTAGTGCACATCCGACACCAGCCGCTCGGGATTGCGGTCGGACTTGATCCAGCACATGTGGCGCTTGCCCGCGTTGGGGTGCGACATGCGGGCGAAGGTAAAGGCGTTGCAGCTGTCGTCCCCTTCGCAGGACGCGATGCATTCATCCACGTTGGCCACACGCTCGGACCGCATGTCCCCTGCGCCGGGGATGTCGATGTTGTCCAACAGCTCCAGCGACTGGCTCTCGCTCATCGCGTTGCGCGCGGCAATCTCGCTGCGATCGGCATCGGTCAGAACCCAGTCGTCCATGCCGCCCTGCACCCGGCGCGGCCCCGCGCTTGCGGCGGCCGCACGGCGGGCCTTGCGCGCCTGGTACATCGTCGCCGCGGTCCCGAAAACAAAGACGGTCCCCACAACAAACCCAGCCGTTCCAAACAGAAAATCGCGTCGTTTCATAATCAGGCCTGACCTCCAAGATAGTCACCCAGCCGTGCCGCCAGCGCGACAATCGTCATCGTGGGATTGGCATACCCACCGGTGGTGAACAGCGATGAGCCAGCAACGAACAGGTTCGCATACCCATGCACCCGGCAATCGGCATCCGTGACGCTGGTCCGGGGATTGTCGCCCATGCGCGTTGTCCCAACGGTATGGCCGCCCCCGGTCAGATCGTTAAAGATCACATCATTGTTGATCCGGATGCGCCCCAGGTTTTCGCGCGCTAGCGCATCGCCCATGCGACGCAGATATCCCAGGACACTGCGGTAATCGTCAGCGCCCACCACGCAGGTGGCGCGGATGCGCGGCAATCCCGACGGATCCGTTCCAAAAACCCGCTCAACCCGGTTCCCGGGATCGGCCACCATCTCGGTTCTGGCGCTTAGGCTATAGACATCGGCCTGCCCGCCCAAACGCTCGACCACAAACCGCTCAATCGCATCGTCGGCATTGGTGTCGTCGGGCGACAGCTGAAAACTGGCATCGATCCCGCCGTTCGCCTCAAACATCGCATCATCGGGCACAAGCGCCGGGGTAAAGCCGCCAAACCCCGCTGGAGGTTCGGGAAAGCCGTAGCCCGCGCGCACCACCATGTTGGCGCAATGATAAAGATGGGGATGCTCCATCAGGTAACGCCCCACCTGATCGAACTCATTTCCCACCGCCGCCCCGGTCCCGTCATCCGAACCCAGCAGGATCTGCGCATTGCCCATGCCGCCCGCGGCCAAAACAATCGACTGATTCTCGGAAAGGGGCAGTTCGGTCGTGACATCCGGGGCCACATACACCGTGATCGCGGAAATTCCGCGCCGATCGGGGCGCGGGTGCACCCGGGCCAGCGTCGCATTCAGCAGCACATGCACCCGCTCATGCTCCCAAATCTCGGTGCCTGCCTCATCGCCATAGCGATTGGGCTCATGACGCGAGAAGGGCCGCATATCGAACCCCGGCACCGACGGCGCCTCCCAGGTGTTGATCAACTCGGGCCGTCCCAGTTCGCGCGCCGCGATATCGTACCAGGGGTCCAGGTCTTCGCGCGTGATGGGCCAGGATGCAAAATTGCGTGCACTGAGCGGCGCGACCCAGCCCGACCAAACCGCCGAGGTCCCACCCAGGGCGCGCACCCAATGCGTCGGCCAATAGCCCGAGTCGAAATGCCCCAGCCCATGCACAACGGAAAAACTGTCCTGGATCGTTGGCTCGATCTCGCGCACACCGCTTTCCAGGACAAGCACCGTCTTGCCCCGCGCCGCCAGGGTCTTGGCCGTCACCGCCCCAGCAGGACCGGAGCCAGCGATGATCACATCGTAGCGGGAGAGGTTTACCTCTTGAAACGAAACGAACATGCTCGACCGTTGCCTGCCTCAGGTGTTTCGGTACGCGGCGGCGAACAACGCTCTGCGGCGTTTTTGCCCGTCCTGCCGGTGTCGTGGCCATAGTCGTATGCAGGATCTTTATGCATGTCCACTTACCAAAACGGCTGGGGTCAGAGCACGCCACCGCTGTGGCTTTTTGGTGGACACCCCCCGCCCCTCGGTTCCGGGGCCCATGCGAGCCGCACCAAGATCTGCACAAATATTGACCTCGTTGCAAATGCAACGATATAAGCGCCCGACATCACGTGCGACGGGAGGAGCCCATGAATCGCCAGACCACGCCCCGCGACATGGTGCAGGCCCCGTCGATCCCGGGCCCGCACGAAGGTTACATGCCGGGCTTTGGCAATGATTTTGAGACCGAGGCCCTGCCCGGCGCCCTGCCCCAGGGGATGAATTCGCCACAAAGGTGCAACTACGGGCTTTATGGCGAACAGCTCTCGGGCACCGCGTTCACGGCCCCCAGCCACCAGAACGAACGCACCTGGTGCTACCGCATCCGGCCCTCGGTCAAGCACACCCATCGCTTCACGCGGATCGACCTGCCCTACTGGGCGTCGGCCCCCAAAATAGACCCTGATGTTGCCTCTTTGGGCCAATACCGTTGGGATCCGGTGCCGCATACCGATCAGGCTCTGACCTGGCTCACCGGGATGCGCACGATGACCACGGCGGGCGATGTGAACACCCAGGTCGGCATGGCCAGCCACATCTACCTTGTGACCGCGTCGATGGAGGATGACTATTTCTACTCCGCCGATAGCGAACTTTTGGTGGTGCCCCAGGAAGGCCGCCTGCGTTTTGCGACCGAGCTTGGGATCATCGATCTCGAACCCCAGGACATCGCGATCCTGCCCCGTGGTCTGGTCTATCGGGTCGAATTGCTTGACGGGCCGGCCCGTGGATTTGTCTGCGAAAACTACGGGCAAAAGTTCGAACTGCCCGGGCGCGGGCCGATCGGAGCGAACTGCATGGCCAACCGGCGCGACTTCAAGACGCCCGTTGCCGCCTATGAGGATCGCGAAACCCCGTCCACCGTCACCGTCAAATGGTGCGGCCAGTTTCACCGGACCGAAATTGGGCACAGCCCGCTCGACGTGGTGGCCTGGCACGGCAACTACGCGCCGGTGAAGTACGATCTGAAAACCTATTGCCCGGTGGGGGCGATCCTGTTCGACCACCCGGACCCGTCGATCTTCACCGTGCTCACCGCCCCCTCGGGCGTGCCGGGCACCGCCAATATCGACTTTGTCCTGTTCCGCGAACGCTGGATGGTGGCCGAAGACACCTTCCGCCCGCCCTGGTATCACAAGAACATCATGTCCGAGCTGATGGGCAATATCTACGGCCAGTACGATGCCAAACCCCAGGGCTTCGTCCCCGGCGGGATGAGCCTGCACAACATGATGCTGCCGCACGGCCCGGATCGCGAGGCGTTCGAGGGCGCATCAAACGCCAGTCTTGCGGCCGAGAAGCTCGACAACACGATGTCGTTCATGTTCGAGACCCGGTTTCCGCAGCATTTGACCCGCTTTGCGGCCGATGAGGCGCCGCTGCAGGACGATTACATCGACTGCTGGACATCGCTTGAAAAGAAGTTCGACGGGACACCGGCGAAGAAGTAACCTCTGGATGGGGGCGTTGCCCCCAAACCCCCAGAGTATTTGAACCAAGATAAAGGGGCGGTATGGCCAAGGCATTCGCGAGCCAGGGGGATCTGGCCGAAAAAGAGACGAGTTTCACTGAGATCGGCGACGGGCTCTATGCCTTTACGGCCGAAGGGGATCCCAATTCGGGCGTGATCATCGGCGATGACAGCGTGATGGTGGTCGAGGCACAGGCCACGCCTCGGCTCGCGCGCAAGGTGATCGAGTGCATTCGCAGCGTGACCGACAAGCCGATCACCCATCTGGCGCTGACCCACTACCACGCCGTGCGTGTGCTGGGCGCGTCGGCCTATGGCGCGCCGCAGATCCTGATGTCGGAACCTGCGCGCGCCATGGTGGTGGAACGCGGGCAGGAAGACTGGGATAGCGAGTTTGCGCGCTTTCCCCGCCTGTTCCAGGGGCATGAGGAAATCCCCGGCCTGACCTGGCCCACAACGGCCTTTTCGGGACGGATGAGTGTCTATCTTGGCCAAAGACGGGTCGATCTGATGCAGATGGGCCGGGCGCATACCGCCGGGGACATGGTGATCTACGTGCCGGACCAGAACGTGATGTTCACCGGCGATATCGTCGAATACCACTCGGCCTGCTATTGCGGCGACGGGCATTTTCACGATTGGCCGGGCACGTTGAACGCGATCCGGGCCTGGGATCTGGATGCCATCGCCCCGGGCCGCGGGGATGCGCTGGTGGGCCGCGATATGGTGAACGCCGCGCTCGACAGCACCGGGGATTTCGTGACCGCAACCTATCGCTCTGTCGCCAAGGTCGCACTGAAAGGCGGGTCGCTGAAAGACGCCATGGCCGCCTGCCGCGACGCCTGCGATGCCCGCTTCGGCGACTACGCGATCTACGAACACTGCCTGCCCTTCAACGTCGCCCGCGCCTATGACGAGGCCCGCGATATCGACACGCCGCGGATCTGGACCGCCCAGCGCGATGCCGAGATGTGGGAGGCGCTGCAAGGCTAAGATCCCTTGTATTCGTGTCTGTTTTGGGAGGAACCGGACGGCTATGCCCTATGATTATCAGCCCTATCCCTACACCCCGCCCCCGGGGCTGAGCGCGCCCGAACCCCGCCACCGCGTGGTCATCGTGGGCGCCGGGCCCATCGGGCTGGCCATGGCGCTTGAGCTGGCCAATCACGGGATCGCCTCGGTCATCGTCGATGACAATAACGTGGTCTCCGTCGGCAGCCGGGCGATCTGCTGGTCGAAGCGCTCGCTCGAAATCCTCGACCGTCTGGGGGTCGGCGAACGGGCCGTCGCGCGCGGGGTGACCTGGCAGGTCGGGCGCACCTTCCACCGCGACACCGAAGTGTTCAACTTCGACCTGCTTCCCGAGGACGGCCACCAGATGCCCGCCTTCGTGAACCTTCAGCAGTACTATGTCGAAGAGTTCCTGGTCGAGGCCGCGCAGGCAAATGATCTGATCGACCTGCGCTTCAAGAACAAGGTCACCGGCTTTGACCCGATGGGCGATTGCGTGGTCGTCGACATCGAGACCCCCGATGGCGGCTATGCGCTTGAGGCCGAGTACCTCTTGGCCTGCGACGGCGCCCGATCGCCGGTCCGCCAGATGATGGGGCTCGACTTCGAGGGCGAGCTGTTCGAAGAGCGTTTTCTCATCGCCGATATCGAGATGGAGGGGGACTTCCCGTCCGAGCGGCATTTCTGGTTCGAACCCACCTTTCACCCCGGCCAATCTGCCCTGCTGCACAAGCAGCCCGACAACATCTATCGCATCGACCTGCAACTGGGTTGGGACGCAGACCCAGAACACGAAAAACAGCCCGATGTCGTAATCCCCCGCATCGAAAAGGTCGTGGGGCACAGCGATTTCCGGCTCGACTGGGTCAGCGTCTACACCTTCCAATGCCGCCGGCTCGAGCGGTTCGTCCATGACCGGGTGATCTTTGTGGGCGACAGCGCGCATGTCGTCTCGCCCTTTGGCGCACGGGGCGGCAATGGCGGGTTGCAGGACGTCGACAACCTCGGCTGGAAGCTCGCGGCGGTACTGCGTGGCGAGGCCGGTGAACCGCTGCTTGCAACCTACGATGCCGAGCGTGTGCAAGGCGCCGATGAAAACATCCGCAACTCCACCCGCTCCACCCGGTTCATGACACCCGCAGACGGGGTCGAACGGCTGTTTCGCGATCAGGTGCTTGCGCTGGCCGCCAAGACGCCCTTTGCCCGCAGCTGGGTCAATTCGGGCCGCCTGTCGCAGCCCTGCGTCTACCGCACCGCGGCCCCGGACAGCGCCGCCCTGCCCGCCGGGACACGCCCCGGCAGCGTGGCCACCGACGCGCCGCTGGGCAATGGCTGGCTCATGCCGCGCCTGGCCGGACAGGTCACGCTGCTGGCGCTCAACACCGCGGCGCCTGACCTAACTGGCGCCCAGACCCTGACGCCGGAACTCAGCGACCCCCTGCGGCGCCGGTACCTGGGCGACGCGGCTCAGGCGCTCTACCTGATCCGCCCAGATCAGGTGGTGGCCGCACGGTGGACCACGGCGGAAACAGACACTATTCAGGCCGAAATCGATGCCATCTGGACAGGCGCACGATGCCGCTGACCCAAACGCCCAACCTTGCCGATCACGACGCCTTTTACGAAGACCTGCTGGCCGCGCATCAGGGCCGCAGCGCGGAAGAAAGCGCGGCGCTGAACGCCCAGCTTGTGCTGATCCTCGCCAACCATGTGGGCGATCCCGAGGTGTTGCGCGAAGCGCTGGCCCTGGCGGCCCGCCGCTAGACCGGCGTCAGCGGCACGCGGCCATGGTCGCTCAGCACCCAGGCACTTCGGCCCTCAAACACCGCCGCCGTCAGCGGGGCGCCATAGCCGGCGCCGGTGTCCAGATTCACTCGGTTGCCGTAATGCGTAGCCGTATCAATCGGCGTGTGGCCATGCACGATCAGCCAGGGATGCACGCGGGTATCGTTGAGAAACTCGCCCCGGATCCACACCAGATCCTGCGGCGACTGCTCACTTAGCGGCAGCCCCGGCCGAATGCCCGCATGCACAAACAAAAGCTCGCGCGTTTCATGCCATAACGGCAGGCGGCGGAGAAACCGGTGATGGTCTTCGGGCACCTTCTCCTGCGTCTCGCGCATCACCTTGCCGCGCCCGGTCAAAAACCCCGTCCCGATGCCATAGGAAGCCAGCGTTTCGCGCCCGCCAATGCGCGCATCAAGCCAGGACAACCCACCGTTCGCCCCAGACGCATTGCCCTGGGCCGCATCAAGGTGATCCAGAAACATCTGGTCGTGATTGCCGCTGAGAACGATCCAGCGATTGCCCGCGTCAAGCCCGTCGAGCAAAAAGTCGATCACACCCGAACTGTCGGGTCCGCGATCCACCAGATCTCCCAGATGCACGACAGGCGCGGCCGGGTCCTCCACACGCGCCCGATCTTCTGCGATCCGCGCATGGGCGGTGCGCAACATACCGAGCTGTCCGTGGATGTCACCAATTGCGTAAATGCGCATGGCGCACGCTAACCTGCCGTGCTCACTGAGAAAACCCCAATCGGCCTAGGCCACGTCGAATTCCAGCGGACGGATCGACTGAAACAGGTTCGTCGCCGCCAGCTTGTCGATCACCGCCTGCGGGATCGGGTCATCGACGTAGAGCAGCGCGATTGCATCCTTGCCCCGGTCGGACCGGCCAAGGGTAAAGTTTGCGATGTTCACGCCGTTGTCGCCCATGGTGTTCCCAAGCGCCCCGATGATGCCCGGCACGTCTTCGTTGGTGGTGTACAGCATGTGCTGGCCGATTTCGGCATCGATCGTGATGCCCTTGATCTGGATGAACCGTGGCTTGCCATCGCTGAATACGGTGCCCGCAATCGACCGCTCACGCTCGGCGGTGACAACAGTCAGTTTGATATAGGCATCGAACACACCGGTCTTGCCCTGCGTCGTCGTCGTGATATCGATCCCGCGATCCTTCGCGATCACCGGGGCCGACACCATGTTCACGTCCGGGTTGGTGGCCTTCATCACACCCGCGACCGAGGCCGCGTTCAGTGCTTCGGTGTTCATCTCGGCCACCGCGCCATTGTACAGGATGTTGACGGCCTTGATCGGTTCATCCGTCATCTGGCCGACAAAAGCGCCCAGGTTCTTGGCAAGGCTCACCCACGGGCCCATCACCTTGGCCTCTTCCGCCGTGACAGAGGGCATATTCAGCGCGTTAGACACTGCTCCGGTCAGCAGATAGTCCGACATCTGCTCGGCCACCTGCAGGGCGACGTTCTCTTGCGCCTCGGTCGTCGCGGCGCCCAGATGCGGGGTCACCACCACATTGGGCAGGTTGAAAAGCGGGCTCTCGGTCGCGGGTTCAACGGCAAAGACGTCAAACGCCGCACCCGCCACATGCCCGGACTGAAGCGCCGCGGCCAAAGCCGCCTCATCGACCAGACCGCCACGGGCACAGTTCACAATCCGCACACCCGGCTTCAGCTTGGCAATCGCGTCCGCGGACAAGATGTTGCGGGTCTTGTCCGTCAGGGGCACGTGAAAGGTGATAAAGTCCGACCGGCCCAGCAGGTCGTCAAGCTCGACCTTCTGCACGCCCATCTTGTCGGCGCGCTCCTCGCTCAGGAACGGGTCATAGGCGATGACCTTCATCTTCAGCCCCTGCGCCCGTTCGCACACGATCGACCCGATATTGCCCGCGCCGATCACGCCCAGCGTCTTGGCGGTCAGCTCAACCCCCATGAACCGCGATTTCTCCCATTTGCCCGCATGGGTCGAGGCATTGGCCTCGGGGATCTGCCGCGCGACGGCAAGCATCATCGCAATCGCATGTTCGGCGGTGGTGATCGAGTTGCCAAAGGGCGTGTTCATGACGATCACCCCCTGTTTCGACGCCGTCGGGATATCGACATTGTCGACCCCGATCCCGGCCCGGCCGATCACCTTGAGGTTCGGGGCATGGGCCAGGACCTTGTCGCTGACCTTGGTGGCCGAACGGATCGCGAGACCGTCAAAGTCGCCGATCACGCTCAGCAGCTTTTCTTTGTCCTTCCCGATGGTCGGGTCGAAGGTCACGTCGATTCCGCGATCGCGAAAGATCTGGACGGCGGTTTCGGACAGCTTGTCAGAGACGAGCACTTTGGGTGTCATTTGTTCATATCCTGTTAAGGTTCTGGGACCTGATAGGGAAATCTGCGCAGCGCGGTGTACGCGCTGTGTACGGGGTGTGTACGGGTTGTGCGGGGCCTCAGGCGGCCTCGGTCAGGGCGGCGATCTCGGCCTCGAACGCCCAGGCAAGCCAGGGCATCAGCGCCTGCAGATCGGCGGTCTCTACCGTTCCGCCGCACCAGATCCGCAATCCCGGCGGCGCATCGCGATAGGCACCGATGTCATAGGCGACGCCCTCGGTCTCCAACCGCTTGGCCACCGCCTTGGCAAAGGCCGCACCATCGCTGATCCGCGCATCCGAAAACTTCAGACAAACGCTGGTGTTCGACCGCGTCGTCGGATCCGCCGCGAGGAAATCGATCCAGTCGTGGTGGGCCACAAACGTCTCTATTGCTGCGGTATTCGCGTCTGCCCGCGCGATCAGCCCGGCCAGCCCACCCACACTGCGCGCCCAAGCCAGCGCCTGAAGATAGTCTTCCACGGCCAGCATCGACGGCGTGTTGATCGTGGCCCCTTCAAAGATGCCCTCGATCAGTTTCCCGCCCTTGGTCAGCCGGAAAATCTTCGGCAACGGCCAGGCCGGCGTATAGCTTTCCAGACGTTCCACGGCCCGGGGGCTCAGGATCAGCATCCCATGCGCCGCCTCACCGCCCAGCACCTTCTGCCAGGAGAATGTGGTGACATCGAGCGCCTCCCAGGGCAGGTCCATCGCAAACGCCGCCGAGGTCGCATCACAGATCGTCAAACCCGCCCGATCCGCTGGAATAGACACTGTTCTTGGCACCCGAACACCGCTCGTCGTGCCGTTCCAGGTGAAGACGACATCCTTGTCGAAATCCACCTGTGCAAAGTCGACAATATCGCCGTAGTCCGCGGTGCGCACCGTCGCATCAAGCTTGAGCTGCTTGACCGCATCCGTCACCCATCCCGCGCCAAAGCTTTCCCACGCGAGGACTTCCACGCCCCGCGCACCCAAAAGCGACCACATCGCCATCTCAACAGCGCCGGTGTCCGACGCAGGCACGATGCCGATGCGGTAATCGTCTGGAATCCCCAGCAAATCCCGCGTCTCTTCGATCGCAGCTTTCAGTTTGGCCTTGCCAACCGCAGCGCGATGCGACCGGCCCAACGCAGCGTCGGACAGACCATCCAGGGTAAATGTGGGGGGCTTGGCACAGGGGCCAGAAGAAAAACGCGGATTGACCGGCCGCGTCGCCGGTGTCGTGGTGCTCATCTGAGATATCCTTCCAGATATATGCCCCTCGTTGGGGAGGGGTGTCCCACGGACGCTGCTACGGAACGGAGAAAAGAATGGCAAGGGCGTTTGGTGCGACCGACCACCCCATTCCGCCCAATGTCTTCATCCTTCGCCACCGGGTTCGACACGGACGGTCGCAAACGCACAAAAATCAGGCGTGGCGGCACCGTTGGCGCCGCGCGCCCGGCAAACTGCGTGACATACGGGAACGGTCCCGCACGCTGTTAGTCGCAGGTCGTCTAGGGTTCCGCCGCACCTCCTCCCGCGGGGCTGGTCCGAGAGACGACGCCCGCGCGGCCAACTCCGCCCGGGTACACGGCGGGACAAAATCCCGGGAGAGCACTGCACCTGGTTTGACCGATCTCTCAGGTTCCGCCTCGGTCACCCCCTTTTTCTCGTTTGGCGGAACGTCGCTAGGGGGATCACCCATGTTTGCACTTCGCCATCTCGCTGCCGCTGCCGCCGCCGCCCTTGCGGTGGGCTTCGCAGCCCCGTCCGTTGCGCAGGAAAAAACGGAATTCCGCGTCGCCTGGTCAATCTATGTCGGCTGGATGCCCTGGGGCTATCTGGAAGACAGCGGCATCATGGACAAATGGGCCGAGAAATACGGAATCGATGTCGAGATCGTTCAAATTAACGATTACGTCGAGTCGATCAACCAATACACCGCCGGCGCGTTCGATGGCGTCTCGGCCACGAATATGGATACGCTGTCGATCCCATCGGGCGGCGGGGTGGATACCACCGCGCTGATCGTGGGCGATTTCTCGAACGGCAATGACGCGGTGATCCTCAAAGGCGACGGCGATCTGGCCAGCCTTGCGGGCAAGCCGGTAAACCTCGTGGAACTGTCGGTGTCGCACTACCTGCTGGCCCGCGCTTTGGACAGCGTGGACCTGCGCGAGGCCGATCTGGCGAGCGTGATCAACACCTCGGATGCCGACATGATCGCGGCCTTTGCCACCGATGATGTTGAAGCGGTTGTGACGTGGAATCCGCTCGTCTCCACCATTCTGGAAGATCCGAGCGCCACCAAGCTCTTCGACAGCTCCGATATCCCCGGCGAGATCATCGATCTGATGGTGGTGAACACCGAAACGCTCACCGCGAACCCTGATTTCGGCAAGGCCATGGTGGGCGCCTGGTATGAGGTAATGGGCCTCATGGCTGCGGGGGACGCAGAGGTTCTGACCGCGATGGCCGAAGCCTCGGGCACGGATCTGGAAGGCTACAAGGCGCAGCTTGCCTCGACCGAGATGTTCTATGACCCCGCCGATGCGGTGGCCTTCACGCAAGGTGCGGAACTGCCGGCGACCATGGTCAGCGTGGCCGAGTTCCTGTTCGACAAGGGCATCCTCGGCGAAGGCGCGCCGTCTGCGGATTTCGTCGGCGTGGCCTATCCGGATGGGTCGACCACGGGCGACGCGAACAACGTCAAGTTCCGCTTTGACACGACCTACATGCAGATGGCCGCCGACGGCGCACTGTAAGCGCCACGTCTTCGGAGGGCAGAGCCATGCGGCTCATCAACCGCGCGCCGGGGGTCGCGCTCAAGGCGGCTCTGATCGCTCTGCCCTTCGTCTTATGCTTTGTAGCCTACAGCATCGGGTCGCAGATCCGGCTGGCCGAGAACCCTTCGGACAAGCTCCTCCCCGCTCCATCGACGATCGCGGCCACGGCCGAGCGGCTGTTCACCGAACCGGACCGCCGGTCTGACCGCATCCTGCTCTGGCACGATACGGCGGCCAGCTTGCAAAGGCTGTTCCTCGGCGTGGGGATCTCTGCGGCGCTGGCCACGATCATCGGCCTTCTCATCGGCCTGTTGCCCCACGTGCGCGCCTCGCTCGCGGGGTTCGTCGCGGTTCTGTCGATGATCCCCCCGCTGGCCGTCTTACCGATCCTCTTCATCGTCTTCGGTCTGGGCGAGCTGTCGAAAGTCGTCCTGATCATCGTCGGCATCCTGCCCTTCCTGATCCGCGATCTTTCGGCCCGTGTGATCGAGATCCCGCGCGAGATGATCGTGAAGGCAGAAACGCTGGGGGCCTCAAGCCTTGTGATCGGGTTGCGCGTGGCCTTGCCGCAAATCCTGCCGCGCCTGATCCAGGCCGTGCGGCTGTCGCTTGGCCCCGCCTGGCTGTTTCTTATCGCCGCCGAGGCGATCGCATCGGAACAGGGGCTGGGGTACCGCATCTTTCTGGTGCGACGCTTCCTCGCCATGGACGTGATCCTGACCTACGTGATCTGGATCACCCTTCTGGCCTTCCTGATGGATCTTGCGCTGCGCTGGCTCTCGCGCCGTCTGTTCCCCTGGGCCGAGGCGGGGCTATGAGCTTTGTGACTGCCACCGATATCTTTCAGTCCTACGGCGGGCGCGCGATCCTTGAACGCGTGAACGTCACGGTCGACGAAGGCGAGTTCATCTCCATCGTCGGGGCCTCGGGCTGCGGCAAATCCACGTTCCTGCGCCTGCTCTTGGCGCAAGAGCGTCCCACCCGTGGCGAAATTCGCGTTGCCGGTGCCGAGCCCGCGCAGGAACCGGGGCTGGACCGGGGTGTGGTGTTCCAGCGCTATTCGGTCTTCCCGCACATGACCGTGCGCGAAAACATCGTGGCGGGCGAAAGCTTCCGCACCCGGTGGGGCGCCTTTCGCGGGGCCGAGCGGCGCGCAGCACTGGCGCGTGCGGATGAGACGCTTGCCCGGATCGGGCTGGACCATGTGGCTGACAACTACCCGGCAACCCTGTCCGGCGGCATGCAGCAACGCCTCGCCATCGGGCAGGCGCTGACGGCGAAACCGCGCATCCTGCTGCTCGACGAACCCTTCGGCGCGCTCGATCCGGGTACGCGGTTGTCGATGCATGACTTCCTGCAGGATTTGCGGGCCGAGACCGGCATGACCGTCTTTATGGTCACTCACGATCTGGAAGAGGGCTTCAAGCTGTGCGACCGGGTTCTGGTGTTAGACAATCCCCGCTGGGACCCGACCGACCCCAACGCCTATGGCGCCACCATCACTTACGACTTCGACGCCCGCGACGGCGGCATCCCCTATCAACGCCTTACGGAGGAAACCCATGTTCTTCGCCCCGCCTGACCGTACCCGGTCACACCACCCCGGCGATCTCAGGCGGGACGACCGCCGCCATCACCACCCCGATCTGAGTAAGCTGCAGGGCTGGAAATCCATGCAGGCCGAGGCGGACATCCCCGAGGGCCGGTGGGAGGAAGAGCGGAAATGGGCGCTTCGCATGGGTCTGACGGGGGCGGACAGTATCGAGGACAAGTCGATCCCGACCTTTGCGCGGGGCGAGCTGCCCCATTACGCCGGGATCAACACGTTTCTGAACGCGCCCTACGCCGAGGATGTGACCGAGGTGGGCGACTATGATGCGACCGCGCTTGGCATCCCCTTCGATGGGGGGACCACCTATCGCCCTGGGACGCGGTTCGGGCCACAGGGCATTCGCAAGATCTCTTCGCTCTACACGCCCTACAATTACGAGATGGGGATCGACCTGCGCGAGCAGATGACGCTGTGCGATGCGGGCGATGTGTTCACCATTCCCGCCAATATCGAGAAAAGCTTTGACCAGATCAGCCGCGCGGTGAGCCACGTGTTCTCGTCCGGCAGCTTCCCGATCATGATGGGGGGCGATCACTCCATCGGCTTTCCCTGCGTGCGCGGTATCGCGGAGTGCACATCGAAGAAGATCGGCATCGTCCACTTCGACCGCCACGCCGACATCCAGGAAAAAGACCTGGATGAACGGATGCATACGACCCCTTGGTTCCACTCCACGAACCTGCCCAATGTGCCCGCCAGAAACCTGGTACAAGTGGGCATCGGCGGCTGGCAGGTCCCGCGCGAGGCGGTGAAGGTCGCGCGCGAGCGTGAGACCAACATCATCACAATGAGCGACATGGAGAAGATGGGCGTCGACAAGACCGCCGAGATGGCGCTGGAGATGGCGTGGGACGGGGTCGATATGGTCTATATGTCCTTCGACATTGACAGCATCGATTGCGGTTTTGTCCCTGGCACCGGCTGGCCCGAACCGGGCGGGTTTTTGCCGCGCGAGGCGCTGGCGCTCGCCTCCAAGGTTGCTGCTGAGGGCATTTGCGGGATGGAACTGGTCGAGGTCTCGCCACCCTACGACCAATCCGAGATCACCGCCCTCATGGGCACCCGCGTGATCGTGGACGTGCTGGGCAGCCTCGTGGCCTCGGGCAACCTGGGCAAGCACAAGGGACATATCGACAAACCCGTCACCATCCCGCCGGGCGAGGATGCAGGCCGCAGGAGGTGGTGCAATGCCACATGACATCGTTAACGGATCGATTGGGCACAACCACGCGCATGATCATCTGCACTCACACCTGAAACCGGAAGACGAAGCGGCCGATCTGCAACTGCTGACCGCCCAATTCATCGAGGGGTTCCTAAAGGCCAGCGACAAGCCAAGCTATCTGCGCATCGCCGGTGTCCCGTTTGAGATCGCGGGCGAAAACGGGGCGGCGGGGCTTAAGCTTGTCGATGTGGAACTGCGCACCGAATGGCAGGTCGGCACCGCGAGCCCGGGCTTTGGCACCCGCGAACTCAGCTATCTTCCGTTTCCGGGCGAGATGGTGAGCGAAAGAACCAACATGTCCCTCGTCTATGTCTCAATCGAGAAGAAGGACGTGATGGATATCAAGGAGTTTCTGGCCAAGAAGCGCGCGGGATAGGCACGGCGGCGCGTCATTCACTCAGCAGGTCCGGCACATGCTCTTCTGCAAGGGTGATCGTTGCGTCAACCCGCGCGATGCGGCGCGCGCCCGGGCGAAACGTCAGGTAGACCGGGAAAGAGCGCGAGGTGTAGTCGGGCAGGCACCGCACCAAGGCGCCGCTTGCCAGCGCGTCGTCCAGCATGAATTCCGGCAGAAACGCAAACCCCCGGCCTGCCAGCGCAAGGTCGAGAAGGATCGAGAAGCTGCGCACCGCAAACGGACCCCCAACGTCGACTGAGCATTCCCTATCCTTGCGGAACAGCGTCCACGCGGTCCGGGTGCGATCCCCGCGAAAGATCAGGCACGGGGCGGCTGCCAGATCCTCGGGCACCGTGATCGGATGCGCGCGCAGGACCTCCGGCGCCCCGACCACCAACGCGCGAAAGGCGCCAAGCCGCCGCGCAACCAGCCGCTCGTCCTTGAATGTGCCGACGCGGAAGGCAAGGTCGGTCCCCGGATCCTGCATATCCTCAAACGCGTAGTTCGTCCGCATTACAAGCCGAAGGTCTGGGTGCCGGGCCTGCGCGATGGGGAACAGGGTCGCCGCGATCCGGCCACCGAATTCCGGCGTCGCGGCAATGCCGACTTGCCCCGACACACCCGCACTTTCCTCGCGCGCGATATCATCCAGCAAGTCGACCTCAGCCAGGATTGAGCGAATGCGCTGATCCAGACGCTCCCCCACCGGGGTCAGTTTGACCGCCCGGGCGCCCCTTTCCAGCAATGGCACGCCAAGATGCGCCTCAAGCTGTGCCACATGTCGGCTTACGCCGGACTTGGCGATCCCCAGCCGCTCCGCCGCGGCGCTGATCCCACCCAGACGCGCCACGGTGCTGAAGCAGCGCAGAGCGGTGAGTCCCATCGTTCCAATACTTTGAACCATTGGTTCAATTCTTTCCTACTGTTCTGATAATTTGGCAAGTCGTATCTCCGGTGCACAGCACAACTCCCCCAGTGGAGCGATCAAACGGAGAGAGAAGATGAACATCTTGATTACAGCTGCCAGCAGCGGTTTTGGCGCCTTGATCGTGGCCGAACTGATCAAGGCCGGGCACCGCGTCGTCGGCTCGGTCCGCGACCCTGAGGGGCGCAATGCGCCCGCGGTCGAAAACCTGCGTGCCCTTGGGGCCGAGGTTGTCGAGATCGACGTGACCGATGATGCCTCGGTCGAGACCGGGGTGGCCCAGGCACGGGCCGTGCTGGGCGACATCGACGTCCTGATCAACAACGCCGGGATTGGCGCGCATGGCCTGCAAGAGAACTTTTCGGCACGCGATTTCCAACGGTTGTTCGACATCAACGTCTTTGGCGTTCAGCGGATGGTCCGCGCGGTCCTGCCCGAGATGCGCACGCGCGGTTCGGGTCTTGTCCTGAACATCTCCAGCCTTTTGGGCCGCGTGGTTCTGCCGTTTTACGGCCCCTACAACGCAACCAAATGGGCGCTTGAGGCGATGAGCGAGAACTATCGCGTGGAACTCAGCCAGTTTGGCGTGGATGTAGCCGTGATCGAGCCCGGCGGCTTTCCGACGGCATTCATTGGTAATCTGATGCAGCCGTCCGCGCGCGACCGTGATCCAGGCTATGGCGAGATGGCCCAAGCCCCAGAGGCAGCACTTGGCGGGTTTTCTGAGTTTCTGGCGGCGAACCCGCAACAGACACCCCAGTTGGTCGCCGATGCAGTTCTGTCGGTGATCGACGCAAACCCCGGCACGCGTCCCCTCCGGACCGAGGTAGATCGGATCGGCATGGGCGATCTGGTCAAGCCGATGAACGATCAGGCCGCAGAAGCGACAGAAGCGCTGTTCACAAATCTCGGGATGGCGGACATGCTGAACCTGCGGGTGGGCGCGTCGCATGCGGCCTGACCCGATCGCGGGCCGATGGTCCCATCGGCCAGCGACACGCCCTCAGACATGCAAGGAGATCGCGCAATGACCCACCCCGCCCTCACCTCTGACTCGGTCGCCGTGATCACCGGCGGCGCCTCGGGCATCGGACTGGCCGCAGCCACCAAATTTGCGGCCATGGGCCTGCGCGTGGTGATTGTGGACCGGGCCGAGGACAAGCTTACCGCGGCGGAGCAGACGCTTCGGGCCGCAGGGGCGCCCGATGTGATGACCGCATCGACCGATGTATCCGACCGCGCGCAGGTCGAAGCGCTTGAAGCAGAGGTTGCGGCGCGTTTGGGCGGCACTGACATTTTGATGAACAACGCCGGGATCGGCCTGCGCTCGTCCTGCTTTGCGCCGCTTGACGCCTGGAACGCCACGCTGGGTGTAAATTTATGGGGACCGATTCACTGTACCCAGGTTTTTGCACCGCGCATGATTTCACGGGGTCGGCCCGGCGCCATCGTCAACACCGGTTCGAAACAGGGCATCACCATGCCGCCGGGCAATCCGGCCTACAACGTCTCTAAGGCTGGGCTAAAGGCCTTTACCGAGGCAGTCGCGCATGAGCTTCGCAACACCGAAGGCGCCGCGCTGAGCGCGCATTTGCTGATCCCGGGCTTTGTGCATACCGGCATGACAGGTGGCGGGGACAAACCGCCCGCGGCGTGGACGGCGGAACAGACGGTCGACTTCTTTGTCGACAGCCTCAACCGCGGAGATTTCTATATCCTGTGCCCCGATAATGACGTGCCGCGCCCGCTGGATGAAAAGCGCATCGCCTGGGCAGTGGGGGACATCATCGAGAACCGCCCAGCGCTGAGCCGTTGGCACCCCGACTATGCCGAGGCCTTCGCGGCGCATATGGCAGACCAATAGGGCACCGCTCGCATGAGGAGCGGCTGGCCTTTCGCCAGCGGGCGTGGTCTATGCGCGCCACGCTGAACGGACGCCGCGCCATGTTGACTGTTACCCTTCTGACGAGCCCCGCCAAACCCGCGCTGGATTCGGCGTTGGTCGAAAGTTTGCGAAATGCCTGGGGCGGTGGCGTCGCCCAATGGCTGAGCCCGGATGAGGCGGCCGAGTTTTCTGTCGACACACAGCCGGACAATCAGTGGGACGTCTGGCAAGATCTTCAGAACATGGGCATCGACCTGGCGGTCCAGCCCAGCGCGCGACGCAAGAAGCGCCTGCTGCTTGCCGATATGGATTCCACCATCATCAATCAGGAATGCATTGATGAGCTTGCCGCCGAGGCCGGTGTTGGCCCGCGCGTGGCGGCGATCACCGCGCGCGCGATGAATGGCGAGCTGGATTTTGAGGGGGCGCTGACGGAACGCGTGGGCCTGCTGAAAGGGCTCGATACTGCAGTGATAGACACTGTTTTGGCGAATCGCATCACCCTGGCCGCTGGCGCCGAGACCCTTTTGCGTACGCTCAAGGCCAATGGGGTCTATACCGCGCTGGTCTCGGGCGGGTTCACCGCCTTTACCAGCCGCATCGCCGCGCAGCTGGGGTTTGACGAGAACCGGGCGAACACCCTTGAGGCGGAAGAGGGACGGCTCACCGGCCGTGCCGTGCCGCCGATCCTGGGGCGCGCGGCAAAGGTGACAGCGCTTGAGGATCTAACCGCGAAATTGGGGGTCACGGATGCGGATGTTCTGGCGGTGGGCGACGGGGCGAATGACCTCGGCATGCTGACCCGGGCAGGCGCGGGCGTTGCGCTGCATGCCAAGCCTGCTGTGGCGGCAGAGGTGGATCTGCGGATCAACCACGGCGACCTGACCGCGCTTTTGTACTTGCAGGGCTATTCGCGCGACGACTTCGTCTGAAGATCTTTCAGGCGATAGAGCGCTTCCAAAGCCTCTCGCGGCGTCATCTCATCAGGGTGGATGTCGGTCAGCGCCGCGTCCAATGGCGACGGGCCGGTGGGCATGGCAGGCGCGCTTTGCACCGGCATGGCCGAGAAAAGCGGCAGGTCATCGACCAACGCCTTGGCACCGCTGCCGCCCTCTCGCGCGCTTTTCTCTAACAGATCAAGAACTTGCCGCGCCCGCTCGATGACCGGCGCGGGCAGACCGGCCAGTTTCGCCACCTGCACGCCATAGCTGCGATCGGCAGCGCCCATGCGCACCTCGTGCAGGAACACGATCTCGCCCTCCCAATCCTTCACTGCCACGGTCGCGTTTTTCACGCCGGCCAGCGTATCGGCCAGCGTCGTCATCTCGTGATAGTGCGTGGCGAAAAGTGCGCGGGTGCAGTTCACGTCGTGCAGGTGTTCGAGCGTGGCCCAGGCGATGGACAGGCCATCATATGTGGCCGTGCCCCGCCCGATCTCATCCAGGATCACCAGGGCGCGGTCGTCGGCCTGGTTCAGGATTGCCGCGGTTTCGACCATCTCGACCATAAAGGTAGACCGCCCGCGGGCCAGATCGTCCGACGCGCCGACCCGGCTGAAGATCTGGCTGATCAGACCGATATGCGCACTGTCGGCGGGCACGTAGCATCCCGCTTGGGCCAGAAGGGCGATCAGGGCGTTTTGGCGCAGGAAGGTCGACTTACCGGCCATGTTGGGGCCGGTGACGAGCCAGATGGCCGCCCGGTCGTCTGCGGAGAGGTCGCAGGAATTGCGGATGAACTGTGCACCTCCTTCGGCCAGCAACGCCCGCTCCACCACAGGATGGCGCCCGTTTTCGATGGCAAAGGCGCGGCTGTCATCCACCGCCGGGCGGCACCACCCCTGTTCAACGGCAAGGTCGGCCTGTGCGGCGGCAAGGTCGATCTCGGCCAGGGCCTGCGCGGCGGGGCCAAGGCGGTTGGCATCGTCCAGAACAGCCGATTTCAGGCTTGAATAGACCCTGTTTTCGATCTCGGCCACCCGTGCACCGGCATTCAGGATGCGGGTTTCAAGGTCGGACAGCTCTACCGTGGTGAACCGCACCGCATTGGCCGTGGTTTGCCGGTGGATGAAGGTTTCCGACAGGGGTGGCGACAGCATCTTATCGGCATGGGTTGCCGTCGTTTCGATGAAATAGCCCAACACGTTGTTGTGCTTGACCTTCAGCGACGCCACGCCGGTTTTCTTCACAAACTCCGCCTGCATCGCCGCGATCAGGGACCGGCCCTCGTCGCGAAGCTTGCAGGCCTCATCAAGATCGGGGTCAAAGCCGGTTGCGACAAAGCCGCCATCGCTGACGCGCATCGGGGGTTCGGCCACCAAAGCAGTGTCTAGCAAGGCAACAAGCGTATCGTGGCCCGACAAATCGGTGCGCGCGTGGGCCAGCACATCGGGACAGTTCGCACCCAGTTCCGAGGCAATTCCCATCGCCTGGGCCAGGGCATCGCGCACCGCCGCAAGATCGCGCGGGCCGCCGCGGTCGAGGGCCAGGCGCGACAGGGCACGATCAAGGTCGGGCGCACGACGCAGGGCCTCGCGCAGATCGGTGCGCAGGGCAGGCAGGTCGATCAGATGGGCAATCGCGTCGTGACGGGCCCGGATCAGCGCCAGATCGCGGGACGCGCCGGACAGGCGCTGTTCCAACAACCGGCCCCCGCCTGCCGTCACGGTCCGGTCGATGGTCGCCAGAAGCGACCCGTCGCGGCCACCTGTCAAAGACCGCGTAATCTCAAGGTTGCGACGGGTGGCGGCATCGATCTGCACCGCGCTGTCTTCCGCCTCGCGCATGGGGGGCCGCAGGCGGGGCATCGTGCCTTTTTGGGTGATGTCGAGGTAGTCGACCAGCGCGCCCATCGCCGACACTTCGGCCCGGGTGAAGGCCCCGTAGGCCTCAAGGGTCTTTACGCCAAACAGCACGGTCAACCGTTTCTCAGCCCCGGTGCTGTCAAAGCTGGCGCGGGACAAGGGCGTGGCTTGCGCACCCTGATCAGACACTATCTCGGCGAAATCGTCGAAAGCGGCCTCGGACACCAGCACCTCTCGCGCGCCCAGACGCGCAAGCTCGGCCGCCAACCGGTCGGCACCGATGGGCATCACCGCAAAGGCCCCGGTCGAGATATCGGCCCAGGCCAGCGCCGCCGCCCCCCGCACCACGGCAAAGCTCGCCAGGTAGTTGTGGCGGCGGGCATCGAGCAGCGCGTCCTCGGTCAGCGTGCCGGGCGTGACAAGCCGCACCACATCGCGTTTGACGACGGCCTTTGATCCGCGCTTCTTCGCCTCGGCCGGATCCTCCATCTGTTCGCAGACCGCCACGCGAAAGCCCTTGCGGATCAGCGTCAGCAGATAGTTTTCGGCCGCATGCACCGGCACCCCGCACATCGGGATATCTTCGCCCAGATGCTTGCCGCGTTTGGTCAGCGCGATATCGAGCGCCTGCGCCGCGGCCACGGCATCGTCGAAAAACAACTCGTAGAAGTCCCCCATGCGGTAGAAGAGCAACGCATCCGGGTAGCCCGACTTGATGTCGAGGTATTGGGCCATCATGGGGGTTGCAGCGGGGGTGTGCGTGGTCATCTTGCAAGGCATACAAAATGGGCGGGGGTGCGCAAGCGATGGAGCGACACCGATATGGGCGCATGGGACACCGGGCTGTATGATAACGACGATGCCGCCGACCTGCGGGATGCTTTCAAAGAGGTTGCCAAGCTTCCGATAGACACGGACGAGCTTGTTGAACGGCTGGCCACGCGGTTTGGCATTGGCAAGAACCCGTTTGACGAAGACGAGGTGGACCTGTGGCTGGCGCTTGCCGATCAGCTGCACCGCCACGGGATCGACCACGCCCCGACCATGGCGCAGGCGCGCACGATCATCTCTGACGGCCATGATCTGGAGGCCAAACGCGTGCTCGAGATGTCAGAGGCTGACCTGCGCCGGCGGTCGAAGGTTTTAGACAAACTGCTTGAGACCTGGTCTGCGCCCCACCCCAAGCCGAAGCGCGTCAAGAAGATTCCGGGCCCGGAGAAGTTCCTGTTCGAGGTGGGCGATGTCTGGGCCTATCCGTCGATGGATGGGGCGGCCCATCCCTTTAGCGCCTACAACTTTGACCCCAAGGCCGAGCCATCGCTGTTTCAGCCCGACGGCTGGGGGGCGATGGTTGTGCTGGACCGATGGCATCAGGACGGGTTCTATGCGCGGTATCTGATTGCTTTGGCCATGCCTGAGGGCACCGAGAGACCTGCATTAGAGACTGTTTTGCGTGCCCCCCTTCAGGTGATGGAAGAGCCTGAATTCTACATTGATGAACAGACCGACGAGTTGCGGCACCGCCCGCGGCACAACATGATGATCTTCACCGCCCATATCCGAACGCCCAGCCGTGTGATCAAAGGTTGGCGGGCCGAGCGGATTGGAACGGTATCGGTCGAGCCGGACGCCGCGCGTGCCATTGCTGCGCCCGGCGTGTTGGCCGCGTCGTTTCTGGCGCCGGGCGGGCTTGCCTCCATGGAACATCTGCTGTCGCTGTCATCCTTTGCCAATCACAACGACTTCGAGCCCGAGGATCAGCGGGTGCGCATGTTCCGCTCACCGGATTATGCGCTCAGCGACATTGCTGCCATTGCGGCCTGACCCCAGCCCGACTATCCCGGTGTCCGGTCATGGCGCGGGAGGACAAGGCGATGGCACGGATGAAGATCAGGCCCGAGGACGCGCTGGCGTTCCATATGGAGCCGCGCCCAGGCAAGTTTGAAGTGCACGCAAGCGTCCCGATGACGACGCAACGTGACCTGAGCTTGGCCTATTCCCCCGGCGTCGCCGTCCCCTGCGAAGCGATCGCGGAGAATCCCGAGACGGCGTATGACTATACCACCAAGGGCAACCTGGTGGCGGTGATTTCGAACGGGACGGCGGTTCTGGGGCTGGGCAACCTGGGCGCCTTGGCCTCAAAACCGGTGATGGAGGGCAAGGCGGTGCTCTTCAAACGGTTCGCGGATGTGGATTCGATCGATATCGAGCTTGATACCGAAGACCCCGACGCCTTCATCCACGCCGTCAAGCTGATGGGCCCGACCTTTGGCGGCATCAACCTTGAAGACATCAAGGCGCCGGAATGCTTCATCATCGAGCAGCGCCTGAAGGAAGAGATGGACATCCCCGTCTTCCACGATGACCAGCACGGCACGGCGGTGATCTGTGCGGCCGGGCTGATCAATGCGCTCTACCATGCCGACAAGAAGATCGAGGATGTGAAGATCGTTCTGAACGGCGCAGGCGCGGCGGGGATCGCCTGTATCGAACTTCTCAAAGCAATGGGCGCCCGGCACGGCAACTGCATCGTTTGCGACACCAAGGGCGTGATCTACCAGGGCCGCAAGGAAGGCATGAACCAGTGGAAATCAGCCCATGCCGCCAAGACCGAAGCACGCTCTCTTGAAGAGGCGATGAAGGGTGCGGATGTGTTCCTCGGCGTGAGTGTCAAAGGCGCGGTGACGCCCGAGATGGTGGCCGATATGGCCGACAATCCGGTGATCTTTGCCATGGCCAACCCCGACCCCGAGATTACGCCGGAAGAGGCGCATGCCGTGCGCGTCGATGCCATCGTGGCCACCGGGCGATCGGACTATCCCAACCAGGTGAACAACGTTCTGGGCTTTCCCTATCTCTTCCGTGGCGCGCTCGACATCCACGCGCGGGCAATCAACGATCCGATGAAGATCGCCTGCGCGCAGGCGCTGGCCGAACTGGCCCGCGAAGAGGTGCCTGATGAGGTGGCGATGGCCTATGGGCGCAAGCTGACCTTCGGGCGCGATTACATCATCCCGACACCCTTTGACCCCCGCCTGATCCACCGGATTCCCCCCGCTGTTGCCAAGGCGGGGATGGAAACAGGCGCGGCGCGGCGGCCCATCGTGGATATGGAAGCCTATGAGCTGTCGCTCAAATCGCGGATGGATCCGACAGCGTCGATCCTGCGCGGGATCAACGCGCGCGCCCGGGCTGCGCAGGCCCGCATGATCTTTGCCGAAGGCGACGATCCCCGCGTGCTGCGCGCGGCGGTGGCCTATCAGCGCGGCGGGTTCGGCAAGGCAATCGTTGTGGGTCGCGAGGCGGATGTGAAGCAAAAGCTCGAGGCCGAGGGGCTGGGTGATGCGGTCCGGGAACTGACGGTGGTGAACGCCGCCAACACCCCGAACCTCGAACAGTACAAGTCGTTCCTGTACGACCGGCTGCAGCGCCAGGGGTTTGATGCCCAGGATGTGCACCGGCTGGCCGCGCGCGACCGGCACGCGTTCTCGGCCCTGATGCTCGCGCACGAGGCGGGCGATGCCCTGGTCACCGGGGCCACGCGCAAGTCGGCCCATGTGCTGAACCTGATCAACCATGTCTTTGATGCCCGCGCCGAGGATGGGGCGGTCGGGGTGACGGTTGTGCTGCACAAGGGGCGGATCGTTCTGATCACCGACACGCTGGTGCACGAATGGCCCAGCGAACATGACCTGGCCCATATCGCCGAGCGCGGTGCCGAGGTGGCCCGCATGCTGGGGCTGGAGCCACGCGTGGCGTTTCTGTCTTTTTCGACCTTCGGTTATCCGGTGAGCGAGCGGGCCGAGAAGATGCATAAGGCCGCCGAAGTGCTGGACGAACGCGGCGTCGATTTCGAGTACGAGGGCGAGATGACCGTCGATGTGGCGCTGAACGCCCAGGCGATGGCCCAATACCCGTTCTCGCGACTCACAGGGCCCGCGAATGTGCTGGTGGTGCCCGCGCGACACTCGGCCTCGATCTCGGTCAAGCTGATGCAGGAAATGGCCGGGGCCACGATCATCGGACCAATCCTCACCGGTGTCGACAAGCCGATCCAGATCTGTTCGTCGGTTTCAAGCGTCAACGACATCCTCAACATGGCGGTGCTCGCCGCGTGCAAGGTGAGCTAGGGCGCATGGCGATCTGGAACCTTGGCTCGATCAACGCCGACCATTTCTATGCGCTGCCCCATCTGCCCGCCCCGGGTGAGACGCTGGCGGCCAACAGCTTTCGCGTCGGGCTGGGCGGCAAGGGCGCCAATCAGAGCGTGGCAGCAGCCCGCGCTGGCGCGGATGTGCAGCATATCGGAGCTGTGGGCCGCGATGGCGTCTGGGCGCTGGATCGGTTGGCCGAATATGGCGTGGGCACGCGTGGCGTCTCGGTCGGTGCGACCCCGACAGGGCACGCAATCATTAACGTCGCCGCCGACGGCGAAAATGCGATCGTGATCTTCCCCGGTGCCAATGCCGCCCTTGACGCGGATACCGTGGGCAAGACGTTACGGGCCGCGGCGGCGGGTGATCTGCTGCTGATGCAGAACGAGACCACCTTGCAGCCCGAGGCCGCCGCTCTGAGCGCAAAGCTCGGGATGCGCCTGATCTATTCCGCCGCACCTTTTGAGATCTCGGCGGTCGAGGCGGTGCTGGACCACGTCGACGTCCTGATCGTGAACGAGATCGAGGCTGCGCAGCTGTGCGATGCCATGGGCACGGCCATCGATGCCGTGCCCGTGCCGAACCTGCTTGTCACCAAAGGCGCGGACGGCGCCGAATGGTATGTGAAGGACGCTGCTCCGATCCGCGTCCCGTCCCCATCGGTGGATCCTGTCGATACCACCGGCGCGGGCGACACGTTTGCGGGGTTCATCGCCGCGGGGCTTGATGCCGGGCTCGACATCGCACCGGCGATGGCCCGGGCGGCGGCGGCAGCGGCGCTGAAGGTCACACGGTCCGGGACCGCCGATGCGATCCCGACACTGGCCGAGGTACAGGCCTTTATGGCCGGGCGTTAACTGGCAAACGGGGCGGCGTCGCCCCAGAGCTGGCGCACCCGGTCATCGCGCCCGCAGGCATTGCGATAGAATTTGTACGCTTCGGCCTTGGATTTCGGGCCACGCCGCGTCAGCACCAGATCACTCTTTTTGTAGTAATCCTGGTGATACTCCTCGGCGATGTAGAACACACTGGCATCGAGGATGGGTGTTACAATCGACCGCCCAAGCTCGGCCTCTGCCTCGGCCTTGGCGCGTTCCGCAGACGCACGTTCGGCATCGTTTCTGACAAAGATCGCGGTGCGATAGCTTTCGCCGCGATCGCAGAACTGGCCGCCCGCATCCGTCGGGTCGACCGAGCGGAAGAACATGTGCAGGATCTGATCATAGCTGACCGAGTCGTCGTCGAAGCTGATTTCAACGGCCTCGTAGTGGCCGGTGCCACCGCCCACCACCTGTCGATAGGTCGGGTTCTCTACGGTGCCCCCGGTATAGCCTGAGACAACCTCGGACACGCCATCGACGCGCTCAAAATCCTTTTCAACGCACCAGAAACAGCCGCCAGCGACGATCGCGGTCTGCTCGGCCGCCTTCGACTGACCGCATTGGGCGGCGAGGCCCGCGACGATGGCCAAACCCAACGCCATGGGCTTGATTTGATTGAGTGTCAGCAACATAGACTACCCTCCGACTAGCTGCACAGGACAGTGCGGCAGCGGGCGCGTCGCGACAACTCAACGGCGCGTGATGTCACACACAGGTGAGTGTTGTTTCACAACCGCCGCTTAGGAGGGGGCAGATGATCAAACGGATTGCCATGTGGTCGGGCCCGCGAAACCTGTCGACGGCGATGATGTACAGTTTTGCCGAGCGCGCGGATTGCAGTGTTTGGGACGAGCCGTTCTATGCCGCCTATCTGGCCCAGACCGGGTTGGACCACCCGATGCGGGCGGCGGTCCTGGCCGCGGGGGAACAAGACCCGGACAGTGTCGCAGCGCGCTGCGTCGGGCCCGTACCAGAGGACAGGCCAGTCTTCTACCTGAAGCTGATGACGCACCATATTTTGCCGGACTGGCCGATGGACTGGATCTCGGGCGCCACGAACGTCTTTCTGACCCGCCACCCCGCGCGGGTTGTCGCAAGCTATGTGCGCAAGCGTGAGGCGCCCGTGTTGGACGACCTGGGGTTCCATCAGCAATTGCGGATCTATGAACACGCCTGCGCACAGGGCCAGAACCCCGTTGTGATTGACAGCGCCGATATCCTGGCCGATCCGCCCGCCGCGCTTGCAGCTCTGTGCGCGGCGCTCGATCTGTCGTTTGATCCGGCCATGCTGTCCTGGCCCGCCGGTCCACGCACCTTCGACGGGGCCTGGGCGCCGCATTGGTACGGGGCGGTTCATCGTTCGACCGGGTTTGCCAAGCCGGACCCGGCCTTGCCCGAGCTTGATGGTCCATACCGCGCCCTCGCAGAGGCGGCCTTGCCCGCATATGAGGCGCTTAGCGCTCGGCGGCTGCGCACCGGTTGAACTGACCCCGCCATGGCGTATTCTGCGCCTTGGGGGTCAAGCAGATGTCGGGCGGTTATCCGAAACAAATCGGTGTGGGGATGAGCCATGGGCTTTAACGTCTATGAAGAAGCATCCGGTCCGTTCAGCGGGGATCTCTATACCTTCACGCTGGACCTTGGGGCCCCGAACGATGGCACCGTCAGCGGGGATATCGACGCAGCACAGCTGTTCGAGGGCTTTACCGATGCCCCAAACGGATACGCCTTTACCCAGACCGATACGACCTTTGGGTCACTGACGACACAGGATACGGTTAGCGGAGATTTCACCTTTACAGTCAACGCTCCCGCCGTCTTTGCCACGAACGCAAACCAAGTGTTTGTCTTCACGGTCGAAGGGTTCAACGGCGGTGTCAGCGACTCGGCCACCGTTCAGATCGACCTGCTGATTTGCGTGGCGCGCGGCACGCATCTGGAAGGCGCGCACGGCGAAGTCGCCGTCGAGGATTTGGTGGTGGGCGATCACGTGCGGCTGGCGGACGGGCGGATGGAGCCGATCCGATGGATCGGATCGCGCCGGATTGAGGCGACCGAGCTTGGGACAACGCCCGATCTGTTGCCCGTGATCATCCGGCAGGGCGCCTTAGGGGTGGATCGCCCCAAGCGCGACCTGCGCGTATCGCCGCAACATCGGATCCTGGTGATGGATGACACGGTATCGTTGTTGTTTGGCGTGCCACGGGCGCTGGCCCCGGCCAAAGGGCTGGTCAATGGAAAGACCATCATTGTCGATACCGGGGCGGAAGAGGTCGAGTACTTCCATATCCTCTTTGACAAGCACGAGGTGATGCTGACCGAGGGTGTGCCAACCGAAAGCTTTTTCCCGGCCAACTACAGCCTGTCGGCAATTGACCGGGCCGCACGTGCGGAACTGCTTGCGCTCTTCCCCGATCTTGAACGCCGCGCCTATGGGGCGCCGGTGGCCCCGGGTCTGCGGCCTTGGGAGGCCGCGCTTTTGGCGCAGGCCAGGGACCATCCCCGGTGACGGGGCTGACCGACAGCACCGGCAAAGCGCTGCCGCCCGAGGAATCCCCGTCAGAAAAGGCCCTGCACGCAATGGGGGACGCGCTGTTTCTGGCCACACGCAGCCCGCGCCACCGCGAGATGAGCGTGGGCATGCTGCGCGCCGCGCTGGAGCCGCCGATCCTGTTGGAACAGTACAAGGTCTTTCGCTTCGACGATGTGCCGCGCGGCATGATCACCTGGGCGCGGCTCTCGCCCGAAGCCGAGCGGCGCTATGTGCAGGGTGAGCCGTTCCAACCAGACGATTGGGCATCCGGCGACCGGCTGTGGCTGATCGATCTGATCGCGCCCTATGCGGGCCTGACACCGGGCATCGTGCGGTGGGTCATGGTGCGCGGCAACTTCACCGATCGCGAGTTCTTGTTCCGCCGGGTGGTGGGCGACCGCCAGACCCGCAAGATCGTCCACATCGATTTCGACCGGCCTGCGGGCAAGGCCAAGATCCTTGCCCCCGAAAGCTTTCGCTAACCGCGCAGCCGCTTGTTGCGCGCGGCCAAAAGCTTGAGCCGCAGGGCGTTGAGCTGAATAAAGCCCGCCGCGTCCTTCTGATCGTAGGCCCCCGCGTCTTCTTCAAAGGTCACATGTGCCTCGGAATAGAGCGAATGATCCGACCAGCGCCCGACCGTGCGCACCGCGCCCTTATAGAGCTTTAGCCGCACTGTCCCGGTCACATGGGTCTGGCTGGCATCGATGGCCGCTTGCAGCATCTCGCGCTCGGGCGAGAACCAGAAGCCGTTGTAGATCAGCTCGGCATAGCGCGGCATCAGTTCGTCTTTCAGATGGGCCGCCCCGCGGTCGAGCGTGATCTGTTCGATCCCGCGATGGGCCTCTAGCAGAATGGTACCGCCCGGGGTTTCGTAGATGCCACGGGATTTCATGCCAACGAACCGGCCCTCAACCAGATCAAGCCGGCCGATCCCGTGCTTGCCGCCCAGCTCGTTCAGCCGGGTCAGAAGCGCGGCGGGCGAAAGTGCTTCGCCATTGATCGCAACGGCATCCCCGGCCTCAAAGCTCACCTCGATGTGCTCGGGCGTCTCGGGCGCATCTTCGGGGTGCACTGTGCGCTGATAGACATATTCGGGCGCTTCGTCGGCCGGGTCCTCCAGCACTTTCCCCTCGGACGAAGTGTGCAACAGGTTGGCATCGACCGAAAACGGCGCCTCCCCGCGCTTGTCCTTGGCAATGGGGATCTGGTGCTGCTCGGCAAACTCGATCAGCTTGGTGCGGCTTGACAGATCCCATTCCCGCCAGGGGGCAATGACCGTGATGTCGGGATTAAGCGCGTAGGCCGACAGCTCAAACCGAACCTGATCGTTGCCTTTGCCGGTCGCACCATGCGCCACCGCATCGGCGCCGGTTTCCTCGGCAATCTCGACCAAACGTTTTGAAATCAGAGGCCGCGCGATGGATGTGCCCAGAAGGTAGAGCCCTTCATAAACCGCATTGGCGCGGAACATCGGGAACACGAAATCGCGCACAAACTCTTCGCGCACGTCTTCGATGTAGATCTCTTTCACGCCCAGCAGCTCGGCCTTGGCGCGCGCAGGCTCAAGCTCTTCCCCCTGCCCAAGATCGGCTGTGAACGTGACGACCTCGCAGCCGTATTCGGTCTGCAGCCATTTCAAAATAATCGAAGTATCAAGCCCACCGGAATAGGCCAGCACAACTTTCTTGGGGTTCGACATGGGTACGCTCGTTGGGTTTGATCCGCCGGGCGTGTAGGCCTTTTTCTGTGGCGCGGCAAGGGACGCACGCGCATCTCGCGGCAGACCTAGCCCGGCGGGCTGCGCAGGTGATCGCGCGAACGGGCAAAGACATCCCGGATTGCCGCGATGTCCGGGGGGCTACCGCCCGACTGGGCCTGCCCTTCGGCCTGCGAACAGTGTTCCGCCAGGGCGGACATACCAAGGTTGAGCGCACATCCACGCAAGGCATGAAACTCATCGGCCAGCGCGGGCGCAGGCAATGGCGTGGACAGGCGCGTCAGCGTCTCTTCCACCTCGCTCAGAAACAGGGCGACGACTTCGGCGAAATCGTCCTCCCCGATCTCCGAGCGCAGATCGGCAACCCGGTCCCAACTGATCAAACCCGCGTCGGTCATGCCCAAATGGTGCCGCCAGGGGCTTGCCAGCACGTAAAACGCCCGCCGAAAACCGCTTCAAATCCGCCACTTCATCTACCGTTAAGCCACATTCGCGCAAAAAGGCCGCGACCAAAGCAAGGATCCGTTCCGTGTCGGCAGACGCCCACCCGTCGCCCGAGGGGATTTGTGACACACCGGGGCGCCACGGGGCGATCCGGCGTGTTCTTGTGGTCGACGATAGCGCGGCGCAAGTTCACCTGTTGGCAACCATCTTGCGGCGCAGCGGCTATGATGTGCTGACCGCCCAGTCGGGCACACAGGCGCTTGCGGTGTTGCGCGCGCAGCAGGTCGATCTTGTGCTGTCAGACTGGGTGATGCCGGGCATGTCCGGGCTGGACCTGTGCGCCGCGTACCGGGCCGAGGCTACGGGGGGATATGTTTACTTCATTCTCCTGACCTCGCGGACGGGACGCGAAGATGTCGCCACCGGGCTCGCCTCGGGCGCCGACGATTTTTTGAACAAGCCCGTCAATATGCCCGAGCTTCAGGCACGTATCGCCGCCGGCGAACGCCTGATCGCTGTGGAGCGGGAGCTTTCTGAAAAGAACCGGCTCTTGGGCGACACGCTGGGTGAGTTGCAGCAGGTCTATGACGGCATCGCACGCGATCTGGTACAGGCGCGCCACCTTCAGCAGTCGCTGGTCCCGGAGACGTTTTTATCCTTGGACGGCGCGGACGTATCGCTTTTGCTGCGCCCCAGCGGGCATGTGGGCGGCGATCTGGTGGGCGCATTCCGGGTCAGCGACACGCGCGTTGGACTTTTTGCCTTGGACGTCTCAGGGCACGGCATTGCGTCCGCGCTGATGGCCGCACGGCTGGCCGGGTTGCTGTCTGGCGCCAATCCGGAACGCAACCTTGCGCTGATGGTTGACGAGCGCGGCCACTACCAGATGCGGCCGGTGGACGCCGTCTGTGCCGACGTCAACCGGGTGATCCTGGAGGATATGACGACCGAGCTTTATTGCACAATGATCATCGCGGATTGTGACCTTGGCACTGGGAAGGTGCGCTTTTGCCAGGCGGGGCACCCAAGCCTGCTGCATCAAAGCGCGGCGGGAGAGACCGCCTTTGTCGGGGACGGGGGTCTGCCCGTGGGTCTGATCCCGGGCGCCACATATGAGGTGCAGGAGCTGACGCTTACGCCCGGGGACCGGCTGTTGATGTATTCAGACGGGATCACCGAATGCGCAGATCCGGATGGCACGCTGCTGGATCAGTCCGGGTTGGAACGCATGATCAAGCGCAACACGGATCGGACGGGGCCGGACCTGCTGGATGCGCTTTTGTGGGATCTGGCTGACTATGCGCAGCAACAAGAACCGGCGGATGACATTTCGGCCGTCCTGTTCGAATTCAAGGGGCGCGCGTCACAGGGTTAGCTGGCCCAAAAACATCCGGTCGCCCGCATTGCCCACCCTCTCGCGCGCCATGTCGAGCGGCATCCATGTCTCGGTATGGCCGGGCTCCGTCGGGCCGCTGAGCCGCAGGGCCGGTTTGGCCAGATAGATGTGGCAGATCTTTTCCGCCCACAGATCGTATTCCGGCATGTAGGTAAACCGACGAAACGCACCCAGCCGCCGGGGGCGCGCGATGCGCCAGCCGGTTTCTTCCAGAACCTCACGATAAAGCGCGGTGAGCGGTGATTCACCGGGGTCGATCCCACCGCCCGGCAGCTGATACTCGGGGATCGGTTCGGCTTGGTGGGTCAACAGCACGTCGCGCCCGCTCAGCAGCACGGCATAGGCACCCGGGCGTTGCGTGTAGTGCATATCAGCCTTGACCGGCTCGCCAACCCGCCTGATCACTTCGCTTGGACCCCCGCGCACCGTCCCTATATAGTCGCGGTATGCCAACTCGGCCGCGCCAAGGAAACCCCCGATGACTCTCGGTTCACAGATCGCTTGGGACGATACCGTCCTGCCGTTTCAACTCGACCGCTCCGATATCCGCGGACGGGTCGCGCGGCTTGACGGGGTGCTCGACAACATCCTGGCCCAGCATGACTATCCCGCGCCGATCGAGGCGCTGGTGGCTGAGGCTGCGCTGCTGACGGCGCTGATCGGGCAGACGATCAAACTGCGCTGGAAACTGTCGCTGCAGGTCCGCGGTGACGGGCCCGCGCGACTGATCGCGACGGATTACTATGCCCCCACCAGCGAGGGCGAGCCCGCGCGCATCCGCGCCTATGCCAGTTTCGATGACACCCGGCTGAGCGACACGCAACCGGCCTTCGACCAGATTGGTAAGGGCTACTTCGCGGTACTGATCGATCAGGGTCAGGACATGGTGCCCTATCAAGGGATTACGCCCATCGCAGGCGGTTCGCTGGCCTCCTGTGCAGAAACCTATTTCGCCCAATCCGAACAGCTGCCGACGCGGTTCGCGCTCAGCTTTGGCCGGTCATCCCTCGCCGACGGGCCGGACGGATGGCGCGCGGGCGGCGTGATGCTGCAGCACATGCCCGAAGCCTCACCCTTTGCCACGGGCGGTGCCTCGGGCGAAGGCGGCCTGCTGCAGGCCGAAGACGTGCTCGACGCCGAAGAGCTTGAGAACTGGTCGCGGGCCAACCTGTTGCTCGACACGGTGGATGATCTTGAGCTGGTGGGCCCGTCGGTGCAACCCACGGACCTGCTGGTGCGGCTGTTTCACGAAGAAGCCCCGCGGGTTTTCGACAGCCAGCCGGTGGCCTTTGGCTGCACCTGCTCGGCCGAGCGTGTGCGCCAGAGCATGTCGATCTACTCCGCCAAGGACATCGCCCATATGACCACCGACGAGGGCATCGTGACCGCCGACTGCCAGTTCTGTGGTGCGCATTATGAGTTTCAACCCGAAACGCTGGGGTTCGAGGCGACGGAGGCGGCGGGTGACGGGTCCTGAGACCCGCACCCAACTGTGTGCGGCCCTGGCGCGCCATGGCGGTGCATCGTCCGACTTTGACCTGAACCCGGGCACCGTTCTGCCCGAGGGGCGCAAGCTGCGTGAGGCCGGTGTTTTGATCGCGGTTGAGGCGTTTGCGGGCGTGCCGCAGGTGCTGTTGACCAAGCGTTCATCACGCCTGAAACACCATCCCGGCCAGATCGCGTTTCCTGGCGGGAAAATGGACGCCGCGGACCCCGACGTCACCCATGCCGCGCTGCGCGAGGCGGATGAAGAGATCGGGCTGCCGAATGCCGCCATCGACGTGCTGGGTCACCTGCCGATCCATGAGACGGTGACAGGCTTTCGCGTTACCCCGGTGATTGGCTGGGTCACCCGGCCTTTTGATATCCGGCCCGAACCCGGCGAAGTGGAAGAGGTGTTCCGCGTCCCGCTCGCGCATGTGACCGACCCCGCAAACTTCCTTGTCGAGGGTCGGCGTTGGCGGGGCACGCGGCGACACTACTACACTGTACCCTGGGGGCCCTATTACATCTGGGGCGCTACCGCCCGGATGCTGCGCGGCTTGGCCGAGCGGATGCAGCCGTGACGCGGATCCGGGCAGAGTGGATCACGCGACCGGCGACACAAGCGGTGGTGAACGCGCTTGAAGCCGAGGGGCACCATGCGTTCTTTGTCGGCGGCTGTGTGCGCAACGCGCTGATGGGCGCGCCGGTGTCCGACATTGATCTGGCCACCGATGCGGTCCCCGAAGACGTGATCCGACTTGCCAAGGCCGCTGGGCTAACGCCGGTGCCCACCGGTATCGCCCACGGCACGGTCACGGTCGTCTCAGATCACATCGGCTACGAGGTGACGACGTTCCGCCGCGATGTCGAAACCGATGGGCGGCGCGCGGTTGTGGCGTTCTCGACGGATATTTCCGAGGATGCGTTACGGCGGGATTTCACTATGAACGCGCTTTACGCCGACCGGTCGGGCCAGGTGATCGATCCACTTGAGCACGGCCTCGCGGATCTGGCCCAGCGCCGTCTGCGGTTCATCGAAGACCCGCTGGCGCGCATTCGCGAGGACTACCTGCGAATCCTGCGGTTCTTTCGCTTTCACGCCTGGTACGGGGCCGCCGATCACGGGCCGGACCCCGACGCGCTCAACGCCATCGCGCGCAGTCTTGATGGCCTCGACGGGCTCTCGGCTGAGCGGGTTGGGAGCGAGATGATGAAATTGCTCTATGCGCCCGACCCCGCACCAAGCGTCGCGGTCATGGCGCAGACCGGTGTCCTTGCGGCGGTCCTGCCCGGGGCGGACGCGCGGTCGCTGGCCCCGCTCGTGCATCTGGAAGGCGAACATGGCCTTTCCCCGGATCCGATCCGTCGGCTTGGCGCGCTGGGCGGAGCGGATGTGGCCGAGCGTTGGCGCCTGTCGCGCAAGGCGACCCAGCGGCTGGAGGAGATGCGCGAGGCTGCCGGGGCATCCGACGGTGCCGCGGCGCTGGGCTACCGCTACGGAGCCGGGATGGCGGTGGATGCGCTGACGCTCAGGGCCGCAAGCACAGGTACCGCAATGTCCGAGACGACTGTCGCCGAGGCAGAAGCGGGCGCGACCGCCGTCTTCCCGCTCAAGGCGCGCGATCTGGGAGGGCGGTTCAAGGGCGCTGACATCGGTGAGACCTTGCGCAGGCTGGAAGCCGCTTGGATCGCCTCGGGCTTTACGCTGGACCGCAACGCCCTGCTGGAAAAACTGCCCCGCAGCGATTGAGCTTGGCCGCACTTTCGTGTCTTTACCCGCGCGATGACCTTCGATCCGCTCTATGCCTTTGTCTTTGCCGGGCTCTTTACGCCCGGGCCGAATGTCATCTTGCTCACCGCCAGCGGGGTGCGCTTTGGCTTTCGCCGCACGCTGCCGCACGTTCTGGGCGTGGCCATCGGGGTCGGCATCATCGCCGCGCTGACCGGCCTTGGGATCGGTGCCCTCTTGGCCGCGCGACCGGGGCTTGAGCTGATCCTCAAGCTTGGCGCGGCGGCGTGGATCCTGTGGATGGCATGGAAACTGTTCGCCGCCACCACGCAACCCGAAGCGAAAGAGCGCGACCGCCCCTTCACGTTCATCGAGGCGGTGCTTTTCCAGTGGATCAACCCCAAGATCTGGGCCGTGGCCCTTGCGGCGTCGAGCGGGTACAGCATCGGCCTCGCCCCCCTGCCCGAAGCGGCACGCCTTGCCAGCGCGTTTTCCGGCATCAACCTGGGCGTCTGCCTGTTCTGGAGCTTTGCGGGGAGCCTTCTGTCCTATCTGCTGGCCGCCCCGAAAGCCTGGGCGATCTTCATGCGGATCATGGCCGTCCTGCTTGCGGGGTCGGCCTTGATGGTTTTCCTCTAGCCCCGAAGCGTCTATATGCAGGGCCATAACGCAAAGGCCTTGTCCTCCCGTGTTCCGCTTCTTCGAAAACCTTGTCGACCCGTATGTCACATACGCGGATAACGACACGCCGCCGCGCCGTCTGTGGCCGTTCATGCGCGAATACTGTCGCCCGTTCACGCGCGTTTTCACCTATGCGGGGCTGATGTCGGTGGTCGTGGCCACGGTCGAAATCTGGCTCATCGGCTACATGGGTCGCCTCGTCGACATCCTGAGCCAGACCGGACCGGAAGAGCTGTGGGCGACGCATGGAACCGAACTGATCCTGGTGACGGTGTTCCTTCTGCTCTTTCGCCCGATGCTGCAGGCCCTCGACGTCCTGCTGCTCAACAACACGATCCTGCCGAACTTTGGCACGCTGATCCGGTGGCGGGCGCACAAGCATGTGCTGCGCCAGTCCGTTGGGTGGTTTGAGAACGACTTCGCCGGGCGGATCGCTAACCGGATCATGCAGACGCCCCCGGCGGCGGGCGAGGCGGTGTTCCAGGTGTTCGACGCGATGACCTTTGCGCTGGCGTATCTGGTCGGTGCAGCGATCCTGCTGTCAAACGCGGATCCGCGGCTGGCCGTCCCCCTCGTGATCTGGGCGGCGCTCTACGGCCTTTTGGTCCGCTGGACAGTGACCCGCATCGGCCCCGCCTCAAAGGCCGCATCAGACGCGCGCAGCGAGGTCACGGGCCGGGTTGTCGACAGCTACACGAACATTCACTCGGTCAAGATGTTCGCCCATCACGACCGCGAACTGGCCTATGCGCGCGAGGCGATCGATCGGACCCGCAGCACTTTCCAAAAAGAGATGCGGATCTTCACGATCATGGACATCGCGCTGGTCACCCTGAACGGGCTCTTGATCGTCGGCTGCGTGGGCTGGGCGATCTGGCTCTGGGTCGGCGGCAGCGCGACGGTGGGTGTCGTCGCCGCGGCCTCGGCGCTTGCGCTGCGGCTCAGCGCGATGACCGGATGGATCATGTGGGCGCTGACGTCTTTCTTCCAGAACCTCGGCGTCATCTCGGAAGGGATGGAGACGATTGCCCAGCCGATTACGCTGACGGATCGGAGCGACGCCAAACCGCTGGCCCTCACCGAGGGGCGCATCAAGGTGGCCGGGCTGACGCACCATTACGGTCGCCAAAGCGGTGGGCTCGAGGGGATCGACCTGACTATCGATCCGGGCGAGAAGATCGGATTGATCGGTCGGTCGGGTGCGGGAAAATCGACCTTCGTGAAGCTGCTTTTGCGGTTCTACGACCCCGATGGCGGGCGGATCGAAATCGACGGGCAGGATATCTCGCAAGTCTCGCAGGACAGCCTGCGCCAGGTAATCGGCATGGTGCAGCAGGACAGCTCGCTTCTTCACCGATCCGTACGCGACAACATCCTATACGGCCGCCCGGATGCCACCGAGGACGAGGTTATGGCCGCCGCGCGTCGGGCCGAAGCGGACGAATTCATCGCCGATCTGGAGGATCCGCAGGGCCGCACCGGCTTTGCCGCGCAGGTGGGGGAACGCGGTGTCAAACTGTCGGGTGGCCAGCGTCAGCGGGTGGCGCTTGCAAGGGTCATGCTGAAAGATGCGCCCATTCTGGTTCTGGACGAGGCGACAAGCGCGCTGGATAGCGAGGTTGAGGCCGCCATTCAGGACACGCTCTATGGCCTGATGGAGGGCAAGACGGTGATCGCAATTGCCCACCGCCTGTCGACCATCGCCCGGATGGACCGTATCCTGGTGCTGGACGGCGGGCGTATCGTCGAACAGGGCAGCCATGCCGAGCTTTTGGCCAAAGGCGGCCTATATGCCCGTTTCTGGGATCGTCAGTCTGGCGGTTTTATCGGAACCGTGGAGGCCGCTGAGTGAGACCGAGCGAGGCAATCGACGCATTCAAACCTGCCGAAGGGCCACCGCCCCAAGAGCTGCGCCCTTTTATCGGCTGGGCGCTGCAGGGAAGCGGGCCGGCCCTGGTGGCGGGCAGCGCGGTGTCGATTGCCGCCGGTGTGGCTGAGATCACCGGCGCGGTGATCTTGGGCTGGGTGATCGACGCCGCCCTTGCCGCCGGACCCGACCAAATCCTGGGCTCACCCGCGATCTACGTCTTCGCGGTTCTCTTCTTTCTCGGGTTGCGGCCGGTGCTGTTTGGTTTGAACGCGATGTTTCAAAACATCGTCGTGGCGCCAAACCTCATGGCAATGGCTTTGCAGCGCCTGCACCGCTACACGCTGGGTCAGCCGGTCACGTTTTTTGACAACGACTATGCCGGGCGGATTTCGCAGAAAGAGATGCAGACCGCCCGGGCCCTCACCGATGCTGTGGTCGAGGTGCTGCAGACGGTGTTCTTTGCGCTGGCCTCGGTGGTCGGGGCGATCGTATTGCTCGGTGCGGTCGACTGGCGGATTTCGCTGGTGGTCGCGGTCTGGATGGTCGCCTATCTCGCGCTGATCCGGTACTTCATGCCGCGCATCCGCAAACGATCTAAGGCGCGCGCGGCGTCGCGGGCCAATGTCACCGGTCAGGTCGTCGATACGATCACAAACATCAAATCCGTCAAGCTTTTTGCCCATGCCGATCACGAAGACCGCGCCGCACTGCGCGCCATGGCCGATCTGCGGGAAAGAACGCTGGACTACGGCTATGTTTCGGTGGCCTTCCGCACGATGCTGATCACGCTGGCGGGCTTTCTGCCCTTGATCCTTGTGGGCGGTGCGCTGTGGTACTGGTCGCTGGGGCTCGTCTCGGCCGGGGACATCGCGGCCACCGGGGCCGTGTCGCTGCGGCTGGCGCAGATGACAGGGTGGGTCAGCTTCACGCTCATGACGCTCTACGCCAACATAGGCGAGGTCGAGGATGGGATCCGCACACTCACCCCGCCACATGCGCTGATCGATGCGCCCGATGCCCGCGCGCTGGAAATCACCAAGCCAGAGATCCGGTTCGAAGACGTGCGCTTTGCCTATGGGCGGCAGTCGGGTGGGGTCGAGCATATCGACCTCACCGTGCATGCGGGCGAAAAGATCGGGATTGTCGGGGCCTCGGGCGCGGGCAAATCGACGATGGTGTCGCTGCTTTTGCGCCTTTACGACGTCGAAGAGGGCCGCGTTCTGGTCTCGGGCGAGGATGTGCGCGATGTCACCCAGGAAAGCCTGCGCCGCAGCATCGCCACGGTCACGCAGGAAACCGCGATGTTCAATCGTTCGGCCCGCGAGAACATCCTTTACGGCCGTCCCGATGCCAGCGAGGGCGACCTGATCGACGCCGCCCGCCGGGCAGAAGCGCTTGACTTCATCTCGGACCTGAAAGACTTCCAGGGGCGCGAGGGGTTCGAGGCGCATCTGGGCGAGCGCGGCGTCAAACTGTCGGGCGGCCAGCGGCAGCGGATCGCCCTGGCCCGCGCGATCCTGAAGGGTGCGCCGATCCTGATCCTCGACGAAGCGACAAGCGCGCTCGACAGCGAGGTCGAGGCCTCGATCCAGGCCGCGCTTGAGCGGGTGATGGAGGGTAAGACCGTGCTGGCCATTGCCCACCGCCTGTCGACGATTGCGCGGATGGATCGGATCATCGTCCTGGACGAAGGGCATATCCGCGAGATCGGCACGCACCGCGAGTTGCTGCAAAAGAACGGGCTTTATGCGCGCTACTGGGAACGCCAGTCCGGCGGCTTTTTGCGCTTTGACGAGGCGGCTGAGTGAGCCACGAGATCCGGCGGCTGGGCCATCTGGGCGACGGGATCGCCGATGGGCCGGTTTACGTCGCGCGCGCCTTGCCCGGTGAGGTGGTCGCGGGCGATGTGATCGACGGCCGGATCGCCGCGCCGCGCATCGTGACCCCCTCGGAGGATCGGGTGCGCGCCGGGTGCCGCCACTACAAGGCGTGCGGGGGATGCGCCGTGATGCATGCCGCGGACCCGTTCGTTGCCGATTGGAAGCAAGGCGTGGTCGCGGCGGCCTTGGCAGCCCAGGGTATTGAGACCACGTTTCGCCCGATCGCGACGTCCCCGCCGGCCGCGCGCAGGCGGGCCACCTTTGCAGGGCGACGCCTGCGAAACGGCGCGCTGGTCGGGTTTCACGGGCGCGCGTCCCACGCCGTGGTCGCGGTGCCCGATTGCCAGTTGCTCCACCCCGATCTCATCGCGGCTCTGCCAGCTTGCGACGCCTTGACCCGCGCAATGGGCCCGCGGCGGGGAGAACTGCGGATGGCGGTCACCGTTTCGCAAGCCGGGCTTGATATCGACCTCAGCGAAACGCGTTTGCCCACGCGCGAGGATCGGATGGCGTTGGCAGAGATCGCTGGCGCCCATCCCATCGCGCGGATCAGTTTTGAAGGGGATCCTGTGATCACAGCCGCTGCACCAACCCAGGATTTCGACGGGATCACGGTGACCCCGCCACCCGGGGCGTTTCTGCAAGCGACGAAGCACGGAGAGGCCGCGCTGCGGCAGGCAGTGACCGCAGCGGTTGGTCCAGCACGCCGTCTCGTCGATCTATTCGCCGGCTGCGGTACCTTTGCCCTGCCACTGGCGCGCAATGCCGAGGTGCACGCTGTGGAAGGCGATCGGGCGATGACCGACGCCCTCGATCAGGGCTGGCGGCAGGCGACTGGGCTGAAGGCGGTGACAGCCGAGAGCGGCGATCTCTTTCGCGCGCCATTGCTGCCCGACGAACTGAACCGCTTTGATGCGGCGGTCATCGACCCGCCCCGCGCGGGGGCCGAGGCACAGATGCGGGCCATCGCGGCCTCGACACTCACACGGGTCGCCGCCGTGTCGTGCAATCCGGTGACCTTTGCGCGCGATGCAAAACTGTTGGTCGCAGCGGGGTTTCGCCTGAATTGGGTGCAAGTGGTGGATCAGTTCCGCTGGAGCGCGCATGTGGAGCTTGCAGCCGCCTTCACACGCGATCATATCGCGGGCAACTGAAGGGGCGGCAGAATGGACGTCAGGGACAGAATTCACGCATTCCTGGAACAGGCCTGGGTGCGCAACGGCATCATCGCGGTGATCCTGTTCAACGCCGTGCTTTTGGGCATGGAAACTTCGCCCGCGATCATGGCGACGGCCGGTCCTTTGATCATCGTGCTCGACCGCGCGTGCCTGTTCGTCTTCATCGTCGAGATCGGGCTAAAACTGATCGCCTATCGTTGGGCCTTCTTCAAATCCGGCTGGAACCTGTTTGACTTTGCCATCGTCGGGGTGTCGCTGATCCCGGGTGCGCAGAGTTTCAGCGTGCTGCGCGCCCTGCGCATCCTGCGTTTGCTGCGCGTCGTCTCGGCCGCGCCACGCCTGCGCCGGGTTGTCGAAGGGTTCATCACCGCGCTGCCCGGCATGGGGTCGGTGTTCTTGCTGATGGCGCTGATCTTCTACATAGGCGCGGTGATGGCCACCAAGCTCTTCGCCGCAACCTTTCCCGAATGGTTCGGCTCGCTGGGCCAGTCCGCCTATTCACTGTTCCAGATCATGACGCTCGAAAGCTGGTCGATGGGCATCGTCCGCCCGGTGATGGAGGTCTACCCCTACGCCTGGGCGTTCTTTGTGCCCTTTATCATGGTGACGACCTTCGCGGTGGTGAACCTGCTTGTGGGGTTGATCGTCAACTCGATGCAGGATGCCCACAACGTGGAAGAGGGCGAAAAGACCGACGCCTATCGTGACGAAGTCCTCGCCCGGCTCAGTGCGATCGAGGAACAGTTGTCCGCGCGCGACAAGTGAGGGCTATTGGTTTGTTAGCAAATCTACGCTATTGTTTTGCCATAATTTCCGGCCAACGGACGCAGGCATGAAACGTAGACAAGTCATCGGCCTTGCGGCCGCAACGCTGGCCCTGTCGGGCTGCGCCTCGAAGTTCCGCGATTACGAGGGGCCCGAGGTGACGCGCCTGATCGTGCTCAAGGACCGGCGCAAGCTGTATCTGATGCATGGCCAACGCTCGGTCCGCAGCTTTGACATCGATCTGGGCTTTGCGCCGGTGGGCCACAAACAGGTCGAAGGCGACGGCAAAACGCCGGAGGGCCAGTACATCATCGACCGCCGCAATCCCAACAGCGCGTTTCATCTGTCGCTCGGCATCTCGTACCCGCAGCCGTCCGACGTGCTGTCGGCCCGCGAACTGGGCCAGGGCCCCGGGGGCGATATCTTCATTCACGGCACGCCCGCGCTTTTTGCCGACCGCGGCCCGGACTGGACCTGGGGCTGCATCGCGGTAACGAACCGCGAGATGGAAGATATCTATGCGATGGTGCAGGTCGGCACGCCGATCAGCATCTATCCCTGAGCGTCAGGTTCCCAGAACCAGCGTCCACCAGATCTTGCCATTGGGCTCCTGAAACCAGGAAAACCCCATCTGCCGCGCCTCGCCATCCAGAATAACGCCCCGCGTGGCCGGTTCCGCCATCCAGGCGCTTAGCGTCTCAAGCTCGGTCTCATAGGTTTCCGAGATGTTTTCGCCCAGAAGCCGGCCCTGATAGCCAACCCTTGCCGCACGGTCGAGCGGTGAGGATCCATCGGATCCAAAGTGCCACGGACGGTTCTGTACCGACATGTCGCGCGAATGAGTGGCGGCTGCTGCCGTCAGCTCGGCATTCAGCACAACGGGCGCCGCACCTGCCGCCCGGCGCAGGCTGTTGATGCCGTCAAGCATCCGAAACTGCACGTCATCGGCATTGCGCGGGGTGATGCGATAGACCTGCGGCACGGGCTCGCCATTCGGGCCCACGCGAATCTCTGACGTCGGGGCACAGGCCGCGACAAAGGTGAGAATTGTCAGGAAAACCGTCAAAATTCGGGGCATATCTGCTCTGCCACTGTGGTGCGTTGGCCTCGCTTATAGCGTTCATGCAACCGTTTCAAATCGAAGCGGCGTGATTTGGCCATCTGACATCCAGTTGATTTGCGACTGCGGCTTGATGGCAATATTTTCCTGCGAAACGTTGAAGCGACCCGAATACGAGGTGACAGATGGACCGACGCAGGTTTTTGGGCACGACATTGCTGGCCGCCGGTGGGCTGGCCGCCCCCGCGCTCGCACAAAGCGGCGATACCGTGGAGTTCCGCAACGAGGTCTCGCAAACCGTTCAGCGCAACGCATCGAGCTTTCGCGCTCTGGAATGGCGGCCCTACTTCTCCAACCTGAACCGCGGCGCGATCCTGGTGGATACGACATCGCGCGCGCTGCACTACTGGTCGGCGGATGAAAGCGTCTACAAGCTTTACCCAACCAGCGTCCCCATGACCGAGGATTTGACCCGCCGTGGCCGGACCGAGATTACCAAGCGGGTCGAAGGCCCCAGCTGGGCGCCGACACCGGCAATGAAAAAGCGTAACCCGGAATGGCCTGATTTCATGCCGCCGGGTCCGGACAATCCGATGGGAACCCATGCCTTGCATCTGTCATGGCGGTTCTACCGGATCCACGGCACGCATGACACGCGCAAGATCGGGCGGCGGTCATCGAACGGCTGCATCGGGCTTTATAACGAGCACATTGCCGAGCTTTACGAGATGACCCAGACGGGCACGCAGGTGCTGCTGATCTGAGGGCTTTGGCGAACGCAATCAAAGGGGCGGCAGGGCAACCGGCCGCCCTTATTTTTTAGCGCGGTGCACCGATCCAGCCACCGAGGTTTTCGTCGATCACCGCGCAGAGCGCGTTGATATGCGCGTCGTCGTCGTTGAGGCAGGGAATATAGGTAAAGCTTTCGCCTCCCGCCTCTTCAAAGCTTTCGCGGATCTCTTCGTTGATCTCTTCCAGCGTCTCGATGCAATCGGCTGAGAACGCGGGTGCGATCACGGCAATGTTCTTTTTGCCCTGCTCGGCCAGCCGCGCGACCTCTTCCACGGTGTAGGGCTTCAGCCACTCTTCCGGGCCGAACCGGCTTTGGAAGGTGGTCACGAGCTCTTCCTTCGACCAGCCCAGCCGTTCCCGCAAGAGACGCGAGGTCTTTTGGCACTGGCAATGGTAGGGGTCGCCCTCAAGCAGGTAGCGCTTAGGCACGCCGTGGTAGGACGCGACCAAGAGATCGGGTTTTTGATCCATCTCGGCATAGGCCCGCTCAACCGACTGCGCGAGCGCATCGATATACATCGGATGCTCGTAATAGGGCGGCACAGTGCGCGATATCGGTTGCCACTTTTCCTGCATCAGCGCGCGGAAAAACTGGTCATTGGCTGTGGCCGATGTGGCCCCGGCGTAATGCGGATAAAGCGGGAAGAACAGGATCTTCTGACAGCCCTGCTCCGCCATCTCGCGCACTTTGGACCGGGTCGAGGGGTTGCCGTAGCGCATGCAGAAATCCACCACGACCTGATCACCGTACTGACGGAGCATTGCGGCGCGGATCTTTTCCGTCTGCGCCTTGGTGATTGTCATCAGCGGGCTTTCGCCGGCCTCTTCGTTCCAGATCGACTTGTAGGCGGCCCCTGACGAAAAAGGGCGTTTTGTCAGGATGATGGCCTGCAACAGCGGCTGCCAGATCCAGGGCGAATAGTCGATGACGCGGCGATCGGACAAAAACTCGTTCAGGTAGCGCCGCATCGACCAGTAGTCATACCCGTCGGGCGTACCGAGGTTGGCCACAAGAATACCAACCTTCTGCGACGGTAACCGGGGGTGGTCGGCGGGCAGATGCGTTTCCGCCGCCTCTGCCTTGGTCATGGTGTGGCGTCCCTCAGGCTGCGCGTTGGCATCGAGCATAGCTATCTTCCGACCATAAACGGCTTCTCTGGGATTGCCAGATAACCGCAATTCGCCCGAGGTCAATCGGGCCGTTCCCCTGCGCTGTATTCATCGGTGCCCAAAAAATCGGCCAGACGCTGTGTCGCGCTGCCCGGGCGCAGGGGTTTTTGCTGGGTTTCCGCAGGGGCCCAGCCGGTTAGGTAGATCATCTCGAACGTCGCGCGCACGCGGCCCCCCTCGGCGGGAAAATTCGTGGCATAGTGTTGGGCCGCTTCCGCAAAAAACCCGCGCGGCGGCGTGCGACGGTCGCGCGCGGCCAAAACGTTGGTCTCGCCCATCGCGCGCAGGTCCCGCATCAGATCCAGCATTGAGCCATGGCTGACGGTCATCGGCTGAGCATCGGCGACAGGCAGGGCCAGACCGGCGCGTTGAAGCAGGGCGCCGAGGTCGCGAATTTCGCCCATCGGCGCCACGCGGGGCGACAGGCCGCCCATGACATGCGCCTCTGCCTCGGCCAGCGAAATGCGTAACTCATGCAACGTCTGCCCACCGAGCAGCGCAACAAGGCACAGCCCGTCGGGTTTCAGCGCGCGGCGGCATTGCACAAGCTGTCCGACCGGATCGTTCGCCCAATGCAGGGCCATTGCGTGGACAACCAGATCATGGGCGCCGGGCGCGAGGTCGAGCACCTCGTCATCGCCCACGATGCGCGCCCCGGGCAGGGCATCGCGCCACGGTGCCGACACGGCGCTGACCACAGCCGGTGCCGTGAACGTTTTGTTAACCTCGGCCAGCCTTTCCTTGATCTCGGCAATCGCGATGTCGTTCAGAAAATGCGCCGGGTCCGCCGCGGCCCGGCGGCGGCGCTGGGCGAGGGCCTTGCGATCAAAAAGTGGCGGCGGCGCGGTCATGGCCAGATAGGTATGCGCGCGACAGGGGACAGGCAAATGCAGATTAGTAAGGTGCTCGACCTGATCTATCCGCCGCAATGCGTGTCCTGCCGGACGCTTGTGGATCACGGTGCACCGCTCTGCGGCGCATGCTGGGCCGAGACACCGTTTATTCGCGGGCTCGTTTGCGACGGCTGCGGGGTGCCGTTGCTTGGCGAAGACGTGGGAGGCAGGGCGCTGTGCGATGACTGCCTGGCCGCACCGCGGCCATGGCTGCGCGGCCGCGCGGCGCTCGAATACCGCGAGAACGGGCGGCGGCTGGTGCTGGCGCTGAAACATGGCGACCGCCAGGATCTGGTCCGCCCCGCTGCCCGGTGGATGGCCGGGGCCGGACGCGATCTTGTGCATGCCCAAACACTGGTGGTGCCAGTTCCCCTGCACTGGCTGCGTTTGGTTCAGCGCCGGTTCAACCAATCCGCCGCCCTGGCCCAGGCCGTCGCCCGCGAACTGGGGCTTGCCGCTTGCCCCGACGCCCTGGTGCGCCGCCGTGCGACGCCTGCCCAATCCGGGGACAAGGCGGCCCGCATGCAAAATCTGGAGGGCGCGTTGCAGCCCCATCCGCGGCGCGGGGCCACGCTTGCCACGCGCGACGTCCTGTTGGTCGACGATGTGATGACCTCGGGCGCCACCTTGGCCGCCGCCGCCGAGGCGTGCAGCCGGGCCGGAGCGGCGCAGATTTCGGTGCTGACACTGGCGCGCGTTGTAAAGGATGCGTGACAGAATATATCTTGGGCGGATGTGAGGGTCTGACCATGCAAACTGTTGAAATCTATACCTCGGCGCTCTGCGGCTTTTGCTTTGCAGCCAAGCGCCTGCTGAAAAGCAAGAACGTAAGCTTTGCCGAGATCGATGTGGGCGGCGACCCTGAGAAGCGGCAAGAGATGATGAGCCGTGCCAATGGCCGACATACGGTGCCGCAGATCTTTATCGCCGGTCAGCATGTCGGCGGTTGCGACGACCTTTATGCACTGGACCGCGCGGGCAAGCTTGACCCGATGCTGGCCAGTTAGGCTGCACAGATGCGGGTGGGGCTGGTCCAACTGACGTCCTCGGACGATCCGGTAGAAAATCTGGCGGTTGTCACGGGTCATGTGCGCGCCGCGGCGGCAGATGGGGCGCAGTTCGTGCTGACGCCAGAGGTCACGAACTGTGTCTCGACTAGTCGCACCCACCAGAACACCGTTCTGGATCCAGAGGAAACGGACCCAATGCTTGCCGGGCTGCGGGCCCTGGCGGCCGAGACGGGCATCTGGCTGTTGATCGGCTCACTCGCGCTGAAAACCGACGATCCGGATGGACGGTTTGCGAACCGATCCTTCCTGATCGCGCCTTCGGGTGACATCGCGGCGCGGTACGACAAAATCCACATGTTCGATGTCGATGTGACCGCCGAAGAAACCTATCGGGAATCGGATGGATTTCGGCCCGGCAACCAGGCGGTGGTGACCGATGTCGCGGGGACCGCAATAGGGCTGAGCGTGTGCTACGATGTCCGCTTTCCCCATCTCTATCGGGCGTTGGCGCAGGCCGGGGCGCAGATCCTAACGGTGCCAGCGGCGTTTTCCCATGTCACCGGTGCCGCCCATTGGGAACCGCTCTTGCGCGCCCGCGCGATTGAAAGCGGTGCGTTCGTGTTGGCCCCGGCGCAATGCGGCACACATTCGGCGCAACGCGGCGCGAAACGGCGCACTCATGGTCACAGCCTTGCGGTGGCCCCGTGGGGCGAAGTTCTGGCCGATGGCGGGACCGCGCCGGGGGTGAGCTTGGTTGATCTTCCGCTTGACGCGGTGGATGATAGCCGAAGGCGCGTCCCATCGCTCTTGCACGACCGCCCGTTTCAAGGACCCTGATGAACCAACCGCAAGATTCCTTGGCCGTTGCCCTGTTCAGCGAGATCTTCATGGCGGATCAGCTGGCGCGCAACCGGCTGTCCCGGGCGCTGCCCAAGGGCATGGAGATTTCGCATTTTTCGGTTCTCAACCACCTCGCCCGGATCGGGGATGAGCGCACGCCAGCGCAACTGGCCAAGACGTTCCACGTGACACGCGGGGCGATGACCAACACCTTGGGCAAGCTTGAGATCGCGGGCCATGTGCATGTGCGCCCCGATTGGGACGATGCACGCCGCAAACTCGTAACGATCAGCCCCGCCGGCCGGGCCGCCCGCGACGCGGCCATCGCCGCGATTGCGCCCATCGTCGTCGAGGTGGTCGACGCAATCGGCGCCGAAAAGGTGCGCAGCGCCCTGCCCGTCCTGCGCGAGGTGCGCAACCGCTTCGGTGACGACGGGCCCTAGGCGGGACGCACGCTGGCGGTGACGTAGTTCACGCTCAGATCCCGATCCGACAGGCCCCACGACCAGGTGATCGGGTTGAACACAAAGCCCTTCTTGTCCACCGGCGTCATCCCGGCCTTTTCGAGAAGGGCGTAGAGTTCCTCCGGCGTGATGAATTTCGACCATTCGTGCGTGCCCTTGGGCAACCAGCGCATCACGTATTCCGCCCCGATGATCGCCATCACATAGCTTTTGGGATTGCGGTTCAGGGTCGAGCACACCATCAGACCACCGGGCCGCAACAGCTGGTGACAGGCGTTCAGATAGGTCTGCGGGTCGGCCACATGCTCGACCACTTCCATGTTCAGCACGATATCGAACACTTCACCCGCCTCGGCCAATGCCTCGGCCGAGGTGTGGCGATAGTCGATTTGCAGCCCCTGTTCCTCGGCATGGATGCGCGCCACGGGGATGTTGCGCTCGGCCGCATCGGCACCAACGACCGTCGCGCCCAGCCGCGCCATGGGTTCGGACAGAAGGCCGCCGCCACAGCCAATGTCGAGGATGCGAAGCCCCTGGAACGGCTGATCCACGGCCAAATCACGTTCGAACTCAGCCGCGATCTGCGCGGTGATGTAGTCCAACCGGCAGGGGTTCAGCATGTGCAATGGCTTGAACTTGCCCTCGGGGTTCCACCACTCCGCGGCCATGGCCTGAAACTTTTCGATCTCGCCTGGGTCAATCGTTGTCTGTACGCTCTGCATCTGTCGGCTCTGGGCTTTTCCTGTTATCAGTCGTCCATCCGGAGCGACTCTCCGGGCTACATAGGACGATCATGGACAAGGTGGCAGGACAAAAGGGCGCGGCGCAATTCTTATACCCGCCGCTCGATCCCTTTGAGCAGCGCATGCTCGATGTAGGCGATGACCATCGGATCTATGTCGAACAATGCGGGCGCCCCGACGGCGTGCCGGTGATCGTGCTCCATGGCGGGCCCGGTGGCGGGTGCAGCCCGGCGATGCGCCGCTACTTTGACCCGAACCATTATCGGATCGTTCTGTTCGACCAGCGCGGCTGCGGACGCTCGCGCCCCCATGCCAGCGTAACCGCCAACACGACCTGGCATCTTTTGCGCGATATCGAGCTTATTCGCGAAACGCTGGGCATCGACAAATGGATCATCTTCGGCGGCAGCTGGGGCGCGACGCTGGGCCTGATCTATACCCAAACCCACCCAGACCGCGTTTTGCACGTCATCCTGCGTGGCGTCTTTTTGATGACGAAGGGCGAGCTTGATTGGTTCTATGGCGGTGGCGCGGGGCAATTCTGGCCCGATGTCTGGGACCGTTTCGTCAAGAACATCCCCGAGGATGAGCGGGATGATCTGGTCGCCGCCTATCACCGCCGCCTGTTCTGCGGGGATGTGGTGACCGAAACACGCTTTGCCCGCGCCTGGACAAGCTGGGAAAACACGCTCGCCTCGATCAGCAATGATGGGCCCGGCGGGGAAAGCCCCGCGGAATATGCCCGGGCCTTTGCGCGGCTTGAGAACCACTATTTCATCAACGGCGGTTTTTTGGAGCATGACGGCCATATCCTGGACAACGCCGATCGCCTGGCGGGGGTGCCCGGCACCATCGTGCAGGGGCGCTACGATATGATCTGCCCGCCGGTCTCTGCCCGGCGCATCCATGATCTTTGGCCAGGCTCGAAAATGGTGATCGTGCCCCGCGCGGGCCACGCGCTGTCCGAACCGGGGATCAGCGCACAGCTGGTGCGCACAACGAATGCCCTGCGGCGCGATTTTGTTCCTACGGCCTAATGCGCGAAAATGGGGTGCCGCCATTGTTTGGCCTTGCTATCCTCATATCTCGATAGGGATTGATCACGGAACACGGGTCCGCCGATGACATACCTCAGCCGACGGCGGCTGCTCACGTCTGGTGCTGCGGCCAGTATGCTTGCCGCAACGGGTCTGCCCGCGCGCGCAACGGCGGGCGGTGTGCTGCGGCTGGCGGTGACCGTACGTGGCCCGGGGCGTTTGCAGGACGCGGTTTTGGCCTCAACCGTCTTCGGCAGCCTGACCAAGCTTGATGCCGGGGGCGCGCTGCGCGGCGATCTTGCGACCGCGTGGGAGGCGGACAGCGACGCGCGCAGCTGGTCGTTCTCGCTGCGCCGAGACGCAACTTTTCATGATGGAACACCGGTCCTTGCTGGCGATGTTGCCGCCGCTCTCGCGAGGGTATCCCTGTCACAGGGGGCCGAGTTGCGGGCCGACGGACCCCATAAGCTGCGCATTACGCTGGCGCAGGGGGATCCGGGCTTGCCGTTCCTGCTGGCCGATCCGCGCTTTGTGATTGTCAGGGATGGGTTTGGCACCGGCCCCTATCGGCGCGAGGGCAGCGCGCTCGTACCCTGGGGCGGCGCAGAAGGTGCGGCCCGCCCCTTTACCCGCATCGAGTTGGTCGAGTTCGAAGACCCCCGCGATCTGATCCGTGCCGTGGTTGACGGGCGTGCAGACGCGGCAGAGGTGCTGGATCCCGCAGGCCTGCGCCCCCGAAATGGGCGTCCAGCTGTCACGACGCTGGCCGTGACGGACGCGCTGCAGATCACAACCAAAGGCAGGCACGCCGACGCACTGGCACAAGGGCTTAGGATCGGGATCGATCGCGCGGCGTTGGTCCAAGGCTGGCTGGGCGGACATGGCACGGTGGCGACCGATTGCGCGATGGCCGCAGGGCCCGCGGCCCCCGCCACCGATCCCGACACAGCGCGCGCCATTCTGCGCCACGCCAGCGTTGCGGATGCGCGAATTGAGTTGTCAGAGGATCTTCTGCACTGCCCATCCGCCGCGCGTCTGTTGCAAGTCCTGGCGCGCGAGGCGCGAACGATGGGTTTGTCGCTGGCGCTTCGCGACCGCTCGGACCCCCGGCCCGCCGATCTGGCCCTGTCGCTCCGGCGGGTGCGGCTGACGCCCGAAGCGACGTTGGCTGAGCATCCGCGCGATGGGCTGGGCCGTCTGCCGGGCTTTGACGCCCGACTCGCGGCTCTGCGTGCCGCGCCGACCACCGCAGAACGGCAGGACCTGCTCGCCACCCTGTCGCAAGACGTGGCGCATCACAGCACGACCGTCATTCCCGTTCTCCGTCACATGGTGGTGGCGCACACGCCGCGCCTGTCCCTTGCGGCAGAGGCCACGGCGCGCACGGGGCCTGATCTGACGACACGCTGGGCGTTCGCTTGATCCGCGGGCTTTGGGCCCTTGCCTGCTGCACATGCCTCGCGTTGAGTGCCACGGGCGCCACCGCCTGTGACCGGCCAGCCCCCGCGCGCGACGCCATCGTCACCCCCCACGCCATTGACCAACCCCGGTTGTCACGGGCGATCTTGGCCGAAGTCAATTATGCGCGCTGCACCGCCGGTCTGCGCACCCTGGCCGCCGCGCCCGAGACGCTGACAGAGTCTGCCACGGCCCATAGCGACTGGATGGCCCGATCCGGGCGCCTGTCCCATCGTGGGCGGGGCACCAGCGGGCGCGAGCTGATGGACCGTGTTCGCTTTGCCCGGCTGCGGGTGCAGGCGGCCAGTGAAAACATCGCGCAACTGCCCCGCTATACATTCGGCACCCAACGCTTTCGCGTCATCGATCGCGGGGCCTGTGTCTTTGCCGACCGGCAGGGCCAACAGATCCCGCCACACAGCTATGCAAGCCTCGCCCAGCGCGTGGTGACGCTTTGGCTCGACTCACCCGGGCACCGGCGCAACATCCTGGCCCCGAACGTCTCGGCCATGGCGGCCGGCACCGCCTTTTCGCAAAGCGATACCTGCGGTGACTTTTGGATTACCCAGGTTTTCGTGGGCTAGGCCCCCTTGCAAGGACGGCCTGCCCCCCGTATATGCACCTCAACAGCGGCGCCTGGGCCTCCACCCCCCAGCCTCCACCGGAAAAACCGACGGGCCGCGCGCCCGTTTTTTTGTGTTTGGACCCCATGTCTGACCTTGTCGCCAAAGCCACGCTCGACCGGCGTCTTGCCGAGATCATCACCCCTGTTCTGGAAGACATGGGGTTCGAACTTGTGCGCGTCCGCTTCATGGGCGGCAAGACGAAGACGGTGCAGATCATGGCCGAACGCCCCGAAGGCGGGATCGAGGTGGATGATTGCGCCGAGATTTCCACGGCTGTCAGCGCAACGCTCGATGTCGAGGACCCGATCGAGGATGCCTATACACTCGAGGTTTCGAGCCCAGGGATCGACCGGCCCCTGACCCGGTTGAAAGACTTCGAGACCTGGGTGGGCTATGAGGCCAAGCTTGAGACCAACGAACTGATCGACGGGCGGCGGCGTTTCAAAGGCCCGCTGCACGGCGTCGAAGACGATGAAGTGCTGATCGAGATCGATGCAGGCCAATCGGATGAGCCCGTGATCATCGGCCTCAGATTCGACTGGCTGGCGGATGCCAAGCTGGTTCTGACCGATGACTTGATCCGCGAGATGCTGCGCCAGCGCAAGGCGGCAGGCATCATCGACGAAACCCAGTTTGACGAGATTGAAACCGAAGAACCGAACGCTTCCAAGGAGGAGTGAGAATGCCAATTACCTCGGCCAACCAGCTTGAGCTTTTGCAAACCGCAGAGGCCGTTGCCCGCGAAAAGATGATCGACCCCGCCTTGGTGGTCGAAGCGATGGAAGAAAGCCTCGCCCGGGCCGCGAAGAGCCGGTACGGCAGCGAGATGGACATTCGCGTGTCCATCGACCGCAAGACCGGTCGGGCGACCTTTACCCGCGTGCGCACCGTGGTCGAGGACGAAGAGCTTGAGAATTATCAGGCCGAAATGACGGTCGAGCAGGCCAAGCAATATCTCGACGATCCCCAGATTGGCGACACCTTCGTCGAAGAGGTGCCGCCTGTCGACATGGGCCGGATCGCCGCGCAATCGGCCAAGCAGGTGATCCTGCAAAAGGTCCGCGAGGCCGAGCGGGATCGTCAGTACGAGGAATTCAAGGATCGCGCGGGAACCATCATCAACGGTGTGGTCAAGCGCGAGGAATACGGCAACGTCGTCGTCGATATCGGCGCGGGCGAAGGCATCTTGCGCCGGAATGAAAAGATCGGCCGCGAAGGCTATCGCAACGGCGACCGCATCCGCTGTTACATCAAGGATGTGCGCCGCGAGCCACGCGGGCCGCAGATCTTCCTGTCGCGCACCGCGCCCGAGTTCATGGCCGAACTCTTCAAGATGGAAGTGCCGGAAATCTACGATGGTATCATCGAAATCAAGGCAGTGGCCCGCGATCCCGGAAGCCGCGCGAAAATTGCCGTGATCTCCTACGACAACTCGATTGACCCGGTGGGGGCCTGCGTCGGGATGCGCGGCAGCCGCGTGCA
>JBCCWO010000017.1:0-82111 GCA_039193455.1 Pseudomonadota bacterium
GCGCTAAAGCGCCGAACTCTCATTGAGGGAGGGAGCTCGCAGAACTGAACGAACTTCGCGCCCCATGATGATCTTAGACGATTTCGGCACAGAGTCTGTTTGCCCGGATCTCCAAGCACCCAGCGGCCGCGACCGTGGCGAAGGACCGCTTTCCGCCCGAGTGGATAGATGCTGCATTTTGTACGAAGGTCCAGAACGGGCTCACTGCGGTCATCCGACGACTTGCGTCGAGGTTGGCTTTGCGGCGGTCTTGCCTTTGGGTACGTCACGACACCCGAGCCAACCGAAGGTGAGGGCCGCGCGATCCTCTGCCCCTTCCTCGCGATGAACCCGCCGGACACAACGAATGTTTGGACGTTTGCGCGAGGCTGCGAGGACAATGGTCAGAGCTACTCAATGGCTCTGATTGTGGCGACGACGGTCACCTAAGCTCTCCCCAAACTCCACGATGGCCTTGTGCGCAGCTATCCTCGCTTTCCTGATCTCGTTGAGCACCATCGGGATATGTTCGCGGTAGGCCTCTCGCGAAAGCCCTGTCTCAGAGAAAAAGCTTTCCAACTCAGCAGCCGCATGGTCGCTTCCCAGTAGGGGCCAGCGGAAGTAAAACACGCCGTGACGTGAGGTCATTAGGTAGGCTGAAAGCTTCATCGTGTGTCACACCTCTGTGTCACACCACTCTAATGTTCAGCTAACGTATTGATTTGTAGGCGGTGGTGGAGCCAAGGGGAGTCGAACCCCTGACCTCTTGCATGCCATGCAAGCGCTCTCCCAACTGAGCTATGGCCCCACCGGGGCGGGCGGTGTGCGCCCGCTGTCGGGTCTCTATGGCACCGACCCGGTCAATTCAAGGATAAATCGCGCGGGTCAGCTTTCGTCGTCATCCGCCGCGACGTCTGCAATATCGTCGAGCGAGACATCGTCTTCGTCGTCCTCTTCAAGAACGTCGTCGCCCAGATCGACATCGCTGTTGTCGTCCTCATCCTCTTCCAGGACAACATCTTCTTCGTCCACCAGATCTTCGGCGGGCGCGTCCTTGTCGGCCTTGTCAGCCACCATCATCCGGTTGCTCTTGCCGGTGTCGAGGTTCACCACTTCGCCGGTATAGGGGCTGACGATCGGCGATCTGTTCAGGTCGTAAAAGCGCTTGCCCGTGGTCGGGCAGACACGCTTCGTGCCCCATTCTTCCTTGGGCATCTGGGTCCTCTTTCATTGCCTCGGGGTGCGGAAACAGACGGCGACGTGCCACAAAGCCCGGGGCCTGTCAAAGGCTTTTGACGCGGTGGCGCTCTGGCCCCTGCGGGCGGGGCGCGATAGGTTCGGGCAAAGAGCAGAAAGCGGCGATGGGCGAGCAGCGCATATTGAGCGATGAGACGACGGCGGTCACCGTCCGGCGCACTGCGCGGGCACGGCGACTGTCGTTGCGGGTCTCGCGGCTGGACGGGCGCGTGACGCTGACGCTGCCACAGCACACGCCGCTGTCCGAGGCTTTGTCCTTTGCAGAAGAGCGGCTCGATTGGATCCAGGCGGCGCGGTCCGGGCTGGATGCGGAAGTCGCGGTAGGGGCGGGCGTTGCCCTGCCCATTGAGGGCCGCGAGGTCACGGTTGCCGAAGGAACGGGTCGCCGTGTTCTACGCAAGGGCCAGCAGCTTTTGGTGCGCGGCCCACATGTGGGCCGAACTGTGAAAACCTACCTCAAGGCGCTGGCGCGGGATCGCCTGGCACAGGCCTCCGATAACTACGCTGCCTCCATGGGAGCGCATTACCATCGGCTGACCCTGCGGGACACGCGGTCGCGTTGGGGGTCGTGCACGTCGGATGGGAACCTTATGTATTCCTGGCGGCTGATCATGGCGCCACCGGATGTGCTTGACTATGTCGCTGCCCATGAGGCCGCGCACCTGATCCATATGGACCACTCCGCCGATTTCTGGGCGCTTGTTGCCGCCCATTGCCCGGACTGGCGCAGGCAGCGGGACTGGTTGCGCAGCCAGGGGCCGGGATTGCACCGCTACCGTTTCGACGATTGATTTCGGACGCCGATGCGCCCAGTGTTGCGCCCATGCTGATCCAGAACCGTCAACCCGAACCGGCCGCGCCTGCGGCCCATGACCGGGTCTATCGCACGCTCCGCGGCCAGATCATGCATGGCGAACTTGAGCCGGGTGCGGCGCTGACGCTGCGCGGGATCGGCAAGGATTTCGGCGTGTCGATGACCCCGGCGCGCGAGGCGGTGCGGCGGCTGGTGGCGGAGGGTGCGCTGACCCTGTCGCCCTCGGGGCGGGTGGCCACGCCCGAGCTGTCCAACGAACGTATTGAAGAACTGGCGGCGCTGCGTGCGTTGCTGGAGACCGAGCTGGCCACGCGAGCGTTGCCACGGGCGCATATGGCGCTGATCGATCGCCTGCAGGCGATCAATGCGACCCTGGGCGATGTGATCGAGCGTGGGGACGCCGTGGGCTATATCCGGACCAACCTTGAGTTTCACCGCACGCTATATCTGCGCGCCCAGGCGCCCGCGATGCTGGCCATGGCCGAGACGGTTTGGCTGCAACTGGGGCCGACGATGCGCAAGCTTTACGGACGGCTGAAACGCACAGAGGTGCCGCCGCATCACCGGCTGATCCTGGCGGCGCTGAAGGCCGGGGACGAGCCGGGGCTGCGGTTGGCGGTGCGCACGGATGTGACGCAGGGCCTGCGGATGCTGGTGGGGTAGGGGGCGCTGCCCCCGTCGCGCGGCGCGCGACTCCCCCGGGATATTTTCCTGACCAAAGAGGGGCCTAGCTGTGGATCGGTCCGTCGCCGCAGGCCAGGGCGGCCTCGCGGACGGCCTCGGAATAGGTCGGGTGGGCGTGGCAGGTCCGTGCCAGATCCTCTGCCGCTGCGCCGAACTCCATCGCCACGCAGATCTCGTGGATCAGGTCGCCCGCCATCGGGCCGATGATATGGGCGCCGAGGATGCGATCGGTTTCGGCATCGGCGAGGATCTTGACGAAGCCGTCGCCCGCAAAGTTGGCCTTGGCGCGGCCATTGCCCATGAAACTGAACTTGCCCGCTTTGTAGTTGCGGCCTGCGTCCTTCAACTCCTGTTCAGTGTGGCCGACATTGGCGACCTCGGGGTGGGTGTAGATGACCCCGGGTATCACACCGTAGTTAACGTGACCTTTCTGGCCCGCAACGGTCTCGGCCACGGCCATGCCTTCGTCTTCGGCCTTGTGCGCCAGCATGGGGCCGTCGATGCAATCGCCGATGGCGTAGATGCCGGGGATGTTGGTCTGCCAATGGGCGTCGGTCTTGACCTGGCCGCGGTCTGACATCTCGACACCGAGCGCATCGAGACCCAGCCCGTCGGTATAGGGTTTGCGGCCTGTGGAGACGAGGACGATGTCGGCGTCAAGCGTCGCTTCGCTGTCATCCTTGCGGAGTTTGTAGGTGACTTTGGCCTTGGTTTTCGTGGCCGCCACGTTTTGCACGGCGGCGCCCATGATGAAGGTAAGGCCCTGTTTTTCCAGCGTTCTCTTGAAAGTGCGCTGCACCTCGGCATCCATGCCGGGGGTGATGGCGTCGAGATATTCGATCACTGTGACCTCGGACCCCAGGCGGGCATAGACCGAGCCCATTTCAAGCCCGATCACGCACGCGCCGATCACCACCAGCTTCTTGGGGATCTTGCCCAGTTCCAGCGCGCCGGTGGAGCTGACCACGATCTTTTCATCGATCTCGACGCCTGGGATCGTGGCGCTGTCGGACCCGGTGGCGATGACGATATGCTTGGCCTCGTGCACCTCGTCACCGACCTTGACCTTGCCCGCCTCGGGGATCGAGCCCCAGCCTTTGAGCCAGTCTATCTTGTTCTTTTTGAACAGAAATTCGATGCCCTTGGTGTTCTGGCCAATGACATCTTCCTTATAGGACAGCATCGCCGGCCAATCGACGGAGGGCGCTTTGCCTTTGAGCCCCATCTTGGCAAAGTTGTGCTCGGCCTCGTGGAGTTGATGGCTGGCGTGGAGGAGCGCCTTTGACGGGATGCAGCCCACGTTGAGGCAGGTGCCGCCGAGCGTTTCGCGCCCTTCGACACAAGCGGTTTTCAGGCCCAGTTGGGCGCAGCGGATGGCGCAGACATAGCCGCCCGGGCCGCTGCCGATTACGATGACGTCATATTGGGCCATGGGTGTCTCCTTGGGCAAAATCGGGGCGCACAACCCGTACACAACCTGTACACAGGCCGTACACCGGCGGGTGTACGGTGCGCGTCATATCAGGGACGCCACGAGCATCAGCGCCGTGGCAAAAAAGCCCGCCATCCAGATCAGCGACCGCCAGGGGCTGAGGCCGAAATAGTAGGCGGGGACGTAGGCGAGCCGCGCGGCGAGGTAGACCCAGGCGCAGGCGGCGGTGAAGGCGGTGGACTGATCCGACAGGGTGACCACCACGACGGCGAGGGTGAAGAGGATCAGCCCTTCGAAATGGTTGTTGAGCGCGCGGTAGAGGCGGGCGGTTTTTGGCGAAAGCTGATCTTCGAGCGTGCCGCCCAGCCGTTCCCGGTCGCGGGGGCTGAGCGTTTTGCCCGCACCGAGTTCGAGGTTCGCGGGCACCGACATCAGCACGAACTGCACGACCTGCAACAGCCCGGCGAGGGCGAGGGCTGTAAGCTCGGGGGTCATAGGGCCAGAAAGTAGAGCGCGACGGTTGCCAGGAAGCCGACCGTCCAGACCAGCGTGCGCAGGCCGCGGATGCCGAAGACATAGGCGGGGATGTAGACCACCCGCGCCGCCAGAAAGACCTGGGCGGCGAGGATCGAGTTGGCCGAGGATTGATCGCGCAGCGCGATGATCAGGATCGGCGGGGCGATGAGCGCGAGCGCGGTGATCGAGTTGTTGAGCGCGCGGTCGGTGCGGCCCAGCATCCCTTCCAGTGAGCGGCTTTCGTCGCGCGACGACAGGAGGTAGCCCATATCGACGGTGAGCAGCATGCCCGTGACCTTGCCGCCCAGCAGAAGCGCGGTGAGAAGGCCGTAGAGCAGGAGGAGGGACAGTTCATCGGCGAACATGCGTATGCTCCGGGTTACGGGTCGGCGGTGGCGAGGCGCAGGCCGAGGCCCGCGAAGGCGCCTGCGGCGATGCGGCGGATCCAGGCGGTCACCGCCGGGCTGCGCAGGCCCTTGCCCGCGGCGGTGGCGAGCGCGCCGTAGATCAGGAAGACAGCGAAGGTCATCGCCATGAAGATCGCGCTGAGGACGATCATCTGGGCGGTCACCTGGGCGCTGGCGGGATCGACGAATTGCGGCAGGAAGGCGAGGAAGAAGACCGAGAGTTTCGGGTTCAGCACGTTGATGAGCATGCCGGTTCGGGCGATCTGAAACGGGTTGATGGGCACATCTCGCGACAGGCTGACCGGGCCGCGATCGTTCCAGGTCTGCCAGGCGAGGTAGATGAGGTAGGCGGCGCCCGCGTATTTCAGGACGGTGTAGGCGATGGCCCCGGTGTGGAGGATCGCCGAGAGGCCGAGAAGGGCCGCGAAGATCGCGGGCAGGATGCCGAGGGTGCAACCGAAGGCGGCGGCGACGCTGGCGCGGAAGCCGCGCCCGATGCCGGTGGCGACGGTGTAGAGCACGCCGGTGCCGGGGATCAGGACGACGATCAGGGCGGCGATGAGGAATTCGAGGGAGATGGTCATTTTTGGCCCTTCACTGTTCTTTGTCGCAGCGTGTCAGAGGCGTTCGCGGATGCCCCCCGGCTCCACGAAGCGCCCCCGCCCGGGACGAGCCGAAGGCGGGTTGCCCGGTGCAACGGGCTGGCGCTTTGACTGGCCGATGCATCGTTCTCACAAATCCATCAACAACCGCCGCGGATCCTCCAGCGCCTCTTTCACGCGGACGAGGAACGTCACCGCGCCTTTGCCGTCGACGATCCGGTGGTCGTAGCTGAGCGCGAGGTACATCATCGGGCGGATCTTGATCTCGCCCCCGATGACCATGGGCCGGTCCTGGATCTTGTGCATGCCGAGGATGCCCGATTGCGGGGGGTTGAGGATCGGTGAGCTCATCAGCGAGCCGTAGACTCCGCCGTTCGACAGAGTGAACGTGCCGCCCTGCATTTCGGCCATGGAGAGCTTGCCGTCGCGGGCGCGGCGGCCTTTCTCGGCGATCGCCTTTTCGATCTCGGCGAAGGACATGCGGTCTGCGTCGCGGATGACCGGGACGACCAGGCCCTGGGGCGTGCCCGCGGCGACGCCCATGTGCACGAAGTTCTTGTAGACGATGTCGGTGCCGTCGATTTCGGCGTTGACCTCGGGCACTTCTTTCAGCGCGTGGCAGCAGGCCTTGGTGAAGAACGACATGAAGCCCAGGCGGACACCATGTTTCTTCTCGAACAGGTCCTTGTACTCTTTGCGCAAGTCCATGACCGCGCCCATGTCGACCTCGTTATACGTGGTCAGGATCGCTGCGGTGTTTTGCGCATCCTTCAGGCGACGGGCGATGGTCTGGCGCAGGCGGGTCATCTTGACCCGCTCTTCACGCGCGGCGTCCTCGGCGGCGACGGGGGCGCGGGGGATCGGCGCCTGTGCGGGTTCGGGTGCCTTGGCGACCGTGGCCCCGGCGGCGAGCGCCTTTTGCACGTCTTCCTTCATCACGCGGCCATCCTTACCCGTGCCTGCGACCTGATCGGACGACAAGCCCGCCTCGGCCATCATCTTGTTGGCGGAGGGGGCGTTTTCGATGTCGGTGCGACCGCCTGCGGGGGCAGGGGTGGCTGCCGCGAGCGCGGGTGCGGGGACCGCAGGGGCGGCGGTGGCCGGGGCGCCTGCGCCGGCTGACATGACGGCAAGCTTGCCGCCCGCTTCAACTGTCGCACCCTCGGCGGCGAGGATTTCGGTCAGCGTCCCTGCCGCAGGGGCGGGCACTTCGACCGAGACCTTGTCGGTTTCCAACTCACACAGCATCTCGTCCTGCGCGACGGCGTCGCCGACGGATTTGAACCAGGTCGAGACCGTGGCCTCCGTCACGCTTTCGCCCAGCGTGGGCACCATCACGTCGACCGCGGCGCCCCCGGCATCGGCACCGTTTGCCGCCGAGGCGGGGGCGGGATCGGCTGCGGGGGCAGGGGCGAGCGCGGCGGCCCCGGCCCCTTCCGATATTGTGGCGAGTAGCGCGTCGACGCCGACCGTCTCACCCTCGGCGGCGACAATCTCGCCCAGGGTTCCGGCGATGGGCGAGGGCACCTCGACCGTCACCTTATCCGTTTCAAGCTCGCACAGCATCTCGTCTACCGCCACGCTGTCGCCCGGTTTCTTGAACCACGTGGCAACCGTCGCCTCGGTAACGCTTTCCCCCAGCGTTGGGACGCGGACTTCGCTACTCATCTTAATTCCCTTCCAGTGTCAGCGCGTCGTTCACCAACGCTGCCTGTTGTGCTTTGTGGGCGGAGGCCAGGCCCGTCGCGGGCGAGGCCGCGGCGGCACGGCCGGCATAGGTGGGCCGGGTGTGCTGGGCCCCGATCCGTGTGAGCACCCATTCGATGTTGGGTTCCATGAACGACCAGCCGCCCTGGTTCTTGGGCTCTTCCTGACACCAGACGAAATCGGCGTTTCCGAAGCGCTCAAGCTCTTTGACAAGGCTGAGGGCCGGGAACGGATAGAATTGTTCCACCCGCATCAGATAGATGTCGTTGATCCCGCGGGCATCGCGTTCCTCGAGCAGGTCGTAGTAGACCTTGCCGGAACACATCACCACGCGCTTGATGTCGTTGTCTTTCACCAGCTCGGTCTCGCTGTGGCCCTGCTGGGCGTCATCCCAGAGCACGCGGTGGAAAGACGAGCCGCTGGTGAAATCGGCGGCGTCCGAGACGGCGAGCTTGTGGCGCAAGAGCGACTTTGGCGTCATCAGCACCAGCGGCTTGCGGTAGCTGCGGTGCAGCTGACGGCGCAGGATGTGGAAGTAGTTGGCCGGTGTCGTGCAGTTGGCGACGATCCAGTTGTCTTCGGCGCACATCTGCAGGAAGCGTTCGAGCCGGGCCGAGGAGTGTTCCGGCCCCTGGCCCTCAAACCCGTGCGGCAAGAGCATCACAAGGCCCGACATCCGCAGCCATTTGCGTTCACCCGATGAGATGAACTGGTCGAACATGATCTGCGCGCCGTTGGCAAAGTCGCCGAACTGCGCCTCCCACAGCGTCAGCGCATTGGGTTCGGCCAGCGAGTAGCCGTATTCGAACCCAAGCACCGCGTATTCCGAGAGCATCGAGTCGATAACCTCGTAGTTCGCCTGGCCCGCACGGATGTGGTTGAGCGGATAGTACCGTTCTTCGGTTTCCTGGCTGACCAGGCCCGAGTGGCGTTGCGAGAAGGTGCCGCGGGTGGAATCCTGGCCAGCCAGACGCACTGGATAGCCCTCGGTCATGAGCGAGCCAAACGCGAGCGCCTCGGCTGTCGCCCAGTCAAATCCCTGGCCGGTCTCAAACATCTTGGCCCGGGTGTCGAGCAGCCGCGCCACCGTTTTGTGTAGCGGAAAGCCGTCGGGCGCGCGGGTGAGCGCGGTGCCGATTTCGGCCATCGTCTCTTTCTTGATCGCCGTCTTGCCGCGCTGGTACTTTTCACCCTCTTTGTCGAGGTGGCTCCAGCGGCCATCCAGCCAGTCGGCCTTGTTCGGCTTATAGTCTTTGCCAGACTCGAACTCTTCGTTCAGATACGCCTGGAAGGCGGTCTTCATATCGTCGATCTCGCCCTCGGGGATCAGCCCGTCGCGGACCAGACGCTCGGTATAAAGCTGCAGCGTGGTCTTCTGCTTTTTGATCTTCTTGTACATGATCGGGTTGGTGAACATGGGCTCGTCGCCCTCGTTATGGCCAAACCGGCGGTAGCAGAAGATGTCGATGACCACGTCTTTGTGGAACATCTGGCGGAATTCGGTGGCGACCTTCGCGGCATGCACGACGGCCTCGGGGTCATCGCCGTTCACGTGGAAGATCGGCGCCTCGACCATCAACGCGATGTCCGTGGGGTAGGGCGACGAGCGCGAAAAGTGCGGCGCGGTGGTAAAGCCGATCTGGTTGTTGACCACGATATGGATCGTGCCGCCGGTGCGGTGACCGCGCAGACCCGACAGGCCAAAGCATTCGGCCACGACGCCCTGGCCCGCAAAGGCCGCATCGCCATGGAGCAGGATCGGCAGGCAGGTTATGCGATCCATATCCTTGTTCTGGTCCTGCTTGGCGCGGGCCTTGCCCAGAACGACGGGGTTCACCGCCTCGAGGTGGCTGGGGTTTGCCGTAAGCGACAGGTGCACCGAATTGCCGTCGAACTCACGATCCGAGGAGGCGCCGAGGTGGTACTTTACGTCGCCCGAGCCATCGACGTCTTCGGGCTTGAAGCTGCCGCCCTGAAACTCATTGAAGATCGCGCGATAGGGCTTGGCCATCACATTGGCCAGAACCGACAGGCGGCCCCGGTGGGGCATGCCGATCACGATGTCCCGGACGCCCAGGTTGCCGCCGCGCTTTATGATCTGTTCCATCGCAGGCACCAGGCTTTCGCCGCCGTCAAGGCCGAAGCGCTTGGTGCCCATGTATTTGACATGCAGGAACTTTTCGAAACCTTCCGCTTCGACCAGCTTGTTCAGGATCGCCTTGCGCCCTTCCCGGGTGAACGCGATCTCTTTGCCGTAGCCTTCGATCCGCTCTTTCAGCCAGCCGGCCTCTTGCGGGTTTGAGATGTGCATGTACTGCAGCGCGAAGGTGCCGCAATAGGTGCGTTTGACGATCTCGACGATCTGGCGCATGGACGCGATGTCGAGGCCCAGGACCTTGTCGATGAAGATCGGGCGATCCATGTCGGCTTCGGTGAAGCCGTAGGATTTTGGATCAAGCTCGGGGTGGGGGGTCTGATCGCGCATGCCCAGCGGATCGAGATCGGCCACCAGATGGCCCCGGATCCGGTAGGCACGGATCAGCATCAGCGCGCGGATGCTGTCGAGCACCGCCTGCTTGATCTGGTCGTCGTTCACTTCGACGCCCTTTTTCGCCGCTTTGGCTTTGATCTTGTCGCCAGCTTTCTTCTCGGCCCCCGGCCCGAGATCGCCCCACTGGCCATCCAGCGCGGCGGTCAGTTCGTCATTGGGCTGGGGTGGCCAGTCGGTGCGGGCCCAGCTTGGGCCCTCGGCCTCACGCTTGGCGTCAATTTCGGTATCGCCCAACTGCCGGAAAAAGCTCTGCCAGGCCTCGTCGACGGCATTCGGATCCTCGGCATACCGCGCGTAGAGCTGTTCAAGGTACTCTGCGTTGTGCCCCTGCATGAAGGACGAGGCATGGAAGATGTCGTTGGGGGATTGTTCGGTCATTGGATCACCTCGTTGGGATTGGGACCGTATTTGTTCGTGCCGGGCTCTGACGGTGCGGTGAGCCACACCAGCATAAGGCCACTTGCCACCAGCATTACAAAGCTGGCGGAGAGAAAATAGATGTCGTTGTCCAAAGGATCTTCACGGACCGCCAGCGCTGATGCTGCCGAGCCGATCCAGATCAACAGCCAGGCGGGGGTTACCACCAACGGCAGAATGAGCCAAAGGCCGGACCGGCCCGCATCATGCAACCGGCGTGCCGCCGCGGCGAACCCGGGCAGGATCGAACTTAGCAGAAAGACACCGGCAACGATGGGCGCGATTGCGAAGCTGAGGATTTGTCCAACAAAGAGGAAACCGGCAAACCACCAGTACTCCGGCCGTGGTGTGCGACCGGAGAACCGGGCGTAGTTTTGATAGCCCGCTTGGATATGGGCGATCGCGCTCATTAGGCGCCGATGGCCTCCAACACCGCCTCGCCCAGCGAGGCCGGGCTTTCGGCGACCACGATCCCGGCGGATTTCATTGCCTCGATCTTATCCTCGGCGCCGCCTTTGCCGCCCGCGACGATGGCGCCCGCGTGGCCCATGCGGCGGCCCGGGGGGGCGGTGCGGCCTGCGATGAAGCCGGCGGTCGGTTTCCAGCGGCCCTTCTTCTTTTCATCGGCGAGGAACTGGGCGGCGTCTTCTTCTGCCGAGCCGCCGATTTCGCCGATCATGATGATCGATTCCGTCTCATCATCGGCGAGGAACCATTCCAGCACGTCCAGGTGTTCGGTCCCTTTGATCGGGTCGCCGCCGATACCGACGCAGGTGGACTGGCCGAGGCCGACATCCGTGGTTTGTTTCACCGCCTCGTAGGTCAACGTGCCCGAGCGGGAGACGACGCCCACCGAGCCGCGCTTGTGGATGTGGCCGGGCATGATGCCGATCTTGCAGGCATCGGGCGTGATGACACCGGGGCAGTTGGGGCCAATGAGGATGCTGTCGGAGTTTTCCAGCGCGCGCTTGACGCGCATCATGTCGAGCACCGGGATCCCTTCGGTGATGCAGCAGATCAGCGGGATTTCGGCGTCGAGCGCTTCGAGGATCGAGTCCGCAGCAAAGGGCGGCGGCACGTAGATCACGCTGGCGTTCGCGCCGGTCTTTTCCACCGCCTCATGGCAGGAGTTGAAGACGGGCAGGTCGAGATGGGTCATGCCCCCTTTGCCGGGGGTCACGCCGCCGACCATTTGCGTGCCATAGGCGATGGCCTGTTCAGAGTGGAAGGTGCCTTGGGAGCCGGTAAAGCCCTGGCAGATCACCTTGGTATTTTCGTCTACGAGAACGGCCATCAAGAGCCTCCTTCATTTTTCCAACTGTGACCCTGGGGGCCGTAACTGGCGTAGAGCACCGCGACGCACACCAGGAATAACGAAAGCGCCATGCCGAACTCGGCGACTTCTTCGTAAAGCGCTGCCGCTTGAGAGCCGCGGTCCGAGATGGTTATGCCAAAGGGCTCAAGCTTGCGCCCAAGCCCATCGATCAGCTTTGAGGTGGCGCCGAAGAACAGGCCAAACAGAACTGAAAGCGCAATTCCGTTGCCGCCCTTAAGACCTATCAGAAAGGCCCGGAAGCCCCGGCGCACCACGAGAAAGAGCGCGGTGAGAATGAAACCGAGCAACAGGATCGAATAGAGCCGTTCCATCAGGCCGACTTCGGACGACACGTACTGTTTGCTTTTCAGCAGGCCTTCGGTGAAGCCGCGTTTGTCGAGATCAAATTCGCGCAAGGCAAAGGCAACCATCACCACAAAATAGGGCCAGCTTCTTGGCAGAAGGGCCGCCAGGCACATGGCGCCCAGGATGTAGAAGACGGCAGAGGCCGTCTCGACCGGCCCGGACTCGGCGGCGAAGCGTTCGGCCTCATCGGGCGAGAGCGAGAGCGCGACAACATAGACAGCCACCGTCACCGCAAGGGCGGTGCCGAGGGTCGTCATATTCTGGCGCGCGCGCAGGTGCATTTCGGTCTTTCCCGGTGGCGTTTGGCGCTACCCCTTCACGGCCTTCACGATCTTTTCCGCGCCGTCTTTCAGATCATCCGCCGCGATCACGTTGAGCCCCGAGGTCGCGATGATCTCTTTGCCCTGTTCCACATTCGTCCCTTCCAGGCGCACCACGAGAGGGACCTCAAGCCCCACCTCTTTCACAGCCGCGATCACGCCCTCGGCGATGATGTCACAGCGCATGATGCCGCCGAAGATGTTGACGAGGATGCCTTTGACCTGCGGGTCCGAGGTGATGATCTTGAACGCCTCGGTGACCTTTTCCTTGGTCGCGCCGCCGCCCACGTCGAGGAAGTTGGCGGGTTCGGAACCGTAGAGCTTGATGATGTCCATCGTGGCCATGGCGAGCCCTGCGCCGTTGACCATGCAGCCGATTTCCCCGTCTAGCGCGATGTAGTTGAGGTCGTACTTGGACGCCTCCAGCTCTTTGGGGTCTTCCTCGGTCGTATCGCGCAGTTCCGCGATATCGGCGTGGCGGTAGACCGCGTTGCCGTCAAAACCCATCTTGGCGTCGAGGCATTTGAGATCGCCCTTGTCGGTGACGATCAGCGGGTTGATCTCCAGCATCTCCATGTCCTTGTCCATGAAGAGCTGGTAGAGCGTGCCCATCAGCTTGACGCATTGCTTCACCTGATTGCCGCTGAGGCCCAGCATGAAGGCGATGCGGCGGCCGTGATAGGCCTGGTATCCGGTGGCGGGGTCGACGCTGAAGGACAGGATCTTTTCGGGCGTCTCGGCAGCGACCTCTTCGATGTCCATGCCGCCTTCGGTGGAGCAGACAAAGCTCACGCGGCTTGATTGGCGATCGACGAGGAGGGCGAGGTACATCTCGGTCTCGATGCCTGACCCGTCTTCGATGTAGATGCGGTTGACCTGCTTGCCCGCCGGGCCGGTCTGGTGTGTCACAAGCGTGCGGCCCAGCATCTTCTTGGCTTCGCTTGCCGCCTCTTCCACCGACTTGGCCAGGCGCACGCCGCCTTTTTCGCCCGCATCGGGTTCCTTGAAGCTGCCCTTGCCACGCCCACCGGCGTGGATCTGTGCCTTGACGACCCAAAGCGGGCCGTCCATTTCGCCAGCCGCGGTTTTGGCCTCTTCAGCCTTGAGCACGACGCGCCCGTCCGACACCGGCGCCCCGTAACTGCGTAAAAGAGCTTTGGCCTGATATTCGTGGATGTTCATGGAGACTGTCCCATAGCGGCTGTTTTTTTGTGCATGCCATGGGATGCCGAGGAAATTAAACGTCTTTTCGTCGCAGCGTTGGAAAACCAAGTAAATTTCTGGTGTATGTGATCACACCATGAAAAAGTGTGATCACATATCTGAAAATTATCGCGCGATCGCGATTCGTTGGCGCCGCTTGGGCTGTGATCACAGCGTGATCATGGCCGCGCAACGGCGCATGCGGATCAGGCCAGCGTGGTATCGATGCCCTTGCAGGCCTCGACAAGCCCTTTCACGGCGTCAACGGATTTGTCGAACATCGCCTGTTCGTCCCCGCTGAGCTTGATGTCGATGACTTTTTCGACGCCGCCGGCCCCGATTACCGTGGGCACGCCCACGTAAATGCCCTTCAGCCCGAACTCGCCATCGCAATAGGCCGCGCAGGGCAGAACCCGCTTTTGGTCCTTCAGATAGGCCTCGGCCATTTCGATCGCGCTGGTCGCGGGGGCATAGAAGGCCGATCCGGTTTTCAGCAGCCCGACAATTTCAGCCCCGCCATCACGCGTACGCTGGATGATTGCGTCGAGTTTGTCCTGTGTGGTCCACCCCATGCTGACCAGATCTGGCAAGGGGATCCCGGCCACTGTGGAGTAGCGGGCCAACGGCACCATGGTGTCGCCGTGCCCGCCCAGAACGAATGCGGTCACGTCCTTCATCGATACTTCGAATTCGAGGGACAGGAAGTGGCGGAAGCGCGCGCTGTCGAGCACGCCGGCCATGCCGACCACCTTTTCATGCGGGAGACCCGAAAACTCACGCAGGGCCCAGACCATCGCGTCGAGCGGGTTGGTGATGCAGATCACGAACGCATTCGGTGCGTTCTGTGCGATCCCTTCGCCGACCGATTTCATGACCTTGAGGTTGATGCCCAGCAGATCGTCCCGGCTCATCCCCGGTTTGCGGGGCACACCGGCGGTCACGATGCAGACATCGGCGCCGGCGATGTCTTCGTAACTGTTGGTTCCGGACATGGCGGCATCGAACCCCTCGGACGGGCCGCTTTCGGCGATATCGAGCGCTTTGCCCTGCGGCATCCCCTCGGCAATGTCGAACAGGACGACGTCGCCCAGTTCTTTCAGCGCTGCGAGGTGCGCGAGCGTGCCGCCGATTTGTCCCGCGCCGATAAGGGCAATTTTGGGTCTGGCCATGGGGTCTCTCCGGTCAATTTGTTTGCGGCGATGGGTAGCTAGGGATCGCTCGCCGCGCAAGGGTATGGTCCTGCGGCAGATTGCGGGCAGGGCTTTCCGGCGCCTCGGTGGCGCGATACGACGGGGCGTTTCGAGGAGTATCCGACCCTGTGCTGACCGACCCGATTTTTTACCTGATTGCCATTCCCGCCGTTGTATTTGCCGGTATTTCCAAAGCAGGGTTCGGGTCCGGAGCGGCCTTTGCGGCCACGCCATTGCTGGCCCTGATCATCGAACCTGCCGTTGCGCTGGGCATCATGCTGCCGCTCTTGATGCTGGTTGATGCGGTGACGCTGCGCCCCTATTGGCGACGGTGGAGTTTCCCCGACGCCAGGCTTTTGATTCTGGGCGGTGTGCCCGGCGTGGCGCTGGGCGCGTGGCTATATCAGGTCGCGAATGCGGATGTGTTCCGGATCCTGATCGGGGCCATATCCATCGCGTTCGTGGCCTATCAGATCGCCGGTCGGCGCGGCCTGATCCGCGCGGCCACGTTGCCCCTGGGGCGTGGTGTCGGCCTGATGACGGGCACGATTGCGGGGTTTACCAGCTTTGTCAGCCATGCCGGTGGCCCACCGGTCGCGGTCTATTTGCTGTCGCGGGGGCTCGACAAGACAACTTATCAGGCGACCACGGTGCTGACCTTCTGGGCCGTCAACATCCTGAAGTTTGTGCCCTACGCGTTTCTGGGGATCTTCACCGCCGAGACGTTGCTTGTGAACGCGGTGCTGGCGCCGGCCGCGTTGCTTGGCGCCTGGCTGGGTGTGATCGCCCATCGCCTTGTGCCCGAACGGGTGTTCTTTGCGATCACCTATGTCCTGCTGGTGACAACGGGCGGCAAGTTGATCTTCGACGCCCTGACCTAGAGCGTTGGGTCGCTGCTGGCGCCGACTGGCTCGAACGCCTCGAAGGCTTCGCCCGAGGCGACAAGGCAGGTCACGCCGTCCGGCAGGGTGATCGTGACCGTCCAGGTGCCGCTTGCCTCGGACGCAAAAACCTCGAGCACGCGGTTGCGGGCGCTTAGCCCGATGGCGCGACGGCTTTCGCCATAGACCGAGGCGAGGCGTTCGACCACCCGCTCGCGGGGGCCGCACGTCGCGGGTGTTTGTCCAAAGGCGTGCGAGGCCGCCAAGAGAAGGGCCCCGATGCCGAGTGATAGCGTGATGTATTCCGGTTTCATGCTGTTCCCCTTGGCGTCACAAAATGCGCTTGGGGGCAGCATTGAAACCGGGGCCGAAGAATTGGTTAACGGTGCGGGCGCTCTATTCTGCGGTGCAGAAATAGCGCTTGCGTAAAGGTGCGTGGAAGTGTTGTTTGCCGCAACAATGTTTCAAGAGAGTAGAATCATGGACGCTGCGACGCACCCCTGGCGATCGGTCCTGTACATTCCCGGCTCGCGTGAGCGTGCGCTCGACAAGGCGCGCGCACTGCCGGTCGACGCGATTATCTTCGACCTTGAGGATGCGGTTGCGCCGGACGAGAAGGCGAATGCCCGCGACACGCTGGCCGGCGCGCTTGCTGCGGGCGGGTATGGGGCGCGTGCCGGTCTGGTCCGGATCAACGGGTTCGATACAGAGTGGGGCGCGGCGGATCTGGAGGCGGTCGCCGCAGTGGCCCCGCAGGCGATCCTGCTGCCCAAGGTCGATAACGTCGCCATGATCGACGATATTGCGCGCAAGCTTGATGCGCGGACGGAAACTGCGGACACGCGGATCTGGGCGATGATGGAGACCCCGGCCGGGATCCTGAACGCCGCGACCATCGCACGTGGCCCCCGCATGGGTGGCTTTGTGATGGGTACAAACGATCTGGCCAAAGAGCTGGGGTGCCGGTCCCGGCCCGACCGGCTGCCGATGATGACGGCGTTGCAGACCTGCCTGCTGGCTGCGCGGGCGGCGGGTATCGTTTGCGTTGACGGGGTGTTCAACGCGTTCAAGGATAACGACGGGTTGCGGGCCGAATGCGAGCAGGGCCGCGATCTGGGGATGGACGGCAAAACGCTGATCCATCCGGCGCAGGTCGCCATTGCCAACGACGTGTTCCGGCCATCGGAGGCAGATGTCGATCTGGCCCGGCGCCAGATCGCAGCCTTTGACGAAGCGACCGCACGAGGCGAAGGTGTTGCCGTGGTCGATGGCAAGATCGTGGAAAACCTGCATGTCGCAACGGCGCGTGCCACGCTTGCCAAGGCCGAGGCAATTACGGCTTTGGAGGAGGCATGACACTTCTGAGTTTGGGCACCGCCCTGTGGTACATTGGGCATTTCTTCAAGCGGCTGCTGCCCGAGGCGCGGGAACGCCTTGGCGATCCCGGCAAGGGGATTGCCGCTGTCATTATCCTGGCGGGGCTTGTGCTGATGGTGATCGGCTATCGCGGCGCGTCGACCGGGTTTCTGTATGCACCGCCGTTTTGGGGACAGCACCTGAATAACCTGCTGATGCTGGTCGCCATCATCCTGTTCGGGATGGGATCGTCCAAGGGCCGGATGCGGGCCTGGCTGCGCCATCCGATGCTGACCGGGGCGCTGGTCTGGGCCGTGGCGCATCTGTTGGTGCGCGGGGATTTCGTCTCGGTCCTTCTGTTTGGCGGGATTGCGGTGTGGGCGGTTCTTGAGATGGTCGTGATCAACGCCAAAGAGGGACCGTGGGAGCGGCCAGAGCCCGGACCGATTGGCGGGGACATCCGGCTTATCGTGATATCGCTCGTGCTCTACGCCATCATCGCCGCGATCCATACATGGCTTGGCTACTATCCGTTCCCGGGGTGAGGTGATGAAGGCGTATCGTTTGCTGACCGGGGACGATACCTCGGCCTTTTGCCACAAGGTAACGGCGGCGCTGGACCAGGGGTGGGTGCTGTACGGCGATCCGACCTACGCCTTTGACGCCGCCAACGGGGTGATGCGCTGTGCGCAGGCGGTCACAAAGGACGTCGATGGCCCTTATGACCCCGACAAACGACTGGGAGAGCTTTGATGGCGAAGACGAACCCGGGGCGCTTTTTCGAAGACTACCGTTTGGGCGAGGTGATCCGCCACGCGGTGCCACGCACGATATCGGGTGGGGAACGCGCGCTCTATCACGCGCTCTACCCGGCGCGGCACGCGCTCTATTCTTCGGATGCGTTTGCGCAGAGCTGTGGGCTGCCCGCGTCGCCGCTGGATGATCTGGTCGTCTTTCACACCGTGTTTGGCAAAACCGTTCCGGACATCTCGCTCAATGCCGTGGCGAACCTTGGCTATGCCGAGGGGCGCTGGCTTGCCCCCGTCTACCCCGGCACGACGTTGCAGTCCGAGAGCGAAGTGATCGGGCTCAAGCAGAACTCAAACGGGGCATCCGGTGTGGTTTGGGTGCGCACGACCGGCAAGACGGCGGATGGGGTGCCAGTGCTGGACTATGTCCGGTGGGTGATGGTGCGCAAAAGCGACCGCGACGCCCCGGCGCCGGAGACCGTGATCCCAGAGCTTGCGCCCGCGGTGGCCGCAGAGGCGCTGATCGTTCCGGACGGGTTGCGCTTTGACGCTTATGATCTTGAGCTGGCGGGGGAGCCCCATCGCTGGGGCGACTATGAAGTTGGCGAGGTGATCGACCATGTCGACGGGGTGACCATCGAAGAGGCCGAGCACATGATGGCCACGCGCCTGTGGCAGAACACGGCAAAGGTGCATTTCGATGCCACCCATCGCGACGATGGGCGCCGCCTGATCTATGGTGGGCATGTGATCAGCCTGGCGCGCGCGCTGAGTTTCAATGGCCTGGCCAATGCGCAGATGATGGTCGCGCTCAATGCAGGCGCGCATGCCAACCCCTGCTTTGCGGGCGACACAGTGCGCGCGTGGTCCGAAGTTCTGGACAAGGCGCCGACCGCCGCACCGGGCGTGGGGGCGCTGCGACTGCGGCTGGTGGCGACGAAAGGCGATGCCGGTGTGTTGAAGACGCGTGACGGCAAGTATGGCCCGGACGTCTTGCTGGATCTCGATTACTGGGCTCTCATACCCGTATGAGACATCTTATCCTGAGCGGCCTTGCTGCCGTGTTCCTTGCGACGCCCGTTGTCGCCGATAGGCCCGTTTGCGATCCCAACCCGCGGCGCACGGTCGAGGATTTCGAAACCGCCAAAGACGCGCTGTTGCGGGGCGAATTCGACCGGTTCTTTGACGCGGTCCAGCCGTTTGACCGCGCGGCCGACCCGTCACGCCTGCGGGCGGTTCAGCGGTTTGAGAACACCTTTCCCAACGGCTTTCGCGAATGTGCCTCGGTCGTGTTTCGCAGCGAGGCACCGGGGCTTTTCCAGGAGATCGTGCTTTATGATACCGGCGCCCAGCCCCTGGCGCTGTATTTGCGGGGCGCACGGTTCCGCGATGAAATCCGAGTAATTGACTTTGTTTTGTCGGACAGCCCGACCGAGGTTGTGAACCTGCTGCAGTAAATGTGATCACGGCCTGAAATCGCGTGATCACAATCGCACAGAATCTGTTAAATTGCGCCAAAACACCGCAAGTTTTCGGGGGCTTGCATGGGTGACACAAGGGCAAATTCCTCTATCACTGAAGCGACGCGCGCCGCACACCGCGCCGACCGAAGGGATTTCGAATGTCTGACGTGAACCGGGGGGATCGCCCCCTGTCGCCGCACCTGACGATCTATCGCCCGCAGCTGACGTCGATGACGTCGATCCTGACCCGGATCACTGGCAATGCGCTGATCGTGGGCGCCTTGCTCACCGTTTGGTGGTTCCTTGCTGCCGCAACATCGCCGGAATACTTCGCCGTCGCGGACGGTGTCGTCACCTCGTGGTTCGGCGATCTGGTGATGGCGTTGTCGCTTTGGGCGCTGTGGTACCACGCGCTGGCCGGGATCCGGCATCTGATCTGGGACAGCGGATACGCGCTCGACATTCCGACGGCCGAAAAACTGGGCTGGGCCTGCATCGGTGGATCGGTCCTTTTGACGCTCATCACCTTGATCGCGATCTGAGGAGACCGGACATGGCTTTTGTAACGGACCGAAAGCGCGCCTCGGGGTTGGGATCGGCCAAAGAGGGGGTGCATCACCACTGGAACATGATCGTCAGCTCTGTCGGACTTCTGGTGCTGACGCCACTGTTCATCTTTATGTTTGGACCCATGCTTGGCGAGCCGCATGCCGACGTTGTCGCCTACTTTGCGCGGCCCTTCCCGGCCATCGTGGCGGGGCTGATGCTGTTGGTGGGCTTTATGCACTTCAAGAACGGCGTGCAGGTGCTGATCGAAGACTACACCCACGGGATGACGCGCAAGGCTCTGATCATTGCGACCGTCTGTTTGAGTTACGCCGCCGCCGCGACAGGCCTGTTCGCCATCGCCCGCATCGCGCTTTAGGGAGCTTCTAATGGCTGAGTACGCATACGAGACGCATACTTATGACGTCGTAGTTGTCGGGGCTGGGGGCGCGGGTTTGCGCGCCACGCTTGGCATGGCCGAGCAGGGGTTGAAGACAGCGTGTATCACCAAGGTGTTCCCGACGCGGTCGCACACGGTGGCTGCGCAAGGCGGGATTGCCGCGTCGCTGGGCAACATGGGGCCCGATAGCTGGCAATGGCACATGTACGATACCGTGAAGGGGTCGGACTGGCTGGGCGATACGGATGCGATGGAATACCTCGCCCGCGAAGCGCCCAAGGCGGTTTACGAGCTGGAACACTACGGTGTTCCGTTTTCGCGGACCGAAGAGGGCAAGATCTATCAGCGTCCCTTTGGCGGGCACACGACCGAGTTTGGCGAGGGGCCGCCGGTGCAGCGCACCTGTGCCGCCGCTGACCGGACGGGGCATGCGATCCTGCACACGCTTTATGGCCAGTCGCTGAAGAACGATGCGGAGTTCTTTATCGAGTACTTCGCGATTGACCTGATCATGTCCGAGGACGGCGTGTGTCAGGGTGTTGTGGCGTGGAAGCTGGATGACGGCACGATCCACGTGTTCAACGCCAAGATGACGGTGCTGGCAACCGGCGGCTATGGCCGCGCCTATTTCTCGGCCACGTCGGCCCATACCTGCACCGGCGACGGCGGCGGGATGGTCGCGCGGGCCGGCTTGCCGTTGCAGGACATGGAGTTCGTGCAGTTCCACCCGACGGGCATTTACGGATCGGGCTGCCTGATCACCGAAGGCGCACGGGGCGAGGGCGGGTACCTCACCAACTCTGAAGGTGAACGGTTCATGGAGCGCTATGCGCCGACCTATAAGGATCTGGCCTCGCGCGATGTGGTCAGCCGCTGCATGACCATGGAGATCCGCGAGGGCCGGGGTGTTGGCGATGATGGTGATCACATTCACCTGCACCTCAACCACCTGCCGCCCGAGACGCTGGCCGAACGTTTGCCAGGGATTTCCGAGAGCGCGCGTATCTTTGCGGGTGTCGATCTGACCAAAGAACCGATCCCGGTGCTGCCGACCGTGCATTACAACATGGGCGGCATTCCGACGAATTACTGGGGCGAAGTGCTGAACCCGACGACGGACGACCCGGACGCCATTGCGCCCGGCCTGATGGCCGTGGGCGAGGCGGGTTGTGCCAGCGTGCATGGTGCAAACCGGCTGGGCTCCAACAGCTTGATCGACCTGGTCGTCTTTGGGCGCGCCTCGGCGATCAAGGCGGGCGAAGTTGTTGATCCCAATGCGCCCAACCCGACGCTCAACCAGTCCAGCGTCGACCGGGCGCTGGGCCGTCTTGACGATCTGCGCCATGCCAAGGGTACCGTCACGACCGCCGAGCTGCGTCTTGAAATGCAGAAAACCATGCAGGCGGATGCGGCAGTGTTCCGGACCGATAAGACATTGGCCGAGGGTGTCGACAAGATGTACTCGGTCGCGGGCAAGATGGACGACATCGCGGTCACCGACCGGTCGATGGTGTGGAACAGCGATCTGATGGAGACGCTGGAGTTGACCAACCTGATGCCCAACGCCCTGGCCACCATCGTCTCGGCCGAGGCGCGCAAGGAAAGCCGCGGGGCGCATGCACATGAGGATTACCCCGACCGCGATGACGAGAACTGGCGCGTCCATTCGCTGAGCTGGGTCAACGGGAAGGTCGATCTGGGCCAGCGGCCCGTGCACCTTAATCCGCTGCTGGGCCACAATGAGGGCGGGATCGACCTGAAGAAAATCGCACCGAAGGCGCGGGTCTATTGAGGGCGGTCGTCAGTATAGCACTGGTGCTGGCCCTTGGCGCTTGCAGCACGCCGATTGGTACGGAAATGGCGCGTGCCTCTGCCCGCACCGTGGTGAACGATGTGGTCGAGACCCGGTTCCCCGGTGTGCCGATCACCCCGGTGACCGATTGCGTCATCAACAATGCAACGGGGGATGAAATCGTCTCGATCGCCGCGGATGCCCTGCTTCAGCAGCCGTCGGCCGAGACCGTCCAACTTGTGATCAGGATTGCCAGCCGACCCGACACCGTCACGTGCTTTGTCGAGGAGGCGGGGCCAGCGATCCTGCCGGTCATCCTCGCAGGGTCTGTTTGAAGGAACGCTTAGATGGTTGAATTCGCACTGCCCAAGAACTCTCGGATCAAGACCGGGAAGACCTGGCCCAAGCCGGAAGGCGCCACCAATGTCCGCAAGTTCCAGATCTATCGCTGGAACCCCGACGATGGAGATAACCCGCGTGTCGATACCTATTTCGTCGATATGGACACCTGCGGGCCGATGATCCTGGACGCGCTGATCAAGATCAAGAATGAGATCGATCCAACGCTGACCTTCCGCCGGTCCTGCCGGGAAGGGATTTGTGGGTCCTGCGCGATGAATATCGGCGGCATCAACACGCTGGCCTGTATCTATGGGATGGATGAGATCAAGGGCGATGTGAAGATCTATCCCTTGCCGCATATGCCCGTGGTCAAGGACCTGATCCCGGACCTGACCCATTTCTACGCCCAGCATGCGTCGATCATGCCCTGGCTGGAGACCAAGACCTCGCGCCCCGAGCATGAGTGGCGGCAGTCCATTGAGGATCGCAAGAAACTCGACGGGCTTTACGAATGCGTGATGTGCGCGTCCTGCTCGACGGCGTGCCCGTCTTATTGGTGGAACGGGGACCGGTATCTTGGGCCAGCGGCGCTGTTGCATGCCTATCGCTGGATCATCGACAGCCGGGATGAGGCGACGGGCGAGCGGCTTGATGATCTGGAAGATCCGTTCAAGCTGTATCGCTGCCACACGATCATGAACTGCGCCAAGACCTGCCCCAAGGGGTTGAACCCGGCAAAGGCGATTTCCGAGATCAAGAAGATGATGGTGGAGCGGCTGGTCTAGGCCAACCGCGCGTCAGGCAAAGGCGGCCTCAAGCGCGATTTCGACCATGTCGCCAAAGCTACGCTCGCGATCTTCGGATGGCAGCGCCTCGCCGGTGATGAGGTGGTCCGAGACCGTGAGCACGGCCAGCGCCCGGCACCCGTGCCGGGCTGCGACAGTGTAAAGCTCCGCCGCCTCCATCTCGACCCCCAGAATGCCGTGGCGCGTCATCTGTTCGTTCAGGTCCGGGCGCTCGTCGTAGAAGACGTCCGACGAATAGATCCCACCCACATGGGTGCGGGTGCCCTTGCGCTCGGCCGCGGCCCACGCGGCATGGAGCAAACGCCAATCCGCGCAAGGTGCGTAGTTGAGTTCCTTGAAGATCCCGCGTGAGGGCGTTGACAGCGAACTCGCCGTCATGGCGAGGATCACATCGCGGACCTGCACCGCCTCTTGCATGCCACCGCAAGAGCCGATGCGGATAAGGGTTTGCGCGCCGTAATCGCGGATAAGTTCATTGGCGTAGATCGACAGGCTGGGCATGCCCATGCCCGAGCCATGGATGGTGACGCGGTTGCCGCGCCAGGTGCCTGTGAACCCGAGCATGCCGCGGACTTCATTGATGCATTTGGCATCGTCCAGGAACGTCTCGGCCGCCCATTTCGCGCGATAGGGATCGCCCGGCATCAGGACGGTTTCTGCGATATCGCCGGGGGCGGCGCCGATGTGGATGGTCATAGTTCAGCCCTGGGATCCGTTGCTCGGACCATGCCTATATCACAGGGAGCGAAGACAAAAGAGACGCCGGCACGGGCGCGTCAGGCGCGTTTTCGCGCGGGGCAATCTGTGGTTAACGCTTTACCAATTAACGTCTGCGAAAAGGACGGGGGCGTCCTATTCGCAGAATGTTCATCCAGCCGTGTGGATCGACACAAAGGCCGGGTTGCATTTCGCATTCATAAGCGGCTTTTCGCTTATGTCGCCAAAATGCCGCCTCAGACCTCGAACTGCGTGATGTCTTCGCCCGCACTTACCGCGTCTTTAAACCAAGTTGGCTGTCGGCCACGCCCGCTCCACGTCTGGGATGGGTCTGCCGGATTGCGGTATTTCGGCTTGGCTGGAGACTTTTTAAGCGTTCCTACCAAGTCATTAAGCGTGAAGCCATGCTTCTTTGCCGCCGCTTCAACAGCCTTGCGCGCCGTATCGCGTCGGCTTTTATCGATATCTTTCAGGGCCTTGTCGACATTGTCGCGAAGCCGCAAAAGATCTTTTTCTTCCATGCCCGAGAGATCTATGCTCATTTGTCGTCCTCCTATAGCGAGTACAACTAGAGCTATGCGCAATGCATTGCAATTGCGCTAATGGGAATTGATTGTTTTCTAGGCAGTCGCGTTATTCAGCGGCTACCGCTTTGGGATCGGCTAAGCTGACTATATCCATCATTATGCGATTTAATTCGAAGTCTTTGGGGGTGTATACTTTCGCTACTCCCATCGCGGCCAAACGCTGTGCGTCTTCTTCGGGAATGATGCCCCCGACCACAATCGGGCATTCCGTCAAACCCTCTTTTCTGAGCCGGCTCATTAGGTCTTCGATAAGGGGAATATGGCTACCCGAAAGAATGGACAGGCCCACGACATGCGGCCGCTCTTCTTTAATTGCAGTTATGATCTCGGCGGGGGTCAGGCGGATCCCCTCATAGGTGATATCCATCCCGCAGTCGCGTGCGCGCGAGGCGATCTGTTCGGCGCCATTGGAATGCCCATCAAGCCCGGGTTTGCCGACAAGAAACTTTAGACGCCGACCCAGCGCATCGGATACGGCATCCACCCGTTCGCGAATATCGTCCAACCCTTCGGTCCGGTTTGAGGGGTTGCGGCTGACGCCCGTGGGGGCGCGGTACTGGCCAAAGACGCTGCGCACCACATCGCCCCATTCGCCCGTCGTCACGCCGGCGCGGGCGGCGGCAATCGAGGGCGGCATGATGTTGCCGCCGTCCTGGGCGGCGGCCCGCAGATCGGCCAGCGCTTGTGCGACGGCCGCGGCGTCGCGTTCGTCCCGCCAGGCGGTGAGCCGTTCGATCTGGTCAGCCTCGGCTGCGGCGTCGGCCACCATGATCGCTTCGTCGCCCGCGGTCAGGGGGCTTTGTTCGGCCTCGGTGTAGCGGTTGACGCCCACCACCGTTGTCTTGCCGTCTTCGATCCTGCCGATCCGGTCAGAGTTTGCTTCGACCAGGCGGGACTTCATGTATTCGATCGCTTGCACGGCGCCGCCCATGCCGTCGATCTGGGCAAGCTCTGCCCGCGCGCCCTCTTTCAACTCATCCACCTTGCGGTCGACCGCCGGGTTGCCGTCGAAGAGATCGTCGTATTCCAGAAGGTCCGTTTCGAACGCGAGGATCTGTTGCATGCGCAGCGACCACTGTTGATCCCAGGGGCGGGGCAGGCCGAGCGCCTCGTTCCAGGCGGGCAGTTGCACGGCACGGGCGCGCGCGTTCTTCGACAGCGTCACCGCCAGCATCTCGATCAGGATGCGATAGACGTTGTTTTCGGGTTGCTGTTCGGTCAGGCCCAGTGAGTTCACCTGAACGCCATAGCGGAAGCGGCGGAACTTGGGATCCTCGACACCGTAGCGGTCGCGGCAGATCTCATCCCAGAGATCGACAAAGGCGCGCATCTTGCACATCTCGGTCACGAAGCGGATGCCTGCATTCACAAAGAACGAGATACGGCCAACCATGGCGGGGAAATGCTCGGGCGGGACCTTTCCTTTGAGGTCGTCCAGAACGGCTGTAGCGGTGGCCAGAGCATAGGCCAGTTCCTGCTCCGGCGTGGCCCCCGCCTCTTGCAGGTGATAGGAACACACGTTCATCGGGTTCCACTTGGGCAGGTGTTCGCGGGTATAGGCCGCGACATCGGTGATCATCCGCAGGCTGGGTTCGGGCGGGCAGACATATGTTCCGCGCGAGAGGTATTCCTTGATGATGTCGTTCTGCACCGTTCCCTGAAGCTTTGAGACATCGGCCCCCTGTTCTTCGGCCACCGCGATATAGAGCGCCAGCAGCCAGGGCGCCGTCGCGTTGATCGTCATCGAGGTGTTCATCTGCTCTAGCGGGATGTCGGCAAAGAGCGTGCGCATATCGCCCAGATGGGCGACCGGGACGCCGACCTTGCCCACTTCCCCCCGGGCCAATTGATGGTCGCTGTCATAGCCCGTCTGGGTCGGCAGATCGAAGGCGACCGACAGGCCGGTCTGTCCCTTGGCCAGGTTCGTCCGGTACAGCGCGTTCGAGGCTTTGGCGGTCGAGTGCCCCGCATAGGTGCGGAACAACCAGGGACGAGCTTGCTGCGAGTGCGACATGGGCGGGCCTTTGGATTCGTGTTCGGCAACTTTGTTGCGTGATGCGTGTTATGAGTAAAACTATATGGCTTTGTCAATTCGCCGCAACGCGGCATCGGTGCAGGGCCCCTGGGGCGCGCAATCGGCGTGATCATGCCTGATCGTCGTCGGTTTGGGAACATCTTCAACGGAAACGTGCGTTTGCGTGCTGAATCAAGGGGGATGTGGCAGGCTCGAACCGCCTGAGACACTCTATGCTTCTGGAAACAATCGTGGCCGGGGCCGGTGAAGTCAGATCAGCTGCGACATAATATTTCAAGATGCGATCACCAATGATTGCAAAATTGCTTTGTCGCAGTTAAAGCCGATGCCGCAACGCTTGCGATTCTGCGTCGCGGCACAGACACTGGCGGTGGAGACTGAGATGGCCCTCGACACGAAAGCCCCGACGATGACCTATGATGCACCCGTGAAAGATCTCTATGAGATGGGCGAGATGCCCCCGCTGGGCCATGTGCCCAAGCAAATGTACGGCTGGATCCTGCGCCAGGAACGCCATGGTGAGCCGACCGAGGCGTTGAAGGTCGAGGTTGTGGATACGCCAAAGCTCGACAGCCACGATGTGCTGGTGATGGTGATGGCGGCGGGTGTGAACTATAACGGCGTCTGGGCCTGTCTCGGACAGCCGGTGTCGGTGTTTTTGCAGCACAAGGCCCCCTATGCCGTCATCGGGTCGGACGCGGCGGGCATCGTCTGGGCCGTGGGTGATAAGGTGTCGCGCTGGAAGGTTGGCGACGAGGTTGTGGTGCACTGCAACCAGGACGATGGCGATGATGAAGAATGCAATGGCGGTGACCCGATGTTGTCGCCCAGCCAGCGGATCTGGGGCTATGAGACGGCAGACGGGTCCTTTGCGCAGTTCACGCGTGTTCAGTCGCAACAGTTGATGCCGCGGCCCAAACATCTGACCTGGGAAGAAAGCGCATGCTACACGCTGACCCTGGCCACTGCCTATCGGATGCTGTTCGGCCATGAACCGCACGACCTGAAGCCCGGCCAGAACGTTCTGGTCTGGGGCGCGTCGGGCGGTCTTGGCTCTTTCGCGATCCAGTTGATCAACACCGCGGGCGCCAACGCCATCGGCGTGATCTCGGACGAGGACAAGCGCGACTTTGTGATGGATCTGGGCGCCAAGGGCGTGATCAACCGCAAGGACTTCAACTGTTGGGGCCGTTTGCCCGAGGTCGGCACGGATGCCTACACCGAATGGTTCGCCGAGGTGCGCAAGTTCGGCAAGGCGATCTGGGAGATCACGGGCAAGGGCGTCAATGTCGACATGGTGTTTGAACATCCCGGCGAGGCGACGTTCCCGGTGTCGACTTTTGTGGTCAAGCGCGGCGGCATGGTGGTGATTTGTGCGGGGACCACGGGCTACAACTGTACCTTTGACGTGCGACACATGTGGAGCCACCAGAAACGGCTGCAGGGCTCGCATTTTGCGCATCTCAAGCAAGCGGCAGCGGCCAACAAGCTGATGCTCGACCGCCGTCTTGATCCCTGCATGTCCGAGGTGTTTTCGTGGGATGACTTGCCCGAGGCGCATATGAAGATGCGGCGCAACGAGCATAAGCCAGGCAATATGGCGGTGCTGGTGCAAGCGCCCAAGACGGGCCTGCGCACGATGGAAGACGCGCTGGAGGCAAGCACGTTCCGCTGATCAGATCGCGCGCTGGCGCGGCTTTAGGCTACCTGCGGCAGCTCGCCAGATCGGGGGAATACGTTTTCGCGAATTCGCGAGCCTGCGTCACAGTGATACACTGATCCCAACGGCGTTGTTAACATTTGGTTAACTATTGGGGCAGAGCCTGGTCATGCAAAACGACTGGATATTGGACGTTATCGACGACCTGCGCCGGTTTGCGGACATGAACGGTTACGCCGCCATTTCGATGAAGCTCGAAGAGGCTGCGCTGACCGCGGTGCGCGAGCTGTCCGGTTCCGGGTCGTCGCCGGACAATGGTGGACCAACGCATGCCGGGGACCCTCAGCCCCTTTATCGACAGCCTGAGCGCGGTCGAAACGCTGGATGATCTCAGCAATGAGATTGGCCTGTTGCGCGAGACCCTCGAGGTCGAGCATCTCATCTATCACTCGGTCAACAGCACCGGCGCACAATACGCCGCGCTGACCTATTCGGACGCCTGGGTCGCGCAGTATCTGGATCAGGACTATGCGCGGATCGATCCGGTGGTGCAGGCCTGCATCCGCCGCTTTGACCCGGTGGACTGGGGCGATCTCGACTGGACCGGTAAGCCGCAGCGCGACTTTTGGGAAGAGGCCCGGTCCGCCGGGGTTGGGGCGTACGGCGTGTCGGTGCCCATCCGGGGCCCCAGCGGTCAGTTCGCGCTCTTCACGATCAACCACCACTGCACCGAGCGGGAGTGGGCGCGCTACAAGGCCGCGCAATTGCCGCAGGTGATCCTGGCGGCGCATTACATCAATCAGAAAGCGCTTGAGATTGAACGCGGGCCAGACGAGACGCCGCATATTGCCCTGTCCCCGCGGGAATCCGATAGTCTGCGCATGCTTGCGCAGGGCCTCAGCCGGGCGCAGGCGGCCGATAACTTGTCGATTTCTGAGCATACGCTGCGGGTCTACATCGAAAACGCCCGGCGCAAGCTGGGGGCGGCGAACACCACCCACGCGGTGGCACGTGCGCTGATGTCGGGGATGATCGTCGCCTAGACCGTTCGGTGGGGTCGGTCCGCATTAACCATTCTTTGTCCTTTGTTGCGTGGCAACGGAGGAGAGACTGGCCATGCTTCGATACCTGCGCGGGCACGCGTTGAAGAATTTTCCGACATTGAGTGAGACGATGTTTCGCGATCGCGCGACGCAGTTTGGCGCGCGCCTGAACTGGGATGTCACGGTGGATGCAACCGGGGCAGAACGTGACGCTTACGACGCGCTCGACCCGATCTATGTGATCTGGCAGGGGCCGGGGGGCCATCATGCGGGATCGATGCGGTTTTTGCCCACGACCGGGCGCACCATGCTGGCCGAGCATTTTCTGTCGCTCACAGACGGCGTGGATTTCGCCAGCCCCCATATCTGGGAAACGACGCGGTTTTGCATTGCGCCGGATGCACCGCCCGAAACCTCGGCGGCGCTGATGCTGGGTGGGTTGGAGCTTGGCCTGAGGCACGATTGGTCCCACGCCATCGGGGTGTTTGATGCGCGCATGGTGCGCATCTATCGGCGCCTGGGCTGGCCACCGGCGATCCTGGGGACCGAAGGCACCGGCAAGTCGGCGATCAGCGTCGGGCTGTGGGCGTTTGAACCACATCTGAAGCCGCACTTGGCCCGCGGGGCGGGCGTGAGCGAGGCGCAGTCGTCGCGCTGGCTACTGGACGCTTTTCCAAAGGCACAACCGGCGCCGGTTTCCGCCTGATCGCGCTGGCGCCGCCGGGATGCCGCGCGTAAGTTCGCGCCATGCCGCACGCAGCGCTTGCCCTTTCCGAAGACCAGGCCGACGCCTTCGATACGGTGGCCGAGCTGTTGCGGTCCTACGGGGTGGATCTTGAGGAGGCGATGACAACCCCGCGCGCCGAAGGGCAGGGCACGCGGGTCATGGCTATCCTGGGCAAGGCGGGCACCGGCAAGACCCTGCTATTGGCCGAGCTGACACAAGCGCTGGAAGAGGCGGGCGTTGAACCTGTCTCTGGCGATTATGAGAGCCGCCGCGCCAAGACGCGCCGCACCGTGGCGATCCTTGCGCCAACGAACAAGGCGGCCAGCGTGCTGCGCGCGCGCGGCGTTCCTGCGACGACGATCCACCGGATCATTTACACGCCGGTCTACGACCCGGAATACGAGAAGGTGGCCGAATGGCTGGCCGGTGATGGTGACCGGCCCGAGATCGAGGGGCTGACCAACGAGGCGCTGGATCGTGCAAAGGCCTTTTACGATGCGAACCGGTCTGTTCCCGGCGCGCTGGCGGCGGCCGGTCTGCGGGGATCGGATTTCATCACCGGGTGGAAGCGCCGGGACGATCCGCTGGATATCGGGTTTGTCGACGAAGCGTCGATGCTTGACGACAAGCAGTTCGAAGATCTCAGGGAGATCTTTCCGGTACTCGTGCTGTTCGGAGACCCCGCCCAACTGGCCCCCGTGAACCAGTCGGGCGCGATGGTGTTTGACGGGCTGGCCGGGCCCGCAAAGCTGACGCTCGAGCGGATTCACCGTCAGGAAACCGGCAATCCTATCCTCGATCTGGCCCATGCGCTGGCGGATGAGACGCTGGAGTTCGAGGCGTTTGAGCGCAAGGTTGAACGGGCAGCCGCCGAGGATGACCGCGTTGTGGTCGCGCAGCGTGTCGATGCCGATCTGATGGCGCGGTCCCCGGTGCTGGCCTGGCGCAACGCGACGCGGATCCGGCTGATCCATGCGTTTCGCGCCGCGCATGGCGCGCCGGAAGACAGCCTGCTGCCGGGGGAGCCGCTGATTTGCGACGGGATCGAGCTGCCGCTCAAGTATCGCAAACGGCGCATCGATCTTGAGGCACGGGGTCTGATCAAGGGGGCACAGGCCATCTATCTGGGCGCCGGGCGCAAGCCGGGCTTTTCACGCCTGCATCTGGTTGGGTCCGAAGATCCGCAGATCTCTGTCGCCTCAATCGTGAAGATCGAGTTGCCGGACGAGGACGAGCCCTTCATCCCGTTCGCGGCCAATATGGGGGCGGCGTTTCTGCATGGCGCAGCTGTGACCATCCACAAGGCGCAGGGGTCGCAATGGGACAGCGTGCAGGTTTTTGCCCCCGATCTGTGGGCGGCGGCACGGGCGGGCCGGGTTGAGGCCGGTATTCCGCTGTGGAAACGGTTGGCCTATGTGGCGATCACGCGCGCGCAGACCCGGCTCTTTTGGGTCGTGCGCAACCGTCTGGCCCGGCCCGCGCAGGCCCTTGGGACAGGCGATTTGAAGGCTCCGGCGCCAGCGCTGGACTTGGCGGGCGGGGAGGAACAGCCATGAGCCGCACACTGCTGATCACTGGGGCAAGCTCGGGCATCGGGCGCGCAACCGCCGAGGCGGCTTTGGCGGCCGGGTGGCGTGTCGGGCTGATGGCGCGGCGGCGGGCGCCGCTGGAGGAGGTCGCGGCACTGGGAGAGGCGCTTGTGCTGCCGGGTGACGTGACGCAGCTGGCGGATGTGGAGCGCGCGGTTTCTGGCGTCGCGGATGCTTGGGGGCGGTTGGATGTGCTCTTCAACAACGCCGGGATTTTCACGCCGCAAGGCACGATTGACGAGATCGCCCTGGACGACTGGACAAACTCACTTGCGGTTAATCTGACCGGAATGTTCCAGACCGCGCGCGTGGCCTTTGCCCAGATGCGCGCGCAGGACCCGCAAGGCGGGCGGATCATCAACAACGGCTCGATCTCGGCCCACACACCACGTGAGGGATCGGTCTGTTACACCACCACCAAGCACGCGATCACGGGGCTGACGAAATCGCTGTCGCTTGATGGCCGCCCCTTCGACATTGCCTGCGGCCAGATCGATATCGGCAATGCCGAGACGCCGCTGGTCGAAGGGTTGAACCAGCGCCTTCTGGATCAGGGGCAGCCGCCGATCCCGGTGATGGATGTGGGCGATGCCGCACGCTCGGTCCTGCATATGGCCAATTTGCCGCCCGAAGCGAACGTGCAGTTCATGACGGTGATGGCAACGAAGATGCCCTATATCGGGCGCGGCTAGCCCCGGACGTATCGGAAGAACGCCGACGCCCCCCAGCCCGCGGCAATAGCGATGAAGAGCGACAGAAAGCCGTAGATCAGCGGCTGATCGTGGGCCAGGTTGTACAGAAACCTCTCCAGCCCGACCTTTTGCACAAAGATCTCGGTGTCGTGGACGTCCAGCACCTCACCGCCCCGGGTCAGCAGGAACCGCACCTGATAGTCGCCTTCGGTCAGGTTCGCGGGCAGCGCGATCGATGTGCTGAAGAGCGTTTGCTCATCAAGCGCGACCGCACCGATATGGGTCTGATAGAGCCCGCTGTCTTCGCGAATGCGGATCACCGCCTCGGTAAAACGGGCGGCGTCGGCCACCTCGTCCGGCGCACCGACAGACCGGATCGCGCGCCGGACCGAGACGCGGTAGCGCAGATCTTCGACATCGGCCAGAACCTCCTCCCAGGGGCCAGAGGTCGCTACGGCATAGAACGACGGCGCGCTGTCCACCTCGACCGCTTCGGTGTTGACCCAGATGCCGAAGCGGCGGTCCTTCTTGCGCACGACCAGCGGTTCCGAGGGCCCCGCGACGGTGACCGCCACATGGATCGGCGGCTCGGCCGGGATCGCAGTTTCGCGTTTGACCGCGCCGAAGATCAGAATCTCGGAGCCATCAAAGTTCGTGGTGATCGAGATGCGGTTCTGCGACAGCCCGGCCACGACCTCTTCCGCGCGGGCGGGTGCCGCGACGAGCAAGGTGATGATCAGCAACGCGCGCAGCATCAGTGCCCTGCCTCGCCCAGTGAGTAGAGCTCGGTCGGCATCAACAGCAGATCAAGCGCCAGCTTGCCGCAGACGACCAGCACGAGAATGGCGAGCAGGATCCGCAACTGTTCGGCCTTCAGCTTGGTGCCGATCTGTGTCCCCACCTGCGCGCCGATCACACCGCCGATCAACAGCAACACGGCCAGCACCATGTCGACGGTGAAGTTCGTGGTTGCGTGCAAGAGCGTGGTGAACGCGGTGACGAAGATGATCTGGAAAAGCGAGGTGCCGACAACGACCTTTGTGGGCATGCCCAGCAAATAGATCATCGCGGGCACCATGATAAAGCCGCCACCGACACCCATGATGGCCGCCAAAATACCCACCGAGATCCCGACCAGCACGGGCGGGATGACCGAGATGTAAAGGCCCGAGGTCCGGAACTTCATCTTGAACGGCAGGTTGTGGACCCAGGTATGTTTGCGCCGCGTCGGGATCGCGCCGGCCCGGGTTTTGCGGATCGCGTTCAGGCTTTCGACGAACATCAGGGACCCGATGATGCCGAGAAAGACGACGTAGCTGAGCCGCACGAGCAGATCGACCTGTCCGATGGCCTTGAGCGCGTTGAAGACCTGTACCCCCAGGGCGGCGCCGATAAGGCCCCCGACTAGCAGCACCGTGCCCATGCGGAAGTCGACCGTGCGTCGTCTTACATGGGCCAGAACGCCGGAAAAGGACGAGGCGACGATCTGGTTGGCTTCGGTTGCGACGGCGACCGCGGGTGGGATGCCGATAAAAAACAACAGCGGTGTCATCAAGAACCCGCCGCCCACACCGAACATGCCCGACAACACCCCGACCATGCCGCCCAACCCCAAAAGGAGGAAGGCGTTGACCGAAACCTCGGCAATCGGCAGGTAAATTTGCATGGGTGACCTTCGTGGTGTGTCAGTCACTTACAAAATGTCGCAGATGGCTGGTAGGCCCCTTTATGCGACATATCGGAACAATTCCGTTAGCCTGAGGCTTCGCTGTCCTCTTCGATCAAGTATTTTTGCAAAGCAACGATCTGAAGCCAGAGAAAAACAAATAAGATCAAGGGGAAGCCAAAGGTCTCGATCTTGACCCAGGTGTCTGTGGACAGGGTGCGCCAAACGATTTCATTTGCCACCGCAAGCCCCGCGAAACAGGCGGCGAGGCGGCGCGTCAGGATCATCCAGCCTTCGTCCCGCATTGGCAGAAACTCACTCATCACCCAGGCCAGGTAGGATCGGCCCTGCAAGAGGCCGATGCCGAGGATCCCGGCGAAGATGCCGTAGACCAGGGTGGTCTTCATCTTGAAGAACCGCTCGTCATTGAACCACACCGTCAGGCCGCCGAATATGATGACCAGAACGGCGGTAAAGACCTGCATGCGGCTGAGCTTGCCCGTCAGCTTCCAAAGGATGGCAATGGAGATCAGCAGGATCGGCACGAACACCGCGGCGGCCACGATAAAGCCGTCATAGTCGGTGCCGCCGATCGTGTAGGTTTCGTCCCGCACATAGAGGTAGAAGGCAAAGAACAAGAGCGGTGGTCCGAGTTCGAGCACCTGCTTTACCACCGGATTGATCTTTTTTTCTGCCATTGCGCCCGCCTTATCCTGCCATCTCAACTATCACCGCACCCGCTGCGATCAAGGCCATGAGCGCCAGCCTGCGCGGTCCGACCGTGTCGCCGAGAAAGGCCCATCCGATCAGCGCGGCAAACACGGTCGATGTTTCGCGCAACACCGCGGCTTCGCCCACCTTGTCCAGCCGGGTGGCCAGCATGATCGACCCGAAAGAGAAAAAAGCCACAAACGCCCCGATGACACCGCGGGCCATCAGGGGGCCAAGCGCGGGTGGATTGGGCAGGCGGACATAGCGTGCCGCGGCGACCCACGGCATGAACAGCCCGTCGATGAAGAAAAGCCACGCCAGAAAGGTGAAGGGATCTGCTGTCGACCGGATGCCGTAGGCGTCATAGGTGGTGTAGAGGGCGACAAACGCCCCGGTCGCGACCGCGAGCGCAAGGGCGGTGGGCAGGTTGGCGCGGTCTCTTTCCAGAAAGATCAGGTTGTAGGCCGCCAGACCGAAGATGCCCGACATCAAGACGCCAACCCCCAGCCATTGCCCGCCGGTGAAGGTTTCACCGAAGAGGATGTAGGCCCCGATCACCGTAAAGAAGGGCCCCGTGCCCCGGACAACCGGGTAGACCACGGTGAACGCGCCATAGCTGTAGGCGCTGGCCTGCAAGACCTTGTAGCCGATGTGGATCACGAAGGCGCCGGCAAAGATCGGCCACATGTGCGGCTCGGGCCAGGGCACGACAAACAGCGCGAAGGGCGCCGCGATCAGACCGTAAGAGGCGTCAATCGCGCCGCGGGTGAGCCAGGGGTCGTGGCGGCCCTTTTGCAGCGCACCGAAGACCGCGTGCAGGAAGGCGGCAAGCAGGGCGAGGCCCAGCGCCAGGTCACGCCCGGCCTCGGTGCCTTCCAACGAGATCAGCCATGCGCTCACCGGGCAGCGCGCCCCGCTTTAGGCTGCATCGAGCCCTGTCAGCGCGGCCGCAAACTCTTCCGGGTCGAACGGCGCCAGGTCGTCGATCTGTTCGCCCACGCCAATGGCATGGATCGGCAGGCCGAACTTGTCGGCCAGCGCCACCAGCACCCCGCCCTTTGCGGTACCATCGAGCTTGGTCATCACAAGGCCCGAGACGTCTGACAGTTTCTGGAAGGTCTCGACCTGGCTGAGCGCGTTCTGCCCGGTGGTTGCGTCGAGCACCAAGAGCGTGTTGTGCGGTGCATCCGGATCTTTCTTGCGGATCACGCGCACGATCTTGGCCAGTTCTTCCATCAGATCGGCGCGGTTTTGCAAGCGTCCCGCGGTGTCGATCATCAACAGATCCGCCCCGTCGTTTTCGGCCCGGACCATCGCGTCATAGGCAAGGCTTGCGGGATCGGACCCTTCGGGGGCGGTCAGAACCGGGACATCGGCGCGCTGGCCCCAGACCTGAAGCTGCTCGACCGCTGCGGCGCGAAAGGTGTCGCCCGCAGCGATCACCACCTTCTTGCCCGCAGCGCGGAACTGGCTGGCAAGCTTGCCGATGGTTGTGGTTTTGCCCGACCCGTTGACGCCCACCACAAGCACGACCTGCGGTTTCTTTGGATAAAGCGGCAGGGGGCGGGCCACCGGCTCCATGATCCTGGCAATCTCGGTCGCCATGATCTGTTTCAGCTCGTCCGTGGACAGGCGCTTGCCCATCCGGCCCTCGGCAATGTTCGCGGCAACTCGTAGTGCAGTATCGACGCCCATGTCGGAGGTGATGAAGAGCTCTTCCAGGCTTTCGAGCATCTCGTCATCCAGCTCGCGCCGCAGAACGGGCGCATCGGCGCGGCGGCCCATGAGGCGGCCCAGAAAGCCCGGGCTTGCGGGCGCGTCCGCTGTGCTGGGCGGGGGTACCTCGACCGGTGCCGGTGCTGGTGTCGGCTCTACGACGGGCGGGACTTCAGCGGGAGCGGGCGGTTGGGTTTCAACCAGTGGCTCGGGTTCGGGTTCGGGCGATGGAGCCGGTTCCGACTCGGGTGGTGGTGTCGGCTTGGGAACTGGCTCAGGGTCAGGTTGCGGAATGGGTTCCGGCTCGGGGATGGGTTCCGGGTCAGGAGCCAGTTCCGGTTCCGGTACGGGCGTCGGCTCCGGTGCAGGCTCTGGCGCGACAGCCGTCGCCGGTTCTGCCGCAGGGGTTGGTTCCGGTTGCTCTGTGCGGGGATCGGGGGCCTCTTCGACCCCGCCATCGGCCACGATTGCATCCAGCCCCTCCTCAAGTTTCGAGGATGACTTGAACAGCTTGTCTTTTAGTTTTCTGAAGAACGCCATTTTAACCCACGGTCCGTGCCCCGTGACTTATGCCTTTTGCAAAGGGTTTGAAAGGCGGCGCGGCGCAGCGATCAGATCTCGTCCGGGAAATGCTGCATTGTCAGGCGGATCGGGTTCGGGGCGGCCTGCCCCAGACCACAGATCGATGCATCGGCCATTGCAGTGCACAGCTCTTCCAAGAGACCCTGGTCCCAGCGATCGGCCTGCATAAGCTTTACCGCCTTCTCACAACCGACCCGGCAGGGCGTGCACTGGCCACAGCTCTCATCCTCAAAAAACCGTAGCATGTTGAGCGCGGCGGCCTTGGCGCTGTCCTGATCCGACAGCACCACGACCGCGGCAGAGCCGATGAATGTGCCGTGTTCCTGCAGCGTGTCGAAATCGAGCGGGACATCGTCGAGCGTGGCAGGCAACAGCCCCGACGATGGGCCGCCGGGTTGGTAGGCCTTGAAAACATGCCCCTCGGCCATGCCGCCCGCAGCCTCGATGATATCGGTGATGGTCGATCCCGCGGGCAAGAGATACACCCCGGGCTGGGCCACCCGCCCGGAGACCGAGTAGTTGCGCAGACCGACACGCCCGTTCTTTTCGGTCGTGTTCAGCACCTCAGCGCCGAAACGGGCGATCCGGGCCACCCAATGCAGCGTTTCGACGTTGTGCACGAGCGTCGGGCGATCGAAGATCCCGACCTCGGCCACAAAGGGCGGACGGTGGCGGGGCAGGCCGCGCTTGCCCTCGATCGATTCGATCATCGCGCTCTCTTCGCCGCAGATATAGGCACCCGCACCCCGGCGCAGATCGATGTACCCCGGCGCGACGATGCCAGCGTCTTCCAACGCGGCGATTTCGCGGGCGAGGATTGTTAGCACGGCCGGGTATTCGTCGCGCATGTAGATGAAGCAGGTTTCCGCCTCGACCGCCCAGGCCGCGATCAGCATGCCTTCGAGGAACATGTGCGGTTCGCGTTCCAGGTGGTACCGGTCTTTGAAGGTCCCCGGCTCGCCCTCATCGCCGTTGACGGCGAGGTAGCGTGGGCCCGCATAGCCGCGCACAAAGCTCCATTTCCGTCCGGCGGGGAAACCCGCGCCGCCCAGACCACGCAGCCCGGCATCCAAAACGGCGCTTTGGACCGCTTCGGGATCGCCGCCTTCGCGAAGCGTGGCGAGTGTGAGATAGCCCCCCTCGGCACGGTACGCGGCAAAGCCTTGATACTCTGGGATCACGGGATGCGTGTCGTTGGCGTGGATCGCTGCCATGACCTTTTCGGGGGTCGCGTGGTCGATGTGGTTGTGCCCGAGTTCACAGGTGGGCGCGGTATCGCAGCGCCCCATGCAGGGCGCCCGCTCCACGCGCACCTCGGCGGGGTCGAGCCCATCCTCTAGCGCCGCTTTCAGCGCCTGCGCCCCGGCAAGTTCGCACGACAGTGAGTCGCAGACCCGCACCGTCAGCGCGGGGGGCGGCGTTTCGCCTTCCTTGACCAGATCGAAATGGGCGTAAAAGCTCGCAACTTCCCAGATCTCGGCCATCGACAGCCGCATCCCTTCCGCGAGCGCGCGCAGATGGGCGGCAGAGAGGTGGCCGTGGGCGTCCTGGATCAGATGCAGATGCTCAATCAGCAGGTCGCGGCGGCGCGGGCGATCGCCAAGCAGGCGGCGCACCTCGGCCATGGCGTCATCGTCCCACTGGCGCCCCTTTGGCGTCTTGCGCCCGCGGCCACGGCCGGACTTCCAGATGCCTTTTTTGTCGTCGAGCGCCATAGCGACGGATCCTTTGCCAACGCGCGCAGCATAGGGAGGGGGCGCGATCCGATACCATACGAAAAGCGACATATGCGGGCGCATATGCGGATGGGCAAAGGTTTGCACAGACCAAAGCGCCACAGTGGCTGGCGCGGCGGCTTTATGGCACGGTGCGGTCATGAAATGTCTGGCAGTGCTTGCACTCTCCGCGATTCCGGCCGCTGCGGCCTCGGGCGATATCCCGATGTCGGCGGCAGAGTTTGAGGCCTATACCACCGGCAAAACGCTCACCTTTGCCGCAGACGGGCAGTTCTATGGAATCGAGGAATACCTTGAAGGCCGCCGCGTGCGCTGGGCTTTCCTGGAGGATCAGTGCCAGGACGGGGTCTGGTATCCGCAGGGCCAGATGATCTGTTTCGTGTATGAACACATTCCCGATCCGCAGTGCTGGACGTTTTATCGCGGCGACGCCGGGTTGATCGCGCAGTTCGAAAACGAAGGTGGCAGCACGACGCTGTTTGAGACACGACAGAGCGCCGAGCCGCTGGTGTGCCTGGGACCCGAGGTGGGGGTTTAGAAGAGCGAGCCCTGTTCAGGTTTGCTGGGCGGCGCTTTGGTCTTGGCTTTGGCTTTGCCGACACCGGGTTGCATGCGCCCGTCCCGAAACTGGATCTCCAGCGCATCCGATGCCTTCGCGGCCTTTGCCGTGGTGACAAGGTCGTCCCCCGACCAAACCAGCGCGTAGCCCCGGTTGAGCGTTTGATCGTAGCCGAGGCTCTGGCGGATCCGATCCAGCGCGGCCAGCGCTTCGGCCCGTGTTTGCTGCGCGCGCCGCCACGCCGCCGCCAAACGGTGCGCCGCGTCCTGCAGGCTTTCCCGCTGGCGACCGATGTCGCGCCGTACCTCGCGTTGCAGGCGTTCCACAGCCGGGCGGAGGCGGGCCGACAGTTTGTCGAGCGCTGCCCGCTCGCGCGCGACCTGGGCGCGCAGGAGATTGGGCCTGAGCGGTGCAGAAAGCTCGGACAGGGCAAGTCTGCGTTTGGCGACGCCGCCCTCTAGCGCGGTGACCAGATCCCGTTCGGCACGGTCATAGCGTTGGCGGGCGGTGTCGAGCAGCGCCTCGGGCCGGGGCAGGGCGCGGGACAGATCGGCCAGGCGCTGGCGCCGCTGGCCGATGGCATTGGCCGCACTGCGCGACAGGCGCGCGCCTTGCCCATCAACCCAGGCCAAGAGGTCCACGCGGACGGGCACCGCCATCTCTGCCGCCGCAGTTGGCGTGGGCGCGCGTTGGTCGGCGGCATAGTCGATCAGCGTGGTGTCGGTTTCGTGCCCCACCGCCGAGATCAGCGGAATGTCCGAGGCCGCTGCCGCCCGCACGACGCTTTCTTCGTTAAAGCCCCACAGATCTTCGATAGAGCCACCGCCCCGCGCCACGATCAGCAGGTCGGGCCGGGGCAGGGCGCCGCCGGGTGTGAGGCGGTTGAACCCTTCGATGGCGGCGGTCACTTCGGGGGCGCATCGGTCACCCTGAACGGCAACGGGCCAGATCAGCACCTTGCGCGGAAACCGGTCGCGCAGGCGGTGAAGGATATCGCGGATGACCGCACCCGAAGGGGAGGTTGCGACACCGATGATTTCGGGCAGGTAGGGCAGGGGTTTCTTGCGCTCTTGTGCAAACAGCCCCTCGGCCTCCAGCGCTTTTTTGCGCTTCTCCAGCATGGCCATCAGCGCGCCCACGCCCGCGACCGCCATCTCGTCGACGTTCATGTTGTACTTCGATTGCGCGCCAAAGGTGGTCAGCCGCCCGGTCACCACCACCTCAAGCCCTTCTTCAGGGGCGACGCTCAGAGAGCTGATTTGCCCCTTCCACGTGGTGCAGGCCAGCACGTTGCGATCGTCCTTGATGTCGTAATAGAGGTGCCCGGACCGTGCCCGGAACACCCGCCCAACCTCGCCCCGCACGCGGATGCGCCCAAACTCGCCCTCGATCACACGCTTCACGGCGCCGGAGATTTCCGAGACAGAGAACTCGGGCGCGTTCTGGCCCGGCGCGGGATCGTCGATCAGATCGGACATGGGGTAAGGCCTGTCTTGTACTGCGTTGGGCCCAAGCCTAGAACGCCCCACGCGTGAGGTGAAGGCGAGGCGGCGATGAACATCCTGATTCTGGGCGGCGGGGGGCGTGAACATGCGCTCGCCTGGGCGGTGATGCAGAACCCCAAATGCGACAAGCTGATCGTTGCACCGGGAAATGCCGGGATCGCGCAGATCGCCGATTGTGCTGCGCTGGATATCGAGGATGGCGGTGCGGTTGCGACCTTTGCCGAGGAAAACGCCGTTGATTTCGTGATCGTCGGGCCCGAGGCCCCGCTGGCCGCGGGCGTGTCGGACCGTCTGCGGGATGCGGGTTTGCTGGTCTTTGGGCCGTCAAAGGCGGCGGCGCAGCTTGAGGCGTCGAAAGGTTTTACCAAAGAGGTCTGCGATGCTGCCGGGGCGCCGACGGCCGCTTGGGAACGGTTTTCGGATCATGAGGCGGCGCGGGCCTATGTCGCTGCACAAGGTGCGCCGATTGTGATCAAGGCGGACGGGCTGGCCGCGGGCAAGGGCGTCGTTGTTGCGATGGCGGAAGACGAGGCCCTTGCCGCCGTGGACGACATGTTCGGCGGGGCGCTTGGGGCGGCGGGGGCCGAGGTGGTGGTTGAAGAGTTTATGGAGGGTGAAGAAGCCTCCTACTTCGTGCTTTGCGACGGGACGGATGTGCTGCCCATCGGGACGGCGCAGGACCACAAGCGGGTGGGTGAGGGGGACACAGGCCCCAATACCGGCGGGATGGGAGCCTATTCCCCCGCACCTGTGATGACCGACGAGATGCAGCGCCGCGCGTTGGACGAGATCGTGCGCCCCACGCTGGTCGAGATGGTCCGGCGCGGAACGCCGTATCAAGGCGTGCTTTACGTTGGTCTGATGATCTCGGACGGTGCGCCGCGGCTCGTGGAGTACAACGTGCGTTTCGGCGATCCGGAAACCCAGGTGATGATGATGCGGTTGGGTGGGCAGGCCTTTGATCTTATCCATGCAGCGGCAGAGGGGCGTTTGGCCGAGGCGCGGGTGAACTGGGCCGACGATCATGCGATGACCGTTGTGATGGCATCCGACGGCTATCCGGGTGCCTATGAAAAAGGCTCGGTGATCGAAGGTCTGGATGTGCTGGCCGAGGACAGCGCGCATATGGTCTTTCACGCGGGCACCGGCAGTCGGGACGGCAAGATCGTTGCCACAGGTGGGCGGGTTCTGAATGTCACGGCGCGTGGGGCGACGCTGAACGAGGCGCGGGACCGGGCCTATGCCATGGTGGACGCAATCGATTGGCCCGGTGGGTTTTGCCGGCGCGATATCGGGTGGCGGGCGCTTGGTGAAAGCCGTTAGAGCGCGCAGTCGAGCGCCGCGGCAAAGCTGGACCGGTCGACATAGGGGCCGAGCGGCCTTGAGATGATTGCGCCTGCGATAAAGCGCACGGACATCACGGTTTGCCAGTTGCGGCTTGCCACGATCATCTCGGGCCCGTCTCCGCAGTCCCGGATGCCGCCGCCGATATCGGGTTCGCCGATACGGTGGTTGGTGAAACCTTCGCTGTCGCCGACGGGGGTGAGCCGGTCGCCGTCAAACCGCACGATTCGAAGCGTCTTGGCGAGGTGGGGCCTGTCGACATAGGCGATCTCAACTGCGCCGTCGCGGTCGAGATCGGCAATGCCAATGGGCGCAAGCCAGCGGAAACGCGTTCCGATATGGGGTGTGGCCGCGATCAAGCCGTCTGTGCCATAGACGGCCAACCGTGCACCACGGGTCTGGTCGCTTTCCACCGTGACGACCTCGGGCGCGCCATCGCCATCAAGGTCCGCCAGGCGTGGGGCCACGTCTTCGAACACGCTGGTTTCCGGCAAGGTCAGGCGCAGGTCGGGCCCGCCCGCAATCTCAAGCACAAGCGTGCCAAATTCGACATCATCGCCCAGCACGGCGTGGGGATAGCGGTTGGTGGGCTCGGCATAGCGCGCGCCAGTGATCGTGTCGGCCTGCCCCGCCCCGGCGACGAGCGCCGCGAACAGCGCCGCGCGCGCAAGCATCAGATCTGTTTTTCCGGCATCTGCACGACCAACCCGTCCACCGCATCGGTGACCTTGATCTGGCAGGTCAGGCGGGATCGCGTGGCGTCTGGTTCATACGCGAAATCAAGCATGTCTTCTTCCATCGGATCTTTCTCGGGCAGCTTGGCGACCCAATCGGGATGGACGTAGACGTGGCATGTCGAACAGGCGCAGGCGCCGCCGCAATCGGCCTCGATCCCGGGAATGTTGTTGTCCCGGGCGCCTTCCATAACCGTCAGCCCATTGGCGACCTCGACGACGTGTTCGGTGCCGCCGTGTTCGATATACGTGATTTTGGGCATGTGCCGTCCCTGCTTGCGTGAATTGGTCTTTCCTAGCCAAGGTCATGACAGGGGGCCAGCCCCATTTTCAAGGTCGTGATCGGGGTTTGTTCGAAGAGATAAATGTTCTATATTTGTTCTTATGTCCATCGCTGTTGCACACCCGCGGGTTTCGGATTGGCCGCGCCCGCCTGCCTGCATTCCCAACGGACGCCTGGATGAGGCGCCGCCAGGCGCGCGCGTCTGTGTGGCGGGGCTTGTGCTGGTGCGGCAGCGGCCGGGGACGGCCAAGGGAGTGATTTTCATCACCCTTGAGGATGAGACCGGCGTCTGCAACGTGGTGGTCTGGCGCGCGCTTTATGAACAGTTTCGCCGGGCGGTGATTGCCGGGCGGTGCCTGAAGGTGACCGGCCGCATCCAGCGCGAGGGGGCGGTCACCCATATCGTGGCCGAGGTGGTTGAGGATATTTCCTGGATGCTCGACGACCTGTTACGCCATCACGAAGGGTGCCGGGCGGGGGATCAGCCTTAGGGGCGGAAACGAAAAGGGCGCCCGCAGGCGCCCTTTGCAAAAGGTCTCGACCCTATCAGCTTTGCTCTAGCGACAGCGCGACAAAGCGCGGATCGCCTTCACGGCGCACAAGCAGCAAAAGCGAGCGCCGACCGGCTTCACGCGCCGCATCGATGCGGTCTTCGAGATCGGCAAGCGAGGCGACCGGTTCCTGACCTGCCTCTGTGATCACGTCACCGGCACGCAGGCCTTTCTCAAAGGCTTCGCTGTCCTCGGCCACATCCTGCACCACAAGCCCGTTGTCGCCTTCGTCGAGACCAAGCTGCTGGCGCAGCTCATCGGTCATCGTGGACACGGTCAGGCCCAGAATGTCGCCCGAGATCGGCTCATCCGCGGGAGCAGAGGCCGGGATTGCACGCTCGGCCTCTTCACGGCGGCCCAGCGTTACCAGCAGGGTCTGTGTGCTGCCGTCACGGTAGACAACGATGCGGACGGCCTTGCCCACCTCGGTATTGCCGACGCGGTTCACCAGTTCGCGGGTGTCCGACACGTCCTGCCCGTCAAAGGACAAGATGACGTCGCCCGACTCGATACCGGCCTCAAGCGCGGGGCCTTCAGGTACATCGGTGACCAGCGCGCCGTCGGTGTTTTCCAGGCCCATCGCCTCGGCCACATCTGCGGACACGTCCTGGATCCGCACGCCCAGCCAGCCACGGCGGGTTTCACCGAACTCTTGCAACTGATTGATCACGTTTTCGGCCACGCGCGCCGACATCGCGAAGCCGATGCCGATCGAGCCACCGTTGGGCGACAAGATCGCGGTGTTCACGCCGATGACCTCGCCATCCATGTTGAATAGCGGGCCGCCCGAGTTGCCGCGGTTGATCGCCGCGTCGGTCTGGATGTAGTCGTCATAGGTGCCCGACAGCGCACGGCCGCGGGCCGAGACGATCCCGGCCGAGACCGAAAAGCCCTGGCCCAGCGGGTTGCCCATGGCCATCACCCAGTCGCCCACGCGGGCTTCATCGCTGTCTCCCCACGGCACAAAGGCCAGGGGACGGTCGCTTTCGACCTTCAGCAGGGCAAGGTCGGTGTTGGGGTCGGTGCCGATCACTTCGGCCTCAAGTTCACCGCCCTCAAAGAATTCGATTAGAATTTCGTCGGCGCCCTGAATGACGTGGTTGTTCGTGACGATGAACCCGTCTTCCGAGATCACAAACCCCGAACCGAGCGCCTGGCTGCGCCGTGGCCGCTGGCCGTTTTCGCCGCGATCCATGAAATCACGGAAGAAGTCCTCAAAAGGCGACCCCTCGGGCACGACGGGGTTGGGGCCCGTAGATGTGGCCACCGTGGTCGACGTCGTGATGTTGACGACCGAGGGGCTTACCTGCGTTGCAAGGTCGGCAAAGGTTTCCGGCACGGCGCGGGCAGGGGCCGCAAGGATATGGGCGAAGGCGATGGCAAGTCCGACGACCAGCGCCCAGAACGCAGCCATTGGTTTCTGGTTGGCTTGGGAAATGACAGCGGCCTTAGATGTCACGGCGAACTCCTCTTTCTTTTTGCGTGGCCCCCGGGGGCCTGCGCGCATCGCATTCTGCTCGGCTACCCTGCCAGATAGGAAATGTTGCCCGCAACACAACGCATCTGAACATTAGGTCACTCACCCGTGACTATAGCGCGATCACGCCGACAGGGTCGAAAAAATCCGGAGAACGGGGGAACGGCGCGGTCAGACACCCAGACTGCGCGCGATCCAGACCAGGACAACCCCAAGCGCGACAGCGCCCAGACCCAGCATGCGCCGGGTGTCCACGGGGATCTGGCGCAGGTATTCCATCGCTTCTTCCAGACGCGAAGGGGCCAGCGCGAACGCCAGCCCCTCGATCACCAGAACCAGGCCAATGCCCAGTAAGATGTAGCCCATCAGTTCGCCACGGCAGTTGGCGCCGGTGCGGGCCGCCCGTTTGGCGCGTCGAAGAAATCGAAGAACTCGCTGTCGGGTGTGATCACCATGGTCGAGTTCGTGCCTTGCAGGGCCCGCTCATAGGCGCTCATGGACCGGTAGAATTCAAAGAACTCTGGGTCGGCTCCAAAGGCGTCGGCAAAGATCGCGTTACGCTCGGCATCGGCTTCACCGCGAACGATCTCGCTTTCGCGGCGCGCTTCGGACACAAGCTCGACCACCGTACGGTCGGCCTGGGCGCGCACGCGCTGCGCGGCTTCCTCACCACGCGCGATTTCGTCGGCCGCCTCCCGTTCCCGTTCCGCCCGCATCCGCGCGAACGTCGCGTCCAGGTTCTGCTCAGGCAGGTTGGTTTGCTTCAACCGCACGTCGACAACGTCGAGCCCCAGCGCGCTTGCCCGCAGCTGCGCAAGCTCCCGGATCCGCACCATCAGCGCGGCCCGATCAGACGACAGGATCGTGTTTGACGTCACGCCTGCCGAACCCAGAACGGCCCGCGTTTGCGTGGTCAGTATCGATGCAAGCCGATCTTCGGCTGCGCGCAGGCCGCCGACGCCAACGGCCTGCCGGAACTGAACCACATCAGCGATCCGGTAGCGGGCGAACGCATCGACCACGAGGCGGCGGTCATCCGACGGCGTAACCTCGATCGGGGGGGTGTCCAGCGACAGGATCCGGTCGTCATAGCGGACAACCTCTTGGATCAGCGGAACTTTGAAGGCGAGACCGGGGTCTTCCTTCACCGCGCGGATCTGGCCGAACTGAAGCACAAGCGCCTTCTCGCGTTCATCCACAATGAAGATAGAGGACAGGATCGCCGCAAGTGCGATGACGATGACGGGGATGATATATGTTGCTTTGCGCATCTTAGTTCCCCTGCTGTGCCGTCGCCGCAGGCCGACGCAGTTCGTTCAATGGCAGATACGGGACGACCCCTTGGCCGCCACCGCCGCCGGAGTTTTCGTCAAGGATGATTTTGTCCACATCCCCCAGAACACGCTCGAGCGTTTCCAGATAGAGACGCTTGCGTGTCACTTCCGGGGCCTGGCGGTATTCGTTGAGAACGGCGAGGAAGCGGCTTGCTTCACCCTGGGCTTCGTTGACGACGCGGGCGCGATAGGCTTCGGATTCTTCGAGGATCTGGGCCGCTTCACCGCGTGCCCCGGCGAGAACCCGGTTGGCATAGGCATCTGCCGTCCGCTCTAGCCGGTCGCGCTCCTGCTCGGCCGCCTGAACTTCGCGGAATGCGTCGATCACCTCGCCGGGCGGGTCCGACCGGTCAAGGTTCACACGAACGATGTTGATGCCCGACTGGTATCCATCAAGCGTCTGCTGGATCAGCTCCTGCGCGTTGGCTTCGATCAAGCCACGGTCGCGATTGAGGATCGGCGCCAGTTCGGAGGCAGCAATAATTTCGCGCATCGCGGCCTCGGACACGGCGCGGACCGTGGCCTGGGCATCGCGAAGGTTGAACAGGAAGTTGCGCGGATCGTTGATGTTCCACACCACCTGGAAGTCGATATCCACGATGTTTTCATCGGTGGTCAGCATCAGGCCATCGCCGCCCGACGAACCCGAGCGTCCCGTTCCGATATCCTCGGATTGTTCGCGGGTGACCGGGATAACCTCGTAGGTCACCAGCGGCCAGGGTGCAAAGTTCAGGCCGGGGTTTCCGACGGCGCTGAACTCGCCCAGGAACAGTTCGACAGACTGTTCTTCCGGACGGACCGTGTAGAACGAGCTGAATGCCCACAGACCAAGCGCCGCGACCACGCCGAAGATGATCGTGCCGCGCGACAGGCCGGGGCCAGGTGCATCGCCGCCGCCGCGACCGGTGCCGCCGCGGCCGCCCATCAGCACCCGCAACTGTTCCTGGCCTTTCTTCATGATCTCGTCGATTTCGGGGATTTGCGGCCCATCGCCGCCGGGCCGCCGTCCGCCGCCGCGATTGTCGCCGCCGCCGTTCTGGCCGCCGCCTCTGGAGCCACCGCCCCAAGGTCCGCCGTTGTTACTGGCCATCTAGGTCTCTTTTCCGGTTTAGGTCAGTTGTTCGTTATTGGGATACCTGTGTGCTCAGCCCGATTTTTCAAGCTGTTCTCATAGGTGTTCGCATGGTCACAAGTTCTTCAGAAATGGTTGGGTGGACTGCCACCGTGCGGTCAAAGTCCTGCTTGGTCGCGCCCATTTTGACCGCGATCGCAGCGAGTTGGATCAACTCGCCCGCGCCGTCGGCCACAATATGGCAGCCAAGCACGCGCTGGGTGTCTTGATCGACCACAAGTTTGAACAGCACGCGGTCAGGTTTTCCGGGGAACGCGGTCTGCATCGGGCGGAACGATGTACAATAGACATCGATCTTGTAATCCTCGCGCGCCTCTTCCTCGGTCAGACCGACACAGCCGTACTCGGGCTGGGTAAAGACCGCACTTGCGACAAGGTCATGGTCCATGGCGCGTTTGTTGCCGCCGAACACTGTATCGGCAAAGGCGTGGCCTTCGCGGATGGCCACAGGTGTGAGGTTGATGCGGTCGGTCACATCCCCCACCGCATAGACGGACGGGATGTTCGACTGGCTGTAGTCATCCACGAGCACCTCGCCGCGCCGGCCGAGCCTGACGCCCGCCTCTTCCAGCCCGAGGCCCGCAGTGTTCGGATCGCGACCAGTGGCAAAGAGGATGTGGTCAAACGTGTCTTCGCGCCCGTTCGACGCTTTGACCCAGATCCCTTCGTCGCGGCGTTCCATGTCGATGATCGTCGTGCCGACGTGGATATCCACGCCTTTCTCGCGCATGCCCTCGGCGATGAGACCGCGGGATTCCTCGTCAAACCCGCGCAGGATCTGAGCCCCGCGATAGAACTGGGTGACCTCGGTGCCAAAGCCGTTGAAGATGCACGCAAACTCGCACGCGATATAGCCCCCGCCCACGATCAGTAGCTTTTTGGGGATCTCGTCGAGGTGGAACACCTCGTTCGAGGAAATCCCAAGCTCGCGCGCGCGGTCGTCGGGGAAGACGGGATGTCCGCCGACGGCGATCAGGATGTGCTTGGCGGTTACCGTGCGCCCGTCCGCCAGCGCCACCGTATGCGGATCGGCCACCGTCGCCCGACAATTGAAGATCTCGACCCCCGACTTGAGCAGATTGGTGCGATAGGCCTCTTCCAGGCGATCAAGCTCTTGATGCAGGCGGGTGCGAAACCCGATCCAGTCGAAATCACCGGTCGAAACATTCCAGCCATAGCTGGCGGCAAGATCCATGTTTCGGCGGTATCCGCTGGCAAAGACCATGATCTTTTTTGGCACGCAGCCCCGGATGACGCAGGTGCCGCCCATGCGGCTTTCCTCGGCGATACCCACCTTGGCGCCGCCTTCGGAGGCGGCGATCCTTGCTGCACGTACGCCGCCCGAGCCGCCGCCAATCACGAAAAGGTCATAGTCAAAAGTCATCGTTCACTCGGCCAGGTCGGTGAAAAGGTTCTCGGTATCCACGAAATCGACAACGGATTGTTCCGTCGTGCCCGAGTTGATGTCGTTTACATCCACGCGGCCATCGCCATGGCCCACGATCGCGACGTCGCAGATATCGATAAAAAGACCGTTCTCGACGATCCCGGGGATTTGGTTGATCACGATCCCGAACTGTCGCGCATTGCCAATCCGGCCGAGATGCAGGTCGAGGATATAGTTTCCTTCATCGGTCACATAGGGCGTGTCGCCGTTCATCCGCAGGTTCGACGTATCGCCCAGCACGTCAAGCGAGGACAGTGTCTCTTCCAGCAGCGCCTTGGTGGTCTGCCAGCCAAGGGGCACCACCTCGACAGGCAGGGGAAAGGCGCCCAGCGTATCCACCCGTTTGGTCAGGTCGGCGATGACGATCATCTGATCGCTGGCGGTTGCCACAATCTTTTCCTGCAAGAGCGCGCCACCACCGCCCTTGATCAGGTTTAACTCGCTGTCGAACTCATCCGCGCCATCGATGGTGACATCAAGCCATTTGACGTCATCAAGCGTTGAGATACGGATCCCGGCATCGCGTGCCAGTTGCGCTGTGCGGGATGAGGTCGGCACGCCCACGATATCCAGCCCGTCGTCGCGCACCATCTCGCCCAGACAGCGCACCAGCCAGGCCGCCGTCGATCCGGTGCCCAGGCCCACCCGCATCCCGGATTCGACATAGTCGCAAGACCGCTTCGCCGCGACGAATTTCGCGGTGTCGATGGGGGAGAGGTTTTGCGGCATCGGGCTCACCGGGTGGTTGGATTGCCGCCTTATAGGCGCCCTTCCTGTCGGGTGCGAGCGCATTGTCGATATTTCCGCGAAAACCCATCTTCGGACGATCCGGGCGTCTCGCACACGGCGATATAAGTCGCTTTCAGCGTGGACGGACCGCCACGCGTGCCCCACATGCAGCCGATAGGTTTGGAGATCGGCAATGTTCTTGTCCGTATTCGACATGTTCAAGGTGGGGATCGGTCCATCCTCGTCCCACACCATGGGGCCGATGGTGGCTGCCGCGCGGTTTCTTGAGACCCTGCGCGCCTCACCGTTCTCGCCTGCCGGGGTTCGGGCGCGGCTGCACGGCTCGTTGGCCTTTACCGGCGTGGGCCACGCGACCGACCGCGCCGTGATCCTCGGCCTCGCCGGTTTTCTGCCCGACAGCTATGACGCCGATGCCGCCGAGGCTGCGCTTACCCGGATCCGCGCGCGCAAGCAGGTGACGCCCGAGGGGCTGGAGCCGCTGCGGTTTGACCCCGATGAGGACGTGATCTTCGACTATGGTCCGCCCCTGCCGGGGCACGCCAATGGGATGGTGCTGATGGCCACCGACGCCCAGGGCGATGTCATCGCGCAAGAGACCTACTACTCGGTGGGTGGCGGGTTCGTCATGACCGAGGGTGAGCTTGCGGCGGGCAAGAACACCGATGACGGACCGCCGGTTCCCTTCCCGTTCCACACAGCCGCCCAGATGCTGGACATGTGCGCCGAGACAGGCAAACAGGTCGCCGATCTGAAGCGTATCAACGAACTGTCCCGGATGACGGCTGCGCACCTGGATCAGGGGCTCGACCGGATCTGGACCGTGATGGACGATTGCATTGCGCGCGGGTTGGCGGGTGAGGGCATTCTGCCCGGCGGGCTGAAGGTCAAGCGCCGGGCCAGTGGCATCCATGCCGCCTTGATGGCGGAACGCGGGCGCAACCTGACGGCGCCGCATACGATCAACGACTGGATCAGCACCTATGCGATGGCGGTAAACGAGGAAAACGCCGCGGGTGGCCAGGTGGTGACGGCGCCCACAAATGGCGCGGCGGGCGTCGTGCCCGCAACCATCAAATACTACCTGGAACATGTCCCCGGCGCCTCGCGCCGCCGTGTGGGAGAGTTTTTGCTGACGGCGGCGGCCATTGGCGGGCTGGTCAAACACAACGCCTCGATCAGCGGGGCGGAATGCGGGTGCCAGGCCGAGGTCGGCTCGGCCAGTGCAATGGCCGCGGCCGGGCTTTGCGCTGTGCTGGACGGGACGCCCGAGCAGATCGAGAACGCGGCAGAGATCGCGTTGGAGCATCACCTTGGGATGACCTGCGACCCGGCCCGCGGCCTTGTTCAGGTGCCGTGTATCGAGCGCAACGGCCTGGGCGCGATCAAGGCGGTTTCTGCCGCGTCGCTATCGCTGCGCGGGGATGGGACACATCTGGTCCCGCTTGACGCCTGCATCGAGACGATGCGTCAGACGGGCGAGGATATGTGCGACAAGTACAAAGAGACCTCGCTGGGCGGGCTTGCGGTCAACATTCCGAATTGCTGAACCCGCCGGGCTGGCATTTGCACAGCCCGCGGCATTTGCTACCACGGGCTCCGACAGACGGGCGGGAGGCCGTACATGAACAACGCGGGCTTGCCCGTCGCGCGCCCGGGGATGGTAATCGGCCTTCTTGGGGGCTCGTTTGACCCACCCCATGGCGGACATCTGCACATCACGCGCGAGGCGTTGAAACGGTTCGGGCTCGACCGCGTGTGGTGGCTGGTGTCACCCGGCAATCCCCTGAAGACACGCGGCCCGGCCCCCCTGGCACAGCGGATGGGCGCGGCACATGAGCTGGTCGATCATCCAAGCGTTGTTGTGAGCGATCTCGAGGCCCGGCTGGGCACGCGCTACACCGCCGAGACGCTTGGCGCGTTGATCCGGCGCTATCCAGGTGTACGGTTTGTCTGGCTGATGGGTGCCGACAATCTGGCGGGGTTTCACCACTGGGATCAGTGGGAATGGATCATGCGCACGGTCCCCATCGGCGTCATCGCCCGTCCGGGCCAACGGATTTCGGCACGGATGTCCGTGGCGGCGGGCAAATACCGGCGGTTCCGCCTGCGTGGGCGCGAGGCGGCACGCTTGGCACAGGCCGCGCCGCCAGCCTGGTGTTTTGTCAACGTCCCGCTCGACAACTCCTCCTCCACCGCGATCCGCGCGCGGGGCGAGTGGGGCGGTTAGCGGCGCAGCGCCAGCGTCGCAAACCCCGACAGAACAAGCAGCGCGATCCCCGCCCAGGCCAGGGCATCGGGCAAATCGCCAAAGATCGCCCACCCGAGGCCCACGGCCGCGATGAGTTGAAAATAGACGAAGGGTGCCAGCCGTGTTGCCGGGGCAATCCCGTAGGCGATCACCAGAAGATAGTTGCCGCCCATCGATGCCGCCGCGCTGAGTGCGATAAGCGCGGTTGCCGTCAGGCCAAGGTCCGGCCAATTGAGCAGCCCCAGCGGCGTCAGCAACACCGCCCCCGTCAGAAGCTGCGACAAGAGCAGCGATCGTGACGGCGCGACACCCGCCAGCCACCGGCTGGCCACCAGGTAAGTGCCATAGAAGGTGCCTGCGAGCACGGCAAAGCCAAGGCCGGGCGTCATTCCAAAGCCCGGGCGGACAACAAAAAGCACGCCAACAAAGCCCATTCCCAACAGCAGGGACCGCAGCAGGCTCACCTTTTCGCCGAGCAACAGAATCGACAGGACATACGAGACGATGGGGCCGACAAAGAAGGCGGCAAAGACGTTCGGCAGGGGTTCGGTGCTGAGCGCGGTGAGAATCGACAGGATGCCCCCGGTGATCAGCGCGCCGCGCAGAATGATCCGCCAGTCGAACAGATAGCGCCGATCAATTTCCCGCGTGGTCAGAAACGGAACCAGCAGCAGAACGCCTAGGGCAAACCGCGACCAGGCCACGAAGGGTGGCGCGATATTATGGTTTTCCACCAATAGTTTACCGGCACTGTCACCCAGGGGAATGAGCGACATGCCCAAGATCATCAACAGCGCTGCCCGGGTCATAAGTGCTGCCATATCGGGCGTGCAACACCGCGTCAATTGGAGCGACTTGACGCTTGATCGGTGCAGGGGCGCACGTTTAACTCCGCGCCATGTCGAGGCAGATTTCCAGACGCGGCGTCATCGCCGGGCTGTTGGCAAGTGGTGCGTCCCCGGTTCTGGCCCGGGCGCCCGAGGTGTCCGTGCGCCCGCCTCCGCGCGGCGTTGTCGCGGCGGCGCAACCGGCCCCTCCCCTTGCACCGCCGCCCTATGCTGGGTTGCTGGAAAAGGCCGGGCTTGGCGGGCCCACCTGCTTTGCCGTGGCCGATGCCAAGGGCGGCGACATGCTCGAAGCCCATGAACCGGCCGCGCGGCTTCCCACCGCTTCGGTCGCCAAGGCTGCGACGGCCTGGTACGCGCTGAACCGGCTGGGCCCCGCCTTTCGGTTCCGCACCCGCCTGATCGCAACCGCGCCCATCGTGAACGGGCGGGTCGACGGGGATCTGATTCTCGTGGGCGGCGGGGATCCGACGCTCAACACCGATGATCTGGGCGCGCTGGCGGCCCAGATGAAAGAGGCGGGCGTTGTCGAGGTGACCGGCAAGTTCCGCGTGCGCCACGATGTTTTGCCGTCGCTGCCCTGGATCGACCCCGACCAACCCGATCAGGTGGCCTATAACCCGGCGGTGGGGGGGCTGAACCTCAATTTCAATCGCGTTCACTTCGAATGGCGCCGTGCGAAAGAGGGGTACGACATCACCATGCAAGCCCGGGCGCGCAAGTTTCGTCCGGGCGTCGGCCTGGCAACGATGGAGATTGTCGACCGATCGTCACCCGTCTTTGCAGTGGAGCACAGCCGCGAACGCGACGCGTGGAGCGTTGCGCGCCGCGCCCTGGGCAATGACGGTGCCCGCTGGCTGCCGATAAGCCGCCCCGCGGAATACGCGGCCGAGGTGTTCATGACCCTTGCCCGGTCGCACGGCATTGTTCTCAAACGTGGCGCCGATCCTGTGGGCCCCGTCGAAGGCGCCGTCATCGCCGCGCATGCCAGCGCGCCGCTGCCCGAGATGCTGACGGGCATGTTGCGCTATTCCACGAACCTCACCGCAGAGATGGTGGGTCTGACCGCGACGCTCAAGGATGGCACGCGCCCGGCGAGCCTGATCCGGTCGGCGCGTGCGATGAACAAGTGGTTTGCAAGCGAAGCCGGCACGCGCAGCACCGGCTTTGTCGATCATTCCGGGCTGGGCTATGGCGCCCGCGTCACCGCGCCCGATATGGTGCGCATCCTCCAGGCCGCGGCGCGGGATGGAGACCGGCTAAAACCCCTGCTGCGCGAGGTGCGGGTGGACACACCGGGTGTCACCGTTGTGGCAAAGACCGGAACGCTGAACTTTGTCAGCGGCCTTGCCGGATACATCGAGGTGAAGGACAAGCGCCCGCTGGCCTTTGCGATTTTCAGCGCCGACATGCCCCGGCGCGATGCCGTGCCCATTCCCAACCGCGAACGCCCGCCGGGGACCCGCGGATGGTCGCGCCGGGCCCGTGCACTGCAGCGCGATCTTATTGCCCGTTGGGTGACACACACCGTTTAGCGACATCTGTTTGCGCACCACCGCATACACGGCTAGGTTGACGGAATGCACACCGACAGGCCCCTTTTGGGCATCGTCCTTATGCTGAGTTTTTGCGTGCTTGCCCCGTTGGCGGACGGCATCGCCAAGCTATTGGGCTATGTCGCACCCCTGCTTTTGCTGCTGGTCGTGCGGTTCGGCGTGCAGGCCCTGGTGCTGACACCGGCTGTCGTGATGCGGATGGGCACGTGGGAGCTTAGCCGGACGCAATGGCTGTTGATGGTGGGGCGCACGGCGCTGCATATCTCGGGCATCGGGCTGATGTTCATCGCGCTGCGCTATCTTCCGCTGGCAGATGCGATCGCCATTGCCTTCGTCATGCCCTTCATCCTGCTTCTGCTTGGCCACTTCATCTTGGGGGAAGAGGTCGGCTGGCGCCGCATTGCCGCTTGTCTCGTTGGGTTTGTCGGAACTCTTTTGGTGATCCAGCCAAGTTTTGTGAATGTTGGTCCCATCGCCCTCGTGCCTTTGCTGGTAGCGGTCATATTCGCAGGGTTCATTCTGGTCACCCGCATGATTGCGCGCGACATTGACCCGTTTGCCTTGCAAGCGATCAGCGGCGCCATGGCCAGCGCGGTTCTGATCCCGGCGCTGGGTGTGGCGATCCTGCTTGGGATTGACCGGATCAACCCCGATCTGCTGACACCCGGTGTCTTGTGGCTGATGCTGGCCCTGGGCCTGCTTGGGACGATTGCCCATGTTCTGATGACGCTTAGCCTGCGCTATGCACCGGCCAGCACGCTTGCGCCCATGCAGTATCTCGAGATTCCGGTGGCCGCTGGCGTCGGGTGGCTGTTGTTTCACGAATTTCCGAACGGTCTGGCCCTTGTGGGGATCATTGTGACAGTATCGGCGGGGCTCTACATCGTCTTTCGCGAGCGTACGCTCAGCCGCCAGCAAGTGCAGTTATCGCAGCACCAAGCGCCGCCCGCGGCATAACCACCAGCATCGCAGGCGCATCAAATTCGAGCAGAACCGGGCCGGTTACCCGATTAGATGTGCCAATCCGGCCGTTTGGTGCGAAATTCAGCCCGTCTATCGGCCATTCCAAGCCGTCAGACCGGCCCGTCACAGGCCCCATGGGAAACAGCGACAGCCGACTGCCAACCTCAAGATCGAGGGTCAGCTTTTGCGGGGCCAGAAACACCAGATCAGAGGCCCCCAGAACGATGCAGGGGCGGTCTGGGCGTCGGGTTAAGGCATTGTAAACGGCCAATTCGTGGTCGATCCGTCGACCAGTGAACCCGATGGCAAGAATGAGCGGCGCGTCAATTGCGTGCAGGCATTTCTCGAAATCCGTGGTTTCCTGCTCGGCAATGGCGTGCAGGCGGTTGGTCGGCAGGGTTGCGCGCATTTCGGCGGGCAAACTGTCAAAATCGCCGATCACGGCCTCGGGCACACGATTTTGGGCCAGAACGGTGGCCGCCCCCCCATCGGCGGCCACAAGCGTTGGGGCCAGCGTTAGGCATTCGTCAACATCTTGCGGGCTAGCATCGCTGGCACCGATCAGGGTCACGGGATTTGGGCTGCGCAGGATCATGGACGCGGTGACTTGATTTGTATTTGCACAAGAAACAGATCACACTTGCGCCCAGAATAAATCCACCGAAATGCCACAGTCTGTTCCAATTTGAAGGGCAATTGACGATCAACAAATTCCGCTGGATCGGGGGAGAAAGCGACAACGATGGTAGGCCCGAGCAAAATCCTGACTGTGTCGTACGGGACGTTCTCTTGTACGCTCGAAGGCTTCGATGATCCCTTTTCGACGATGAAGTCGATTGCCGAGTATTTCCGCGACCTTGCGGCGGATGATCGGTACTTTGGCGCCGAGCCGCCGACCCCGGATGCCGAGATGCTGCATCGCATCGCCGAGCAAGAGGTTCAGCGCCGCGTCGAGGCCCGGGTGGCCGATGACGGCATCGTTCTGCGCCAGCTTGAAGAGGATGCACCAGCGCCGGTGGCGAACACGCCTGCGGCACCGGTCGCCGAGGTCGCCCCTGCCGCTGTTGCGCAGGCAGATCCGGTTGAGATTGACGAAACCGATGATGGCAGCATCGCCGCCAAGCTAAGCCGCATCCGCGCCGTTGTCGCGCGCAGCCGCACCGACGACGATGCAGATGACGGCTTTGATGCCCCCCTGACAACGGCAGACCCGTTTTCAGCCCCCATCGAAAGCGCGTTCGACGATGTGGACGCCGCCGACGAAATTGGCCCGATTGCCGATATCGATCCGCTGCCGAGCAACGTCGAAGAGGCCGCGCCCCAGGCCCCGGCCTCGGAAGATGTCGCCCCGGACAGCACAGGCGACCCATCGGAGTTCGAGGACGCCGACATCACACCCGCGCCACAGCCGGTGTTCGCGGATGCCAGCGATATCACCAACCGCATCATCCAGCTCAAGCGATCCGATACCGCCAAGGTCGATCCGATCGTCGCCACCGACCCGGTGGATGAGAGCGAGGATGAGGAATTTTTCGCAGCCGCCTTTGAGGACGCGCCCGAGGAGGCCCCGGCTGAGATCGTGGGTGAGGCCGACGCTGAAGCGCTGTCCGACGAGGACATGCCGCAAGACGAGGACGGCGTGGCCGAAGAGGAGACGGTCGACGAGATCGCGCTTACGGACGATCTCGACGACCCGATCGATCTGGAAGACCTGAAGGCGCTTGACGGTGCCTCGGATGAGGACGTTGTCGCCGAGGACGCGCCGGAAGAGGCGCTCGACAGCGATGTTGAAGACGAGCCTGAGTTTGAGGAAGCCGCGCCTGAGGCGGTTGCAGAGGATCAAGAGCCTGACGATGCGCCCGATGCCGATGAGAGCGTGCTTGCCGCGGTGACGGCTGCCGTCACGGCGGAGGATGAGGTAGAGCCTGCGGCGGAAGAGGTCTCGGACACCGCGGATGAGGTGTTCGCGGCGGCTGAAAGCGACGACCTCGACGCTGAAGCCGCGCCAGCGGCCGAGGGTGACGACGCCGATGGCGACATCGGGTTTGAGGATGAGCCCAGTGCAGAGGCTGCCTTCGACCGGATTCTGGAGGAAACGAACTCCAAGCTGGACGAAACCGAAAGCAGCCGCCGCCGGTCGGCCATTGCGCATCTGAAGGCTGCGGTTGCTGCGACCAAGGCCGACCGCCTGCTCAATCTTGGCGTCGAGAAAAGCGCCGCCGCCGAAGAAGAGCAGAGCCAGTACCGCGCCGATCTGGCCAAGGTGGTGCGCCCGCGCCGCCCCGATGATACCAAAGCCAGCGATGCGCGCCCCTCACCCATGGGCGAGGCGCCCTCGCCTCTGATGCTCGTCTCCGAGCAGCGGGTCGATGGCGCGGCGGAGGCGGTAGACCGCAAGTCGATCCTGCCCCGTCGCGTGAACACCAAGACCATCGTCCAGCAAGAGGATCCGATGGCCGACGGTGCGAACAGCTTTGCCGAGTTCGCCCAACAGATGGGCGCGACCGAGCTGCCCGATCTGCTGGAAGCTGCGGCGGCCTATTCCGCCTTTGTTGAAGGCCGGCGTGAGTTCTCGCGTCCGCAGCTCATGCGGCGGGTGGCGAGCTACGAGCAAGAGACGTTTACCCGTGAGGCTGGGCTGCGGTCGTTTGGCCAGCTGCTGCGCCAGGGCAAGATCCAGAAGCTTAAGCGCGGTCAGTTCACGATTACCGATGAGACCCGCTTCAACCCCGAGGCGCGTGTCGCGGGCGAGTGATCTGTCAGGATCCGGAACAGGAAGGGCAGGGGCCATGGGCGCCTGCCCTTTTTCGTATCAGCGCTCTTTGACGTAGGGCTCGCCGCCCGCGCGGGGCGGGATCGCCTTGCCGACAAAGCCCGCCAGGATCACCACGGTCAGGATGTAGGGCAGGGCCTGCATGAATTGCACCGGCAGGGTGACGCCGATCAGTTCGATGTTTTGATAGCGGTTGCCGATCGCCTCGAGAAAACCGAACAAGAGACAGGCGTAAAGCGCGTACCAGGGGCGCCATTTGGCAAAGATCAACGCGGCCAGCGCGATAAAGCCGCGTCCCGCGCTCATATCCTTTACAAAGCCCGCGGCGAGCCCGGTGGCCAGGTACGCCCCGGCCAGCCCGCAGAGCAGCCCGCAGATCGCAACCGCGGTGTAGCGCATGCGCACGACCGAGATCCCCGCCGTGTCCACCGCCGCCGGGTTTTCGCCCACCGCGCGCAGGCGCAGACCAAAGCGGGACCGAAACAGCACGTACCAGCTTGCCGGGACGGCAAGGATCGCGATGTAGACGAGGATCGTATGGCCCGAAATCAGCTCGGCATAGATCGGGCCGAAGACCGGGACGTTTTCCATCACACCCGCCAGCGGCCATTCCATTGGCGAGAACCGCGCGTCGCCCGACAGGGATGGCGTGCGCCCGCCCTGGCTGAACCAGTCCTGCGCGATCAGCACCGTCAATCCGGCGGCCAGGAAGTTGATCGCCACGCCGGAGATAAGCTGATTGCCGCGGAAGGTGATCGAGGCAAGCCCGTGGATCCCGGACAGGACGACGGACGCCGCGATCCCGGCCAAGAGACCAACCCAGACCGATCCGGTGATTGCGGCGAAAGCGGCAGAGAAAAACGCCGCCGCCAGCATCTTGCCCTCAAGCCCGATGTCGAAAATCCCGGCCCGTTCGGAAAAGAGCCCGGCCAGGCAGGCCAGCAAGAGCGGTGTTGCAAGGCGGATCGTGGAGTCGAGGATCTGAAGGGCGGTTGCGAAATCCATGGCTCAGACCCTTTCCACGGCCAGCTTGATGGCGAAGGTCGCGAAGAGGGCGCCCAAGCCCGCCTCGATCCAGCGCCGCCCCGTGGCATAGACGCGCTGCGCCGGCACCGAAGACAGGATCAGTGCCCAGGCCGCGTGGCATCCGAATGAGATCACAAAGGCCCCGGCGACGAAGAGCGCGATCACCTCGGGCCCGCCCCCGCGCGTTGCGCCGACGGCGGCGATGGCCAGCCAGAAGACGATGGCCTTGGGGTTGGTCACCTGCAGCAGGAACCCGGCGAGGAAGGTGCGTCCCACGCTACGGCGCGCGACGGTTGCGGCGCTGACCTCGGGCGGGTGAACGGCCTTGCGGAAGGATTGGTAGGACAGCCAGGCAAGGTAGCTTGCGCCAACCAGCTTGAGCGCCATCATCGCCCAAGCGGCCTGGGTCAACAGAAGGCCCACGCCCAACAGGGTCAGCAGGTTCAACACCACGCTTCCAAACGCAATCCCGACCGTGGCCACAAGCGCGGCACTGCGGCCAGAACTGGCCGAGATGCCCAAAAGCATCGCGACCGCCGGCCCGGGCGAGGAGGCGGCCACCACCAGGATGGCATAGGCGGCGAGAAAGCCTGGCAGATGCTCGATCATTCCGCGGCCTCCGTCTTGGCCGCCGCCTTCGACGCGTCAGGCTTGCGCGACATCGCCAGGAACAGCTTTTCCAGGGGCATGCGCACCATATTGTCCAGCGCCCCGGTGAACAGGATCACCAGCGCCTGGATCACAACGATCAGTTCACGCGGGATGTTGGACCAAAGGCTCAACTCGGCGCCCCCCTGATAGAGGAACCCGAATAACAACGCCGCAAGCAGGACACCGAACGGGTGCGATCGGCCCATGAGCGCCACGGCAATCCCGATAAAGCCCGCGCCCTCGACCGAGTTCAGGACCAAACGCTCTGCCTCGCCCATCACGTTGTTGATCGCCATGCACCCGGCCAGACCGCCCGAGATCAGCATGGCAATCACGGTGATCTTGACCGGTGAGATCCCGGCATAGACCGCCGCCGTTTCGGAATGGCCAAAGCCACGGATTTCATAGCCCAGCCGCGTGCGCCAGATCAGCCACCAGACAAGGAAACAGGCCGCGATCGCGATAAAGAAGCTGACATTCACCGGCGCGCCGCGGAAAAGCGGCATCTCGGCTGTAGCAAACATGTCCTGGAAGGTGGGCAGGTTCGTGCCCTCGGGGAAGCGTGCGCTGGCCGGGTCCATCGCGCCCTGGGGGCGCATCACGTTGACCAGCATGTAGTTCAAGAGCGCTGCGGCGATGAAGTTGAACATGATCGTGGTGATCACGATATGGCTGCCGCGCTTGGCCTGTAGGTAGGCCGGGATCGCCGCCCAGGCCGCCCCGAAAAGCGCGCCGCCGATCAGCGCGACGGGGAGTGCCACCAGCCAATGCGGCCAGTCGATGGACAGGCAGACAAGCGCCACCCCAAGGCCGCCCAACATCGCCTGCCCCTCACCCCCGATGTTGAACAATCGCGCGTGGAAAGCCACGGCGACGGCGAGGCCGGTGAAGATGAAATTGGTCGTGTAATACAGGGTATAGCCCCAGCCATAGGTCGACCCGAGCGCACCGGTGACCATGATCTGCACGGCTTCGATCGGGCTTTCCCCAATTGCCAGGATCACAAGACCAGAGATGAAGAAGGCAATCAGCAGGCTGATCAGCGGGATCAGAAAGACATCGGCCCATTGCGGCATCTTCTGCATCGTCTCAGGCCTCCACGGCTTCGGGCAGGGCGCCCGATGTATCAGTAATGCCCGCCATCAGAAGGCCCAGCTCTTTCTGGTTCGTCTTGGCCGGATCGCGTTCGCCCATGATCTGGCCGTCGAACATGACGGCAATCCGATCCGACAGCGACATGATCTCGTCCAGCTCCACAGACACCAGCAGGATCGCCTTGCCCGCATCGCGCAGCTCGATAATCCGCTGGTGGATGAACTCAATCGCGCCGATGTCGACCCCGCGCGTGGGCTGGCCGATCAGCAGAAGGTCGGGATTGCGCTCAATTTCACGGGCGAGCACGATCTTTTGCTGGTTGCCGCCGGAAAAGCTCTTCGCAGTCAGGCGCGGGTTCGGCGGGCGCACGTCGAAGCGGCCCATCTTGGCCTCGGTCTCGGCCACGATGCCGGTGTTGTTCATACTGAGACCGTTCTTTTGGTAGACCGGATCGTGGTGATAGCCAAAGCAGGTGTTTTCCCAGGCCATGAAATCCATGATCAGGCCCTCGCGCTGGCGGTCCTCGGGAACATGCGCAATGCCGCGCGCGCGGCGGGATTGGCCATCGGAATGGGCGCCGGTCAGGTCGATCTCTTGTCCGTTGACGCGGATCGCGCCGGTGCCCCGGGCATAGCCGCCCAGGATTTCGAGAAGCTCGGATTGCCCGTTCCCGGCTACCCCGGCAATGCCGAGGATCTCGCCAGCCTTTACGTTGAGCGAAACGCCTTTGAGCCGTTCAACACCCTTGTCATCGGTGATCCGCAGGTTGTCGACCTCAAGCACCGTCGCGCCGGGCTGTGCGGGTTTCTTGTCGACGCGCAACAGGACCTTGCGTCCGACCATAAGTTCGGCCAGCTCTTCGGGGCTGGTCTCTGGCGTCTTGACCGTTGCCGTCATCTCGCCGCGCCGCATCACGCTGACCGTGTCGGTGACGTCCATGATTTCGCGCAGCTTGTGGGTGATAAGGATGATGGTTTTGCCCTCATCCCGAAGCCCGCGCAGGATGCGGAACAGGTGGTCGGCCTCGGCGGGGGTCAGAACGCCCGTCGGCTCGTCTAGGATCAGGATTTCGGCCTGCCGGTAGAGCGCCTTCAGGATCTCAACGCGCTGCTGCATGCCCACGCCGATGTCCTCGATCAGCGCATCTGCATTCACGTTCAGCTCGTATTCTTCGGCCAGCTGGGTCAACAGCGTGCGCGCTTTGGCAAGCGACGGGCGCAAGAGTGCCCCGTCCTCGGCGCCCAGCACCACGTTTTCCAGAACGGTGAAGTTCTCGACCAGTTTGAAATGCTGGAACACCATGCCGATCCCGGCGCTGATCGCGGCCTGGCTGTCCGGGATCTGGGTGTGCTGGCCGTTGATGAAAATCTCGCCCGCATCGGCCTTGTAGAACCCATACAGGATCGACATCAGCGTCGACTTGCCCGCCCCGTTTTCGCCGATGATCCCGTGGATTGTCCCGGGCATAACGCGGATCGAGATGTCTTTGTTGGCCTGCACGGGTCCAAAGGCCTTGGAGATGCCCCGAAGCTCGATGGCGGGTGCGGCGTCAGACATGGGGGGTCCTTGGGTGGCGGTCTTTGCAAGTGGGGCCGCGCGACGGCGATCGCGCGGCCCCGGTCAGGTCCTTTAGGACCCGATCAGAAGGTCAGCGCGGGGCAGCTGTCGTCCGAGGTGTAGTCATGCACCGGCAACTCGCCGGCGATGATGGCGGCCTTCGCTTCTTCGACGGCGCTCTGCATCTCGTCCGAGACAAGCTCTGCGTTGAACTCGTCCACGGCGTAACCCACGCCTTCAGCGGCAAGGTCCATCACCACGATGCCCGTCTCGAATGAGCCGTCCATACCGGTGGTGAACGCCTCGTAAACGGCGTTGTCCACGCGCTTGAGCATCGAGGTCAGGACCGAGCCCGGGTGCAGATAGTTCTGGTTCGAGTCCACGCCGATCGACAGGATGCCTTCGTCAGCCGCGGCCTGAAGCACGCCGACCCCGGTACCACCTGCGGCGGCATAGACCACATCCGCGCCCTGGCTGATCTGGGCCTTGGTCAGTTCGCCGCCCTTCACCGGGTCATTCCATGCGGCCGGTGTCGTGCCGGTCATGTTGGCGATGATCTCGGCATCGGGGTTCACATGCTTGACGCCCTGGGCATAGCCACAGGCAAATTTGCGGATCAGCGGGATATCCATGCCGCCCACAAAGCCGACGGTGCCAGACGACGAGGCTTTGGCGGCCATCATGCCCACCAGGAACGATCCCTCATGCTCGGTGAACACCACCGAGCGCACGTTCGGCTGATCGACCACCATGTCGATGATTGCGAACTGCGTGTCGGGATAGTCGGGCGCAACTTCGGACAGGACGTTGCCAAACGCAAAGCCGGTCATCACGACGGGGTTGGCACCCGCTTCGGCAAAGCGGCGCAGCGCTTGCTCGCGCTGGGCTTCGGACTGCATTTCGATCTCGCGGAACGATCCGCCGGTTTCTTCGGCCCAGCGCGTTGCGCCGTTGAAGGCGGCCTCGTTGAACGATTTGTCGAATTTGCCGCCCAGATCGAAGATGATCGCGGGCTCGGCGCTGGCCAATCCGGCCGTCAGCGCGACGCTGGCGGCGGCGCCGAGAAGTGACTTCATTAGGGTCATATGACTCTCCCAGTTACAATTGTTGCGGCTGTGGCCCATAACGCGGCCCAGCCGGTTGTTCAGTGGATCGTGATCAGATCATTGCCGATTAAGGCCGCAGCCGCCGCAGAGGGTCAATAGCGATTTGGTCACTTTGCGTGCCCGGCGGCGCGGTTTGCCCCGTTTTACGGCAGCTTACGCCTCGTCAGCCCGGCCAAGCGCCTTGCGCAAGACAAGGGCGGTTTCCAGGCCACCCTGCGGTGTGCGGTAATAGTCTGGCCGCGCGCCGACCTGGACATAGCCGGCCGCGGCATAGAGCGCCAAGGCCGCGGTGTTGGTCTGCGACACTTCCAAAAACACCGCTGTGGCCCCCTGGGTTTGGCAGGTCTCTTCAAAGGTCGTCAGGCATGCGCGCGCCGCCCCCGTCCGTCGCCGCTCGGGCTCGGTTGCAATCAACAGTAGCTCTGCCTCGCCTGCCACGACGCGGCCGAGTGCGAAGGCGTCCGGGGTCGTTGTCAGGATCGTGCCGGGGTGGTCGAGAAGATCTGCGAATTCCTTGGCACTCCAGGCCCGCGTGGCACCGTCAAGCGCGCGCGCGGCAAACGCGGCAAGCGCCGCGGGTGTCATGGCAGCAGGACGGGCGCCTGATCGCGTGGCGGTGCTGCGTCGGCGGGGCGGATGTAGAGCGGCTTGGGGCGGGGGGCATCGGTCGCCTGGCGGGTGGCAGCGATGCGGGCCATCGCCTCTGCCACGGGACGCGCAGTGTCCAGTGCGCGCGTGCCGGTGCGCTCTGCAACGTCGCGGGCGTGCGCGCCAATGCAAGTTGTGCCGGGTGGCAGGGTTGGCAGGGTGTCGAGCGTCACCAATGCGGGCTCTGTTGTCGTGCCGTCCGCAAAGATCTGCGCATAGACCGCATCGCGCGGGGCCGCGACGGTTGCAAAGACTGGCCGGTCAACACCGAACGCCAGCGCCTCCAATGCCGTAACGCCAATGGCCGGGATGCCAAGGCCCAGGGCCAGCCCACGTGCCGCCGAGACAGAGATGCGAATGCCGGTGAAATTGCCGGGGCCCACACCGACGCCGATGCGATCAAGATCGCGCCAGCCCACGCCAGCGTCGCGCAGCACGTCTTCGAGCATCGGTATCACGTGTTCGGCCTGCCCGCGGTCCATCTCGTCGGTCCGCATGCCGAGAACCCGTGTGTCCGAGACAAGAGCGGCCGCGCAGTGCGCGGCCGATGTATCAAAGGCAAGGGTAAGCGGCACGGCCTTAGGCGGCGACGGGGCGCACCTCAAGCACCTCGGGGATGTAATGGCGTAGCAGGTTCTCGATCCCCATCTTCAGCGTCAGCGTCGAGGACGGGCAACCGGCACAGGCGCCTTGCATATGCAGATAGACAATGCCGCGGTCAAAGCCGTGGAAGGTGATGTCACCGCCATCCTGCGCAACGGCCGGGCGCACGCGGGTGTCGAGCAATTCCTTGATCTGATCCACGATCTCGCCGTCGGGGCCGTCATGATCGGCATGACCTGCGGCGGCGGGCGCGTCGCCGACCATAACAGGCTGGCCCGACTGAAAATGCTCCATGATCGCGCCCAGGATTGCGGGCTTGATGTGATCCCACTCGGTCTCGTCCGACTTGGTGACGGTCACGAAATCCATGCCGAAAAATACGCCAGTGACGCCGGATACCGCGAAAACGCGTGTGGCGAGCGGCGATTTATCGGCGCCCTCGGGCGTCGGGAAATCCGCTGTACCTGCCTCAAGCACGGTTTGACCGGGCAAGAACTTTAGGGTCGCCGGGTTCGGCGTAGACTCGGTTTGAATAAACATGCGCGCCTCCAGATGTCGCCAGTATATGCGCAGTCAGCGGGTTGAGGTCAAGTGGCTTAGAATAGTTCTAAACTAGGTCACAGCCTGAAGCCGCTCTTTCGACAACTCGCCCGGGACGATGGTGATGGGCACGGGAAGGGTGCCCGACGTCTTCGTCAACTGCGCCACCAGCGGTCCGGGGCCCTTCTTGTCCGTACCGGCGCCCAGGACCAGGACCCCGATTTCATCGTCTTCGCGGATCTGGGCAAGGATCTCGGGCACCGCTTCGCCTTCGCGAATGACAAGCTCAGGGCTTATGCCCTGTTTGTCCCGCATCCATTTGGCGAAGACATCGTAATGTGCGTGAATGCGCTCGCGCGCTTCTTCGCGCATGATATCGCCCACGCCGATCCAGTGATTGAACTCATCGGGTGGAATGATCGACAAAATCTGAACGCCACCGCCAGTATGCGCCGCCCGCATCGCGGCAAAACGCATGGCGTTCAAGCATTCGCGACTGTCATCCAGCACAACCAAGAACTTGCGCATGCGACAGACCTCCCTCGTCTTGTTGGATCATGGCGGGGCATGGCCCGCGGCGCAATCTCGAAGTTTGGCGGGCCCTACGCGCTGAGCGCCCAGTCCCAGTACATCTCGCGCACCCGGCGCGTGACCGGGCCCACCTGGTAATGGGTGCCATCGAATTCGGTCACCGGCGTGACCTTGGACATGTTGCCCGACAAAAAGACCTCGTCTGCGTGCCGGAAATCGTCAAAGCTCAGCACCGCCTCGCGGACCGGCGTGCCGTCTTCGGCCAGGTTGGTCATGTGCCGCGCGCGGGTGATACCCGCCAGGAACGTGCCATTTGCAATCGGCGTCAGCACTTCGCCATCGCGCACCATGAACACATTGGCCGTTGCACTTTCGGCCACGTTGCCCATCGCATCGGCCACGAGCGCATTCCCAAACCCCCTGCCGCGTACGTCCCTCAGCATCCGGGCGTTGTTGGGGTAGAGGCATCCCGCCTTGGCGTTCACAACGCTGCTTTCCAGAACCGGGCGCCGGAACTGGGTTGTGCCAAGCGTGGTCGTGGCTTCGGGCGGGGCCAGCGGGATTTCTTCAAGGCACACGGCAAAGCCGGTCTTCCCGGTTGCCGGTGCCACAGCGGTCACATCCCCATCGATGGCCCAGTACATGGGGCGGATGTAGACCGCTGCGGATCTCGGATACGCGGCCAACCCGTCGTGGACGATGGCCACCATATCCTCGACGCTGACCGTCGGTTCGATCATCAGGGCCTCGGCCGAGCGGTTCACGCGGGCGCAATGGGCCTCAAGATCCGGTGCGACGCCGTCGAAGTAGCGCGCGCCATCGAAAACGGATGTGCCAAGCCAGGCGCCGTGGTCGGCGGCGCGCATCACGGGCACATCGCCCTCGTGCCACGTGCCCTCGAAATAGGTGCGCAGGTTCTGTCCGATTGCCATGTCTGAGCCCTCCCGACCGACGAAAGCTAGGGGTGGGAAGGTCAACTGTCCAGACCTTTATCGTGGGGTTTTCGGGCCTTTGGCGAGAGAAACAGGCCTCCCGGCGGGGAGCGCCGAGAGGCCGTGGGAGCAAGTGCCGAACCTGCTAACCCAATTCGCGCCGGGCCGGCCTAACGGCGTGACCGAATAGGCCAGATCGCGGGGACGAGGCTTTGCCCGACAGCGGGTGTCGTCTGCCGACACCTGCGGCAACCGTAGCGATGCGGTGTTTCCGTTTTGTGACGTGGTGGCCGCCTAGCGCACCAGTCCGACAATATCGTAGGTCTGCTCAAGGATCGGTGCGGCGATGGCCCGCGCTCGCTCAGCTCCTTTCGCCGTGATCGCATCGATCTCGGCCATATCCTGCATCAGCCGGTTCATCTCGGCCGAGATCGGCGCCACCTTATCGACAGCCAGTTCGGCCAGCTTCGGCTTGAAGGCGCCGAATTGCTGACCCGCAAACTCGGCCATCACGGCATCGCGGGAGGTCTCAGAGAGAGCTGCGTAAAGGTTCACCAGATTGCGCGCTTCCGGACGCTCGGCCAGCCCGTCATAGCTGTCGGGCAGGGGGTCGGGGTCGGTCTTGGCCTTGCGGATCTTTTTGGCGATGGCATCCGCATCGTCGCCCATGTTGATCCGGCTCATGTCCGAAGTATCGGATTTCGACATCTTCTTCGACCCATCCCGCAGGCTCATCACCCGCGTTGCCGCCCCTTCGATCACCGGCTCGGTGATTGGAAAGAACTCTACGCCGAAGTCATTGTTGAACTTGGTCGCAATGTCGCGCGTAAGCTCGAGGTGCTGTTTCTGGTCGTCGCCCACCGGCACGTGGGTCGCGTGATAGAGCAGGATATCCGCCGCCATCAGCGCCGGGTAGGCAAAGAGGCCGAGCGAGGCGTTTTCCGAGTTCTTGCCCGCCTTGTCCTTCCACTGGGTCATCCGGCCCATCCAGCCCATGCGCGCAACGCAATTGAACAGCCACGCAAGCTGGGCATGTTCGGCAACCTGGCTTTGGTTGAACAGGATGGACCGGTCGGGGTCGATCCCGCTTGCAATCAGAAAGGCCGCAATCTCGCGCGTGTTATGGCGCAAGTCCGCAGGGTCTTGCCATACCGTGATCGCGTGCAGATCGACCATGCAATAGATGGTCTCAAAGCTGCCTGCGTTCTGCATCTCGACGGCGCGTTTGACCATGCCGAGATAGTTCCCAAGTGTCAGCCCGCCCGAGGGCTTGATGCCCGAAAAGACGCGCGGCGTGAACGCGGGGGTGGTCATGACAGTCTCCGTGGTGGATTTTGCGGCCCGGCTCGCTTACCCATGCCGCACGCGCCCGTCAAGAAAGGCCCGGCTATGAACAGCGACCCCAACGCGCCGCCAATCAACCCGTTGCCTGCGGGTGTCATCTTGCTTGCGCTGCCTATCGTGCTGGGCGAGCTGGTGCTGGCCGCGGGGGCGCAAGGGTTTGTCGGCGGGGCCGAGGGGATTGGTTGGCGTCTGATGGCGCTGGAGCAATATGCGTTCTTCGGGCCGATTTTCGATCTGATGCTGGAGGCCGGGCAATGGCCGCCAGAGCATGTGATGCGGTTCGTCACCTACCCGTTCGTGCATCTGGGCTTTACCCACATGATCATGGTGCTCGTTTTCCTTTTGGCGCTGGGCAAGATGGTGGGCGATGTGTTCAGCTCGTGGGCGGTCATAGTCGTCTTCTTTGCCGCCGCGATCGTTGGCGCCCTGGTGCTGGCGCTGGTGACCGACGACCCCGCCCCCCTCGCCGGCGGATATCCGGCGGTCTATGGGTTGATCGGGGCGTTCACCTTCATCCTGTGGGTGCAGATTGGCGCTGTTGGCGGCCAGCAGTACCAGGCCTTTACGCTCATCGCGGTATTGCTCTTCATCCAGCTGGTCTTTGGTCTGCTTTTCGGTACAGGCAAGGACTGGATTGCCGAGGTTGCGGGGTTCTGTACGGGTTTTGCAATCTCGCCCCTGGTCAGTCCCGGCGGCCTTGCGCGCACCTTGGCGCGGCTGCGCCAGCGGTGATCAGCGCTTCAATGCGCCGCGCAGTTCGGCCAGGCGAAAGGCACCGACAAGCTGACCTGCGCCGAAGTAGACAACCATCCCGCCGGTGACGAGCACCGCCAACGCGGCATAGCGGGCTGCGCCTGCGTCGAACGCCGCGGCACCAAGATAGCCCGCGCCGCCAAGCGCGGCGCCCATGATCAGTGACGCTGCCAGAATGCGCCAAATCCGGGCGCGAAAGCGGTCGTCAAAGGTGGCCGCTTGCCCCATATCGCGCGATCCGCGCCACAGCAGATAGGCCATGGCCCATCCGGCCAGCGTTGTGCCAAGGGCGGCCGCGATGTAGCCGACGACTGGCGCCAGACCGATTGCGAGCACGGCATTCACCGCAAGCGCAACCAACGCGTAGTAGAACGGCGTCTTCGTGTCCTCGCGCGCGAAATAGAGCGGTTGCAGCACCTTTTGCAGGACGAAAGCCGGTAGTCCCAGGCCATAGACGGCGACCGCCAGCGCGGTGGCGCGCGTGTCTTCCGCGGTGAACGCGCCACGTTCGAACAACACGGCGACCAGCGGTGTGGGGATCACGGCAAGGGCAACGGCTGCTGGTACTGTCAGTGCCAAGGCGATTTCGGTGGCACGGCTAAAGGCGGCCTGTCCCCCTGCGGCATCACCGGCTTGCAACCGCCGCGACAGGTCCGGCAGCAGGACGACGCCGATGGCGATGCCCACAACGCCCAACGGGAGCTGATAGAGCCGGTCGGCAAAGCTGAGCCACACGATGGCGCCGTCAAAAAAGCTTGCCACCTGCCGCCCAACCAGAAGGTTTATCTGAACAACCCCACCCGCCAGCGCCGCCGGGGCCGCGATCACGGCCAGGCGCCGGATCTCGGGTGTCAGTCGCGGCCAGGCCGGGCGCAGCGTGAAGCCCGCCCGGTGGGCCGCCCACCAGACCAGCGCAAGCTGCGCTATCCCGGCAATCGGGACCGTGACGGCCAGCGCGTCGCCGATGGGCCATCCCATCGCTTCGGCGACCAGCATTGCCGAGACAAACAAGACATTGAGCAGGACCGGCGCGGCGGCGGCGGCGATGAAGCGGCCCGTGGCATTGAGGACGCCGGACAACAATGCGGCCAGCGAGATGAAGAGGATGTAGGGAAAGGCGATCCGTCCGTAGTCGACGGCCAAATCGAACCGAGCATCGCCGATGAACCCCGAGGCCATCGCAACGACCAGCCAGGGCATGGCGATCAGCGCAACAACTGTGACAACGATCAAAACACCGGCCAGCCCCGCAAAGGCATCCTGCGCGAAGCCCTCTGGATCGTCCCCGCCCTCAAGTTTCTTCGAGAACATTGGCACAAAGGCCATGTTGAACGCGCCTTCGGCGAAGAAGCGCCGGAACATATTGGGCAGCGAGAAGGCGACCAGAAACGCCTCGGCCGCCGGACTGGCCCCCAGGAAGGCCGCGATCATGATATCGCGCACAAACCCCAGCACACGGCTGGCCATTGTCCAGGCGCCGACGGTGAAAAAGGCCGACACCAGCCGGATTTGCCGCATCAGTCGCGCGCCCGCTCCGCCCCGCGCTCAATGGCGGCGCGCAGCTTTTTCTCAAGGGCCTTTTGCTTGGATTTTGAGTGGTATTTCAGACCGAACAGGTCCTTCACATAGAAGCTGTCGACAACCTGCTCGCCATAGGTCGCGATCACGGCGCTGGCCACATAGGCGTGCGACGCGGCGAGCGTGCGCGCCAGATCGTACAAAAGACCCGGCCGGTCGCGCGTGTCGACCTCGATGATCGTGTAGATATCTGAGCCTTCGTTGTCGAAGGTGATCGACGTCGGCACGCGGAAGGCACGCTCGCGTTTCTTGAGCTTGTCGCGATCCTTAAAGGCCTCACGGGCGACAACCTCGCCCTTGAGCGTTTTGTCAATCATCGACCGCAGGCGCGGCATGCGCGCGGCGGCGAAGGGCTTACCATCGGCATCCTGCACCCAGAAGACGGCAGTGGCGTGCCCATCTTTCGAAGTGTAGGTGCGCGCGTCGACGACATTCGCCCCGACGAGTGCCAGCGCCCCGGCGAGCCGCGCGAAGATGCCGGGGTGGTCCTGCAACGCAAAGCAGGCCCGCGTTGCGTCGCGATCTTCGTCAAGATAAAGGTCGGTGCGCACGGCCCCATCCGGCATGTCGCGCAGAAGGTTGGCCAGCACGACGTGGGCCGCGGGCGGCAGCCCTTGCCAATAGGGGCCATAGTGGCGGCTTGTCTCTGCGCGCAGGTCCTTGGCCGGCCAATCCGCCAACGCTTCGCGCAGCGCGCGCTTGGCCTCGTCTTCGCGGCTTTCGCGGTTGACGTCCTCAAGCCCGCCTTCCAGCGCATTCGCCGTTTCGCGGTAAAGCGTCCGGATCAGCTGGGCCTTCCAGTTGTTCCAGGTGTTCGGCCCGACACCGCGGATGTCGCAGACGGTCAGCGCCGTCAGCAGATCGAGACGCTTGCGCGTTTTCACCGCCTTGGCAAAGTAGCGGACAGTGCGCGGATCCGCGAGGTCGCGTTTCTGCGCGATGTCTGACATCAGCAGGTGGTAACGCACCAGCCATTCCACCGTTTCGGCATCTTCCTTACGGAAGCCCAGCCGCGCCACCACCTTGCGGGAAATGCGCGCCCCGAGGACCGAGTGATCCTCGTCGCGCCCCTTGCCGATATCGTGCAGCAACAGCGCCACGTAGAGCACCCTGCGGTCCACGCCTTCGCGCAGGATCCGGCTCGCCACCGGTAGTTCCTCAACCAATTCCCCGCGCTCAATCTGGGCGAGGGTCGAGATGCATTGGATGGTATGCTCGTCGACCGTGTAGGAGTGATACATGTTGAACTGCATCATCGCGACGATCGGTGCAAACTCGGGGATAAACGCGGCCAGCACGCCCAGCTCATTCATCCGGCGCAATGCGCGTTCCGGATTTCCGTGTTTGAGCAGGAGATCGAGGAAAATCCGGCGCGCTTCGGGGTCTTGCCGCATCTCGTCATCGAAGAGCTCAAGGTTTGCCGAAATCAGCCGCATCGCGTCGGGGTGCAGCAAATAGCCCGTGCGCAGCGCCTCTTCAAAGATCCGCAAGAGGTTCAGCTTGTCGGACAGAAAGGCGGCTTCGTCGGCAAACGTGATCCGGTTATGAACGATCTTGTAGCCGTCCTTGACCCGCCGCCGCCGCCGCAAGAGCCGCACGAGCGCTGGCGCCTTCTTGGCGTGTTGCGCCTCTAGCGCCGTGAGCAGGATCCGCGTCAGATCGCCGACCCGTGTCGCGTGGCGAAAGTAGTCCTGCATAAAGTGCTCGACCGCCCTGCGCCCGCCCTGATCGGCATAGCCCATGCGTTCGGCCACCTGGACCTGAAGGTCAAAGGTCAGCTGATCCATTGCGCGGCCAGAGATCAGGTGCATATGGCACCGCACCGCCATCAGGAAATCCTCGGCCTTCAGAAAGTCGTCGTATTCTTCCTTGCGGAAGGTGCCCAACTCGACCAGCTCGGCGGGGTCGTCAACATTATTGACGTATTTTGCGATCCAGAACAGCGCCTGCAAATCCCGCAGCCCGCCTTTGCCCTCTTTCACGTTGGGCTCAACCACGTAACGCTGGCCGCCCTGCTTGCGATGCCTTTTGGCACGCTCATCAAGCTTGGCCTCGACAAACGCGGCGCCCGTGCCCTGGAACAGGTCCTTCCACAGGCGATGCGACAGTTCTGCCGCGAGCGGCGCGTGCCCGTCGATGTAGCGATGTTCCAGCAAGGCGGTCCGGATCGTGTAGTCCTCGCGCCCCAGCCGCAGGCAGTCTTTGACCGTGCGGCTTGCGTGGCCCACCTTCAGGTGCAGGTCCCAAAGGATGTAGAGCATCGATTCAATGACACTCTCGGCCCAGGCGGTGATCTTGTAGGGCGTGAGAAACAGCAGATCGACGTCCGAGAACGGCGCCATCTCGGCCCGGCCATAGCCGCCCACCGCCAAAAGGGCGATGCGTTCGCCCTCTGTCGGGTTGGGCTTGGGGTGCAGATGGTCAATGACGGCGCGAAAGACGGTCGAGACCACGCAGTCAGTCAGACAGGCATAGCCCGCGACCATGCCGCGCGCGTCGGCGGGCGAGGTTGAAAACGCGTCTTCAAGCGCATCACGACCCTGCGCCAGCGCCTCCTTCAGAACGGAGACAACCGTTTCACGCACCGCCTTTGGATCCGCGCCGCTGGGCAGGTCGGCACGCAAGGCCGCCTCGATCCCGGCGCGATCAAAGATCTCGTCCGGGGCGAGGATCAACCTGTCTGCAAGGTTGCGGGCGGGGAGGGCTTTAGAAGCCGGTGCCGCCAAAGCTTCTTGGGGCGGGGTCAATGAAGACTACCTGTTTGTCTTGCACCTGCGCGATGGCCAGTCCGCGCTCATTGGCGCCATTGGGAAGAAAGCGGAAGACCCCACCAACACCAGCAAATCCCGAAGGCCGCGTTAACGCCTGGGCTGAAAGCGCGCTGCCGGTCGAGGCCAAGGCGCCCACCGCGGCAATCCCGTCATAGGCCAGGCTTGCCAGCGGATGCGGAACCGCGCCAAAGGCGGTCTCGTAGCGCGCGCGAAACTGTGCGTCGAGCCCGGGGTCCGGTACGGCAAACCAGGCGCCCTGCAGCCCGTCTAGCGCAAGCGCGCCCGACGGGATGTCGAGCCGCTGCAACCCGATGAACTGAACCTCGGCCGGATCCACGCCGTTCTCGGGCAAAAGCTCGGCAAGAAACGGCATCGCACCGTCGTTGCCGGAGGTCATGAAGATCGCACTCGCACCGTTCGCTTCGACCTGATCCGCGATCACCGGGATCGCGTCGATCACCGCCTGCTGGCTCAGCGCAAAGGAGGTGGAACCCGCCAGCCGCACCCCATTGGCCGCGATCGCGCGGGCAATTGCATCGCGCCCGGCCTGTTCAGCCTGGCTTTCGGCGTTGACGATCATGATATCGGTGCGGCCCTGGAACGCCGCGTAGCGGGTCAGGCGGTTGGCGGTATCCTGGAACGTCCGGCCCAGGATAAACACATTGCCGCCCGCGATTGCGGGGTTGTTGGAAAAGGACAGGACATTGATCCCCCGCGACCGCGCGGCCACCCCGGCGGCATTGGCGGATTCCGCGAAGAGCGGGCCAACGATGATCTCGGCACCGTCCGCAATCGCCTGGTTGGTAGCATTGGTGGCGCCGGCAGGCTGGCCGAAGGTGTCGTAGATCCTCAGGTCAATCGCGACATCGCCCAGATCCGACATGGCCAACCGGGCCGCGTTCTCAAAGCTCTGGGCCAGGGCGGCGCCGCCGTCGGGCGCGCTGGTGGGGACGAGCAGCGCCACAGGCACCGCGTCGCGAGAGCCAAGCATCGCGCCCGGCGCGGGCAGATCACACGCCGCCAGACCGATCAGCGCAAGAAGCCCAATCGCAGCGGCGCGCCCCTTGCGGGCGAGGCGGAAAACGGACAGCATGGGCACCCTTACCTGTTTGCGCGTGCGTTGGCGCAAACCTAGGCCCAAGTCCGCCCGGTGTAAATCGCGGCTCTGAATGAGGAGCGCGTGATGCGCGCAACACACACGCTCGCGCCCGGGCTTTACCTGGTTGCCACGCCCATCGGCGCGGCCCGCGACATCACCTTGCGCGCGCTCGACATTCTGGCGGGCGCAGATGTGATCGCCGCCGAAGACACGCGTACGACACGGCGGTTGCTGGGCCTCCATAGCATCGCGCTCAACCAGCGCCCGCTGGTGGCCTATCACGATCACAACGGTCCGAAAGTGCGGCCGCTGCTGATCGACCATATACGCGAGGGCCGCAGTGTCGCCTATGTCTCGGACGCAGGCACACCGCTTGTGGCCGACCCGGGCTACGCCTTGGTGCGTGAGGCCTTGGCCGCCGATATGCCGGTCCACGCGGCCCCGGGCCCCTCGGCAGTCCTTGCGGCACTGGTCGTGTCAGGGTTGCCCACGGACCGTTTTCTGTTTGCCGGATTTGCGCCGCCAGCCACGTCGGGGCGCGAGCGAGTGCTGCGCGAACTGGCCGCGACCCCGGCGACGCTTGTTTTTTTTGAAGCGCCCAAGCGGTCTTTAGCGATGATTAAGTCTTGTGTGAAAGTTCTGGGGGGTGAACGTCAGGCGGCGGTGTGCCGGGAACTGACGAAGAAATTTGAAACCGTAGAACGCGGAACACTGATGGACCTTGCAGCCCGCTTTGCCGACCAGACACCAAAGGGTGAAATTGTGCTCGTGATTGACCGCGGGCGGGTGGGGGCCAGCGATGCGGAACGGGACGCGGCCTTGCGGGCGGCTCTGGCGACGCAGTCGCTGAAGGATGCGGTGCGCGATGTCGCGGACGCTCTGGATCTGCCACGCCGCGATGTCTACCAGGCCGCTTTGAGACTTGGGAAACCCTCATGAGCGGGGCCCGATCATATCATGCCGGACGGGCGGCTGAGGAAACGGTCTGCGATCTTTACCGCCGGCGGGGCTATGCGCTGGCGGCCAGCCGCTGGCGCAGCACGGCGGGCGAGATCGACATTGTCATGCGCAACCACAGCGAGACGGTGTTCGTCGAGGTGAAGTCCGCGCGCGATTTTGACACCGCGGCACAGCGCCTGTCACCGCGCCAGTTCGGGCGGATTCAGCGGGCAGCCGAGCTATGGCTGGACGGGGAACCGGGCGGCACCGACAGCGCGGCACGGGTGGATGTGGCTTTGGTAAACCGGCACGGCGCGGTTTCGATCGTCGAGAACGTGATGGCGGCCTGACCGGCACGGGATTGCCCCCGGCCCGAGCTTGCGCCATCTAGGGCGGACATTCCTTGCCCAAGGCCCGCCATGCCCCTTTCCGTCGCTTTCCAGATGGACCCGATCGATGCCGTCGATATCGACGCAGACAGCTCTTTTCGGCTCGCCGAAGAGGCGCAGGCGCGGGAGCATGAGCTGTTCTATTACCCGCCCCAGAATCTTGCCTATGACGAGGGACGCATACTGGCCCGCGGGTGGCCGATCGCGGTGCGCCGGGTGCGCGGCGATCACGTCACGTTCGGCGCGGCAGAGACCCGTGATCTCAAAGAGTGCGATGTGGTCTGGCTGCGCCAGGACCCGCCCTTTGACATGGGCTACATCACCACCACGCACCTTCTGGACCACCTCGCCCAGACCACGCTTGTGGTGAATGATCCGTTCTGGGTGCGCAACTATCCCGAGAAGCTGTTGGTGCTGCAGTTCCCGGACCTGACGCCGCCGACGATGATCGCCCGGGATCTTGAGACGCTGAAGGCGTTCAAGGCGCGGTATGGCGACATCATCCTTAAGCCGCTTTATGGCAACGGGGGCGCCGGGGTCTTTCGTCTGGGTCCGGACGATCGCAACATCACAAGCCTGCACGAGCTCTTTTCGTCGATCAATCGCGAGCCTTTGATCGCGCAGCAATACCTTCCCGACGTGCGCGCAGGCGACAAGCGGGTGATCCTCGTGGATGGCGCGCCGGTGGGCGCAATCAACCGCGTCCCGGCTGAGGGTGAGACCCGGTCGAACATGCATGTCGGCGGCCGACCCGAGCCCGTGGGCCTGACCGCGCGGGACCATGAGATCTGTGCCCGCATCGGTCCGCTTCTGCGCGAGAAGGGGCAGATTTTCGTCGGCATCGATGTGATCGGCGATTATCTGACTGAGATCAACGTGACATCGCCCACGGGCATCCAGGAGCTTGAGCGGTTCGACGGCACCAACGTGGCCGCCGCGATCTGGGAAGCGATTGAGCGGCGTCGCGCGGCCTGACTCGCGCCGAGTCTAGGTTGGTTCGCTTGTTGCGGCCTATGTCTCCGGTCGAACACGGAGAGTGATGCCCGAGGCCTAAAAAAAGACGCATACGCTTTAGGCGGCAGGTCCGGCAAAAAGGCGAAAGCTGACGGCTTCGGCCAGATGAGCGACCTGCACCTGCTCTGATCCGTCGAGGTCCGCGATGGTCCGGGCCACGCGTTGCACCCGGTGATAACCGCGGGCCGAGAGGCCGGTCGTTTCAGCCACCCGCTCCAGCAAGGCGCGCCCCTCTGCGTCGGGGCCCGCATGCCTGGCCAGGGCCTCACCCGTTGCGTCGGCATTGAGTTGGATATCGGGGGTGTCCGCATACCGCTCGGCCTGCGTGGCGCGCGCTGTAACCACCCGCGCGGCGATTGCGGCGGTTTCCTCGCCATCCGCAGGCCGGTCCAGATCGCAGTAGGCAACCGACGGCACCTCGATGCGCAGATCGAAGCGGTCCATCAAGGGGCCGGAGATGCGGCCCAAATAATCCTCCCCGCAGGCCGGGACCCGGGCGCAGGCGCGGGATGGGTCGCTCATATACCCACAGCGGCAGGGATTGGCGGCGGCAATCAAGAGAAAGCGGCAAGGATAGCGCACATGGGCGTTGGCCCGCGCGACCACAACCTCGCCGGTTTCAATCGGCTGGCGCAGCGTTTCAAGGACAGATCGCGGAAATTCGGGAAACTCGTCCATGAAGAGCACCCCGTGATGGGCCAGTGAGATCTCGCCCGGCTTTGCGCCTTTGCCCCCACCGACAATCGCGGCCATCGAGGCGGTATGGTGCGGTTCGCGAAAGGGCCGCACCTTTGAGATCCCGCCATCGTCCAACAGGCCCGAGAGCGAATGCACCATCGATGTTTCAAGCGCCTCGGCGGCCGTGAGTGGCGGCAGGATGCCGGGCATACGCGCGGCGAGCATCGATTTGCCGGCCCCCGGAGGCCCCACCATCAACAGGTGATGGCGACCGGCCGCCGCAATTTCGAGCGCCCGTTTGGCGCGTTCCTGGCCTTTCACATCGCGCATGTCACGGCCATCCGTGCCACTGCCGCTCACCCCGCCCGGCTCGGCCGGGGGCAGAACCGCGCGACCGGCATAATGCGCAATCGCCTCGGCCAGGGAGGCGGGGGCAATGACCTCTGTCGCCCCGACCCAGGCGGCCTCGGCCCCACAGCCCTTCGGGCAAAGCAAGGTGCGACCTTCTTCCGCCGCCGCCATCGCCGCGGGCAGGGCGCCGATCACCGGGACAAGCGAGCCGTCGAGCGAGAGCTCGCCCAAGGCAAGGGTCTGCTCGATCCGATCCGCGGGCAGGATGTCGAGCGCGCTGAGCAGGGCAACGGCAATCGGCAGGTCGAAATGTGAGCCGTCCTTGGGCAGGTCGGCGGGCGACAGATTGATGGTGATCCGCTTGGCGGGCAGGGCGATGGACAGCGCGGTAAGTGCGGCGCGCACCCGGTCGCGGGCCTCTGACACGGCCTTGTTCGGCAGGCCCACAACCGAAAACGCCGGCAGGCCCGGCGTGATCGCGCATTGCACCTCGACAAGGCGCGCGTCGAGCCCTTCGAACGCGACCGTGTAGGCGCGGCTTACCATGTGCGCTGTCCTGGCATGGTTAACCGCTAGGACAGCTTGGTTTAAGGTTCGTTAATGTGCGCCGGTGAGGGCCATGAACTCAGGCCAGGCCTCGGGATCGGCCACGGTTTTGTCGCGGCAGAACGCGTTGCAAAACCCGTAGATGCGCCCGTCCAGCGACAGGAAGTGGGTCACCGGGTCGCCGGAATAGGGGCAGGTTGCGTTCTCTGCTGGCCCCTCGTCCGCGGCGCTTGCGATGCGGGGAACCGGACCGGGCCAGGGCCGCGTGGCATGGGGCATGGCGTAGGTCGGTTGGTCGGGGCCATCGACCAGGGCCATAGCCCGCCAGCGCCGGAATGACGGATGGGCGAGCTGCGCGGCGACATAGGCCTGGGCCGCGTCGCTGACCGGCAGATCATAGGTGGCAATGCGTGTGGCGACCGGGGCGTAGAATGCGTCCGCAAGGCTATAGTCTCCAAAAAGCCACGGCCCATCTGACGACGCCGTCGCACGGGCATATGCCCACAGCGCGTCGATGCGCGCGACATCCGCGCGGACAGCGTCGGACGGGGCGAACCCAGCATAGGCCACGCGCAAATTCATCGGGCAGTCAGAGCGCAGTGCTGCAAAGGACGCGTGCATTTCGGCGCAGAGCATCCGGGCGGCGGCGCGCAGGGACGGGTCTTCGGGCCAGAGACCGGCGGCGGGATACCGCGTGGCAAGCTCCTCGGCGATCGCAAGGGTGTCGGCGACAACCGTGCCATCGGCCAGCCGCAGGGCGGGTACGGTGCGTGTTGGCGGAAAGCGGGAGAGGTCGCGCGGAAAGTCGTCAGAGTAGAGCCGGGTGCGTTCGATGCTGCAAGGCAGTTTGAACGCATCGAACATCAGCCAGGCCCGGAGGGACCAGCTGGAATAGGCGCGATCACCGATCAGAAGCGTGTTTGACATGGCCGCACCGTAGCCTCGCGTCGGTCGCAGGAGAAACGACCGATTGTGAGAAAGATCATCACGGTTCGTGATTGATCCGCACGGCCTGGGGCGCGTCGCCATAGCGCAGGGTGGTGATCGAAAACGGCTCGATCCGGTGCCCGAACGCTTCCTCGGTCGAGATGCCGGTCACACGCTCGATCTGGGTCAGGATCACGCCGAAATGGGCCACGACGACCAGGGGGCGCTCCAAAGCCAGCAGACGATTGACGGCGCGGTTGACCCGCGCGGTCAGGTCGAACCAGCTTTCGCCGCCGGGCGGGCGGACGGCGCCGGGTTCGGACCAGAAGGCTGCGATGCGGTCAGGATCTTCGGCCTCGATCTCGGCGAAGGCGCGTTGCTCCCAAGCGCCAAAGTGCATCTCGCGCAGGTCGGGATCATGGGACAAGCGGTCGCGCCCCGTCGCGAGCGCATCGGCGGTCGCAATCGTGCGTACCAAGTCCGAGGATATGATCGGCACCCCGGCAGGAAGGGCGGCAGAGACGCGCGCAATTTTCGCAATGTCTGACAGATCCGCAGGCAAATCTGACCAACCCACCATGGTTTTTGCATGTGTCGGGCCATGCCGGACCCACCAAAGCTCCGGTCCGCTTTTTACCATTTTCTCAGACATTTATCCTAGGCCCAGAGCCCAAACAACACCCGTAGTTAGCGCCCGGATCGGTCATGACCAGAAGTTTTTTCAGTTTTCGATGATCCAGTCATGGCCGTGCTGCGTATCCAATTACAAAGCAATTGGCCGGTCGGGCTGTCCGGCAACCACAGGGGTAACGACATGGCACTAGACGGTTTCTCTGATCAGACACTTTCCCGGCGCGCGATGCAGGCGGAGCTTTTAGACGCTGAGACAGAACTCAAACTTGCCTATGCCTGGCGCGACGAACGCGATGAGCAGGCCCTGCACCGTCTGATCACGGCCTATATGCGCCTCGCCATTTCGATGGCGGCGAAGTTCAAGCGGTACGGTGCCCCGATGAACGATCTGATCCAGGAGGCGAGCTTGGGGCTGATGAAGGCCGCCGACAAGTTTGACCCCGACCGCGGTGTGCGCTTTTCGACCTATGCGGTCTGGTGGATCAAGGCCTCGATCCAGGACTATGTGATGCGCAACTGGTCGATGGTGCGCACCGGTTCCACCAGCAGCCAGAAGTCGCTCTTCTTCAACATGCGCCGCGTTCAGGCCCGGCTTGAGCGCGAAGCGGTGGCCCGGGGCGAAAAGCTCGACAGTCACCAGCTGCGCCATCTGATCGCGCAAGAGGTGGGTGTGCCGCTTCATGATGTCGAAATGATGGAAGGCCGTCTTGCCGGTTCGGATTTCTCGCTCAACGCAACCCAGTCTACCGAAGACGAGGGACGCGAATGGATTGATGCGCTGGAGGATGACAGCACGATCGCGTCCGAGCAGGTTGAGCAGGACAAGGATATCGACACCCTGCGTGACTGGCTTGTCGTTGCGATGAGCGCGCTGAATGACCGCGAGCGCTTTATCGTGCGCGAACGCAAGCTGCGCGACGACCCCCGCACCTTGGAAAGCCTTGGCGACGAACTGGGCCTGTCGAAAGAGCGTGTGCGGCAGCTGGAAGCCGCCGCCTTCGGCAAGATGCGCAAGAACCTTGAAGCGCAATCGAAAGAAGTGCTGCACTTCTTCGCATGAGAGTTTTCCCTCCTGGAACTGGCCCGCTCCTCGCGGGCCTTTTTCTTGCGGGCATGCCGGTTGCGGCGGAAGAGATCGATATCTCGAAGATCCTTGATCTGCCCGCAGCGGACGTGATCGTCCTGGGGGACGTGCCCGACAACCCCACCCATCACCTCAATCAGGCGACAGCGGTCGCGGCCCTGCGCCCGGCGGCATTGGTGTTCGAGATCTTCGGACCAAAGGCGGCGCTGGCGGCCACGCCTGAGATGCGCGCCTCGCCGGTGCGGCTTGAACAGGCGCTGGGCTGGGCGACCGATTGGCCGGACTTCGCGATGTACTATCCGATTTTCGTCGCTGCGCCGGACGCGGCGGTGTTTGGCGGCGCAGTTTCGAACGATGACAAGCGCCAGGCGTCCCGCGACGGCGCGGCAAAGGTTTTGGGACCGTCTGCGCCGGTCTTCGGGTTGGACAAGCCCCTGGACGCCACGGAACGTGCGTTGCGCGAGGCGCGCCAATTGGAGGCCCAGTGCAGCGCCGTGCCGCAAGAAATGGTGTCCGGCATGGTCGAGGCACAGCGGCTGGCCGACGCAGCCCTTGCGCGGGCCGTACTGGCGGCTTTGGCCGAAACCGGCGGGCCCGTGGCCGTGATCGCGGGCAATGTTCATGGGCGCACGGATTGGGGCATGCCGCGGTTCCTGACCCGCGCGCGCCCTGATGTGACCGTCCTGTCCATCGCACAGTTCGAAGAGCCCGCAACGGATGCGCCGCACGACTATTGGATCGTCACACCGACAGTCGCGCGCGAAGATCCCTGCCAGAACCTCACACGCGGCGACTAGGCACACTTGTGGGCGGACTGCCTTGGCTCTAGGTTCTGCTCATATTGCCGAGGCAGGGACATGCTGGCAGGGAAACGGATCTTACTCATCATCGGCGGGGGCATCGCGGCGTTCAAATCGCTCGATCTGATCCGCCGCCTGCGCGAGCGCGGCGCAACTGTGACGCCGGTTCTGACGCGCGCGGCGCAAGAGTTCGTGACGCCGCTTTCGGCCGCCGCGCTGGCGGCAGAGAAGGTCTACACCGATCTCTTCGACCTCACCGATGAGGCCGAGATGGGCCATATCGAGCTTTCGCGCAGCTCGGATTTGGTGGTCGTGGCGCCCGCGACCGCCGACCTGATGGCAAAGATGGCGGGCGGGCATGCCGACGATCTGGCAACAACGGTGCTGATGGCCACCGACAAGCGCGTGTTGATCGCGCCCGCGATGAACGTGCGGATGTGGGAGCATCCGGCGACCCAA
>JBCCWO010000018.1:0-78956 GCA_039193455.1 Pseudomonadota bacterium
AGGGCAGGGCACGTTTACCGAGGACGCGCTGACGCCCGAGGAAGAAGAGGACCTTGGCGCCGCAGCCTAAGCTGAAACTGCGTATCCGGTGCTGAAACCCATTGCACCGGGGACCGCCTTCGGCTCTGTGTCACGCATGAGCGTGGGGCGCACAGCCCTCGGGATCACCAAAGCCTAGGAGTCAAAGGCATGGTGATACCTGCGTCTCCGGAGTTTCCACTCGAAGCCTCGGCCGCAGTGCTTCGAGAAAAGTCATTGAAAGACTGCTCTCGAGCCGTCCGCAGTGTTCAAAGCTTGTTTGACAATATTGTGCTTGTCGGACATCACAGGGACAAGGTCAATATTGCGAAACCCACCCACACGACGCGCGTGTAATCTGTCAAGGCGATTGTATTCAGGATAAAATATAGTCGCGTTATGTAACAGTGGATAGCGGTGCAGTACGGGAACCAGATCAAGGCAACCCTGATAATTGACGCCCAAGGCCCATGTTGCACAGATTTCCCGCGGCCATCGCAAGTCGAAATGCCTAAGTCGGTTGATTGGATCCAGAAACGTCTGCGGGGAGAATGCTATAGCGCGACCCAGACCAGAAATGGCCGCGAATAGCAAGGCAGCGTATCCACCCATTGAACTCCCAACGAACGTGACATCACGTACGCCTAGATCGCGGATGACATTTCTCAACAAAACTGTCAGAAGTTCGATGCTCTTGATATCTTCATTGACGCCACCTTGGTACCAACGAGGCAGGGTAGATTTCACAAATACTTTGTGGATGTCCATTTCTTCTGAGATCCGCCTGAACTGGAATTTCTTGTAAGGCGTTTTTCCACCCATTCCAGCAAAGAAGACGAATGCCCTGTCGGAATCCGAGGCTCGTACAAGTTGAACTAGAGAAGGTAGTTCAGTAGGTGTGCGCCCGCTCGCGAACTGGCGGGTGCGGCCGAATTCAAGCAGGTTTGTTCGCATTTGCCTTGGATCTTGCATACTCACTTCGCAACATTTGTTTGCCTCTCCCCGCGCAGGTTGATGCGAGTGCGCGCAAGTGAGCGAAGAAAGTGGCACGCACCAAATTACCCCCGTCCCAGCCCTGCCGTCTACAATTTATTGTTATCGTTACGATTTCCCATCCTACCGTCTACTAAGTCCCACTAGTCAAGCCCCGATCGGAGTTCATTTAGAGGTGTTGTCGATGGTCTTCTGCTCAGATGCCTAATCAGACAGTTCTTCAGCGGCGTGACCGCGCCTTGGTGGCGTTCCTGTTTCTAACTGGCTCGCGCGAGGCGGCCGCCATCTCACTTCGCCTCGTGCATATCGACCTGGTGAATGCTTGCGTTCACTTTGACGCCCGGACGGTCGATACGAAGTTCGGCAAAAGCTTCACAACCGGCTTCTTCCCAATGGGTCCATCGTGCGAACAGATCGTCCGAGACTGGATCTCGGAACTACGGACGGCGCAAGAGTTCTCGGACAGTGATCCGCTCTTCCCGAAGACCCGCGTCGGTGTTAGCGCAACGCGCCGCTTCGAGGCACTCGGGATCGAGCGCGCGCCCTGGGCAAGCCCGTCCTCGGCAGCAAAAATCTTCAAGCAGGCATTCATCGATGCTGGCCAGCCTCCATTCTCGCCGCATCGCGTCCGCGACACCCTGGCTGAGCTTGCCAAGGATCACTGCCGCACGCCGGAGGACTACAAGGCCTGGTCGCAAAACATTGGGCATGATGACGTGCTGACCACCTTCCGCTCCTATGGCTCTGTCGCGCCAGGACGGCAAGTGGACCTGATGGCACGGTTCCGCAAACGCGGTCCATTGACAGAGGACGGTGACGATTTCGATGACATCGAGTAGTGTTAGGTCTCGGATGCGATCCGAACCCGAACGCGCGTGGGGTTCAATCGGTACCCGTTCCAGGGCAAGTTTTCGATCAGGTCCCGCCCATCCTGTCGCTCTAGCTTGGCCGAGGCAAATTTCTTACCCAACAGGCCTCGCGACCGACTAACGCATTGGCGAACGGACGCCTCGTCGTCCAGCCCCAATTGACTGGCCAACCTGCCCGCTTGGATGACCGGATAGTCAAGAAGGTCGCGCCCTTCACCTGCGCCCCGAAGGTGTGCCTTCGCCAAGCAGTTCAACAGATCATAGGTCGCGCCCGTGACCTCAATGATGCTACTGATCGCCAGAACCTTGCGCCTGCGGTCGAAGACAAGCTCAAGCGTCTCGGATTTCTCGGGTTTCGGGTTGGTTTTGGTTGACGACGTTACGACGCCCTGAAGCTGCAACCGCTGCATCGATCCAAAGAGGTTCGGCAGGCTGCTTTCAGGATATAGTTCTGGACGGTTAGAGCTGCAACGACGCTCTTTCGCATATGCCCGATCCGGAGTTCGACAGCCTTGGGCTTTCCATCGATTTCTAAGCGAAGCTGCTCGTCACCCCGATCATCGGCGCGCGGCGCAAAGCACGTCACGTTGTGCTCAGACGGTGACGCGACGCCGCCCAAGCTCAGACCTCATTTTTTTGAAGGCATATCGCGTAAAATCGTTGATCGTGGCCTGGCTAAGGTTCTGCGTCTTCCAGACGGTCTTTCCATACCAGCCACCGGCAAAGTCTTCGACAATGCGAGATGCCTCGAAACTGTGCTGAGCAAGCGCTCGCTCGAACTCTACCCGGTCTGCATCCTCTGCGAAGCGTTTGCCCGCACCAGTGTGATTGGCAAGCTCGCGGCTGAGGTAATAGTCGAGCGAGCGGTAGGTTAGGCGCGCGAAGAAATCCCGAGCCAAGGATGCAAAGTTCTGTCCGCTGGCAAAAGAGGCAAGTGCTCCCCGGATTTCCTGAGACGTCGGCTCGAAGAGCGATGGCAGCTTGTCGCGCAGCTGAACCGACAAGCTCTCTAGCAGTGCCGCACGGGCTAGCTCTCCCACATCCGAGGAGCGACCGAGTTTGAAGTTTTGGCTAGTGATTGCAGCACTCAATCCAGCGAGCAACCCGGCGACCGATCCCACGGCATGTCGGTCCATGCCCAGCGCCGCCATCTCGGCCTTAAAACCGGGTGCCCGCGCCAGCAACGGTAGGCGCACCAGCAGCTGGGTCACGAACTGGAACGAGGGGTCATCCGAAGCCCTGCGTAGGTCGGCCTCCGACGCACGCGCTGCCGCCTCGGCAATGACGTCAATCGAGGCGTTCGCATCGAGCAACCCGATGACATCACGCCATTTCTTTGACTGGGGCAAAGCCCCGAGCCGAATGTGGCCCATCTCGTCCTCCTAAATCATCGTCAGGCTGAAACAGGCTAGATTGAAATGCAAAGAAATTCGATTGCGCCGCTTACCCGGCGCTTACCTAGCGACGCGATCGCGTCGCCTACTTCCATATAAGTTATTGAAAACAGTGGTGAGCCGTGCAGGATTCGAACCTGCGACCCACTGATTAAAAGTCAGTTGCTCTACCAACTGAGCTAACGGCCCACTCAGGCGGGTTCCCTAGCGCCCGGTCGGAAATGCGTCAAGGGGGGATTGGGGCGCGAAGGTCGGCGGCGGGTTTCAAAAGTAAACCGGGCGCGCTATATGCGCGCCATGCTGACCGCGCCGGAACACTTGGGCCTGCATTTCAAGAAGATGCACGGGCTTGGCAACGACTTTGTCGTGATCGACAGCCGCACGCCGGGGCGGGCTGTAACGGCCACGCTTGCGCGGGCGTTGGGGGACCGGCATCGGGGCGTGGGGTTTGACCAGCTCGTGGTGCTGTCTGACGACCCGGCGGCGGATCTGGCGCTGACATTCTATAACGCCGACGGCTCGGTTGCCGGTGCGTGCGGGAATGCCACGCGCTGTATCGCGCGGGACGAGATGGTGCGCACAGGGGCCAGCGCGCTGACGCTCCGGACCGAGCGGGGGCTCTTGCAGGCCCGCGACGTGGGGCAGGGGCTGACGGCGGTGAACATGGGCGCGCCGCTGCTTGATTGGGCCGATATCCCGCTGGCCGAGGCGATGGACACGCTCCACCTGCCGATCCCGGGCGATCCGGTGGCGACCGGCATGGGCAATCCGCACTGCACCTTCTTTGTCGACGATGCCGAGGCGGTGGATCTCGCCGCCTTCGGCGCCGCGCATGAGCACCACCAGCTCTACCCCGCGCGCACCAATGTGCAGGTCGCGCAGATCACCGGGCCGGATCGCATCCGCATGCGGGTCTGGGAACGGGGCGTGGGCGTCACACTGGCCTCGGGGTCGTCCTCGTGTGCGACCGCGGTGGCCGCGGCGCGGCGGGGTTTGACAGGGCGGGCGGTCACCATTGATCTTGACGGTGGGCCGATTGACATCGACTGGCGCGACGATGGCGTCTGGATGACCGGCCCCACGGCGCATGTCTTTACCGGCACGCTGACGCCAGCGTTCCTCGAGGCGCTCTGATGGACCGGCGCGCGCCCGTTTTCTCCAACCACGGCTGTCGGCTCAACGCCTATGAGACCGAGGCGATGAAGGAGCTTGCGGGGCAGGCGGGCCTTGGCGATGCGGTGATCGTGAACACCTGCGCGGTGACGGCCGAGGCGGTGCGCAAGGCGCGCCAGGACATCCGGCGGCTGCGGCGCGATAACCCAACGGCCCAGCTCATCGTCACGGGTTGTGCCGCGCAAACCGATCCCGACAGCTTTGCCGCGATGGCCGAGGTGGATCGTGTCATCGGCAATTCCGAAAAGATGCAGCCCGAGACCTGGGTGGGCCTGTCGGACGATCTGATTGGCACGACCGAGCCGGTGCAAGTTGACGACATCATGTCGGTCACGGAAACCGCCGGGCATCTGATCGACGGGTTTGGCACGCGGTCGCGGGCCTATGTCCAGGTTCAGAACGGCTGCGATCACCGGTGCACGTTCTGCATCATCCCTTACGGCCGCGGCAATTCGCGGTCGGTGCCCGCGGGCGTGGTCGTCGATCAGATCAAGCGCCTGGTGGATCGCGGCTATAACGAGGTCGTGCTGACCGGGGTCGATCTGACAAGCTGGGGCGCCGATCTGCCCGGCGGCCCGCGGCTCGGCGATCTGGTGCAGCGGATCCTGAAACTGGTGCCCGATCTGCCGCGGCTGCGCATCAGTTCCATCGATTCGATCGAGGTGGACCCAGCGCTGATGGACGCGATCGGTGGCGCGCCGCGCCTGATGCCGCACCTGCACCTCAGCCTCCAGGCGGGGGACGACATGATCCTCAAGCGGATGAAGCGGCGGCACCTGCGCGACGATGCGATTGCGTTCTGCCAAGAGGCGCGGCGGCTCCGGCCCGAGATGACCTTTGGCGCCGATATCATCGCGGGCTTCCCGACCGAGACCGAGACGATGTTTGAGAACTCGCTGCGGCTGGTCGAGGCGTGCGATCTGACCTGGCTGCATGTCTTTCCGTACTCCCCTCGCCCCGGAACTCCGGCCGCGCGGATGCCGCAGGTGGATGGCAAGGCGATCAAATCCCGCGCGGCGCGGTTGCGGGCCGCCGGGGCGGCGCAGGTGGCGCGGCACCTGGCCCAAACCGTGGGACAGACGCGGGAGGTCCTGATGGAAAGCCCGCGCATGGGCCGGACCGAACAGTTTGCCGAGGTCAGCTTTGCGTCGGACCAGCCCGTGGGCCAGATCGTGCGTACAAAGCTCTTGGGGCAGGACGGCACCCGGTTTCTGGCGTGAGCGCGGATCGTCCGATCCTGTGGTCCTTTCGGCGGTGTCCCTATGCGATGCGCGCGCGGCTGGCGCTGGATGTGGCCGAGACCGATCTGGAACACCGCGAAATCCTGTTGCGCGACAAACCTGCGGCGTTTCTGGCGGCTTCGCCCAAAGGCACGGTGCCCGTGCTTGTCGTCGGAGATCAGGTGATCGAGGAAAGCCTGGATGTGATGCGCTGGGCATTGGCGCGCAACGATCCCGAGCTTTGGTGCGACATGCCCGACACAGGTTGGGATCTGATCGCGGACTGTGACGGGCCTTTCAAGGCGGCGCTCGACCGCTACAAATACACGACGCGTTACGCGGGTGCGGATCGCGAAGCAGAGCGTGAGACCGGGGCCGCGTTTCTGAAGGATCTGGACGCGCGCCTCGGCGACCGGCCCTGGCTGTTCGGGGATAGGCCGCGACTGGCCGATATGGCGATCCTGCCCTTCGTGCGCCAGTTCGCAAATACCGACCGGGCCTGGTTCGATGCTCAGGACTGGCCGCGGCTTATCGAGACACTGAACCAATTCCTGGACTCGCCACGGTTTGCGCGGGTTATGCGCAAACACCCGCTTTGGTCGCCCGCCCCCGCCTGAGCGCCGGGTTGGACACGGCCGGATGGACTTCCTACATTAGGTTTAACAACCAAGGAGACGACTCATGCCGCTTCCCCTTGCCCCGATTGCCGGTGTCGCCCTGCGCTATGGTGCTGTGGCCGTCGCGACCTATGCGCTGACCCGCCGGGTCGAGATCGCGCCGCGCGATCAGCGCAGCGAAGACGCGATGGACGATGTGCCCGAGGGCGTGGGCCTGCGGCGGGATGGCGAACAGGTGAACGGGGCGGGCCGGCTCAAGCGTACGATCCGGTTCGGCTCCACCGGGCCAGGGGTTGAGATCGACGCAACCGCCCTCGGCCGTATCCGCGTGCGGCGCGTCTGACCCGTGCGGCTCTACTCTGCCGCAAGCTCGCCCTATGCGCGCAAGGTGATGGTGGTTCTGCACGAGACCGGCCAGTTCGACGATGTCGAGGTCGTGCCGGTCTACGGGTCCCCCACCAATCCCGACACCATGCCGCTGGCGAAAAATCCCCTGGGCAAGCTTCCCGCGCTCGAACGGGCGGATGGCCCCGCGCTGTACGACAGCCGCGTGATCTGCCGCTATTTGAACGACCGCGCCGGGGCGCGGCTTTATCCCGATCCACCGCGTCTGTGGGATACGCTCACGCTTGAGGCGACCGGCGATGGCATCCTCGATGCCGCCTTGCTGATGGTCTACGAAGGCCGGCTGCGCCCGGCGGACAAACAGTTCCCCGACTGGGTCGAAGGGCAATGGGCAAAAGTGGACCGCGCACTGGACGTGCTCAACGAACGCTGGATCAGCCACCTGAGCGCCCGGATGGATATCGGGCAGATCGCGGTCGGATGTGCGCTGGGCTATCTCGATTTCCGGCTGGGGGATCGCGATTGGCGCGCGGGCCGTGACGGGTTGGGGGCCTGGTATGACAAGATCGCCGAAAGACCCGCCATGCAGGCCACGATTCCGGTCAATCCGCCGCAGATTGCCTAATGTTTTCCTAGGCTACACGCGTCAAAACCGCACGATTCAAACTGACTCTGTTTGACTGCTGGACGGAACGGTCTGCGCAAGCTAGATAACGCGCTGGTTGGGGTGCTGGTTTTTGCGCCCCTCTAGCTAGTTATTGGTCGGTCCTCCGACCAAGCACAATGGAGAGACGTGTGTCGCAAGCTGAAGACCATGATGAGGGCACGCGCCGGGATTTTCTCTACTACGCCACCGCAGGGGCCGGTGTGGTGGTGACCGGTGCCGCCGTATGGCCGCTAGTCAACCAGATGAACCCCTCAGCCGATGTGCAGGCGGCTTCGACACTGCGGGTCGATGTGTCCGCCGTCGAACCCGGCACGCAGCTGACGGTGCTGTTCCTGGGCAAACCGATCTTTATCCGCCGCCGCACCGAGGCCGAGATTTCCGAGGCGCAGGGTGTCGAGATGGGCGATCTGATCGACCCGGTGGCGCGGAACGCCAACCTGGGCGATGTCGACGCCGCCGACGCCAACCGCGCGCTTGATGAGGCCGGCGAATGGCTGGTGATGCAGGGGGTCTGCACGCACCTCGGCTGTGTGCCCTTGGGCGATGGCGCGGGTGATTTTGGCGGGTGGTTCTGCCCCTGCCACGGGTCGCACTATGATACATCGGGCCGGATCCGTCGCGGCCCTGCACCAGAGAACCTTCCGGTGCCAGTCGCCGAATTCGTAGACGAAACGACGATCCTGCTCGGATAAGGGAGAGACGAATGTCGGGTATTCCACACGATCATTACGAGCCCAAGTCGGGTGGCGAGAAGTGGCTTCACCGCCGTCTTCCGGTCGTCGCCCTGATCTATGACACCATCATGATCCCCACACCCAAGAACCTGAACTGGATGTGGATCTGGGGGATCGTCCTGACCTTTACGCTGGTCCTGATGATCGTCACGGGCATCGTGCTGGTCATGCACTACACGCCGCACGTCGACCATGCCTTTGCCTCGGTCGAACACATCATGCGCAACGTCAATGGCGGGCACATGATCCGCTATATCCACATGAATGGCGCCTCGCTGTTCTTCTTCGCGGTCTATCTGCATATCTTCCGCGGCCTCTACTACGGATCCTACAAGGAACCGCGCGAGGTGACGTGGATCGTCGGCATGCTGATCTACCTTCTGATGATGGCAACGGCGTTCATGGGCTACGTTCTGCCCTGGGGCCAGATGTCCTTCTGGGGTGCCACGGTGATCACCGGCCTCTTCGGCGCGATCCCGTTCGTGGGCGATACACTTTTGGTCTGGCTGCAGGGTGGCCCGTCGATCGACAACGCCACGCTGAACCGCTTCTTCTCGCTGCATTACCTGTTGCCGTTCGTCATCCTTGGCCTGGTGGTGGTGCACATCTGGGCGTTCCACACCACGGGCAACAACAACCCGACGGGTGTTGAAGTCCGCCGGACGTCAAAGGAAGAGGCCGAGCGTGACACGCTGCCGTTCTGGCCGTATTTCGTGATCAAGGACCTGTTCGCCCTGGGTATCATCCTGGCGGTGTTCTTTGCGGTGGTGGGCTTTATGCCGAACTACCTGGGCCACCCGGACAACTATATCGAAGCCAACCCGCTGGTGACCCCGGCGCATATCGTGCCCGAATGGTACTTCCTGCCGTTCTACGCGATCCTCCGGGCCTTCGATGACACGGTCTGGGTCGTGCAGTTCGCCTCGCTCATCACAGGCGGGATCATCGACGCCAAGTTCTTTGGCGTGCTGGCGATGTTCGGTGCCATCGTGGTGATGGCACTGGCGCCGTGGCTTGATACCTCGGCCGTGCGCTCGGGCCGCTATCGCCCGATGTTCAAGTGGTGGTTCTGGCTGCTGGTGTTCGACTTCATCGTTCTGATGTGGGTGGGCGCCATGCCGGCGGAAGGGATCTATCCCTACATCGCGCTGATCGCGTCGACCTACTGGTTTGCATACTTCCTGGTGATCCTGCCGCTCTTGGGTGTGTTCGAGAAACCGTTGCCGGAACCGGCGACAATCGAGGACGACTTCAAAGAGCATTACGGCAAGGATACGGGCACGGCTGTCGCCGACCCGACGCCTGCGGAATAAGAGGATATCTGAGACAATGATCAGACAACTCACTCTCGCCGCTGCGCTGACCCTGGGCCTCGGCTCGGGGGCGGCGCTGGCCGCAGGCGGTGCCGGCCATGTCGAGGATTACCACTTCTCGTTCGAAGGACCTTTCGGCAGCTATGACCAGATGCAGCTGCAACGCGGCCTGCAGGTCTATACCGAGATCTGTTCGGCCTGCCACGGCCTGCAATACGTGCCGCTGCGCACGCTGGGCGATCCCGGCGGGCCCGAGCTGCCCGAAGACCAGGTGCGCGCCTATGCCGAGTTCTACGAAATCTTCGACCCGACGCTCTTTGACGGGGAAGGTGATTTCCGGCTGGCCACGCCGAACGACCACTTCCCGGGATCGAACCTGTCCAACGCACCTGACCTGAGCCTGATGGCCAAGGGGCGCGCGGGCTTCCACGGGCCCTATGGCCTGGGCATCAACCAGTTCTTCCGCGGCATGGGCGGGGCGGAATACATCGCCTCGCTGCTCGCCGGATATACCGGCGAGGAAAAGGAAGAGGCGGGGGCGATCCTCTATGAGAACAAGGCATTCCCCGGGGGCTGGATCTCGATGGCGCCGCCGCTTTGGGGCGACGATGTCGAATACGCCGATGGCAGCCCGACGGATATCGAAAGCCTGTCCAAGGACGTATCCGCGTTTCTGATGTGGACGGCCGAGCCCAAGATGATGGCACGCAAGCAGGCGGGCTTTACCGCTGTACTGATGTTGGCTGTGCTGTCGGCGCTGCTGTACCTGACGAACAAGCGGATCTGGGCCCCGGTCAAACGGGCCGCGAAAGAGACGCCGGCAGAGTAGCACGCTCCGCAGAACGGATCGCGAAAGCGCGCCTTCGGGCGCGCTTTTTCATGCCAGATAGGCGGCCAACGCGGGCGTCGGGTTGGCGAACATCGCGGCGGTGTCCACTGGCGCATGCGCGCGCCCATCGGCAACAAGGATGGTCTCTGCCGCCACGCGGCGGGCATCCGCGGGATCATGCGTGACCATCAGAACCGTCCGACCGTCCTGGACCAACGTCTCCTGCACAAGATCCAGCATCTCGGCCTTCAGCGCGGGGCCCAGCGCGGCAAACGGTTCATCCAGCAGGACGATCGGGCGGTCGCGCACCAGTGCCCGCGCCAACGCCACGCGCCCCTGCTCGCCCCCCGACAACGCGGCGGGGCGGCGCGTTTCCTTGCCCTGCAGCCCTACGCGCGCCAGCACCGCATCCACCGCCGCCGCCTGATCCGGCGATAGCCGCAGGTTGGGTGCAACGCCCAGCGCCACATTGCGGCGGGCGTCGAGGTGCGGAAAGAGGTTGTTGTCCTGAAACACGATCGACACGGGCCGTTCACCCGGCGGCAGGTGTCTCAGGTCGTCGTCCTGCCACAGCACCCGGCCCGCCACCGGCTCCAGAAACCCGGCGATCAGCGACAGAAGCGTCGACTTCCCCGCGCCCGAGGGCCCGATCACGGCGGTGATCCCGGTATCGCCCACGGCAAAGTCCGCCGACAGCTGATGCTGGCCCTGCCGCGCGGCAACCTTGTCAAACCGCAGCATGCACCCGCCCCCCGCGATCAATGGCCCAAAACAGCGCAAGGCTGAGCGCCAACAGAAGCAGCGCGGCCCCCGCCGCATCTTCGGTCCGGTAGGCCGCCATCAGACGATAAAGCTGCAAGGGCAGGGTGGCGCTGTCGCCATCGGCGAAAAGCGCGATCACCCCCAGATCCCCCATCGACAGCGCCGCAGCGAGCCCGGCGGCAAAGCCCAACGGTCGCCGCAGACGGGGCAGGATCAGCCACCGCAGCCGCGCCCAGCCTGTCATCCCCAAAGCGTCTGCCGTGCGCCCGAACTGCCGCTCGACCTGCGCCAGCTCGGGCAGGATCGCGCGCAGGGCAAAGGGCAGGCTCATCGCGGCATTGACCGCAATCGTGACAGGCAGGGCCAGCGCGGCAGGGTCGACGAGAGGGAAGAAGACGATGAACAGCCCGGTGCCGATCACAAGCGGAGAGGCCGCAATCGAAAGGTAACCAACCCCCTCCAGCGCGGTGGCCGCGATGGGGCGTTTGGCACGCAGGGTCTGCGCGGCCGCGGCCAGCGGTAAGGCCAGCAGGATCACAAGGATCGCAGAGGCAAGCGCTACAACGACCGACCGGCCCGCCGCCTCGAACACCTGTACCGGCAGACCGATCAGGTTCGGCAGCCCGCGCAGCACGATCAGCGTCAGAGGCACCAGCAGGAACACCGCGGCAAAGGCGATCCACAGCGTGTCACCCACCCGCTGGACACCCGCGGCAGCGTCCCAGCGCTGCACCGGGCGGTCCAGCCCGGCCCCCATCACCGCAGGCACTGCCACCCAGGCGGCAAGTGCGGCGGCGGCGCCGGTGACGACGAACTGGATCGTGGCCAGCACCGCGGCCTTGCCAAGATCGAAGTCAAACAGGAACGCCTGATAGATCGCCAGTTCGATCGTGGTGGCGCGCGGCCCGCCGCCCAGTGTCAGCGCGACCGCAAAGCTGGTCGTGCAGATCAGAAAGATCAGCATCGCAATGCCCGGCACGACCGCGCGCAGCATCGGCCATTCCAGCTGCCGAAACACATCCCCCGGCGCCATGCCCAGGGTCGCGGCCAGCCGGAACCGCTCAGCCGGGATCGTAAGCCAGCCCTGCAGGATCAGCCGGGTCGCGAGGGGCAGATTAAAGAACACATGCGCCAGAACCACCCCGTGCAAGCCATAGATCCCTATGGGCTCAAGCCCCAGCGCCGCCAATCCCTGCGACACCAGCCCGGTGCGCCCGAACACGGCCAAGAGCCCCAGCACCGCCACGATCACGGGCACGATGAACGGCGCGCCCAGAAGCAGGACCAGCAGCCCCCGGCCCGGGAAGCTGCGCCGTGCCAAGGCCCGGGCGACCGGGATGGCGAGGGCCACGCTGAACAGCGCGGACAGAACGGCTTGCCACAGCGTGAACCGGATCGCCGCCCAATCGCCGGGTCCCAGGCCCGCGCCGCGCTCGGCCCAGAGCGCCACAACCCCCAGCGGGCCGAGGGTCAGCAAGACGACAAACGCCGCCGCGAGCCCCCCGCCCGCCAAGGTGCGTGTCATTGGCTGAGCGCGCCCAACCATGTCTCCAGCGCCGTATCGCGCACGGCGGGCGCCTCATCGGCTGGAACAACCAGCGCGGTCTCGGGCTGGATCAGGGTTTCAAATCCCTCGGGCAGACCGCCTTCGGGGATCACTGCCGGGTACATCCAGTTCGTCGTCGGGATCACCGACTGGAACCCTTCCGAGATCATGAAGGCCAGAAAGGCATCGGCGAGCTCGGGTTGATCGCTGCCCGCCAGCTTCCCGGCGACCTCGATCTGCATGTAATGCCCTTCGTCAAATGCCGCCGCTGCCTTTGACGGATCTTCCTCGGCGATCAGGTGATAGGCGGGCGATGTCGTGTAGGACAGCACCATGTCCGCCTCACCCTCAAGGAACAGCCCATAGGCCTCGGACCAGCCCTTGGTCACGGTCACGATATTGTCCGACAGGCCGGCCCAGATCTCGCCCGCCTCATCGCCATAGGCCGCCTGCACCCACATCAGCAGGCCCAGCCCCGGCGTTGACGACCGCGGATCCTGGATCAGGATCGACACATCGCTCTCAGCCAGTTCCCGCAGGCTGGTGGGCGGTGTGGGCACGGTTTCTTTGTCGTGGACAAAGGCAAAATAGCCCCAGTCGAAGGGCAGAAACGTCTCATCCGTCCAGCTCACCGGCAGGTCCAGCCCGCTGGCATCCTGCCCATGCGGCGCAAAGAGCCCGGTCTCGGCAGCGGCGGCCGTCAGGTTCGTATCAAGCCCCAGCACGATATCGGCATCGGTCCGCGCGCCCTCAAGACGCACACGCGCCAAAAGCGCGGCGCCGTCCCCCGCGCCGACGAATTGCAGGTCGCAGCCACAGGTTTCTTCAAACGCGGCTTCAACGGCGGGGCCGGGGCCCCAGTCCGAGACAAAGCTGTCATAGGTATAGACGCTCAGCACAGGCAGGTCCGCGACGGCAGGGGTTGCCGCCAAAAGTCCAGCCGCGATGATCGGATGTTTTTTCATCATATCCTCCATTCATGGCCCGGACGAAGTTCGGTCAGAGGATATCTCTACCTTCCCTCCGCCGGTCTTAACCGGTTCAGGTTCAACGGGTTCGCGGAAATCGCATCTCAGCCCTTACGGACACCCCGAGGTACCGTCGTGTCTATGCCGCGGCAGGCGGAGGGGCAAGGCGAAAGCCCTTGAGACCGCCCGGGGCCGCCGCTAAGCACGCGGGCATGAGCGTCAACACCTTCGGCCATATCTTCCGCGTCACCACCTGGGGCGAAAGCCACGGGCCCGCCCTGGGCGCCACTGTCGATGGCTGTCCGCCCGGCGTGCCGTTGGCGGCGGAGGACATTCAGGTCTGGCTCGACAAACGCAAACCCGGCCAGAACCGCTATACCACCCAGCGGCGCGAGGCGGACGCGGTGGAAATCCTGTCAGGTGTGTTTGAAGGGGTGACCACCGGCACGCCGATCCAGCTGATGATCCGCAACACCGACCAGCGGTCGAAGGACTATGGCGATATTGCCGAAAAGTTCCGCCCCGGCCATGCGGACATCACCTATTGGCAGAAATACGGGGTGCGCGACTATCGCGGCGGCGGGCGGTCCTCGGCCCGCGAAACCGCCGCGCGCGTGGCCGCCGGTGGCGTGGCACGGGCCGCGCTGACGCAACTGGCGTCCGACCTTGCGATCACCGGCTACATGGTGCGCATGGGCGAACACCAGATCGACCGTGCGCGCTTCGATTGGGATCAGATTGGGGAGAACCCGTTCTGGGTGCCCGACGTGCAGGCCGCCGAAGACTGGGCCACCTATCTCGACGGCTTACGCAAATCCGGCAGTTCGGTGGGGGCCATGATCGAGGTCGCCGTGCGCGGCGCGCCGCCGGGCCTTGGCGCCCCGGTCTATGCCAAGCTCGACACCGATCTGGCCGCCGCGATGATGAGCATCAATGCGGTCAAAGGTGTCGAGATCGGCGAAGGCATGGCCGCCGCGACGCTGACGGGCGAGGCCAATGCAGATGAGATCACGATGGGCCCGGACGGCCCCGAATACAGCTCAAATCATGCGGGCGGCATCCTCGGCGGTATCTCGACGGGGCAGGACATCATCGTCCGCTTCGCCGTCAAACCCACCTCGTCGATCCTGACGCCCCGCAAGACAATCACCAAATCGGGTGAGGCGACCGAGATCGTCACCAAAGGCCGCCACGACCCCTGCGTGGGCATCCGCGCCGTGCCCGTGGGCGAAGCGATGGCAGCCTGCGTAATCCTCGATCACCTGCTGCTCGACCGCGCGCAGACCGGCGGCCAGCGCGGCCCGATCGGTTAGGCCGTAGCAGCCTCGAGCGCCGTGTCCATCAGCGCCTGAATATCGCCCCGGCGGGTTCCGGCAACGATCCGGCCCAGCTCTTCATCGCCCTTCAGCAGGACCAGCGTCGATCGACGCGGGATCGCCAGACGATTGGCCAGCTTGGATTGGCTGTGTTGATCCCAATCCACCGAGACAAAGGAAATCGCCTCGTTATAGGCCGGGTTCTCGTCCTTCAGCGCCGAGATGACCCGCTGTTGCACCGCGCAAGTCGAACACCACCGCGTGTAGAAATCGACAAGCACCGTTTCCCCGGCGGCAAGCTTTTCGTCGACCAGACCGGGTGTATAGGGCGTGCCGCTGGCGGCATGGACCAGCGCCGGGGTCACGGTCAGCGCAGCGGCGGAAATCAGGAAAGTACGGCGGTGCATATCAGGCTCCTAAAGGGTCAGAGGGAAACAGATAGATCGATCAGCCACGGCGGCAGGGTCTGGATCGCCCAGATTTCGATCATGTGGTGAACCTTGAACAGGATCGCCGTTCCAACGGCGACAAAAACCACGCCCATGATCGGCCGCGACTTGGCGGCAATCACGCGCATCGCGGCCTGGCGTTTCTGGATGGCCGACCGCGCGCCATATCCCAGCGCCACGATGATCGTCGACACACCCAGCGCAAAGGCCACCATGATCGCCCCGGCGCGACCCAGGCTCTCGCCCTGGCTGGCCAGCGAGATGGCCCCGCCCAGCGTCGGCCCGATACACGGGCTCCAGACCGCACCCAAGAGCATGCCACCCAGAAACTGCCCGGCGCTGCCCGATCGGTCGATCTCATCCATTCCGGCATCGGCCTGCGCCGATATCCCGGCGGTCGCTGTGGCAAAGCCTTCGGAAAACCGGGGCACCAGCAGGATCAGCCCAAAGCCGATCATCAGAACCGCCCCCGCGGAGGACACCGTCTCAGGCGTAATGCCAAGGGCGCGGCCAAAGACGGTGACCGCCATGCCCAGCACCACAAAAGACAGGCTCATCCCCGCCGCCACCAGCAGGGGCCCGTGCCGCCCGCTTTGCAGCGCGGTCGCCAGAACGATGGGCAAAACGGGCAGGACGCAGGGGTTGATCAGCGTCAGCAGCCCCGCCCCATAGGCAAGGATCAGTTCCATAGGCCCCGGCATACGCGGCAACCCCGGCCCCTGTCAGCACCCGGCACGCCCACGGCCCTTCACATACACGTCAGTGCGCGGTGCGGCGCGCGCGCTGCACGGCCAGAATGCCGGCGGTGATGATCGCGACCCCGGCCAGGTCGGCGGGGCCAAGGGCCTCGCCCAGCACCAGCGCGGCGATGGCGACCCCGAAAAACGGGTTCAGGAAATGGAACGTCGCGGCCCGCACCGCACCGATGCGCGCCACCAGCGTGAACCAGACCCAGGTTGCCGCCAGCCCGGGGATCAGCGTGGTGTAGATGAATGCGGCGACGAGTTGCCAGCTCCAGCGGACCTCCAGCGTCTCGGTCACCCCGCCCGCCACGGCGAGCGCCACACTGCCCACCAGCATCTGAAGCCCGACCACCATCAGTACATTGCCCCCCGACGCCGCACCGCGCACCGCCAAGGTGGCAAAGGTCAGCGCCAATGCGCCAAGCCCACAAAGCACAAGCCCGAACAGATCGACCCCGCCGCCGATCCGGCTGCCCATGATCAGCACGACACCGCCAAACCCGAGGATCAGGCCAAGGATGCCCACGGGCGGCAAACGCTCCCCAAACAACGCCCAACCGAATAGCGCGACCAGAAGCGGCAGGCTTGATGCGACAATGGCCGCGACCGAGGCTTCGATCGTCTGCATCGCCACGAAGTTCAGCCCCAGATACAGCGCGTTCTGGCATATCCCGAAGAGGATCGTGGCATAAAGCTGCTCCCGGCTCAGCCGCCACGACTGCCCCAGCATACGCGCCACGACCACGGCAATCAGCCCCGAGATCAGAAACCGGATCGCCAGCGTCGTCAGCGGCGGCGCGTCCGCCACGATGATCCGTGCCGACGTGAAGGCCGATGACCACATAAAGGCAAAGGCCAACCCCATCCCGATTGCGCGCAGATCCACCAAGTCTTCCTTCCCGGCCAAGCCCTCTGGCCGCTTGAGACCACTATACGGAGGGGAAGGCCAGTGCCGGAATGTTCCGGACTTGCCCACCTTCCGGCAGACCACTATTCAACAAAGCAGAATAGATTTTGATTTAGGTGTTTGGTTGGACTTTTCCGTGATCCTTCCCGTGCGCAATGCCGAGCAAAAAATCGGGCGCACGCTGGACAGCATTCTGGGTCAGGCCGGTAGTCTTCAAACCGAGGTTATCGTGATGGACGGCATGTCCACAGACCGCACGGTGGAGGTTGCAAGGGGCTTTCAAAGCGATCGTGTCAGCGTGTTTAGTCAGCCTGACACGGGCATCTATGACGCGCTCGCAAACGGTTTGGAGCGGGTCACTGGAAAGGTCACCTGCTACATGGCCGCCGGCGATGTGTTCGACACAGCGGCCTTTGGCGTCGTCGCCGATGTGTTCGATACATTTCCGACGATCAAGTGGCTCACCGGTCGGGCCACGACACGCAATGCGAAAGGCCAGGTCGTTGACAGCCGCTTGCCGCACCCGTTTGAAAAGCGCTTCTTTCAAAACGGCGCCTACGGCACACGGCTCTTTCCCCTCCAGCAGGAAAGCACGTTCTGGCGCAGCGAGCTGAACGGGGGTGTCGATCTCGCAAAGCTCCGCAGTCTGAAGCTTGCCGGCGATTTCTATCTCTGGAGATGCTTTTGCGAGGTTGCGGACCTGTTTGTCGTCAACGCCCAACTGGGAAGCTTCATGGTGGAAGAGGGTCAGCTCTCGACCCAAGATCCCGGTGCTTACGAGGCTGAGCTGCGCACACTTTGTGAGCGCCCCACAATGACCGAACGCCTTCAGATGGGGCTCATCAAACGACGGCATCGCAAACGCACCAGCCAGCCAAGATCGCCGCGGCAGGTGACGTGGAACTTCAAGAAATCGCAGTGGACGGTCGACCGCTTCGCCTAGTCAAAGCGCAAGAAAAAAGGGCCGCCCGTGGCGACCCTTTCACTATCCCGATGACGGGGTCAGCCGTTCACGCTGTCCTTCAGCGCCTTGGCAATGGTCATCTTCACCACTTTGTCGGCGTCCTTATGGATCTGCTCGCCTGTGGCGGGGTTGCGGACCATGCGCGCGGGGCGTTCGCGGCAATAGATCTTGCCGACACCCGGTAGCGTCACGGCGCCGCCGCCGCCCACCTCTTTGGTGATGATGTTCACAATCGAATCCAGCGCGGCGCCTGCGGTGCGTTTGTCGGCTTCCATTTCTTCGGCCAGGGCGGCAACGAGCTGCGTCTTCGTCATTGGTTTTGCCATTGGTGATCTCCTCGTTTCGCCCTTTTTCTAGGGGCGTCGTCCTGTCTTTAAACGGTATCTTGATATCAAACACAACGTCTAGTGGCAGCAAAATAAGGCCAACATAGGCGTTTCTGTGCCGTTTTTCGCCGATTCAGAGGAAAGCGGTCTCTTCAAAGCTGCGCAATTTGCGCGAATGCACCCGTTCAAGGGGGATATCCCGCAGCTGCTCCATCGCGCGGATTCCGATCAAAAGATGCCGCGACACCTGCGTGCGATAGAATTCCGAGGCCATCCCAGGCAGCTTCAACTCGCCATGCAGGGGCTTGTCCGAGACGCACAGAAGCGTCCCGTAGGGCACCCGAAACCGGAACCCGTTGGCCGCAATCGTGGCGCTTTCCATGTCCAGCGCAATCGCCCGGCTCTGGCTCAGCCGCTGCACCGGGCCGGATTGGTCGCGCAGCTCCCAGTTGCGGTTGTCGATCGTGGCCACCGTGCCGGTCCGCATGATCCGCTTCAGATCATACCCCTCATATTCACTGACACCCGCCACCGCCTGTTCCAGCGCGATCTGGATTTCGGCCAGCGCCGGGATCGGCACCCAGACGGGCAGGTCGTCGTCCAGCACGTGGTCTTCGCGCAGGTACGCATGTGCCAGCACGAAATCCCCTAGCTGCTGCGAGTTTCGCAGCCCCGCGCAATGTCCCACCATCAGCCAGGCATGGGGGCGCAGCACTGCGATATGGTCGGTCGCCGTCTTTGCGTTTGAGGGCCCCACCCCGATATTGACCAGCGTGATCCCCCCGCCATGCTTGCGCTTGAGATGATAGGTGGGCATCTGCGGCAGCTTGGCTGGCACCGGCAGATCGCCGTCAGGATCCGTGATCACATGGTTCCCGGGGCCTACAAAGGCGGTATAGCCGCTGTCGGGATCGCCCAGAACCTTGCGCGCATAGGCTTCGAATTCCTCGACATAGAACTGATAGTTCGTGAACAGCACGTGGTTCTGGAAATGCGCCGGCTCGGTCGCCGTGTAATGCGCGAGCCGCGCGAGCGAGTAATCTACACGCTGGGCGGTAAAGGGCGCCAGCGGGCCGGACCCGTCCTCATGCGTAAAACCATAGCCGTTGACGATGTCGTCATTCGTCGTCGCCAGATCCGGCACATCAAAGATATCGCGCAGCGTGAACTGCATCGCGCCGTCCTGTGGCACGCTCACACTGGCATCGTTGGCCACGGCAAAATGCACGGGCATCGGTGTGATCGAGGGGCCGACGCTCACCGGTTGCCCGTGGTTCTCGATCAGCAAGCCGATCTGCTGGACAAGGTAGTTCTCAAACAGATCCGGTCGCGTGACCGTGGTGGAATAGGTGCCGGGTTCGGCCACATGGCCATAGGACAGGCGGCTGTCGATGGCGACATAGCTCGTCGTGGAAAACCGGATCTCGGGGTAAAACGCGCGGTAGCGCGACCCTGGCATCTCGGATCCGCTCAGAGCCTCGGTGAAGCGGGCGCAGAGGAAATCGCTCGCGGTGCTATACAACTCTTGCAGGCGTTTTACGGCGGCGGCCGCATCGCGGAATGTCTCCTGCTCGGGAACCGGGGGCGAGACGACGGGCAGGTTGGGGTTGGCCACGTTCATGTCGTCTCCTCAAAGAGCTCGGTCAGCTCAAACTTCGTCACATCCACAAGGCCAAGGTCCGAGATCCGCAGCTCGGGGATCACCACCAGGGCCAGAAGCGAATGCTGCATATACGCGTTGTTCAGGGTGCAGCCGCAGTCCGCCATGGCCGCGACGATCCCCTCGGCCTGCTGCGCGACCCAATGCGCCGGTGCATCCGACATCAGCCCGGCGATCGGCAGCTCCACCAACGCGATCTCTTCCCCGTCTTTCCACACGGTCACGCCACCGCCCACTTCGGCCAGCCGGTTCGCCGCCGCCGCCATGTCCGTATGGCTGGTGCCCACGACAATCATGTGATGGCTGTCATGGGCCACGGTCGAGGCGATGGCCATCTGCCCCTCATACCCAAAGCCCGACACAAATCCGTTCACCACATCGCCGGTGCCCCGGTGCCGTTCCACCAGCGCGATCTGGCAGACGCCATCGGCGCCCCGCACCGCGCCATCCGTCACCGGCAGTTGCGCCGTCAGCGCCTTGGTGGGCGCCTGGTTTTCGACCACGCCGATCACCTTGGCGGTGACGGTATTGGCGCCCTCAGGGGCCGGAATTTCGAAATCCGCTGCCGCAATGGGCCGCCCGAGATGCACTGTCTCTCGCACCGGTTGCGGCCAGTTAAAATGCGGGCACTCCACACGCATCTCGCCATCCACCGCCACGGTCACGCCCCGTGCAATCACCCGGTGGATCGGCAGGGTGGTCAGGTCGGATGTCACGATCACATCCGCCCGCCGTCCCGGTGCAACAGAGCCTAACTCGCGCTCCAGCCCGAAATGAGCCGCCGTGTTCACCGTCGCCATTTGCAGCGCGATCAGCGGGTCACACCCACAGTCAATCGCATGCCGCACAACGCGGTTCATATGCCCGTCATTCACCAGCGTGCCCGAATGGCAGTCATCCGTGCACAGGATGAAATTGCGCGGGTCCATCCCCTTTTCGGTGATCGCGGTGATCTGGCTTTCCACGTCATACCACGCACTGCCCAGCCGCAGCATCGCCCGCATGCCCTGGCGCACCCGCGCTATCGCATCGGCCTCGCAGGTGCCTTCATGGTCATCCGCCGGACCACCCGCGGCATAGGCGTGGAACGCTGGACCGAGGTGTGGCGAGGCATAGTGTCCGCCCACCGTCTTGCCCGCGGCTTGGGTCGCCGCAATCTCGGCCAGCATCTTGGCATCGCCTGCCACAACGCCGGGGAAATTCATCATCTCGCCCAGCCCGATGATCCCCGGCCATCCCATCGCCTCGGCCACATCTTCGGCAGAGATTTCGAACCCCGTCGTCTCCAGCCCCGGGGCCGAGGGCGCGCAGGACGGCATCTGCATATAGATCGACACCGGCTGCATCAGCGCCTCGTCATGCATCATCCGCACGCCGTCAAGGCCCAGCACATTGGCAATCTCATGGGGGTCGGCGAACATCGTCGTCGTGCCATGGGGGATGACGGCGCGGGCAAATTCAGCGGGCGTCAGCATGCCCGACTCGATATGCATATGTCCGTCGCACAGCCCGGGGATCAGGTACTGCCCCTGGGCGTCCAGAACCTCGGTCCCGTCGCCGATGCAATGGGACGCATCCGGTCCGACATAGGCAAACCGGCCCGCGGCCACCGCAATCTCCCACCCGTCCAGCACTTCACGGGTCTGCACGTTCACCACACGGCCACCCCGGATCACCAGATCCGCAGGCGCACGCCCGGCTGCCACCGCCACCAGATGCGGCGCGCTCTCAGCCCAGGTTGAAAAGGGGGTTGGTTCCATGGATCGATTTTCCACGTCTCACGCCCACGCGCAAGTCCTGCCCAACCCGTCCGGCGGGAAATCACAAAGCCTCGACTGCTTGCCTTCCGGCTCTGCGCCAACAAAACTGGTGTCATGACCACCCTCCTGTCCTTTGGCCACGGCTTTTCCGCCAAGGCGCTGACGCCGATCCTGACCGGCCGGGGCTGGCGGGTGATCGGCACAACCCGCAGCGCGGACAAGGCCGATGCGGTGCGCGCCAGCGGCGCCGAACCGCTGATCTGGCCGGGTGGCGACCTCGCGCCCGCGCTGGCCGGGGCCACCCATCTTCTGATTTCCGCTGGCCCGGGCCCCGACGGCGACCCCGTACTGAACGCGGCCCGCGATGACATCGCGGCGGTCGCGCCGACCATCCAATGGGCGGGCTACCTGTCGACCACCGGTGTCTACGGCGATCATCAGGGGGGATGGGTGGATGAAACCACCCCGCTTGCGCCGTCGACCCGCCGGGGTGCGCTGCGGGTCGCGGCGGAAGCGGCCTGGCAATCGCTCGCGTCCGAAACCGGCCTGCCGCTGCACATCTTCCGCCTTGCAGGGATCTACGGCCCCGGGCGCGGCCCGTTTGCCAAGGTCCGCAACGGCACCGCGCGGCGCATCGTCAAACCCGGCCAGGTCTTCTCGCGCATCCATGTGGAGGATATCGCCCAGGTCCTCGCCGCCTCCATCGACCGCCCGCGTCCCGGCGCGATCTATAACCTCTGCGATGATGACCCGGCCCCACCGCAGGACGTGCTGGCCCATGCCGCCGACCTGCTGGGCCTGCCGCTGCCGCCCGAAGTGCCCTTCGAAGAAGCCGAGATGACGCCGATGGCCCGCAGCTTTTATGCTGAATCCAAACGGGTCCGGAACGACCTGATCAAGTCAGAGCTGGGGGTGCACCTAAAGTACCCCGATTACCGCACGGGGTTGCAGGCGCTCCTGCAGGCCGAGGGCTAGGTCCGCCGCCGCAGCACGAACGCCAACCCCGCCATCCCCGCGAGCACGATCAGTGCACCCACCGTGGTCTGCCCGTAAAACGCAAGACGCCCGCCAAGCGACAGATCGTTCAGGAACGGATAGGGCAACCCGCTGGTGACCGATCCGAAGGGTGAAATGTTGAACGGCCCGACAAAGCCCTCGATCCACAGGATATAGGCGGCAACGATCCCAAGCAGCAGCGGCAGGCTGCGCCACGGACGCCGAAACGCGTCCTGGATCACGAACGCGTCGATCCACATCAGAAGCGGCCCAATCACGTGCAGGTAGTAATCCACGTAGAGCGGCAGCGGCGGCCCCGACTGCACCAGCGCGGGGTCTTTCAGCTTGAGCGACCAGTAGAGGTAAACCATCATCGCGTTCACCACCGCCGTCGCCGCCACCAGATTTGGCCACTGCCGATCGCTGCGCCGCTCGGTCAGGGCCAGCAGGCGCGAGGCGGTGAAGAACGCCAAAAGCAGCGCCCAGATGGTGAGAAACCGGAACGGCCCGCCCGCATGCCCGTAATCGCCCGTGATCACAACCTGCCGGATCACCGCCGCAGCGGCGAGCAGGAATACCGCCCACCGATAGATCAGGACCCAGCGCGCATGCGGGTCAAGCGCCGGGCGCATCAGGCCCGGCGGGTTGACGAGATGTCGGCGATGCCAAGCGTCGCAAGCACCTTGGCTTCGATGTCTTCGGCGTTCAATTTGGCGACCGCGTACATGTCCCGGGGGCTCGCCTGATCGATGAAGATGTCGGGCAAGACCATCGAGCGATAGCGGATCCCCGTGTCAAACACGCCCTCTTCGGCCAGAAGCTGCGCCACGTGGCTGCCAAATCCGCCAACCGCGCCTTCCTCGATCGTGATCAGCGCCTCATGATCGCGCGCCAGTTGCAGGATCAGGTCGCGATCCAAGGGCTTGGCAAACCGCGCATCGGCAATCGTGGGCGTGATCCCGCGCGCGCCCAGCGCCTCGGCCGCGGCTTCCACCTCGGCCAGCCGGGTCCCAAAGGACAAAAGCGCCACCTGCTTGCCCTCTCGGATCATCCGGCCCTTGCCGATCTCGATGGGCTCGCCGCGTTCGGGCATCTCAACGCCCGCGGCTTCGCCGCGTGGGAACCGGAACGCAATCGGCCCCGCATCATGCGCCGCCGCGGTGGCCACCATGTGCACCAGCTCGGCCTCATCCGCCGCCGCCATCACCACAAACCCGGGCAAGTTAGACAGGTATCCCACGTCAAACGCCCCCGCATGTGTCGCGCCATCCGCGCCGACCAGCCCGGCCCGGTCAATCGCGAACCGCACGGGCAGCCGCTGGATCGCCACGTCATGGACGACCTGATCGTAGCCGCGCTGCAGGAAGGTCGAATAGATCGCGCAAAACGGCTTCATCCCGCCCGCCGCCAACCCGGCACAGAACGTCACGCCGTGCTGTTCCGCAATGCCAACATCAAAGCAGCGCGAGGGATAGCGTTCGGCAAAAAGCTTCAGCCCCGTCCCATCGGGCATCGCCGCGGTCACCGCCACGATCTTGTCATCGCGCGCGGCCTCATCGATCAGGCTGTCGGCGAAGACGCGGGTATAGCTTGGGGCGTTCGACGGGGCCTTCTTCTGCTCGCCCGTGACCACATCAAACTTGGAAACGCCATGCCCCTTGTCGCGGGCCTCTTCGGCCGGGGCATAGCCCTTGCCCTTCTTGGTGATCGCGTGGATCAGGATCGGCCCGGTCGCGCGTTCCTTCACCGTGCGCAGCACCGGCAAAAGCTGGTCCATGTCATGCCCATCGATAGGCCCGAGATAGGAAAACCCAAGTTCCTCGAACAGCGTGCCCCCGACGGTCAGGTGCTTGACCATGTCCTTGGCCCGCCGCGCGCCCTCTTGCAGCGGTTCGGGCAACAGGCTGACCGCGCCCTTGGCCGCCGCTTTCAATTCCTGAAACGGGGCACCCGCATAAAGCCGGGACAGGTATTGCGACATTGCCCCCACCGGCGGGGCAATCGACATCTCGTTATCGTTCAGAATGACGATCAGCCGCTTGTCCAGATGGCCCGCATTGTTCATCGCCTCATAGGCCATGCCCGCGCTCATCGCGCCGTCGCCGATCACCGCGATGCAATCGCCGATCCCATGCTCGGGCGATCCGCCCAGATCGCGCGCCACCGCAAAGCCCAGCGCGGCCGAGATCGAGGTCGACGAATGCGCCGCCCCGAATGGGTCATAGGCGCTTTCCGATCGCTTGGTGAACCCCGACAGCCCGTCCTTCTGGCGCAGCGTCCGGATCCGATCCCGCCGCCCGGTCAGGATCTTGTGGGGATAGCACTGGTGGCTCACATCCCAGATGATCCGGTCCTTCGGCGCATCGAACACCGCGTGCAGCGCCACGGTCAGCTCAACCACCCCCAGCCCCGCGCCCAGATGCCCGCCGGTTTCCGACACCGCGCTGATCGTCTCGGCGCGCAGTTCATCGGCCAGTCGGCGCAGGTCGCTGTCGCCAAATACCTTCAGATCCGCCGGCACAGACACGCGGTCCAAAAGCGGGGTGCTGGGTCGTTTGCTCATCGGTCCTCCCGGGCGCCGCTATGACGTGCGCGAGATAACGAAGCGCGCCGCATCCCGCAAGTTTTCAGCCGTCGCGCCATAGGGATCTAGCGCGGTACAGGCATCGTCCACCAGGTCCGCCGCGCGGGACTTGGCCGCATCAAGCCCAAGCAGCGACACAAACGTGGCCTTCCCGGCCTCGGCGTCCTTTTGCAGCCGCTTCCCGGCGGTGGCGGTGTCACCCTCAACGTCCAGCACATCGTCCGCAATCTGAAACGCCAACCCCAGTGCCCGCGCATAGGCGCGCAAGGGTGCGGTATCCGCCTCGCCAAGGATCGCCCCGGCCTCTGCCGACCACGAAATCAGCGCGCCGGTCTTGTTGCCCTGCAACTCGGTGATCTCGTCCAGCGACAGCGCCCGCCCGGCGGTCTCTGCCGCGATGTCCTGCGCCTGGCCCAACACCATGCCTTCCGCCCCCGCCGCCCGCGCCAGCGATCCGATCAGAGCGACCCGCACCTTCGGGCTGTCATGGCAGGCCGGTTCCGACAACAGCTCAAACGCTAGGGTTTGGAGTGCGTCGCCCACCAGAACCGCCGTCGCCTCGTCCCATTTGACATGTACCGTGGGTTGCCCGCGCCGCAAATCGTCGTCGTCCATGCAGGGCAGGTCGTCATGCACCAGCGAATAGGCATGCAGCGCCTCGATCGCGCCCGCGGTGACAACCGATTGTTCCGGGGCAATCCCAAAGAGCGCGGCAGCCTCGATCACCAGGTACCCGCGCAGGCGTTTTCCGCCCGAAAGCGCGTGTCTTAGACCCTGTTCCAGCGGAAGATCGCCCTGCGGAAGGCTCGCATCCAGAAACGCCTGGATCGCTCCGGCCCGCGCCGTCAGTCGCTCGTGAAAGCTCACATGCCCTCGACAGGGGTTGTCCCTGTCGGCTGACCGTTCTGATCCAGCTTGATCGCGGCCACTTTCTCCTCGGCATCTTTCAGCTTGGCCTCGCAATGGGCCTTGAGCAGCGCCCCGCGTTCATAAAGCGCGATGGACTTTTCCAACTCCACGTTCCCGCTGTCGAGCTGGGTGACGATGGCCTCGAGCTCGCGCATGGCGTCCTCAAAGCTCATCTCTTCGATTTTGGCGTCGCTCATTGCCCCCGCTCCATCAAAACCCGCACATGGGCGGCCACGGAGGCGCCCAGCGCGTTCAGATCATAGCCGCCTTCCAGTGTCGAGACCACGCGCCCGCCCGCATGGGCGTCGGCCACATCGCAGATTGCCTGCGTGACCCAGGCAAAATCCTCGTCGTGCCACAGCAGGTTCGCCAACGGGTCATCCGCATGGGCATCAAACCCGGCCGAGATCAGCACAAGTTCGGGTGCAAAATCATCGAGCGCCGGCAAAACCTCATCGCTATAGGCCCGCTGCATCGCCACCCCGCCGGTCATCGGGGCCAGCGGCAGGTTCATGATGTTGTCATGCGCCCCGGTTTCATGCGCCGCGCCTGTTCCGGGATAAAGCGGCATCTGGTGGGACGAGACAAAGAGGACCCGGGGCTCGTCCCACAACAGATCCTGCGTGCCGTTGCCGTGATGCACATCGAAATCGACAACGGCGACACGGTCCAGCCCATGCACCTCCAGCGCGTACTTCGCTGCAATAGACACGGATCCAAACAGGCAAAACCCCATCGCGGTCGCCTTTTCCGCGTGGTGCCCCGGCGGGCGGCAGGCGACGAACGCGTTTTGAACATCGCCGCCCAGCACCGCATCCAAGGCGGCACAGTTCGCGCCAACGGCCCGCATCGCCGCCTCCAGCGAGCCCGCCATTACGTGGGTGTCGCCATCGAGCGCGACCCACCCCTCCTCGGGGATCGCGTCGGTGACGCGGTCGACATAGTCCTGCGGGTGACAACGCAGCACATCGGCGACTTGCCCCATCGGGGCGTCGCGGCGATCCAGTGCGTCAAATTCCGGCGCCGACAGGGCGGCCTTGATCGCCTGCAACCGCGCGGCCCGCTCGGGGTGGCCCGGTGTCGTGACATGGCCTTCAAAAGCGGCGTGATGATAAAGCGCGGTCGTCATATCGGATGCCGGATCAGGGTCTAATCCGGCTCAATCCGGCGCCAGCATATAGCCCGCGCCTCGGACGGTTTGCAGATAGCGGGGTTGTTTCGGGTCGCTCTCCAGCTTGCGCCGCAGCCGCGTGACCTGCACATCCACCGCCCGTTCCTGCGCCTGTCCGCCATCCTTGCCGCCTGCGCGGCCCAGATCCTCGACCAATTTGCCCCGGCCCACCGGTTCCCCCGGCGTCGCGGCAAAGATCCGCATCAGCTGGCTTTCCGTCGCGGTCAGCCGCACGGGCGTCTCGCCCTCCCACAGCTTGCCCTTCTCGACATCATAGCGCAGCGGCCCCAGATGCAGCACCTTCGGCCCCGCTTCGGTCGCCTCTTCCTGCGGCACACGCCGCAGGATCGCGTTGATCCGAAGCAGCAGCTCGCGCGGCTCGAACGGTTTGGCCAGATAGTCATCCGCCCCGGCCTCAAGCCCGCGGATCCGATCCTCGGTATCACCCTTGGCGGTCAACAAAAGGATCGGCGTCGCGATTTCCTGACGGATGGATTCCGTGAAGGCGATCCCATCCTCGCCCGGCATCATCACATCGAGCACGATCAGATCGAACTCAAGCCCGTCCAACAGCCGCCGCGCATGGGCCGCATCGCGCGCGGCAGAGACAAAAAACCCCTGCTTGGCCAGGAACTTTTGCAAGAGCCCCCGGATACGTTCATCGTCATCGACGATCATCAGATGTGGATCTGCGTCGATCATCCCCCGCTATCCTTCGCCTCGTCGAAATGCGCCCGCATTTCGGGGTCCATCATGGCCTCCAGCACCTGCCGGAACCCGACCACTGCCTCCGGCCCCGCGGCGCGGTAGGCCGTGCGCATCCGCTTGCGCTGGGCCTCGGACAAGGACCGCTCAAGCGCCGCCCCGGCCTCGGTCAGAAACAGGTGCCGTTCGCGTTTGTCGCGCGTTCCCACCCGGCTTTCAACCAGCCCGTCCTCAATCAGCGAGCGCAGCACGCGGTTCAGCGACTGTTTGGTGACGCCCAGGATCGCCAGCAGGTTGTTCACCGTCGTTCCCGGAAAGCGGTTGATGAAATGCACCGCGCGGTGGTGGGCGCGGCCATAGGCATGGTCTTCGAGAATGCGATCAGGATCCGCCGTAAAGCCGCGATAGGCAAAGAACATCGCCTCGATGCCTTTGCGCAGCTGCTCGTCGGTCAGAAACAAAAGGCTTTCGCTGCTTTGCCCGCCGCCTTCGGCCATCGGTCCCGAACCCTCCCCGTTTCGGCGATTTTATGTCAGCCTTGTTGACATTCCAAGAATCAATTGCTAGCTCACGCTCACAATTTGCGCAATAAAAGTCCGCATCGGACCTACTTTGCGCAATAAATGAAAAATGACCCAAAGGGTCGGCTGGAAGGAAGACTGCAATGGCCGGTGCGTATGACGATCGTGATGGCGTCATCTGGATGGATGGCAAGCTGATCCCCTGGCGGGACGCCAACGTGCATATCCTGACCCATGCGATGCACTATGCCTCGTCGGTGTTTGAGGGTGAGCGCGCCTATTCCGGCAATATCTTCGAAAGCCGCAAGCACTCCGAACGGCTGCATGCCTCGGCCGGGATGATCGATTTCGAGATCCCGTGGACAGTCGATGAAATCGAGGCCGCCAAGTACGAGGTGCTCAAGGCCAACGGGTTCGACGACGCCTATGTCCGCGCCGTCGCCTGGCGCAGCGCGGGCGAAGACATGGGCGTCGCCGCCGCCCGCAACCCCGTCCGCCTGGCCATCGCCGCCTGGGAATGGGGGGCTTACTATGGGGATAGCAAGTTCAAGGGCGCCAAGCTCGACATCTCGAAATGGAAACGCCCCTCGCCCGAGACGATCCCAAGCCACGCCAAGGCCGCCGGTCTCTACATGATCTGCACCATGTCCAAACACGCCGCCGAGGCAAAGGGCTGTGCGGACGCGATGATGTTCGACTACCGCGGCTACGTGGCCGAGGCGACGGGGGCCAATATCTTCTTCGTCAAGGACGGCGAGGTGCACACCCCCGACCCCGACTGTTTTCTCAACGGCATCACCCGGCAAACGGTGATCGGCATGCTGGAAGACCGCCAGATCAAGGTCCACACCCGCCACATCATGCCCGAAGAACTCGAAGGGTTCGAGCAGTGCTGGCTGACCGGAACCGCCGCCGAAGTGACGCCCGTGGGCCAGATCGGGGATTGGAACTTCGAGGTTGGCGCGCTGACGCGCGATATTGCGGAGGGGTATGAGAAGCTGGTGCGGAGTTAGCTACGGAGAAACTATCAGCGCTCTAGCCTGGTCACTTGCAAGGCGAAGTCGATCCTTACCTCATCAGATAACGACCAAAAATCACGAAGAAGCGTTTCTACCTTTTGAATATCGTTCCTGATGATCGAGTTCTCATGCGTCGATAAGGGGTTGTAGTCGGCTTCCTGGCGTTTGTTCTTCAAATCAACAAATGCCTGCGCAGTCCGCCGGACTTCCCTCGGAAGATCAGCATTGCTCCCAAGCTTGCGGGCATGCTGCTCCATTTTTCCGTGATCAGGATATCTGTATATTGCGACATAGATACGCGAGAACGCCTTGGAGAGCTTTACGGCGTTGAGCGGTTCGACCAGTGCCGAACAGATCGCGTGAAAGACCGCATAGTAGAGATCGCTTTGTGCGCGCCTCAAGTCGCTTTCGGTGATGCTCGAAACCTCTGTAGACAGGCGCTTCTTGGCGCAATCTAGAAGTTCGTCACTCAGCTGCTTCAAGTCGTTCAGCTTCCTTTGAGGCAAAGCTTACAACGGGGGAAAGCTCATCGCCCGCAGCACTCCAAACTACATCAACTACGTCCTGCATTTTTTCCGCATCAAGCGGAACAGAGCCACCGTTGTACTCTATGTCTACCCAAATCACATCAATTCCATCAGAGTTGCGAGCGTGATTAACTGCTACTCCGACCAGTACGGCATCCGGGAACTCATCTGAGAATGCCTTAGCAACAACGTTTTCCATTTCAGCTAAGCTCATATGACGCCTCCAAAGCACCCACAGTATACTACATAATCAAATAATTTCAATGAGTTATGCATCCTATAACTGACTCAAAAGACTCGACTTTTTTTGATCCCCTTCTCTTTTACTGCATCCCCTTCGCCCGCACCTTCGATTCGGCGGCCCGGCGCAGGCCCAGCTGCCGCTCGCGCAGGAAAATCGCCACGCCGGACCCGATGATCAGCGTCGCCCCCGCCAGCATTTGCAGCGTGGGCACCTCGGCAAACACGAACCAGCCGATCAGGATGGCCGAGATCATCGAGGTATAGGTAAAGGGCGCCAGCGTGCCCGCCTCGGCAAAGCGGTAGGAATTGGTCAAGAGCATCTGACCCAACACCCCGACCAGCCCCGCACCGATGAGGAAACCCCATTCCCATCCCGTGGGCCAGACCCAGCCGAAGGGCACGGTCAAAAGCGCTACCGCGCTGGCGGTCACCGCAAAGTAGAAAACGATTGCCGCCGGATGCTCGGTCCCCGTCATTCGTTTGACGAAGATCTGCGCAAAGGCCGCGCAGGTGGCCGAGCCCAGGACCAGCGCGGCCCCGATCAGCTGCGTTGACGAGCCTTCGACCGACAATTGCGGCCACAGGATCACCAGCACCCCGAACAGACCCACCGCCACAGCGGTCAGGCGGATGATCCGCACCCGCTCACCCAGCATCAGGGCCGCGAAGATCACGATCAGGATCGGGGTCACGAACCGCAGGGCCGTGACATCGGGCAGGGGCAGGAACTTCAGACCCGCAAAGCCCAGCCCCATCGCCGTTGTCCCCACCAGCCCGCGCCAGGCATGGCCCTTCCAGTTCTGCGTGCTCAGCGCCGTGGTGATCTGCCCCTGCGCCCCGTACCAGGCCACCAGGATCGGGATCGTGGCAAAGGCGCGAAAAAACACCGCCTGCCCGGCCGGAATGCGATCGGCGGCCTTGATCAGGGCGGTCATCACCGTGAACAGCGTCACGGCCAGGATCATCAGCAAAATGCCCCGAAGCGGGCTGGGGGTGTCGGCGGGCATGGGCGCGGCCTACCCCATCGCGCGCCGCTCCGAAAGGTGGCTCAGGCGCTGGTGCGTGCGATCTGCAGGTAGCGCCGCAGCCGCAGCGCGTTGTTCATCGGGCGCGGGGCCCGCTCAATCACCTGGCTGTGCGGCCCACCAGATGACCGCATCCGCTCGATCCTGAGGTACTGGGAAAGCGACTGTCCGGCCCTGTGCCGGGGCCGGTCGACGATGTGTTTTGCCATCGGATCCTCCCTGATCAGAGCCTGACCCTAGCATATTTGGCGCAATCTGCCCACGGCCCAGCGGGCGGCGTCGGCCACGGTGGAGTCGGGATCATCGCACAACGACTGGGCCACCGGCGCCAGTGCGGCGTCTTCCGAATTGCCGATGGCATAGAGCACGTTGCGCACGAAGCGGTCGCGCCCGATGCGCTTGATCGGGCTGCCCGAAAACTTGGCGCGGAACCCCGCATCATCGAGTGTCGCCAGATCGGCCAGCGGCGGGGCCACCAGATCGGCACGCGCGGCATACCGGGTCTCGGTCGCGGCCTGGGCAAATTTGTTCCACGGGCAGGCGGCCAGACAATCGTCACAGCCGTAGATCCGGTTGCCCATTTGTGCGCGTAGCGCCTCGTCCACCGGCCCCTTATGCTCGATCGTCAGGTACGAAATGCACCGCCGCGCATCCAGCTGATAGGGCGCGGGAAATGCATCGGTCGGGCAGATATCCAGACAGGCACGGCACGACCCGCAATGATCGATTTCCGCCGGATCAGCGTCGATTTCCAGCGTGGTAAAGATCGCGCCCAGAAAGAACCAGTTCCCCAAGTCGCGGCTCAGCAAGTTGGTGTGCTTGCCCTGCCAGCCGAGCCCGGCCGCCTGTGCCAGCGGCTTCTCGGCCACCGGCGCGGTATCCACGAACACCTTCACCGCGCCGCCCGCCTCGGCAATCAGCCAGCGCGCCACCCGCTTCAGCCGCTTTTTCACCAGATCGTGGTAATCGCGCTGCCGCGCATAGACCGAGATTGTCGCCCGATCCCGCTGGTCCAGCGTGGCCAGGGGATCCTCTTCGGGCGTATACAGCTCCGCCAGCATGATCACCGACCGCACCTCGGGCCAGAGCACACGGGGATCGGCTCGCCAGGTGCTTCGATCCGCCAGCCACCCCATCTGCCCCTGCCGCCCCGCCTCCAGAAACGCGGCCAGCCGCTCGGGCACCTCGGGGATCGCATCCGGCGCACAGATGCGGGCCGCGGCAAACCCCGCGTCCTGGGCCTCTGCCACCAGCCGCGCTTTCAGATCCATGATCTTTGGTCTTCAAATATCCCGGGGGGCCGCGCATCGCGCGGTGGGGGCAGCGCCCCCTCAGAAATCCAGATCGGCATAATGCGCGGGCGGCGGGAAGCCCGGCACATGATCGGCCAAAAGCCCGCGAAAGGCGGGCCGGGATTTGATCTTGGCATACCACTCATGCACATTGCTAGACCGGGTCCAATCCACGTCCGATATATAGTCTAGCGCGGAAAAATGCGCAGCCGCAGCGAAATCGGCCATCGTCATCACATCCCCGGCCAGCCACCGCCGCTGATCGAGCAGCCACGACATGTAATCCAGGTGGAACTTGATCGCCTTGGCCCCGGCCTTCACATTCGTCGAATCCGGATAGCCCGCCTTGGTAATCTTCTTGTTCACCCGCTCATAGAGCAGCTTTGATGTGACCTCTTGATGGAACTTGTCATCGAACCAGGCCACCAGGCGCCGCACCTCGAACCGCGCCGCCCGGTCCCGGGGGTAGAGCGCGGGTTCGGGATGGGCCTCCTCCAGATACTCGCAAATCGGGGTGCTTTCGGCCAGGACATGGCCGTCGATCTTCAGAACAGGCACCTTTCCTGCCGGATTGCGGCGCAGAAAATCGGTGTCGGCTTCCCAATACCGCTCTTCGACAAGCTCGACCTCGATCTTCTTCTCGGCCAGGCACAGGCGCACCTTGCGGCAGAACGGGGAAAGGGGAACGTGGTAGAGACGGTGCATCTTTGCGTGACCTGTCAGGGTTTGCCTTCCATGCCGCGAATTCGGGCCATGTTCAACTCTCGAAGCAGTCCGCGCGCCCGTCCCGGCGGATCGTCGCGGCACCATCGGCAATGGCGGCGGCGCGGCGGCGGACAAATTCCGACGGGGCCGAGGCCGAGCGCAGCTTGGGTGCGGGCAGGATCGCGGCCAGCCGGGCCGCCTGTGTCGGGCTCAGCGCATCGGCGCTGACGCCGAAATAGTGTCTGCTTGCGGCCTCGACCCCAAAGATCCCTTCGCCAAACTCGGCGACGTTCAGATAAACCTCGACGATCCGCCGCTTGGACCAGAAAAGCTCGACCAAGGGCGTCAGCAGCGCCTCCATCGCTTTGCGGGACCAGCTGCGCCCATGCCAGAGATAGACGTTCTTCACGACCTGCTGAGTGATGGTCGAGGCGCCACGCTCGGCCCCATCCTCCAGCGCATCGCGAATGGCGGCCATGTCAAAGCCCCAGTGCAGGCAGAAATTGGCATCCTCCGCCGCGACCAGCGACCGCGCCATCACCGGCGCGATCTCTTCGATGGGACGCCAGGTCTGATCCACGCCGCCCAGGCGGCGGATCTCGGCTATCTTGTAGGGCGTGGTCGGCGGGTTCAGCACGGAAAACGCCGCGACCGCCAGCAAGACAAGGACAAAGAGGCCCAACGCACCGCGCCGCAGCCATTTTACGGCCCGCGCGATCCATCCTGCCTGTGTCTTGGCGCCCTTCTTGCGCGGCGCCCGCTTCTTGGCTGCTGCTTTCTGTGCCACGCGCCTGACATGCCCCGCTGCCCCCTGCCGGTCAAGGCGGGCGGTGAAAATGCTGGGTTCGGACCCGCGCCCACGCTAGGCTTGGCGCATGGATCCGATCTCACTTGTCTTCTACGCCATCGTTTGCGGGCTGCTCAGCCTGTTTGCCCCCAACCTCGGCGGCTATCTCCCGCGCCTCATCGTCGGCGCGGGGGTGGGTCTTGTTGCGGCGCTGGCCCTGCCGATGATCCGCGGGGCGCTGGGCGGATAGACAGGGTCTATTCCGCCGGAACCGCCGCCTCATCAAGGCCAAGCGGCACGGGCAACTTATCCAGCATCTCCTTGGGACAGACCTGAACGAATTGCGTGCGGGTAACCTCCCAATCCTGCAGGATCTCATTCGCGCGGCGGCTGCCGGTCTCGGCCAGGTGCGCCTCGATCAGGTCTTTGAGCTGGCTTTCCCAATGGTCCACCGTGACCGGGCAGGTCACGAGCGTTTCCATGTTCATCCGGCTTGTCGCAAGACCCTCTGGATCAAACAGATAGGCCATGCCTCCGGTCATGCCGGCCCCGAAGTTCGCGCCAATCCCGCCCAGGATCACCGCGACCCCACCGGTCATGTATTCGCACCCGTTCGAACCGCAGCCCTCGATCACCACCTTCGCGCCCGAGTTCCGCACCGCAAACCGCTCCCCCGCGCGACCGGCGGCAAAGAGATAGCCGTCGGTGGCGCCATAAAGCACGGTGTTGCCGATGATGGTGTTGTCCGCCGGGATCAGGGGTGAGGCCATGTGCGGCCGCACCACGATGGTCGCCCCCGACAGGCCCTTGCCGACATAGTCATTGGCATCGCCCGCAACCTCGAGCTTCAGCCCCGGTGCCCCGAACGCGCCCAGCGACTGGCCCGCGCTGCCTGACAGCGAGATGCGCAAATGGTCGGGCTGCAACGTGTTGCGCATGCCGAACCGCTTGACGATATGGCTCGACACCCGGGTGCCGATGGTCCGGTGCGTGTTCCGCACGGCGTAGGACAGCTGCATCTTCTCGCCATCCTCCAGGAACCGCGCCGCATCCTTGACGATCTCGGCATCCAGCGTGTCGTCCACCGCCGTGCGCGGGCGGTTGCGGTCATAGGTGATGTCCTCGGCCCCATCCACCGTGATCAGCAGGGGGTTAAGGTCCAGATCATCGAGGTGCGCCGATCCGCGCGAGACCTGGCTCAACAGATCCGCCCGCCCGATCACCTCATCGAGGCTGCGGGCCCCGATCTCGGCCAGAACTTCGCGCACTTCCTGGGCGTAGAAGGTGATCAGGTTCACCACCTTGTCGGCGGTGCCCGTGAATTTCTCGCGCAACCGCTCGTCCTGGGTGCATACGCCGACGGGGCAGGTGTTCGACTGGCACTGCCGCACCATGATGCACCCCATGGCGATCAGCGCCGCGGTGCCGATGCCGTATTCCTCGGCCCCCAGCATCGCGGCCATCACGATATCGCGCCCCGTGCGCAGGCCGCCATCGGTCCGCAATGTGACCCTATCGCGGAGGTTATTCATCGACAGAACCTGATGCGCCTCGGTCAGGCCCATCTCCCACGGCAGGCCCGCATATTTGATCGAGGTCGCAGGCGACGCCCCCGTGCCACCGTTATGGCCCGAGATCAGGATCACATCCGCCTTGGCCTTGGCCACCCCGGCGGCAATCGTGCCGACCCCGCTGGAGGCCACCAGTTTCACAGTGACCTTCGCACGCGGATTGATCTGTTTGAGGTCATAGATCAGCTGCGCCAGATCCTCGATCGAATAGATATCGTGGTGCGGCGGGGGCGAAATCAGCGTCACGCCTTTGGTCGAATGCCTCAGCCGGGCGATCAGGTCCGTCACCTTCATCCCCGGCAACTGGCCACCTTCCCCGGGCTTGGCGCCCTGGGCCACCTTGATTTCCAGCTCTTCACATTGGTTCAAATACTCAGCCGTCACGCCGAACCGGCCCGACGCGACCTGTTTGATCTTGGCCGACGGGTTGTCGCCATTGGGCTCGGGGTGGAAATGCGCGGGATCCTCGCCGCCTTCGCCGCTGTCCGACTTGGCCCCGATCCGGTTCATTGCCACGTTCAGCGTCTTATGCGCCTCGGGGCTCAGCGCGCCCAGCGACATGCCCGGCGTCACGAACCGCTTCCGGATCGACGTAATAGACTCGACCTCGTCGATATCGACCGGCGTGCCCATCGGCTTGATTGCCAACAGATCGCGCAGGTGAATCGGCGGGTTAGACTGAATTTTGGCGGAATACTGCTTCCACATTTCATACGACGCGCGTGTCACTGCGGTCTGCATCAGATGCATCGACGTGGCTTCCCAGGCATGCGTCTCGCCCGTCCGCCGCGCCTTGTAGAAGCCGCCGATGGGCAAAACAGAGTCTCCGCCTGCCCAACCCTTGGCATGCACCTCTTCCAGTTTCTGCTGTATGCCGGTCACACCGATCCCGGAAATCCGCGAAGGCATGCCCGGGAAATACTCGTTCACCATCGCCCGACTCAGGCCCACGGCCTCGAAATTCAGTCCGCCGCGATACGAGGAAATCACCGAAATCCCCATCTTAGACATGATTTTCAGCAATCCAGCGTCGATCGCGGCCCGATACCGCGCCACCGCTTCGGTCAGCGTGCCATCAATCAGCCCCCGGTCGATCCGGTCAGCAATCGAGTCTTCGGCGAGATAGGCGTTCACCACCGTCGCCCCACAGCCGATCAGCACCGCAAAGTAATGCGGATCGATGCATTCGGCGGACCGCACCGCCAGCGAACAGAACGTGCGCAGCCCCTTCTTGGTCAGCCAGGCATGCACCGCGCTGGTGGCCAGGATCATCGGCATCGCGACCTTGTCGGCACCCTGATGGTGATCGGTCAGCACGATATGCCCCGCGCCCGACCGCACGGCATCCTCGGCCTCGGCCCGAATACGCTCTAACCCGTCCAAAAGCGCCCGCGACCCGGCACCTACCGGGAAGGTACAGTCGATCTCGACCATTGCCGCATTGAACGCCTCGACCATCCGATCGAACTGGGCGTTGCCGACAAACGGGCTGTCCAGCACGATGATCTCGGTCTGGCTCGAATCCTCGTCGAGCACGTTCTTGAGGTTCCCGAACCGCGTCTTCAGGCTCATCACCCGGTATTCACGGAGGCTGTCGATCGGCGGGTTCGTGACCTGGCTAAAGTTCTGGCGGAAGAAATGGCTCAGCGGGCGGTACTTTTCGCTCAGGACCGCGCTGGGCGTGTCATCCCCCATCGAGGCCAGCGTTTCCTTCCCATCCTCGGCCATCGGCGCCAGGATCTGTTCTAGCTCTTCGATGGTATAGCCCGCCGCGACCTGCCGCTGACGCAGATCTCCGCCGGAATAGAGCGCCTTCTCGGTCACCGTCGACAGCTCGTCCTCAAGTGAGTTGATCCGGTTCACCCAGTCACCAAAGGGCAATGCCCGCGCCAGCTTGTCCTTGATCGCGGTGTCGTGGAACAGCTTGCCCTTCTTCATGTCGACGGCAAGCAACTGCCCCGGTCCAAGCGCGCCCTTTTCAACGGCATTGGCCTCGTCCACCGGGACCATGCCCGCTTCGGAGCCCGCAATCACCAGGCCATCTCCCGTCACGACATAGCGCATCGGCCGCAGCCCGTTGCGGTCAAGCCCCGCACAGACCCAACGCCCGTCCGTCATCGCCAGCGCGGCGGGCCCGTCCCAGGGTTCCATCACCGAATTGCAGTAGGAATACATGTCCCGCCACGCCTGCGGCAGCTCGGTCGCCTGCTTTGACCAGCTTTCGGGCACCAGCATGGTCTTGGCCATCGGGGCCGAACGGCCCGCGCGCACCAGAACCTCGAAAACCGAGTCTAACGCGGCTGAATCCGACGATCCGTTGGCCACGATCGGTTTGATATCTTCGGCCATGTCGCCGAAGGCCCCAGAGGCCATGCGGATCTCATGGCTCTTCATCCAGTTGACGTTGCCCTTCAGCGTGTTGATCTCGCCATTATGGGCGAGCATCCGAAATGGCTGCGCCAGCCACCACTGCGGGAAGGTGTTCGTCGAATAGCGCTGGTGATAGATCGCAAAGGCGCTGACAAAACGCTCATCCTTCAGGTCGGGATAGAACTCGGCCACCTGCTCGGCCAGCATCATGCCCTTGTAGATGATGCTCCGGCAGGACAGCGAGCACATGTAAAGGCTGCCCACCTGTGCCGCGATGGCGGCCTTCTCGATCCGGCGGCGAATGACGTACAACTCACGCTCGAACGTCTCTTCGTCGACGCCCTTGGAATTACTGATGATAATCTGCTCGATCTCGGGCCGTGTCGCGTTGGCCTTTTCGCCCAGAACATCGACGTTTACCGGTACATGCCGCCAGCCATAGATGTAATAGCCCATCCGCAGCACTTCGGTTTCGATGATGGTGCGGCAGGTTTCCTGTGCCCCGAAATCCGTGCGCGGCAGAAACACCTGGCCCACGGCGATGTATTCGCCTTCGCGCGGCTTGTGGCCCGTGCGTTCGATCTGATCGTAAAAGAACGCCACCGGGATCTGCACATGGATCCCCGCGCCGTCGCCGGTCTTGCCATCGGCATCCACCGCGCCGCGGTGCCAGATCGCCTTCAGCGCGTCGATGCCATGTTCCACGACCTGACGCGATTTCGTGCCGTTGATCGACACGACAAGGCCCACACCGCAGGACGCATGCTCATCCTCGGCGGAATAGAGACTGTTTTCGGCCATCCACGTGCGGCGCGCCTCTTCATTCCTGGCCCATTCGGCATCGAATTTGGTCATTGGCTTTCCTCCGTTGCGGGGCATGTCAGGCATCCTCCGCGATGAATGGGTTCTTGGCCTCGTAGTCGGCTTGCGTTGCGCGCTTGTGGTCGCCGGCAAAGCGGCAGGACGCAAAGGCGCGATCGATGTAGATTTCCGAGATCAGGGGATAGTCCTTGGCGCCGTCAAAGACGCCCACCATGAATTCATAGACCTCGCCCGGGTTGCGCAGCCACAGCGATGTGCCACAGCGCGGGCAAAACGCCCTTTCGGCAATCTCGCCGGGATAGATCGCCACATCCCCGTCGACGCGCACCTGATCCGGCTCGGCCGTGAACACGTTCAGCGCCACCCCCGACCAGCGGCGGCAACGCGTGCAATGGCAGGCGCCCAGCTCGGCCCGGTGGCGGCCGACATGAATCGTGACGTCACCACACAGGCAACGTCCCTCTATCGCGTCGGCATAGACGGGTGTTTCGATTGACACCGGGTTCACCTTTTCTCGTTCGATAAGGTCAATCATGTTGACCCAAGCTCAGATTGACGTGCGCCGCTCGGTGTACGGGCTGTGTACAGCGTGTGTACGGGTTGTGCGGTCTATTCAGCGGCCACTTTCGCGCCCGCGTTGATGTAATCCAGCATGGCATCTGCCGCCTCGCGCCCATCGCGAATGGCCCATACGACAAGGCTGGCCCCCCGGACGATATCGCCCGCCGCATAGACGCCCGGCAGCGAAGTTTCATGCGTGCGGAAATCCGCCTTGATGGTGCCCCAGCGGGTCACCTCAAGCTCGGGCACATCCCACAGCGTCGGCAGGTCTTCGGGCTCGAACCCAAGCGCCATGATCACCAGATCTGCGTCTTCGGTGTAGTCCGCGCCTTCGATTTCCTCTGGCGACTGGCGGCCCGTGGCATCCGGTGCGCCGAGGCGCATTTTTGAGACGCGGACGCCCGAAACGGTGTCGCCAAGGAACCCCTTGGGCGCGCTCAGCCAGACGAAATCGACGCCTTCCTCTTCGGCATTTGCCACCTCGCGCTGCGAGCCGGGCATGTTCGCGCGGTCGCGACGATAGAGGCACTTGACGCTCTGGGCACCCTGGCGCACCGCCGTGCGAACACAGTCCATCGCGGTGTCGCCGCCGCCGATGACAACGACGCGCTTGCCCTCGGCATTCAACTCGCCCGAGTCGAACTCGGGCACATCGTCGCCAAAGCCCTTGCGGTTCGACGCCGTGAGATAGTCGATGGCCCGCACGATACCCTCCGCGCCCACGCCGGGGGCCTGCAAATCCCGCGATTTATAGACGCCGGTCGCGATCAGAAGGGCATCATGCTTGGCGCGGAGCGCGTCAAACGTGATGTCTTCGCCCACATTGCAGTTGAGCACGAAGGTCACGCCACTTTCTTCAAGCTGCCGGTTCCGACGCTCGGTCACTTCTTTCTCAAGCTTGAAGCCAGGGATGCCATAGGTCATCAGCCCGCCGGCCCGGTCGTAGCGATCGTAGACCGTGACCTGCACGCCCTGCCGCCGCAGCCGGTCGGCGGCGGCCAGGCCCCCGGGGCCCGCGCCGATGATGCCCACGCTCTCGGCGCGTTCCACCGCCGGGCGCACGGGCTGGACCCAGCCTTCTTCCCATGCGGTGTCCGTGATGTATTTTTCGACCGAGCCGATGGTGACGGTGCCATGGCCCGACTGTTCGATCACACAGTTGCCTTCGCACAGCCGGTCCTGCGGGCAGATCCGGCCGCAGATTTCGGGGAAGGTGTTGGTGGCCTGGCTCAGCTCATACGCCTCGCGCAGCCGCCCCTCGGCGGTCAGCATCAGCCAGTCGGGGATATTGTTGTGAAGCGGGCAATGGCTCTGGCAATAGGGCACGCCGCACTGGCTGCACCGGCTGGCCTGTTCGGCGGCCTTCTCGCGTGCGTACTCGCCGTAAATCTCACCAAAATCTTCACGCCGTAGATTGGGGGGACGCTTGTCGGGCATGTCCCTGTCCACGGTCACGAATTTCAGCATTGGGTTGTCGGCCATTGGCCCGCGCTCCTACCAGCAGTCGAGACGCCTCTTTAGACGGGACGGGCTCAAAATAAAAGTAATATCTGCTGACCTAAATCACAGAATATCCTTGCAGCGCAGCAAATTTCACGCCGCAGCGCCGCAAAAATAGGTCCGATATGAGATATAAATCAAGGCTTTCATAATAATCTCAATCGGTTAGTTTCGCGGCCAGTTATAGCACACCTGGGCGCCATGCCACTTTTGCACCTGTTCCTCGTTGCCGTGATCCAGGGGATTACCGAGTTTCTGCCGGTTTCCTCCTCGGGCCACCTGATTCTTTTGCCGAATCTCACTCCGCTCGAAGACCAGGGGCAGGTGATCGACGTGGCGGTCCATGTCGGCACGCTGGGCGCGGTGATCCTCTATTTCTGGACAGACGCCAAACGCGCGCTTTTCGGCCTGCCCCAGGTGCTGCGCGGCAGGATCGAGACGCAGGAGGCGTGGCTTGCGCTATGCCTGATCATTGCGACGATCCCCGTGGTGCTTCTGGGCTTTGTCCTCAGCGTGACCGGCCTGGACGAGGCGATGCGGTCTGTTGCGGTGATCGGCTGGACGATGCTGGTGTTCGGGCTTGTGCTGTTTTGGGCGGACCGGGTGGGAGCCTCGGACAAACGGGCCGAGGGCTGGACGCTGAAAGACGCCTTCACGATGGGCCTGTTTCAGGCGCTCGCGCTGATCCCGGGGACCTCGCGTTCGGGGATTACGATTACCGCTGCCCGGTATCTGGGATACGAACGCTCGGACGCGGCGCGGCTGGCGATGCTGATGTCGATCCCCACCATCCTTGCCTCGGGCCTGCTGCTGGGGGCCGAGGTCGCGGTCACCGCCGATGCCGCAGCGGCACGCGACGGCGCGATCGCCGCGGCCTTTGCCTTTGTGGCCGCCCTTGCGGCGCTTTTTGCGATGATGCGCCTGCTCAGGGTCGTCGATTATACGCCCTATGTGATCTACCGGGTGATCCTGGGCGTGATCCTGTTGTGGATCGCCTATACCTAGCTTTTCAGGTTCTTGGCCGAGTTGGTGATCGCGTCGTATTGCCCTTGTGGACGGTAGGGCCACAGGTATTCCGGCAGCACCGCCTCCAGCGCGGTGGGCGTGATGCCCAGCGCGTCAAAGCCCGGATAATCCCCCGACACCACGTTGTCGCGCGCCAGATTGCGCACCTGATCGCGGGTGACCGGGCCCTTGATCAGCCCCAGCGACACGGCATTCAGCGCGTCAAAGCCCAGGCCCATGATCCGCCCGATCCAGATCGGCAAACCCAGGACAAGACGCCGCCGGTGGATCACACCCAGCATCTGACCCATCAGCGCGCGAAAGGTGTCCACATCCGGGCCGCCCAGCTCATAGATCCCCGGCTGCGCCGCGCCGGTGACGCCCGCAACCGCGGCCTGCGCCACGTCATCGACATAGACCGGCTGAAATCGCGTGCCGGCGCCAACAAGCGGCAGCACCGGCCCAAGCCGCGCCATCCCGGCGAAGCGCTTAAAGAACTGGTCCTCGGGCCCAAAGATCACCGATGGGCGCAGAATCACCGCGCCGGGGACATGTTCACGCACCGCCGCTTCCCCTTGCGCCTTGGTCCGGGAGTATTCGCTGTCGCTCTCGGCATCTGCACCAATGGACGACAGGTGGACCAGGGTCGTAATCCCCTGTTCCGCGGCAATCCGTGCGATGCGCGCCGCGCCGTCTGCCTGGACCGCATCAAAGGTATTGGCGCCGTCCCGGGCAAGGATGCCGACGCAGTTCACCACCGCATCCGCCCCCTGCATCACGTCGCGCACACTGGCGTCGTCGCGGATGTTGCAAAGCACCGGCTCGACCTGACCTACCGCACCGTAGGGTTTTACAAAGACCGCCTCGTTCGGCCGCCGCACGGCCACGCGGATGCGCCAGCCCTCTTGCGCAAGACGCCGCGCGATGTAGCGCCCGACAAATCCCGATCCGCCGTAGATGGTGACGAGCTTTGACATCTGGTTCTCCGCAAAATCCTATCCGCGGCAATATAGCGGGCTGTCCCGGCAAACAAGCGTCGTGCGCCCCCAATTGCGGGCGTTGACACCCCCAGATCAGGCTTGTATTGCGCGCATCCACGACACCTGCCCAGGTGGCGGAATTGGTAGACGCGCTAGCTTCAGGTGCTAGTGTCCGTATGGACGTGGAGGTTCGAGTCCTCTCCTGGGCACCATTTTCCTCCCTTTAGTGTTTGGCGTTGTTCGAGGCTTCGGAATTTCGTCGGACCGACACCCCCCAAGAAACCCCACCAGAAACAAGAGCGCTGCGAGGGCTTCGGCGGCTCCGGCTCAGCCACCCTGTCGGATCGAATTGCACGGTTGGTCAACAAAAATGCGCGGGGTGTCATGGGCCGATTGGAAAGCTCACGCCACAAATCCCCCATCAAGCGCAGGTCAGGCATAGCTGCCAAGCGCGTGTCGCGGAAGATGGAAGGGGAGACAGACATGACCATTTCACGCAGAAAAATGATCGCGCTAGTGGGGGGCGGCTTTGTCGTCGCCGCGGGCTCTGCGGCCGGGGGATTTGTCGCCACCCGGCGGCCCAACGCGGCCCTTGCCCCGTGGGAGGCTGCGGGCAAATACGACGATCCGCGAATGGCCGCGCTAAGCTGGGCAATTCTTGCGCCAAACCCGCACAACCGCCAGCCCTGGCAAGCCGAACTGGTGGGCGCGGACCGTGTGCGCATCTGGCGCGAAGCCGCGCGGAACCTGCCTGAAACCGACCCGTTCGATCGCCAGATGACCATCGGCATGGGCTGCTTTCTGGAGCTGTTCCGTCAAGCCGCGGCCGAGCAGGGCCAGATCGCCCAAATGGATCTCTTCCCTGAGGGTGAGGATGGCCCTGTCGCGGATATCACGCTTGTGACCGGCGGCACCCCGTCCGCAAGAAGCCACGACATCTCCTTCGCTTTAACGGTTGGACTCGGCTGACCATCCTCATCCTTCGAAAAGACGGTAAGCGTTGGCGCCTTCAATTCGCTCAGGCTGCTTTGCTTCCAGAGCCGCCGGTTCGACCCAGAGACCGTCTGAAAGGTCGGATTGAGGTAGAACAGACCGTCGATCCGCGGGTTGGCGTCCATCTCGACAACCTGGGCCGCGACGTCTGCGCCAAGGCCTTCTCCGCCAAGAACAAAGCGGTTTGGGCCGCTCATGGACTCTGTGGCGGCGAAAAGCTCGCGCCGAAGCGTGCTGTCTGCAGGGCGCCTTACACGTCGTCCGGATCGTGTCGCTGTGACGAAGCTGAACTCAAAAGTAACAACATGCACACCGTATCTCGCGGCACTTGAGAGGGAGAACGGGAGCGCACGCGCGTCCGGATCGCTCGCGAAAAGCAACTTGGTAGGCATCGGGTTAATGGCTTCTTTCGTGGCTATAACCGCACCACCAAAGATAGCCGAACAACGCCTCTGCACCAACTGTTGTTTCTGCGTGGCCGGCGGACGATGTGTCTGCATCTTGCTCGGTCGCGAACAAACAGCGAGAGGTGCCAAACGTCCCCGCAGACAGGCTGCTCGGCGGACGAAACCCATTTGTCACGGTCTGTGAACAGTGCGCGCACTGAAACTTGGTTAATTCGGAAGCGTCTGGTTATCGGGCGTTCCATGCCCGCCGCAGCGGCCTTTCGTGCTATGGGCGGTGCGTGGGTGTCGGCCCGGTGCGTGCCGATGTCTGCGCGTAAAGAGTGGTGGGCGCAGGACCATGTTGGTCCATCGGCACTGGGTCCATCCTATGGATTGGGAGCTGGCGATGTGGATCGCTAAAGATTTTCTGCTGTATTGCTGTTTGATTTTCGCGTTTGCAGGCGTTGCTGCGATGTTGGTTCTGCTGCTGTAGCGCGAACCCCGCCAGGCTGGGCATTGTCGACATTGCGTGCTTAGGCTCCGTCACGTTTGCGGAGGCTGGAATGCTGTATTTTGTCTTGATTGCCCTGGGCCTGTTCTGCGTCGCGGGGTTCTTCGGGTGGCGCAGGAGCGATCCCAAAAAATGGACCTGGGTCGATGTCGTGTATTACCCGCTCGTCTCGGTGGGCGTTGTTGTCTTTTTCTACGAGGTGGAAGGCACCCGGGCGGCCTTTGTTCTGAGCAGCGTCGAGACGCTTCACGTAGCTTTGGTGGATGGGTTGCTTGGCACAGTAGGCGCTGCCGAGCTTTCAGAGGTGACAGAAGCCGCTCTTGCAGAAAGCCGGGAGAACCTGGTCGCAGCGCAAGCGAGGCAGGCTCAGGTCGCCACGCTGGAAGGGATACGTTCTGTCGCATGGCCGGGGGTCATCCTGCTCGCTCTAAGCATGAAGTTTGCCAAGGGCGTCGCGGCGTACAGAACGGCGCGGGCGGCTCTGGTCTAGCGGCTCGGGCCAGTTTGTCGCCATGTGTGCGATCGCTTGGGACATCACGAACGTACCGGTGAGAGACGCGCATACCCGCAAGGCGGCCGCGCGTTTCGCTGCCGCTAGGCGTCGCCCAACTCCTTGGCTGACAGCAGGTAATAGTTCCGCGTGGGCGCATTGAGTGTCTGATCGGCAAGCGCCCGAAGCGCGGTGATCTTTAGCGCGCGGGCCCGTTCCGTTTCTTCGTCAGCGGCAAGCAGATGATCGACGAGTTCCATTGACCATTGGGCGTTCCCCGCATCGAGCGCTTCCTGCGCGGCGTCCAGGAGCTTCTCGGCCCCCCCGGCAAGCGCGATATAGTTGCGGGATGCCACACTTGGGGGGAGTTGACCCAGCGAAGTGGGGTTACCGTCAAACCACCCCAACGTCCCTGCAAAGTAGGCCCGAGACGCATAGGCGACCGACCCATAGAATTCCTGCAAGAATGGCTTGTCTGCGAGCGTTTCGGGCAGCGTCATCCCATCGGCGATGGACACCGGGTCGAGACCGGCATTCATGCCTGCCACGGTCTCGGATACCACATAGCGTATCGCGTCGCGGTAACTTGTGAGCGCCTCGCGGATAGTATCCGCACCAAACACAGGCAGCGTATGGCCCGGTGCCAGAATCTCGGGCGCATAGGCCATCAGTTGGTCCATCGTATCGGCCCAGGAATCAAAGTCGCGATATGGCGTCCCGCGGATCGCATAGAGATTGGGAAACGCGTGGTAGAAGTTGTCACCGCTGAAGAGGATGCGCTGGCCCGCGTACCAGACCACCAGATGGTCCGGTGTCTCGCCCGGAACCTTGGCCAGTTCCAGATCGAACCCTTCCAGGGTAACGCTTGTGACCTCGGCAATCCGACGCGTCGGTTCCATGTAGCCGGCGCCCATCCCCTTCATTGGGCGATCCCCCGGTCCGACACCCAGGCTCACACGCTCATCATCTGAGAGGCTGATCCCGAACTGGCGCTTGGTCCGGGCCATCAGCGCGGCGTTCGGCGCCGGACGCGCAGTGTCAACGCCCACGAGATCGGAACTGAAGATGTCGGTGGCGATGATCTCCACCTCCCGACCCTCGGCGAACACCGTCGCGCCCGAGATGTGGTCGCGATGGGAATGGGTGTAGATGATGGTGCGAATGGGAAGGGCAGAAATCTCTCGGAAATCCGCCAGAATGTTCTCGGCAGCCTGCGTCGTCTCCGAGGTGTCGATCACGACAACGCCTTCGGACCCCACAAGGAAATGCACGTTTGACGCGGCATAGCCCACCGCGGAATAGACGTTGGTCGCCAGTGTGTGGATCTGCTTTTCGAACTGTGCGTTTTGGCGGAGGAGTGCGGGATGTGCTGCCATGGTCGTCCTTAAGAACTGGGCGTGTCGGCGGCGGTCGCGGAATACGCGACCAAATCCGCAACTGTCAGATTGCTGCTGCGCTTTTCGAAGGTCTCGATGTATTTGATCATGGTGTGGGAGTGTTCGCGCATCATCCCTTCGGCGCGGACAGCATCGCCTTGCTCGATAGCCTCGTAGATGACCTGGTGCTGTGCGTTGCCAATGCGCAGGCGAAAGAGGCCCCGTTCAAGATTCTCGGGCGTATCGGTCACACCGCGATCAAAGACCATTGAGCCCGCCGCCAGCATCGGCAGGTGGCTGATCTGCTTGCACGTGAAGCCGACATAGTCGTTGCCACAGGCGCCGAGGATCGTCGTGTGAAACAACTCATTTGCCGCCTGCATCTGGCGAATGATCGGGGCATCCAAGCGGCCGATCTCAATGAGGCCGTCAATTGTCTCAATGGCCTGCGCCATGGATGGGAGATGGCTGGCACGGTCAGGCGCTTGCGCCATCAATCTGGCCGCCAGGCTTTCCAGGTGGCCGCGCACCTGGACGGCTTGCAAGATGTCGGGAACGGTCGGGCTGACTATAAGGTAGCCGCGCCCCTCACCGCGTTGAATTATGCCCTCGCGCTCAAGCAGCCGCAGGGCCAGACGAACCGGCGTTCTGGACACGTTGTGTTCTGAGCACAGCTGCGCCTCTGAGAGGCGCTCCCCCTCGGGATAAACCCCGTGGATGATGTCGCTACGGATCTGTTCGGCAAGCCGGGTGTCAATCGAATCCATGCTGCCATTCGTCAATTTTGGGATCCCAAAGTCAAGAACTTAGGATCCTGGAGTTGCTGTTCTGGCAGTTTTCTCTTGAATAGGGATCCCAAATGAGTCCAATCTAGCCACATAGGTCGGAAGAATCGGGCGGTGATCCAGGGCTTGGAGGCGATTGGGATCCCAAACCGACAAACATGGCCAATGTCGACTATGGGAGGACAACATGGCGCTTTCGCGTTTGGCTACTGCTGTTGCGTGCGCGGCGGCGATCGGGTTTTCGGCGCACTCAGCCGCAGCAGAAGAGTTGACGGTCGCCACCTTCGTGCCGCCGCAACATCATACCAACACCGTAATGTTCGCTTGGTTCGCGGAAGAGCTGGAGAGCCGGTCTGGCGGAACGCTGTCCATGAAGCTGTTTCCTGCTGGGCAGTTGGGCGCGGGCCCGGTGCAGCAGTACAAACGCGCCGTGGAGGGCGTCGCCGATATCACGTTCGGGGTGACGGCATACACGCCCTCTCTCTTTCCGAAAACCATGCTGGCCATTCCCCCCGGAAAAGCATCGAACTCTGCCGAGGCGACAGAACGTCTTCTCGCTGTCTTCGATGATCATCTCGCGGATGAGTATGAAGATGTGAAAGTGATCGGTCTCAGCACGGCTGCCGGGATCGGCATCGCTGCCACCCGTGACGTCTCCACACTGGAGGGCCTGCAAGGAGCGAAGATTGTTCCGTTCGCGGCGCTCACCACGCCAATCGTGGAATCCATGGGGGCGGTTCCGGTGCAGATGCCGGTCACCGAGATGTACACCGGGCTTTCCACCGGAACGATCGATGGGGCCTACGCGACGTACAATAACATGACGCCGCCCTGGAACTTCTGGGATGTCGCCTCGCATTTCATCACCAACGTCCCGGTTCAGCACGCGGTCATCTTCGTTGTGATGAACAAGGAACGATATCTTTCGCTGAGTGACGCGCATCGCGCAATCATCGACGAGCTGTCGGGTGAGGCCGCATCCATGAAACTCGCCGAGAGCTTTGATGGCGCGGACGCCAACTCGCTCAGGATCATGCGGGAGACGAATGACAAGAGCTATGAGCTTGTCGAGGTATCCGCGGAAGAGCGCGCCAAGATGGACGCCGCCGTGGCCGACGGCATGAAGGCAATTTTCGCCGACTACGCCGCGCGCGGCATCGAGAATGCCGAAGAAATCTACAACGCGATCAACCAATAGGGGAGGGGAGACCTATGGGTCTGACAACTATCACACGCGCGTCCGTCGTCGCTGCGGCATTGGGGCTGTTCGCCCAAACGGCCACATCAGAGGAGCTTTCGGTCGCAACTTTCGTGCCGCCGAGCCACGAAAGCATCACCGGGGCTTTGGCCTGGTTTGAGAAGGAAATCACCGAACGGTCTGGCGGAACGCTGACTCTAAAGCTCTATGCCGCCGGTCAGCTTGGCGCAGGCCCGACGCAGCAATACAAACGCGCGGTCGAGGGCGTTGCCGATATTACCTTCGGGATCGCATCCTCCACACCAACGCTGTTTCCGAAAACCATGCTGGCAATCCTGCCCGGCAAGGCTGTTGACGCGCTCGACTCCACCGATCGCATGTGGACTGTGTTTGAAGAGCACATGGCCGATGAATGGTCCGATGTGAAAGTGCTCGCCGTCGGAAATCCGGCCGGCGGTATGATCATATCGACCAAGGATGTTTCCACCGTTGACGGGATGAAGGGCGCCAAGATCGTTCCGTTCGCGGCCATCACGACGCCGGTGATCCAGGGTATGGGCGCAGTGCCCGTTCAGCTTGATCCGACCGAACACTATTCCGGCCTGTCCACCGGGACGATCGATGGCGCGATCTCAACGATCAATAACATCATGCCGCCCTGGAACCTTGATGAAGTGGCCGACTACGCAATCGTCAACACGCCAGCGACGTTCAACCCGGTGTTCTACGTGATGAATAGGGAGCGTTACGAGAGCCTCAGCGACGAGCATCGCGCGATCATCGATGAGGTTTCGGGCCTGCCGTTCTCGATGGAATTGGCGCGGTCGTTCCACCATGCCGACGAAGTTGCGATCGAGTGGAAAGACAAACAACTGGCGGCAGGTGAACTCAAAGTCGAGTGGATCGTCACGCCTGACGAAGAGCGCGCCAAGATGGAGGCTGCGGCGGCAGCCGGGATGGAAGCGATCTACGAAGACTACGCGGCGAGGGGCATCCCAAATGCCCGGGAAATCTACGAAGCGCTGAACCGCTGAAGTTGATCGCGCCGGCGCGGCGGCCCGCGCCGGCTTTCCCCCAAGGCACTTAGGACCGCGCAATGTCTGAACCCGAAACCGGTACCCCCGGCTTGCCCACTGTCATTGCTGTTCTCGACCGGGTGTTGGTCTGGATCTCGCTCCTCCTTGGCGGTGGCACCCTCATTTTCATGACGGTGCTCACAACGTGGAACGTTTTGATCATGCGCAAGGCACTCAATTCGCCCATCGTTGGTGCCGAAGATCTTCTGATCCTGTCACTCGTCGTCATTGTCGCGCTTTCGATCCCGTTGGGCGCGCGCAGCGGCGCGCATATCGAAATCGAAGTGCTTGAATCGAAGATGTCTGCCGCGTTTGCCAAGTGGTCCCTCGTGTTTGTGAAGGGTCTCGGCACGGTACTTTTGGGGATCATGGCATGGCGGCTTTGGCACGCGGGCGCCAGCGCCGAAAGGTTCGGCGAAACGACCCAACAGCTGCTGATATCCTACGGTCCGTTTTACTACCTGCTGTCGGTTTCCATCGGAATATACGCCATCGTTCTGGTGCTTGATATCTGGCAGGTCATTCGCTCCGGCGAGGTCGTGCGGTTCAAGATCTCGGAGGACGACCTTTGATCAGCATGACCCTCCTTGGCGTCTTGGGCCTGCTGGCGCTCTTCGTCCTGCTGGCGCTTCGGATGCCTGTTGCGCTGTCCATGCTGGGCGTCGGACTGATCGGCACCATCATTGCCAACGCCAACCAGCTCATCTTTGCAGGGATGTCCTCCGACCAGGCTTGGGCGCGCGGCGTGCGGATCGCCTATTCCAACCTGTCGGGCGAGGCTTTTGAGGCTGCGTCGAACTTCAACCTGCTCGTGATCCCGATGTTTGTCCTCATGGGAACGCTGGCGGGGGTATCGGGCATGTCGAACGACCTATTCACGGCGGCCTATCGATGGATGGGCCATCTGAAGGGCGGGCTCGCTTCGGCGACCATCGCAGCTTGTGCGGGGTTTGCCGCGCTTTCGGGATCGTCCCTGGCATCGGCGGTTACCATGGGCCGCGTCGCCCTTCCGCAGATGAAGCGCTACAACTACAGCGACAGTCTTGCCACAGGATCGGTGGCGGCGGGCGGCACGCTCGGTTTTCTGATCCCGCCATCGGGCGGAATGATCATCTATGCTGTGTTGACGGAACAGTCGATCGGGCGGCTGTTCATGGCCGGGGTCTTTCCCGGGATCATTCTGACATTGCTGTTTATCGGGGCGATCTACTTCACGGTTTCCAGAAACCCGGAGGCGGGCCCACGGGGAGAAAAGACAGCCTGGCCCGAACGGCGCGAGGGGCTGTTGCGCGCCTTGCCGATATTGGGCGTTGTCTTTGTGACGATCGGCGGGATGTACACCGGGTTCTTCACCCCGGTCGAAGCCTCTGCCGTCGGCGCGTTTTTTACATTCCTTGTTGCCGCCTACCGACGCACGCTGTCTTTGGAAGCAATCCGCCGCGTGATCCTTCAAACGATGAGCGCCACGGCAACGGTGTTTCTGATCATCATCGGCGCCTTCGTGTTTATTCCGTTCATTTCCCTGACCGAAGTTCCGGCAGACCTTGTCACGCTTCTGACGTCACTGCCCATCGGCGAGTACGGCGTGCTGCTGATCATCATCCTGATCTACATCTTTTTGGGCATGTTCCTGGAATCGATCGCGATGCTGGTGCTGACGATTCCCGTCGTCATTCCCATAGCCATCGGACTTGACTGGGATCTGATCTGGTTCGGGATCATCGTCGTGATCGTGCTTGAAATGGGGATGATCAGCCCGCCGGTGGGCATCAACGTGTTCATCGTCAAATCCATCGTTCCCAGCGTGCCGATGGGAACAATTTTCCGGGGGATTTGGCCGTTCTGGTTCGCAATGGCGATCATGCTTTTGCTGATGGTCCTCTTCCCGCAGCTCGCCCTTTTCCTGCCTGAAACCCTAGCCGGCTGACCGCCAAGGAGCCCTGACCATGGATGCAAAAACCGACGTTAAGACGCTTCAGCATTTCATCGCGGGCCAATGGCAGGATGCGGAAGGCGGCACCACGTTCGAAGTCCTGAACCCGCTTGACGATAGCCTCTACGCCTATGCTGCGCGTGGCACGGGTGCGGATATGCGCACGGCAGTTGCAGCGGCGAAGAAGGCGTTTGAGGGCTACCGCGAAACGACACCGACCGAGCGCGAGCGCATGCTTTTGCGCGTTGCCGAGATCATGGAACAAAGACAGGGCGACCTTGTGAACTGCCTGATTGACGAGATCGGCTCGCCCATTCAGAAAGCAATGTTCGAATTCAACAAGGGCCTCACAATGGTGCGCGCTGCCGCGGGCCTGTGCCGCAATGTTCGCGGCGAGACGATCCCATCGGACCGCCCGGGGACCTTCTCGATGTCGATCCGCGAGCCGCTCGGCGTTGTTGCCGTGATAACGCCCTTTAACGTGCCGCTGATCAAGACAACCCGGCTTGTGGCCAATGCCCTGGCCGTGGGCAATACCGTGGTGCATCTGCCTTCCGAGATGGCACCGCATCTGACGGTGCTCTTTGCCGAGATCATTGCGGGAGCCGGTTTCCCGGAAGGAAGTTACAATGTCGTCACGGGGATGGGCGCCGAGATCGGCGACGATCTGACCGGTGACCCGGATGTGGATTTCGTAACCTTTACGGGCTCTACCGTCGTGGGCCAGCACATCAACGAAATCTGCGCAAAAAACAAAACGCCGAATACGCTGGAGCTCGGTGGAAAAAGCGCGACGCTGATCCTCGCCGATGCCGATCTGGACAAGCTCATGCCCCTCGCGGCGAGATCGGTGTTCATGTTCTCGGGTCAGGCCTGCATCGCGTCCAGCCGCTTCTACGTTGAGGCGCCACTTTACGAGGAGTTTGTCAAACGGTTCGCGGGCATCGTCAGCAAGATCCAGATGGGCGATCTGCGCGACCCCGGCACCGTTGTCGCGCCGATCATCTCGGATCGTCAGCGCAAACGGGTCAAAGACCATATCGCCGATGCCGTCGCCAAGGGCGCAAAGATCGCGGCCGGCGGTGGCGCGTGGGATGGCAATCGCTGCCCGCCCACGCTGCTGACGGATGTAACCGAAGAGATGGTCGTGTGCCGGACCGAAACCTTCGGGCCTGTGACATCGATCTACAAGGTCGCGAGCTTTGAGGAAGGCTTGGCCAGGGCCAACGACTCTGAATTCGGCCTGTCGTCGGCGATCTTTACCAGGGATATCGACAAGGCGTTCCACTTTGCACGGCATATCGGCGCCGGCATGTGCCACATTAACGGGCCCACCATCCACGACGAGGCCCATGTGCCCTTTGGCGGCAACGGTGAAAGCGGTGTCGGGCGCGAAGGCACGGATGCCGACATGGAGGCGATGACCGAGCTGAAGTGGGTGACGGTGCAGCTATGACGTTCACGCTATACCATCATGGCTCTTCGGTCTGTGCCGCCAAAGTCCGCTTTGCAATGGATGAAAAGGGCCTCGACTGGGATGGCGTTTACATCGACATTCTCAAGGGCGAGCAGTTCGATCCCGAGTACCTCAAACTGAATCCCAAAGGCGTTGTTCCGACGTTGGTGCATGATGAGACGGTGATCCCCGACAGCACCGTCATTATTGAGTACCTTGACGATATCGCACCCGACACAAGCGTTCATCCGAAGGATCCGTGGCAACGCGCGCAGGTACGGTACTGGACCAAGGCGGTGGACGAAGACCTTCATCCTGCCTGCGGGGCTGTCACGTTCGTTTGCTCCCATCGGCACACTGTTCTGAAAAACCTCGGGCCCGAGGGGGTCAAAGAATTCCTTGCTTCAACGCCTCCGATCTCGGTCACCTCGAACTGGAAAAGCCAGAAGGACGCCTTCACCCGCTATGGGTTTGAGGCGCCGGGTGCCGCGGAGAAGGTGAAACTCTACGACACCTATCTGCACAAGATGGAAGAGGCGCTCAGCGGTGGTGACGACTGGCTGGTCGGAAACACGTTCTCGATCGCAGACATCGCAATGGCGCCCTACGTCAACAGGCTTGCGATGATGTCGATGCGGGGCATGTGGGAGAACGGGCGCCTTCCAAATGTCGAGCGATGGTTCGCGGCCATCGAGGCGCGCCCAAACTTCAAGAAATGCCTGATCGATTGGGTGCCCGAAGACCTGACCAACGACTTGCGCGAAAACGGCGCGAAGAGCTGGCCTGAAGTTGCACGAATTCTCGAAATCAAAATCTGAATAAGGATCAAACCAATGGGCCGCTTAGAGGGAAAGACCGCTGTCATAACCGGTGCTGCGCAAGGCATCGGTGCGCTTATGGCCAAAGCTATGGCCGAGGCCGGGGCGCAAGTGTTGGTGACAGATGTCCAAGACACGGGCAAAGCGGTTGAGGCCATAACCGCGGCCGGGGGAACGGCTCAGGGCCTGAAGGTCGATGTCACGAACAACGATGACCTCGGCGCCATGGTGGAGACTGCCAACGACATGGGCGGGCTCGACATCATGGTCAACAACGCCTCGATTTTTGCAACGCTGACCCCAAAGCCGTTCTTCGAGATCGACGACGATGAGTTCGATCTGATCATGCGGGTAAACGCCCGCGGCGTTCACCAGGTTATGCGCGCCATCGTTCCCACAATGATCAAGGCTGGCGGCGGCAAGGTGATCAATATCGCCTCGGGAACCTTCTACTATGGTCCTCCGGGCCTGTCGCATTACACGGCCTCGAAAGGGGCGGTGATCGCGCTCACCCGGTGCCATGGGCGCGAGCTTGGGGACAAAAACATCCAGGTGAACGCGATCGCGCCTGGCCTGACCGAAAGTGAAGGGCTGGCGGCGAATTCGGGATTCGACATGGCGCGGGCACCGACCGTCGCGTCGCGGTCGATCAAACGCGAGATGCTGCCGGAGGATCTTTTAGGCACGCTTCTCTACCTTGCCTCATCCGACAGTGATTTCGTCACCGGCCAGACCCTTAACGTCGATGGCGGGAAGGTGAACGTCTGAATCCCGGCCCGGAGCGCACCAAAGATGGATCATGTCGCAACCACAAACGTCCCGACCGAGAAGGCGTCGAGCTATCTTCAGCAGTTGTGCAAGCACTTCGCGCATAAGGTCGAGACGCGTTTCACGCCCGAGGAGGGTTCGATCGCGTTCGACTTTGGTCGTGCCGAGTTGATCGCGCGCGACGGGGTGCTGATCATTTCTGCGAAAGCAAGCGATCAGGCATCTCTTGAACGCTTGCAGCGTGTCCTGTCGTCCCATCTTGAGCGCTTTGCGTTTCGCGAAACACTCACCATGAACTGGGGTGACTAGGCCATGGCATCTCGCAAGAATGTTCTCTTCATCATGTGTGATCAGCTGCGCTTCGATTACCTGTCTTGTGCAGGCCATAAGACGCTGAATACCCCAAACATCGACAGGCTTGCGGAGCGCGGCGTCCGTTTCACCAACGCTTACGTTCAATCGCCGATTTGCGGGCCAAGCCGCATGAGCATGTACACGGGGCGCTACATGTCCTCGCACGGTTGTACGGCGAATTTCGTGCCCCTTCGCGTGGGCGAACGGAACATCGGAGATCATCTGAAACCGCTCGGAGTGCGGTCGGTCCTGATCGGCAAGACGCATATGATGGCCGACAGCGAGGGTATGGAGCGTCTCGGCGTCGATCCCGAAAGCCACATCGGCGTTCACCACCGCGAGGCCGGATTTGAGCCCTATGAGCGGGATGATGGCATCTACCCAGACAAGATGATGAAGGCGCAGCCGCGTTACAACGACTACCTCCGAGGGAAGGGGTACGAAGGTACGAACCCCTGGCACTGGTCTGCCAACGCCGTTCACGCGCCCGATGGGGTAAGGTCAGGGTTCTATAACGATATCGCCGACTTGCCTGCAGCCATCGCGGAAGAGGACAGCGAAACGCCGTATATGACCCGGCGGGCGATGGAGTTTATGGCGCAAGATAACGGCACAACGCCCTGGCTTTTGCACCTGTCATTTATCAAGCCGCATTGGCCCTATATCGCCCCGGCGCCCTACAATGACATGTACGGCAAGGGTGACGTTCAGGCACCGATCCGATCCGAGGCCGAGCTAGGTAACCCCAATCCCCTGATCAAACACTTCATGGATCGGATCGCCGGGCAGACTTTCGCGCGGGATGAGGCGATCGCGAAGGTTGTGCCCACCTATATGGGTCTGATCAAGCAGATCGATGACCAGTTGGGTGCGCTGTTTTCTTTCATGGAGGCGCGGGGCCTTCTGGAGAGCACCACCATCGTCCTGACCTCGGACCACGGCGATTACCTCGGCGATCACTGGATGGGAGACAAGGATTACTTCCACGACCCGTCCGTGAAGATCCCCTTGATCATCGCAGATCCCGATCCGGCGATGGATGGCACCCGCGGCACCATCTGCGATGCGCTTGTTCAAGGCATCGATTTGCTTCCCACCTTTATCGAGCACTTCGGTGGCACACCGCCTGCGCATCAAATCGACGGCGTGTCTCTGCGCCCGTTGCTGACGGGCGAGGCCGACAAGGTAAACGATTTTGTGGTCAGCGAGTACGATTATCATCAGCAGGTCTTTGCCCCCGAGACTGAACGGGGCCCGAGGGATTGCCGGATCTACATGTTGATGACGGAGGCGTGGAAATACATCCACGCGCCCGGGTTCCCTCCGGTCTTGTTCGACCGTGCGGCCGACCCGGACGAATACCACGATCTTGGCCGCTCAGAAGAACACGAAGCGACCCGGCGCGCGCTGCACGCGCAACTTGCAGACTGGGCCCTGCAATACCGACAGCGGGAAACCTATAGCGACGAAACGGCCGCGCGCTTCACCGCCTTTGAGGAAAAGGCCGGCGTTCTGATCGGCTACTGGAACGAGGACGACCTTTTGGACCCGGACAATGCGCTGGTTCCGCAGGCGTCGTCTGGATCCTGAAGGCATGGCAGACGCGCTGGGGAGAGGACGCATGAACGATCCGACTGACGTCATGGCGATTGCTACGCCACATGCGGGATGGCTGCGGCAATGACCGATTTAGGCCCCACACCGGCAAAGCGGCTCGCCGATTTGATCGCCTTCCTCTTCACGCTTGTCGTCCTTCTTTACGCCGCCGCAGGGCCGGTTTCGGAGTTTGTTCGCTGGTTCATCGAGGCGACGACGGCAGACTTCGAGGAATTGAGCCGCCGCGATCAACGCATTCTCTTTCGCGAGCATTGGCTCGGTGCAGGCTATCGCGCCTTTGAGCGGGCCTTCCTGCTGCCAACCGGGTTGATCCTCGGGCTGCCCATTGTCTTTGCCTTCGCGGTATCCTTCCTGACACTTCCGATGCGATGGAAATGGCTGAACGCGGCGCTTGCTGCGCTCTCAACAGCCGTCTTCGCCATATGGATATGGAAGCTGATGCAGGTCGATGGGGGGACCTTGCCATCGGCCAGCTCGTTGGATTTCGTACTGTTCCCCATCGCCACCGCCTTGGTGCTCTACCTGACCTGGCGCCAGTTCGGCACGTTCATCGTGGCGTTTTGCATCTTCTGGATCGTGTATTTCTTTGTGCGTGGCCTCTTACCCGACTGGATGGGGATACTCGCGGGATCGGAGGCCACAGCCTCCCAGTCCATGCGCACAATGGTTCTGAACTTCTGGTCTCAAACCGGGGGCATGTTTGGTCAACCTCTGCAGGTCGTGTCAAAGAACGTGTTGATCTTCATCGTTTTTGGCGCGGTGTTGATGGCTTCTGGCGCGGGCGATCTTTTGATGAAGGTGGCCAACCGCCTGACGGGGCGTTTCACAGGCGGGGCGGCGCATGCCTCCGTCGCGTCTTCGGCCTTGTTTGGAACGCTCAGCGGCGCCGCAATCTCAAATGTCGTGTCCACGGGCGTCATGACGATCCCAGTGATCAAACGCGCCGGGTTCAAGCCGTCATTCGCAGCCGCCGTGGAAGCGGCAGCATCCACCGGTGGGCAGATCATGCCCCCCGTGATGGGCGTTGTTGCCTTCTTCGTCGCAGGCCAGATCGGGTTGGAATACCGCTACATCATCGTGGCCGCGATCGTGCCGGCCATCTTCTTTTACTTCGGCACATTCCTGACCGTGTACTTCGAGGCGCGCCGCCAGGGCGTGGGTCCGCTGCCCGTCGATGCGCGACCGCGCCTCAATGGTGGTGAACTTGTCCAATGCCTTGTGTTCATCGTGCCGCTGGGTGTCCTGAGTTATTTCCTTTTCACGCAACCGTCCGTTCAGAAGGCCGGCTTCTACGGCTTCATCGCCGCACTCGCCACATCGCTGGTTCTGTTCAAGGGCTTCCGGAATTGGGGCCGAATCTACCGCGCGTTCGTCGATGCCGGGCGGATGGCCGGGGCAATCGTTGTGATCGTTGCCGCCATTGGCCTGATCGTCGGGCTGATCCAGGTATCGGGCTTCTCGGGCCGCCTGGCCCTTCTGCTTGCGCAGCTTGCAAACGGACCCTTGTTCCTTACCCTTGTGGTCGTCGCCTTGGGGGCCATCGTGCTCGGTATGGGGCTGCCGCCGGGCGCGACCTACTTCATCATCGTGATCGCGTTGAGTTCAGGGATCGATGCCGTCGGGATCCCGCCGCTAACGCTGCACCTCTTTGTCGTCTTCTTCGCGGTACTCTCAACGGTAACGCCGCCGGTCGCTCTGGCCGCTTTCGCCGCGGCGCCGATCGCTGGCGCAAGCCCGATGTACACGGGGTTCCAGGCGGCCCGGCTTGCGCTTGCGGGGTTCCTGATCCCCTTCGTTTTCGTCTACCACCCCGCGGTTCTCTACAAGCTTCAGATCCTCTTCGTTTGGTTTGGCGGCGACCTTCCGAACTCTAACGCGATGATCGATATCGCGACGGTCAGCTGGTTCGACTTCATCTGGATCATCGCCGCGTTCGGCCTGTCGATCTGGCTTATTGCATCGTCGCTGACCGGCTTCGAGAAGAACCGCCTCAACCTTTTGGAACGTCTCGCGCGCCCGCTCGTCGGCTTCTGCGTTCTGGTTCCAAGCATGGCGGTGGCCCCGCCTGCCTTTGCCGCGGGCCTTGGCCTGATCGCGCTTCACAGATTTCTCGGTGGCGAGCCGTCGCCGATTGACGGGCCTGCGCCCGCAATACGCAACGAATGAGGAGGAATTAGTAATGCGTATCATCACCGCAATATCATGCTCGGCCACGCTCTTGGCCGGAGCTGCCAACGCCGAAGATCTGCAGCTTCGGATGGCTACGATCGCACCGGGGCTGAGTGCTGCAACGACCATGGCCACGTTTGCAAACATCGTGACGGACAATCTGGAGGGTGTGACCATCGAAGTGTCGGCGGGCGGCGCCGCCACGCTTCATATGATGGAAGTCGCGCGCGGAAACCTCGATTTCTCGATGACCAATCCGGTCGTCTATGCGTTGATGTCAGATGGCCGCGCGATGTACGCCAAAGAGCCGGATGCACCAGAGCTGGCCAAGAACCTGCAGCTTTTGATGCTTTACCCCTACGGCCCGTATCATTTCGCCGTTCGGGCGGACAGCGACTTTGAGGTCTTAGATGACATCGAAGGAGCCTCTGTCTTTCTTGGGCCGCAAGGGGGCGGTGCCTTCAACGCGGCGCGCGGCTGGGTTGAAGTTACGACCGGTCTGGTCGCGGGCGAAGACTACGAGACGATCACTTCGAATTGGCAAACCGGTTTTCAATCCTTCCTCGACGGCACGATCGACGTGTACGTGAATGGCTGCCTCGACCCTTGCGGCAATTTCATCCAGTTCACCGAGACCGAGCAGGTTCGGTTCCTGGGCCCTGAGGTTCATGAGGGCGACGAAGTGACCGAATACCTCGGGCCATTCCGGTTTCGTGAAGAAATCCCGGCCGGGATCTATGAAGGACAGGTTAATGAAACCGACATCACATCCTTCAACGCCATGGTGGGAATCGGCGTTCGCGCAGACCTTGATGCTGACCTGATCTACAACGTGACCAAGACCTTCTGGGAGAACCTCGATCAAATCTCCTCGGATGCGCCGTGGACTGCAGCACTCAAGGCCGAGTTTTCGGGAACGAATACGGGGCGGATGGAACTGCATCCAGGCGCGGCCCGCTTTTATCGTGAGATCGGCGTCCTTCAGTAAAGAAACCAAGCCCCCCGCCGGTCGGCGATCGTGACCCGGCGGGGGGGCAGACCGCATTCGCGGTGAAACCTGCCATCGAGATGGAGGGCCACCATGGCAAAGCTGGGAGAGAATATCATCGGAAAGAGCGGTCTGGCCCCGTTCTTTAAGGTTGGCAACCCAGATGAGGTTGGCATCGATGCGCCAGCAAACCGCAAGGGCGATGCCCTGCGAACATGGGTGCGCTCACTGTCCGGTTTTCAGAAAGAAGCGTTGATCCGGTCACATAAAACCGGTGAAACTTGGCGGCTGGTCTCCGACGAAGGCCCCTATCTCAACGGCCACGACGCCGCCCCCTGTCCGCTGGCATTTCTGTCAACGGGCATGGCGGCGAGCTTCATGAACGAGATCCTTGCGCTTGCCAAACTGCAAGGCGTGGAGATCAGAAAACTAAAACTCATTCAGGACAACTACTATACGATGAAGGGCTCGATGCCGAAACGGACGATGATTGGCGGCGCCGAGAACATCGATTTGCAGGTTGAGATCGATTGCGATCTCAACGACGCAGCCCTGAACGAGTTCCTGATCAATGCCACCTACGCCTCTCCCTTGAATGGGTTGATGCGGGGGAAACTGGAGAGCCTGTTCAAACTCGGAAAGAACGCAGTGGAACTGCCGACGGCAAAGGTTGCCGAGATTGACGGCCCGCTGTTCCCGGATCCAGGCAATCACTTTGCAAAGTCCATACCCGAAGCGAACCCCCTTTCGCTGATGGAGCCAATCGGGCCAACACCCAAGAAGGATGTCGTGCTGGGCACTGCCTCCGGCGGCTCAAGCCTCGCCGACGAGCAGGATCGACGCCTGAATATCGGAGCCGTCGCGATAATGCGCGAGGACGGCATCAAGGATATTCAGCAGATGCAGTACTCACCCTACGGCACCAGTTTTCGCTTCTTAAGTTCAGAGGACGGCCGCGCACCGGATGCGAACACGCTGATATCGGCCGGGATCGGCTTTTGCTTCATGACTCAGTTTGGGCGGTTCGTGTCTATGCTGAAGTTGGATCTGCCCGATTACCGCATTGTCCAGGACACGCACTTCAGCCTGGGTGGCGCCTCGGGCGGAACGGGGCAGGCGGGTGAGGCCGACCCGATCGAAACACACGTTTATCTGGAGACCTCCGAAAGCGATGAGACCGCGCAGGAAATGCTGGATATCAGCGAACAGACCTGTTTCCTGCACGCGTTCTGCCGGACGGACCTGAAAACGAAACTGAAGGTCGTACGCGTGTGAAGGAAGGCAATTGGCCTTCCTTCTGTCGAGGCCGGTTTTGATACGAACCGGCCAACGCGACATCAGGAAAGTGGGGCAGGGCGTACCATTCCGGCGACCACGTAGGACAAGTCGGATTTGCCTAGGTGATCGTTTCCTGATTTCGCGCCGCCAATCGCGAAAAGGGCCGTCGCACGCGCGGAAGAGTTAGCACTCTTCAGAATTTGCCCGAAGCGTTGGTCGGTGCATTGGGGTCTGGCATGTCAGAGATGACGTCCCAGTGTTCCACGATCAGGCCGTCTTCCAAACGGAACAGATCGTAAAAGGCCGAGGCTGTCCCGTTCAATGCGCCCTCTGACATCGTCAGCACAAAATTGCCCTGCGCAACAGTGCGATGGACCACGTCGTATTTGATCGAGAGACCTGATTGCATCGCTGCGCCAAGCCCCTCAAGCCCGTCCGCGATCATGGAATTGTGCTGATGGTACTTGTCCGGGTTGATGTAGGTGGCAAAGTCGATTTGCTCGCCGTTGATGAAGCCCCGGGTGATCAGATCGTTGACCAGGGCCCGGTTTTCTTCGGTCTTGTCCAGATCGGTGACCTCGGTTTCCCCGTCGATCTGGCTCCGACCTGACGGATTGAGGCCCGTGGCAGGGGTTAGGTTATCCCAATGCTCGACAATCAATCCATCTTCGACGCGAAACACGTCAAAGGCGATCATAGGTGTCGGGCCAACATTGTCCCACCGGCTGTGTAGCGCAACGGTGTCACCGTCCACAAGGACGCGCACAATTTCGCCCTGCAAGCCGCCGACAGGTTGAAGCTTGTTGGCCAGACCGGCCAACGGCTCAGGGCCATCTGCGACGCTTGGATTGTGGTTAATGTAGTTGGGGGAAAAGTAATCGACGATCCGACTGGCATCTCCGGCCATCAGTGTGTTTTCCAGCGCTTCGACAACAAAGGCGCCGAGGTCAGAATGGCCGTCAGCTTCGACTGTTGTCGTGACAGCAAGCGTGGACAGAGCCGCGGCAAAAGTAACTTGGAGGAATTTCATGGTCGATCTCCATTTCGGGACTCCCAAGATTGTAGATCGCCAGCGAATTGTGCATAACATGGGATAAATTGGTTTCACTGTTCGACATCCAGAATAATGCTCGACGAAATGCGACAGATGGCGATCTTTGCGAAGACGGTCGAGCACGGCTCTTTCCGGGGTGCGGCGCAGGCCCTGCACATCTCGCCCTCGGTGGTCAGCCATCACATTGCCCAGCTCGAATATCGGCTGAGCACCACGCTTTTGTATCGCTCCACCCGCAAGATGTCGCTGACCGAGGACGGCGCAAGGTTGCTCAAGCAGGCCGAAATCATGGTGAATGCCGCTGAGATGGGGCTAGTGGAGCTGTCGGATCGGGGTGAGGTTTTGTCCGGCGTCCTGAGGATCGCCATGCCCGCTGTCCTCTCGCAATCGGTGGTCGTGGACAGAATCGTTCAATTCGCAAAGGACCACCCAAAGATTCGGTTGGAGTTTCACTTCTCCGACACGCTGCAGGACATCATCGGCGGGGGCTTTGATCTTGCCATTCGCATGGGACGTATGCGCGACAGCGCTTTGAAGATGCGCAAACTGAACGAGTTTTCCCGGGTCGTCGTCGCATCCGCCGACTATGCCGCTACCCTGCCCGAGATCACCCATCCCAATGATTTGCGCGACCTTGATTGGATCGCACTTCGCCAGGTTACGCTAAAGCCGCGGTTCCAGCGCTCCGGACAAACGGCGGTTACTGTCAAACCGCAGGCATCACACATCGTGAATGATGCGCTTGCACTTGGGCAGATGGTCCGCGCAGGTGCCGGTCTTGCGGTACTTCCGGACTGTTTGGTGGGCGAAGAAGTCAATCAAGGCAGGCTGGTGCAGCTTTTGCCCGACTGGCAGCTTGATCCGATTGGCGTCTACGTTCTCTGGCCCCAGAGCGCGGCGAAGTCGGGCTTGGCACAACGCCTCGTCACACACCTGGCACAATTTTCGCCCCGTAGCGCAGGACGTGGCTAGTTCTGGTCGCCGCGCGCGTGCGTGGATCGGCACTCCCTCGCGCCGGGCAAACCCGTACAAAACGGCCTTTGATTTGCGTGGTCTTTCCATTCCCCGCAGCAATTTGCTAAACGGCGCCAACCGCCAGCATTCCGTTTTGCTGGTACACTGTTGTAACACTTCGGGACGCTTAGGATAAGGCGCTGAATTCAAACGGTAAGCGCGACCTGTCCTGAGCACCAACTCCCCGATGGGAGCCGCGGCGCTTGGCAAACCACCTTTATCACGGCGACCTTCCCGATGGGCTTGATCTGGGCCCGGTTGTTGCCATCGATTGTGAAACCATGGGTCTTAACCCGCATCGTGATCGGCTTTGCGTGATCCAGATATCGGGCGGCGATGGTGAGGCGCATCTTGTCCAGGTCGCCATGGGCCAGACCAGCGCGCCCAATCTTTGCGCAATGCTGGCCAATCCCGAGGTGCTCAAGCTCTTTCACTTTGGTCGGTTTGACATTGCGGCACTGGAGCATGCGTTTGGCGTGGTGACGGCGCCGGTTTACTGCACCAAGATCGCGTCGAAACTGATCCGGACCTATACGGATCGTCATGGGCTGAAGAACCTTCTGGATGAGCTGTTGGGCATCGATATCTCGAAACAGCAGCAATCCAGCGATTGGGGCGCCGAGACGCTGAGCGCCGCGCAGCTCGACTATGCGGCCTCGGACGTTTTGTACCTGCATCGATTGAAAGAGGCGCTGGATGTCAGACTGGCCCGCGAGGGCCGGACCGAGATAGCGCAAAAGTGCTTCGACTTTTTGCCGATGCGGGCCCATCTCGATCTTGTCGGCTGGCCGGAGATCGACATCTTCGCCCATTAACGCAGCCCAATCGTCGCGGGCGGGGACCTCATATGACCGTGTCAGATGGCCTATATTCCCGCTTTGTGTTCTGGCTGAAGGTGCTGTTGCCGATCATCGCGCTGGGCATCTTGTCGACGCTCTTTGTGTTTGCCCGGGCCCCGGATGCCGACCGCGAGATCCCCTTTGCGACTTCGCCCGGTGGGGTGCCAATCACGCCGACCGATCTGATCGCGGACCCGAGCTTTGTGGGCGTGTCGCCCGATGGCGCGGCGCTGGCGTTTCGGGCCCGGCGGGTCACTCCCGCCGACGCAGGGCTCAGCACGCTGGTCGCCAATGAGCTGAGCAGCACGATCGACATGCCCGACGGCCGCCGGATCGAGACGACGTCCGAGGACGGGTTGATCGATCTTGGCGCGCAGAATGCGGATTTCATCGGGGCGGTGGACCTGCGTACATCGGACGGGTTCGCGGTGACCGGGCGCGATGTGAGCGCGCGGCTGGATCAGGTTGATATCCGTACAGAGGATCCCGTGGCGGCAACAACGCCGATGGGCACGTTGAACGCGGGTGCGATGCGGCTGACGGCTGGGGCAACCGGTCACTACCTTCTGGTTTTCAACGGCGGCGTCAAACTGGTATACGCGCCGCACGAAACCGAGGATCCCTGATGCTGCCTATCCGTCATACGCTTGCCGCGCTCGTGCTGGCGCTGAGCCCGCTCAGCGCAGTGGGGCAGGGCACGCAGGTGTCGATCGGTCCCCTGGCGCTCGACAGCGGGTTGCCGGTGGAGGTGACCGCACAGACGCTGACCGTGGATCAGGAGAACGGGCAGGCCGTCTTTGCGGGTGACGTTCTGGTGGTGCAGGGCGCGATGCGGCTTGAGGCGGGGGAGCTGCGGGTGGAGTACGCCACGGCGGAAAGCGATAGCGGCTCGGGCATCAATCGCATGTTTGCCTCGGGCGGCGTGACGCTTTTGAACGGTGGCGATGCGGCCGCATCGCAGGAGGCAACCTATGATCTTGGCGCCGCGGAACTGACCATGCGCGGGGACGTCGTGCTGACCCAAGGGCCCACGACGATCTCGGCCGATCGCTTTGTCATTGATCTGGCCAGCGGCGCGGGGCGGATGGAAGGCAGCGTGCGCACCGTGTTTCAGACACCGGAGAACTGATGAACGCCCCTGATCTTCGCGTGGCGCAAAGCACCACGGGCCTGCAGGTCGTGTCGCTGCGCAAAAGCTATCGCAAGCGATTGGTGATCCGCGACGTCAGCATGACGCTGGCGCGGGGCGAAGTGGTTGCGCTGCTTGGCCCCAACGGATCGGGCAAGACGACGTGCTTTTACTCCATCGCGGGCCTTGTCTCGCCCGAAGGCGGGCAGGTGATGGTCGACGGCCGTGATGTGACCACCTTGCCGATGTACCGGCGCGCGCGTCTGGGCATCGGCTACCTGCCGCAGGAAGTGTCGATCTTTCGGGGGCTTTCGGTCGAAGACAACATCATGGCCATCCTCGAAATCAGCGAATCCGATCGCACCAAGCGGCACGAACGGCTGGATGAACTGCTGTCGGATTTCTCGATCACGCACCTGCGGCGCGCGCCGGCCCTGGCCCTGTCGGGTGGGGAACGGAGGCGGACCGAGATTGCGCGATGTCTGGCGGCGAACCCCAAGTATCTGTTGCTCGATGAACCCTTTGCCGGGGTCGATCCGATCGCGGTGGGCGAGATTCGGACGCTTGTGTCCCACCTCAAAGACCGTGGGATCGGGGTGCTGATCACCGACCACAACGTGCGCGAGACGCTTGAGATCGTCGACCGCGCCTACATCCTGCATGACGGTCAGGTTCTGATGAGCGGGACGACCGACGAGGTGGTGCGCGACGAAAATGTGCGCCGTGTCTACCTGGGTCAACATTTCCGCATCGGCTGATTGTGGTCGCCCGACCCCGACGACGCTACATTTTGATATCGGTGGAAAAGTCGCCGCAGGCGGGTGCGCTTGTCGTTGACAAGGCGGGGATAACGCGGCCCAAATGGGTGCATGAATGCAGTGCGCATCATCCTTCGTGGAGCGTCTCATTATCGCGGGGCATATGGAATTCGGATGGGTCTGGACCATCCGGCACGAGGGTTAAATCACACAAGAACACGGCGTTAGCGCACGGACCCGCGCGCAGGACTGCGCGGGATCAATTTGGGGAGGGCGAATGCGATACCAAATCAGCGGCAAGCAAATCGACATTGGGATGGCGTTGCAGACCCATGTGGAAAATGAGCTGAGCGCGGTTGTCCAAAAATATGCAGAACGGCCTACGGACGCGATCGTCGTGTTTTCTAAGCACGCACATGAATATGTATGCGAGGCGACGGTGCACCTGTCGACTGGCCTGACGGCGCAGGCCAAGGCGCATGAGACCGAAATTTACGCCGCGTTCGATAAATGCGCCGATAAGATGGAAAAGCAGCTGCGGCGGTACAAACGGCGTCTGAAGGACCATCACCGCGAGCGCGCGCAGCCCGTTGAACTTCTTGGGGCGTCGTCCTATGTGCTCGCGTCATCGGACGGTGCGGACGAATCGGAACCGGACTCGCTGCAGCCGATGATCATCGCCGAGATGGAGACAAAGATCCCTGCGCTGACCGTTGGTGAAGCCGTGATGCAAATGGAACTCGCGGGGGCACCCGTTCTCGTTTTTCGCAAGGAAGGCAAAGACAGTGGCGTTAACATCGTGTATCGCCGCGACGATGGGAACATCGGCTGGATAGACCCGACCTAACACTGAAATCACATAGAGTTTTAACTGCCATGGAACTCTCCTCGATCCTAAATCAAGAGGCCGTGCGGATCCTGCCGTCGGTGACCAGCAAGAAGCGGCTCTTTCAAGAGCTGAGCGATCTTCTGGAAACGGCGCATACCGTCCCGGCCGGCGTTGCGCTGGATGCGTTGCAAGAACGCGAAAGCCTTGGCCCCACCGGTGTCGGCCATGGAATCGCCTTGCCCCATGCGCGCATCCCCGGGATCGACCGGGTGGTGGGGCTTTTCGCACGGCTCGACAAACCGCTGGATTTCGATGCGGTGGATCGGTTGCCGGTGGATCTGGTGTTTGCCCTGTTCGCGCCCGAGGATGCGGGGGTTGAGCATCTCAAGGCGCTGGCGCTTGTGTCGCGTACCATGCGCAACGAGACGCTGTGCAAGAAGCTGCGGGCCAATAACGACTCGGCGACGCTGCACGCCATGCTGACCGAGGTAGAGTCGAGCCGCGCAGCCTAGCTGTCGGCCCAAGGGCCGTAGCCGAACATCATGTAGTCCTTCTGATAGGCGGCGCGACACGCGGCCTCGAGCGAGGCATCGTAGATCTCTGCCAGCGCATAGGGCCGTTCCGTGGCGGCGGTGGCCGGACCGACATCCAGTGGGCCGATCTTGCCCGCCAGGCGCGGCAGTTCTTTGTCCAGCTCATCGTCGCGCAGGATCGCATCGGGCAGCGTGAAATCCGCCATGCCCTGCACCAGCCGCGTTTGTGTGGCCCAGGCCCCGTCGACCCGGATCGAGGTCTGGCCGTTCAGGTTCCCCTTCAGAAAGGTCAGAAACCCCAGGAACGCGGCCTGATGGGCGGCGGGCTTGTACGCCGCGTCGCAGGGGCCCTCGGGCAAGGGGATGCCGTACGTGTCCCGCAGCGCGGCGCGGATGCCAACAAAGGCGGGGGCCTCGGTCGGCAGGATGAACTTGCAAAACGCCCGGTGCGCGCGGGCAAGCGGGTGCGAGACCACCGTAAAGCTGAGGTGTCGTCCTCGCTGCCGCTTCCACTGTCGCAGCTCTTTTTGGGTGCGCCCGGCGATCAGCTCATCCTCGGGCACCGCGTCGAGCGCGGCCATCCAGGGGCGCACACGTTCGCTGGGGCTGCATTTGATCGGCATGTAGAGGACCGGGGCCTCTTTGCACAGGACGAAGGCCGGTACGTTGGGCCCGCGGGCCGGCTCAAACTCAGGCAGGGCGTCGAGGTCAAAGGGGTCGCGCGCCGACAGCACCTTTTGCATCTCGGCAAAGTTAGACACCTTCTCGGACATCGGACGCGGGTTTTGCACCTTGCCCTTCTGGGCCGGTTTCTTGCGCCGTTCGCCACCGCCCAGATAGCGCGCAAGCCCGTCCAACACGTCATCATCGCCGAGTTCGGTGTAATCGATGCTAAAGGCGGTTTGGCCGGTGGACTGCAACATATGCCGGATGTCGGCCAGATAGGCGCGCCGCCCGTGGGCGTAGTCGTCAAATTCGCGCGCGTCGAACCGGGCCTTGCCGGAGCGCGCGGAATTCATGTCGCCCAGCCACCACTGCCCTGTCGCGCGGGCAATTTTCAGCGAGACATAGCTTTGCACCGGGTTGCGCGTCAGCACGATCTTGGCGCAGCGGCGGTTGTGCAGACAGTGGTCGAGAACCCGGGGGTCATGGTCGCTGAACAGCCGAAATCCACCGATCCCGTCGGTCGCGGCGCGCAAGGCGCCGATCATGGCCAGCGGATCGGCGTCGCGCATCGTGACCGAGCGACCAAACAGCGTGCGTGTGTCCGGGGCGCCGATGAACCGGGGGTTAAAGACCTCACCATAGCTGGTGATGCCGTCGTAGTTGTTGAGTTTTTCCTCCAGCGCGTTCGATCCCGTGCGCATATCCGCCAGGACCACGAAGAACTCAAAGGCGGGGGCCATGGTCTACTCCGCTGCGTAGGCGCGTCGCGTCTGCCGCGCGTTCGGATCGCCATAGTCCGCGATCGGAAACTCACCGATGAGATGCGGGTGCATCCCTTCGTTCTTCAGGTTCTGCAGGAATTTCCCAAAGCCGCGCAGCGGTGTCAGCCGGGGCACTTCGGTCAGGCGATGCTGCCCGCGATGGCCAATCTCGTCGAGGATGATGTGCAAAGGTTCTACCGGGTTTTCCAGAAACTCGGACAGCGACCAGATGCGGACCCGGGCCCGTGTCTGCGGCGCGCGCAGGATCTTGAGGTAGGCTGTTTCCGCCTTTTGCAGACGCGCGGCCTGTTCCCGGATCGCGGCGAAATCGCGCGAAGACTGGAAAAGGGGCACCGACCAAGCACCGCTGATGACGGAGATCTGCGCGTTGGGATCTGCGGCGATGAAACGGGTGATCTTTTGGTTGTCACGGGGGCCAAAGGCAAAACACTGCCGTTCGCCGCGGGTGTTCCAGATCAGGTTGGCGAGGAACGCCGTGGGGTTATAGTCCCGCAACGCCGCGCTGTCCGAAAGCGCGCCGGCATAGATGTCGGCCCCGCCCGCAAACTGCGCGCGGTCTGGCGCGTAAAGGTGGCCATGCGTTGAGCAGGTGCCATGCTGCGTCAGCCAGGGGGCGAAGTCTTCGAAGAGTTCTGCGAACCCGGACAGCGCCGAATAGGGCGCCGCGGTCTTGCCGTTTTCCCAATCCCAGTTGGGGAAGCGGCTTTGCATGTAAAGCCCGGCCCGCCCCCGTGTGCGACGGTCCACCGCCTGTGCAAAGACGCGGTCGATCTGTCCCGGGTTCGGATCAGCGCGCTGGGTGGGCGTGCCTTGGCCCAGAAAGCTCGCATACAGGCGATCGGCCTTGGGCCAGACCTTGCGCGCGACGAAACAGTCGGAGCGCCGCAGAAGCTGCAGGTGATCGTCGTAGAAAATGTGCGGTTTGCCCTGAAAATCGAATTTTGACAGGGTCAACGAACGGCTTTCGATCCGGCGGGAATGCAGGCGGACGACCGTTTGAAAGTAGCTTTCATCCGGAATCCACACCCGCTTGAAATACCGCTCGAACTCGGGCCGCCGGTCGTCGCCCAGGATCTTGGTCAGCGTCCGGCGCGTCAGGCACCACCATTGCGAGCCCAGATGCGGGACGATGCCGGGCGGGATGCGGCGGCGGCGGCCGACCATCTTTTGCAGGCTGACATAGCGGTCAAAGAGGAAACGCTGGCGCTTCCACGAAAACGGGAAGCTATACCAAAAGCGCTCATGATCGAGGCCGCCGGTTGTCCAGGGCACATCGCGGGTCGTCACGCTTTCGATGAAATCGGTGTTGAGGTGATCGAGCAGGTAGCTGCGCAGATCCGCAACGGGGCGCAACGGCAGGCACGACCCCGAGGCCAGAAAGACATGCTGCACCTCGGGGAACCGGTCGAGCATCAGCTGCGCCGCGTTCTGGGATGCCGCCACCAAGGACCAAGTGCCCCAATCACAATGCCCGCGATCCGCAAAAACGACCGAGTCAAAATCAGCCAGCTGCAGGGCCAGTCTGCCATAGGCGGCTTTCGGGACGGACCTGTCCACGTGGATCACGACCGGGCAACCGGCCTGAGCCCAGTGCCGCGCCACCTGTGCCGCCCGGTCAAGCGGTTCGTGCACCAGCATGACGAAACCCACCGTCATGCCCAGTTCCCCTTGGACATCAGGCCCAACAGCTCCATCTGCCGCCAGTTGATGTATTTCTCGGACCAGGCGCACCACAACTCAGGCATGCGATCCTGGCCCTGATAGGCCTTGTATTCGCGGCTGGCGGCATAGTGTTGGCGTCGCGTCAGCTCTTCGGCTGATTTCGCGGCGAAGGTATCCAGGAACTTGGCATGCAGCAGGCAGCCCGATGCCTTTTCGCCCCCCCATTCGTCGTAGACCCGGTTCAATCCCCGGGGCAGCATCGTGTGGGTTGAGCTTGCATAGGCAAACCGCCGTTCCCACCGCACCAGCGGGATCTTATTCAGCGCGGGGCCAAGGGCGGGTTGTTCGGGAAAGAACACCCGCGCCCGGGGGCCGCCCTGGATCCACAGGTTATGGAAGCGGGGGTTCTGCTCCATCGTGTAGTTTCCGCTGTCGAACCAGGCCGCAATCTCGAACGGGTCCTGGCCCTCGCGATAGGGCTGCGCATCGACCGGGCCCTTGGGGTACATGTCCACCAGCATCGCCCCGAACGAACGGATCGACGAAGCGCTCAGCCAATCGGTCAGGGCGGGCAAGGTACGGGTGTCACAGAACGGGTAGATCAGGAACTCGTCCACATCCACGGTGAGCGTCCAGCGGCCGTTGGCATACCGATCCAAAAGCCCGTTGACCCAGTCGACCCCAAACCGGGACCGCTTATAGCTCGCTTCGGTGTACCACAGCGACACGTCGGGCTGGTCGGCAAGGTACGCCCCCGATCCATCGTCTGATCCGTTGTCGACGAACAGAAAATGCCCGATGCCCAGACGGCGGTAGTAACGCAGAAAATAGGGCAGGCGCACACGTTCGTTGCGCAGGGTCGAGATCAGGATCACATCGTCTGGCTTGATCTCTCGGGTGCGGTTGGCGACGGATTTCAGCTCTCGCTGCTTCATTGCCGCGCGCAACCGCAGCTTCTTGCGCAGCAGCCGAAGCCCGTAGGCGCCTAGCACGGGCCGTCTCGCCAGGCAAAAAAGACAGCAGCGCGCCTACGCGTCAGATGGCCGCCAGAACTGTCTCCAGATGCGAATCCCATGTCGGATGGTGCGGGCGCGGGGCCCTGTCCTGTGTTTGCCGCTGCTCTTTATCCCCACCGCTCAACAAGTCGTCGACGGCGTTGCACCAGTGATACATTCCGGTTGAGGACACGTAAACGGGGATATCGCCCAGAACTTCGCGGAACACCGGCAGATCCTGGCAGATGATCGGAATTCCGCGCAAAGCCGCCTCGATCACCGGAAACCCATAGCCCTCGGCCAAGCTTGGGTGCAGCAAAGCAGTGGCCCCGGACATCAGGGTCGCCACCGCCCCATCGGACAGGCCCGACATTTCGCGCACTGTCCCGGCCACCGTCAGGTGATCGAGACGCGCCATCAAGGCCGCATCGCCCCAGCCACGCGCCCCGGCCAGGATCAATGTGGGCGCCCTGGGTCCCAGCCGGGCGGTAAGGTCCTGCCATACGTCCAGCAGCAGGCCCTGGTTTTTGCGGGGGTCGATGGTGCCTACTGACAAGAAGTAGGGTGCGCCGGGCGGCGTCGTCAGCGGCGCGGGATCTGCCAGGGTTACGCCAAGCGGGGCAATGACATAATCGGCCTTGGCCGGATCGAGGTGCCGCGCGATGGCCGCCTGCGTTGCCTGGTTTGCGCAGATGATCCGGTCCGCATGCGCCTCGACCGCCGCCATCCGTTTGACAAAGCGAGGCACGGTTCCCGGGCGCTGGGTGTCGGGGTGATCGAGCGGAATCGCGTCATGAACCAGAACGGCAATCCGCAGCCCCGCGGCACCGACCCCGCCGAGCGTGCGGTGGGACAGGTTGCTGTGCCCGGTGTTGAGATAGACGGCGTCCTTGGGCAGCGTCCGCCCCAGCATCTTTGCAAGGCCCTGTTTGACGCAGCGCCCCACGGCGCGGCGGCGCAACGTGGCTTCCGCGCGGGCCTGCGGTCGGGGCAGGCGCCGTCGCATCCTGCCGAGCGTATCGATGGGATCCCAATCGCGCCGACCTGTCAGCGCATCGCGCAACACGATCAACCCGTCGGCATCGACAAGGATGTAGCCAAGCGCCGTGCGTGTCAGCCCGAAGACAGGGGCCCCTAACGCGAGGAGCCCGCCCAGATAGGCGAGCTCCACACGATCAATTCCGGTGAACGGTCCGCGCCCGGCGCGACTGACCAGACGGGTGACGTCCAGACAGTATGCGGGCGCAGGCAGCGTCAGGTTCTACTGCGCCGCTTTTTCCAGCGCCATCATCTCGCGCAGGTAGCGGTGGAAACCATCCCGCAGATCTTCGCGCGCCAGTCCGAAGGCGACGGTGGCCTGCAGGAAGCCCGACTTCGAACCGCAATCGAACCGCTGGCCGTTGAAGCGCAGCCCATAGACCGGGCGGTCGGCCCGAATTTCTTCGGCGATCGCATCGGTCAATTGGATCTCGCCCCCGGCGCCGCTGCTGGTGCGGTTGAGGTTCCGCATCACATCGGGCGACAGGATGTACCGCCCAATGACGGCCAGGTTCGACGGTGCTTTGCCCGGCTCGGGCTTTTCGACCATGCTGCGCACCTGCACGAGCGCGCCCATATCTTCGGACACATCAAGTACGCCGTAGGACGACGTCTCGGATGGGGGCACCTCCATCGCGGCAACCATCGAGCCACCGGTGTTCTCATAGGCTTCGATCATCTGCTGCAGGCACGGGCGTTCGGCTGCGATCACGTCGTCAGGCAGGATCACCGCAAAGGGTTCATCCCCGATCAGGCGGCGGGCACACCAGACGGCGTGGCCCAGGCCCAGCGGTTTGTTCTGGCGGATATAGGCGATGGCGCCTGAATCCATGTTGGTCGTCTCAAGCGTTTCCAAGAGCTTGGTCTTGCCCTTGTTGCGCAGCGATGTCTCAAGCTCGGGGGCGTTGTCGAAGTAGTCCTCAAGCGCGCTCTTGCCGCGGGACGTCACAAAGATGAATTCCTGGATCCCGGCGGCCCGGGCTTCGTCAATGGCGTATTGAATCAGGGGGCGGTCGACCAGCGTCATAATTTCCTTCGGAACCGATTTGGTGGCCGGCAAAAAGCGTGTCCCCAAACCTGCAACCGGAAAGATCGCCTTGGTCACTTTGCGATTCATAAATTTACCCTCGTTACCCAGTTAAGTTACCACCGGCGCTCATTCGCCGGGGGAGTGGTCCACGCTATGTGGAGAAACTTTGTCAAAAAAATGACCAAAACACACAGCCCACACCCATCATCAAGTTTGCGCCAATCCGCGAATTTTCGCAACACGCGCTGTTTCCAATTCTAGTCGTTTTTGGAAACTGAGCATCGAAATGAGGCGTTCTGAGCGTACTGAACGCCCAAATATTCCGCCACTTTGGCACCAATAGCCCGGTGCGCGGTACTGAACCTTGTGAAAAAGAGTCGTCGGGCTGAGCACAAATAGACTGGCACGCGCACCATTGTCGACGAGCTTTGTGGCCGTGTCGCGCAAGGCGCGCGCCTGCCAGGGCCGCCCGCTGAGAATCACGGTTTCGCTGTCGGTCATGGGGATGGTCTGGAACTCGCCGGCGCTCTGTCCATCCCAGCCGGTCTGTGTTTCGCGACCCGCACCATCCTTGGCGCCCGCGTCGAAACCGGCCAGCAGACGGTCGACGTCACCCGGGACGCAGTTGCCCCAAACCATATGGCGGATCAAACGCTTGCGCTCGGCCCCGCGGAGATCGGCCAAAGCTTTGGTCCGCTGGTCTTTCGGCGCATGGCGCGACAGGTAATAGGCGATGCTCGCGCCGATCTCATACAGGGTGCGCGGCACACGGCGTTGGGCGCGGATCTCAGACGGTGCCATCACGTGGACGACCTGGGCAAGCGGGACCAGACAGGTTGCGGCCCCCGTTTGCGCCAGCCGCAGGTTGAGGTCTGCGTCATCCATGAAAAACCGGAACGCCGGATCAAAGCCGCCCAGCTCGGCCAGAACGGCGCGCCGGTAGGCGCAATTTGTCCCCTCGGTGCGGATTGCCATGCCCGGTGGCGGCGGGACGATGCGGGCGGTGTCGCCGGGTTGGTCGAGATCGTGATGCTGGCCGAAGACATCAATGGCGCGCGCGCGCCACTGAAAGCTGATCCCGTTGCGGCCGCGCACGTAACCGCCCGTTGCGGCAACCGCGGGGTCGTCAAAGGGCGCCGTCAGGTGGGCGAGCCAGGTGGGTTCGGCATAGGCATCGTCATCGAGAAACGCGATGATATCGCCGCCCGCGGCCCGAAGGCCCGCATTGCGCGCCGCCGCGATATTGGGTTTGTCGAAGGGCACCGTGCGCAGATAGCGGCCCAACCGATGGCCTTGGGCCGCGCGGATCCCCGCCGGATCGGCGACAACGACAATCTCAAAAGGGGGATGCAGCTGTTGGCCCAGGGCCGTCAGGGCAAGGGCAAGCTCATTTGGCCGCCCGCGCGAGACGACGATGACACTGACCCGGCGCGCGCCCATGTGATGACGCCCGCCCAGGGATCAGGTGTCGGCGGCCTGCAGCGTGACCCCGGGCGCGTAGCCTATGAAGAACGGGTTTTCATAGCCTGCCTTGCCGTAGCGCAGGGGGCTGTGATCATCAAAGCGCACGACCGAGCCGCCGGCGCCTTGCAAAACCGCCTGTCCGGCTGCCGTGTCCCACTCCATCGTGCGGCCAAGGCGCGGGTAGAAATCGGCCTCGCCCGCGGCGACCAGGCAGAACTTCAGCGATGATCCGGCGCTTTTCATATCTGCGATCTGGTAGCGGTTGATATAGTCATCGGTCGCGGCATCGCGATGCGATTTCGACGCGACCACCCGCAATGCGCCCGTGTCGGGATCGGCCACGTGCAACGCGCGGGTCGTCCCCACGGCGTCTTTCGCGAAGGGCCCGGTTTCCTCGACGGTCTGGCCGTCGGCGCGGGTAAAGAACATCCGCTCTTTGGCGGGCGCATAGACGACACCGCGCAGCGGCACGCCGTCTTTCACGTAGGCAATGTTCACGGTGAAATCGCCGCGGCGCTGTACGAATTCCTTCGTGCCGTCGAGCGGATCGACGATCAGAAACTCGGACGCGGCGGTGCTGTGCGTTGCGGCCTGTTCCTCGGTGATCAGCGTCACATCGGGGAACACCGCGCGCAAACCAGCCGAAATCAGAGCATCGGCCTTTTCATCTGCTTCGGTCACCGGGCTGTCATCGGACTTGACGCGCACATCGAAATCCTCGGCCGCGTAGACCTGCATGATCAGATCGCCCGCTTCCAGTGCGAGACGGCGCATTGTGCGTTCCAGAAGATCAAAATCCACGATTCGGCGCTCCTTGGCCCAGGATGTGTCACGGTGATTGCATTGAACCACGCCCGCCTTATGATGCGGCAACAAGAAAACGGCAAGAATTCCGCACCACAAGCGGCGCGACCGTTTCCATGAGGCAGTCAGTTATGTTCGAACGCCGACAATTGAACGGAACTCTCGGCTCGGCCGGGAATATCCTGTCACTGATCTTTCACAACACCGTCCGCACGGTGCGCAAGACCCATGGAAATGCAGTTGCCGCACTGATCATCAACATCGTTCAGATCGTTCTTATGGTGGCGGTCTTCTACTACATGTTCACGCTTCTCGGTCTGCGCCAGATGGCCGTGCGCGGGGATTTCCTGCTGTATGTGATGAGCGGGATTTTCATGTTCATGGTGCACGTCAAGGCGATGAATGCCGTCATGAAGTCCGAGGGCCCGACCTCGCCCATGATGCAGCACCTGCCGATGAACACCGCGATTTCGATGGCTGGCGAGGCGCTGGGATCGCTGTACATTCAGGTTCTCGCGGTTTCGATCATCCTTTACGTCTATCATCTGGGGTGGGGACCGATTGAGATCATAGATCCCGTCGGTGCCTTTGCCATGCTGCTCTTGTCGTGGTTTTCGGGGGTCGCGGTCGGGGTCTTGCTTCTGGCGCTCAAGCCCTGGTTTCCAACGGTGATCCCGATGATCGCGCAGCTTTACATGCGCGCGAACATGTTTGCGTCGGGCAAGATGTTTCTGGCCAATACGCTTCCGGCCTACATGCTGCCGGTTTTCGACTGGAACCCGCTGTTTCACACCATCGATCAGGCGCGTGGCTTTACGTTTATAAACTACAACCCGCATTTTTCGTCCGTGACATACCCTGTCTACGTTGCGGTCGTGTTGTTGGTGATCGGGCTGATGGGTGAGTTTTTCACCCGCAAGAGTGCGTCGGTCAGCTGGGGTGCGCGCCAGTAGGGCCTGCCACGCGCAGGGTCAAGTTGAGCCGCCCGCCCTTGTCCAAAAGCTGCGATGTGCCGGGTTTGATCCGATCAATCCCGTGATAGGCCAACCGCGCCGCACCACCCAGCACGATCACGTCACCGGACCGCAGCCAAACGCTTTTTGACGGGCTGCGTGCCTGGGCCGTGGCGATCCGGAAGAGCCCATCGTCGCCCAGCGAGATTGAGACGACGGGCCACCCGAACTCGGCCTCGTCGCGGTCCTGATGCAGGCCCATGCGCGCGGATGGGGCATAATAGTTGATCAGACAGCAATCCGGGCCGCGCGGGGCGCCAGAGACCGCCCGCCAGATATCAAGCACCTGCGGTGGAATCACAGGCCAGGGATCGCCGCCGGGATGATGGGTTTGATAACGGTACCCCGCCCGATCCGAAACCCAACCAAGCGTTCCGGCGGAGGTCATCCGCACCGACATCTTCTGCCCGCGCGCGGTTTCGGGATGAAAGAGTGGCGCCTGCGCGACCACCGCGCGCACCGCGTCCACCAGCGCCACCTGTGCCGCCCGGCCCAGAAAGCCTGGATAGACCCGGGCGCCGTTGATTTCGGTGGATCCCGCCGCTGGCTGACCCGCAGCACCAGCCATGCCTTTGCCCCTTCAATTCCCCAATTTTGCGCGCTTGCAGCACCTAGACCTCCTCCCTATATACCCCCAGAACGCGGCCAGGGCACAGCCTTGGCCAAACTCTGGGATCGGGGTTTGGTGCCGGAACGGGCCGCACCCCACGTCATCGCCTGAAGAGAGGGTAAAGAGCATGGCCAAAGTCATTGGTATCGACCTTGGAACCACCAACAGCTGCGTCGCGATCATGGATGGCTCGCAGCCGCGCGTGATTGAAAACTCGGAAGGGGCGCGGACGACGCCCTCGATCGTGGCGTTCACCGACAATGAACGCCTCGTGGGCCAGCCGGCAAAACGCCAGGCGGTCACCAACCCCGAAAACACCGTTTTTGCTGTCAAACGCCTGATCGGCCGCCGCGTGGACGACGCGGAAGTGACCAAAGACCAGAACATCGTGCCCTACAACATTGTCGATGGCGGCAATGGCGACGCCTGGGTCGAAGCGGGCGGTGAGAAATACAGCCCCAGCCAGATTTCGGCCTTCATCCTGCAAAAGATGAAGGAAACGGCGGAAAGCTATCTCGGCGAAGACGTCACGCAAGCTGTCATCACCGTGCCCGCCTATTTCAACGACGCACAGCGTCAGGCGACCAAGGACGCAGGCAAGATCGCGGGTCTTGAGGTTCTGCGGATCATCAACGAACCCACGGCGGCCGCGCTGGCCTATGGCCTGGACAAGAAAGAATCGAAGACGATTGCTGTCTATGACCTTGGCGGCGGTACCTTCGACATCACGATCCTGGAAATCGACGATGGCCTGTTCGAAGTAAAGTCCACCAACGGGGACACGTTCCTCGGCGGTGAAGACTTTGACATGCGGATCGTCAATTACCTGGCGGACGAGTTCAAGAAAGAGAACTCGGTCGACCTGACGAAGGACAAGATGGCGCTGCAGCGTCTGAAGGAAGCGGCAGAGAAGGCCAAGATCGAACTGTCCTCCTCCAGCCAGACCGAAATCAACCAGCCGTTCATCTCGATGGGCTCGGACGGTCAGCCGCTTCACATGGTGATGAAGCTGACCCGCGCCAAGCTTGAATCGCTTGTCAGCGAACTGATCAAGAAGTCGATCAAACCCTGCCAGGCCGCGCTGAAAGACGCAGGGCTGTCCAAGGACGATATCGACGAGGTCGTGTTGGTCGGCGGCATGACGCGGATGCCGAAGGTTGTCGAAGAAGTCACCAAGTTCTTCGGCAAGGAACCCCACAAGGGCGTGAACCCCGATGAGGTTGTGGCCATGGGCGCCGCGATCCAGGCAGGCGTGCTGCAGGGTGACGTGAAAGACGTCGTGCTGCTTGACGTGACGCCGCTGTCGCTGGGTATCGAGACGCTGGGTGGCGTGTTCACCCGCCTGATCGACCGCAACACCACGATCCCGACCAAGAAGTCGCAGATCTTCTCGACCGCCGAGGATAACCAGAACGCCGTGACGATCCGGGTGTTCCAGGGCGAACGGGAAATGGCCGCGGACAACAAGATCCTCGGTCAGTTCAATCTAGAAGACATCCCGCCCGCCCCGCGCGGTCTGCCCCAGATCGAGGTGACGTTCGACATCGACGCCAACGGCATCGTGTCGGTCAGCGCCAAGGACAAGGGCACCGGCAAGGAACAGAACATCACGATCCAGGCCTCGGGCGGTCTGTCGGATGACGAGATCGAACAGATGGTCCAGGAAGCCGAAGC
>JBCCWO010000019.1:0-66151 GCA_039193455.1 Pseudomonadota bacterium
CAAAAGCGGGCGGCGGCCCCGCTGTGGGGGCGTTCGGATGCTCCGATGAGCTTGCAGCTTACCTCCCGACGCCTGTGGTCGTGAAGTCCGGTGACAAATATATGCTGGACGAAGATCGCCCCAAGTCTGCGGGCAAGATCCGCGAGTATTGGGGCAACGTCCCGCAGGTCGTCAAAGCCTACGCCTGGGCCCGCGCGATGGGGGCCGAGGGCATTCAGCTTGCCTCCGATATCTCGGTCGTCGCCAACAACTATATGGACAAGCGCCTGGCCGAGATCGATGGGATCACCCGGTCGAACCCGGGCGTGAGCCAGCACCGGATGGAGATGACGCGTTGGTCGCTGGGCCCGATTGCCGAAGAGTCCGGGGTGGGCACCGTCGATTTCGCCAACCGCATGGCCGACTACGGAATCGATCCCTGGTGGATGAGCCACGAGCCCTGGATCGTCGCGGAACCGTTCACGCCCGAGGCGGGGGAGCTGTGGTCGAAAGAAGATATCGACATCTGGATTGATGTGGTCGCCAAGATCTGTGACGAGGCGCGCGCCGATCCCGATATGGTCAAGTCCGCCCCGCACAACCAGGCGATTGCACAGGTGAAAGGCAATGCGTTCGAGGATCCGTCCAAATGGGCGATGACCTGGCGTGCCTGGAAGAAGAAGTCACAGCAGTCCGACGCGGAACGCGGCGCTGCGTGAGCGATGACCGGGCGCCTAGCCGACGCTGTCATAGAGATGCGATACCCCTTCGAGGGGCATCGCAGGCGTTCGGTCGAGAACGAGTTCGGCCGCAACGCGCGCGGTCATCGGACCCGCGCTGAACCCGACCCAGGGAAACAGCGCATGGATCAGGCCAGGGGTCTGCGGGTCTTCGCCCAGGATCGGTCGCCAGTCTTCGGTGCCGTTCACCCAGGCCGTCCAGCTGCGCAACGCGCGCGTTTGCGCCATCACCGGGGCCACGCGTGCAGCTGTTGCGAGGTTGGCGGCAAAGCTCGCCGGGTCGGTAGCAAGGCTGCCGTCCGGACGCTCGCGCGCCGACCATCCGCCGCCGATCACACATCCGCCATTCGTCAGCTGCTTGAGGCTGAGCTTCCCGGCAGCAGAGTAGACGAGGTGCGGGATGATCGGGGCGACCGGCTCGGTGACTGTCACCTGCAACGGAAAACCGTCGATCGCCAGCGATGTGCCGACCATCGCGCCGATCTTACCCGCGGCGGCCCCCGCAGCGTTAACAATGCGCCCGCACGCCAGGGGCCCACGATCCGTTGTGACCGTAAAGCCGTCTTGCGTCGCCGAAATCGCGCGAACGGTTGTTTTCGTCATCACGTCGCCGCCTGCCGCAGCAACGGCGCTCGCCAAGGCAGGCGTCACCCACAGCGGGTTGGCCTTGCCCTCAGCCGCACAGAACCCGCCGCCAATCGCGTCTTGCGCCAGATAGGGGGCGATGTCGCGCAGTTGCGCGCGGTCGAGGATCTCGGTCTCAACGCCCGCCTCGGCCTCAATCCCGGCCTTGGCCGTGATCCGCGCCATCTGGTCTTCGGTCTTGGCTACGATCAGACCCCCAGCGCGGGTGACGCCCAGGTCCTCTCCCATCTCGTCTTGCAGGGTCGACCACATCTCAAGCGAGGCCTTGAGAAACCGCAGGCAGGGGATGTAGCGGCGGGCCCATGCCTCGCCCAAAGACACGAACTCAGGGTATTGGATCTGCAAATGCAACGAGCCCGCGTTCGCGCCCGAGGCCTGCGACCCCAGATCCCCGGCCTCGACAATCACAACGCTCACCCCGGCAGCCAGAAGATGGCGCGCGGTCATCAATCCGACGATACCGCCTCCGATGATCACAACATCCGCCGTCTTGCGCGTCATGCCGCCCATCCCACATCTCTTGCCCGCACACGACGAAGGACCACACCATGACCGCCCCGTTTTCCGGCAGCTATACTGTCACGATCACCCCGTTCACCGCAGGCGGTGCGACCATCGATTATGCCGCCTGGGCGCGGTTTCTGGATTGGCAGGTGGCCAGCGGCGTGCCGGGCATCATCATTCTGGGCACCACGGGGGAGTTTCTGACGCTGACCGATGACGAGCGGTCCGAGTTCGTGGAACAGACGGTCAAACTGGTCGCCGGGCGCATGAAAGTGCTTGTAGGCACGATGAACGCCTACACGCCGAACGCGGTGCGGTATTCGGTCGAGGCCGAGGCGCTGGGCGCGGACGGATTGATGATCATCCCGCCCTATTACTACACGCCGACCGAGGACGAGATCTTCGACTATTACAAGGCAATCTGCGAGGCATGCGGCCTGCCGATCATGCTCTACAACAACCCGTTCACGTCGAACGTGGATATGCCCGCCAAGCTTGTGGGCAAGCTGACGAAAAGCTTTGAGCAGATCCGCTACATCAAGGAAGCCTCGCAACGCATTGAGCGGGTTCACGACATCATCGTTGAATCGGACGGTTTGATGAATGTCTGGGCCGGGCAGCGTGTGCTGGAAAGCTACAAGATGGGTGCCAAGGGATACGTGAACCCCTATGGCAACTACATCCCGCGCGCGTCGGTGAAGTTTGTGGAATGGGCCGAACAGGGGCGGTGGGAGGATGTTTGGGCGATCCAGAGCGTGATCGGCAAATTCGATGCCATCATCACCGAGGGTCATCCGCTCTATGGGCACCAATGCTACTCCAAGGCGCTGGCGGCGGCGGCGGGCTATCCGGTTGGCGATGTGCGCGCCCCGATCACGACCTTTGAAAGCCTGGGGGACGAGGGCCGGTCCCGCGTGGCAAAGATGGTGCCGCTGATGGAAGAACTCGAACGGATCGTGGACAGTATCGACGCGCGGCCCGCCGCCGCCGAGTAGGCTCATCGAATATACGCCGCGCCGTTGATGTCGATGGTGGTGCCGGTGAGATGTCGCGCGCGGCCTTCGGCCAGGAACGCGCAGAGCGCACCAATGTCCGCAGGGGGCACCCATTCGCCCATCGGCAAGCCCGCCGTAACCACCTCTTCTCCGCCGATAGCTTCGGAACTGTCGACGGACATCTGTGTCCTGACAACGCCGGGTGCGATGACATAGGCAAGAATGCCCTTGTCGGCATAGTTGCGCGCCACGGTCTTGGTCGCCGCCGTGATCGCCGCTTTTGAAGCGGCGTAGGCGATGGCGCGGGGGTTGGATGTTCCGCGCGTGGCGGCCCAACTCCCAATGCCAATGATCGCGCCGGGGGTTTGCGCGTCCAGCCAGTCACGCACGGCATGCCGCAGCAGACGGGCCGGGGCGTGGACGTTAACCGTCATCGTTTCCGCCCAAACGCTGTCCCACTCCTCAATTGCATCCGGAATGCCCCCGGTTTGGCGCATGATGCCGGCGTTGTTGACGAGGACATCGATCTTGCCGCCCGAGGCATCCCGGCACGCGGCCCAGAAGGCGTCGACCCCGGCCATATCGTGGAAATCGGCCTGAATAAGCGTGGCTTGGCCCTCCTTGGCCTTGGCAACGGCGGCCTCGGCCCCGGCACGGTCGCCCCCGTAATGGCCAATCACCTTGGCACCGGCAGCGATCATCGCGGTCGCGACAGCCGCGCCGATCCCCTTGGACGCCCCGGTGACGACGACAGTCTTTCCGGTCAGTGATGCCATGCGCTACTTCCTCGACACAAAGGGTGTCGCCCTCAGCGCGGGATTGCAACGGGCATAGGGCGCGGGCAGGGCGATCTCTTCGCCCATCGCCGTGGCTGCCTTCCACGTCCAGCGCGGATCCCACAGCATCCCGCGGGCGAGCGCGACCATATCGGCCTGACCGGAGAGCAGGATCGTCTCGGCCTGAACCGGATCGGTGATCTGGCCGACGGCCATCGTGGGTATACCGGCCTCGCGCCGGATACGTTCCGAAAAGCCAACCTGGTAGCCGGGCCCGACGGTGATCTTCTGCCGCTGATCCAACCCGCCGCTGGTGACATCGACCATATCGCATCCAAGGTCCTTCAGCGCCTGACAGAAGACCACCGATTGATCCACGTCCCACGCGCCCTCGATCCAGTCGGTGGCCGAAAGCCGCACCATGACCGGCTTGTCCGCCGGGAAGGCCGCGCGCACCGTCTCGAAGATTTCGAGCGGGAACCGCATCCGGTTTTCGGACGATCCGCCATAGGCATCCGTGCGCTGATTGGTGATCGGCGACAGGAACTGATGCAACAAATACCCGTGCGCCACATGCAACTGGACCACGTCGAACCCCGCCCGGTCCGCCCGCTTTGCCGCGTCGGCAAAGGCGGTCTTGACCCTGTCCATCGCCGCTGCGTCCATCGCGCGCGGCGCGGGCGAGCCCGGCAGGTAGGGCACCGCTGAGGCGCATTCCGTTTCCCACGCGTCCGGGCCCTCGATCAGGCCGCCGCCCTCCCACGGGGCAACCGTGCTGCCCTTCCGGCCAGAGTGGCCAAGCTGGATGCCGACGACCGAGTGTCCGACCGACTTCATGAAGGTGACGATGCGGGCAAACCCGGCCTCGGTGGCATCATCGTAAAGCCCGGTGCAGCCCGGTGTGATCCGGCCTTCGGGCTCGACCCCCGTCGCCTCGACAAAGATCAGGCCGGGCCCGGATTGGGCAAACTGGCCCAGATGCACCAGATGCCAGTCGGACGGCACACCATCGGTGGCGGAGTACTGGCACATCGGGGCGACGGTGATGCGGTTGGGCACCTGCACGCCACGCAGGTCGATGGGTGAGAACAGAGTGCTCGGCATGTGCCCCTCACATTACGATTGAACCGCGCATTTCGTGCGGTATAGTAACTTTTGTGCGTAATTTGAACATGTCACTGGGCAGGTGACAAGCCGAAAGGATCCCGGAATGAGCCAATTGCACGTCGCCGCAAGCACCTTCCCATTTCTCTACTCTCACGATGGGCTTGGCGCTCTGAAGCATCTGCGCTCTCTGGGCTATGACACCTTCGAGATGATGATCTTTCCACCGCATTGCTGGCCCCGCGAACTGTCGGTCGCGCAACGCAAGGAATACAAGAGCTGGCTGAATGGTGAAGGGGGCAGGATCACCTCATTTTGCTATCCGCTGCTCGACAACAACCCCAACGGCGTCGATCGCCTGATGCGGGCCTACACGCTGGACCGCTACCGCGAGGCGATCGATCTCGCCGCGGAATGGGAATGCCCCTACGTGGTGGCGATCCCCGGCCCGGTGAACAGCCTGATCAACCCGCCACATGACTGGATGCTGAACTGGTTTGTCGAGGGGATGAAGCAGCTGGTGGACTACGCCAAGGGCACCGGCGTGCAACTGCTTATTGAGAATGTCCCCTTCACCTATCTGCCCACCGCCAAGGACATGAAGGACACCATCGATCTGATCGGCCCGGAAGTTGGTGTGAACTTCGATGTCTGCAACAGCGCGTTCATCAAAGAGGATCCGGCCGAAGCGATCCGGATGCTGGGCGGGCTGGTCAAAAACATCCACATCTCGGATTCAGGGTATGAGGAATTCCTGCATGCCCGGCTAGGCACCGGGGTCGTTGAGCCCGGCCCGGCAGCGGTGGCGTTGAATGACATCGGATATACCGGCGAAACGGTACTTGAGATTATTGCGGACGCGCTTCAACCCGGGGCCGACCCGGATGGGGATATCAAGGCAAGCCACGACATCCTCGCGCAAAACGGCTGGGCGCCGCTGGGCTAACTCAGGCCTGCCTCAACCGGGACAACTTGCCCCGTGATCGCCGCGGCGGCGTCTGAGGCGAGGAAATGCGCGGTGTTGGCCACGTCTTCCGCCGTGGCCATGCGGCCAAGCGCTGTTTCCGATGACATGTCCACGACCGCCTGGTCAGGGGTTGGGCCGCCCCCCGCATGCCGTGTCGCCAGACGAGACATCAGGGCGTCCGTTGCGATGGGCCCCGGCGCGAGGGCATTCACGCGAATGCCCTTCGGCCCCAGATCAAGCGCGGCGGCCCGCAGGATACCGATCACCGCGTGTTTGGAGGCCGTGTAGAGAACCTGCTTGGGGTGCGCGCGGAAGCCGTTGATCGAGGCCATCAAGATCGCCGCGGCATGATCGGACTTGGACAGGTTCGGCACGAAGGCCCCCAGCGTCGCGACAACAGCCCAGGAGTTCAGCGTCATGACCTGCAACCACTCTGCGCGGTCCAGTTCCGCAACGCCCCGCCAGGGTGGAACTAGCCCGGCGTTCGCAACGACGATATCCACGGTGCCAAGCGTGTCAGACGCCTCCTTTAGCCGGGCTTCGGCATCCTCCGCTATCAGGTCCATCGGGTGCCGAGCCCAGTCGCTGGGGCAGTCCTCCAGCGCACCTGGCAGATCGATGGCCACGATCTCCGCGCCCGAGCGGGCCAGTCGCGCGCCGATGGCGCGACCCAGCCCGCGCGCCGCGCCGGTGATGACTGCGCGCCTGCCTTCAAGATCTTGGGAAACAGACATATTGCGTGGCATGCTCCTGATACGGTAAGTCGTAGCGACTTTAGCGTACTTTTGTGCGCTATGCGAACCACATTCTTGAAGGGCACCGGGTGCACGCAAAAGAGCCAAAAACCATCACGATTCTCGGCGCGGGATCGATTGGGATTTCGTTTGCCGCGGTCTTTCTGGATGCCGGTGCGACGGTAACACTTGTTGAACCCGATGCAGAGCGCCGCGCAGGCGTTGCCGCCGGGATCACCAAACAGACGGAAGCCATTCAAGCCGCCGGGCTCAAGACCGGATCGGACGGCACCTTGCTTGTGGTTGCACGATTTTCCGAAGCGCCGGCAACCGTCGACATGGTGCTTGAGTGCGGGCCGGAAGAATTGGACACCAAGCGTCGGATTTTCGATGGGCTCCTGAACGAGACGGACGAAGCCACAATTCTCGCCACCGCATCCTCGGCCATTCCAATGTCGCGTATCGTCCCCGACCGGGATGCGCAGACACGGTGCCTTGTGGCGCACCCCATCAATCCGCCTGCGGTCCTGCGCCTGATCGAGCTGGTTCCAGCGCCGGGCACATCCTCAAGCGCGGCTGAGACGGCGGCGGCTGTTTTTGCGGATACCGGGTTCACACCCGTCACGCTTGGTGCTGAGGTCGAGGGGTTTGCCCTCAACCGATTGCAGGGTGCCGTGCTGCGTGAAGCGTATCGGCTGGTGGATGAAGGCGTGCTCGGGGCGAATGAAATCGACGCCGTGATGCGGCTGGGGCTTGGGCCGCGCTGGGCGCTGTCGGGGCCGTTTGAGACGGTGGAATTGAACACCCCCGGTGGGATCACCGCCCATGCCGAGCGCATGGGTCCGGCTTACAAACGGATGGGCGAGGCGCGGGGCGAAACGGTGGACTGGTCACCGGAGCTGATCGGCAAAGTGGCCGCCGACCGTCGACAGGTCCTTCCGCAAGACCAGATACCACTACGCGCCGCATGGCGCGTCGGCGCGGTGGCCCAATTGGTGGCGGCGCGGGATCGCATAGCCAGGGACGCGGATGACTGAAACGCGCATCACATTCGACGGTCAGCCGATCGCCGTTCGGACGGGGCAGACCATCGCTGCCGCGCTGACGGACGCTGGCCTGCGCGCGTTTCGCAAGACAGCCGGGGATCACCCGCGCGGTATCTTTTGCGGCATGGGGGTGTGCCAGGACTGTCTGGTGACCGTCAATGGCGTTCCCAACCAGCGCGCCTGCATGACAAAGGCAAGGGCCGGTCAGGCCGTCGAAACGCAGGCGGCCTTTCCTGCTTTGGATCTGGCGGCCGAGCTTCCCGAAGCCGCACCGGCGCGGATCATCGAGCCCGAGGTGCTGATCATTGGGGGCGGGGCAGGGGGCCTTTCCGCCGCAATCGCGGCGCGGCAGGCCGGTGCCGAAGTTGTGGTGTTGGATGAACGCCCCGTGGCAGGCGGACAATATTACAAGCAATCCGCCGACGGCCCGCCGCTTGACGCGCAACAACAAGAGGGGGCCGACCTCGTCGCCCAGGCCCAGCAGAGCGGGGCCGAGATCCTTGGCGGCGTGGAAATCTGGGGCGCCTTCGATGGCCCGCTCCTTTTGGCCGAACAGGATGGCGCCGCGCTTGTGGCGCGCCCCAAGACGGTGATTGTGGCAACGGGCGCCTATGAGCGGCCGGTCATGGTGCCGGGATGGACCGTGCCCGGGGTGATGACCACCGGCGCCGCGCAAACGCTGTGGCGTAGCTATGGCACCTTGCCCGGGCGGCGCGTTGTGGTGTGCGGCTCCGGGCCGCTGAATTTGCAGGTCGCGTTGGAACTGGCCGCGGGGGGCGCCGAGATCCCGCTTGTGGCTGAGCGCGCACCGTCGCCGTTTCTGAAACCGGTCCCCGCCGCGCAGATGGCGCTGGCCGATCCTCTGCTGACGGCAAAGGGGCTTTCCATGATCCTCGGCCTCAGACGACGCGGGATCCCGGTGCGCAACAGAACCCGCCTGCACGCGATTGAGGCCGCGGGCGACGGCTTGCGCGTGCATCTCCAAGACGGGAGCGGTGCGGTGCATGCGGTTGAGACCGACGTGGTCTGCATGAATGCGGGCTTTGAGCCGCAGAACGAGATCCTCCGCCTGCTTGGCGCATCGATGACCTACGACGCGGCCTTTGGGCACTTGCGGTGTGACCGGTCCGAGACGCTTGAAACCACCGTGCCCGGCGTCTTTGCCATTGGCGACTGCGCCGGAATGGGCGGCGCCCCCGCGGCCCGGGTCGAGGGCCGCATTGCCGGACGTGCCGCAGCGGCGATGACGGGTCACGGCGATGCCTACGATATCTTCGGCGATCTGAAGGAATTGCGACGCCACCGCCGGTTTCAGCGCAGTCTCTGGAAGCTGCACGATGTCTCGCCCCAACCCTTGGACGGGGCCTCTGGGGACACCACGCTGTGCCGCTGCGAAGAGATCTCCCTGGCGCAGGCAATTGAGGGCTACGCAAAAAACCCCGGCCATATCGGCACGCTGAAACGGGGTACGCGCGTCGGCATGGGGCGTTGCCAGGGCCGCTATTGCGGGCCGGTCGCGGCGCGCCTTGTTGCCGCGCGGTCCGGTGCGCGCATCGAGGATCGCAGCTTTTTTGCCCCGCGCGTCCCGCTCAAACCGGTGAGCATCGCCAGCATTCTGGCCGCGCAAGAGGCGCTTGATGCCGGCCCCTGACGTTCTGGTCATCGGCGGCGGGATTGTCGGGCTCGTCGTCGCCATCGAACTGGCCACAGGCGGGGCCAGCGTCACGGTCATCGATTCCGGGCAAAACGCGGGCAGCAGCACCAACGCCGGCAGTCTGCATGTCCAGATGCAAAGCCGGTTCATCCGCCTCTTCCCCGACCAGGCCCCCAATGTGGAAGCGGCGCTGCCGCTCTACAAACAGGCGGCGTCGCTCTGGGCCGATCTCGAGAGCCGGATCGGGCCCTGCGAGCTGACCCGGCACGGCGGGCTGATGCTGGCCGAAGGCGACGCGCAGATGGCGTTCCTCGAAGACAAGGCGCGGCGTGAGGAGGCCAAGGGGTTGGACGTCGCGCTGCTTGACCGCGCTGCGCTGGATCGCATCGCGCCTTGGCTTGGGCCGCAAATCGTCGGGGCAGAACTCTGCCGCGACGAGGGAAAGCTCAACCCCTTGCTTGTCGCGCGCCGCTTGCACGCGACGTGCGCTAGTCTTGGCGTTGAAATCAAAGCCGACACGGTCGCGCGGCTCGAGCGAGAGGGTGGGCAGCTGGTGGCAACCGGCCAATCCGCGACCTACCGCGCGGAGGAGGTCGTCGTCGCCGCCGCCTGGGGATCGGGAGAGATCGTGCGTGGTTTGGGGATCAACATCCCAACCCAGGCCGAGCCGCTTCACATGAACATCACCGAAGCCTGCGCCCAGGAGATCAAGCATCTCGTGCAGCATGCCGAACGCTCAATCACGCTCAAGCAGTTCAAGTCGGGTCAGATCGTGATCGGCGGCGGTTGGCCCGCGCATGCCAATGGCCCAACGGATGTTCCGTCCGTCAAAGTGGACTCTTTCTTGGGCAATGTCGGGTTGGCTGCGCGGCTGGTGCCTGCGATCGGCCGCCTTCGGATTATCCGCACCTGGGCCGGCATGAACACAACGGCAGATGGCGCATCGATCGTGGGGCGGCTGGCGCAGGATCCGGCGGTGACGGTGGCGGTTCCGGGGGATGCCGGATACACGCTGGGGCCGCTCGTGGCGCAGATGGCCGCCGCAATCGTCCTCGGAACAGATCCCCCCGCCGATCCCGCGCCCTTCACGCCGAACCGGTTCGCCGCCCCTACTGCTTAAGTGCGCGAGAGATGTTGCCGACCGTTTCCTGCAGCTTGGGCAGGATCAGGTTCACCATCGTGTCGGGCGTCATCCGCACACTTGGGACGCCGACGTTGATCGCGCCTACAAGGGCGCCGGTGCTGCTATAGACCGGGACGGCAATCGACATCAGGCCGATCTCCATCTCCTGATCGACAAGGCACCAGCCCTTGTCGTTGACCTCTTCCAGAATGCGACGAAACTCATCGCGGTCGGTCACCGTGCGATCCGTCATGCGGTTGAGCGGGACGTTCTGGATCATCCCGGCCCAGGTCTCCTTGGGCTGGGCGGCCAAAAGCACGCGGCCCGTTGCGGTGTTGGCCGCGGGAAAGCGCGCGCCAACCGTGATCCCAACACTGATCACGCGGTGATACTGGGCGCCGCTGACATAGACCACGTCGAACTTGTCGAGCACCGCGGCCGAGACAGATTCGCGGATCTCGTCCGACAGGTGGTCGATAAAGGGGCGCGCGATGTCCCACACGCCTTTCGACGACAAGACCGAATAGCCAAGCTCCAGCACTTGGGGGGTCAGGTCGAAGAGCTTGCCATCGGCCACCGCGTAGCCTTCGCGCACCAGCGTCAGCAGGATGCGCCGGGCCCCGGCCCGGGTATTCCCGGTTTCGGCGGCCACTTCGGACAACGTCATCTTGCGCCCCGTCCGGTTAAAGGCCCGCAGCACTTCAAGCCCCCGGGCGAGGGAGCTGACATAGTCGCGCGGGTTCAACCCGCCCGCATCGGCATCGTCGGTCCAATCGGGCGCCGCGGTCATCAGACCGGTCTGCGCCGCCGTCTTCTGCCGCTCGGAATTCTCTGGATGGTCGCTGTCTGCCATCTTAGCCTTCATCTGATCCTCATACGATGCCGCGCCATGGTGCCTTAATCCGCGCAGGAAAGACAATTGCAGGTAGATGCGCCGCCAAATCGGCAAAAATGTGTTGCATGACCTGCGTCAAACGCGGTTATATCGAACAAGAGTGCGCTATGTGAACAATTATATCTCTCAGGGAGGCATCCAAAAAATGGCAAACACTCGTTGGAACGGAAACGGAATGACCCGTCGCGCGGCGCTCGCCGGGCTTGCGGCAAGCTCTGCACTGGCCGGCTTGCCCCGCGCGGCGCGCGCCCGGACCGAGCCCTTGCGCTGGTGGTCGCCCCAAAGCGCGCCCGCGCAGGCGGCAGCCTATGAGTTTCAGATCGAGGCTTTCAAGGCGGCGACCGGGATCGACGTGGTCTTTGAACGCACCTCGGATGAGGGCTACGCACCCCAGCTCGCGGCGGCGTTCTCTTCAGGCGAAGTGCCCGACATCGTCACGCACCTGCCGTCCTTTGCGGCGCAGACCTACTATGCCAACGGCCTGCTCGAGCCCTTCAACGATGTGATCGAAGCGGTCGGCACCGACAACTACTACCCGGGCGCCAACAACGTTTTCCAGGCGGAAGACGGCAACTACTGCGCTACGGGTATCGGTAACTCGGCGGCCAACATGCTCTGGGTCCGCCGCGATCTGATGGAGCAGGCGGGTCTCGACAAGATCCCGGAGACCTGGGACGAGCTGCGCGGCGCGGTTCAGGCGATGCAGACTGGGGGCCTCTTTGGCGCACCGCTGCCCTATGGCCGGAACTCGATGACCTCGCTGATCTTCATCGGCTTCATCCACCAGGCCGGTGGGCAGGTCTTTACGCCGGACCTGCAGGTGAACCTCGACAACGAAGGCACGCGCAACGCGCTCGAATTCTACAAGGAGATGCGCGAATACTGCCCGCCGGGGGCCACGAACTATTCGTGGGGCGAAAGCCTGACGGCGTTTGTGTCCGGCGCAACCGCGACCGGCATCTATACGGGCCGCGTGCTGATCAACGTCAACGACCAGAACCCGCCGCTCGCCGATCACATCACCTGTGTGACCTATCCGCGGATGTCGACGGATATCGCGCCCTGGACGTTCAATGACTTTGCGTCGGTCTTCATCCCGGCCCAGTCGCAGAACAAGGAAGCCGCCAAGCAATTTGCCGCCTTCCTCTTCGATCCCGAAGGCTACATCCAGCAGCTTCACGCAGCGCCGGGTCACGTTCTGCCGATCCTGCGGACGATCTCGGAAAACCCGGATTATCAGAACAACGCCATCATTCAGAAGTACAAGCCAGAGGTCGACCTGATGGCCGCCTCGGCAGCGGGCGGGTTCAACCTGGGCTACGAGTCGGCAGAGCATGCGTCGAACTCGAAGGCGGGCGAAATCATCGGCTCGAACGTGATCTCCGAGATGGTGGGCCGTGTCGTTCTAAACGGCGACAATGTCGACGAGGCGCTGAGCGACGCGTCGAAAACCATCGAAGAAATCATGGCGTCCTAACGCCAGTAAAGCTAGGTTCGCCGCCGGGGCTTTCCCGGCGGCGGGCGCACGCGCGATGCAGGTATCACAAACCGTTCTTGAACGCCGCTATGCTGCGCTTGGGCTCGTGCTCATCGCGCCGACGGTGCTCGTCTTCTGCGCGGTGATCGTCTATCCGCTGGTCTCGGCCATCTACCTGTCGCTCTTTTCGATTTTCACGCCCACGCTGGAAGGCGATTGGGTCGGGCTCGACAACTACCGGACGCTTCTGGCCAAGGAAGAGTTCTGGACGTCGCTCGGTAATAACCTGATCTGGACGGTAGGCACCCTAACGCTCCAGATCATCATGGGCGTCGGCATGGCGCTGGTGCTGCATCAGAACATCTGGTTCCGAAGCCTGGCGCGGTCCCTGATCCTCTTTCCGTATTTTATCTCGACGGTTGTGGCCGTCCTTGTGTGGAAGTGGCTTTTCAACGACCTCTACGGCATCCTGAACCACCTGATGATCGTGGCGGGCCTGATCGAGTTTCCGTTGGATTACCTCGGCAGCATGCCCAACGCGATGATCTCTGTGATCCTCGTCGGGGCGTGGAAGTTTTTTCCCTTCGTCGTGATCGCCGTCCTGGCGCGGCTGCAAACGATTCCCGACGCGCTTTACGAGGCGGCGCGGATCGATGGCGCGGGCCCGATCGCGCGGTTCTTTGATGTGACACTGCCGCAGCTACGCGATGTCCTCGTGGTGATCATCATGCTGCGGGCGATCTGGGACTTCAAAGAGTTTGACCTGATCTACCTGTTGACCGGTGGCGGTCCGATCACGTCGACCCAGACCCTGCCGCTTCTGGTCTACAAAGAAGCCTTCGCCCTCAATCAGATGGGCATGGCCGCGGCCTACGCCGTGGTGATGATGCTGATCATGCTCGTTTTCATGATCATCTACATCCGCCGCACCCGGCAGGAGGAAGAGACGTGATCCGGCGTGTCGCCTTCAATCTCTTTGCCTGGGGCATCGTTCTGGCGGTCGCGTTCCCGCTGTTCTGGATGCTGGTGACAAGCGTCAAACCGCAGTTTGAGCTGTTTCGCCGCCCGCCGACCTTTCTGCCCGAAACATGGACGTTCGAACATTACGTCCGGCTGATCACGGAAACGCCGTTCCTGGGCTATTTCAAGAACTCGATCATCCTGTCGGTCTCAACCACCGTCGTGGTCGTCGCAATCTCGACCATCGGGGCCTACAGCCTCGTGCGGTTCAAGTATCGCGGGCGTGAAAGCCTCGCCTTTCTGGTGCTGTTCACCTACCTCTTGCCGTCGGTCGTGCTGATCATCCCGCTTTACCTGATGCTGGTCAGCCTCGGCCTGTCGAACACGATCTTCTCGCTGGTGATCGCCTACACGACGTTTGCGCTACCCTACGCGCTGTGGCTGCTCCGGTCATTCATGGCGGGCATTCCGGAAGATCTTGAAAGCGCCGCTTTGGTCGATGGCGCGAGCCGGATGGGCGCGTTTGTCGACGTGATCCTGCCCCAGTTGCTGCCGGGCATCATCTCGACCGCGCTCTTCACCTTCATTCTGTCCTGGAACGAATACCTCTATGCGCTCGTGCTGGTGAACTCGGACACCGCGCGGCCCCTGACGACAGGTGTCATGAACATGCTGGTCTCCAGCTTCAATATCGAATGGTCACTCTTGATGGCCGCGTCGGTGATGATGAGCGTTCCGCTCATCATTGTTTTCGCATTCCTGCAAAGCTATCTGACCCGCGGCTTCGGCGCGGGCGGGGTAAAGGGCTAGCGTATGGCGGCTGTCGATTTTCAGAACGTGGTCAAATCCTTCGGCAGCTTCACAGCTGTCCACGGTCTTGACCTGTCCATCGACGAGGGAGAATTCGTTTCGCTTCTGGGCCCCTCGGGCTGCGGAAAGACAACAACCCTGCGGATGTTGGCGGGGCTCGATTTTCCGACCTCCGGCACGATCAGTATCGGTGACCGGGTGGTGAATGATCTGGCACCGGGTGAGCGTGACATCGCGATGGTGTTTCAGTCCTATGCGCTCTACCCGCATATGACGGTGGCCGACAACATTGCCTACCCGCTGAAAAAACGCGGTGTGCCCAAGGCCGAACGCGGGCCGATGGTCCAGAAAACGGCCGAGCTGTTGCAACTGACCGAATTGCTGGCGCGCAAGCCTCGCCAGCTCTCGGGCGGGCAACAACAGCGCGTCGCGCTGGGCCGCGCTCTGGTGCGGGAGCCGAAGGTGTTCCTGCTGGATGAGCCTTTGTCGAACCTCGACGCCAAGCTGCGCGGCTACATGCGGGTCGAACTGGTCGAGCTCCACCGCCGCCTGGGCCGAACGATGGTGTACGTGACCCACGACCAGTTGGAAGCCATGACAATGTCCGACCGCATCGCCGTGATGGAAGGCGGGCGGCTCCAACAGTTTGCGCCGCCGACGCTTGTCTACCGCGAGCCTGCGAACCGGTTCGTTGCTGGCTTCATCGGGACGCCCGCGATGAACCTGATGGATGGTGAACTGAGCCAGACGGATGGCGCATGGCGGTTTGATGCGCCTGGCGTGTCGCTGGACTGCCCGGCCTTGCAAGACACCGCGGCCGCTGGCCCCGCCAGCCTGGGGATCCGGCCGGAAGATGTGATCTTCGGCAGCGGGCCGATCTCGGGCATCGTTCAGGTGGTCGAACAGACCGGGCACGAAAACATCGTGGTTGCCAAGATCGGTGAGACCATGCGCTTGACCGGGCGCGTCGCGTCGGACCGGGTCTGGCGCGCGGGCGAACCCATTCAGTGCAACCTGGACATTAACAAGGCGCATGTCTTTGCGGCGGGCGCGGTGGGCGAACGGCTCAACCGCCCGGCCCCGGTGGAAGAGCCGCGCAGCATAGTGAACGCCGCCCGCTAGGGCCCCGATTTCGAGGAGGAGGCGAGTTGGACAGATCGAGCGTTGATTGGGCAGGGCCAATGCCCGCCCTGACGACCCCGTTCCGCAAGGACCTCACAATTGACGACGACAGTTTCGTCGCCAACATCACACGCCTGTTCGACGCGGGCGCAACGGGCATGGTTGCCGCGGGCTGCACGGGGGAGTTCTGGTCGCTCGCCTTTCCCGAACGCGCGCATCTTGCCCGCCTGACGGTCGAGGCCTGCAAGGGCAGGGGACCCGCGATTGTGGGCACAGGATCGATCCGGGAAGGCGAGATCATCGAACAGATCCACGCCGCAAAGGATGCCGGCGCAGACGGTGTGCTGGTGATGCCGCCCTATTTTGCGCGGCTGACCGAAGCGGAACTCATCGCGCATTTCGAAGCAGTGAATGCGCAGTCGGTCCTGCCGATCCTGCTTTACAACATCCCCGGCAATGCCGGGAACGCGATCACGCCCGCGATGGCCGATCAGCTTGCCGATCTCGACAAGGTCGTCGGCATCAAGGAATCGAGCGGTGACTGGAACAATTTTCAGGACACGCTCATCCGCACCAAGGATCGTATCCGTGTCTTCTGTGGCCCGTCCTCGGTGTTCGGCGTTCCGGCGACGCTTGCCGGTGCGGACGGTCTGATCGACTGTTTCCCCAACGTGTGGGCGCAAGGGTGTATGGATCTCTGGCACGCCACCAAAGCCGGGCGAGAGGACGAGGCCTGGGTGCTGCAAGAAACCGGCATCGCCATGACCGATCTGTTTACCAGCGGCGGGCGCACGCTTTATCCCGCGACCAAGGCCGCGATGGACTATCTCGGGCTGGTGGGCGGCGGGATGCCCCGCCCGCCGCTGCGCCCCCTCGAAGGCGCAGCGCTCAAGGGCCTGCACAAGGGCATTGACAAGCTGATCACGCGCCAGGCCAAGGTCGCCTGACCGCCAAGACAGAAAGTGACTATCCATGGATCTCGGACTTAAGGGAAAGAGTGCAATCGTAACCGCGGCGAGCCGTGGGCTGGGCTTGGCCACGGCGCGGTCACTGGCACGCGAAGGCGTGGACCTGACGATGAACGCCCGCTCGGCCGAGGCACTGGACGCGGAGGCCGCGGCGATCCGGGAAGAATTCGGAGTAGACGTGAAAACCGTCGCCGCCGACTTCAATGAAGCCGAAAGCCGTCAAAAGCTTTTTGAGACGGCAGGCGCCCCCGACATTCTGGTCAGCAACCCCGGCGTGCGCCAGGTGCCAACGCCCTATGACCAGATCACGCCCGAGGATTGGCGCTACTGGCTGGACGTGCACTTCCTGTCGTCCGTCGACATGATCCAGAAGGTGGCCCCCGGCATGGCCGAGCGCAAGTTCGGCCGGATCATCAATATGTCGGTCAGCTTCATCAAGTTCCCGCAGGTCGGCTTTGCACACAGCCATGCCGCGCGTCTGGCCCTGTCGGGCGCGACGGCAGCAATGGTGCGCGATCTCATCCCCCATAACGTGACCATCAACACCGTGTGCCCGGGCCTCTTCGATACCGATGCGCTGCACACGAACCTGCATGGTCACGCCAAGCGGGGCAACACGACCTACGAGGCCATCGTGCAGAACCGGTTGGAGACCTGCCCGGCGGGCCGCTTTGCCGATCCGTCCGAATGCGGCGATCTGATCGCCTATCTCTGTTCGGCGCAGGCGGGCTTTATGTCGGGCCAGAACATCGTGAACGATGGCGGTGTGTATCAGGGGCTTTTCTGATGAAAGTCGCCATGGTGTCGGGCGGTGGCCGGGGTGTCGGCGCCGCCATCACCGAACGGCTATTGGCCGACGGATGGGCGGTTTCGATCGGGCTGCGCGATCTCTCTCAGGCATCGCGTTTCGATGCGCCTGACGATCGCCTCGCAGCCTTTCCGTTTGAGGCAACCCAGCCCGACACGGCGGCCCCTTGGGTGGCGGCCACGGTTGAGCGCTTCGGCAAGCTAGACGCGCTGATCAACAACGCAGGGATCCTGCGGTCGGTCGATTTTGAAATCGGCACCGAAGACGACCTTGATGACATGTGGGCGGTCAACGTCAAAGCGCCGTTCCGCCTGATCCGCACGGCGCTGCCGCATCTGAAGGTCACGGGCACGGGGCGCGTGATCAACATCGCCTCAACCGATGCGAAACGCTACCGCGCGGGTGTATCGGTGGGCTATACGATGACCAAACACGCGCTTCTGGCGATGACCCAGGCGGCACGGTTTGCGGGGTGGGAGGACGGCGTGCGGGCCACGGCGATCTGCCCCGGCGCCACCGATACCGATCTGATCGCCAACATCCCCGGTGTCACGCCCAAGGATCAGCGCATCCAGCCCGAAACGGTTGCCACCATGGTCGCCTTTCTGCTCACCTTGCCCAACCAGGCAAGCGTACCCGAACTAATCGCAAACACCCGTTTGGAGAGCCTGATATGACGCTAGAGCTCGACCGCCGAAATGACGAACTCGCTGCGTGGGATCGCGATTATCTCATGCACCCGACAACGCACGCGGCGCAACACGCACGCGGCGATGCGCCGGGCCGGATTGTCACCGGCGGGGAGGGGGTGTTCATCACCGATCGGGATGGCAACCGGTTTCTTGATGCCTTCGCGGCGCTTTATTGCGTGAATGCAGGCTACGGACGGTCCGAGATCGCGGATGCGATTGCGACACAGGCCCATGATCTGGCCTATTTCCACGCCTTCGCCGGGCACGGCAATGAACCGGCGATCCGGCTGGCCAAGATGGTGATGGACCGGGCGCCTGATCATATGGCGCGGGTCTATTTCGGCCTGTCGGGATCGGACGCCAACGAGACCAACGTCAAACTTGCGTGGCATTACAATATCCTGCGCGGCAAACCTGAGAAGAAAAAAATCATCAGCCGCTGGCGCGCCTACCACGGATCGGGGCTTGTGTCCGGGTCGATGACGGGCCTCAAGGTCTATCACGACCGCTTTCACCTGCCGCTCGACGGGTTCCTGCACACCCAGACCCCGCACTTCCTGCGCCGTCCCGACCGCGACATGGACGAAGCTGCCTTCACCGATTTCCTGATTGCAGAGCTTGAGGGGATGATTGCCACCGAAGGCGCCGACACGATTGCCGCCTTCATCGGCGAACCGGTGCTGGGCACCGGCGGGATCATTCCGCCGCCCGCGGGCTATTGGGACAGGGTGCAGCAGGTTCTCGAAGCCAACGACATCCTGTTGATCGCCGATGAGGTGGTGACAGGGTTTGGCCGGACGGGCGTCATGTTTGGCTCGGAGCTCTATAACCTCCGCCCGGATTTCATGACCATCGCCAAGGGGCTGACCTCGGCCTATGCACCGCTGTCAGGCTCGATCCTTTCGCAGCGGGTGTTCGATGTTCTGATGACCGGCACCGACGATTTCGGGCCGCTCGGCCACGGCTGGACCTATTCGGCCCATCCAATTGGCGCGGCGGCCGGGGTGGCAACGCTCGACCTTGTGGACAAGCTCGGTCTGGTCGAGAACGCCGCAACCACAGGCGCCTATCTGTTGGAGCGTTTGCAAGATCGGCTCGCAGATCACCCGAACGTGGCTGAAGTGCGCGGCATCGGGCTGCTCGCCGCCGTAGAGCTCATGGCGGATCCGGCCGCGGGGGAATGGTTCCCGCCCATGACTGTTGGGCCCCAGATCGTGACCGAGATGACCCGCCTAGGCGTGATGGCGCGGGCGATGCCCGAGGGGAACATCGTGGGCCTTGCCCCGCCGCTCAGCATCACGCGGGAAGAGGTGGATCAGGTGGTCGACGCGCTGGGCCAGGCCGTCGACACGACCTTGGGGAAATGAACCCCGACCGCCCTTGGGAGACGCCGGAAGAAGAATGGCGGGCCGATGTCAACCGGGTCCGCGCCGGTCGTGCACTGGCGCCGAAGTCGTGGCCGGATGGCGCGAAATGCGCGCTGGCGTTGTCGTTCGATTGCGACCACGAAACCTTTGAACTCGGGGCGGGCAAGGCCGCGATTGGCCGGGTCGCCTGGGGCGAGTTCGGGCGCAGGCGGGGCGTGCCCCGCGTCCTGGATGTGCTCAGGCGGTTCGGGGTACGGGCGAGCTTCTTTGTGCCAGCCGTGTCCGCGTTGATCGATCCCGACGCGATCACCCCCATCATCGCAGAGGGGCACGAGATCGGTGTGCACGGGTGGATCCACGAAAACACATCGCTCCTCGACCGCGACACCGAACGCGCGCTCTTGCTGCGGTCGCGCGACACGCTGCAACAGCTGACCGGGCAGCAACCGGTCGGCCACCGGGCGGCCAACTGGGATCTCAGCGCGCATACTGTCGAGCTTGTCGCCGAAGCGGGGTTTTCCTACGACAGCAGCCTCATGGCCGATGACAGCTGCTACGAGCTGGTGTGCAACGGCCAGCCAACGGGGCTGGTCGAAATCCCCGTCGACTGGGTGCGCGACGACGCGGTCTACCTTCTGTTCAACCGAAACCCGCCGACGCGGCCCTGGATGTCGCCAAAGGACGTGCTCGACATCTTCCTGCGGGAATTTGACATGGCTTTCGACGAGGGCGGCGTCTGCCAATTGGTCTTCCATCCCTTTGTCATCGGCTACCGCTCGCGCATATGGATTCTTGAAGAATTGATCCGCCACGCGCAGGCCCGCGGGCCGGTTTGGATGCCCACACATGCGGAACTCGCCGACTGGGTACGCGTGCAAAGCTAAACCTGCTGTTTGTGCGCAGTGCGAACAAAGATTTGTCTTGCGCACACATTCAAACACCCTAAGCTTATCGTGAACACGGCGATCCGATCGAAAACAGGACCGCCTCAACAGGGCGGGGAGGTCGGGATTGCGGCTTTTCGTGCGCGTCATGGATGGGCTGAACGTGGTCGTGACCGGAATTGTCGCGGCGCTTCTGGCATTGGTCGCGGCGGCGGTGCTGGGCCAGGTTCTCGTGCGTTTTGTTCTTACGGCACTTGGCATTAACATATCCGCGCCCTGGACCGAGGAACTGGCACGCTACACCCTGATCTGGATGGTCTTTCTGGGCGCCGCGGTTGGGGTGCGCCACGCGCGCATGATCGCGCTCGAATTTGGCATCCGAAAGCTGCCACCCCGCGCGGGCATCCCGATCAAATACGCGGTTATCCTGATGAGCATCGCTTTTTTCGGACTTTTGTTCTCGGTCGGGATCGATTTCCTGGAACTCGGTCGCACGGAAACCAGCCCGGTGATGGGGATCACCAAGGATCGGGTCTATCTCGCCATGCCGGTTGGGATGGTCCTGATGATCCTCAACTCGCTCGCCCTCATTGCCGAAACGATTGTCGAGGGGCGCGATATCCGCTTTGCCTCCGACTTCGCGCCGGAGGACTAAGATGATCCTCCTGGTTCTTGTCCTCCTTGGGCTCTTCGTCCTCAGCGTGCCGATTGCCATGTCACTCGGCCTTGCGGCCATCCCGACGCTGATCGAACGCAACATCCCGTTCATCGCCATCCCGCAGGTCATTTTCGAGTCGCTCGACAGTTTCGCCCTTATGGCGCTGCCGCTTTATGTCCTCGCCGGTCGGCTGATGCAGCACGGGGGGATCGCCGGGCGGCTGGTCGAGTTCGCCAAGGCGCTGGTCAGCTGGGTGCGCGGCGGGCTCGCCGCCGCCGTGGTCATGACATCGATGCTCTTTGCCACAATCTCGGGCTCGTCGGCGGCCACGGCTGCCGCCATCGGCTCGATGCTGATCCCCGAAATGGAAAAGCAGAAATACCCGCGCCCATTCAGCGCGGCGACCACCGCCTCGTCGGGCGAGCTTGGCGTGATCATTCCGCCATCGGTGGCGATGGTAATCTACGGCGTGATCACCGGCATCTCGATCACCGATCTGTTTATCGCGGGGTTCCTGCCGGGGCTGATGATCGGCGCGTCGCTTATGACCACCGCAATCCTGATCGCCTGGATCATGGGCTACGGCGAGCGCCAACCGTTTCACCTCGGCCCCTGGGCCACCGAGGTGGGCCGCAGCCTGTGGCGCGCATCGCTGTCATTGTTCATGCCGGTGATCATCCTGGGCGGCATTTTCGGCGGAATCTTTACCGCGACCGAAGCCGCGGTCGTGGCCGTCGCCTACGCGCTGTTCCTCGGCCTGGTGGTCTACCGCGAGCTGAGCCTGAGCGATCTGCCGCGGATCTTTGCCAGCGCCGCCGTGACATCCTCGGTGGTGATGATCATCGTGGCCTTCGCGGCGATGTTTGCCTTTGCCCTGCACCTTCTGCGCGCCCCGCAACAGCTTGGCATGCTGCTCACATCGGTGACCGAAAACCCGATCTATTTCCTGCTTCTCGTGAACATCTTCCTGCTGATCGTCGGGATGTTCATGGAAACCTTTGCGGCGATTGTGATCCTTGGTCCGATCCTGTCGCCCATTGCCGTCAGCTACGGCATCGACCCGATCCACTTCGGGCTGATCATGATCGTCAATCTGGCGGTCGGCATGGTGACGCCACCCGTTGGCGTCAACCTTTTCATCGCGTGCGGGATAGCGCGCATCAGTATGGAGCAACTGATGCGTCCGCTCTCGGTGTTTCTGGCGGTGCTGATCATGAACCTTCTGATCATCACCTACGTCCCGGGCATTTCGCTCGCACTGCTCCGATAAACAACAGGGAGAAGAACTGCATGACAATGCTAAGAAACATCATTGGCGCCGCCGCGGTCGCCACGCTGTCTGCCGGCGTGGCCCAGGCGCAGACCTATTCGATGACGCTGGCCCATGTGCTCAGCGACACAAGCCCGTATCAGGTGATCCTGAACGAGTTCAAAAGCCTGGTGGAAGAGCGGTCGGGCGGCGACATCGCCGTCGAAATCCAGTGCTGCGGCCAGGCCGGCAACGAAGGCCGCGCGATCCAGTCGATGCGGACCGGCATTCTGACCGGCGGCATGGTCGGCGGCTCGACGCTCGAGACGGTCGTCCCGGCCTACCGTGTCCTGTCTCTGCCCTATCTCTTCGAGGACAAGGCACAGGCCTATGAAGTGCTGCAAAGCGACATGGGCCGCGAGATGCTCGACCTGCTGGACGATTTCGGGATGTACGGCGTGGGCTTCGGCTCGATCTACGAGCGTTCGGTCGCCACCAAGGCGCCGGCACGCGTGGAAAGCATCGGCGACATGGAAGGTCTGAAGATCCGCGTTCTGCCGACGCCGGGCTTTGTCGAGGCCTACAAGGCCATGGGCACACAGCCGACGCCCATGTCCTATGGTGAACTGTTCATGGCGATCCAGAACAACGTTGTGGACGCGCTGGAAATCTCGCCCGACGCAATCGTGGCCGACGGCTTCTACGAGGCGGTGAACACCTACACGCTGACCAAGGCGCACCAGTCGACGACGGTTTTCGTGCTGTCGAAATCCTGGTGGGACGGGCTGCCCGCCGATGTGCAAGAGCTGATCCAGACCGCTGCCCTCGAGGCCATCAATGTCGGGATCGAAGCGCATGACGGTCTGGCCGATGCCGGTCTCGTCACCGCCGCCGAAGCCGGTGTTGAGATCCTCGAGCCCGATTTGGCCCCGTTCATGGAGTCGGCCCGCAAAAGCTGGGACGTGATCCTGACGGATCAGCCCGAAGCGACCGACTTTAAGGAACGCTTCGAAGCATTCATGGCGAACTAATACCTTACCACTCACGTCGCCATAGAGGCGGTCCTAACCGGGCCGCCTCAACTCTTTTAGGACCTAGGCGTCAAGACCCTCTGGCGCTGTCCAGCTCGGCGGCGGGTCGTGTCGCCGTGCAGGTGGGATCGGAACCCTGAAATTTGCATTGGCACCACGCATGCGCATGTCACGCGTATCGATAAGCCAGCCCGCCTTGGTCCGTTTCAAAGTGTCCTGATAGGTCCCGTAAACCTCTGCACAGGCGCCGTCCGGCGCCTCGTGCCAGGCCCAGACGTCGCTGGTGGCTGTGGCGCGCTGATCGTCGGCAAACCAGATCCGCACGTTGCAAAGGTGATGCGCCGTGCGCCGCCAGCGCCACATCCGCGCAAGCGACGCCTTTAGGCTCGCGCGCCCCGCGGCGCGCAGGTGCGGATCGTCGCCATAGGTCACGCGGCAGTCCTGCGTGAAGTTCTGCACAAGCGCTTCCAGATCCATTTCATCCAGCTGGCGGCAATAGTCGACAAGCCGGTCTGCGATCTCCTGCCGGTGCACAAGGCGTGCGATATCCGCCTGTGTCGCCTCCACAACGCCGCTCAGTCCAGGTGAGGCATGGCGACGAGATCGGTGTCTTCGGGCGTTGCCCCGGCGGCTGTCAGCATCGCGTGCACCTGTCCCCGGTGATGGGTTTGGTGATTGAAGAAATGCGTGACGCACAGCGCCGCAGGTCGCGTCACATCTGCCTGGCGCAGCCCCGAATACCAGGTCACGTCGCCCGCAAGCCAGGTCTCGGACACGCCGTCTGACCAGGCAATGATGCCTGCGTCAGCCTCGCGGCGCTGGGTCACAAGTGTCTCCCACTCTGCGATCAGGCCCGGGCTCTCCGGCAATCCCAACGGCGAACGCTCCCACCCGGCAAAGAGGCTCATCCAGAAGGTGTCACCCCACAGCAGATGGCAAAGCGTGCCGTGGATCGAGCCAAAGAAGGCACCGCGATCCTTGCGGCGTTCCGCATCGTCCAACGTCCCCGCTGCGGTGTAGAGGCTGGCGTTCTGCCACTGATTGTAGCGCGCCATCAGCGCGACAGTCGCTTTGGTCGTCATGCTGTGCAGCCCATCTCAAGACCGCGAAGGGCAGGGGGCACCGGTCGGTGTGTCATGTCCCGGGCGCGTGGCGCGGCGCGAAGATGTCATGCGTCCCGGTCCACAAGACCTGCGCCGGCTGGGCAAACGGGTTCGCCCACCCGTGCGAACGCTCGGACGTGTAGTGCACGCTGTCCCCCTGTTCGAGGTCAAAGGTCCCGTCATCCAGCCAAAGCCGCATGCGGCCCGACAGGATGTAGATGTGCTCTTCCCCGGCGTGCACGACCTGTTCGGAATGATAACCGGGCGCCGCCGTCAAGACATAGCTCGACAGCTCCGCCCCCGGAAACTGCGCGCTCACCCTCTCATACCCAACGAGGTCCGAGCCCAGGTAAAACCGTGGCCGCGTTTGCGAGCGCGTCATGCAATCCACAGGTTCGGGCCGCGCTACAAATTGCTCCAACCCGGCGCCAAGGGCCCGCGCGATGCGGTCAAGCGTGGTGAGCGTCGGCACCGCCTTGTCGCGTTCGATCAGGCTGAGATACCCGGTCGAGATTTCGGCCGCGTCGGCGACGGCCTGAAGGGTCATCTGTTCCTTCTGCCGACGGGTGCGGATCCGGCGCCCCATTTTCGGGGCCGCCGGACGCGCAAGTGTGTCTTCTGCGGTGTCCTGCGTCATAGCCTCTGCCATATCGCCCCGATTACGGCGCCAGACCAGTCCTTTACGATCACATCTTCATTCAACAACGATCAACTCCTGGAACCCACCTGTCAGCGCTTCGCCGCCCCCTGGCCGGGCGACGATGCAATCCTCGACGCGCGCACTCACATCCCCGTCCTGGAAGATCGAGGGCTCGATCGTGAAGATCATGCCCTCCTGCACAAGGGTTGTGTCGCCCTTGGTCAGAAATGGCGGTTCATGCACATCCCAGCCAATCGCATGCCCCAACCGGTGACGAAACGCATGGCCATACCCGGCATCGTCCAGGACAACGCGGGCGGCCTTGTCCACCGCTTCACAGGTGACAGCGCCGGACTTGAGTGCGGCAATCCCGGCGGCCTGACTTTCCATGATCAGCCGATGAACCTTCAGCTGTTCGGGTGACGGCTCGCCCATGCAGGCGGTGCGACCATAGTCATAACACATCCCATCGTGCACGGCGCCAAAGTCAAACAGCACGCTGGTCGGCGCCTCGAGCTTGCGGGGCCAGGACTTCAGTTTGTTCCCGAACTCGAGCGAGATCGCGGGCCCGGTGTTGTACATGGATGTCGTAAAGGACGGCCCCAAAGAGCCGTGGACTTTCATCTGATGATCAAGCTCGGACAGCACGTCCAGCTCGGTCATGCCGATTTTCATCTGCTTTACCGTCGCGGCAAAGGCGGCCTCGGTGATCTTTCCCGCTTCGCGCAGCTTCTCAATCTCGTCGGCGTCCTTGATCACCCGCAACTCGCGCAACAGCGCCGTGCCCGAGGCAAAGGTCGTGCCCGGACGCAGGCCCTGCAATTCGATCAGCGTCTCGGCTTCGGCGTTATCGCTGACCGCGATCTTGGGCGTGTCGCCGATCCCCAGCTCCCCCAGGATCCCTGTCACGAGCTCGACAGGATCGTCCCAATCGCCCAGCACCCGCACGTCGAACGCATCAAGCCCGCCGGTCGCCCCAAACTCGGCGGTCATGCGCGGCACCGTCAGGATCGGATCCTTGCCCGGGGCGATCCACGCCCCCTCCAGCCACATCCCGGGGTGCAGGTTACGCCCGTAATTCGGGATGTCGCGGTGGATACCCGTCAGATAGTCAAGATCCGTTCCCATCGGGAAAAAGATCAGATCGGCTTGGTCGGTCAGGCTGTTTTGAAACCGGGTCAGGCGGTCTGCGTAGCTGGCCATCTTGGGGGCTCCTCTTTACTGGCAATCTCTTCTGCGAAATGGCAGGCGACCTGGCGCCCGCCGATCTCGCGTGGTTCGGGCCGGTCCGACCGGCAGGTGTCGCGGGCAAATGGGCACCGCGGGTGAAAGTGGCACCCGGGTGGCGGGTCGATGGGCGAGGGGATGTCGCCGACGATGGGCTCATAGCTCACGCGGCGGCGGTCAAGGCGTGGCACGCCGTCGATCAGCGCGCGGGTGTAGGGATGCAGGGGCGCGTCGAAGACCTCTTCGGCAGGCCCCATCTCGACCACGCGTCCCAGATACATCACAAGGATCGTGTCGGCGATGTGTTCCACCACCCCCAGGTCATGCGAGATAAAGACATAGGTCAGCCCAAACTCGTCGCGCAAATCCATGAAAAGATTGATGATCTGGGCCTGAACAGAGACGTCGAGCGCGCTCACCGCTTCGTCGGCGACAAGGATCTCTGGCTCGACCGCCAACGCCCGGGCGATCCCGATGCGCTGGCGCTGCCCGCCCGAAAACTGATGAGCAAACCGGTCGCGGACCGATGGATCGATGCCGCAACGCTCCATCATGCGCTCGACATAGGCCTCCATCTCGCCGGGATCGACGACGCGGTGGACCCGTGGCGCTTCCCCAACCAGATCGCGCACCCGCTTGCGCGGGTTCAGCGATGAAAACGGGTCCTGAAAGATCATCTGCATCGGCAGGGCCCGAGGGCCCCGGTCATCGGTGTTGAGCGTGATCTCGCCCTCGGTCGGCGGCAAGAGCCCGGCAATCATCCGCCCCAAGGTGGACTTGCCACAGCCGGATTCACCCACGATCCCCAGCACCTTGCCGCGCTCCAGCTCGAACGACACATCGTCAACCGCCGTCACAATCGGGCGGCGGCGGATCACGCCCAGCCGCGCCAGCGCGCGGGCCACAAGGTCACCGCCATCGCCAAAGCGGCGGGTGACGTTCTTGACGGATAGAATCGGCGCGCTCATGCCAGGACCTCGATCAAGGGGTGGCAACAGCGGACCAGCCGTTCACCAAAGGGGCGCATCGCGGGCGGTGCTGCGCAGGCCTCGGTCGCGACAGCACAGCGTGGCTGAAACGCGCATCCCGTGGGCAGGTCGGTCAACGCCGGCATCCGCCCCGGGATCTGTTGCAGTCGTTTGCCGCGCTGCCCGCGCGACGGCACGCTGTCAATCAGGCCGCGTGTGTAGGGATGGGCCGGCGTGTCGAGCACGGCGTCGATGGTGCCATCCTCAACGATCCGACCGGCGTACATGACGAGGATCCGTTCGGCGATGCCCGCAACGACGGCGAGATCGTGGGTAATCCAGATCAGCGCCGTTCCCCGGTCCCGGCAGAGCCGTTGGACAAGTGCAAGGATCTGACCCTGGATCGTGACGTCAAGCGCGGTGGTCGGCTCGTCCATGATCACAAGATCGGGCTGATGAAGCAGCGCAATCGCCACCGCCACCCGCTGGCGCATGCCGCCGGACAGCTGATGGGGAAAGGCGTTCAGACGATCCTCCGGCGCGGGGATCCCCACCTCTTCCAACGCGGCCAGGCTGCGCGCATGGCATTCGCGGTCGCTCAGCCGCAAATGGGCGCGCAAAGCGTCGTTCATCTGAAGGCCGATCTTCAAGACCGGGTTCAGCGTCATCATCGGATCCTGAAACACCATCGCGATCTTCGCACCGCGCAGTTGACGCATCGCTGGCGGGGCAAGCCCGGTGATGTCCTGCCCATGCAAGCGGATCGCGCCCGACACAACCTTCCCCGGCGGGCTAAGCAGCCCGTTGATGGAAAACCCGGTGATCGACTTGCCCGAGCCCGACTCCCCCACAAGGCCCAGGATCTCCCCGCGGCGCACCTCGAAGGAGACATCGCGCAGGGCCTTCACCTCACCGGCGGGCAGAAAGAACGACGTGTTGAGGTTTTCCACCTCCAGGACGGGTGGCGTGCTCATAGGTGCGGGTTCAACGTATCGCGCAGCCGGTCGCCCAGGACGTTGGCGCTGACAATGATGGCAAGCAGGACAAGACCGGGCAAAACGCTGATCCAGTAGCGGCCCGATTGCAGATAGTCGAACCCGTTCGCGATCAGCAGCCCCAGCGAGGGCCGGGTCGGTGGCAGGCCGAGGCCCAGAAAGCTCAGCGTGGCCTCAAGCGAGATGGCGGCCGCCATCTGCATGGTGGCGACGACCAGCATCGTCGGCAGGCAATTGGGCAGGATATGCCCGAAAAGAACGCGCAGGTTGCCCAGCTTCAGGCCCTTGGCGGCATCCACATATTCACGCGCACTTTCCACCAAGGCGACACCGCGTACCGTTCGGGCAAAATAGGCCCACTGCACCACGACCAGGGCAAAGATGATCTTGTCGACGCCCCGCCCAAGGATCACCAAAAGGATCAGCGCCACCAGAATGGTGGGAAAGCTCAGCTGCAGGTCCACGATCCGCATCAACAACGTATCGACCCATCCGCCGCGATAGGCCGCGGTCAGCCCGACAATCGTGCCGACTGCCAGCGCGATGATGCCCGATGTCAGCCCGACAAGCAGCGAGATCCGCGTGCCGTACATCATCGCAGACAGCATATCGCGCCCCTGTCCATCGGTGCCCAGCACATAGGGCGCACCCGTCCAGCTCTCGGACCCCGGGGGCAGGAGCGAATCCATGATATCGACCTGTGCCAGGTCATAGGGGTTCTGGGGCGCCAACCAGGGCGCGAAGATCGCGATCAGACAGAAGGCTGAAAACGTGGCCAGCGCCGCAACAGCGGCGGGGGAGCGCAGGAATTCACGCCAGACACCCGGGGCAGGAGCGGTATGGGCGATCACACCGCTCATCCGCTGTTTCCACCCAGCCGCACCCGCGGATCAAGCAGCGAATACAGAATGTCGGTGATCAGGTTCAAAAGGACGAACATGATCACCACAAAGATCAGGTACGCCACGATCAGGGGACGGTCGAGCACGGCAATCGCGTCGATCAGCATCTTGCCGACGCCGGGCCAGGAAAAGATCGACTCGACGACGACGGCAAAAGCGATGACCCCGCCGAACTCCATCCCCAAAACCGTGACGATCGGGATCAGGATGTTGCGCAGCACATGCAGCGACAGGATGCGCCCCTCGCGGATGCCGTTGGCGCGCGCAAACCGGATGTAGTCCGAGAACAGCACCTCGCGCATCCCCGCACGCGTCAGCCGGATCACCATCGCCATCATGATGAGCGACAGCGTGAAGGCTGGCATCACAAGGTGGTGCAGCCCATCGAGCGTAACGAGGCTCAGGTCGACGCCCAGCACCTCGATGGTATCGCCGCGGCCAACGGCGGGCATCCAGCCCAGCGTGACCGAGAAGACGATGATCATGATCAGCCCGATCCAGAAAACCGGAACGGAAAAGGCCAGCATCGAAAATCCCATGATCACGCGCGAGGTCCAGTGCGTGGGCCGCAACCCGGCCGCAACCCCAAGCGGCAGGCCAACGACCAAGGCGATCATCAGCGCGCAAAAGGCCAGCTCCAGCGTCGCGGGAAGCCGCTCCCAGATCAGAGACATCGCCGGCACGCCATGTGTGAATGAGTTGCCGAGATCGCCCTGAAACAGGTTGCCGATAAAGACCCAGTATTGCTCCCAGATCGGGCGGTCGAGCCCGAGATCGCGGATGATCGCGTCAAGGCAGGGCTGGTCGCATTCTGAAGAGGCAAAGATATAGACCGGGTTCCCGATCACGTTCACGCCAAAGAAGACAAGCACCGTCATCACGGCCAGCACGAGCAGGGCCTGAAGAAGACGTTTGATAATGAACTCTGTCATGGCGCGCTGAACGGCTCGTTCGGTCTGGTGGATCGGGGCGGCGCCAGGCCGCCCCAACCTAGGGTCGGATCACTCGGCCCGACGCACGTCCATCGCACGGGTCCGCTCATTCGTGCGCGGCTCATGCGTCAGCGTCGATTTCATCGCCCACTGGTTCACCTGGAAGTGGATCGGGATATAGGCATAGTCCTGCATCCCGATGGTAATCGCTTCTTCCAGGATCGCGCGGCGCTCATCATTGTCGATGGTGCGCTTGGCCAGAACCGAACGGGCATCCACTTCCGTGTTGGAGTAGCGCCCAAAGTTGCCGTTCCCGCCGCCGGTGGCCGCATTGTAGGTCTCAAGCGTGCCGCTGACGGTGTAGGTCGCCTCGCCCGCAACCGTGCCCCAGCCGGACATGGCGATCGAGAACTCGGGTACGTCAAAGCCCGGCATCGACAGCTCGTCCCCGCGGATAAGGCGCGAGAAGAAGACGTTGCGCGGCATCGCATCGACCTCGGTCGTCACACCAACCCGCGACCACATCTGGGCGACAGCCTCCAGAATGCGGGCGTCGTTGATGTAGCGGTCGTTGGGCCCGTGCAGCGTCACGTTGAACCCGTCGCCATACCCTGCTTCGGCCAGCAGGGCCTGCGCCTGTTCGGGGTCATAGGGATCGGCCTCGAGTCCTTCGACATAGCCAAAGAAGCCCGGCGGCACGATGTTCTTGGCCGGCAGCGACGCCCCGCCCATGATCCGGTCGCGGATCGCCTCGCGGTTGATCGACAGCGACAGCGCCTTACGCACCCGCCAGTCACGCAGCGGGTTCGGCGTCATCGGGTTGCCCTCGGCATCGGTGATGAAGGGTTCGACGTGCTTGTTGCCCGGGATGATGTAGATCAGCCGGTCAGCCGGAATGGTCGACACCGCAAAGTTCGGATCATCCAAGAGTTGCGGAATGTCGATGGTGGGCGGGTAGTCGATCATGTCGACATCGCCATTAAGCAGCGCCGCAAGACGCGCCGAGTCCTGACCGACCGGGCGGAACACGACCTGATCCCAATGCGGCGCGCCGCCCCAGTAGTCGGGGTTCTTCTTCACCGTGACCTGGCTGCCCGGCGAATACTCTTCAAACATGTAGGGGCCGGTGCCGATGGCCGCCTGCCCGGTGTTGAAGTCCACCGAAGGTTCAACGCCAGAGGCGGCATGTTCGGCAATGATCGGCAGCATGGCCAGGTCTTCGGCCATTGTGGGGTAGGGGCCGTCTGTCGTGATGTGGATGGTCAGATCATCGATCTTCGCCCACTGCTTGCTGCCCTTCTCAAGCTGAAACGCGGGCGAAGCCGGGGCACCCGACACACCGGCGCGCAGGCGATCATAGGTGAAGATCACGTCGTCGGCGGTAAAGTCCTCGCCGTCGTGCCACTTCACACCTTCGCGCAGTTTGAACTCCCATGTCGTCTCGTCAATCGGCCCCCACGAGACCGCAAGACCGGGGATCGGTTGCGATGTGGACGACAGGCCAACGAGCCGCTCAAAGATGTGCTCTTGCACCTGCGTGTCGCCAGAAAGCTGGGTCCAGTGCGGGTCCATGCTGGCGGCTTCGGTGCGCACCCCGATGGTCAGCACCTCTTGGGCCAACGCGGCGACGGGCTGCGCCACCGCAAGCCCGGCAGCCACAAGCCACGACATCCGGTAATTCATGACAAAACCTCCTTGTTGCCGCAGGATGAGTGGCCTGCGGGCACGGGCGGCGTTTTAGTTGCCGGCCCAATTGTTTGATGGCAGTAAAGATTTTTTAGTACCCGCGATGTCGCTATGTCCATCTTTTTCACCGCATTTTTTGCGGGTTGCGCCAGGACAGGTCCGACAAACGGCCTTCAAGTGGATCTCTAATTTTGTGCGCTATGTTGACTTTTGTTCGAAATATGAACGTTTTGTCGTGCCGAGACGAGACCGATCTACGCCGCCACGCGACCTTTCAAAAAACAGGCAAGCCGCAAATGAATGACCGCCAGATCAGCTCTGAATTGCGCGCGCGGGCGCCTGAGCCGCGAATCGCGCACCGTCTGACACCCTCTGAACCCCAAGTGGGAAGCCCGCGCCCATGACCGACCTGCCCGCACTCTTCACCCCCTTCACGCTGCGCAGCGTGACCTTCCCCAACCGGATCGTGCTCGCGCCCATGTGCCAGTATCAGGCCGAGGATGGCGCGCCCAATGACTGGCACGTGGCCCATCACGGCCGCTACGCCTCGTCCGGCGTGGGCGGCGCGATTGCCGAAGCCACGGGCGTCACAGCGGACGGGCGCATCAGCCCCGGATGCACCGGCATCTACCGCGATGACCATGTTGAGGCCTGGCGCCGCGTAACCCGGCTCTACCGCCGTCAAAGTATCCCGACCTTCCTCCAGATCGGCCATGCGGGCCCAAAGGCCTCGACCATGCGCCCCTGGGATGGGGCCGGGCCGCTGGTTGATGGGTCGGATGAGCCACCATGGCAAACGATCGCCCCCTCTGCGATCCCGGCGCGCGATGGCTGGCACACCCCGCGCGCGCTTGATGCAGACGAGATGCCCGGGATCGCTCAGGCCTTCGCGGACGGGGCCCGACGCGCCCTTGCCGCTGGGTTCGACGGTGTCGAGATCCACGGCGCGCACGGATATCTTCTGCACAGCTTCATGTCGCCCTGGTCCAATCACCGCACCGACGCCTATGGCGGTGACCTGGCCGGACGGATGCGCCTGCCGCTTGAGGTGGCGCGCGCGGTGCGGGCCGCGGTGCCGGATGGCACGCCCGTGCTCTACCGCGCCTCCTGCGTCGATGGCGACGGCGGCAGCCTGACCCTCGACGACACGGTTGCGCTGGCAAGCGAACTTCGCGCTTTGGACGTCGATCTGATGGACTGCTCCGGGGGCGGCATCCCAAGCGGGCAGAGGCTCGCCGCTCAAAAGCCAGAGCCCGGCTTTCAGGTGCCCTACGCGGACCGGATCCGGCATGAGACCGGTCTGCCCACCATGGCCGTCGGCATGATCACCGACCCGAAGCACGCCAACGAGATTATTGCCAACGGGCGGGCCGACCTGATTTCAATGGCCCGCCAATTCCTGCGCGAGCCCAATTGGGTCTATCGCGCGGCGCAAGATCTGGGCCTTGAGGACCCGGCATCGGTTCTGCCTCAGCTTTACGCCTTCTATCTCAGGATCTCGGCCTAGCGCTTCAAAACGTAGGCCCTTGCGGCGCCACTTGTTATCGCGCGGGCAGCGCCAACTCAGCAGAGGCACTGAAAAACAGTGTTTCCGCCATCGCGCATAAACAGAACACGCGCGCTGTCAGCCAATCTCGGCAATTGCATCGCCTCGTGAACGATCAACGCGGGCGCCGTGAGGTTGGTGATCGAGCTTTGAGCCCATACAGTGGAAAATCATTATTTACAGGTGCTTAACGACGGCTCCATCTCATTGGCGCGCACCAACGAACGCAAGCCGTCCAGCGCTCCAATGGCCATCATGTATGATTTATCATCCAGAGGGGTGTGAAGCATCGTTCTGGCCCGGCACAAAGATAACGAATTGTTAAGAATCGGCCCCCCACTTAGCTACCCCTCATCAGCCGCGTTCTGTGTGTAGGGCTGATCTGTAACGAGTAACGGTAACGAGTACGCCGCGTGTTGGCGTTGAGTGCGAGTGTCATCTGGGATGGAAGGCGATAGCAGTTTGAATGGCTGCGTGTGCTAGTCGCCGAACCTGATAGGGACCTGTGTGCTGGGGATCCTAGAACGTGATACTACTGAGTAGTGGATTGCTGAGTTGAGAATTGGCGTGGGGGCCGGCGGCGCAAGCCGCCATCCCCCGCCAATCGTTCTAGGAGTACGAGTAATGCCCATTAAGTGGGACCTGCTGCTCTGCGGCGGGATTGTTGTCGTTGTGCTAAGCATGTTGCACGCACAGACATCTGACCAGGTTGTTGCGATCAACCTGCCTTTCTTCTGAAAACCCAACGGCCCGACAGGCGTATGCCTGTCCGTCTAATCCTGTGCGCTGGCGACCTCTGGGGGCAGGCGACAGTCGCGCAATGTTGCGATCCAGAGCCCGGCCTCTGACACACCGCTGCGCACAGCCCGGTCGATCAAAAGGCCCGGATCCTCACCCACCCGTTGAACGGCCCCCCGCAGGGCACCGCTGATCGTGGTCAACTCCGCCTCAAGGGTCTGCAAACGCTCTGCCGTCGCCTCCGCCGCCGCACCCAGCCGATCGCCCGGCGCTCGGATCTCCGCCAACTCGGACCGCAGCTCTCCAATATCTGCCCGCAAGGCGCCGATCTCATCGCCGATCGGGGCAAGCTGCGCCAATTGCGCGGCCGCCGCAGCGGATGCGCCTTCGGTGACGCGCTCCACCGTGCCGGCCAGCCGCAAACCCAGGATCAGGGCGACGATGACAAGGATCAGCGTGGCATTGACAAGAGCAAGCGCCAGCTGCGCCAACGTCTGCGACAGGGTGCGGGTCATCGGGGTTCCTTCCGGGCGGTCGACGGGTGCGCATACGGTCTGCGCGTTCTGACACGCGCTGTCCACCCGGGCGACCGCGCGCCGTGGTGTGCGGGGCAGCGCCGTAAACCCGCGTATGCTGCCGAGATGGGACAAAAAAGTACGTGCGCTTGCCGCCGAACTGGTGTGCTATATGCCCGACATAATTGATGAATTGGCACCCGGAATGCTGAAATTTCTGCTCCGCTTCGAAACCCTTTGCTCCGTCCGTCCGCCACGAAACCCGGCGACCGTCGAATGAAGCTCGTCAACCGCGTTTTCGAGGATTTGCAGCCCGGCGACAGCGCCGAACTGCACCGGTTGGTCACGCTCGACGATCTCTATGTCTTTGCGGCCTCATCCGGCAATTACAACCCGCTGCACCTGCCCAAGGAAGATGGCGATGGCGACGGCCGGCCCGAAAGCATGGCGCCGGGCATGTTCGTCGCCTCGCTCATCTCGGCGGTCCTCGGGACCCATCTGCCGGGGCCGGGCACGCTCTACCGCAACCAGTCGCTTCAGTTCCAGAACCGCGCCCATGCCGGCGACGAACTGGTCTGCCGTGTCACGGTGACCGAAAAGCTCGACGATGGCGGCATCCGCCTCGCGACCGAGGTTCACCGCGCCGCCGACGACGCAGTCATCGTCACCGGCACCGCCGAGGTGACGGCGCCGAAGAAGCGGTTTGCGAAGGAAAACCTCGATGTCCCGGGCCTGGTGGTACAGCGCCACCGGCACTTCGAGGCGATCCTTGAGACGGCCAAACCCCTGCCGCCCATCGTCACCGCGGTGGTCAGCCCGGAAGAGGAGAAATCACTCGGTGGCGCGATGCTCGCGGCGGAAGAGGGGATCCTGACGCCAATCCTGATCGGCGATCCGGACCGCATCGCCTTTGCGGCCAGGGCTGCCGAGGTCGATATCACTGGCGTCGAGCTGATCGACGCGCCGTCCGACCGCGCCGCCGCGCAAAAGGCCTGCGCGCTGGTGAATGACGGGCGCGCCGGGGCGGTGATGAAGGGCCATCTGCATACCGACGATCTGCTGCGCCCCATGCTCGACAAGAAGGATGGCCTGCGTGCGGGGCGCCGTTTTACCCATGTCTTCGTCATGGATGTCCCGGGTCTGCCGCACCCGCTGATGGTCACCGATGCGGCGATCAACATCGCGCCTGATCTCAAAACAAAGATCGATATCGTGCAAAACGCCATCGATCTGGCGATCTCGGTGGGCTCCGAAGCGCCCCTGGTTGCGGTGCTCTCAGCCGTCGAGACGGTGAACCCCGCCATCCAGTCCTCGATCGACGCAGCACTCCTGTCCAAGATGGCCGACCGGGGGCAGATCACCGGCGGCTCGGTCGAGGGGCCGCTGGCGATGGACAACGCCGTCGACATCAGCGCCGCCCGCACCAAGGGCCTCAAAGGCGCCGTTGCGGGACATGCGAATATCCTTGTGGTGCCGGGCATCGATGCGGGTAACATGGTGGCCAAGCAACTGTCGTTCATCAGCCATGCCGAAGGCGCGGGTCTGGTTCTGGGCGCGAAGGTGCCCGTCATCCTGAACTCGCGCTCGGACAGCGCGATGTCGCGGCTGGCATCCTGCGCAGTCGCCGCCATCCACCACGCGCGCATCCGGGGGATCACGGCGTAGCCGTTGCAGGAGGGGAGGGGGTCATGAAACACGCGTTGTCCACGGCAGAGGCCGCCGAACGCGTCACAGACGGCGCGACGGTGCATATCGGCGGGTTCATGGGCGTCGGGTCTCCGCACCGGGCGATCGATGCGCTGGTCGCGCGCAGCGCCAAGGACCTGACCGTCATCGCCAATGACACCGCGCAGCCGGGCGTGGGCATCGGCAAGCTGGTGACGGCGGGGGCCATCGCCCGGCTCTATACCTCGCATATCGGGCTGAACCCCGAGACGCAGGCCAAGATGATCGCGGGCGAAATAGACGTGCAGCTCATACCCCAGGGCACACTGGTCGAGCAAATTCGCGCCGCCGGTGTCGGGCTTGGCGGTATCCTGACACCTGTCGGCCTCGGGACCGAGCTTGAGGAGGCCGCGCAGATTGTCGAAGTGAACGGGGCCCGTTTCCTGCTGGCCGAACCGCTCAAGGCCGATTTTGCCCTGATCGCGGCGCATCAGTCCGACTATGTCGGCAACCTCAGCTATTCGCTCACCGCGCATAACTTCAATCCGATCATGGCCATGGCCGCCGACACCGTGATCGCCGAGGCCGATGAGATCGTGCCGGTGGGTGTGATCCCGCCCGACGCGGTGAAAACGCCCGGCGTTGTCGTCGACCACATCCTCAAACGCGCATCCTAGGGGGTATCATGGACGCTAAAGAGCTGATTGCCGCCCGCGTCGCGCAAGAGATTGCGCCAGGCTCGCTCGTCAATCTCGGGATCGGCCTGCCCAGCATGGTGGCCAATTTCGTGCCCGCCGATCGCGGCGTGTTCTTTCAGGCCGAAAACGGCGTGATAGGGCTGGGCGCCCGCCCGCCCGAGGGGATGGAAGACCCACACCTGACCGACGCGGGCGGCGGCTTTGTGACCGCCGTACCGGGGGCCGCGTCCATCGACAGTGCCACAAGCTTTGGCCTGATCCGTGGCGGGCATCTCGACATGACCGTTCTGGGTGGGCTTGAGGTGGACGAGGCGGGCCACCTCGCCAACTGGAAAATCCCGGGCAAGATGGTGCCGGGGATGGGCGGGGCGATGGATCTGGTCACGGGCGCGCGCAAGGTGGTGGTCGCCATGCAGCACTGCGCCAAGGGCCAATCGAAGGTCGTGAAGAAATGCAGCCTGCCGCTGACATCGGGCCGCCCCGTCGACCTGATCGTGACCGACCTCGCCGTCCTGCGCCCGACCGAGGCGGGGCTCGTGCTCGCCGAACGCGCACCGGGGATCAGCGTCGCGGAGGTTGTCGACCAAACCGGCGCCATGCTGGTGGTGCCGGATACCGTGCCGGAAATGTCCGTCCACTAGCGCGTCCCGCAGCGGGGCCTGCGCGCCCGGATGATCGCCACCTCAGCGCTTGTCACCGGGCCATCTGCACGCGTCCCGTCTCTGGCTATTCCCGACCGGTCCGCGCTATAGCGGATGGGCCGCCCGCCCGGCGGCCCGAGCGAGAGGAGCCCGTCATGACCCAAAACACCGCCGTCTTCGGCCTGGGGTCGATGGGGCTTGGGATGGCGCTGTCCTGCCTGCGCGCGGGGCATCGGGTCACCGGTTTCGATCTGAACGCCGCACAGGTCGCCAAGTTGACCGACGCGGGCGGCGTGACCGGGCCGGTTGACGCCGTGGCTCCGTCGTTCGATGCCGTTGTGATCGTCGTTCTCAACGCGGCTCAAGTCGAAAGCGTGCTCTTCGGCGACAGCGGCGTGGCCGCGCATCTGGCAAAGGGCACGGTCGTGATCGCCTGCGCCACGGTCCCCCCCGCCTTTGCACAGGATATGGAGCGTCGCTGCGCCGAACACGGGCTGCTTTACCTCGACGCGCCGATATCCGGCGGCGCGAAAAAGGCGGCCGAGGGCAAGCTCAGCATCATGGCATCCGGCGCGCCCGCGGCGTTCACAGCGGCAGAGCCCGTGCTGACCGCCACCGCCGAAACCGTGTTCCACCTTGGCGACCAGGCCGGGCCCGGCTCGGCCATGAAGGCCGTCAACCAGCTTCTCGCGGGCGTCCACATCGCCGCCATGGCCGAGGCGATGACGTTCGGCATGGCGCAAGGGATTGCCCCGGCGACCTTCGTCGATGTCATCACCCAATGCGCGGGCACCTCGTGGATGCTGGAAAATCGCGCGCCGCACGTGGTGGCGGGCGACTATACCCCGCACAGTCAGATCAACATCTGGCCCAAAGATCTTGGGATCGTTCTGGAAACGGCGCGCGCCGCAGGTTTTGACGCGCCGATTGCCGAAACGGCCCTGCACCAATACCGCCGCGCGGTTGAGATGGGGCTCGGTGCCGAAGATGACGCCGCGCTCGCCAAGGTCTATGCCGCCCAGGCCGGGCTCACTCTGCCGGGGACGGCCACATGAAGCTGGGCTGTATCGGCGACGATTTCACCGGCTCCAGCGATCTGGCCAATACCATCGCCAAGCAGGGCATGCGCGTGGTGCAATATTCCGGCATTCCCAGCACCCCCGCCGCGCCGGGGGTTGAGGCCGGGGTAATTTCACTCAAATCCCGCTCCATCGACCCGGACGAGGCTGTGCATCAGTCGCTGGCCGCATTGGACTGGCTCAAGGCGCAGGGCTGCACTCAGTATTTCTTCAAATACTGCTCGACCTTCGATTCCACGCCGCAGGGGAACATCGGCCGCGTTGCAGACGCGCTGGCCGATGCGCTGGGCGCAGACCGCGTGATCGTCTGCCCCGCCTTTCCCGGTACCGGGCGGTCGGTCTATCAGGGGCACCTCTTTGTCTCGGACACACTGCTCAGCGAAAGCGGGATGCAGAACCACCCGCTGACGCCGATGACCGACCCCGACATCCGCCGTTGGCTGGCCCCGCAAACGGCGCATGCCGTGGGCCACGTTCCGGCCCAGGTGGTGTTTCAGGGCCCTGATGCAATCTCCGCTGCGCTCGACGCGGCCCATGCGGCGGGCAAGCGCCACATCGTGGTAGATGCCATCCGCGACGCCGACCTCATGGACATTGGACGCGCCGCTGCGGGGCTCAAGCTGGTCACCGGCGGGTCCGGCGTCGCATTGGGCCTGCCCGCCAATTTCGGGTGCACCCCCGGCACCCCCGACTGGCAGGGTCAGCCGGGCCGAGCGCTCGTGATCTCGGGCTCCTGCTCGCGCGCGACGCGGGGGCAGGTGGCGTATCACCTGAAATCCCACCCCGCGCGCGAGATCCGCGCCGAAGAGATCATCGAAGTTAACCTTGATCCGGCGAACGTGCTCGACTGGGCGACAGAGGCCGGGGATCTGCCGCTCGTCTATAGCTCTGCTGACCCGGCGGTCGTGGCTGCGGTCCAGGACGAATACGGGCGCGACGTCTCTGCCAGTCGGATCGAGGGCTTTTTCTCCACGCTGGCCCGTCTCGCGGTCGGCGCGGGCATCACGCGGCTGATCACGGCGGGGGGCGAGACATCGGGCGCGGTGGTCGAGGCGCTGGATCTGGAAGAGCTTGCCATCGGCCCCGAAATCGATCCCGGCGTCCCGGCCTTGCGCGCTGCCCCCGATCTGGTGCTGGCGCTCAAATCCGGCAATTTCGGCACCGAGGATTTCTTCGAGAAGGCTGACCGCCTTCTGACGAACGGACCACCCGCATGACCGCGTTCTCGGCCAATCTGGGGTTTCTGTGGACCGATCGCAGCCTGCCCGATGCGATCCGCGCCGCCCGTCAGGCGGGCTATGCGGCGGTCGAATGCCACTGGCCCTACGACACGCCGCCCCAAGACGTGCGCGCCGCGCTCACAGAGACCGGCCTGCCGATGCTTGGCCTCAACACAATCCGCGGAAATCCCGGCGATAACGGGCTCGCGGCGCTGCCGGGGCGTGAGGCCGCCGCGCAGGCCGCCATCACGCAAGCCATTGACTATGCGAACGCCGTCGACGCCCAGGCCATCCATGTCATGGCGGGCGTCGCACAAGGTGCCGAAGCCCATGCCACCTTCCTGCGCAACCTCGCCTTTGCCTGCGCCCAGACCGACCGCGTGATCCTGATCGAACCGCTGAACCGCCACGACGCCCCGGGCTACTTTCTGCAAACCACGGGGCAGGCGCGTGAGATCATTGCGGAAACAGGCGCCCCGAACCTGCGGCTGATGTTTGACTGCTACCACGTGGGCCGGACCGAGGGCGATGTGATGACACGGTTGACCGACCTGTTGCCGATCATCGGCCATATCCAGTTCGCGGGCGTCCCCGATCGCGGCCCCCCCGACCGGGGTGAGCTGAATTACCAGGCGATCTTTACCCATATCGCCGCCCTCGGCTGGACCCGGCCCCTGGGCGCCGAATACAAACCGGGTGCAGACGGACCCGCGCAAGGCTGGATGCGAGCGCTTGGCCCCAATGGCGGGCCTGTGCCCACACACGTCAATGTGTCTTGAAGCGGCGGCGCGGCGCGCGCATTGGACCCCCCGGAACTGATGGACGGATCACCACACATGCGCGCAGCTGACGTTGTTGCCAAACGGCTTTACGCCGCGGGATGCCGCTGGGCCTTTGGGATGCCCGGGGGCGAAGTGCTGACCCTGATGGATGCACTGGAACAGACCGGGATCACCTTTGTCCTGTGCAAGCACGAAAACGCCGCCGGGTTCATGGCCGAGGGCACCTATCACCGCACCGGCGCGCCGGGCATCCTGCTGGCCACGGTGGGGCCGGGGGCGCTCAACGGGATCAACGTGGTCGAGAATGCCCGTGAGGACCGGGTGCCGCTCATCGTGCTGACCGGTGCGGTCGATGCCGATATGGCGCAAACCTACACCCACCAGGTGCTCGACCAGCCGCAGGTGTTTCGCCCGATCACCAAGGCAAGCTTCACGCTGACTGCACCCGCGGCGCATATCATCGCCGACAAGGCCGTTTCGCAGGCGACCGAAGGACGGCCCGGTCCCGTGCATATCGACGTGCCGATCACCGTTGCCGACGCCCCTGCGCAGGGCGAGGGCGTGCTGCGCCCGCCCGCCATACCGGTGGCCCCGACCGGCACAGCGCTTGCACAGGTCCGCGCCGCGATTGAGACCGCGCAGCGCCCGCTGATCGTCGCCGGGCTGGACGCGCTGTCAGAGGCCGGGGCCGCCGCGGTGCAAATGGCCGCCGAACGGCTGGGCGCGCCGGTGATCACCACCTACAAGGCCAAGGGGCTCTTGCCCGAAGACCACCCGCTGGCGCTTGGCGGGGCGGGTCTGTCGCCCAAGGCCGATTCGATCCTCTTGCCGCTGGTCCGGTCGGCGGATGTGATCCTCGCCATCGGGTATGATCCGATCGAGATGCGCGTGGGCTGGCAGACGCCCTGGGACCCGACGGCCCAAACGGTGATCGACATCACGGCCGCGCCCAACCACCACTACATGCACCAGTCGACGATCAACATCATCGGCGATTGTGCCGCAACGGTTGAGGCCGCGCTGCCCGACGCGCTCCTTGCCGACGTTTGGCCCGATGGCGCCCCGGCGCAAACCAAAGCCGCGCTGGCCGACGCTTTCGCCGTTTCTGACGATTGGGGCCCGGGGCAGGTCATCGCCACCTGCCAATCCGCGCTGCCCGCGGACACGCTTGCCACGGTCGACAGCGGCGCTCACCGCATTCTTCTATCGCAGGTTTGGGAATGCCGCTTTCCCCGCGCGCTGGTCCAATCCACCGGCCTGTGCACCATGGGCTGCGCCATCCCGCTTGCCATCGGCCAGCAGATCGTCACCCCGGAGCGCACGGTCATTTCCTTTTGCGGTGACGCAGGCTTTCTGATGGTCGCGGGCGAATTGGCCACCGCGGCCGAGCTTGGGCTGAAGACGATCTTCGTCGTCTTCGTGGACGCCTCGCTCGCACTGATCGAGCTCAAGCAACGCCAGCGCCAGATGCCGAACCGGGGCGTTGATTTCGACCCGGTCGATTTCGCCGCGCTGGGCCGCGCGCTGGGCGGCGCTGGACACCGCGTGACAAACACCGATGAACTTGAGGCCGCGCTCGCCGCGGCGCAGGCCGCCGACACCTTTACCGTGATTGCCGCAGAGATTGATCGAAAGTCCTACGATGGCAGATTCTGATCCCAAGGGCCCGCTGCACGGCCTCCTCGTTCTCGACATGTCGCGCATTCTGGCGGGTCCGACCGCCGCGCAGATGCTGGGCGACCTTGGCGCAACGGTGATCAAGATCGAGAACCCCAAGACCGGCGGCGACGACACCCGCAGCTGGGGCCCGCCCTATGCCGAAACCCATGACGGCGACAGCGATCTCAGCGCATACTTCATGTCCTCGAACCGCAACAAGTTCTCGGTCGCCGCAGATCTGTCGACCGAAGCGGGCCGTGCGCTGATCCACGCGATTGCGGCGCGCGCGGATATCTTGATCGAAAACTACAAGGTCGATGGGCTCAAAAAATACGGGCTCGACCACGCCACCCTGTGCGAAACCTATCCCGCGCTGGTCTATTGCTCGATCTCGGGCTTCGGCCAGACCGGTCCGAACCGCACCCGCCCGGGCTACGATCTGATGGCGCAGGGCTTTGGCGGGATCATGGCGCTCACCGGCGCGGCAGATGGCCCGCCGATGAAGGTGGGCGTCGGGATCGCCGATGTGATGTGCGGGATGTATGCGGCGGTGGGGATCCTCGCCGCGCTGCGCCACCGCGACCAGACCGGGCAGGGGCAGCATATCGACCTTGGGCTTGTCGACACGCAGATGGCCTGGCTGATCAACGAAGGCACCAACTATCTGACCTCGGGGACCGAGCCCCAGCGCCGCGGCAACGCCCATCCCAACATCGTCCCGTACGAGGCGTTTGCCACCACCGACGGCCATGTCCTGATCGCGGTGGGCAACGATTCCCAGTTTCAACGGTTTTGCGGCGCAATCGGACGGGACGATCTGCGCCAGGATGCGCGATATGTTACAAACCCCGGGCGTGTGGCCGCGCGCGGCGCGTTGATCCCGGAACTGACTGAAACAATTGCCACCCTGACCAGCGCCGACCTTCTGGCCCGGCTCGAAGAGGCCGGTGTGCCCGCGGGCCCGATCCACACCGTGTCGCAGGCCCTGCGCTCGGACCAGGCGCAGGCGCGCGACGCCGTCGTGCGGATGCCCAACGCAGATACAGTGGCCGGATCGGTTGAATTGCTGGGCAATCCGCTGAAACTCTCCAAAACGCCGGTCACCTACCGCACGCCACCCCCGCGGTTTGGCGCACACACGGCGGCCCTTGATCAGCTTTTGTCCTCGCACGGGCAAGCTGCGCAAAATTTTAGCAATTCACGGAAAGATGACGTCTAGTCACGATGTTGCGCGCTGGCGTCCTCGTGAAGTGAGGCTTGGGTTGGAGCAAGATACCTAGGTCGCACCGCACATGGGCGGCGACATCAAGGGTACCCAAATGCTCACCGATATCTGTACCTGCGAGGTCAGTCTTACCGATCACTCTGCGCTTGAGGCATGGAATGGCGTTGTGCACGCCGTCCTGTCACACGGACAGGCGGCGCCCGTGCATCTGGGCGCGCTCCTGGAACGTGCGCCGGACTTCGCCATGGGCCACGCGATCAAGGGGTTGTCAGCGCTGATGCTGGCCCGGCGCGAACTTGTCGCCTCGGCCGAGGCCGCCAATACCGTCGCGCAAGAGGCGCTCGCCGCCGGTGGCGCGATCGAGCGCGAGCGGTTGTGGTGCACCGCGCTCGACGCTTGGCTGGCCGGCGATCCGCAGCGGTCGGTCGTCTGTATGGAGACTGCGCTGCGCCTCAATCCCGCCGACACGATCTCGATGAAGCTGTCGCACGGCATCCGCTTCATCCTCGGCGACAACCACGGCATGCTCCAGTCCGTGCAGGCGGTTATCGGTGCGCATGGCGCCGACCATCCGCTGCACGGCTATGCCATGGGCTGCCTGGCCTTTGCCCTGGAAGAAACCGGGCAGTACGATGCGGCCGAACGTGCGGGCCTGTCGGGCCTGAACTACGCGGTCGACGATGCCTGGGGGCTTCACGCCGTGGCCCATGTCTATGACATGACCCACCGCACGCAGCAGGGCATCACCCTGATCTCTGAAAATGAATCCGCCTGGGATCACTGCAACAACTTCCGCTTCCATGTCTGGTGGCACAAGGCGCTCTTGCATCTGGACCAGCGTGACTACGACGCGGTCTTTGATCTCTACGACCAAAAGATCCGGAACGAGAAAACCGACGACTACCGCGATTTCTCGAACGCCTCGTCGCTGCTTATGCGGCTAGAGCTTGAGGGCGTGCCGGTGGGCGACCGCTGGATTGAGCTTGCCAACCTCGCCGAAACACGGCTGAGCGATGGCTGCCTCGCCTTTGCCGATCTTCACTACATGCTGGCGCTTGTCGGCGATCACCGTCCCGATGCCGCCGCCACAATGATCGCGCGCGTGGCCCAGGACGCGCAGGGCAGCGGTACCGTGGCCGAGGTGATGGCCGATCCCGGCCTCGCCGCCTCCAAGGGGCTCGCCGCCTTTGGCGAGGCGCAGTACGCCACGGCATTCGCCAACCTCAAGGCCGCCCAGCCGCATTATCAGGCGATGGGCGGCAGCCACGCCCAACGCGATATCTTCGCCCGCGTCACAATCGAGGCGGGCATTCGCGCAGGCAAACTTGACGATGCCGCCCGTTTGCTTGATCAGCGTATCGCGCAACGCGCAGGCATTGCTGACAGTTTCGCCGCCTCTCGGCGCGACACCATCGCAACCGCCCGCGCAGCGCAGGCAAAGATCGCGGCGGAGTAGCCGACACCTGGCAAAGCAAATCGATGACCCTCGCAGATAACTCGATCCGCGTCCCCAAATCGCCCGCACGCGCCCAGCCCGTGCCGGTGGCCGGGATGCGTGACCCGCGGCTCGATTTCTTCCGCGGCATCGCGATGTTCATCATCCTGATCGCACATGTGCCCAGCAACTGGCTGACACTGTGGATCCCCGCGCGGTTCGGTTTCTCGGACGCCACCGAAACGTTTGTCTTCTGTTCCGGCATGGCCTCGGCCATCGCCTTTGGCCGGGTGTTCCGTGATCAGGGGCTCGGCATGGGCAGCGCGCGGGTCGCGTTTCGCGTGTGGCAGGTCTACTGGGCGCACATTGGGCTCTTCTTCGCGATTGCCGCGACGATGGTGGCGCTCAACGCAATCTTCCCGGATGGCCGCGACTATGTCGGTCAGCTGAACCTCTATCCGTTCTTCAACAACGCGCAGACCAACCTTTTGGGCCTGCTGACGCTGACCTACGTGCCGAACTACTTTGACATCCTGCCCATGTACCTCGTCATCCTTGCGATGATGCCCATCATGGTCGGCCTCGCGCGCGTCCATGTCGGGCTGGCCATCGCCCTGTCCGTCGGGCTTTGGCTTGGCGCCAATGTGCTGGGCTGGGCGCTTCCGGCCGAGCCGTGGTCGCAGCGCGAGTGGTTCTTTAACCCCTTCGGCTGGCAACTGGTGTTCTTCACGGGCTTTGCGCTGATGTCGGGGCTCATCCCGGCCCCGCCGGTCGACCGCCGCCTTTTCTGGATCGCCGTGGCCATCATCGTGATCAGTCTGCCTTTCGCTTATTTCCGATTGTTCAACGCGTTCCCGGTGTTTCTTGAGATCCGGCGTGAGTTCAGCTTTCTGATCGCGAAGACGGATTTCGGCATTCTGCGCTACGTCCATTTCCTGGCTACGGCCTATGTGGCCTGGGTGCTGGTCGGGCCAAAGGGCGCAAACATTTTGCCGTCGGGCAAAGGCACGCTTGTGGTGCGGGCGTGGGAGCTTGTGCTCAAGGCAATCATGAAGGTCGGTCAGCAATCGCTCGCGATCTTTATCTTTTCGATGTTCCTTGCCCGGCTTCTGGGCGTGCTGTTCGATCAGGTGGGGCGCACCCATCTGTCGATGGCGTTGGTCAATGGTCTGGGCTTTGCGCTCATCATCGCGGTCGCTTACGGCGCCGGTTGGTTCAAGTCGCAGCCCTGGAAGAAACGGGCGGCTTGAACGATATGCTACGGCGCGATGTCCTCACCGGGTTGATCGCCCTTGCCACCGCCCCATCGGTTTCACAGGCCGCAGATGGCGCGGACGAGGCGTTTGGCATCCCGCTTGGGGCCCCGGAACGGTTCAGCCCCAACATGGTGACCGCCAAGGCGCGCGAGCTTGCGAGCCGACCCTACGCAACACCCCAGCGCGTCAACGCGGCCTGGATGGACATCTCGTACGATGACTACGTCTCGCTGTGGTTCGATGGCCGCAACGCCGTATGGTCGGGCGAAGACGAAACCCCGTTGCGGATCGACTTTTTCGCACCGGGTCTCTACTTCCCGCATCCCATCGACGTCTCGGTCGTCGATCAGGGGGCGGCGCGCGAGGTGCAGTTCAGCCTTGATGCCTTTGACAAGACAGACAATTTCCCCGATCTGCCCATCGACGACACGCTCGGCTATTCGGGCCTGCGCCTGCGAGCCGAGATTGAGCAACCCGGCATCTACCAGGAGTTCGCCGTTTTTCAGGGCGCGAGTTATTTCCGCGCCATAGGTCGCGGAAACATCTACGGAATTTCCGCGCGCGGTCTCGCGCTCGACACCGCCGAACCCTCGGGTGAAGAGTTCCCCGATTTCCGCAGCTTCTGGATCGAAAAGCCCCGTCCGGGCGCACCGGAATTCGTGGTCCACGCCCTGCTCGACAGCCCGCGCTGCACCGGGGCCTACCGATTCCGGATCCTTCCGGGCGATGACCTGATCATGGAGGTCGAGGCCGAGATCTTTGCGCGCGAGCCTTTGAACCATCTGGGCATCGCGCCGCTCACCTCGATGTTCCAGTATGACGAGACCAACCGCGACCGGTTCAGCGATTTCCGCCCGGCGGTGCACGACTCCGACGGCCTGCTGATTGTCAATGGCGCGGGAGAGACGATCTGGCGCCCGCTGGCCAACCCCCGCAACCTGCAGATCAGCGCCTTCCGCGACAACGATCCCAAGGGCTTTGGCCTGATGCAGCGCGCGCGCGACTTCAGCGACTTTGCCGATCTCGAAGCGCTCTATCATCGCCGCCCCGGCGTCTGGATCGAACCGGGCGAAGGCTGGGGCGCCGGGGCCGTCACACTCGTCGAAATCCCGACCGAGAAAGAGATCTACGACAACATCGTATCGTACTGGCGCCCAGACGCGGTGATCGAACCCGGTGCGTCGCACAAGATGAGCTATCGGTTGATCTGGGGCGGGCAAAGCGACTGGGGTGCCGGGCTGAAGGTCCTCAACACCAGCATGGGCGACAGCGCCTTCTCGGACGGGATCATCGTGGTCATCGACTTCGAAGGCGGCGCGGCAGTGCCCGATGACCTGACCCGCATTGACCGGCTGGTTCGGGTCAGCGCGGGCGAGGTCACCGATGGTGTGTTGCAGCGTAACCCCGAAACCGGCGGCCCCCGTCTGGCCTTCCGCTTTATCCCGGGCGATGCCGGTCTCGTGGAATTCCGCGCGCAGCTGTGGCTCGACGGCGCCGCGCTGAGCGAGGTGTGGCTCTACCGGTGGACGGCCTGATGGCCTACGCCTTTTCCGATATGCCCGCATGCGCACCGCTGCCCATGGCGCGGCAAGAGTTTCACCGACCGCCCAGTCCGCAGGCGACCACAGCCGACCGCAGCCTTGCAGATCGCGCCTGGCGCTTCGCCGCCTTCGCCCCGGCGATTGCCCTGACCGTCACCTTCACGATCCTCATTGCGCAATGGCTCGGCCATGGCGGCGTGACCCCGGTCGAGGCGACGGTGGTGATGCTGGTCGCGGTCACCTTCATCTGGGTCTCGCTCCCCGTCGGTGCGGCGGTGCTGGGGTTGATCCGCTATGCCCTGCGCCCGGGCTTCACACGCCCCTTGGAGGATCGCGGCCCGGCCCAAAAGGTGGCTCTGCTTGTGCCGGTCTACAACGAAGACCCCGCCACCGTGTTCGGCAACGCCATCGCGATGCTGCAGGATCTGGGGCAGGGGCGCCAGTTCGACCACTTCACCCTGTTCATTCTCAGCGACACGCAGGACCCCGTGCTCGCAGAGCTCGAAGAACGCGCCTTCCTCGCCCTGCGCGACCACTACCCCGGCGGGGTCGAGGTCTTCTATCGCCGCCGCGCGCGTAACACCGACAAGAAGGTCGGCAATATCACCGACTGGATTGAGAATTGGGGCGCCGGGTACGAGGCGATGGTCGTCCTGGACGCCGACAGCCTGATGAGCGGCTCGGCCATCCGTCACCTCGCGCATGAGCTTGCCGCCGACCCCCAGGCCGGGCTGATCCAAAGCGACCCCTCGCTCATCGGGTCCGAGACGCTGTTCGGCCGGATGCAGCAGTTTTCCAACGCGGTCTACGGCTGGCTCTTGGCCGAAGGGCTGACCGTCTGGTCCCAGCGCGAGGGCAACTACTGGGGCCACAACGCCATCATCCGGGTGCGCGCCTTCGCCGACAGCGCGCATCTGCCCTACCTGCGCGGGCGCGGCGGGCGGCAGGACCTGATCCTCAGCCACGACTTTATCGAGGCCGGGCTCTTGCGCCGGGCGGGTTGGGGCGTGCGGTTCCTGCCACGCGCCTGCGGCAGCTATGAAGAAACCCCGCAAACGCTGATCGACCACGTTCTGCGCGACCGCCGCTGGTGTCAGGGCAACCTGCAGCACCTGCGGCTGATCATGACCCGGGGCTTCCACCCGGTGTCACGCTTCCACCTGCTGCAAGGCGCCTTCGCCTTTCTGCTGTCTCCGGCGTGGTTCGTGCTGATTGTCATCTGGTCGATGATCGGCACCATGCCGGAAGAGGCCGCATCCTACTTCAGTGCCGCGAACCCGCTCTACCCGGTTTGGCCAGAGGCGACCCCCGCGGGCGGGCTGCTGTATCTGCTGTTTATCTACGGCATGCTCCTGTTGCCCAAGGTGCTTGCAACGCTGATCCTTGGCCTCCGCCGCACCACCCGCACGGCCTATGGCGGCTGGCCCCGGCTCGCGGGCTCGGCCGTGTTCGAGATTGCCTGCTCGATCCTCTACGCCCCGGTAATCATGGTGCAGCACACACTTGCCGTGATCTTCGCGCTCTTGGGCCGAAGCAGTGCCTGGACACCGCAGAAACGCGGGATCAGCGGGTATACCTGGGGTCAGACACTGCGCTTCCACTGGGTGGAAACCGTGCTGGGAACGCTCCTGCTCACCGGCATGGCGAACGCCACGGTCTCGCTGTGGCTCACGCCCATCGCGATCAGCCTCTTCCTCGCGCCGGTCCTGTCCAAGCTTGGCTCCGCCCGCATCGCCGACCGGCCCTGGGGCATCGCACGGCTCGACGCGCCGCAAGACCTGCGCACACCGCGCGTCGTCGAGACGGCGGTAAAGTCACGTGCCTGGATGACGGAACACTTGGCGCAGCCACCGCTCCCGGTGCCGATCGCGGCAGAGTAGGCGGCTACTCGGCCTCCAACCCCTCGAACCAGTCAACGACCAGCGTGGGCCATTCCGGCGGGATCACATGCCCCCCGGGAAAAAGCGCGAATTCGAGGGCCGAGCCGGGCGTGCACCGCTCCCAGATCCGGCGCAGAAAGAACCCTTCGGTCACGAACCGGTCGGCCTTGAGCTGGGTACACCCGTTCGCCGCGCGCCAGATGCTGAGCGCGTGATAGATATCGCCCTGCACCAGCGCCCCCTCATCGTCCACCGAATTGCCCCGCAGAATGCGTCCCTCCAACGGCACGGTCCCATCGGTCCAGCCATGGGTGTGCAGCATCCGCACGGGCCCGGCACAACTTTCGGGATGGGGGCGCCAGAAGTTTCCGCCAAGCGGAGCATAGGCGGCAAAGCTGTCCGGGGCGGCGCAGGCCAGATAGGCAGCCATCGACCCGCCAATGGAAAAGCCCGACAGGATGATCCGGTCCGGGTCGATATCGTGCGTCGCGATCAGGTCGTCCCGCACCGCGGTGATAAAGGCGATCTCATCGCGCCGGTTCGGAAGCCCGGGATGAAACGACCACGATCCGCCATTGCGCCCCTCGCGCGCCAGCCCGTTCGGCGCAACCACCGCATAGCCACGATCCAGAAACCGCGAGACCATGCCTGTGTTGCGAAAGACGCCCGCGCCGCTGCCCCCGAACCCGTGGATGAACACCACCGCGGGAAGGTTGCTCGCGACGGGGTCTTCGGGAAACGCGATGTGATAGCTGCCGTCCGCCACCTCGCACGGGGTCTCTGCCGAACAGGTCAGGGCCGGGGTTGCCAGGCCAAAGAGCGCCAGCGCAGAGATCAGAAGCGGTCGAAGCACATGATCAACCTGACCAATTTGTCAGTGGCAGGCCAGCCCGAATCCAACCCGGCCCCGAGAAAGACCCAAGCATCCCCTCGGGCACGTCAATGACGGGCGTCAGCCCGGCTTCGGTCATCGCATGCGCCAACCTGCGCGAGCGGACGCCGCGCGCGCAGATCACAGCAATGGGCTGATCTTCATGGGCGCGCGCCGCCATCACGGCTTCGGCAAAGTCGGGGCGCCGCATGTCGATGGGCACCGCGCCGGTGGCAATGCCGGTCTGGGCCCATTCCTCAGGCTGCCGGATATCCACCAACAGCACCGCACCGGCCTGAACCGCCGTATGCAGGTCGGCGGGCGTCAGGGTTGCGGGGGCCCCGTCGCCCGCAACCGGGCCGACCATCCACAGGACGGCCCCGGCCAGGGCCGCGCCGCCGCCGCCGATCAACAGATGTCGTCGCGTCAGCGGCACGGGCCTTCTCAGTTCCCGATCGGCGCGGGCGAGGTAAACTGCGGGATAACGTTTCCGGACGCCGCGTTTGGTTCGATGCCAACCCAGTTGTCCATCGCCAGCGAGATGTTTCCGGGGATGTCTTCTTCCCAGAAGCTCACAACATTGGTGGTGATGTTGAGATACAGCTTGTCGTCCACGATGCGCCACAGATGCGGGTTGCCGGGAACCTTGCCGCCGCGCGACACGCCATAGGCGCAATGGCCGTCATATTGCGGGGCAAACCGCTCGGGGTCGGCCAGAAAGGTTTCGCGGTTTTCTTCGGTCGAAAACGCGAAGGTCGCACCGTTGTAATCGGCGGTGATGTCGGCGCGGCCGGGAACCGCTTCGGGCTGGGCGCTGCCGACCGGGGCCTGCTCCAGATCGAAATAGGCGACAACGTCATAGCCGGATACGGCAAAGCCGGTTCCGTCGATGTATTGCGGGCCCGCGAAGGCGGGGACGGACAGGAAGACAAGCGCTGCGGCGGTGGTGAGGAATTTCATGGGGCATCTCCTTTTGCTGCCGGGAAGATACAGCACCCGCGGTTGCACAACAGTGCCACTCGCGCAGCTGTGATAGTCGATGAGTTTAGGTGATCGGCACGTTGCAAAACCGCCCCCGAACGCGGTGCGTGCCGCCTCTTCGGGGCCTTGCAGTGGCCAGGCGCCTGTGATCCTGTGCCGCGCATATTGGTACCCTTCGCAAAATGACTTCACACGCCACACATGCGGTGCCCGCAACCACGGCGCGCAGCACGCAAATCGCGATCCTTGCCATGGTCGCGGCCAGTGCGCTTGTCGCGATCACCATGCTGATCGCCAAGGCGCTGGGCCAGCCGCTGCAAGGGCAGGGGGCGTTGCACCCGATGATGGTCAGCGCGGGGCGGTTTGCCTTTGCACTCGTCGCGCTGTGTGTGGTGGTGGCGCTGCGCCCCGACCAGCGGCCCACCTTTGCGGGGACGCGCTATGATCTGCACATCGCCCGGTCGATCTGTGGCTGGCTTGGCGTGACCGCGATGTTCGCCGCCGCCGCCCGGATGCCATTGGCCGAGGCGACGGCGATCAGCTTTCTAAGCCCGCTGATCACCATGGGTCTGGCCATCCTTGTGCTCGGTGAACGCGCCACCGCGCGCAAGGGCGTTGCGGCCGCGCTTGCGCTGGCCGGGGCGCTGGCGCTCTTGCGCCCGGGGACCGAGGCCTTCCACCCCGCAGCCCTCCTGGCGCTGCTTGCGGCAACGCTCATGGGCATCGAAGTCACCGTGATCAAGCGGCTGTCGGATACCGAACCGCCGATGCGCGTGCTCCTGATCAACAACGTCATCGGCGCGACCATCGCCGTCTTTGCGGCCAGCTTCGTCTGGACCACGCCTTCTGCTCTGCAATGGGCGCTGCTGATCCTGCTTGGCGTCATCATGGTCTCGGCGCAGGCCTCGTTCATTCAGGCAATGAAACGCGCCCCGGCCAGCCTTGTGGTGCCGGTCTTCTACATCACGCTCGCCTTCGCCGCGATCTATGACTTCGCGATTTTCGGCGTGCGGCCCACCGGCATGGCGCTCGCGGGCAGCGCGCTGATCATTGCGGGCGCATGGATCTTGTCACGCGCGCCGGCTGAGGGCGCCAAGGCGCCCTAGCTTGGCGGCATCGCCTCAATCGTCCCCGTGCCGCCGATCCGCGCCGCGCAATCGGCCTTGTCGGCAAACCCCGCATCGAACCGGCAGGCGCCCACCATGAACGCGTGCCGCTCCACGTCATCACATGGGGCATTGGGCGTCTCGAACGTGGCCGTCGCGGTGCCGCCCGCGGGCACGTTCATGAACCAGGCGCCTTTGCTGCGTCCGACCTTTTCCGTTCCGATATAGGAATAGAAGTAACCGCTGATCTCGGTCAGCTGTTCATCGGTCTTGTTTTCCAGCTCAACCGTGATCTGGCAGTAATACTCTCGCAGCCCCGTGTCGGTGATCGTCAGGACATAGTCCTGCGCAAGCGCCGCGGCGGCGGCAAACGACAAGGGGATCGCCAGGGCGGCGGACCGTGTTCGCATCGAAAGTCTCCTCATTTTTAGGCAACTGGACCGTTCACGCGGCACCCAGAGGGGCATTGAACGGCATGCGTCAAAAGTGCCGTAGACAAACCTGATCATATCACTCAGGATTGTTTTGCCAAGTCAGGTCCGCCCCGGTCCCAGCCCGGCCAGCACTGCGCTGCCAGCAACATTTTCGCAAGATATCAGGGACAGAGATATGAGACGACCGGCCACTGTTTGCCCAACGCTTTTTGCACTGCACAGCGGCCGGAGGATGCGCGGATGAGCTCGGATCGCAATCCCTGCTGCGGGCGCAGCGCCTCGCCCAAGGAAACCACCATCTCCGAAGCAGAGTATGACGAGATCGAGACGACGATCCTCGAAGTGGCCCGCTACTATTGGCAGACCTTCGCGATCCCGGAGTCGCAAAGCTGGCTCTTTGCCCTGCAACGCGCCGAGTCGCGCTTTCCCGGCCCGAACGGGGCCGAGCTCGGGCTTGAAACGCTCGCCGCCGTACAGGCGATGCGGATGAGCCGCTCGTCCTGCTTTCGCTTCAACAACCCGTCCTGTGCCCACTGCGCGCGGATTGTCAGCGAACACGAACGGCAATTCATGAACATCTTTCAGGCGGTACGCGCCGGGCGCATGGGCCCGGCCAGAACCCACGCAATGATCCTGTGCGAAGGCAACGACACCGACAAGCTCATCCTGCGCATGCAGGCGCTTGCAAAGGTGGCTGTGCCCGAGCTTTCCAATGACGTGGTCAGCGAGAGCCACGCCCAGTTGGCCTGATGCGGCGCCAGCGATGGTATCGCGATCAGCCAAACCCCCGCCGGCGCGCGTTTCAGACGCTGGTCTGAAGTCGGATCGGCTGGCGGGGGTTTTTTGGCGCGGGAATCCAGAGCGCGCCGCCTGGAAAGAATTCGCCCTGACCCTGATCGATCCTTTCTGGATGAGCGCGGCACGGCTCGAGGAGATGCAGGACCAGCTTGACGGGATGCCGTGACATCCTGGCCCTTGGCAAGCTGCGGTAATTTCTGATTAAATTGATAAGATTTCGTGGCCGGGGCGCAACTATCGGCGCATCCTCTGCAAAACATGCAATTGCACCGCGACGAAACGCCATAGTTGATTGTTTTAGTCAGGATTGACGCCCCCTGCAAAACAGCCCACAGTCAACATACACCCAGCCACCCAACGGGAAGCTCGGATCTGCGTGATGTTTCAGGAGCGTTCTCAATGGATACCCCCAAACTCACTGTCGAGTATGGCCCCGACCGCATGCCTGCCAAGCCATGCTGGAAGGAAGTGCTGCAATCCTCGCTGGATGGTCGGTGGGACGCCGACGCATCGCTTGAAGCGTATTTTGACCGGCTGGAGGGCGGAAAATGACCATCTCACAACCGATTCCAACGGTCACCGCGCCCACCAAGGCCGAAGAAGAGATTCCCACCTACGACGCACGCGATATCGTCGCCGGCGGGGTGCAGGCGCGGCTCTTGCTGGACGAACAGGCCTATTGGCTGCGGATCACCCGGGCCGGAAAGCTCATTCTCACCAAATGACTGACAGCACCCGACAGCGCGGTGCGGCACTGGTCGGAACGGTGTCGAGCCTCTCACCGTGGGAGGCCGAGGTGGTGCACAGCCTGCGGCTGTGGTGCGCGGGCCCGGCCCGGCATATCGAATTCTGGAACCGTATGGTCAAATCCATCGGCCCCGGCCGAGCCCGCGAACAGATGGTGGCCTTTGACCAGCTTGTGCACACGCTTTCGTCCAACGCCCACCGCCCGCTGGTGCGCAAGCAGATCACCTGCCGCTGCATCTGCGCCGATGAGGCGATGTTCCTTCATCTTGTCAGCACCGCGTCCGAAGGGGACCTCCACGAAGCGGCCGCCGTCGCCGCCCTGATGGTGCCCGCCGCCCATGCCGAGCATGTGGCGATAATGGCCGCCAACGTGGGCGAGGTGATGCACGCGGTGCTCGACGGGGCGTCCGAACGCGCCATCCGGGCGCACCGGGCCGAGGCCCGCACAGACAACGTCGTACAACTTCACTGAAAACTGCAAAAAAAGGACTGCAACCCATGAAAACCACGTTTGCCATCGCGCTCGGCACGACAATGCTCGTCGCGCTCCCCGCTGTTGCGGACAAGGCAGCCGTTCTCGACACCTATGCCGACATCGCTCAGGCAAAGTATGAAGACAGCCTTATGACCGCCAAGACGCTGCAAGCCGCCGTCGACACGCTGATTGCCAGCCCCTCGGCCGAGGCGCTGGAAGCGGCCAAGCAGGCCTGGCTCGCCAGCCGCCCGTCCTATCAGCAATCCGAGGTCTATCGCTTTGGCAACGCCATCGTCGATGACTGGGAAGGCAAGGTGAACGCCTGGCCGCTGGATGAAGGTCTGATCGACTATGTCGACGTCTCTTACGGCGGCGCGACGGATGAGAACGAATATGCCGTCCTCAACGTCGTCGCCACGCCCAGCTTCACGCTGGCCGGGACCGAGATTGACGCAACCACGATCACCCCCGAACTTCTGGAAGGCGCGCTGCACGAGGCGGACGGGGTCGAAGCGAACGTGGCCACCGGCTACCACGCCGTCGAATTCCTGCTGTGGGGCCAGGACCTCAACGGCTTTGGCCCCGGCGCGGGCCAGCGTCCGTGGACCGACTATGCCCAGGGCGATGCCTGCACCGGCGGCAATTGCGACCGCCGCGGCCAATACCTGAAGGCGGCAACCGACCTTCTCGTCTCAGACCTGGAGTGGATGGCGGCGCAATGGGCCGATGACGGCGCCGCGCGCGCCGAGGTGATGGCCGACGCGGATGCGGGCATCGTTGCGATCCTCACCGGCATGGGCTCGCTCTCTTACGGCGAGCAGGCGGGTGAGCGCATGAAGCTTGGCGTTCTGCTGAACGACCCCGAGGAAGAGCATGACTGCTTTGCCGACAACACCCATAACAGCCATTTCTACGACGCGCTGGGCATCCGCAACGTCTACCTCGGCAGCTACACCCGCGCCGATGGCAGCGTGGTGAGCGGGCCGTCGCTCTCTTCGCTGGTGGCCGAGGTCGATGCCGATCTCGACATGGAACTGCGCGGCAAGCTTGACGCGACCATGTTCGAGATGATCGAACTGAAGCTCGCCGCTGAAAAGGGCTTTGCCTATGACATGATGCTCGAACGCGGTAACGAAGCGGGCGAGGCGCTGATCATGGGCGCGGTCGATGCGCTGGTCGATCAAACCCGCTCGATAGAGCGAGTTGTCGCAGTCCTCGGGGTTGACGCAATCGACTTTGAAGGCTCCGATAGCCTCGACAACCCGGACGCTGTGTTCGAGTAAACCCAACGCCGCCAGGCACGGGCGGCCGCTGGGCCGCCTTCACCCAGACGAGGTCATGCATGGGAAAGAAAAAGAAGGTCCCATCGCCCTGTATCGATGTGTGCAAATTCCGGCGCGCCGGGCACTGCATCGGCTGTTCGATGACGAAGTCACAGAAAAAGATGTTCAAAGGGCTGAAGCGCCCCGAACATCAGGCCGCCTTTGTCGAGATGCTGGTTCACCAGCAAAACAGCATGGGCAAATACCGGCACTGGGCCCCGGCCTTTGCGCGAAAATGCCTCAAGAAGGGCGTCCACCCCCCGATCAAGCACCTCGCAAGGGTGGGCTAGAACGCGAACCGCGCCCCGGTGGGGCGCGGATCAAAGCAGAGCGCTGCGCCTTAGCTCAGGTGCGAGCGTAGCATCCAGGCAAACTTTTCATGCGTCTGACCGCGTGCGATGCACAGGTCTTCGGTCAGCGTGTCGCCATGCGCCGCAGCACGTTCGCCGCAGCCCGCCAGCGTCGTGGCCAGCGTCTCTTGCGCGACCTGCATCGCTTTGATCATCTCCTGATCGCTGGCGTGGCCGTCATGCTCTTTCACTTTCGAACGCTCCAGCATGCCCGACAGCATGCCCTCGGCATGCGCGTCAAGCGCCTTGATCCGTTCGGCCAGATCGTCCTGCGCCGTGAAGTGATCTTCGTAGATCTCCTGGAACAGCGTGTGCAGCGGCCCGAACGCCATGCCAGTCACGTTCCAGTGGAAATTCTGCGCGAGCATGGTGGTGACCGCGGTTTCCGCGACCGACTGGTTCAGCGCGTCTACAATTTCGGTTTGTGCATCGGTGGACAACGCAGCGGCAGTCTGTGTCATGCCTTGCTCCCGTAATTACCATTTCTATAGATGGCTAGCTGGCGGCGGCTTGCTGGCCTGCCGACGACATAACACTGTAATTCGCCGTGCCAAGGCCTTTTTAGAAATATTCTAAATCTTACAAAATTGCTCGGACATCGAGCGGATCAAAAACCCGATATTGCGCCGCGCAAGAGGGGCCACGCGCGAGCGCAGCAGAAAGTCGAAACTGTCGCCGTTCCCGGCGTCTGCGGCCGCGATCAGGCGAATAATCCACGCCTCGTCAAAGGTCACTTCCGCGACACCCGGGCGCAGGATTTTCGGCGCCCTGCCAATGGCTTCCGGCAGGCACTTCATGAACGCTTCGGCATGCGCCGCCTTGGCAATCGTCCTGTCGACGGACAAAAGTGCGCAAGCTTCAAACAGGTCGGCCCGCGCCGCCGCCCGGCAATCAAGCGCCACAAGACGCAGCTGATTGAGAATGGCGCGCGACCGCTCATCCAACGTCACCGGTGCGGGTGCGGTGAACCCGTGTCCGGTCTCTGCGCTGACGGCGGTAAGTGCAACCATTCGACGTTTCCTGCGACACCCGAACCGCGCAACGGCGCGCAATTGGGCTTTCCAATCCTGACCAGAAATATAAGGTATTCGGTGGAATGCAATCGTTTTAGGGGCGACATGCGGTCACTATTGCTCGTGTTGTTGGTGAGCGTCACTGCGCCCGCCGGCGCGGTAGAGTTGCAGGATCTGCATCTCGACGTGATCGCGCGCACGCCCGCGGAAACCGAACGCATCAGCGCCGTCACCGCGCCCACAACCGACTTCTCCAAGCCCGAGCGGTTCGAAACCAATGCCGGCGGGGCAGGGACGGTGCAGGCGCGCCGCCCGGAAGAGGCCTTCAACCTTGTTACCGGTAACATCACGCTCGATCGTGAGATCGATTTTGAGCTTGGCCGCGCCATGTTCGAAAAGCTCTGGGTCTCTTCGCCATCCTCGACGCGCGCCTCCGATGGTCTCGGCCCGCTCTTCAACGCCCGCTCGTGCCAGCGCTGCCACCTCAACAATGGCCGCGGGCACGCCCCCGCAGGGCCAGAGGACAGCCGCGTTTCCATGCTCATGCGCCTCTCGATCCCCGACGGCGCACAAGCCCGCGCCGATGCCGAGCTCTACCTCGCCACGCTGCCCGAACCGACCTACGGCGCCCAGCTTCAGGACCTCGGCATCCCCGGCATCCGCGAAGAGGGGCGCTTTGCTGTCAGCTATGAAGAGGTCACCGTCACGCTGTCTGACGGCGAGGTCGCCCATCTCAGAAAGCCGACCTATTCCGTTGAAAACCTTGGCTACGGTGCGCTGCACCCCGATACGATGTTCAGCCCCCGTGTGGCCCAGCAGATGATCGGCCTCGGCCTGCTTGACGCGATCCCCACCGCCGACATCCTCGCCCAAGCCGATCCGGACGACCTGGACGGCGATGGTATCTCGGGCCGTGCGCAGATCGTGGTCTCCCGCGAATACGACGCGCCGATGCTTGGCCGTTTCGGGCATAAAGCAGGTCAACCAACGCTGCGCCAGCAAACCGCCGCGGCGTTCCATGGCGATATCGGGATTTCCTCGACGATCTTCCCGACCGGCTATGGCGAATGCACCGTGCATCAGGAACGCTGCCGCCTCGCGCCCGACGGCAACACGGATCACCATGACAATGCCGAGGTCGGCGATGTCGCGCTGGATCTCACCACGTTTTACGCTGCAAACCTCGCCGTCCCCGCCCGCCGCGATGTGGACGACCCCCAGGTGCTGCGGGGCAAGCGGGTGTTTTACGAGACCGGGTGCATCGCCTGCCACACCCCGAAATTCGTCACCCACCGTCTGGATGACCCGCCCGAGCAAAGTTTTCAGCTGATCTGGCCCTATACCGATCTTTTGCTGCACGACATGGGGCCGGGCCTTGCCGACAACCGCCCCGAAGCCCGCGCGAACGGGCGCGAATGGCGCACGCCGCCGCTGTGGGGGATCGGGCTGACGCAGGAAGTCTCTGGCCACGCCACGTTCCTCCATGACGGGCGCGCGCGTTCGCTTCTGGAAGCCGTGCTCTGGCACGGGGGCGAGGCGGAGGCCCAGAAAAACCGCGTGGTCGCGATGCCCAAGGCCGACCGCGCCGCCCTGATCCGCTTTTTGGAGAGCTTGTGATGCGCCTGACCCTCGCCGCCCTTGCCCTGTGCCTGCCCACAGCCGCGCTGTCCGATGTGGCGCGCGCCGTGGAAAGTGAAATCCTGCCCGGGTTCGAACGCTTCGCCACGGCCACCGCCGCACTCGACACTGCGGCGCAAGCAAGCTGCACGGGGCCAGAGCTTGAAGCGGCCTACAACGACGCGTTCGATGCCTGGATCGGGGTCAGCCACGTGGTCTTCGGCCCGATCGAGGATCAGGGCCTCACGCTCAGCTTCGCCTATTGGCCCGATCCCAAGAACCAGACCGGCAAAACGCTGGGCCGCCTGATCGCCGATGAGGACCCCGTCGCCGCCGATCCGGCGACCTACGGCGATGTCTCGGTCGCGGCCCAGGGCTTTTTTGCGCTCGAACGCATGCTCTACGAGCCGCCGGGCACCGGCGACTATGCCTGCACTTTGACCCAGGCCATTGCCGCCACGCTCGCCGCCAATGCCGCCAGTGTGACCACCGCCTGGTCCGATTTCGCCGGCGTCGTGACCTCGGCGGGCGCCGATGGCAACACCCGCTTTAAATCCGACGAAGAGGCGCGCCGCGCCATCTATACCGCGCTCTCCACCGGGCTTGAGTTCATCCACGATCAACGTCTCGCCCGCCCGCTGGGCACCTTCGACCGCCCGCGCCCCACGCGGGCCGAGGCGCGCCGCTCGGGCCGCAGCCTGCGCAACGTCACCGAAGCCCTGCGCGCACTTCAGGCCCTGTCGGTCGCCTTCTCGGACGACCCGACACCCAATCTCGACGCTGCCTACGAGCGCGCGTTCACCCGGATCGCAGCAATCGACTCCCCGGATTTCTCGGGCGTGTCGAACCCGGGGCAGCGGCTCCGGATCGAGGCCCTGCAGGTCGATGTGAAAGAAATCCAGATCGAAACGATCAATGAGATTGGCGCGGCCATGGGCCTGTCGGCCGGGTTCAACGCGCTTGACGGGGACTAGGCGCATGCCGTCGCGCCGCGCCATTCTCGCCGGGCTGGCGGCTGCAACGGCGCTGCCGCGGGCCGGCTGGGCCGATGCGGGCGCCCCCAGCCATGTGACCGCCGCACTGGACAAAAGCGGCGCCTTCGCCCTCTACGGCCTGCGCCCGGACGGGGCACTGGCCTTCCGTGTCCCACTTCCTGCCCGCGGCCACGCCGCCGCAGTCCACCCCACCGCGCCCGAAGCGGTGGCCTTCGCCCGCCGCCCCGGCACCTTCGCGCTTGTCCTCGACTGCCAAAGCGGTGCGGTGCTGGGCGAACTCACCTCTCCGCCCGGTCGCCATTTCTACGGCCATGGCGCCTTCTCGAGGGACGGCACACGGCTCTACACCACCGAAAACATCGTCGACACCGGCGAGGGCCGGATCAGCATCTGGTCGCGCAGCGAGGGCTACCGCCGGATCGGCGACTTTCCCTCGGGCGGCATCGGCCCGCATGAGGTGATCCGCATCCCCGGCACGACACGCCTCGCCATCGCCAATGGCGGCATCCGGACCCACCCGGCAACGGGGCGCGACAAGCTCAACCTCGACACGATGCGCCCGAACCTCACCATTGCGGCAGAGGACGGAACGCATCTCGACACCGCCGGGGTGCCGGACGCGATGCACCAGAACTCGCTGCGCCACATCACCGCCCGTGCCGACGGTCTGGTGGCCTGTGCCTTCCAATGGCAGGGCGATGCTTTCGACAGCCCGACCTTGCTTGCGCTCTATCGGGCCGGGCAGGGGCTGGACTTCATCCCCTTCGACGATGCCGTGACCCGCCAGATGGTCGGCTATGCGGGCAGTGTCGCGCTCTCCTCCGATGGCACCGGCCTCGCCGTCACCTCACCGCGCGGCGGGCTTGTCGTCTCGGTCGACATCGCCACCCGCGCCAGCACGATCGCCCGCCGCCCCGACATCTGCGGTGTCGCACCGGGCAGTGACGCGATCATTGCAACCGACGGGCTGGGGCAGGTGCACCGGCTGAGCGACCGCCTGCAGCCCCTGGCCAGCCACCCGCTTGCCTTCGACAATCACCTCGTCGCGATTTAGCGCCTGAAAGCACCGCAGTGTGCGTCCCCATGGCGGGCGCGGCCTGCGTCCTGTACAAGGGCACCCGCCATGCCGCGCCGTTACCAAGACGTCTACCCGTCCCTGCCGCTGCTCAACAGTGACGCGTCCCAGCACACGTCTGCCGCCGCGCTCATGTCCGTGCGCTATTTCCAGGCCGCGCCCGATACGATGCCCGAAGAGGTGTTCTCCGAACACCATGTCCTCTTGAACCTGCGCGAACACCCCACGCGGGTGCAAAACCGCCGCGACGGCGTCATGCGCGATTTCACCTACCACAAGGACGAGATCATCGTGACGCCCGCAGGCGTCCGCTCGGGCTGGCGCTGGTTTGAAACCTCGGATGTCATCGTTGTCACGCTCGATCCCGCACGGGTCGAACGCTTCGCCCAGACCGAGCTTGGCCTCTTGCTCGACCCCCAGCAGTTTCGCGACCTGCCCCAGTTCCACGACCCCGATCTCTGTGCGGCGGGGGTGATGCTCCGCGACGCGCTCGAAGGCGATGACATCTCATCGGGTGTGATGTTCGAGGCGATGAGCCGCGTGCTGCTCGTCAAACTCCTGCAACGCTACGGCCAACGCCGCCCCGAGGCGGTGGCGCTCTCGGCCCGGTTCACCTCGGCCCATTACCACCGCGTGCTGGCCCATATCCGCGCGCGCCTGGACCAGACGATCACCGTCGACGACATGGCCGCCGAAGCGGGGATGAGCCCGTCGCATTTCAGCCGTGTCTTCAAGGAAACGCTGGGCTCGACACCGATGCAATACGTGCTGGCCTACCGCATCGAGCAGGCGATCAAGATGATGGACGATCCCGCCCGGCAACTGGGCGATGTGGCGCTGGCCTGCGGGTTTTCCGACCAGGCGCACTTCTCGCGCAGCTTCAAATCGGTCACCGGCCAGACCCCGCGCGCCTTCCGCGCCGAACGCGTGGCTTAGGCAGAAATCTTCCAAAAGCAGGATGGTTCAAAAACTGCGCAGGGGGGTGCAAGTCCTGCGCGCCCGCCATCGGTATCTCTTTCGTCATCAGGGCACGACGCCCAGCAGACCCAGACAGGAGAGACCGAAATGAAAACCTTTTCCCTCACCACCGCTGCCGCCCTAATGGCCTCGACCGCCGCGATCGCACAGGTCGAAACCCGCACCGTGACCTTTGAAAACGCAGGCGCCACGCTTTCGGGCACGCTCTACCTGCCCGAAGGCCATGATGGCGGCGCGCTGCCCACCGTCGTCGTCACCGGCGCCTGGACCAGCGTGGAAGAGCAGATGCCCCGCGTCTATGCCGAGCAAATGGTCGAGCGTGGCTTTGCCGCCTTCACCTTTGACTTCCGCGGTTGGGGCAAATCCGGCGACCTGCCGCAAAACGTCCGCTTCGTGGAAAGCCCCGAGGCCAAGGCCGACGACATCCGCGCCGCGTTCGATTTTGTCGCCACGATGCCCGAGGTTGACCCGACCCAAATCCACGGCCTCGGCATCTGTGCCTCGGCGGGCTACATGGTCGACGCCGTCGCCGGCAATGACCGCGTTCAAAGCATCGGCCTCGTCGCGCCCTGGCTGCAAAACGAAGAGATCGTCGAAGCCGTCTATGGCGGGGCCGAGGGGGTCAGCGGTCTGATCGCCATGTCGCGCGATGCCGAGGCTGCGGGTGGCCAGATCATCCCCGCCGCAGGCCCCGAAGGCGCCGAGGGCGTGCTGATGCCCATCGGCGGCTATTATTACGAGGCGGATCGCGGCGCGATCCCGGAATACGACAATCAGTGGAACAATGCGGGCTGGGAAGGCTGGCTGACCTACCACCCGGCCGACAACGCCGCCCGCCTCGATAAACCGCTGGCGATTGTCCACTCGGAATCCGCCGCCATCCCGCAGGGGGTGCGCAGCTTCCTCGACGGCTTTGCCGGGGACGCGACGCTGCAGTGGCTCGAAGACGTCACGCAGTTCGATTTCTACGACAATCCCGAAGACGTCACCCGCGCCGCCGACACAATGGCCCAGCACTTTGCCACCGTCTCGGACACCGACAGCTAAACCCATCCCGCCGCGCCGGGGCTCTGGCCCGGGCGCGGCCCACCACCCGTTCAACGCAAGGATACCGAACCGATGAAACGCACAGCACTCGCACTGGCACTTGCCGCCAGCCCCGCCTTCGCCGCCGACCCGATCACGACAGAGACGCTGGTCGACCATGCCGAAATGATCCGCATCGCAGACAGCATCGATGCCGCCGTCGATGCCAAGGATTGGGACCTCGCCCGCAGCTACTTCACCGATACCATCGATGTCGATTTCACCTCGCTCGTCGGCGGGGACCCGGCCACGATCCCGGCAGACGCTCTGATCGCCGGCTGGTCGGGCAACCTCACCGCGGAAAAGACAAGCTTCCACCTGCGCGGCAACCACCGCATCCGCTTCGACGGCCCCGACAGCGCCGTGATGGAAAGCCACGGCTACGCCTGGAACCGGATGGAGGCGGGCGCGCTGCCCGAAAACGGCGGCGAGGCACTGTGGGAGGTTTGGGGCACCTACACCCACGGGTTCGAGCGGGGCGGCGACGGATGGAAGGTCAACGCGATTACCTTCACCGCCACGGCCGAACGCGGCAACCCCTATGTCCGCAACACGCCAGGCAGCTAAATCAAGACGTTGGCACTCTGCGCGGCGCTCCCCCGGGGGCGCCGCTATCCTTTTTCAAACCGCCCACAGAAAGGGCAAATTGCGGGCGCCGCGCGATGCAATTTCGGGGAAAATCGCGCACGCCAGCGCCGTTACATTTTCTTCACGCAAACGTAACAATTCTGTCGTGGGACCCTCATAGACCGCCCTCCAGCATTATGGGGGACGTCAATGCTAACCATCGACAAGCTGACAAAGCGGTTCGGGGCAAATACCGCTGTGGATGCCGCCTCGTTCGAAGTCGATAAACCCACGATGATCGGGATCATAGGACGGTCGGGTGCGGGAAAATCCACCCTGCTGCGCATGATCAACCGCCTCACGCCCGAGACCGAAGGCAGCATTGTCTTCGACGGGCGCGACATCACCGCTCTGCGCGGGGCCGAGCGGCGGGGCTGGCAATCCGACTGCGCCATGATCTTTCAACAGTTCAACCTCGTGCCCCGGATGGATGTGGTCTCAAACGTCCTGCACGGCACCCTGAACGAGCGGTCGACCTTCGCCACGCTCTTCAACCTCTTCCCGACCGCCGACATCCACCGCGCCATCGAAATTCTCGACCGCCTGGGCATCGCCGAACAGGCCCCCAAGCGCGCCGAGGCACTGTCGGGCGGCCAGCAACAGCGCGTCGCCATCGCCCGCGCATTGATGCAGGACCCGCAGATCATCCTCGCCGACGAACCCATCGCCTCGCTCGACCCGATGAACGCCCAGATCGTGATGGAGGCGCTGCGCCGCATCCACGAAGAAGACGGGCGCATGATCATCTGCAACCTGCACACGCTCGACACCGCGCGCCGCTATTGCGACCGCGTGATCGGGATGCGCGACGGGCGCATCGTATTTGACGGCGTGCCCGAGCAACTGACCACCGGCGCAGCCCGCGACATCTACGGCGCCGGGGCCGACTTCTCCGAAGAAGCGACCTCCACCGAGATCGGTGCGCTCGACCGCGAGACGGCGGCGGAACGCGCCATCGCCTGACCCTTTCCAACCGCGACCCCGGGAATGGGGCGCAAATCAACATGGAGACCATGATGAAGACCACTTTTGCTGCTGTTCTGCTGGCAACAACCGCGCTCGGCTCGGCCGCTGTCGCACAAGAGATCGAAGAGTTCCGCATCGGCATCCTCGGCGGCGAAAACGCCCAGGACCGTCTGAACAGCTACAGCTGCCTTCAGGGCTACGCCGAAGAGGCGCTGGGCGTGCCGACCAAGCTCTTCGCCCCCGCCGACTACAACGGTGTGATCCAGGGCCTGCTGGGCGGCACCATCGACATGGCCTGGCTCGGCGCCTCGTCCTACGCCGCCACCTACCTGGAAGATCCCGAAGCGGTCGAGCCCGTGCTCGTGAAGGTGAACATGGATGGCTCGATCGGCTATCACTCCATCGGTTTCGCCCGTACCGAAAGCGGCATCGCCTCGCTCGAAGACATGCAGGGCAAAGTCTTCGGTTTCGGTGACCCGAACTCGACCTCCGGCTACCTCATCCCCTCGATCGAAATCCCCGAAGCCACGGGCTCGACGATGGAATCGGGCGACTACTTCGGTGAGGTCACCTTCACCGGCGGGCACGAGCAGACCATCGTCGCGGTGTTCAACGGCGACATCGACGCCGGCGTGACCTGGGCCGACGGCCAGGGCAACTGGGAAGACGGCTACAACTCCGGCGCGCTGCGCAAGGCCGTCGACGCCGGTCTCATCGACATGAACGAGCTGACCCAGATCTGGAAGTCGAAGGTCATCCCCGAAGGCCCGATCGTTCTGCGCAAGGCCCTGCCGGACGACGTGCGCGCCACCATGACCGAACTGGTCGACGGCCTGCACGAGCGGGATCAGGATTGCGCCTATGGCGTTGCGGCTGGCGAAACGCTGGGTTTCCAGCCGGTCGACCACGAGACCTACATCTCGGTCATCGAAGCACGCAAAGCAAAGATCGGCGGCTAAGCCACTGAGAAGACTGACGGCGGGGGCCATGACGCCCCCGCCGTTCCTTTCGCGAGGGGCGCACGGGGCATGACAGATATTTCGGCGGGTCCGGGCAGCACCGGCAGTCGCGCGACCAACGTAGACGCGGTACAGGCGGCCTATCTTGAGCTGACGCAACGCAAGCGCCTTTATGGCGGGCTCACCCTGCTGATCTTCGTTCTTCTGATGGTCGCGGGCTTCATGGTCGC
>JBCCWO010000020.1:0-64424 GCA_039193455.1 Pseudomonadota bacterium
CTTCGGCTTCGGCTTCGGCTTCGGCTTCGGCTTCGGCTTCGGCTTCGGCTTCGGCTTCGGCTTCGGCTTCGGCTTCGGCTTCGGCTTCGGCTTCGGCTTCGGCTTCGGCTTCGGAAGGGGTCTCGTCCAGATCGGCGGCGCTGTCACCGGCAATTTCTTCGGATTGCGCAGCGTCCGCGTCCTCGGTCGGCGCCGCTTCTACGCCGGCTTCCTCGGCACCTTCGGGGTCCGAGGCCGCGACGTCGGCTATTTCCGATTCCGACGCAGTGTCCGAGTCGCTTGTCTCAATCGGCGATTCTGTCGCTGACCCGTCCTCATACTCTTTTGATTTCGAGTTCTTTTTTCCAGATCGGGCCACGGCAGCAGAACCTTTCATTCCAGCAGACAGAACAGGGCGCGCGCGACCGCAGCTTATCCCGCGCCCCCCGGGTCAACAAGCAGCGCGGGCTCCGTAAACCGCGGCAACTTGTTCGGCCATCGCATCGGCGTTTGGCTGGGCCGCAACGTGAACCGCGATGGCCGGTTCGGGGGCCGCCGCCGCCGCATCGGCGCTGATCGCCACAACGGTCAACTTGAAGCCCTGGCCCGGCCAGGTGCGCGCCAAAGCCTCTGCGCTGAACGGCGAAAACACCGGGGCGATGATCTGGGAATTCTGTGGCAGATCGGCGAAGGTGTCGGCGGGGATGTCCCGCATCCTCTGGCGATAGACAACGCGCTCCTCCGCCGGGCAACCCGACGCGGTAAGCCGCGCGGCGATGTCACCGCGGCTCATCTCGCCCCGCAGGTGTATCAGCGGTCCGGACGGCCGCTCATCCAAGATCTGTGCGACAAGATCGTCGGCCGTCCCGTCCGAGGACCGCGCTGCGAATCCGGCAGCCTGAGCAACCACTGCCGTGCGCGTGCCAACGCAATAGGCCAGCCGCCCCTGCCCCGCTCCGGCCCGCTCCACCGCCTGCGCCGAGGTAAAGATCACCGCGCCGAACCCGGTCAGATCTGGCAACCCGCCAACGTCCTCAATCGCAATGACCGGCGCGATGATGGCGGGCAGCGTCCGCCCCAGCCGCGCTTCGCACAGTGCCCGAAACCGCTCTGCCGCGGGGCGCGGGCGCGTCAGCAGGAGGATCGGATCACCAGAGGACATGGACCTCGCACGGTTGTCGGGGCAACCTGCCGGTGATACCTGCCGCCCATCAGCCGCGCAACCGACCTGTCGATGACCCAGCCGATCACCCTTCTTGGCCTTGAGAGCAGTTGCGATGACACCGCTGCCGCCGTGGTGCGCGGGCATGTGGGTGCAGCCGAGATTCTGTCGTCGGTCGTCTACGGCCAGGGTGATCTGCACGCGGCCTTTGGCGGGGTCGTGCCCGAAATTGCCGCGCGCGCCCATGCGGAACGGATGGATCTGGCGGTGGAACAGGCTCTGACGCAGGCCAACCTTGGGCTAAATGACATCGACGCCGTTGCGGTGACGGCAGGGCCCGGTCTGATCGGGGGCGTCGTCTCGGGTGTCATGTGCGCCAAGGGAATCGCCGTGGCGCGTGGTCTGCCGCTCATCGGCGTGAACCATCTGGCCGGGCACGCCCTGACCCCGCGCCTCACCGATGCCCTACCCTATCCTTACCTGATGCTTTTGGTGTCGGGCGGGCATTGTCAGTTCCTGATCGTCGAGGGCGCGGACGCCTTCACGCGGATCGGCGGGACGATCGATGACGCGCCGGGCGAGGCGTTTGACAAAACCGCCCGCCTGATCGGTCTGGGCCAGCCCGGCGGACCAGCGGTGGAGAAAGCGGCGAAAGCCGGCGATCCGCACCGCTTTCGGTTCCCGCGCCCCCTGCTCGACCGGGCGGGGTGCGATATGTCGTTCTCGGGCCTCAAGACCGCCGTTCTGCGCGCCCGCGACAGCTTGGTCGCCGCAACGGGCGGGCTGAGCGCCCAGGACCAGGCCGATCTGAGCGCCGGGTTTCAGGCCGCGATCTGCGATGTGCTGGCCGAGAAATCGCGGCGCGCGATGACGGAGTTTCGTGCGCGGCACGCCAATGGCGGCACCTTTGCCGTTGCGGGGGGCGTGGCCGCAAACATGCAGATACGGGCTGCGTTAGAGACTGTATCTGCCGAAAACGCCCTGCCCTACACCGCCCCACCGCTTGCGCTGTGCACCGATAATGCCGCGATGATCGCCTATGCGGGGCTTGAGCGGTTGGCATCGGGCGATACCGACGACATGACCCTCGCCGCGCGCCCGCGCTGGCCGCTCGATACCGCGCAGGCGCCGATGCTGGGCTTTGGCAAGAAAGGCGCCAAGGCATGATCGCGGTGGCGGGTGCAGGCGCTTTTGGGACCGCGCTGGCAATCACGCTGGCACAGGCGGGGCGCGATGTGATGCTTTACGGGCGCGACGTGGCGCAGATAGCGGAAAGGCGCGAAAACGCGCGCTACTTGCCCGGGATCACGCTGCCCGAAAGACTCTATATCGCAGGCAAGCCCGAGGCTATGGCCGCGGCGGATACCATCCTGCTGGCCATTCCAACCCAGAAACTGGCGGAATTTCTGGCAACCCACGCCCTGCAACTTGACCGCAAACGGCTTGTGGCCTGTTGCAAAGGGGTGGATCTGCGCACCGGTCTTGGCCCCACGGCACTGATCGCGACCGCCTGCCCTCTTGCCGCCGCCGCGACGCTGACGGGCCCCAGTTTTGCGGCCGATCTGGCCCAGGGTCTGCCCACCGCCCTCACCCTTGCCTGCACCGACAACACCGTCGGCGAAGCGCTGCAGGACCAGCTTTCGGGTCCCGCATTGCGGGTCTATTCCACCACGGATGTCATCGGGGCAGAGCTGGGCGGTGCGCTCAAGAACGTCATCGCCCTAGCTGCGGGCATCACCATGGGGGCGGGCCTCGGCGAAAGCGCCCGCGCCGCGGTGATCACCCGCGGATATGCCGAAATGCTGCGCTATGCCACGGCCCTGGGCGCCCGGCCCGAAACGCTTGCCGGGCTATCGGGCCTGGGGGATCTGATACTTACCGCGACCTCCCCCAAATCCCGTAACTATCAGGCCGGTTTCGCGCTCGGTGCGGGCCAAAAACCCGGTACCGCCACGGTTGAGGGGATCCCGACCGCGCAGGCCATGGTGCAGTTGGCTCGCGTGCGGGGGGTCGACATGCCGCTTACCGATATGGTCGCGGCGGTCGTTTCCGGCCATGTTAGTGTCGAAGAAGCCAAACGCGCCCTGCTCGCGCGTCCGTTGAAAGAGGAATAACATGCTCATCGCTCTTATCGCCCGGGACAAACCCGGTGCGCTCGAAACCCGGCTGGCCAATCGCGATGCCCATCTGGCCTATGTCCGCGAAACCGGCGTGGTGGAACAGGCCGGTCCGTTCCTGGACGACGACGGACAGATGTGCGGGTCGCTTTTGATCCTGTCGGTCGACAGCATGGACGCGGCCGAATCCTGGGCGGCGAATGACCCCTATGCCAAGGCAGAGCTGTTTGAGAGCGTGACGCTCAGCCCCTGGAAACGGGTGCTGGGGCCATGAAGTACTGGCTGTTCAAATCCGAACCCTCGACCTGGAGCTGGGACCAGCAGGTGGCCAAGGGCGACGTGGGCGAGGAATGGGATGGCGTGCGCAATTATCAGGCGCGCAACATGATGCGGTCGATGTCGGTGGGGGACCGTGGGTTTTTCTACCATTCGCAGTCGGAAAAGGCGGTCGTGGGGATCGTCGAGGTGATCGCCGAAAGCCACCCCGACAGCACCACCGATGACGATCGTTGGGAGTGCGTGGATATCAAGGCGATTGCGCCGATGCCCACGCCCGTCACGCTTGAGATGTGCAAGGGCGAGCCGCGGCTGGCGCAGATGGTTCTGGTCAACAATACGCGGCTCTCGGTTCAGCCGGTGACCGAGGATGAATGGCGGATCATCTGTGACATGGGGGAATACAGACCCTAACGCAGCAAAACACGGGTGTGGCAAAGGATTGCGCACTGATGCGGCATTTCGGCTAGACTGGGCTCAATAGAACCAAAAAAGGGAGGGGACGTGATGGGGACGGTATCGGTGATCGCGGCGGCCGCCGCGGCGTGGATCTTTGGCGCAATCTGGTACGGCGTTGTCGGCAAACAGTGGATGGCCGCCGCCGGGCTGAGCGAAGAGACGGTCAATCGCAAGAACTACGTTGCCTTCGTCGGCAGTTTTCTCTGCGCGGTATTGGTCGCGGGAATGTCACGCCACATCTTCCAGACCGCCAACATAGATACGGTGGGCGCGGGGATCGTGACCGGGCTGGGCCTGGGGCTGTTCATCGCCACGCCTTGGATCGCGACGAATTATCTGTTCGCAGAGCGCCCAAAATCGCTGATCCTGATCGACGGGATTTACGCGACCGTGGGCTGCACGCTGATGGGCCTGGTGCTGACGCTGTTTTAGATGGAAAGGGGGCTTCGCACAGAACGAAGCCCCCTTGTCACCCCACATGCTCACCCCGTGGCATGTCACTTTGGATCGCTGGGACCATCCTGGTCGAAACGCGGAAACGGTAGCCGGTCGACCCGCACCGGGCAATCACCAAGTATCTAGAATTTTAGAACAATTTTCGGGGCAGGGCGCGTAACGCCCCGCCCGGGGTGGCCGGTCTAGCCGTAGACCGACTCTTTGCCGAAATGCTTGGTCAGCATGTAATAGACAACGGCGCGGTACTTGTTGCGCTCGGACATGCCGTAGGTCTCAAGCACCGATTTGATCGCATCCATCAGCTCGGGCCCGTCGCTCAGCCCCAGCTTCTTGATCAGGAAGTTGTCTTTCACGGTCTCAAGCTCGCTCGCCTGCGAGGCCGCCACGGTCGAGGCATCGGCGTCATAAATCGCCGGGCCGCAGCCGATGGTCACTTTGGTCAACAGATCCATATCGGGCGTCATGCCGCATTTGTTTTTCAGATCGTCCGCATACTGAGCGATCAGGTCATCGCGCTTACCCATGGATGTTTCTCCCACCTGTTGGGTTCAGTTGTTTAGTCACCGCTGTATTTAGCGGTGGCCGAACGATACCGGCGAAGTGCGCCGCCACAAAGGGAAAATGTCCGGTGCATTCCCCGCTGGCGGCGAACCGGCGGATCAATACCGATAGTGGGACGGCTTGTAGGGGCCTTCCGGTGTCACCCCGATATACGAGGCCTGATCGGGCTTCAGCTCGGTCAGCTTGGCCCCGATCCGGGCCAGATGCAGCCGCGCAACCTTTTCATCGAGATGCTTGGGCAGGATGTAGACGTCGTTTTTGTACTCATCACCCTGGGTCCACAGCTCGATCTGGGCCAGCACCTGGTTGGTGAACGAGGCGGACATCACAAAGGACGGGTGGCCGGTCGCATTGCCAAGGTTCAGCAGGCGCCCCTCGGACAGCAGGATGATGCGATTGCCCGAGGGCATCTCGATCATATCCACCTGTTCCTTGATATTCGTCCATTTGTGGTTCTTCAGGTTCGCCACCTGAATCTCGTTATCGAAATGGCCGATATTGCCGACGATCGCCATGTCCTTCATCGCGCGCATATGCTCGATGCGGATGACATCCTTGTTGCCGGTGGTCGTGATAAAGATATCGGCGCTGTCGACCTCATCTTCCAGAAGCGTTACCTCAAACCCGTCCATCGCGGCTTGTAGGGCGCAAATAGGGTCTACTTCGGTGACTTTGACGCGCGCGCCCGCGCCCGCAAGGCTGGCGGCTGACCCCTTGCCCACATCGCCATACCCGCAGACTACGGCCACCTTGCCCGCCATCATGGTATCGGTCGCACGGCGGATGCCGTCGACCAGGCTTTCCTTGCAGCCGTACTTGTTGTCGAATTTCGACTTGGTGACGCTGTCGTTGACGTTGATCGCGGGGAAGGGCAGCTGGCCCTCTTTCACCAGTTGATAGAGCCTGTTTACGCCCGTCGTCGTTTCCTCGGACACGCCCTTGATCTGGTCGCGGATCTTGGTGAACCAGCCGGGGCTGGCCGCCATCCGTTTCTTGATCTGGGCCTTGATAACCTCTTCTTCCTCGGATTGCGGCACCGGGATGATGTCTTCACCCGCTTCAGCCCGCGCGCCGAGCAGAACGTACAGCGTCGCGTCCCCGCCATCGTCGAGGATCATGTTAGGCCCGTCTTCAAACAGGAAGGACTTGTCGAGGTAATCCCAGTGCTCTTCCAGGGTTTGCCCCTTGATCGCGAATACCGGCGTGCCGCCCTCGGCAATCGCCGCCGCCGCGTGATCCTGCGTTGAAAAGATGTTGCACGAGGCCCAGCGCACATCTGCGCCCAGCGCCACCAACGTCTCGATCAGCACCGCGGTCTGGATCGTCATGTGCAGTGACCCGACAATGCGTGCGCCGGTCAGTGGCTTGGCAGTGCCGTATTCTTCGCGCAGGGCCATCAGCCCCGGCATTTCGGTTTCTGCAATATCCAGCTCTTTGCGGCCAAACGCAGCGAGCGAGATGTCTTTGACGACAAAGTCCTTGGCCATCGAATGCTCCTTGAAATCATGTCCTGACGGTTGCTCGACGCCTTAGCAGCCACGCCAGATCAGGACAACGCGCGAGATGCGCTTGATTTGTGTCATGGGCGAATTGCAGAGGCGTGATTTGCTGTCGGCAAGACCCCATGACCAAAAATTAGGAGGAGACAGATGTCCTTGCCGAAGACAATGAAGGCCGCCGTTGTTCCGGCCCTCGGTGAACCGCTCGACATTCGCGAAGTGCCCGTCCCCGAAGTTGGCCCGGGACAGATCCTGATGCGCGTCCGCGCCTCGGGCGTGTGCCACACGGACCTGCACGCTGCCGAAGGCGATTGGCCGGTCAAGCCGACCGCGCCCTTTATTCCCGGGCACGAAGGCGTGGGCGAAGTGGCCGCCGTGGGCGAAGGTGTGACGCATCTCAAAGAGGGCGACCGCATTGGCGCACCCTGGCTGCACACCGCCTGCGGGCATTGCGAACACTGCGTCGGTGGGTGGGAAACCCTGTGCGAAAGCCAGCAAAACACCGGTTATTCGGTGGATGGTGGCTATGCCGAGTTTGTGCGCGCCGATGCCAATTACGTGGGCCGCATCCCGGACGGGCTTGATTTCGGGCCCGCGGCGCCGGTGCTGTGTGCCGGGGTGACCGTCTACAAAGGCCTCAAAGAGACCGAGGCCAGGCCAGGGGACTGGGTCGCAATCTCGGGCATTGGCGGGCTGGGCCATATGGCGGTGCAATATGCCAAGGCCATGGGTCTGCACGTGGCGGCGGTCGACATCTCGGACGACAAGCTGAAGCTCGCGCGCGAACTGGGCGCGGATCTGACCTTCAACGCCGCCACCGAAGATCCGGTGGCCGAGTTGCAAAGCCAGATGGGCGGGGTGCATGGCGTTCTTGTCACTGCCGTCTCAAACGCCGCGTTTGAACAGGCGGTCGGCATGCTGCGTCGCCATGGCTATATGTCGCTGGTGGGTCTGCCCCCCGGCAGCTTTCCGTTGCCGATTTTTGAGATCGTGCTCAAGCGGATCACCGTTCGCGGATCGATCGTCGGCACACGAAACGATCTGGCCGAGTCGCTTGCCTTTGCGGGTGAAGGCAAGGTTACGTCCCACTTCGAATGGGACACGCTTGAAAACATCAACGCAATCTTCGATCAGATGCGCGCCGGCAAGATTGACGGCCGCATCGTGATGAAGATCTAGCCTGGAATGCCGGCGGGCTGTTTGATCGCGTTGGGTTCGCGCCAGTTCGTGCCCGAAGCCATGACGCAAGACCGCCCGTCGGCCATCGTCATCAGGATGGTCCAGGTGCCCTTTTCATCGGACTTCCAGATCTCGAAGACGCTGTTGCCGTTGCGCAGGCCGCCGCCTGCATATGCCTCGCCATAACCGGTTTTCAGTCGGTCGGTGATCGCCTGGCGATCTGCACAGAACTGTTGTGCTTGGGCAAGGGTGGGAATCGTTACTGCTGCTGCCGCAAGTGTCGTGATCAGTTTGCGCATGGGATGCTCCTTTCTGCGGCGCCTGTGCCGCAAGTGCGCGTGTGATCCCCCTGACTTTTTTGTTGTCGTGCCTGTTATAGATAACCTTCAAATGGCAAAAGTTCCTTAAGCCACCCCGGGACGTGATCTTTTTTGAACTCTGGATGGCATTTGCACGAATATCGGGCAAATCGTACGGGCGGCGGGCAAGTTTTGGAGGATTTTATGGCAAAGGCACCCCGGGCATGGCAGCGCATGCTTTCGGGCCGGCGTCTGGATCTGTTGGATCCGACGCCAATGGACATCGAGATCGAGGATATTGCCCATGGGCTGGCCTTTGTGGCGCGCTGGAACGGGCAGACCGCCGGGGACTATCCCTATTCCGTGGCAGAGCATTCGCTGCTGGTTGAGACGATTTTCGCCAGAATAGTGTCTGATGCCCCGCATAGATGGCGCCTGGCCGCGCTTTTGCACGATGCGCCGGAATACGTGATCGGGGACATGATTTCCCCGGTCAAGGCGGCGGTGGGCCCCGGCTATGCCCATCTGGACGACCGGCTGACCTCGGCCATCCACCTGCGCTTTGGCCTGCCCGCGGCGTTGCCGAAAACCGTTAAACGCCAGATCAAGCGCGCCGACCGCGTCTCGGCCTGGCTGGAGGCCACGCAGATTGCAGGGTTCAGCGTGACAGAGGCCAACCGCTTCTTCGGCACCCCGCCGGACCACCTGCTTGACGGGCTGTCCATCGCGTTGCGGCCCCCGGCCCAGGTGCGGGCCGCGTACCTTTCACGGCACAAAGATCTTTTGGAGCTTTGCGCATGATCGTCCACCCGGCGACCACCGACGACGCTGCGGCGATGGCCGAGATCCTGAACGGCCTGATCGCCGCCGGGGGCACCACGGCGCTTGAGACACCGCTGACGCCCAAACAGATGGCGCAATGGATCACCCAGCACCCCGGGCGCAGCGCCTGGCATGTGTGCGTCGGCGCGGATGACCGCATTCTCGGCTTTCAGTTGGCCGAGCCACACCCGAACCTGCCCGACGACGCCATCGACATCGCAAGCTTCGCCAGGATCGGGGCAGGGGGCCAGGGTGTAGGTGCGGCGCTTTTTGCCGCAACGTCCGCGGCGTGTCGCAGCCTTGGCTATGCCTGGATCAACGCCTCAATCCGGTCCGACAATCGCAGCGGATTGATCTACTACACCCGCATGGGGTTCGTCGATTGGCACAGCGACCCTGTCGCCCGGCTTTCGGACGGCACGGTCACCGGCAAAACGCATAAGCGTTTCGATCTATAGGGCGTCAGCGTGGGCTGCGCTTAGCCAGGATCCGCTGCAGCGTCCGGCGGTGCATATTCAGACGCCGCGCGGTTTCGCTCACATTGCGATCACAAAGCTCATAGACCCGCTGAATATGCTCCCACCGCACCCGGTCGGCCGACATCGGGTTTTCGGGCGGCGGCGGCAGCTCATCCGACGTGGCCAGCAGGGCCGCCGTCACGTCATTGGCATCCGCGGGCTTCGACAGGTAATCTGTCGCACCGATCTTCACGGCGGCCACGGCGGTGGCGATCGCGCCATAGCCGGTCAGCACAACCACGCGGCTGTCGGGGCGCCGATCCCGGATGGTCTCCACCACATCCAGTCCGTTGCCATCATCAAGCCGAAGGTCGATCACCGCATAGGCCGGCGGGCGCGCCGTCGCGATGGCACGGCCCGCCGTCACGGACCCCGCGGTCTCCACTTCAAATCCACGTTTCTCCATTGCGCGGGCAAGGCGCTTCAGAAACGGCTCGTCGTCATCGACAACCAGCAAGGTACGATCCTCGCCGATGTCCTGCAAAGCACGTTCAGGCATTTGGTTCCCTTCGCATTATATTATTAGCAATGACGATAGGTCGCAGCCTAAGCCCGGTCAAACCCTTGATCACGCCGCATCGAGGAAGCAGGCGGCTTGTTCGGCCAGTTGTTTGGGCGAAAGTTCGCGGCGGAAAAACTCGACAAAGCCGTGTTTCGGCAGAACCAGGTAGGAAAAGGTCGAGTGATCGACGAGGTAAAACTCGTCCTCCGTATCCTGCTTGCGATAGTATGTGCGGTACGCCTGCGACACCGCGGCCACCTGTTCCGGGGTCCCGGTCAGGCCCAACATGTCGTCATGCAGATAGTCGGTGTACTGGGCCATAACCTCGGGCGTGTCCCGCTCGGGATCGATGGAAATGAACACCGGCAGCATGTCCCGCCCGTCTTCGCGCAGCAAATCAATGGCGTCGGCATTGCGCACCGTATCGATGGGGCAAACGTCCGGACAGAACGTATAACCGAAGTAAATAAGGGCTGGTTTTGTGATCACATCCGCATCGGTCACCGTCTCGCCCGTCTCGGAGACCAGCGTGAAGGGCCCACCAATCTCACCCGCGCCACCGGCAATGGATGATGCGCGGCATTGCGCAAACTGATCCTCGGGCTCGCCGCTGCCCATCAGGTATAGGGCGCCCATTCCTGCGACGGCGATCAGGACGGCGGCAATTGCGATCATTCTGGTCATACTGCATCCCCGGTCGGTTTCGGGCGGGTCGGATTGATCCATCCCGCACCCGCGCCTACAACAAGCGAAACGTTGGTGCCAATCACAGATATGTAGGCGCAGATGCATGGCCACACCTAGCCTAGGACTTTTCGACGCACGTCACCGCGTGAACTGGGTTCGGCTGCGGACTGTTATCGTTTTGAGGTGGATTGCCATCGCAGGACAGCTTTCGGCGATCACGGTGGCACAACGACTCTTTGACCTCAATCTCGACCTTGGGCTCGCCTTCCTTGCCATCGGCGCATCAATCACCGCGAACCTGATCGCCATCTTCGTCTATCCCGAGAACAAGCGCCTGTCCGAGGCCGAGGTTGCCTCGCATCTGGTGTTCGACATCGCGCAGCTGGGGTTCTTGCTTTATCTCACCGGCGGGCTTCATAACCCGTTCGCCTTGCTGATCCTGGTGCCGGTCACCGTCTCGGCGACCGCGCTGCAATTGCGGACCACGGTGTTTCTGGGCGCCGTCGCCATTCTGGTGGTGACGTTCGTTGCGCAATACCACGTGCCGCTGCGCACCGATCTTGGGTTCATCATGAGGATGCCCACCGATTTCGTGTTCGGCTTCTGGGTTGCCATCGTGATCGGCGTGGTGTTCCTGGCCGGTTTCGCCCAGCGCGTCACCTCCGAAATCCACGCGATGTCCGACGCATTGGTGGCCACGCAGATGGCGCTGGCCCGCGAACAGAAGCTGACCGACCTGGGTGGCGTGGTGGCCGCAGCGGCGCATGAGCTCGGCACACCGCTGGCGACCATCAAGCTTGTCAGCTCAGAATTGATGGACGAGCTGGAAAACCGGCCCGAGCTGCAAGAGGATATGGCGCTGATCCGGGATCAGGCGGACCGGTGCCGCGATATCCTGCGCTCGATGGGCCGGGCGGGGAAGGATGACCTGCATCTCAAGCAAAGCCTCGTCTCTGCCGTGATCAAGGAAGCAGCGGAACCGCATGAGGATCGCGGCGTGAAGATCAACTACGACATTGCCCCGATGGACGGCGCCGATCCACGCCAGCCTGTCGTCCAGCGCCGGCCCGAGATCATCCACGGATTGCGGAACCTCGTTCAGAACGCAGTGGATTTTGCGCGCGAAGACGTCTGGATCGACGTGCGCTGGAACGACGAAATCGTGGCGTTTCGGATCATAGATGACGGGCCGGGCTTTCCGATCCAGGTGCTGGGCCGGATCGGCGACCCGTTCGTGCGGCTGCGCCGTACCCAGACCACCGAAACCGAACGCCCCGAATACGAAGGGATGGGGCTGGGGCTGTTCATCGCAAAGACGTTGCTCGAGCGTTCGGGGGCCGAGCTTAGCTTTGCCAATGGGCGCGACCCTCTGGCGGCAAAACCCGCCCCAACCGAGCGGACCGGCGCGATTGTCGATGCGGTTTGGCCGCGGGCCAGCATCGTCATCGCCGAGGATCAGGCCGTCGCCGGGCTGGGGCAAAACCAACCGATTCAGGTCTAAAGCGCGCATCCGCCCGCGGCGTTAACATTGGCTTAAGGTTTATGACCCAATGATAAACGCGCTGTTGTTGGGTGTCTGCTGTGCAATTTTTCTCCGCCGATCTACTGACCGTCACGGTCGCCGCCGGCGCGTCGTTCTGCGCGACGCTGCTGGCCTTGGTGGCCTATGCGCGGCTGTCTGGCTTCCGCGCGACCAAAGCTGCCGTGGCGCCAGAGACACCCAGCACCGTCTTTCTGTTCCAGGACCGCCGGCTCATCGATGCGACCGCACCTGCGCAGGAGTTGCTTGAAGCCGCCCCAAAGGCAGCCGATGCTTGGGGCCAACTGACCGCGATCCTTGCGCCCGCGGGGCTGACCCTGCCGCAGGATCCTGACGCCGTCTTCTCGGAAGAACCGCAAACCCGGCTGTCCACGGACAACACACGCGATGTCAAGATCGAGCGCGTTGGCGAATGCGTGCGCGTGACCATTGCTGAACGACGGGCCGACAGCGCGGTGACCGAGGTGGAAACGCTGGCCTGGCGCGCCACACAGGACGAACTGACGACACTGCGTGCCTCAACCGACGGGTTGCCTTACCTGGTCTGGCGACAAGGGGCCGACGGATCGATCCAATGGACAAACAGAGCCTATTTTGCCCTGATCGATCGGATGTTTCCCGATCTGCCCTTCCAAACCTGGCCGCCCGCGCACCTGTTTGACGGCGAGGCCCTGGCCCGCATCGCCAAGGCGGGCACGCCTGAGCGTCTGGCCCTTCGAAATCCGGGCAGCAACCGCACCCAATGGTATGAATGCACGTCACAACCGCTTGGCGACGACCGCCTGTTCTCAGCCATAAACGTCGATGATGCCGTCAGTGCGGAAAGCCACAGGCAGGCGTTTACCCAAACCCTGGCGCGCACGTTCTCGCACCTGACCGCCGGGCTCGCGGTTTTCGACAAGACGCGCCGCCTGGCGCTGTTCAACCCCGCGCTGACCGACCTAACCACGCTTTCGGCCGAGTTTCTGGCCGCGCGGCCCACGCTATTCACCCTGCTTGACCGGCTGCGGGACAAGCAGATGATCCCGGAGCCCAAGGATTACATCGGCTGGCGCGACCAGATGGCCGAGCTGGAAGAAGCCGCCCAGAACGGAACCTATTCCGAGATCTGGTCGCTGCCCGCCGGGCGCACCTTTCGCGTGGCCGGGCGCCCGCACCCCGACGGCGCGATGGCCTTCCTGTTCGAAGATATCAGCGCGGAAATGTCTCTAACACGGCAATTTCGGTCCGAATTGGAGCTTGGGCAATCCGTGCTCGACAGTCTGGACGAAGGGATCGCCGTCTTCGCGCGCGACGGAACACTGACCCTGTCGAATGCGACGTATGACCGGCTTTGGCGTCCCGGCGGCGGGGGCAGTTCACTGGCCGATCCGATGACCGTGACCGAGGCGTCGCGGTTCTGGATGGCCGGGTGCCGCCCGAACCCGATCTGGGGGGAGATCCGCGATTTCGTTTTGCACGGCCGCGATCGCAGCGCCTGGAGCGACACGGTTCGTCTGACCAGTGGGCTCGATATGCTGTGCCGGGTAAAGCCGCTGACCGGGGGGGCCACGCTCATCGGGTTCTCGACGGTGACCACCAGCCGCCTGGGCGAGCAGATTGATCTGATCCGGGCCTGATCGGGCTTGCGGCGCGCGCGGCCCGGCGCCACAGTCGCGCCATGGCCGACCCGCTTGCCGAAATCCCCTGCCCGACACCTGAGCATACGGCGCGCCTTGCCACCGCGCTGGCTCCACAGCTGGGGCCCGGCGACACCCTGTTGCTCAAAGGGGATATCGGTGCCGGAAAAACCCATTTTGCCCGCGCACTGATCCAATCCCGGCTCGCCGCAGCGGGGCTGTTCGAAGACGTGCCCTCACCCACATTCACGCTCGTGCAGACCTACTGGGATGGCACGGTCGAGATCTGGCATGCCGATCTCTATCGCCTCGGCGCGGCGCCCGATCTGGCCGAGCTTGGGCTCGATGCCGCGTTCGAGACGGCGATCTGCCTCGTGGAATGGCCCGATCTGCTGGGTGCGCTGGCGCCGCCCGATGCGCTGACCATCGCCTTTTCCCAGACGGGTGACACGCAGCGCACGCTCCGTCTCACCGGGCCCGACCGCTGGCGCCCGGTGATCGCGCCCGCGCAAAGCAAGGCGAGCGTGCAGCGTGTCTGATCGAAGCGCAGAGATTGCGGCGTTTTTGAACGGTGCCGGTTGGGCAGATGCGGCGCAAGTCCCGCTTGCCGGGGACGCATCCGCACGCCGGTACCTGCGCCTGAAGACCCGTGCCGGTGCGCAGGCAATCCTGATGGACGATCCCGCCCGCGACACGGACCGGTTCGCGCGCGTGGCCCGGCACCTGCACACGCTTGGCCTGAGCGCGCCCAATATCCTCGCCTCGGATCCGGCAAGTGGTCTCATGCTGCTGGAAGATCTGGGGGATGCCATCCTCGCCCCGCTTTGCGCGGACACGCCGGATGTTGAGCGAACGGTCTACGAAGCCGCCGTGGATGTCCTCATCGCGCTGCACCGGTCCCCCGCACCGCCTTGGGCCACGCCGTTCGATGCCGCCGTCATGGCCGAGCAGGCGACGCTGGTTTTGCCTTGGTATGCGGGCACCCACGCGGATGCGGACGCCTTTGAAACGCTGTTGCGCACGCGTCTCACGCGCCTCGACACCACGGCTCCGGTCCTCTTGCTCAGAGACTATCACGCCGAAAACCTGATCTGGTTGCCAGATCGCGCGGGCGTTGCGCGGATCGGCCTGCTCGACTTTCAGGATGCGGTGGCCGGGCACCCCGCTTATGATCTGGCCTCGCTCATCGCCGATGCGCGGCGTGATCTGGCCCCCGGTCTGGGGGACCATCTGACGGGGTACTACGCCCAAGAGACCGGCTACGACCCGGACGCGCTTTCGCGTGAGGTCGCAACTCTTTCGGTTCAGCGCTGTTTGCGGATCCTTGGCATCTTTACCCGGCTCAGCCTGCGGGATGGCAAGGCGCATTACGTCGACCTGATCCCCCGGGTCTGGCGGCAACTGACAACCGCCCTGGAAAACTGCAACGATCCGGTTCTGAAAGACTCTATTCTGGCGCAACTCCCACCACCTGACACCGCCCACCTTGCCCGATTGACCAACCGATGCCGCACCCAACCGACGCCGTGATGATCTTTGCCGCCGGGTTCGGGACGCGCATGGGGGCGCTGACGGCCGAGCGTCCGAAGCCCTTGATCGAGGTTGCAGGCCGCCCGCTGATCGAACACGCCCTGGCCCCCGCGGCAGAGGCGGGGCTGTTGCGTGTCGCCGTGAACGCGCATTATCGCGCGGATCAAATGCGCGCTTATCTGGCGGACCGCCCCGTGACACTGCTGGAAGAGCGGCCCGAGATCCTCGATACCGGCGGCGGGCTGAAAAACGCGACGCCGCATCTCGCGGCTGATCCCGTCTATACGCTGAACTCAGACGCGGTGTGGTCGGGGCCAAACCCGCTTGATGTTCTCGCCGGCGGCTGGCGCCCGGATGAAATGGACGCGCTTCTCCTTTTGGTTCCCGAAGAGCGCACCCATGGTCGGTTAACCGACGGCGATTTCGATCTGGACCCGGCACAACGTCTGATCCGCAAAGGGCCGTACGTCTACACCGGGGCGCAGATCATCCGCACCGGGCCCGTGCGGGACGTCCCCGATCGCGTGTTTTCTCTGAACCGGGTGTGGGACGTGTTTGCCGCGGAACAGAGACTGTTTGGCGCAGTCTATCCTGGCCATTGGTGCGATGTCGGCCACCCCGGCGGCATTGCCGAGGCCGAGCGTATGGTCGGCTATGTTTGACGCAGGCGACCGGTCACGGATCTTTGGCCTGCCCCCGGGGGTCGACTTTCCCAAGACGCTGATCGCGGGCCTGACCCAGCGAATGGGCGCCGCCCCGCCCGATGCATTGGCGCAGGTCGAGGTCTTCGTGAACACCCGCCGGATGCAGCGGCGTTTGCGAGCGCTGTTCGATGCGGGGCCTGCGCGTCTTTTGCCCCAGATCAGGGTTGTCTCTGATATCGGACGCGACACGCCGATGCGCGGGGTCCCGCCCTCGGTCCCGCCGCTTCGTCGGCGGTTGGAGCTGGCACAGCTCGTCTCCGAACTCCTCGCCGCGCAACCCGACCTTGCCCCGGATGCGGCCACCTATGATCTGGCCGACAGCCTGGCCGCTCTGATGGATGAGATGCAGGGCGAGGGTGTCGATTTCGCCGCAATAGACACGCTTGATGTGGCCAGCCACTCCGCCCATTGGGAAAGGAGCCTCGCCTTTATCCGCATTGTCAGAGACTATCTGGCGGTGGCGGGCACCCAGGCGCCCGATCCAGAGGCCCGCCAGCGCATGGTGGTCACCGCGCAGATCGCGGCCTGGGCCGCCGAACCGCCAAAGCATCCTGTGCTGATTGCGGGCACTACCGGATCGCGCGGCACCACGGCGCTGTTGATGGATGCCATCGCGCGGTTGCCCCAGGGGGCGGTGATCCTGCCGGGCTTCGACTTTGATCTGCCCGGCCATGTCTGGCAGGCGCTTCAGGCCGATCCGCTGCAAGAGGACCATCCGCAGTACCGCTTTGCCCAACTGCTCGCCCGCCACAGCGCAGACCGCGAAACGGTCCGCGCCTGGGCGGAAGAGCCCGCTCCGGCGCCCGCGCGAAACGCGCTCGTCTCGCTGTCGCTGCGTCCCGCGCCTGTAACCAACCAATGGCTGAGCGAGGGGCAAAGGCTCACACACCTCGACACCGCCATGGCAGGCGCAAGCCTTGTCGAGGCGCCGTCCGAACGGCACGAGGCCACAGCCATCGCCCTGATGCTGCGTCAGGCGTTGGAGCGGGGCGAAAAGGCGGCCCTGATCACCCCAGATCGGATGTTGACCCGCCGGGTGACCGCGATGCTCGATCGCTGGGGGATCGAACCCGATGACAGCGCCGGCCGCCCGCTGTCGCTGTCCGCACCCGGCCGGTTCCTGCGGCACGTCGCCCGTTTGGGCGTCGAGCGGATCACCTCAGAACAGGTTCTCGTCCTGCTCAAGCACCCGTTGACGGCCACCGGCAGCGATCGTGGCCAGCACCTGATCTGGACGCGCCAGCTAGAGCTGTGGATACGCCGGCATGGGCTGCCCTTTCCCACGGAACAGAGCCTAGCGCGCTGGCACGGCGAGGATGCCACGCCCGAGCAGCGGACCTGGTGCGCCTGGTTGGTCAACACGCTATTGGCGCAGACCGGTGGTGCCCGCCCGCTGACCACCCACGTCGCAGACCTTCTGCGGCGGGCCGAGGCACTGGCCGCCGGACCAAGCGCCGGGCCCCACACCCTGTGGGACGAGGCCGCGGGGCGTCAGGCGCGCCAGACGATGGAAGAATTGCAACGCGAAGCCGGGGCAGGGGGCGCGCTGGACCCTGCCGAGTTCGACGCCCTGCTGCGTTCGATCCTGGATCGTCAGGATGTCCGCGACCCGGTGCGCCCGCATCCCGATGTGATGATCTGGGGCACGCTTGAGGCGCGGGTGCAGGGAGCGGACCTTGTGATCCTTGGCGGGCTGAACGAGGGCAGCTGGCCCAGCCTGCCCGCACCGGACCCCTGGCTGAACCGCGCGATGCGCCGTGATGCGGGTCTATTGTTGCCCGAACGGCAGGTGGGACTGTCGGCGCACGACTATCAACAGGCCATCGCAGCACCCGTGGTTGTGCTGACCCGCGCGGTGCGCAGCGCCGAGGTTGAGCCGGTGCCGTCGCGCTGGCTGAACCGTCTGACCAATCTGTTGGCCGGTCTTCCGGAACAAGGCGGTGAGGCTGCGCTGGAACAGATGCGGGCGCGCGGGCAGGTCTGGGTCGCGCAGGCCGAGGCGCTCGATACGCCCGAACCCGTACCCGCAGCCCCACGTCCCGCGCCGCGCCCGCCGGTGACGGCGCGGCCCAAACGCCTGTCCGTCACAGAGATTCAGCGGCTGATCCGCGACCCCTATGCAATCTACGCGCGCCATGTCCTGCGCCTGCCTGTGGTCGGCCCCCTGCGCCCCAAGGCCGACGCGCTGATCCGTGGCAGCGTGCTGCACGCTGTTTTCGATGCGTTCCTGAAGACAGAGCCTGACCCCGAAACGGCGCGCGACACCCTGATCGCCACCGCCGACGCCGTGCTGGCCCGCCACGTCCCCTGGCCCGTCGCCCGACGGCTTTGGCAGGCGCGGATCGATGGTGTGGCCGACTGGTTTCTGGCATTGGAGGCGGCGCGGCGCGGCGACGTGCGGGTGGCTGCGCTGGAGTGCAGCGGGTCCCACACCTTTGCCGAGACCGGCTTTACGCTGCACGGCATTGCCGACCGGATTGATCGGACAGGTGACGGCCGTCTGATCATCCTCGACTACAAAACCGGCGCCCCGCCGACCGCCGCGATGATGCAGACGTTTGACAAACAGCTCTTGCTCGAAGCGGTGATTGCCGAAGCGGGCGGGTTTCAGGACGTGCCCGCCGCGCCGGTCGACCATGTGGCCTATATCGGGCTAGGCGCAAAGCCCGTCTTCGCGCCGTATACGGTTGAAGACAGCGACGGGCGGCAATTCTCCACCACGACCGTCCGTGCGGGGCTGATGCGCCTGATTGCCCAGTATCAGCGGCCCACCCGCGGCTACACATCCCGGCGGGCGATGCACAAGATGCGGTTTGAGGGCGATTATGACCACCTCGCCCGGTTCGGCGAATGGGATGACAGCACCGCGCCTACGCCCGAGGATGTGGGATGACCGCCCTGCACCCCGCCAGCATCGCGCAGAACAACGCCGCCGATCCGCGCAATTCGACCTGGCTGTCGGCCAATGCGGGCTCGGGCAAGACGCGTGTTCTGACCGACCGGGTCGCGCGGCTCTTGCTGAACGGGGTCGACCCGCAGAACATCCTGTGCCTGACCTATACCAAGGCCGCCGCGGCCGAGATGCAGAACCGCTTGTTCCAGCGGCTGGGCGCGTGGTCGATGCTGGCCGATGACGCGCTGCGGGGTGAGCTGCGTGCCCTGGGCGTGCCCGACCTTGGCGATCTGGGCACCGCCCGCACGCTGTTCGCCCGCGCGATTGAGACGCCGGGCGGACTCAAGATCCAGACGATCCACTCCTTTTGCGCGGCCATCCTGCGGCGTTTCCCGCTGGAGGCGGGGGTGAGCCTTGGGTTTCAGGAAATGGATGGTTCCGCCCAGGTGCATCTGATCGCCGATGTGCTGGACACGCTGGCCGAGGGCGATACCGGCGCCTGCATCAGCGCGGTGGCGCGGTATCAATCCGGCGATGATCTGGAAGCGCTTGCACTGGACGTGGCACAGCATCGGCAAGCCTTTGATCCCCCGCGCGGCGCGGATGCGATCTGGGCGCAGTATGGTCTGGCACCCGGGTTTGGCGCCCAAGCGCTTGGGGCCGAGTTCCGTCGGATCGGGGCAGGGCCAGTTTTGAGCGACGCCGTACCGATCCTGCTTGCGGGCTCAGCGACCGAGCAAAAGGTGGGGCAGGCGCTGCAAGGTGTCGATCCCGATGGGCCGGTGCAAACGATCCTTCCGGTGCTGGAAAAGCAGTTCCTGACCGGGGCCAAGACCAAGGTGCCTTTCGGCTCTAAAGCAGGAAAATTCCCCACCAAGGCCACCCGCACAGCCCATCCCGCGCTTGCCGATGCGCTGGACCGCGTGATGGATGAGGTGGAGCGCCTGCGCGGGCTGCGCATTGCGCTGGCCGCCGCGGAGAAGACGCAGGCCCTCACCGCGTTCGCCACAGCGTTTTTGCCCTCCTATGCCGCGGCCAAACAGGCGCGCGGGTGGCTTGATTTCGACGATCTGATCCTGCGCACCACGGCGCTTCTCAGCGATCCGTCGGTCGCGGCATGGGTGCTCTACCGTCTCGACGGCGGGATCGACCACGTGCTGGTCGATGAATCACAGGACACAAGCCCCGCGCAGTGGCGCATTGTCGAACTGCTGACCCAAGACCTCGGCACGGGCGAGGGCACACGGGCCGAGACGCCGCGCACCCTGTTTGTCGTAGGCGATAAGAAGCAGTCGATCTATTCGTTCCAGGGCGCCGATGCGGATGCGTTTGAGGCGATGCAAACCACCTTTTCCGACCGGCTGCGTCCCCAGGGCGGGCTTGCGGCGCTGAGTCTGACGCATTCATTCCGGTCATCGCCCGCCATCCTCGACGCGGTGGATGCCACGTTCGAGGGCGATGCGGGGGCCGGGCTGGGCGATATGCGCCATGTGGCCTTTCGCGACGCGATGCCGGGGCGCGTGGACCTGTGGCCGCTGATCCCCAAGGCCGAGGCACCCGAGGATGGCGACTGGACCGACCCGGTGGATCAACCCGCGCCCAGCGCCGAGTCGAACCTGCTGGCCGACAGCATCGCCCGCGAGATCCGGCGTCTGATCGATGCGGGTACGGTCATCGAGCATCCGAAAGACGGGACCCGGAACCTGTCCGAAGGGGATTTCCTGATCCTTGTCCAGGGCCGGTCGGGCGGAGGCGATCTGTTTCACAAGATCATCCGCGCCTGCAAAGGCGTCGGGCTTGCCGTCGCGGGCGCCGACCGGCTGAAGATCGGCGGCGAGCTGGCCGTGCGCGATATCCGGGCGCTCTTGTCGGTGCTGGCGCTGCCGGAGGACAGCCTGTCTCTGGCCGCGGCGCTGCGCTCACCGCTGTTTGGCTGGGGCGAGGGGGATCTCTACCACCTCGCCGCCGGGCGGGAGGAAGCGCATCTTTGGGCCGCCTTGCGCAACGCAAAAGAGACGCACCCTGACACCTGGGCCGTGATCTCGGATCTTACCCGCGCGGCCGATTTCCTGCGGCCCTACGATTTGGTGGAACGCCTGCTCATTCGTCATGGTGGCCGCGCGCGTCTCATTGCGCGCCTGGGGCCCGAGGCCGAAGACGGGATTGACGAACTTCTCAACCAGGCGCTGCACTACGAGGCGCAGGAAACGCCCAGCCTGACCGGGTTTCTGGCCTGGCTTGATGGCGAAGACGTCGAGGTCAAGCGCCAGCTTGAAGCAGGCGGCGGGCGCATCCGGGTGATGACGGTGCATGGCGCCAAGGGGCTGGAGGCGCCGGTGGTGATCCTGCCCGATACACTGCGGACACGGTCCGGCGCGCGGGATGCGGTGATCGTGGACGAAGACGGCGGCGCGCATTGGCGACCGCCTGCGGACGCGGTGCCGCCGGGCCTGGCCCCCACGCTGAGTGCAGGGGCCGACGCGGATGCGCGCGAACGCCAGCGCCTGCTTTATGTCGCGATGACGCGGGCGCAAAGCTGGCTGATCGTGTGCGGGGCCGGGGACCCCGGCAAATCGACCGGACACTGGTATGCGGCGGTGGAGGCGGGGCTCGGGCGATTGAGTACGGCAGGGTTAGAGACACCTGCGGGGCCGGGCCGGCGCTTCGCCCGGGGTGACTGGGCCCCGAATGCAGCACCCGCCACCGGCGATCCGCCCGCGTCCGTGCGCCTGCCCGAAAGCGCGACCGCACCGGCGCGGCCACCCGAGGCACGGGCGCAAACCCTGTCGCCCTCCGATCTTGGCGGGGCCAAGGCGCTGCCGGGCGAGGCGGGCGATGACGAAGACATCGCGTTGCGGCGGGGGCGCCAGATCCACCTACTGCTCGAGCATCTGCCACTGGCCGGGGTCGAGGATCACGCCCAATTGGCCGAGGATCTGCTGGCGTTGGGCGAAGACGCCGCCCCGGCGAGCGAGGCCCGCGCCATGGGCACGGCAGTCTCGGCCCTGCTCAACGCACCGCACCTCGCCCACCTCTTTGCGCCCGACGCGCTGGCCGAGGTGCATATCACCGCCGATCTGCCGCAGCTGGGCGGCGCGCGCATTCACGGGGCAATCGACCGCCTGCTGATCGATGACACCCGCATTCTTGCCGTCGACTTCAAAACCAACGCGGTCGTCCCGGCGACCGAAGCAGAAGTGCCCGTCGGCCTCTTGCGCCAGATGGGCGCCTATCGTGCCGCGCTGACACAGATCTATCCCGACCGCCCGGTGAAAACCGCAATTCTCTGGACGGCAACTGCCGATCTCATGCCGCTCTCAAACGAGATCGTGATGGAGGCGCTGCAAGCGACGACCATATCTTGACGCCACCCCTATGGCTGCCTACCTTCGCTCTCTGACCTGATTTTCAAGGAGTGCCGCAATGGCCACCGTCGCAGTTACCGATGACACCTTCGACGCCGAGGTTCGGGCATCCGACATCCCGGTCGTCGTGGATTTCTGGGCCGAGTGGTGCGGCCCGTGCAAGCAGATCGGCCCCGCTCTGGAAGAGCTGAGCTCGGAATACGAGGGCAAGGTCAAGATCGTGAAGGTCAACGTCGACGACAACCCTAACTCGCCCGCACAGATGGGTGTTCGGGGGATCCCCGCGCTGTTCATGTTCAAGCACGGTGAGGTTGTGTCGAACAAGGTCGGCGCCGCCCCGAAAGCCGCGCTGCAAAGCTGGATCGACGAGGTCGTCTAAGCAGACCTGCCAACAACCAGTGCAAGGCGCCCGTCACGGGCGCCTTTTTGTTTGTGCGCTTGTGGCCCGCAGATGCCACCGCCATATAGGCCCCAACAAACGGACGGAGCGCGCAATGGCCGACACAGAGTTTCCCGGTTGGCATGGCACCACGATCATCGGGGTGCGCAAGGGTGGCAAGGTGGTGATCGCTGGCGACGGGCAGGTGAGCCTGGGCCAGACGGTGATCAAGGGCACCGCGCGCAAGGTGCGCAAGCTCAGCCCGGGCGGGTTCGACATCATCGCGGGCTTTGCCGGATCGACAGCGGATGCGTTTACCTTGCTGGAACGGTTGGAAACCAAGCTTGAGGCGACACCGGGGCAGTTGCAGCGGGCGGCGGTCGAGCTTGCCAAGGACTGGCGCACCGACAAGTACCTGCAAAAGCTGGAAGCGATGCTGATCGTCTCGGACGGGACCGAGCTTTACGTCGTCACCGGCGCGGGCGATGTGCTGGAACCCGAACACGATGTGACCGCGATCGGGTCGGGCGGCAACTATGCGCTGGCCGCAGGCCGGGCGCTTATGGACAGCGATCTGGACCCGGAAGAGATCGCGCGCAAGGCGATGGCCATCGCGGCGGATATTTGTGTCTATACCAACGGCAACCTGACGGTGGAAACGCTGGGCGGCTAGGCGCGTGATCGGAACCGATGATATCCGCGCCGCGGTTGCCTCGGGCCTTTTGACCGAGGGGCAGGCGGCCTCGCTCACCGCGCTGGCCGACAGTCGACGGGGCGCGCGCGAGGGGCTCGACCCCGGCGATGAGCCCTTCGAGCTGTTTCGCGGGTTCAACGAGATCTTCATCATGGTCGGCCTGTCGATCCTTGCCGCCGGATGGGCAGGGGTCGTTGGCTGGACCGTAATGGGCGAGCTGTCGACCTGGCGCAGCACATCGATTCTGTACTCCGGCATCTCAGCCGTTTTGATCTGGGTCCTCGCCGAATACTTCATCCGTCGCCGCCGCATGGTGGGCCCGGCGATTCTGCTGTCGCTCATGTTCGCGGGCAACGCGGTTTTCGGCTTCGTCCAGCAATATGCCCAGGTCTTCATGGTCGCGCAGGAGGATTTTACCTCGCTGATCCGGCCCGGGCTGCTGACCGTCGCGGCGGTGTTCGTGTTCTGGCTGCGCTTCAAGGTCCCCTTCGCCATGGCGCTTATCGCGCTGGGCCTGTTCGCCACCGCATTGCTTGCGGCTGCGACCGGGCAGGGCACGCCGCAGAGCCTGAACGAGGTCTTCGTTCTCTCTGCCGACAGCAACTTTGCCTGGATCACGCTTGCCCTTGGCATCGTCACCTTTGGCGCCGCGATGTATTTTGACGGGTCCGACCCGCACCGCGTGACGCGCCGGTCGGCGCAAGGGTTCTGGCTGCACCTGGTTGCTGCGCCGATGATCATCAACACCGTGGCGCTGTCTATCCTGTCGAATGATCCCGGCAGCACGTCGACGATCCTTGCGGCCATGGCGGGCTTCGCGCTGGTCGCCGTGATCATCGACCGGCGCAGCTTCCTCTTGGCCGCGATCGCCTATGTCGTCTCGGTCCTGCTGACGCTGAACCCCGCGTTCGAAGATGCGCAAGGCGCACGCGTGATCCTGGGCCTTGGCGTTTTCCTCGTGATCCTCGGCGCCTTCTGGGCACGCATCCGCGCGGGTCTTCTCAAAACCCTTCCCCTTGGCCGGTTGCGGGCCTATCTGCCCCCTGCGCACTAGACTGGACGTTTCATGACAGACCTCACCCCCCGCGAAATCGTGTCGGAGCTTGATCGCTTCATCATCGGGCAGAAGGACGCCAAACGCGCGGTCGCCGTCGCGTTGCGCAACCGCTGGCGGCGCAAGCAACTGGCCGACGATATCCGGGACGAGGTCTATCCCAAGAACATCCTGATGATCGGGCCCACCGGTGTCGGCAAAACCGAAATCTCGCGCCGTCTCGCGCGGCTCGCCCGCGCGCCGTTTCTAAAGGTTGAGGCCACCAAGTTCACCGAGGTCGGCTATGTCGGTCGCGATGTGGAACAGATCGTGCGGGATCTGGTCGAAGCCGCGATCACCATGACCCGCGAACATATGCGCGAGGACGTGAAGGCCAAGGCCCAGTCGAACGCCGAAAACCGCGTGTTGGAGGCCATCGCCGGCAAGGATGCCCGCCAGCAAACGCGCGAGATGTTTCGCGACAAGCTAAAGCGCGGGGAGCTGGACGACACGGTGATCGAACTTGACGTCGCCGACAGCTCGAACCCGTTCGGTCAGATGGAAATCCCGGGCATGCCGCCGGGGCAGGGCGGCGGGATGATGAACCTGGGCGACCTGTTTGGTAAAGCGTTCCAAGGCCGGACCGTGCGCAAGAAGATGACGGTGGCGGACAGCTATGAGGTTCTGATCGCGGAAGAGGCTGACAAGCTTCTCGATGATGAAAGCGTCACCAAGGTCGCGTTGGAGGCCGTCGAACAGAACGGCATCGTGTTCCTTGACGAAATCGACAAGGTCACCGCACGGTCGGAAACCCGCGGCGCCGATGTCAGCCGCGAAGGCGTGCAGCGCGATCTGCTGCCCCTGATCGAGGGCACGACGGTGTCCACCAAACACGGGCCGGTGAAAACCGACCACATCCTGTTCATTGCCTCGGGCGCCTTCCACATCGCCAAGCCGTCGGACCTGTTGCCCGAGCTTCAGGGCCGCCTTCCGATCCGGGTGGAACTGCGGGCGCTGACCGAAGAAGACTTTGTGCGCATCCTGACCGAGACCGACAATGCGCTGACGCGTCAGTACACCGCGCTCATGGGGACCGAAGAGGTGACGGTGACCTTCAGTGATGATGGGATTGCCGCGCTTGCACGGATTGCGGCAGAGGTGAACCAAAGCGTTGAAAACATCGGCGCGCGGCGGCTCTATACGGTCATGGAACGCGTGTTCGAAGATCTGTCGTTCAGTGCACCGGACCGGTCTGGCGACGCGATCACGGTGGATGCGGCATTTGTCGAGGAAAATCTCGGCTCGCTGGCCCGCTCTACCGATGCGAGCCGCTATGTCCTCTAGCCGCATCGCGGCCGCCCTTGCCGCCCTGCTTTCCCTTGCGGCCTGCAGCGAGCGGGGGCCTTTGACGCTGATGCCCGTCGCGGCCGAGATCGGCACGGTCCACGACGTCTTTGTTGCCACAAGCCGCGCCTACACGGTGGATGGCCTTCCCACGGGCCAGCGGGGCGGTGCGAACCGATACAGCAAGCTTAGCATCGCGGTGCCGCCGAACCGTGAGCCGGGCAGCGTCAGCGTCCCGACCGAGCTGCCCGATCCCCACAATGACTTTCTGGTCACCGCAGACCAGCAGTTCGACAAACCGGACGCGTTTCGCAACGCGCTGCGGGCCAGTCTGAACGACCAGTCCCCGCGCGAGCGTGAGGTGATCCTTTACGTCCACGGGTTCAACAACACCTTTGCCGAGGGGGTCCTGCGTATCGCGCAGCTTGACCACGACATCGCCTTGCCGGGGGTCGCGGTGCATTACTCTTGGCCTAGCCTCGCCAGTGCGCTGGCCTATGGCTACGACCGCGACAGCGCGCTTTTCGCCCGCGACGGGTTAGAGGCGCTGATCCGCGAAATTCGGCGCGCCGGGACCCGGCACCTGACCGTCGTGGGCCACTCCATGGGCGCACTTTTGACGATGGAGACGTTGCGCCAGATGTCGATTGCCGCGCCCGGCACCGTGCATCGCACCGTCAATGCCGTTGTTCTCTTGTCCCCAGATATCGATGTGACGGTGTTCCAGGCCCAGGCCCGCCGCATCGATCCCCTGCCCGAGGAATTCATCATCTTTACCTCGGAACGCGACCGGGCGTTAGCTCTGTCCGCACGGCTGACCGGGCAGGCGACGCGATTGGGCAATATCCCTGATGCCACCGCCGTGGGTGACCTGCCCATCACGATCATAGACGTGACCGCGTTTTCCAGCGGGTTGGGGCATTTCACCGCCGGATCCTCGCCCGCGGTGATCAGCCTGACGCGGGAAATGCAAAGCGTCTCGGACGCGTTCCGCGAAGACCGCGCCGGGCGGGCCGGATTGCTGCCCGGTACGGTCCTGACGGTGCAAAACGCAACCCAGGTCATCCTCGCACCCGGCCAAACGCGGGCACCTTAAGGCTTTCCAAACCGCAGGCTTACCGTCACACAGCGGCATGGCCTTTGCCCGCTTTCTCAAAGACAACGCGCGCTACCTTGGCGCGGGCGCGCTGCTGACGTTTTCGTCGAGCTTTGGTCAAACCTATTTCATCTCGGTCTTCGCTGGGGAGATCCGCACCACCTTCGGGCTCAGCCATGCCGGTTGGGGTGCGATCTATGCCGGGGGCACCGTAGCCGCGGCCATCGTGATGATCTGGCTTGGCACGCTGACCGACCGATATAGGGCCAGGTCGCTGGGGACCGGGGTTCTGATCTGTCTGGCGCTGGCCTGTGTGTTCATGGCAATCGTCCCGTCGCTCTGGCTCTTGCCCGTTTCAGTTTTTGCCCTCCGGCTCGCGGGGCAAGGCATGGCCAGCCAGGTCGGCACCGTCGCCATCGCGCGCTGGTTCGTCGCCACGCGGGGGCGGGCCTTGTCGATTGCGTCGCTGGGGTTTGCCATTGGCGAGGCGCTGTTGCCGATGATCTTCGTGGCCCTTCTGACCTTTGCCCCGTGGCGGTCGCTTTGGGGTCTGGCGGCGCTTTGTGCGCTGTTGATCATTCCTCTGCTCAGGCGCCTGCTGGTCAGCGAACGCACGCCGCAATCCGTGTCGGCCAAAAACGTCGCCGCCGGCATGGATGGCCGCCACTGGCCCCGCCGCCAGGTGGCCGGGCACTGGCTCTTCTGGGTGATGATTCCTGCGATCATGGGACAGTCCGCATTTCTGACTGCCTTCTTTTTTCAACAGGTGCACGTGGCCGAGGTCAAAGGCTGGTCGCATCTGGAGCTTGTTGCGCTTTTCCCGTTTTACACGGTGGCCGGCGTCGCAGCGATGCTGACGGCGGGATGGGCCATTGATCGGTTCGGGTCAGGGCGCGTCGCCCCCGCGATCCAGATACCAGCGGCCCTGGGGTTTCTGGCCTTCGGAGCCGCCGGTTCCCCGGCATCGGCGGTCTTTGGCGTTGTCCTTTTGGGTCTGTCGGCCGGGGCAAGCGCGACACTGCCCGGGGCGTTCTGGGCCGAGTATTTCGGGACCCGGCATCTTGGGTCGATCAAGGCACTGGCCACGGCGGTGATGGTGCTCGGCTCGGCGATCGGGCCGGGGATCACCGGCTATGCCATTGATCAGGGCATTCCCTTTCCCGACCAGATGCCGGCCATCGCGCTTTACTATCTGATCGTCGCGCTGATCGTCGGCGCCGGTGTCACCGCGGCGCGGCGCCGTCTACCGGCGACGACGGAGATAAACGTAATACGCCCCTGATCCGCCATGGCGGCGATGCGCTTCGACCACCTCGAGCACGGCGTGGCGCAACCCCGGCGCGGCCAGCCATTGCGGCACGTGATGGCGCAGCACACCTACCGGGGTCGGCATCGGGCCCGCGTCATCCTTGGGCTTGCCCTTCCCGGTGATCACCAGAACCAGCCGGTCGCCCGCGGCAAAGGCCTGCAGGATGAACCGCGTCAGAACACCATGCGCGACATCCAGCGTCATCCCATGCAGGTCAATCCGGTCATCGGGGCTCAACTTGCCCTGCTTCAGCTTGCGATAGGCCTTGCTGTCCATATCCGGCGCGGGTTTCCCGGGGCGGGCGATCGGGATTGCCGCGGTTTGCGCGGGCTTCTGACCGACGCGGAATCCGTTGATCGGCGCAGCGCGCGGCTTTGGCGGAACGGGTTCTGCCGGGGCGGGATCAGGCGTGAAGACCGGCTTGCCGGGGTGCAGCGGTGTCGCCGTCTCGGCCACCTTTCGCCATACCGCCAGATCGTCAGCATTGGGGCGTTTGGGCACGCGTTTGCGCGACATTCCGATCAGCCCTCGGGCGCGAGTTCCAGCGCTTTTTGGATCGGCAGCAGCACGACCATACGCCCGCCATCACGCACCCGACCGGCGCGCTGCCCGGCCTCGGACCCGGTGCCGTAAAAGATATCGGCGCGCTGCGGGCCCTTGATGGCCGATCCGGTATCCTGCGCGATCATCAAACGTTGCAGCGGCTCGGCCCCCAGCTTTTCCACCCAAACAGGCGCACCCAGCGGTGTATAATCGGGATCGACCGCGATGCTGCGCAGGGTGGTGATGGATCGGTTCATTGCGCCCAACGGGCCTTCGGCGGCGGGCACCGCCGACACTTCGCGAAAGAAGATAAAGGACGGGTTGTGCTGCAACAGCTCGCGTCCGGCGGCGGGGTTCTGGCGCACCCAGTTGCGGATGACGCTCGCCGATACTTGGTGGGATTCAAACACGCCGCGCCGCACAAGCTCTTTCCCGACCGAGCGATATTCGTGGCCATTCCGGCCGCCATAGCCCACGCGGATCTTACCGCCGTCGGGCAGGTGCACCCGCCCCGATCCCTGGATCTGCAGGAAGAACACATCCACCGGGTCGTCGATCCACGCAATCTCAAGACCACGGCCCGCAAGCAGGCGATCGTTTTCGATCTCGGACCGGGTGTGCCACAGCCGGCCCGGTTCGACCTCGGGGGGTTTGCGGTACAGCGGATAGCGATACCGCTCTGTCCGCTGCAGCGATCCGCGCAGCTCGGGCTCGAAATAGCCGGTGAAAAGGGGTTTCACCTCATTCTCGATCAGAACCGGGCGGAAGAAGAGCTCAAAGAACGCGCGGGCATCCTGCTGTTTCTGGCCCAGCGCGCACAGCGACGCCCAATCGTCATCGTCCAGATCGGGACAGGTTTCCATAAAGACCGACAACGCCGCGGCGTGATCGTCCTGATCCCATCCGGCAAGTTCGGAATACTGCAAAACGCTATAGCGCGTCTCAGCCGAAGCACCGGTCACGGTTAGCGCCGCCCCAAGCGCCAAAGCTTGTAGAGCGCCGCGCATTATTCCCCGGTGGCAGCGAGAACCCAGTTCGGATCGTTCGATCCCATGGTGCGCGAGAAGGTCCAGACGTCGCGCTGGCGCTTGATCTCGCTTGGGTCGCCTTCGATGATCTCACCCTCGGCGTTTTTGACAACCGAGGTCAGCTCACCCACAAAGCGCACAGTGACATCGCCCGTGGACGTGTCGCGATCAAACTCGGCATCGACAAGCGTGACCTCACGCACCCCGACAAAGTTGGCCTCAATCGTCAGGCCCTCTTGCTCGCGCTGCTCGATCACCGAGTCAAACGCCTCGGCCACATCGCCCGAAAGGAAGGAACGCACCTCTTCCATATCGCCATTTTCAAAGGCCATCAGGATCATCTCATAGGCGCCGCGGGCCCCCTCGAGAAATTCGCTGACGCTAAAGCCGCCCTCGGCCATCTTCATCGAGGCCAGCGCCTTGGCCGCACCCGAACCATCTTCGACATGATCGGTGATATCGCGATCCGGGCCGCCTTCGATCACATCAAACTCCGGCCGGCCCCGGCGCGTCGACTCTTCGTTGCCCTGCAGCGGGACGGGTGGCTTTTCGAACCCATCGCGGGTGCCAAGGACGCTGCGCAGCCGCAGGATCAGGAAAACCGCGATGCCGGCGAGAACCAGCAATTGGATGATGGCAGAACTCATCTGAACCTCGTTTTGGTCACTCGGGTTGGTATCATCGCCGTGCGGCACTTATGTAGGTCACGATAAGGGGTGAGTCTACCGCGCCCCCAGACAGTTGAGGTCGACATGTGGCTCTTTCTCCTTTTTCTCGCGGTTCCGCTGATTGAAATCGCACTTTTTATCCAGGTCGGCGGGGCCATCGGACTTTTTCCAACGCTGGGCATTGTGGTGCTGACGGCGATCCTGGGCACATATCTTGTGCGCAGTCAGGGGCTTCAGGCCATGGATCGGCTGCGGCGCTCATTTAATGAGCTTCGCGACCCGGTGGAGCCGCTGGCCCATGGTGCGATGATCCTGTTTTCCGGCGCTTTGTTGCTGACGCCCGGTTTTTTTACCGATGCGGTGGGGTTCGCCTTATTGCTTCCGCCCGTGCGGGCCGCTGTGTTTCGCTATCTGCAATCTCGGGTGACGGTCGCGCAGTTTGAATATGGGGAACCGCCGCGGCATCGGGATAATGCCGACATCATCAACGGCGAGTCCACCGAGGTCGACCCCGAGCCCCGGCCGACGCGCAACGAACCCTCGGGCTGGACCCGGCATTGAGGGCGCCGGGCGGGTCTGTTAGGCACCGCGCGAGATTCCCGCTCTTTGGAGACCGATAGATGGCAGAAAACGAAAACGGCGCCGCCCCCGCCGCGGCACCGCAAATGAAAATGCAGATCCTGGCGCAGTTCATCCGCGATCTGTCATTTGAAAACATCGTCGCGCAAAAGGGCATTCAGGGCGAGGTTGCCCCCGATATTCAGGTGCAGGTCAGCATCGACGCCAAGAAGCGGTCGACCGAGAACCAGTACGAAATCATTTCGAAATACAACATCACCTCTAAAAACAAGGGCACCGAAGACACGATGTTCGTGCTCGAGCTGGATTATGGCGGTGTGTTCCAGATCGAGAATGTGCCTGAAGAACAGCTGCATCCCTTTCTGCTGATCGAATGCCCCCGGATGCTGTTCCCATTTGCGCGCCGGATTGTCAGCGACATGACCCGCGATGGCGGGTTCCCCCCGCTGAACCTCGACAACATCGATTTCGTGGCCTTGTACCGCCAGACCCTGCTCCAGCGGCAGGCGGCGATGGAAGCGGCGAAAAACGCCGAAGGCGCCGAGAACTAGGCTACCACAGCGCGCTGTCGCCCAGCTTGCCGACAAAGGCGGCGTGGGCGGCACGCTCCTCATCGGTGATCCGGGGCGCGAGCGGTGTCACGCGCGGGCGCGGGCGCCACGCATCGCCATCCCCTTGTGCATTGGTATCGCCCACGGCCTGCACCAGCCCGAACCCCGGCTGCCGTCCGCCGATGAGTTCAAGATAAACCTCGGCCAGGATCTCACTGTCGAGCAGGGCTCCGTGAAGCGTTCGCGATGAATTGTCGATCCCGAACCGGCGGCACAGCGCATCCAGCGAGGCGGGGGACCCCGGAAAACGCTTGCGCGCAATGGCCAGGGTGTCGATTGCCTGATCCTGGGGGAGGAGCGGCAGGCCCATCCAACCAAGTTCGGCATTCAGAAACTTCATATCGAAGGCAGCGTTGTGAATGACCAGCTTGGCGTCGCCCACGAAGTCCAGAAACGCCTGCCCGACCTTTTTGAACACCGGCTTGTCGCGCAGAAAATCATCGCCCAACCCATGCACCGCAAAGGCGTCTTCCGGCATGGCGCGTTCGGGGTTGATGTATTGGTGATAGGTGTTGCCAGTCGGCACATGGCCCATCAGCTCAACAGCGCCGATTTCGACTATCCGGTCCCCGGTTTCGGGATCAAAACCGGTGGTTTCGGTATCAAGAACGATCTCACGCATCTGCCTGCCCAGCCCGTATCGCAGTCACGATATCCTGAACCGCATGCCGGGCACCTTCAAGGGTTCGGGTAGGAATGATGTAGTCGGCATGCGCGCGTTTGTCGGCATCGGGCATCTGCCGCGACAGGATTTTGGCAAACATCTCTGCTGTCATCCCGGGCCGGGCCAGCACCCGGTGTTTTTGCACCTTTGGCGGTGCGGAAACGACCGCCACCGCATCGAACTGATCCTGTGCGTTTGTTTCAAACAAAAGCGGGATGTCACACACCACAAGGTCCGCCGTAGCTTCGGCAATGAAGCGTGCGCGATCTGCGGCGACCAGCGGGTGTACGATGGCCTCAAGCTGTGAAAGCGCCGTATCGTCGGCAGCGATCCATGTCTTCAGCGCATCGCGGTCGATCGCCCCGTCCACGACTGCGGCTGGGCAGACCTCGGCAATCGGTGCAACCGCCGGGCCATCTTGCGCATAGAGCCGGTGCACCGCGGCATCGGCGTCCCAGACCGCCGCGCCAAGATCGGCAAACATCTGGGCCGTTGTCGACTTGCCCATGCCGATCGATCCGGTCAGGCCCAGAACAAATGTCATCCCTGCCCCAAAACCACGCGGCGGGTGTCGTCATCAACCTCGGGGCGCAGACCGAACCAGCGCTCAAATCCAGGTGCGGCCTGGTAAAGCAGCATGCCCAATCCATCGACCACCTGGCAGCCATGTTCCGCCGCCTTGCGCAGAAACGCGGTTTCGAGCGGGTTGTAGACCAGATCATTGACCACGGCGTCCGTGCGCAGGCCATCTAGGGGTACGCGAAACTCGGCACTGCCGGACATGCCCAGCGAAGACGTGTTCACCACAGTCGCGGCACCATCAATGGCGTTGCCGGCCGCAACCCAATCGAAGACCGACAACCGCTTGCCAAACTCCGCGCGCAAGGCGTCGCTGCGTGCCCGCGTGCGGTTGGTGATGCGGATTTCGGGCACGCCCGCATCGATCAGGGCAGAAACCACCGCGCGGGCCGCTCCCCCGGCGCCAATGATTGCCGCCGGGCCCGTATCAGGCCGCCAGTCCGGTGCATTGTGGCGCAGGTTCTCAATGAACCCGACGCCGTCGGTATTATCGGCATGAATCTTGCCATTCGCCTGAAATATCAACGTGTTGGCCGCCCCGATCAGTGAGGCACGGTCTGTCACGACATCGGCGAAATTCAGAACGGCCTCTTTGTGGGGAATGGTCACATTCGCCCCGACAAAGCCGAGCTTGGGCATCACTTTCAGGGCGTCGGCAAGATCGGCGTGGGTGATATCGAGCGGCACGTAGTGGCCGCGCAAACCGTAGCGTTGCAACCAGTATTGGTGCAAACGCGGCGACTTTGAATGGGCCACAGGCGATCCGATGACACCGGCGAGCGGGATCCGTCCATCCGTCATGTCTCAATCTCCCCCCTCAGCGAGAGATAGGACAGAACCTCGATCAGGGGAAAGCCCAGGACATCGAAGTAGCTGCCATCGATGTGCGAAAACAACCGGACGCCCTCTTCTTCAAGCTTGTATCCCCCAACGCTGTGCCGAATGCTGTCCCAGTTTCGGGCGACGTAATCGTGGATGTACCCCGCGCTTAACTCCCGCATCTGCAACCGCACCTGTCCGATATGGCGCCAGACCGGTTTGCCGTCATCAAAGAGGACAACAGCGGACCAGAGGATGTGCCGACTGCCAGAGAGCGCAGAAATTTGCGTAGCCGCATCGTCTGCCGTTTCGGGTTTCGACAGCAGGCGACCCCCATGATCCAGTGTCTGATCCGCCCCAATCACCATCGCGCCAGGGTGTTTGTCGGCGACCCGCGCGGCCTTCATCTCGGCCAATGCATCGGCGATATCGCGGGGGCTACGATCCTCGGCCAGGAGGCTCGCCTTCAGAAGCGCTTCATCGACGCGGGGTTTCTCGGACTCAAAAACAACGCCAGCATTGCGCAGAAGCGCCTGCCGGGTTTCGGAGCCAGAGGCCAGGATGAGGCGTGTTCTCATTATGATCCTGTGGAGAAACTCTGAAGGAATCGGCGGATGCGATGTGACCGGATCGGTGAGTTTTTCGCTACCCCTGAAACTCCGCCCATCGCTCCCCCGCAACACCCAATTCCATACCATGTGGATAGCAAAACCTGTGCCATGGCAACGGGCGGGGATTTATCGGGGACAGATCTGGCGGGGTCCATCATCACTCATCATAAGATACTGAAGAGACGTTACATTATTTCAGGTCTGGCCGCATCATCGGTTGTGGGAACCTTGGACCTGGCCCGCCAAGGCTGTGGACAACCATGTGGCCAAACCAATAATCCCCACTATCCACAGATCCTACTAATTCATCATCTTTTCTTTCTTTCTTTATTTCTATTAAGGAGGGTCGGCGCGAGGGAGCACCCGATCTTTGGATATTCTAGCCATCCTCTATCCCTGGACGAAGTCCCTGCATGTGATCTCGGTGATTGCGTGGATGGCGGGGCTGTTCTACCTGCCGCGGCTTTACGTCTATCACACGGAATCCGTCGAAACCGGTAGCGAGACGGATACGCTGTTCCAGACGATGGAACGGAAGCTTTTGAAGCTGATCATGAACCCGTCGATGATCGCCTCCTGGACATTTGGTCTATTGCTCGTCGCGACTCCGGGGATCGTGGATTGGGGCGCAGTCTGGCCGTGGTTGAAGGCGGCGGCGATTGTCGGGATGACCTGGTTCCACATGTGGTGCGGGGCGCGGCGGAAAGAGTTTGTGGCAGGGGCGAACAGCCGGTCCGGCCGGGACTACCGGTTGATGAACGAGGTTCCGACCGTTCTTTTGATCGTGATCGTCGTCTCGGTGATTGCACGACCATTTTGATCAGGCGTTGACTCACCGGGGGTCAACGCTTACGTAACGCTCGCGTCGCCGTCCGGCAGACGACCCATCCTTATATGACATCGCCCGCGCCTTGCCGCCGGCGCCCGGGATTTCCAATGACCACTGACAGACTGAACCTCGCCGAGCTCAAGGCGCAAAGCCCAAAAGACCTGCTTGCGCTTGCCGAAGAGCTCGAGATCGAGAATGCCTCGACCATGCGCAAAGGCGACATGATGTTCGCCATTCTCAAGGAGCGCGCCGAAGACGATTGGGTCATCGGCGGCGATGGGGTGCTTGAGGTTCTTCAGGACGGGTTCGGTTTCCTGCGTTCACCCGAGGCGAACTATCTGCCGGGTCCCGATGACATCTACATCTCGCCCGACATGATCCGCCAGTTCTCGCTGCGCACCGGTGACACGGTCGAGGGGGTGATCCGCGCGCCGGCCGACAATGAGCGTTACTTTGCCCTGACCAAGGTTGAGAGCATCAACTTTCAGGAGCCTGAGAAGGCGCGGCACAAGGTGGCCTTTGATAACCTGACACCGCTTTACCCCGATGAGCGGCTGAAGATGGAGATTGAGGATCCGACGATCAAAGACCGCTCGGCCCGGATCATCGATCTGGTGGCGCCGATCGGTAAGGGCCAGCGTTCGCTGATCGTGGCGCCGCCGCGGACGGGTAAGACCGTTCTGCTGCAAAACATCGCCCACTCGATCGAGGCGAACCACCCGGAATGCTATCTGATCGTGCTGCTCATCGATGAACGTCCCGAAGAGGTGACGGACATGCAGCGCTCGGTCCAGGGTGAGGTGATTTCCTCGACCTTCGACGAACCGGCGACGCGGCACGTTGCGGTGTCGGAAATGGTGATCGAGAAAGCCAAGCGTCTGGTCGAACACAAGCGCGACGTGGTGATCCTGCTCGATTCGATCACCCGCCTGGGCCGGGCGTTCAACACGGTGGTGCCAAGCTCGGGCAAGGTGCTGACCGGAGGTGTGGACGCAAACGCCCTGCAACGCCCCAAGCGGTTCTTTGGTGCCGCGCGGAATATCGAAGAGGGCGGATCGCTGACCATCATCGCAACGGCGCTGATCGACACCGGCAGCCGGATGGACGAAGTGATCTTCGAAGAATTCAAAGGCACGGGTAACTCGGAAATCGTTCTGGATCGCAAGGTCGCAGACAAGCGCGTGTTCCCGGCGATGGACATCCTCAAATCCGGCACCCGGAAAGAGGACCTGCTGGTCGACAAGGTGGACCTGCAGAAGACCTTTGTGTTGCGGCGCATTCTGAACCCGATGGGGACGACGGATGCTATCGAGTTCCTGATTTCCAAGCTGAAGCAAACGAAGACAAACTCTGAGTTCTTCGACTCGATGAACACGTAAAACCTTTTACTATCAATGGGTTGAATATGTCTGATACGATATTCGCCCTGTCAACGGCTCGCGGGAAGGCGGGTGTTGCGGTTGTGCGCGTGTCCGGCCCGGATGCTGTCACCGCACTCGGGGCTTTGGTTCAGCGGATCCCGGCCCCACGGCACGCTGGCTTGCGCCGGGTGACGGACACGGAGCTTGGGGTCATCGATGACGCGGTGATCCTGCGGTTCGAGGCTGGCCATAGCTTCACCGGCGAAGACGTTGTCGAGTTTCAGACGCATGGCGGGCGCGCGACGACGGACGCGCTGTTGATGGCGCTTGGGCGTCTGCCCGGGTTGCGCCTGGCCGAGCCGGGGGAGTTCACGCGGCGCGCGCTTGAAAACGGGCGGCTCGATCTGGCGCAGGTTGAGGCGCTGGGGGATCTGATCGAGGCGGAGACCGCGGCGCAACGGCAGCAGGCATTACGGTTGCTGTCGGGTGCTTTGGGTGAGCGTGCGGAGGCGTGGCGTTCGAAGCTGCTGCGCGCGGTTGCGCTGATCGAAGCGACGATTGATTTCGCGGATGAAGATGTCCCGGTCGATGTGACGCCGGAGGTGACGGCGCTGATCGCAGCCGTGTCCGAAAGCATCGCGCGTGAAATCGCTGGGGCGGCAAGTGCGGAACGCATTCGCGAAGGGTTCGAGGTTGCGATCGTGGGTCCACCGAACGTGGGCAAGTCGACCTTGCTGAATGCACTGGCCGGGCGTGAGGCTGCGATCACGTCGGATGTCGCGGGCACGACCCGCGATGTCATCGAGGTGCGCATGGACATTGCGGGGCTGGCGGTGACGTTGCTTGATACCGCGGGCTTGCGGGAGACCTCGGACGTTGTGGAGGAGATCGGGGTTGAGCGCGCATTGGTGCGGGCAGCGAGTGCGGACCTGCGGCTGATCCTGCAGACGGCAGACGACACCGCGCTACCAATCGCGCCGGAGGGTGACGATATCGTGGTCACGTCTAAAGCGGACATTGCGCAGGGGGCGGGGCTGTCAGTCTCGGCGCTCACGGGCGAGGGCCTGGACGAGCTTGTGAAACGCATAGCTGCTGTATTGGAAACCCGGGCTGCGGGGGCATCGTCAGCGACTCACGTGCGCCACCGGCTCGCGATGGCCGAGGCTGTCGAGCGGTTGCAAGCGGCGGATATGGCGGTGAAACGTGGCGCGGCGCACGCAGAAATCGCCGCGCATGAGCTTCATCTGGCAATTCGCACGCTTGACTCACTTGTCGGACGCATCGATGTGGAGCATATCCTTGGCGAAATCTTCGCAACCTTCTGCCTTGGGAAATAGGAGTGTTTCACGTGAAACATCCTGACTTCGACGTTCTGGTCATCGGCGGCGGCCATGCAGGTGCCGATGCGGCCCATGCGGCCGCACGGATGGGTGCGCGGACGGCGTTGGTGACGCTGAGCCGGGAAGGCATCGGGGTGATGTCCTGCAACCCGGCCATCGGTGGCCTGGGAAAAGGCCACCTGGTGCGCGAGATTGATGCGCTGGATGGCGTCATGGGCCGTGTCGCGGATGCGGCGGGAATTCAGTTCCGTCTTCTGAACCGGCGGAAGGGGCCTGCCGTGCAGGGCCCCCGTGCCCAGTCGGACCGCGCGATCTATCGGACCGCGATGCTGGCAGAGATGGAGAATACGCCGAACCTGTCGATCATCGAAGGGGAAGCGGCGGATTTTCGGATGTCCGGAGATACGGTGCAGGGCGTCATTTTGGCGGATGGATCCGAGATCTCTGCAAGCGCGGTGGTCCTGACGACGGGGACGTTTCTGCGCGGTGTGATCCATATCGGGCAAGAGCGTCGCGCCGGCGGCCGGATCGGCGAGCGCCCGTCGGTGAAGCTCGCGGAACGGATCGACGGCTTTGGTCTGCCCCTTGGCCGCCTGAAAACGGGCACGCCGCCGCGTCTGAACGGCAAAACCATAGCCTGGGACCAACTGGAGATGCAGCCCGGCGATGACGATCCGGTGCTGTTTTCCTTCCTGTCCAAGGGCGTGCAGGCGCGGCAGATCCCCTGTGGGATCACCCATACCAACCCGCGAACTCATGAAATCATTGCCGAGAATCTGTCGAAATCAGCCATGTATGGCGGTTCCATTGACAGCGTTGGTCCCCGGTATTGCCCTTCGATCGAAGACAAGGTGGTGCGCTTTGCCGAGAAAGAGGCCCACCAGATTTTTCTGGAGCCGGAGGGGCTGACCACAGATACCGTTTATCCCAGCGGCATCTCCACCTCTTTGCCGATCGACGTGCAAACGGCGTATGTCCATTTGATTGCGGGCCTAGAAGCGGCCGAGATCCTGCAACCGGGTTATGCCATCGAATACGACTACGTCGATCCCCGCGCGCTCCAGAACACGCTAGAACTGCATGACGTGCCCGGGCTGTTTCTTGCGGGGCAGATCAATGGGACCACCGGGTATGAAGAGGCGGCGGCACAAGGCTTGGTCGCCGGGCTGAACGCCGCGGCGCGGGCGCTGGGGAGGGATCCCGTCACGTTTTCACGGCGTGACTCTTACATCGGCGTGATGATCGACGATCTTGTGACGCGTGGGGTGACCGAGCCCTATCGGATGTTCACGTCGCGGGCCGAGTTCCGGTTGTCGCTGCGGGCGGACAACGCAGACCAACGACTGACCCCGCTTGGGATTGAGCTTGGATGCGTCGGGGATGTTCGGCGGCAAAGCTTTGAAGAAAAGCAGGATCAGCTGAGTGAAGGGCGCCGCCGCATGACCGCCCGCGCCTGGTCGCCGCAAGAGCTGGCGCCCCATGGGGTGCGTCTTGCCAAGGATGGAACCAAGCGGACGGCGTTTGAGCTTTTGGCTCTGCCAGACGTATCGATGGACACGGTGCTGTCGTTGGACCCAGGCGTGGCAGAGGTCGCGCCGGATATCCGAGATCAGCTGGCGCGGGATGCTCTCTACGCCAACTACATTGCCCGCCAGGAACGCGATGTCGCCGCGCTCGCGCGGGATGAGGCACAGGCCATTCCGACGGATTTCGACTATGGGGCGGTGTCGGGGCTCTCATCGGAAATTCAGGTAAAGCTCCTGGCCGCGCGCCCGGCAACGCTTGCGCAGGCAGGCCGGATCGAGGGTGTAACGCCAGCAGCGTTGACCTTGATCCTCGCAAAACTGCGGCAAGCCGCCCGCAAATCGGCGTGACGGCGGACCGCGCGGACTTCGTTGCGGCAACGGATGTTTCACGTGAAACATTGGAGCGTCTGGACCTTTACGCCCAACTCCTGAAGAAGTGGAACCCACGGATCAACCTGGTGGCCCCAGCGACGCTGCCCGCTCTCTGGACGCGCCATTTCCGCGACTCCGCGCAACTTCTTCGCCTGGCGCCGCCGGGGATCACCCGCTGGGCTGATTTTGGATCAGGCGGCGGGTTTCCTGGCATGGTCATCGCCATTCTCGCGGCGGAGACGCCACTTGAAGTGACGCTGGTCGAAAGCGATCAACGCAAGGCGGCGTTCCTGCGCACCGTCGCCCGGGAAACCGGAGTCACCGTAGCCGTGCGTGCCCAGCGCCTGGAAGATGCCCCTTCCTTGAACGCCCAGGTCGTCAGCGCCCGCGCCCTTGCCCCCCTGCCCAAGCTGTTGGACCATTGCGCGCGCCACCTTGCCCCCGGCGGTACCGCGCTTTTGCCGAAAGGCGCGCGCCATGCCGATGAGATCGCCAAAGCGCTTGAAACATGGTCCTTCCACTGCGAGAAGGTGCCCAGCGAAACGGACGACAGTGCCGTCATCCTTCAGATAACGGAGCTTGCACGTGAGTGACGCCACGGCCCCCCGCATCATTGCCATCGCCAACCAGAAGGGCGGCGTGGGCAAGACGACGACGGCGATCAACCTTGGCGCTGCGCTTGCGGAAACTGGCCAGAAAACGCTGATCATTGATCTTGATCCCCAAGGAAACGCGTCGACCGGTCTGGGAATTGCCGCGTCGGATCGCGAGATCAGCACCTATGACCTGCTGATTGAACAGACCTCGATCTCGGAGGTTGTGCGCGAAACGGGCACCGGGGGCCTATGGATCGCGCCGGCGACCACGGATCTCAGCTCGGCTGATATCGAATTGGGCAGCACGGAAAAGCGCAGCCACCTCTTGCACAGCGCGTTGCGCACTGCGGATATGGCGGCGCTGGGCTTTACCTTTGTGCTGATCGATTGCCCCCCATCGCTCAGCCTGTTGACGGTGAACGCGATGGTGGCCGCGCATTCGGTGCTGGTCCCGCTGCAAAGCGAATTCTTCGCGCTCGAGGGGCTGAGCCAGTTGATGCTCACGGTGCGTGAGGTCCGACAATCCGCGAACCCTGATCTGCGGATCGAGGGGGTGGTGATGACGATGTTTGACCGGCGCAATAACCTGAGCCGCGCGGTCGAGGTGGATGCCCGGGAGACGCTGGGTGAGATGGTGTTCGACACGATCGTGCCGCGCAATGTCCGCCTCAGCGAGGCGCCGTCCTTCGCTGTGCCGGTGATGGAGTATGACGAAACCTCGACCGGTAGCGTTGCCTATCGCGCCCTTGCTCAAGAAATGGTAGAGCGGTACGAAGCCGTCACAACATAGGGTAGGTTAGCCATGGCCGACAAAAAGGATCGCCGCGGATTGGGCCGGGGGCTGTCGGCGCTGATGTCGGACGTCACCCCGGTTGCTGCACCTGATGCTGGCGCCACCCCGCCGCCAGCCGACCATATGATCGCGATCGATCAGATCTCGGCCAACCCCGATCAGCCCCGCCGCGTGTTCGATCGCGATGCGCTGGCCGATCTCGCGGCCTCGATCGCCGAGCAGGGCATCATCCAGCCGTTGATCCTGCGCCCCGATCCTGCCGCACCCAATCGTTACCAGATCGTTGCTGGCGAACGCCGGTGGCGAGCGGCCCAGATTGCGAAATTGCACGAGGTGCCGGCAATCGTCAGGGAATTTGACGATCTCCAGGTCCTTGAAGTTGCCATCATCGAAAACATCCAACGGGCGGACCTGAACCCGGTGGAAGAGGCGGCGGGGTATAAACAGCTCGTCGATCGGTTCGGGCACACGCAAGAGAAGATGGCCGAAGCGCTGGGGAAAAGCAGAAGCTACATCGCCAACGCCATGCGACTTTTGTCTCTACCGTCCGAGGTGTTGGACATGGTGTCCGATGGTCGCCTGAGCGCGGGGCACGCGCGGGCCCTGATCACCGCGGAAGATCCGCTTGCGCTTGCGCGCGAGGTTGTCGCAAAGGCGCTTTCGGTGCGTCAGACCGAGAAGCTTGCCAAGGGCAGCGCAGCGGCCAAAAAGGCCGGATCAGTGACGCATTCGGCCAAGGACGCCGATACCAAGATGCTCGAACAGGATCTGATGGCGGTGCTGCGGATGCGGGTGAGCATAGACCACCCCTCTGGCCAGGAAAGCGGGGCGATTACCATCCGGTACAAGTCGCTTGAGCAGCTCGACGACCTGTGTCGCCGCATCACGGCAGAGGTTTAGGTCAGAATTTCCCGTAAGATCGCGTTTAACAGCGGGCGGCCCTGCGGCGTCAGCACCAGCGTTCCGTCTGTGACGGACACCAGATGCTGATCTTCTAAATCATTGATTTTATTGTTGTTTAGACAGTCGCTTCCGACATCGGCCATAGGCATACCCTCACCCAACCGCAAGCCTATCATGATCCGTTCGACCTGAGCGTCAGACGGTGACAGCGTCTCGCGGGGCGCCTCGCCTGATCCTGTCTGCTCGACCTGATCCAACCAGTCGCTGGGGCCAAGCGGGGTCGATGTTGCGATGCGCCGGCGCTCCAGGGTCAGCCGCCCGTGTGCGCCGGGCCCGATCCCGGCATAGTCACCGCCCCGCCAGTAGATTAGGTTGTGGCGGGACTCATGGCCCTTTTGCGCATGATTAGAGACTTCGTAGGCGGGCAAACCGGCGGCCTCACAGATCTCTTGCGTGGCGAAATACATGTCCGCGCCGGTTTCTTCGGCTGGCAGACCGGGAAGCTGCCCCCGGGCAAAGCGCGCGCCAAAGACTGTGCCGTCCTCGATGGTCAGTTGATACAGCGAGAGGTGCCCCTGGGCCATCTGCACGGCCTCTTTCAGCTCCCGCTGCCAATCGGCCAGCGTCTGGTGCTGGCGCGCGTAGATGAGGTCAAAGCTCATCCGGTCAAATGTGCGTCCGGCAATCTCAAGCGCTGTCTTCGCCTCAGCCACGCTGTGCATGCGCCCCAGGCGCCGTAGGTCTGCATCATTCAGGGCCTGTACTCCAACCGAGACGCGATTGACCCCGGCGGCGCGATACCCCGCAAAACGCCCCGCCTCGATCGAGGTTGGGTTCGCCTCAAGCGTGATTTCGATGTCGTTGGCCGGCGTCCATGTGATCTGTGCAGCATCCAGGATCTCGGCCACAAGGTCAGGGTCCATCAGGCTGGGCGTGCCGCCGCCCAGAAACACCGACCGCAGGATGCGGTTTGGCGTTTCGCGGCCGATCCGGGCAATCTCGGACGCGTAGGCGCGGGCCCAGCGGGCCTGATCGATCTGTTGCGCGACGTGGCTATTAAAGTCGCAATAAGGGCATTTTGCGCTGCAATAGGGCCAATGGATGTACAGGCCAAACCCGGCCTTTTGCCATGGCTCAGTCAAGGCAGGCCTTGATCAGCTGTTGGAAGGCATCGGCGCGGTGGGACATGGCGTGTTTGCGCGCCGGGTCCATTTCGCCAAAGGTCTCGCTCTCACCAAGGGGTACGAACATCGGGTCAAAGCCAAAGCCCTTCTCCCCGCGCATGGGCCAGACGAGGCGGCCCTCGACCTTGCCTTCGAACACGGCATCGGTGCCATCGGGCCAGGCGAGGCACAGGGTGCACCGGAAGCGCGCGGTGCGGGGTTCGGGGGCTTGTTTGTCTTCGAGCAGGTCCCAAACCTTGCCCATCGCCATCGGGAAATCCCGCCCATTCGGGGTTTCGGCCCAGTCGGCGGTGTAGACGCCGGGGGCACCGTCCAGCGCATCGACATCCAGCCCACTGTCGTCCGACAGGGCAGGAAGCCCGGCCCCTTTGGCGGCATAATGCGCCTTGATCCGGGCATTGCCCGCAAAGGTATCCTCGGTCTCTTCGGGTTCATCGAGGCCGAAGGCGCCGGCGGGTTTCGTGGTGATACCAAAGGGCCGCAAAAGCGTGTCTATTTCGAGTAGTTTGCCCGCATTATGCGAAGCCAGCACAATCTCTTTCTCGGTCAGGCGCCGGGTCACGCCACCGCGGCTTTCTGCGCGTCCACGAGCGCGGACACGCCGGCATCGGCCAGATCGAGCATGGTGCCCATCTCATCACGCGAAAACGTGGCCCCCTCGGCCGACATCTGCACCTCGATCAGGCGACCATTGCCGGTCATCACGAAATTGCCGTCCACGCCCGCCTCGCTGTCTTCGGGGTAGTCGAGGTCGAGCACGGCCTGGCCGGCGTAAACACCGCAGGATACCGCGGCGACGTGGTCCATGATCGGGTCGGACAGGACATCACCCGCTTTCATCAGCTTGTTGACGGCCAGGCGCAGTGCGACCCAGCCCCCGGTGATTGAGGCACAGCGGGTGCCGCCATCGGCCTGGATCACATCGCAATCGACTGTGATCTGGCGTTCGCCCAGGGCCACGCGGTCAATCCCGGCCCGCAAACTGCGCCCAATCAGTCTTTGAATCTCTTGGGTGCGGCCCGATTGGCCGTTCTTGGCCTCGCGCCGCATCCGGCTGTGGGTCGCGCGAGGCAGCATCCCGTATTCCGCCGTCACCCAGCCAAGGCCGGAGTTCTTGAGAAACGGCGGGACACGTTCATCGACGCTGGCGGTGCACAGAACGTGGGTATCGCCGCATTTGATAAGGCAAGAACCCTCTGCGTGCCGGGTGATGCCCGTCTCGATTGAAATCGGGCGCATTTCGCTTATTTGACGGCCTGACGGGCGCATGGGCATTCCTTTCCCGGTTGAGCCGGGTGATACCTGCGCGGATCGGGCCAGTGCAACCCGATTGACGTGCGCCCCGCGGCCTTTTTAAGTGCCTGTCGACCAGGGCCACGCCAATGAACGACGCCACGAAGATCATCGAGGAAATGAACGACCGCAGCCGCGAGGTGTTTCGCCGTGTGGTCGAAGGCTATCTCAATTCGGGCGATCCGGTCGGGTCGCGGACGTTGACGCGCGAGATGTCGGAACAAGTCAGCGCCGCGACGATCCGCAACGTGATGCAGGATCTCGAATATCTTGGCCTTCTCGACAGCCCCCATGTATCGGCCGGACGTGTGCCGACACAGATGGGGCTGCGGATGTTCGTCGATGGCCTGCTTGAGGTGGGCGAGTTGTCCGAAGTGGATCGTCAACAGCTGGATGCAACGCTTGGCTCGAATGAAAGCGATGTTGCGGGGTTGCTGGATCGTGTCGGATCGGCGCTGTCGGGCGTGACGCAGGGGGCAAGCCTTGTGCTGGCGCCCAAGCATGAAGCGCCGATCAAGCATATCGAATTTGTCAGCCTGGCACCGGACCGTGCGCTTGTGGTGCTCGTCTTTGCCGATGGCCATGTCGAGAACCGGGTGTTCACGCCACCACCCGGGCAGACGCCGTCGTCTATGCGAGCGGCAGCGAATTTCATCAGCGCCATTGCCGAAGGACGTACGCTGTCCGAACTCGGCGGTGCGACGGCGGCCGAGATTGCGGCCCGCCGGCGTGAGCTGGATGAGCTGGCGCGGGACATGGTCGAAAGCGGTGTTGCGATTTGGGAGAATGAGGGGGACCGGCACGAGCGTCTGATCGTGCGGGGGCGGTCGAACCTGCTTGACTCGCCCGAGACCGAGCAGGATTTCGAACGCATCCGGACGCTCTTTGACGATCTGGAACGCAAGCGCGATATCGCGGATTTCCTGGAACTGACCGAAGCGGGCGAGGGTGTGCGAATTTTTATCGGGTCTGAGAACAAACTCTTCTCACTTTCGGGTTCCTCTTTGGTGGTCTCTCCTTATATGAACGCGGACCGTAAGATCGTGGGTGCGGTGGGTGTCATCGGGCCGACACGATTGAACTATGGTCGGATCGTTCCGATCGTGGATTATACAGCGCAACTGGTGGGCAAGCTTTTGTCCGACCGAGGGTAGAGCAAGACGGCATGGCCAAACAAAAGATCGAGGAAGACGAACAGCGCGACGTGTTGCAGGATGCAGAGCTTGAGGCGCTGGAAGAGGGGTTTGACCCGCTGGCCGACACCGCCGAGGCCGAGGCTGCGGGCGATGACGCCGATGTCGATGCACAGATCGCAACGCTCACCGCCGAACGCGACGATATGCGCGACCGCTTCATGCGCGCCCTGGCCGATGCCGAAAACGCCCGCAAGCGGGGTGAACGGGATCGGCGCGAGGCCGAGCAATATGGCGGCTCCAAACTTGCGCGGGATATGCTGACGGTCTTTGACAACCTGCGCCGCGCGATCGATGCCGCGAATGAGGAAGAGAGCTCCGCAGACAAGGCGTTGATCGAAGGGGTCGAGCTGACGCTGCGCGAGCTTGTGAATGTCTTTGGCAAACACGGGATCGAGCCGATCCAGCCCGAGGTTGGCGATACCTTTGATCCGCAGCTGCATCAGGCGATGTTCGAGGCGCCAGTGCCTGGAACCGTTGCGGGTGAGATCATTCAGGTCGCTGCGACCGGTTTCATGATCCATGACAGGCTGTTGCGCCCCGCCCAGGTCGGTGTGAGTTCCACGCCCAAGAGTTGAGCCGCACCGGCATCAACAAAACCTGAACGATTCCTGCGCAAATTCGTGCCGAGGGGTTTCACAACGGCCCCGGAACGCGCTATGTTTCGGCTATCGAATTGAAACGGTTTTTTGGCGACAAGTCTGGCAAAACAGACACGCATAAAACCGGAGGCAGAGACAGTTGGAGGCTGCAGGACAGCTATGACAGGACGTATTGCAACGGGCCTTGCGGTGGCCGTCACTCTCTTTGGTGCAACGGCGGCTTCGGCGCAGGATTCTACGAACCGGGTTGCGGCGGAAACCGATTGGTCGGTCTTCGTTGAATCCGATCCCACCGAATGCTGGAGCGTTTCGGCCCCGAAAGAGACGGTGAATACACGCGACGGGCGCGTGGTGGCCGTGCGGCGGGGGGATATCTTGTTGTTCGTCACCCATCGCCCGGGTTCGGACGTGTCGGGCGAGCTGGCCTTTACCGGCGGCTATCCCTTTGCGGATGGTTCGACAGTGTCGATGGAGATTGGCGAGACGACGTTTGAGCTCTTTACCGATGGTGAGTGGGCCTGGCCCGCATCCGCGTCGGAGGATGCCAAGATCACCACGGCCATGAAGCGCGGCACGCTTGCCGTGCTGACTGCGCGGTCCTCGCGCGGGACGGTGACGAAAGACACCTTTTCGCTGCTGGGATTTACCGCCGCCGTCGAGGAAGCCGAAAACCGCTGTTCCAGCTGACGATCCGGGGCGCTGGCCCCTGTTCCATTCCCGTCACGAATCCTATATCTGCGCGTATCCCGTTCGGAGAGGATGATGACGGCGACTGCCCCGATCACGCAGGATCTTGTGACGATCCCACGCAAACTGCCTGAGGGGCCCATCAACCTGGTGGGTCTGACGCGGGCGCAGTTGCGTGACACCCTGATTGCCCACGGCACGCCCGAGAAGCAGGCGAAGATGCGCGTGGGCCAGATCTGGCAATGGATCTACCAGAAGGGCGTGCGCGACTTTGCCGACATGACGAACCTGAGCAAGGCCTACCGGGCCGAGCTGGCCGAACGGTTCGTGATTGCCGTGCCCGAGGTGGTGTCACGGCAAGTCTCGGACGATGGCACCCGCAAGTATCTCGTCCGGATCGCGGGCGGGCATGAGGTTGAGACGGTCTACATCCCCGAAGACAACCGTGGGACACTGTGCATCTCAAGCCAGGTGGGCTGCACGCTGACCTGTTCGTTCTGCCACACCGGCACGCAGAAGCTGGTGCGCAACCTGACGGCGGGTGAGATCATCGGCCAGGTGATGATCGCCCGTGACGATCTGGGCGAGTGGCCCGAGATTGGGCGCGCACCGAAAGATGAGACGCGGCTTTTGTCGAACATCGTGCTGATGGGCATGGGCGAGCCGCTTTATAATTTTGAGGCCGTGCGCGACGCGATGCAGATCGCCATGGATGGCGAAGGGATCAGCCTAAGTCGACGGCGGATCACATTGTCGACCTCCGGCGTGGTGCCAGAGATCGCGCGGACGGCCGAGGAGATCGGGTGTTTGCTGGCGGTGTCGTTCCACGCCACGACGGATGAGATCCGCAATACGCTGGTCCCGATCAACAAGCGGTGGAATATCGAGACGCTGCTGGACGCGCTGCGCGCCTATCCCAAACTGTCGAACTCTGAACGGATCACGTTTGAATATGTGATGCTGAAGGGCGTGAACGATAGCGACGCGGATGCGCGACGGTTGGTGAAGTTGATCCGGGGGATCCCGGCCAAGATCAATCTGATCCCGTTCAACGAATGGCCCGGCGCGCCCTATGAACGCTCGGACTGGGCGCGCATCGAAAGCTTTGCCGACATCATCTATAAGGCTGGCTATGCCTCGCCCATCCGAACACCGCGGGGCGAGGATATCATGGCCGCGTGTGGTCAGCTGAAGTCCGCGACCGAGCGTGCGCGTAAATCCCGTGCCCAGATCGAAGCTGAGGCGGCGCAAGGTTAGGCACCTGACCCGTCGCCGCCCGTTCTGACGCCTTTCCGTCTGGACAGCGATTGTTCTCAACCCCATCTTAAGGCGCATAGAGAACGATCAGCGCGGCGCAGACTGTGCGGACGAGGCAGGACAATGAACGAGATGGAAGATCGCCCGATTGCGGCGATACGGCAGGCATTTTCAGAACTTCAAAGGCGTGCCCGCAAGGCCAAGTTTCCCGCCCCCGGACCGGTGGATCAGTGCCGTGCGCCGAAACAGCGGGCGGCAGTGCAGCCGGCGATGCAGATTTCGCGAGGGTGTGAGGGCCAGGGCAATCGCGGTTCCGACCCTGCGCCTCGATCCCGATCTGGTCAAAGCGCTTCGCGATCTGGGCGCGGATTGGGAAACCCAGGCGAACGATCTGCTGCGGGCCGCGCTGGCGGATGCGCCGGCGGCCCCGTTGCAACGCGTGTCCTAGCGCCCGGGAATCACCTCGCGTTTCGATCCCGCGCCGTCCCAGTTGTCGATGGCGGCCACTGCCTCTTCCGCGGTTTCGACAAAACGGAAGAGCGTAAGGTCTTCCTCGGATATCGTGCCCGCCTCGGCCAAGGCAGGCCAGTTGACGATGGTGCGCCAGAACTCTTCCCCAAAAAGCAGGATTGGCACCCGATCCATGCGACCGGTCTGAATCAGGGTCAGCGATTCAAAAAGCTCGTCCAGCGTCCCGAACCCGCCGGGGAAGACGGCGATGGCGCGGGCGCGCATCAGGAAGTGCATCTTGCGGATGCCAAAGTAGTGAAAGTTAAAGCACAGCTCGGGCGTGACGTATTCGTTGGGCGCCTGTTCATGCGGCAGCACGATGTTGAGCCCAATAGACACCCCACCCGCATCGATCGCGCCGCGATTGCCCGCCTCCATCACACCGGGTCCGCCGCCGGTCACGATCACATCCTGCCGGTTTCCATTCGCGCTTGAGCGTAGGGTCATCAGCCGCGCGAATTCACGCGCCTGGTCGTAGTACTTGGACAGGTTCGCCAGCGTTTCGGTGCGCGCGCTGTCCTTTTTGGCGGGTTCCGGGATGCGCGCGCCGCCGAACAGCACGATGGTGCTCTCAATGCCATATTCGCTCATCAACAGCTCGGGCTTCAGCAGCTCGAGCTGAAGCCGCACGGGGCGCAGTTCATCGCGGCACAGAAATTCCGGGTCGTCGAACGCCAGACGATAGGCCGACGCGCGCGTCTGTGCCGTGTCGGGAGTGTCATGCGCCTTGCGGATATCCTGATCGGCTTTGGGAAACCGGCGGTTGCTGTCGTCTTTCAAGGGCCAACCCTCCACGGCATTGATTGCGCGCCTGTGGCTTACCGCTTATAGCCTCGCCCAACCTGAGACCAGAGACGTTTTTGGAGGATTGTCCATGTCAACCGCTGCCCTGGAACACGCCATCGAGGCGGCATGGGACGCCCGCGATACGATCACCCCCGCCACGACGGGCGAGACGCGCGAGGCCATCGAAGACACGCTGAACGCGCTGGACGGTGGCACGCTGCGGGTGGCCGAAAAGCAGGACGATGGGTCCTGGCATGTTAATCAATGGGCCAAGAAGGCGGTTCTGTTGGGGTTCCGGCTGAAGGATATGGAACAGCAACCGGGCAGCGCGCAGGGCGGGTCCTGGTGGGACAAGGTCGACAGCAAGTGGAAGGACTGGGGCGATAATCAGTGGAAGGCCGCGGGATTTCGTGCGGTGCCGAACTGTGTCGTGCGCAAGTCCGCCTTTATCGCGCCGGGTGTCGTGCTGATGCCATCCTTCGTGAACCTCGGCGCCTATGTCGACAGCGGGACGATGGTGGATACCTGGGCCACGGTCGGGTCCTGCGCGCAGATCGGCAAGGATGTGCACCTGTCGGGCGGTGTCGGGATCGGCGGCGTCCTGGAACCGATGCAGGCCGGGCCGACAATCATCGAAGACAATTGCTTTATCGGCGCGCGGTCCGAGGTGGTCGAAGGTGTGATCGTGCGCGAAGGGTCCGTGCTTGGCATGGGTGTCTTCATCGGCCAGTCAACAAAGATCGTGGATCGCGAAACCGGCGAAGTGATGTATGGCGAGGTGCCGCCCTATTCGGTGGTGGTTGCCGGGTCGATGCCGTCGAAGAACGGGGTGAGCCTTTACTGTGCGGTCATCGTGAAGCGGGTGGATGAAAAGACCCGCTCGAAAACCGGGATCAACGATCTGCTGCGCGATTGATCGGGCCTTGCCCGCGCGCCCATGGGACAGAAACCATCACACGACGTCTACACGCTGGTCGTCGAGGTTGGCCGCAAGAACGGTGACGGCCTGCCCGATGGTGCGACCGGTGCGGGGCTGATGTGCTTTGCCAGCGGGGTGGATGAGGCCGAGGCCGTGCGCGAAACGGTGGCCATCCTGAAACAGGCCGGGCTCGCGCCGCTGGATGTCACCGCCTATGGCACGGCCGAGGAACGGTTGGCGCAAGGACATGAAATTGGCGCCGAAGAGACGGCGCTGATGGCGCGGGCCCGGGATGAGAACGCAGTGATCGTGGCCGAGATGACGCCGTTCTTCGGCAAGGATTGATGGCCCGGCCCTCGCGCGGTATCGACGGCGGATGAGACAGACTTCCGTTGATCCCGTAGACCTGACCGCCCGCCTGATCCGGTGCCCCAGTGTGACGCCCGCGGATGCGGGGGCGATTTCCATCCTTGAAGAGGTGCTGAGCGCCGGGGGCTTCACCTGCCACCGCGCGGACCGGGGCGGTATTGCGAACCTCTTTGCCCGTTGGGGTGACAAGGGCCACCCACGGACCTTTGGGTTCAACGGCCACACCGATGTGGTGCCGCCGGGCGATCCGGCGGATTGGTCGGGCGATCCATTTTCTGGCTCCATTCAAGACGGCAAGCTTTGGGGCCGTGGGGCGGCGGACATGAAATCGGGTGTTGCGGCCTTCGCCGCAGCAGCGGTGGATTTTGTGCGCGACACGCCCCCCGACGGTGCCGTCGTTCTGGCGATTACCGGCGATGAAGAGGGCGATGCAACCGACGGCACTGTGGCCTTGCTCGACTGGATGGAGGAGGCGGGCGAACGCATGGACGTTTGCGTGGTGGGCGAGCCGACATGCCCCGTGCAAATGGGCGATGTGATGAAGATCGGGCGGCGCGGGTCGATGACGGCGTTTTTTACGGTGACCGGGGTGCAGGGGCATTCGGCCTATCCCGACCGCGCGAAGAACCCGGTGGCCGCCATTGCCCGGCTGGGTGCGATGCTGGATACGCATGTGCTGGATACTGGGACCGAGCATTTCGGGCCCACGACCCTTGCGGTGACCACCATCGACACCGGCAACCCGGCCAACAACGTGATCCCGGCGGCAAGCCGGATGACGGTGAACATTCGGTTCAATGACACCCACAGCTCGGCCAGTTTGACAAAGTGGTTGCGCCAGATGGCGGCGGAGGTTGCCGATGACACCGGGTGTACCATTGAGATAACGACCAAGGTGTCGGGCGAAAGCTTTGTGACGCCGCCGGGGCCGTTGTCGGATCTGGTCAGCGGGGCGGTGCAGGCGGTGACGGGGGTCACGCCCGCGTTTTCGACCACCGGCGGCACGTCGGATGCACGGTTTGTGAAGAACCACTGCCCAGTAGTGGAGTTCGGCCTCGTGGGCCAGACAATGCACCAGGTGGACGAACATGTGAAAGTCGACGACATCCATACGCTCAAGGCGATCTATGGGCGCATGTTGCGTGACTATTTCACCTGAGCATCGCCGCCGCCTTGTGGTGATGGTGAAGGAACCGCGCCCGGGGCGGGTGAAGACGCGGCTCGGGCGTGACATCGGGATGGTCCCTGCGGCGTGGTGGTTTCGGCGACAAGTGGAAAAGCTTTTGCGCCGGGTGCGCGATCCCCGGTGGGATCTGGTGTTGGCGGTCAGCCCGGATGCGGCGGGGCTGGTAAGCCGGGTTTGGCCGGGGGATCTGGCGCGGATACCGCAAGGGCCGGGGAGCCTTGGGGACCGGATGCGGCGGATCATGGTGGCGATGCCGCCGGGGCCGGTGGTGATCGTGGGCGCGGATATTCCGGGGATTGATACCCGCGCGGTGGCGCGGGCCTTTGCCGCGCTGGGCGGCCATGAGGCGGTGTTCGGGCCGGCGCCCGATGGCGGGTATTGGGCCGTGGGGCTGAAGCGGGTGAGGGCGGTGTCGCCGGAATTCCTGCATGGTGTGCGCTGGAGCGGGCCACACGCGCTGGCAGACAGTATGGCGACGCTATCGGGTTCGCGCATTGCGCTGGTCGATACGCTGCAGGATGTGGATACGCTGGAGGACCTGACGCGCCTTTCCGCATGACGCGGTGCGGCGCGCGTGCTAGCCCCCAGCCATGGCCGTGATCCCCAGCAAAGAGCAGATCCTTGAGTGGATCTCTGACAACCCGTCGAAGACGTCGAAGCGCGACATCTCGAAAGCGTTCGGAATCAAGGGATCGGACCGGATCGGGCTGAAGCGGCTGTTGCGCGAGCTTGAAGCAGACGGACATCTGGAAAAGAGGCGCAAGACCTATCGCGATCCTGACAAGCTGCCCCCCGTCTCGGTCTTGCAGGTGCTGGCCCCGGATGCCGAGGGCGATCTGTTCGCCCGCCCGCTGGAATGGCAGGGCGACGGGCCAGAGCCGGTGATCCTGTTCATGCCGCGCGCCTCGGACCCGGCGCTGGGCGAAGGCGATCGGATTCTGGCGCGGCTGACCGAAGTGTCGGGGCAGGATCACGCCTATGAGGCGCGGCTCATTCGCCGGATCGGGACGAACCCGCGCAAGGTTCTGGGGGTGTTCCGCAAGGGGACAGAAGGCGGGCGGATCGTACCCATCGACAAGGGGACCGACCGGGAATGGCGCGTGATGGCCGATGGGGTGCATGGCGCAAAGGATGGGGAACTGGTCGAGGCCGAGCAGGCGGGGCCAAAGGACCGGCTGGGCCTGCCGTGCGCGCGGGTGGTCACCCGGTTGGGTGATCCATCGGCACCCAAGGCGGTGTCGCTGATCGCGATTCATCAGCATGGCATCCCGGACGATTTCCCCGATGAGGTGATCGCCGAGGCGGATGGGATGGCCCCCGCCGATCTGGGCAACCGCCGCGACTTGCGGGACCTGCCGCTGATCACCATCGACCCCGCAGATGCGCGGGACCATGATGATGCGTGCTGGGCCCATGCGGATGACGATCCGAAGAACCCCGGCGGGCACATCGTCTGGGTCGCGATTGCGGATGTGGCGCATTACGTGCGGCCGGGCTCGACGCTGGACCGCGAGGCGCGCAAGCGCGGGAATTCAACCTACTTCCCGGATCGCGTGGTGCCGATGCTGCCCGACCGGCTTTCAGGTGATCTGTGTTCGCTGCACGAAGGGGTGCCGCGTGCCTGCATGGCCGTGCGGATGCAGATTTCGGCGCAGGGCGAAAAGCTGGGGCATGCGTTCCATCGCGGGCTGATGCAATCGCTTGCTTCGCTGAACTATGAAGAGGCGCAGGCCGCGCAGGATGGCGCGCCGAACGCGAAATGCGTGCCGCTGATGGATGAGGTGATCGCGCCCCTGTTTGCGGCCTATCGCGCGCTGGCCGCGGCGCGGGAGAAACGGCAACCGCTGGACCTCGATCTGCCAGAGCGTCACATCGTTCTAGATGATGCGGGCATCGTGCGGTCGGTGAACTTCAAGGACCGGCTCGACGCGCACCGGATGATCGAAGAATTCATGGTGCTGGCCAATGTGGCCGCCGCGCAAGAGCTGGAGAAGCGCAAGACCGAGCTTTTGTATCGTGTGCACGAGGAACCGGCACCAGAGAAACTTGAGGCGCTGCGCGAGACGGCGAAATCGGCAGGGCTGGTACTGGCCAAGGGGCAGGTGCTGAAGACGCAACATCTGAACGCGCTGTTGCATCAGGCGGATGGAACGGATCACGCAGAGCTGATCAACCTCAGCACGCTGCGGTCGATGACGCAGGCGTATTATTCGCCCGACAATCTGGGGCATTTCGGGCTGGCGCTGCGATCCTATGCGCATTTCACCTCGCCCATTCGGCGCTATTCGGACCTTGTGGTGCACCGCGCGCTCATTGCGGCGCATGGCTGGGGCGACGATGGATTGAGCGAGGCGGATCTGGCCGCACTTGACAGCACGGCGCAGCATATCTCGGACACGGAACGCCGCTCGATGACCGCGGAACGGGACACGACGGACCGGTATCTGGCGTCCTACCTGTCGGAACGGGTGGGAACAGAGATGACCGGCCGGATCTCGGGCATTGCCCGGTTCGGGGCGTTCGTGAAGCTGGATGAGACCGGGGCAGACGGGTTGATCCCGATTCGCTCAATCGGGCGTGAGTTCTTTCATTTCGACCGGGACGCGCAGACCCTGATGGGGGCGGATACGGGGATGGAGATCGGGATTGGCCAGCGTGTGACTGTGCGACTGGCCGAGGCTGTGCCGGTCACCGGCGGTCTGATGCTGGAGCTCTTGGAGATTGATGACCGCAAGATGCCGTCCGGGCAGGGCGCCAAGGGTCGGGGGCGATCCCGACCGGGCACGCGGAAACCAAAACGTAAGGTTACCCGGCGTAGGCGTTAGCAACCGCCCGCCTGTTGCGGCATTGCGACTTTGAGCGCGGGGCCGCTTGCGCTATCTTGGCGCGGAGCAGGTTATAAAAAATGAAACAGGTGACCCCATGCGCTTTGCCGCCGTATTGTCGGTGTGTGCCGCCGTTTTGTCCGTTGTATCGGCGCACGCCTTTGCGCCAGATCGTTCCCCCCGCCCCGAGTTTCGTGCCACAGGTCCCGTTCCGGTGAGCGCGCAGGCCTCGGTCTCGAACCGCGCGTTTGAGCGCTGGATCTCGGATTTCCGGCGCCGCGCGCTGGCACAGGGCATCCGCTCGCAGGTCTTTGACGCGGCGTTTCAGGGCGTGCGCTACAATGCCGATGTGATTCAGCGCGACCGCAACCAGTCGGAATTCACCAAGCAGATCTGGGAATACCTCGACAGCGCAGTGTCGTCGACGCGGGTGCGCAATGGCAAGGCGGCGCTGCGTGACAATCGCCGGGTGCTGTCCCAGATCGAAGAGACTTACGGCGTCGAGGCCGAGGTGGTCGTGGCGGTCTGGGGGCTGGAAAGCGCCTATGGTGAATACAAGGGCAACACGCCAATCATCGGCGCGCTGGCGACGCTGGCCTTTGACGGGCGGCGCGGGCGGTTCTTTGAAGAGCAGCTGGTGGCGGCCTTGCGCATCATCCAGTCGGGCGATGTCAGCCCGCGCGGAATGACCGGCAGCTGGGCGGGCGCCATGGGGCATACCCAGTTCATCCCAACCTCGTACCTGGCCTATGCGGTGGATTTCCGCGGGGATGGCAAGCGCGATATCTGGTCGGACGATCCCACCGATGCGCTGGCCTCGACCGCGGCCTATCTCAACCGCTTTGGCTGGACCAAGGGGCAGCCCTGGGGCGTTGAGGTGCAATTGCCCCGCAGGTTCGACTATTCCCAGGCAGGCGCGCGGGTAAAGAAATCGCCACAGCACTGGGCCCAGCTTGGGGTGCGGGACATGGACGGCACGGCGGTGCCGAACTATGGCGAGGCGTCGATCCTTTTGCCCGCCGGGTCGCGCGGGGCGGCGTTCATGATCTTTAACAACTTCCACGTGATCGAGCGGTACAACGCCGCCGATGCCTATGTTATCGGCGTGGGCCACCTGTCGGATCGCATCGCCGGAGGTCCGGCGATCCGGGCAAGCTGGCCGGTCGCGGACCCGCCGCTCCGGTTTTCCGAGCGGCAGGAGCTGCAGCGCCGGCTGACCCGCGCGGGGTTCGATACCGACGGGGTGGACGGGATCATTGGCCCGAACACGATTTCGGCGATCCGGTCTTACCAACGCTCGATCGGTGTGACGCCGGACGGCTATGCCAGTTACGAGATTTTGCGCCGCCTGAGGTAATTTTGCTCTAGGCTCGGGCCCATGCCACGCGTGAGCCCGTACCGCCCCTTTACCCCCGACCCCGCCCAGATGGCGCAGGCACCGGACATCTCGGGCAATGCCATCAACGGGCTTGGGGAATCGACCCCACGCCGTCCGCGCACTGTCTACTGGGCGATTGATCCCGATGAGATTGCCCATGGCGGGATGCAGCGGTGGTTTTTCACCGTCGACCCCGGCGATCCAGCGTTTGGACAGGAACGTGCCCGGCGGCGGGCGATCCTCGATGCGCCCCTGCCAGAGGTCGCCGGCACGGTGGTGGACCGCAGCCCCGCCGATTGGACCGCCGCGCTCGACACATTCGTGGCGGCGGGTCTGTGCGACAAGGTGGGTGTGACGCGGCTGTCGCAGGACTGGATCTTTGAGGGGTACGAGGCGCCTTGGGAAACGGTCATCGTTGCCGGATTTCAGCATGACTATGATTCGATTTCCCAGGCGCCTGCCCCCGGCGCAGGGGCCGAGGTGATGCGGCAGTATTCCCGCGCGGCAGGGGCGGCGAAAGAGATTGCCGGATGGCTGCGCCGTCAGGGGTGGGATGCCGAGGCCGTGACGGGCCCGATGTCAGGGGCCCTGGCGATGATCCCGGCCGCACTTGCCGCCGGGTTTGGTGAGCTTGGCAAGCACGGGTCGATCATCAACCCGGAGTTTGGCGCCTCTTTCCGGCTGTCGGCGGTGATGACCAATGCGCCCTTTGCTGTCACCGCGTCGCAGGATCACGGCATCGACGCCTTTTGCCAGAACTGCCGGATCTGCGAGGATGCCTGCCCGCCCGAAGCGCTGGCGCCCGAGAAGCAAACGGTGCGGGGCGTTCAGAAGTGGTATGTCGATTTCGACAAATGCCTGCCGTTCTTCAATCAGACCCAGGGCTGCGCCATCTGCATTGCCGTCTGCCCGTGGAGCCGTCCGGGTGTGGGGCTGAACCTGGCCGAAAAACTCGCGCGGCGGGCCGGACGGCGGGACGACTAGGCCCCGTGCCTCCAGCAGGTGCGGGCGTGGTCGTTCACCAGCCCCACCGCCTGCATATAGGCATAGATGATGGTAGAGCCGACAAAGCTCATCCCCCGCTTCTTGAGGTCTTTTGACAGGGCGTCGCTGATATCGGTCTTGGCGGGCACATCCTCGGTCGTGGCCCAATCGCCGATCAGCGTGTGGCCATTGACCCAGCCCCACAGATAGGCGTCAAACGACCCGAACTCTGCCTGGATCGCCTGAAAGACCTGGGCGTTCTTGCGGGTGGAGGCGACCTTTTGCTTGTGGCGGACGATGGCGGGGTCTTGCACCGCGCTCTCAAGCTCAGCGTCGGTCATGGCCGCGACGCGATCCACATCAAAGCTGTGAAACACGTCGCGATAGCCTTCGCGCTTTTTCAGGACGGTTTCCCAGCTGAGCCCGGCATGCGCGCCTTCGAGGATCAGCATCTCGAACAGCAACCGGTCGTCATGCACCGGCACGCCCCATTCGGTGTCGTGGTAATGGGCGTAAAGCTCGGAATGCGATCCGAAGCAGCGGGGTTTGTCGTCTATGGCCATGGGCGCAACTTAGCGCAGCCCTGCTGACAGTGCATGTCAGGAGGGTGCGGCCGTCGTTACGGCCAGGGCAGTGAGTAGGTTTTGACGTTGGTGAAGAACTTCATCGCCTCGATGACGCCCTCCTTCACGCCATTTCCGCTGTCCTTGATGCCGCCAAAGGGCGACATCTCGATCCGGTAGCCGGGCTGTTCCCAGATGTTCACGGTGCCCACGTCGAGCCCCTCGATAAACGCCTGCATGCGACGGAAGTCATTGGTGCAGACGCCCGAGGACAGGCCGAAGGCGGTGCTGTTGGAGATGGCCATGACCTGGGCATCATCGTCGGGCACGCGGACGATGGGGATGATCGGCCCAAAGGTTTCCTCCATCACCAGCTCGCTGTCGTGGGGCACATGATCGACGACAATGGGCGGCAACAGCGCGCCCTGGCGGCCGGGATCGTAGAGCACCTGCGCCCCCTGATCGGCGGCCATGTAGACCCGCTTTTCAAAGAGTTCGGCAGCCTCGGCATGGATCACACAGCCAAGCTGGGTCTCGGGGTCCTGCGGATCGCCGAACCGGATCGCTTTGGCTTTTTCCAGAACCAGCGGGACGAACCGATCGGCCACGCTGTCTTGCACAAGGATGCGTTTGACCGCGGTACAGCGCTGGCCGGAATTGCCGGTGGCCCCGGCAACGGCAATCGTGGCGGCCTTGTCGAGATCGGCATCGTCAAGATCGTTTAGGATGATCAGCGGATCGTTCCCGCCCAGTTCCAATGCCTGGCGTTTGTATCCCGCATTCGCGGCGATGATCTTGCCCACGGGCACACCGCCGGTGAAGGTGATGATGTCGATCTCCGGGTTGGTGATCATCTCATCCCCGATATCCGCGGGCCAGCCGGTGACGATCTGGAACATCTCGGGCGGCAGGCCGGCCACGTACAGGATGTCGGCCAGGGTGATTGCCGTCAGCGGGGTCAGCTCGGTCGGTTTGCAGACCATACAGTTGTTGGTCGCAATCGACGGCGCGATCTTGTGGGCGACCATGTTTAGCGGGTGGTTGAACGGGGTGATCGCGCTGATCGCGCGGACGGGTTCGCGCTTGGTGAAGATCTTGCGCTCTTTGCCGTTATGCGTGAGGTCGCACGAAAAGACCTGGCCGTCATCCTTCAGCGCCTCGGCGGCGGCGAACTGAAACACGTCCTGGGCACGCTTGGTCTCATAGATCGCGTGCTGGTGGCAGATCCCAAGCTCGAGCGTCAGCCATTTGGCAAGATAATCGCGCCGCTCGCCAATGATCTCGCCCGCGCGTTTCAGGATCTCGCTGCGTTCGTACCGGCTGAGCCGCGCGCGATAGGTTGCGGCAATTTCGAACGCGCGGCGGGCGTGGCCGGCATCGCCCGCGGGCACGGTGCCGATCACGGCGTTCGTGTAGGGATAGCGCACCTCGATCCGTGCATCTGTGTCGACCTTTTCGCCGCCGATGCGCATCGCCTCGTGGCGGATATCGGTTTCGGGCTTGTTCATGCGGGCACCTCTTCGAGCGCGGCGGCCTGACAGGCGATCTGGAAGGCATCAAAGTTGCGCAAGCGGGGGGCGGTGTCGATGTCGACGACGCGGTTCACGATCAGCGGCACCTCTTGCTCGGTCAGGCCGCCGTGCGAGCGCAGCGGTTCGTTCAACGCGGCCAGATCGTGGCGGTCCGCGCTGGTGCCGATGGTCATGTTCTCGGTCGAGATCATCACAAGATCGCCGATCCGGTCGGCGGGCAGGTCGTATCTGGCAACCGCCTCGGCCCGTGTCGTGACCTCAAGCAGTTCGGGCAGCGTGCGCAGGCGTTCTGCCAGCGCCGCGACGTCGCTGCCCTCGGGCAGGTACGCGGTGGCAAACGAGCCGAGCGCGCCGTGGTGAACCACGTAAGGGTCGGTGATCGGCAGGATCACACGGGCGGTCCCTTGGCCCAGCCAATCGTCCAGCACGTCCTGGATATAGATCACCGCCGGGTCGCCATTTGCATCGTGCTTGGGTTTCATCCCGTGGTCAGCGGTTACCACGATGGCCGCCCCCAGCGCGTCGAGCTGGCCCAGGTAGCGGTCGAACATGGCGTAGAAATCCTTGGCACCCTGGGCATCAGGGGCGAACTTGTGCTGGATGTAGTCGGTGGTCGACAGGTACATCACATCGGGGCCCCATTCCTCAAGCAGCTTGACGCCCGCGGCAAAGACAAACTCGGAAAGCTCAGCAGAATACACCTCGGGCACGGGCATGCCGAGCCACGCACTCGCCCGGTCGATGCCATGGGCGGCCTTGGTAGTGTCACCCGAACGCTCGGAAGAGAACGCGACCGCGCGGTCTTCGTCAAAGCGCAGGCCCGAACCGAGAAGGGCGCGCAGCTTGTCCTTGGCGGTGACCATCGCGACGCGGGCCCCGGCCTCATAGAACTGCGAGAACAGCGTGGGCGCGCGCAGGAAGCGGACGTCGTTCATCATCACCTCTTCGCCGGTGTCCGGATCGTAGAGGAAGTTGCCGCAGATCCCATGAACGCTGGGTGGGCGGCCCGTCGCGATGGACAGGTTGTTGGGGTTGGTGAAGCTGGGGATCACCGAATGCGCCAGCCGATCGGTGCCCGTGGCGCGGATGCGCTTGAGGTTCGGCATCAGACCGTCGGCGATGGCGACATCAAGGTACTCGGGCTCGCAGCCGTCAAGACAGATGACGATGGCGCAGGTTTTGGGCGCGGGGTAGGTGCGGCCGTTGGCGGTAACAGGGGTTTGGATGGGCATGGATGCTCTCAATCGGGTGTTTCGGAGGTGTCGGGATCAGGCGGCGAGTTTCTTGCGTTCTTCAAGGGCAGAGACGGGCGGCGCAGCATCGGTGACGCCCAGCTCCCCCAGCGCGGCTCCGGCGGCGGTGACGACGCGGGCCATGATGGCGGCGTCCATCCGGCCAATGCAGCCGATGCGGAAGCTGTCTACCACAGTAAGCTTGCCCGGATAGATGATGAAGCCGCGCGCCTTCATCGCCGCATAGAAGCCATCAAAGCTGAAGGCCGGGTCGGCGGGACAGAAGAACGTGGTGATGATCGGCGACAGCCAGCGGTCGTCAAGCAACGTCTCGAACCCCAGCGCGCGCATCCCGGCGACCATCGTGTCGCGGTTCGCCTGATACCGGGCAAGACGTCCAGCGCTACCGCCTTCGGCTGCGTGCAGATCGAGCGCTTTGAGGAACGCGGCGACCACATGGGTTGGCGGTGTGAAACGCCACTGGCCCGAAGCCTCCATCGTGGCCCACTGGGCGTGCACATCAAGCGACAGCGAGTGTGCGTTGCCCTTGGCGGCTGCGATCTCATACTTGCGGGCGATGACAAAGCCAAAGCCGGGGACGCCCTCGATGCATTTATTGGCAGACGACACAAAGGCGGTGCAGCCCAGCGCGGCGGCATCCAAGGGCAGGGCGCCGAAGGCCGACATGCTGTCGATAAGCAGCTTGCGCCCGGCGGTGCGTGTGGCCTCGGCAATCTCTTCGATTGGGTTCAGGATCCCGCTTGAGGTTTCGCAGTGGATCGCCAGCACATGGGTGATCGCCGGGTCCGCGGCGAGGATTGCGGCGACCTCGGCCCCGCGGGGCGGCAGGTAGTCGCCCTTGTCGAGGAGGTGCAATGCGCGTCCGAGGTAGCGCAGCGTTTCAGCCGCGCGCATCCCGTAGGCGCCGTTGGCCAGGACCAGAACCTTGCCGTCGCGCGGCACAAGGCTGCCCAGCATGGCCTCGACGCAATAGCTGCCCGAGCCCTGGATCGGCACGCAGTCGTAGCCTTCGGACCCCGGCCCGATCAGGGCCAAGAGCCGCGCGCGCATGTCCCGCGTCATCGCGCGGAAATCATCATCCCACGAACCCCAGTCGCACAGCATTGCCTCTTTGACCTCGGCTGCTGTGGTCAGCGGCCCCGGGGTCAAAAGGAAGGGTTCACCCTGAGCGGGATCGGGGAAGGCGGGTTGGGTCATGTGGGGCCTGTTGGCGGCGTTACGGTTCGCCCCTTTATGCCTGATCGCAGTACATAAGAAAAATCTTGGTTTTCTATTGAGCCATAGCCAATACCTATGCAAAAAAACTCCCATGCGACACAGCCAGCTGCGCGCCTTCCACCATGTTGCCCGTGCGGGGGGATTTTCCAGCGCGGCCGCGGCGCTGAACATGACGCAGCCGTCAGTGTCGGATCAGGTGAAGCGGCTGGAACAGGCCCATGACGTGCTGCTGTTTCACCGCGATGCGCGGCAGGTCCGGTTGACGGATGCGGGCGCGGCGCTGTTTCGGCTGACGCAGGAATACTTTGAGACCGAGGATCGGATCGGCGCATTTCTGGATCGCAACACGGCGGCGGTGACCGGCACGTTGCGGATCGTGGCCGATTCCGCGCTGCACGTGGCCGAGGCGATTGAACGGTTCCGCACCGCCAATCCCAAGGTCTTTGTCTCGATCCGCACCGGAAACACGGCGCGGATCCTGCGGATGCTGCGGCGGTATGAGGCCGAGGTTGGCGTGGTTGCCGACATGGCGGCATCGGGCGAGTTCGACAGCATCGACCGCGGCGCCACGCCGATCGTCGTGATCGCGCGTAAGGGTACGTTCGCCGATCCGGCGCGGCCGGTGACATTCGACGAGGTGGCGCAGCACCCGCTGGTTTTTCGCGAAGACGGCTCGCGCACCCGCGACAGTGTGCTGGCCTCTGCCAAGGCGGCGGGGGTGTCGTTGCGCCCGGCCATCGAGGTTGAGGGGCGCGAGGCCCTGCGCGAGGTTGTGGCCACCGGGGCGGGGATCGGGTTTATCAGCCTTGCCGAGTTCGGCGGCCATCCCGGGCTGGATCAGATCCCGCTTGCCGCACCGGACTTGGCGATGGAACAGTCCATCGTCGTCTTGCGCGCCCGCCGCGATGTGCCGGTGATCCGGGCGTTCATGAAGCTCTTCTAGACAGGCGGATGCTCAGATCGTGACCGCCCCGTCGGGGCCCAGCCGGATATTGGCCAGCGTCTGATCGTTCGCGGCCTGCCGCAGGCTAAGCAGCTTTTCCGCAGCGCGCAGCCGCACCTGCGGCGCCTCCGCCGGTTCGGTCAGGTTACGGGTCATGGCCCCCGGGCTATCTTGCGACAACAGCAGTGAGGGGCGCCCCGGTGTGCTGACATACACCCCGGCCTCGTCCATCAGCGCCAAAAGGTGATCCCCTGCCGGGCCGTAAGGGCCGGTTGCGCCCGCGCCATTGGCGATCTGTTCGCGAAAATCGAACTCCCATAGCACCGCGTTCCGACCGGTTTCCGCTGTCTGCCCACGGAGAACGGGGGTGAGGCTGTGACCGTCGATGCCATTACGCGCTGCGACCCCAAGCTGATCGAGCAGGGTTGGGAAGATATCCACTGCCGAGGTAAACTCATCGATGCGCTGACCCGCCGCCACGCCCGGCCCCTGCAGGATCAGCGGGATATGCTGGCTTTGCGGAAAGAACCCGCCTTTCCCCAGCAGCCCGTAATCCCCCATCATTTCCCCATGATCCGACGTCATCACGATCAGAGTGCTGTCCGACTGCCCCACCTGCTCCAATGCTGAAAAAAGCCGCCCCAGATGCATGTCGACCTCGGTAATCAGGCCGAAATAGACCCTGCGGATCTGGTCAAGTTCCTGGGGCGAAAGCTCGGTCAGCATCGTCTGGGCGCCGGGGACAAAGCCCGAAACGCGCTGGCCCCTCAGAATCTCGATTGCGGGATGGGCCATGACCTCATCTGTGGCCGCCGCAAAGGCCGGGCTGGCGGCGTGGGCATAAAGCGAATGAAACGGCTCGGACACGACGAAGGGCGGATGGGGGTGGATCAGGGACACATGCGCAAACCAGGGCGTGTCCTCGGGCTGTTGCCCGATCCACTCGATGGTGCGGTCCACCAGATAGGCCGTTTGGCTGTGCTGCGCCTCGAACGGGGCGGGCGCAAGGGGCAGCCGCCCCCCCGGCGCGGCGCGGCGATAGGGATCGTTCGTCACCTCGGGCCCGTAGCCCTGTTTGGCGAGCCAGGTTGTCCAGGGCCGCTCATCCCCCAAAAGGGCCTGTTCCACCTCAAATCCCGGCAAAACGCCCTCATAGGTGCGCAGCACCGGATCGGCGGGGTCGTGCACGCGGGGGTCCGCGGCAATGTCAGTGTAGCCAAAGAGCGTGGGCGTATACCCTGCCCGCCGCGCGGCGCGGGCGATATTGTCAAACCGATGGTCAAGCGGCGCGCCATTGCCGACCACGCGATTGTTCATCTGGTAGAGCCCGGTATACATCGCCGCCCGCGCAGGCGAACAGGGCGCGGCGGCGGCGTAGTGGCGCAAAAACGCCGTGCCCCCCGCGGCCAGGGCATCCAGGTTGGGCGTCTGTACGACCGGGTGCCCGGCATAGCCGGTACAGTCCCCGCGCCATTGATCCGCGGTGATGAAGAGGATGTTGGGCCGTGGTTCGGACATGGGGCGCGCGGGACACTTGCGGATCTGATGCGCCGTTTGTGCGTGTGAACGGCGCGCGGGGCAAGGTCGCCATGGCGATCGGATTGGTGGCAACGCCACGGTGGGCCAGTTAATCCCAGGAGCGCGATCCACGCCCCTTGCCCCAACAGCGGCGACCGTTTATGTGCCTGCTCGGCGTGCCGATGTAGCTCAGCTGGTAGAGCAACGCATTCGTAATTAGCGGGTCCCCGCGAGAATGGCTTGCGAAACCAAAGGGTTCGAGGCACAGGAGTAGAACTAGTAGGGCCATAGTAGGGTCCCAGAAGCCGCTGTAGCTCAGATGGTAGAGCACGTCATTCGTAATGATGGGGTCGGGGGTTCGAGTCCCTTCAGCGGCACCA